>JADJAL010000007.1 GCA_016704305.1 Haliea sp. | reverse complement strand
ATCCCGCTGATCGAGCACCATATCCGGCGGCTGGCGGCGGCGGACTCGCGGGAGCTGGTGATCAACGTGTCACCTCGCCGGGCAGATCGAGGCCTACTGCGGCGATGGCAACGCCTGGGGCGTCGACATCGTTTACCTGCTCCGAGGCCGCGCCGCTGGAAACCGCCGGCGATTATGCGGCGCTTCCCTGTGTTGGGGGAGGCGCCATTCCTTGTTGTGAACGGCGATGTCTGGACCGATTACCCGTTCGCACGCCTGGCGACGTACGCGCTGCAAGCCGACGAAAGCGCCCATCTCGTGATGGTCGGCAACCCGCCGCAACACCCCGCCGGCGATTTCGCGCTCGATAGCAACGACAGGATCCGGGTGCTGGCGGCGGGCGCAATGGCTGGACCTACAGTGGCGTTGGCCTCTACGCCCGGCTTTTTGCCGGCATCGCGCCTGGCAAATTGGCCCTGCGGCCCCTGCTGGATGCAGCAATCTCGCAGGGGCCGCCTGGTTGGCGAACGCTATGCCGGTGAATGGCGGACGTGGGTACTCCCGCGAGCGCCTGCGCGCGCTCGACATCGCGATCAGCGCACGGGCCTGACACTCCGCCATGCAGGCTGTCCATCGTCGCCGCCGCCCCGCGTCCTCTTTTCCCGCTGCCCCCGTTACCGGTGTGCCGACGCCGTTTACTCGCTAGAATAGCGCCCTGCTCACAGCATATTGCACATTCCAAATCGCACCCTGCCCGGAGTCCACCATGGCCAACTACCTGATCGCCCCGTCCATTCTCTCTGCCGATTTCGCGCGCCTGGGTGCAGAGGTGGATGCGGTGCTCGCCGCCGGGGCCGACATTGTCCATTTCGATGTGATGGACAACCACTACGTGCCGAACCTGACCATCGGGCCGATGGTGTGCAAGGCCCTGCGCAAGTACGGCATCACTGCGGATATCGACGTGCACCTGATGGTGAGCCCGGTCGATGCGCTGATTGGCGATTTTGCCGAGGCCGGCGCCAGCTATATCACGTTCCATCCCGATGCTTCCATCCACGTTGATCGCTCCCGCAACTGATCCGCGACGCCGGCTGCAAGGCGGGCCTGGTGTTCAACCCGCATGTCGGGCTGGACGCTGCGCTATGTGCTGGACAAGGTGGACATGGTGTTGCTGATGTCGGTCAACCCGGGGTTTGGCGGCCCGTCCTTTATTCCCGGCACGTTGGGCAAGTTGCGCGAGGCGCGCGCGATGATTGACGCATCGGGGCTGGATATTCGCCTCGAAATTGACGGCGGGGGTTACGCCGAAGAACATCGCCGAGATCGCTGCGGCCGGGGCGGATACGTTCGTTGGCCGGGTCGGCGATCTTTAATCAGCCGGATTATGCGGTGGTGATTGAGCAGATGCGGGCGGAGTTGGCGAAGGTTGCGGTTTAATTCGATAGATTTTTGCGTGTGGGTCTTTCCGCTTCCCGGTGCTTGCTGCGGGGCGGATAGCCGTTCGCTCAAAGCTCATTCGCTCTTCAGGCCATCCCGCCCACCGCAGGCAAGCACCAGCTCCGCAGCAGACCCGAGCGCTTCAACAGCCTTTGTCCCGGTGCGGCTTGCGTTGCGAAGGGGTGGGGTGACCTGTTCGCTCAAAAAGCTCATTCGCTCTTCAGGCCACCCCACCTTCGCAACGCAAACTCAAGTATCTTGTAGCCTCAACATTATAACGGCTCTTGCCTTAACCCGATGCAAGGCGTTGGTCTCCCGGCAGCCTGCCGAGCGAATGAGCTTTTGAGCGGACAGGCTGCCGGGAGACCAACGCCGACAACGAAGCGGCGTTAACCAAAGCCGATAGACCTGTACCGACAACGAAGCGGTTCTATCCAGCCCGACCAATAAGCGTCATCAACGAAGTAACCAGAATTCACAACATTGCCACCCCGCGACGCGTTGCCAACAGCCCGTCGATATGTAAAATAGGCAGCCCCAATTCCTGGAGAACGCTGTGAAAACAGCACTGCGTAAGAGCATCGGCCTGCTGTCGATGCGTGAGGTCACCGCTGGCGATGGTAGCCAGGGCTTTTTTTCACGACTGTATTACGCACTTAGTTCTTCGAGGACATCCCATGAAACAGCAGGATTTGCTGCGCTTGCAGCAACAAGATTACAACCGCATTCCGTCAGCCGCGAAGTGTTGGCGGATCTCGAAACCCCTCAGCGTGTATCGCAAACTGGCCGAAGGCCCGTCATTCGTATTTCTTTGAATCGGTGCAGGGCGGTGAGAAATGGGGCCGTTATTCCATCATCGGGCTGCCCTGTCCACGCTGCTGAAGGCCTTCGGCCAGCGTGTGGAAGTCTGGGTCGATGGTGTATTGAGAGAGCGAGGAGGTCGCTGATCCACTCGCATTCGCCGAGGCTTTCCAACAGCGTTATCGCAGTGCGCCGCGCGCGATCTACCCGTGTTCCACGGCGGACTGGTGGGCTGCTTGGCTACGACACCGTGCGCTATGTGGAGCCGCGCCTGTTGGCGGGTACGCCACCGGGATCGGCTGGGAACGCCGGATATCCTGCTGATGGTGTCCGAGGAAGTGCTCGTGTTCGACAATCTGGCGGGCATCATTCGCCTGATCGTCAACGCAGACGCTGCGCTGGAGAATGCGCTGGAGTTGGCCGAGGAGCGTCTGTCGGTGCTGGTGGCGCGGCTGCGTGAGCCCATGCGGCCACTGCCGGAGGTGGTGCTGGCGGCGGCCAACAGCGCGGCGCTGGAAGAGCAGGCCGAGTCGGACTTCACGCAGGCGATGTACGAGGCCAGTGTGGAGAAGGTCAAGGAGTACGTGCTGGCCGGTGATGTCATGCAGGTGGTGCCGTCACAGCGTATGAGCATCCCGTTCGACGCGCCGCCACTGAACCTGTATCGCGCGCTGCGCAACCTGAACCCCTCGCCCTACATGTTCTTCCTGGACATGGAAGATTTCCACATCGTCGGCTCCTCCCCGGAAATCCTGGCCAGGCTGAAAAAGGCGTGGTGACCGGTGACGGCCCATCGCCGGGTACCCGGCGGGGGCGCGGGCATACCGAGGAGGAGGACAAGGCCATGGAGGCGGAACTCCTCGCGGACCCGAGGAAATCGCCGAGCACCTGATGCTGATCGACCTGGGGCGCAACGACGTGGGGCCGCATCGCGCAAACCGGCTCGGTGCAGCTGACGGACTCCATGATCGTCGAGCGCTACTCGCATGCTGATGCACATCGTCCAACGTGATCGGGAAGTTGAAACCCGGCAAGTCGGCTTCGATGTGCTGCGGGCCACGCTGCCGGCGGGCACCCTGAGCGGCGCGCCGAAGATCCGCGCGATGGAAATCATCGACGAGCTGGAGCCGTCAAGCGCGGCGTCTATGGCGGCGCGGTGGGCTATATTGCCTGGGCGGGCGACATGGACACCGCCATCGCGATACGCACCGCCGTGATCAAGGATGGCAGGCCTTATGTGCAGGCCGGTGGCGGCGTGGTGGCGGATTCCGTGCCGGCGCTCGAATGGGAAGAGACGCACAACAAGGCGCGCGCGATGTTTCGCGCCGCTTCCATGGTGCTGGCAGGGAGGGTGAGCATGCTGATGATCGATAACTACGACTCCTTCACCTACAACGTGGTGCAGTACCGGCGAGCTCGGCGCCGAGGTACTCGTGGTGCGCAATGACGAGATCACGGTGGCGGATATCGCCGCGCTGGCGCCGGAGAAAATCGTGGTGTCGCCGGGGCCGTGTACGCCGAACGAGGCGGGCATCTCGATGGAGGTGATCCGCCAGTATGCCGGGGTGGTGCCGCTGCTGGGCATTTGCCTGGGGCACCAGAGTATCGGCCAGGTGTTCGGCGGCAGGGTGGTGCGCGCGCGCAAGGTGATGCACGGTAAAACCTCGGCGATCTACCACAACGGCAAAGGCGTTTTTCGCGATCTCAGCCTGCCGTTTGAGGCGACGCGCTACCACAGCCTGGTGGTGGAGCGAGACACCCTGCCGGACTGCCTGGAGATTACCGCCTGGACGCAGACCGAGGCCGGCGAGATCGATGAGATCATGGGCCTGCGACATCGCCAGATGCCGGTGGAGGGCGTGCAATTCCATCCGGAATCCATACTCACGGCGCACGGGCACGACCTGTTGCGCAATTTCCTGGAACAGTAGAGGGAGTCGGCATGAATATTCAGCAGGCCCTGGTCAGGGTAGTGGAGGGTGGCAATCTCAGTCGCATCGAGATGCAGGATGTGATGCACCAGATCATGCGCGGCGATGCCACGGACGCACAGATCGGCGGCCTGCTGATTGCGCTGCGCATCAAAGGGGAGACCACTGAGGAGATCGCCGGTGCGGCGCAGGTGATGCGCGAGCTTGCCAGTCCGGTCCATGTCAGCGGCCCCCATCTCGTCGATCTGGTCGGGACGGGTGGCGACGGCGCCAATTTGTTCAACGTCTCGACCGGCGCCTGCTTTGTGGTGGCCGCGTCCGGCGCCACGGTCGCCAAGCACGGTAATCGCGCAGCCTCCAGTACGAGCGGTATGTCGGATGTGCTGGAAGAATTCGGTATGCCGCTGGACCTGACGCCTGACGAGGTGGCGCGTGCGATCGACGCGGTGGGCGTGGGGTTTATGTTTGCGCCGGTGCACCACAGTGCGATGCGCCACGCCATCGGTCCGCGCCGCGAGCTCGGCATGCGCACAGTCTTTAATATCCTGGGGCCGCTCACTAATCCGGCCGGGGTGAAGCGACAGGTGATCGGTGTCTATTCCGCGCACTTGTGCCAGCCCATGGCCGAGGTGCTCAAAATGCTGGGTTCAGAACACGCCCTGGTCGTGCACTCGGACGACGGGCTGGACGAGATTTCCATCGCCGGCGGGACGCAGGTGACGGAGCTTCGCGATGGCAATATCGAGAGCTATCGCATCTGCCCCGAGGATTTTGCGCTGCAGCCACAAAGCCTGGACGGATTGTCCGTCAGCAGTGCGACCCAATCAGCAAGCCTGATTCGCCGGGCGCTGGCCGGCGCCGATGACGAGGCGGCGAAAAAAGCCGCGGCGATGCTCGCCCTCAACGCCGGAGCGACCATCTACGTCAGCGGCATTGCCGCCACGCTGGCCGACGGGGTGGCGATGGCAGAGGATGCACTGGCGAGCCATCTGGCAGAGGAAAAGCTCAAGCAATTTATCGATTTCACGCAGCTGATGCGCGGGCAGGGCTGAGCGGATGTCGCGTCAGCCGCCGACCATTTTGCGCGCGATTCTGGCGCGCAAGGCCGAGGAGGTCGCCGAGCGCCGCGCCGCGCAGTCGCTGGCCAGTCTCGAAAGTCGCATCAGCGAACAGGGCGCTCCGCGCGGATTCTGCGCCGCCCTGCGGCAGCGCACCGCCGCCGGTGAGCCCGCCGTGATCGCGGAGGTCAAGAAAGCCTCTCCGAGCAAGGGCGTGATTCGCGCGGATTTTAATCCCGCGCAGATCGCAAAGAGCTATCAACAGGGCGGCGCCGCCTGCCTCTCCGTGCTGACCGACCAGGACTTCTTCCAGGGGAGCGACGCCTATCTCCAACAGGCCCGGGCAGCCT
This sequence comes from Haliea sp., assembly GCA_016704305.1. GTDB lineage: Bacteria > Pseudomonadota > Gammaproteobacteria > Pseudomonadales > Halieaceae > Marimicrobium. The sequence continues at coordinate 161,308 of JADJAL010000007.1, read as the reverse complement.
GTGACCTGCCGGTATTGCGCAAGGACTTTACCGTCGATCCCTACCAGGTGGTGGAGGCGCGAGCGATCGGTGCCGATGCGGTGCTATTAATAGTTGCAGCCCTCGCTGACGAGCAGATGCGCGAACTGATGCAGACAGCGATGGATGTGGGCGTGGATGTGCTGGTGGAAGTGCACGACCGCGCCGAACTGGAGCGCGCTCTCGAACTGCCCACGCCGCTGATCGGCATCAACAATCGGGACCTGCACAACTTTGATACCCGGTTGGCGACGACGCTGGATTTGCTGCCATACATACCCGGTGATCGGCTGGTGGTGACGGAAAGCGGCATTCACACGGCCGCCGATGTGGCGCTGATGCGCGATGCGAATGTGCTGGCGTTTCTGGTGGGCGAGGCGTTTATGCGGGCTGATGAGCCTGGGGAGAAATTGCGGGAGTTGTTTTTCTGACTGGCCCAGCGGTGTAGCGTGATTGGGCTGTGAGTATCTGATCAGTAGTCGGCGAGTTGTAGGTTTTCAGCTGGTTGTTGACTGGGAGTGCATCGATCAAGAATTCTGGTGTTCATTCCAGCGAGCGGCTCCGGTAGTGACAGCGTAATCGCTCGCTTCCCCGATACTCGCGAACGATTACGCTGTCACTACCAGAGCCTCGATCCCGACACTGGCAGAAGGATGATTCGTTCGATGGCACGGAAGAAGGGTTTGGGCGGTGGGTGGTTAAGTCGTTCGCGAGTATCGGGGAAGCGGGCGACTTGCACCCACCCAACCCCCAATCCGCCAGCTGGCTCAATACCGCCAACCCCATCAACTCACTAAACCGGACTCTTCAATGAACCCAAGTAGGTCCGCCTAAAACTACCGCGTCCCGTAAACCACCATAGTCTTACCAGACACCGACACCAGCCCATCCTGCTCCAGGCTCTTGAGCACGCGCCCGGCCATTTCGCGCGAGCAACCGACGATCTTGCCCAGCTCCTGGCGCGTGATCTTGATCTGCATGCCATCCGGGTGTGTCATCGCATCCGGTTCCCGGCACAGGTCCAGCAGGGTGTGCGCGATACGTCCGGAAACATCGACAAACGCCAGATCGCTCAATTTGCGCGTGGTCTGGCGCAAGCGCGCGCCCAACTGCCTGGACACGGCATAGAGGATGTCGGGGAACTGATTGCGAATCTGGTGGAAGCGCTCGTAGGTGATTTCCGCAACCTCGCACTGGGTTTTGGCGACCACCATCGCGCTGCGCACCGGCGAATCGTTATCGAACAGCCCCATTTCCCCGACAAAATCGCCGGGATTCAGATAGGCTACCACCAGCATATGCCCCGGTTCGGATTCATCTTCCACCATTACCGAAACAGATCCATCGAGAATGAGGCAGAGTGAATTGCTCTGCTCTCCTTGCTTCAGTACGACACTTTTGGCCCTGAAATCCTTGCGCTGACAATGTCGCAGGAAATTTTCCACGTTGGGAAGGCTCTTGATTATCTGTGGCTTGAGCAAGGGTCTAACCTCCTTTGGTTGAAGTTATTTTCATACATACTAACCTGATCGCTGCCTAAGTAAAATGTAACTTGTTGTGCTAAGCTGCGGCGCTTTTTGGGCAAGAGGAGCAACCGATTAATGAAAGCGACCGTGAAGTGGACGGATGGCGCGCTGTTTGTCGGCGAATCCGGCAGCGGTCACGCTGTCGTGATGGATGGTCCCGAAGATCTGGGTGGCCGCAACCTGGGGGTCAGGCCCATGGAGATGTTGCTGCTGGGAACGGGCGGATGTTCCATCTATGACGTGCTCAGCATGCTGAAGAAAGCGCGCCAGCAGGTGGTCGACTGCCGTGTCGAGATGGACGCGGAGCGCGCCGACGCGGTGCCAGCGGTATTTACCCGCATCAATATGCATTTTGTCGTCACCGGCGTTGGCCTCAAGGACAGCCAGGTAAAGCGCGCGGTGGAACTCTCAGCGGAAAAATATTGCTCCGCGTCGATCATGCTGGGCGCCGCGGGTGTGGCAATCACGCACAGCTACGAGATCGTTGAGTTCGCTGCTGCGCCGTAGTTGCGATGTGGCTGCGATGTGGTTGCGCGTCTATGGCGGCACTCGCGCTATCAGGGAACACTGTGTCCTGAACCGGTTTTTGCCTAAACGAAGTTCGCATTGATAGCGCTTGTATAGCTGCAGTTTCCTGCCCGTTGGCTGCGGGTCTGCGGCATAACCTGTTCGCTCAGAAGGCTAAGATATTCGCTCACAGGCTATGCCGCAGACCCGCAGCCAACTAGATCGCCCGTAATTCAGAAAGAAACAACCGCCCCAGACTCTCTCGAGATATCAGGCCTCGGCAGATTGAAGGGGTCGAGCGCGAATATCTCAGCCTTCTGAGCGATCGACCCCTTCAAGCTACCGAGGCCGACGACCTGTCCGACTCCGAGCCGAGCAGTCTCGTCTCGAGATTCCAGGCCGACGACCGCGCGACGATGTGTCTGCTCTCGATTCCCGAGGCCGACGACAGCAAGGCAATACCGTGCTCCACTATCGCCAATCCCGCCACAGTGCAAAAAAACGCGTCAGATCCGATAACTGGCGCCGGTCATAAACCGCGACACCGTAGTCATCGCATCTTTCACCTTGATTGGAAAGTCGCTACCGCCCGCCTGCAGCGCACTCTCACCGTGGCGCTGCTCGTCCACCAGCATCTGCTGCAGGATCAATTGCGACTTGCGATCCTCATCGGGCAACTGCTTCAGGTGATCGCGCAGGTGGTTGCACACCTGCTCCTCCGTCGCCGCGACAAAACCCAGGCTGACCTTGTCGCTGATGGCGCCGGCGATAGCGCCGAGTGCGAAAGACATGCCGTACCAGGCTGGATTCAGGTAGCTGGTGTGGCTGCCCAGTTCGCGCAGTCGCTCCTCGCACCACACCAGATGATCGATTTCCTCCTGGGCGGCGCGCTGCATATTCTTGCGCACGGTTGGCAATTTGGCCGTCAGGGCCTGGCCCTGGTAGAGCGCCTGCGCGCAGACCTCGCCGGTGTGGTTGATCCGCATCAGGCCGGCAACGTGCTTGCGTTTTGAGGGTGAGAGCTCTGAGTCGGTATGGCCCTGTGAGGGTGACGGGCGGTGCGCGCGGTGGCCGCGGTTGGTGATGGTTTTCATCACCGCATCGGCTTCGCTGATGAGTTTATCGAGCAGGGAGAGGCGGCGTTTGTGCATGGTGGTTACCCGTGCGGGAGCTGTTCTGGACTGGTTGGGCTGGTCCGGATTGGACAGTGTCGCCCTAACTATAGCGCGCTATTGCGCGCCAACCAATGTCGCGGCGCAGTGTCATGCCCTCCCAGCTGATCTTGTCGGCCGCTTCGTAGCAGCTGCGCTGCGCGCTGGCAATGTCGCTGCCGAGCGCCGTGACGCACAACACGCGACCGCCGCTGGTGACGATGTCGTCGCCGGCGCGCGCGGTGCCGGCATGGAACACCTTGATGGTGTCGGGTTGGGCCGTATCCAGCCCGTGAATGGGTGTCCCTTTGGCGTAGTCGCCCGGGTAGCCGCCGGCGGCCAGCACCACGCCGATGGCGCAGCGCTCATCCCATTTTGCTTGCGCCTGGTCCAGCGTGCCGTCGAGCGCGCTGTTGCACAGGGCCACCAGGTCGGACTGCAGGCGCATCATGATGGGCTGGGTTTCCGGGTCGCCGAAGCGGCAGTTGTATTCGATCACGCGGGGCTGGCCGGCAGCGTCTATCATCAGGCCGGCGTAGAGAAACCCGGTGTAGTCATTACCTTCTGCCGCCATGCCGGCCACGGTCGGCAGGATGACCTGCTCCATGACGCGCTGGTGTACCGCCGCGTCCACGACCGGAGCGGGGGAGTAGGCGCCCATGCCGCCGGTGTTGGGACCGGTATCGCCGTCGCCGATGCGCTTGTGATCCTGGCTGGTCGCCATCGCCAGCACATGTTTTCCATCCACCATCACGATGAAACTGGCTTCCTCGCCGGGCAGGAATTCCTCGATGACCACGCGGCAGCCAGCCTCGCCAAAGGCATTCCCGGCCAGCATGTCGGTGACTGCCTCTTCTGCCTGCGCCAGTGTTTCCGCGACGATCACACCCTTGCCCGCCGCCAGGCCGTCCGCCTTGACGACAATCGGTGCGCCCTGCTTTCGCAGGTAGGCCAGTGCGGGTTCAAGCTCGGTAAAATTCGCGTATGCGCCGGTAGGAATATTGTGCCGGGCGAGGAAATCCTTGGTGAAGGCCTTGGAGCCTTCCAGTTGTGCCGCGCCCTTGCTCGGCCCGAAGCAGCGCAGCCCGCGCGCCTGGAAGTAGTCGACCACGCCGGCGACCAGCGGGGTCTCGGGGCCGACGATGGTCAGGCCGACGTCATGGCTGGCTGCAAAATCCGCCAGTGCCGCGAAATCCATCGCGTCGATCGCGACGTTCTGAAGCCCGGCTTCCCGCTCGGTGCCGGCATTGCCGGGCGCGACGAATACCGTCTCGACGCCCGCCGATTGGGCAGCTTTCCACGCCAGTGCGTGCTCGCGCCCGCCGCTGCCGATGATTAAAACATTCATTTGTGTTTCCTAGTGTCTGAAGTGGCGCATGCCGGTGAACACCATCGCCATGCCGTGTTCATCCGCAGCGGCGATCACCTCGTCGTCGCGTATCGAGCCACCCGGTTGGATTACGGCTGCGATGCCGGCGGCACCGGCGCTGTCGATGCCATCGCGAAACGGAAAGAACGCATCGGAGGCCATCACAGAGCCGCGAACAGGGAGTCCGGCGTGCTCGGCCTTGATGGCGGCGATGCGCGCGGAGTTGATGCGGCTCATCTGGCCGGCGCCGACACCCACCGTCTGGCCGTTGCTGGCGTAGACGATGGCGTTGGATTTGACGAACTTGGCGACCTTCCAGGCAAACAACAAGTCCTGCCACTGCTGTTCCGTGGGCTGCAGTTTGCTGACCACGCGCAGGTCGGCGCGCGTAATCATGCCGAGATCGCGATCCTGCACCAGCAAGCCGCCATTGACGCGCTTGTAGTCGAGGGCGGGTCCGGGCGCGGACCATGTTCCGCAGGCGAGCAGGCGCACATTCTTCTTCTCGGCTACCAATGCGATAGCCTCGGCGCTGACGCTGGGCGCGATGATCACTTCCACGAACTGTCGCTCGACGATGCTGGCGGCCGTCGCCGCGTCCAGTTCGCGGTTGAACGCAATAATGCCGCCAAACGCGGATTCGGTGTCCGTGGCAAACGCGAGGTCGTAGGCCTTGCCGATCGTATCCGCAATGGCAACACCGCACGGATTGGCGTGTTTGACGATCACGCACGCCGGTTGCTCGAAGTTCTTCACGCACTCCAGCGCCGCGTCCGTATCGGCCACGTTGTTGTAGGACAATTCCTTGCCCTGTATCTGCCTGGCTGTCGCGATGCCCGCTTCAGCAGGGTGAGCTTCGACGTAAAATGCGGCTGATTGGTGTGGATTCTCGCCGTAGCGCATCTCCTGCACCTTGTGGAACTGCGTGTTGAAGGTGCGGGGAAAATGCGCTGAGCCGCCGGGCACCAGCGTGCCGAAGTGATTGGCGATGGCGCCGTCGTAGGCAGCGGTGTGTTCGTAGGCTTGGATCGCCAGGTTGAAGGGCGTGGCCAGCGATGTGCTGCCCGCATTGGCGCGCATCTCGGTGAGGATGTCGGCGTAATCGCTGGCGTTCACGACGATGTTCACGTAACGGTGGTTCTTGGCGGCCGCGCGCACCATCGTGGGGCCGCCGATGTCGATATTCTCGATAGCATCTTCGAGCGTGCAATCGGGTTTGGCGACCGTTGCGGCAAACGGGTAGAGGTTCACCACGACCATGTCGATGGGCGCAATTCCGTGCGCCGCCATCACGCTGTCGTCCTGCCCCCTGCGGCCCAGGATGCCGCCGTGCACTTTCGGGTGCAGCGTCTTGACGCGGCCGTCCATCATTTCCGGGAAGCCGGTGTAATCCGCCACTTCGGTGACGTCCAGTCCTGCCTCCTGCAGCAGGCGGTAGGTGCCGCCGGTGGACAGCAGTTCCACGCCCATGTCGCGCAGCGCGCGGGCGAATTCTGCAATACCCGCTTTGTCGGAGACGCTGATCAGGGCACGTTTGATCTTCACGAGATCACTGTTAGTCATCGTGTAATCCTTGTCCTAATCGCGTTCGGAAATCAGTTTGTACTGTTTGAGTTTCTTGCGCAGCGTGCCGCGGTTCAGGCCCAGCATGATGGACGCGCGCGTCTGGTTGTTGCGCGTGTAGGCCATGATCTCCGCCAGCAACGGCGCTTCGACTTCCGCGAGCACCATCTGGTAGACGTCGCTGGACAACTGCCCGTCCAGTTCTTCCAGGTAATTGCGCACCGCAGTGGTCACGGCGTCGCGCAGATTGCGCGTTGCCGGCACTGCGGGAATGGCGACATCGTTGGCTGCAGTGAGCTCTGTTGTGGAGGCGTGTAGGGATTCTGCCCTGATCATGCTGCGAGTTCCTTATCGAATTCGATTTCTGACAGCTGGTGGATGAAGTGTAGCTGCTCCTGGGGATGTGCAAGACGATTGAATAGCCTGCGTTGTTCTAACGCATCGGCTCTGGCGCCCAGGTACCAACTCACATGCTTGCGTGCGATACGCACGCCCATGAAGTCGCCGTAAAACTGGTGCAGCTGCGTGGTGTGGCGCAGGAGTACGTCCCGCTGCTGATGGAAGTCAGGTGCTGCAGGCGTCACGCCGGTGTCCAGATGCGTCGCGATCTGCCCGCACAACCAGGGCCTGCCCTGGGCCGCCCTGCCGATCATCACGCCGGCAGCGCCGGTGTGCGCGATGACGGCGGCAGCTTTTTCGGGAGAATCGATGTCGCCGTTGGCGAACACCGGAATGCCGACACTCGCGACGATCGCGGCGATGGTGTCGTATTCCGCCTGCCCGTTGAACGCGCACGCGCGGGTGCGACCGTGCACTGCCAGCGCTGCGACTCCTGCATCTTCGGCGATGCGGGCGATCGTAGTGCCGTTGCGGTTGGCGGGCGCGGAGCCAGTGCGTATTTTCAGTGTGACCGGCACGTCCACCGCCGCGACCACGGCATTTAGAATCGATTGCACGAGCGCTTCATCGGCGAGCAGCGCGGAGCCTGCCGCCCTGCGGCACACCTTCTTCGCCGGGCAACCCATGTTGATGTCGATGATCTGCGCGCCGCGCGCGACGTTGTAGCGCGCGGCTTCTGCCATTTCCTGCGGATCACTGCCGGCAATCTGCACGGAGCGCGGCGCGATTTCATCATCGTGCTGGCTGCGCCACAGCGTCTTGGTCGACTCGCGCAGGCGCGGATTGCAACTGATCATCTCCGACACCACGAGCCCGGCGCCGAACTCCGAGCACAGCTTGCGAAACGGCAAATCCGACACACCGGCCATCGGCGCCAGCGCGACGCGATTGGGCAAAATGTAGGGTCCGATTTGCAGCATGGGCGTCGGTGTCAGGTGGTTGTAAAAGAGGCGGTGAAAAAGGGCGCTATGATACTCGCTCGTGGATGGCTGTGGAAGGAATTACGTGTAATAAAAGCGACGAATCCAGTGTGTTCAATACGCTCAGTGGCGCTCGGAATTCCGAGCGTCTGTCGAACGGGGCTTGCATAAGCGATAATGCACGTAGGCGGTAACTTAATGGCAGAGGGGCGGGACTGTGCGAGGCAGGACGCCGAGCTCAAGCCCTCATGGAGAGCCTGCCCCTGTTTATGGGCATGGGTTCACGGCGTGTCCCGCCCCTATGCCATTCAAGTTGCCGCCGGCCACGACGCTTAAGAAATTGCCATTAGGCTTCAGTCGGTTTATCGAGTACTTGAAGAGCGTGTTTGCGCGGTCACAAGATCTAGCGAGTCGGGAGCTGCCCGCGCAAACAAACCCAGCCGTCCATTTCATCGACAATCGCGATCGGCAGTGTATCGCCATAGTGCGCGCACAGCGCCTCGCCCTGGTGCTGCAGCAAGCCGGACAACAGCAGCGTGCCGCCCGGTTGCAGGAAGTTGAGTAGTGTGGAGGAGAGTTCGATCAGCGGTCCGGCGAGGATATTGGCGATGACGACGTCGGCGCTGCGCGTCCAATGCGCGTGATCGACCTCGTGCGGATATGCGATTGCCAATCGCTCCAGCGCAATACCGTTACGCGTCGCATTGTCACGGCAGGCGGCCAGCGCCTGTGGGTCGTTGTCCACGCCCAGTGCGCGCGCGGCGCCCAGTTTCAGTGCGGCGACGGCGAGGATGCCCGAGCCGCAGCCGTAGTCCACGATGGCCTGGCCGGACAGCGACATGCCGTCGAGTTGCGTCAGGCACATCGCGGTGGTGGGATGCGTACCCGTGCCGAAGGCGAGTCCGGGGTCCAGCATCAGGTTGACCGCATCGGGTTCTGGCGGCTGCAACCAACTGGGGCACACCCACAGGCGCTGGCCAAACTGCATCGGGCGATAGCGCTGCATCCACTCGCGCTCCCAGTCCTTGTCCTCCAGGATTTCCACGCGGGCATTGCCGGTGTCGCGCAGATGCGCGGGTATGGCCTGCAGCACCGCGTGCATGTCGGCGTCGGCCGGGTACAGCGCGGTGATGCGCGTCAGGTCCCACAGCGGCGTTTCACCCACGCCCGGTTCGAGCAGCGGTTGATCCGCGTTGTCTTCCAGCGTGACCGCCACCGCGCCACTGTCGAGCAAGTGTTCTTCCCACTTCGCGATCTGGGCGCGCCCGGCGTCCACGCGTAACTGCAACCACGTCATTGCTGCGGCGGCCGTTGCTGTTGCGGCCAGTGTCGTGGCGGCTCAGGTTGCTGTGGAGTGCTGGCAGTGGCCATCGTGATTCCGCGAGCGCAGTGTTGGGTGCGAGTTTGAGGTTACTCTTGCAGGCGCTTTTCGAGATAGTGAATGCTTACGCCGCCGGTTTTGAACGCTTGGTCGCGGACCAGTTCGCGGTGCAGCGGGGTGTTGGTGCGAATCCCTTCCACCACCAGTTCGTCCAGCGCCTGGCGCATGCGCGCCAGTGCCAGTGGCCGATCCTCGCCGTGGCAGATGATCTTGGCAATCAGTGAGTCGTAGTATGGCGGCACGGTGTAACCGTCGTACAGGTGGGAATCGACGCGCACGCCGAGGCCGCCCGGCGCATGGAAGGTGGTCACCTTGCCGGGGCAGGGCAGGAAGGTTTTGGGATCCTCCGCGTTGATGCGGCACTCAAACGCGTGCCCACGGAACTGGATATCGCTCTGCCGGGCTGACAGCGGCAGGCCGCTGGCAATACGCAGTTGTTCCTTGACGATATCAAAGCCGGTGATCATCTCGGTGACCGGATGCTCCACCTGAACCCGCGTGTTCATCTCGATGAAGTAGAAGCCCTCGTCTTCATACAGGAACTCAAAGGTGCCAGCCCCGCGGTAACCGATGTCGATGCAGGCTTTGACGCAGGCTTCCGTCACCTGGTCGCGTATGTGCTGCGGGATGCCCGGCGCGGGTGCCTCCTCGAGGATTTTCTGGTGACGGCGCTGCAAGGAGCAGTCCCTGTCGCCCAGGTGTATCGCATTGCCCTGGCCGTCGGCGATCACCTGGATCTCCACGTGACGAGGCTTTTGCAGAAACTTTTCCAGATATACCACATCGGAGCCGAAGGCTGCCGCCGCTTCCGACTGGGTGACTTGAATGGAACTGAGCAGTGCTGCCTCTTCATGCACCACGCGCATGCCGCGTCCGCCACCGCCGGCAGCCGCCTTGACGATTATCGGGTAGCCAATGCGGCGGGCGATTTCCAGGGTCAGTTCGTTGTTGTCGGTGATCGGTCCGTCGGAGCCGGGTACCGTCGGCACCCCGGCCTCCTTCATCGCCTGGATCGCGGAGACCTTGTCGCCCATCAGGCGGATCACGTTCGCGGTGGGGCCAATAAAAATGAAGCCACTCTTTTCCACCTGGTCGGCAAAGTCGGCATTTTCGGCCAGGAAGCCGTAGCCGGGGTGGATGGCTGTGGCGCGGGTCACTTCCGCGGCGCTGATGATTGCCGGCACATTGAGGTAGCTTTCAGTGGAGGGGGCGGGGCCGATACACACCGCTTCGTCGGCCAGCAGCACGTGCTTCAGCTCGCGGTCCGCCTTCGAGTGCACCGCGACCGTCTGTATGTCGAGCTCCTTGCAGGCCCGCAGCACGCGCAGCGCGATTTCACCGCGGTTGGCGATGAGGACTTTTTCTAGAATGGGCATGCGGTGTTCCTCTGCTGGGCTGAGCGGCGCTTACACGATCGAGAACAGGGGTTGGTCGAACTCGACCGCTTGCCCGTTGTCGACCAGGATGGCGGCAATCTTGCCGGCTTTGTCAGCCTCGATCTGGTTCATCATTTTCATCGCCTCAACGATGCAGATGACATCGCCCACGTTGACCGACTGTCCGACCTCTACAAACGCGGGTGAACTGGGCGAGGGCGAGCGGTAGAACGTCCCCACCATCGGCGAATGGAGGATGTGGCCCGTGGGTGCCGCTGCCGCTGGTGGTGCGGACGCAGCCGGCGCCGGTGCTGGTGCCGGGGGCGCGACGGGAGCCGCGTACATCGGCGCCGCGTGCGCGGCCATCGCCCGCGCCTGCGCGCCGTTGCGACTGATGCGCACTGACTCCTCGCCCTCCTTGATTTCAATTTCGTCGATGTTGGACTCTTCCAGCAATTCGATCAGCTTTTTAACCTTGCGAATGTCCATAGTATGGTCTCGTCGGTAGTAGTTACGGTTGTTCCAGTTGGCGCAGTGCGGCTTGCAGGCCGAGTTCGTAGCCTTGCGCACCCAGTCCGCAGATGACGCCCAGTGCCAGGTCGGAAAAATAGGAGTGCTGCCGGAACTCTTCCCTGGCATGGGTATTGGACAGGTGAATCTCGATAAACGGGATGGCCACGGCAGCCAGCGCGTCGCGCAGCGCCACGCTGGTGTGGGTGAAGGCGGCGGGGTTGATCAGGATAAAATTGACGCCCTCGCGCCGGGCGGCCTGAACCCGCTCCACCAGCGCGTGTTCCGCGTTGCTTTGCAGGTGCAGCAGATGATGTCCCTGTGCTTGCGCCAGTTGTTCCAGCCGCTGGTTGATATCGGCCAGCGTGGTGCTGCCATAGATCGTGGGTTCGCGCTCGCCCAGCAGGTTCAGGTTGGGGCCGTGTAGTACTAGAATGGTCGCCATCCGGATGACTCTCCCCGCTGGTGCACGATGTGCGCGAATTCTGGCGCAATTTGCCGAGGCTGTCCACGAATATAGATGCCTGCAACAATTTTGGCCGCTTATAGCCGCAATATTGCAGAAGATAGCCAGAAGATAGGGAGATTTAGCCTGTCAGTGCTTGCGTCGCACCGCGCCCTGCGCCGCAGCGCGCGAATCTCCTAAAATGGATCAATTGCCACAAACGTCTCAAAAACGGACGGCAACATCGCGCTTTTTGCCAGAAACCGATTGCAAGGCCTCCAATACGGTATTTTTGGTCAATACCTGGGGCAGAATCAACGGCGGTAAGGACAAATCCGGCGGGTACACCAGGTACAGCGGAATGCCGTTGCGCCCGTGCCGTTGCAACAGCGCCGCAATAGCTGCGTCCTGGTTGGTCCAGTCGGCGACCATGTACACCACGCCTTGGTCGGCAAAGGCCCGGGTCATTTCAGCCGTGTTCAATACCGCCGTTTCATTGGCAATGCAGGTGATGCACCAATCGGCGGTGACATCGACAAACACCGTTTTGCCGGCGTTGCGCAGTGCCGTGACTTCCGCGTCCGACCACGCTACCTGGCCTTCGGCAAGTCGCGCCGCGCCGCTGCCCTGGGCATCCAACTGGTGTTGCGAGCCGAGGACTACGGCAATGAGCAGGCAGGCGACGGTCAACACCCGGCGGGCAGGCCTTTCATTCCACAACCACAGACCCAGCGCCAGCATCAGTGCGCCACTGAGTGCAGCGGTCATCGTATTCACGCCGGTCTGCCGACCGGCGACCCAAAACAGCCAGATGGCAGTGGCGTAGAGCGGGAACGCCAGCAATTGCTTGAGCGTTTCCATCCATGGGCCGGGTTTCGGCATCAGCGCACGGGCGCCGCCGCTGTAGCCGAACAGCAACAGGGGCGCCGCCATGCCCGCTCCCAATGCGGCAAATACCAGCAGGGCGACCTGCGGCGGTTGGCCGGCGGCGAAGCCGAGCGCGGTTCCCATGAAAGGCGCGGTACAGGGGCTGGCGACGACGACCGCCAGCACGCCGGTGAAGAAGCTGCCGGTGAGCCCGCCGCGATTGGCGAGTCCACTGCCGGTATTCATCAGGTTGCCGCCCAGTGCTACCACGCCAGAGAGCGACAAGCCCATCGCGATGAACAGGTAGGCGAGGGCGATGACGAAGCCGGGAGACTGCAGTTGAAAGCCCCAGCCGATGGCGTTGCCCGCCTGTTGCAGCACGATGAGCAAGCCGGCGACGGCGACGAAGCTTGCGATGACGCCGGCGGCGTAGACCCAACTGTGCAGGTGGCGGTCATGGTCCGTGCTGCGCGCAACGCTGAGTACTTTCAGGGACAGTATCGGAAAGACGCAGGGCATCAGGTTGAGGATGGCGCCGCCCAGGAACGCCAGCAGCAACATGTACAGCAGGCTGCCATCGGCTTTGGCTGCATCCTCCGGCAAAGCCCGTGGCGCGGGTTTAACTGCGGGCGGCGGGATCGGTGTGGCTTCGCCGGTAGCGAAATCGAGTGCAAAGAATTCCTTGTGCGGCGGGTAGCATAAGCCGGCGTCAGCGCAGCCCTGGGATGTGGCCGACAGCGTGGCGCCCGCTGCGGGCGTGCGCTGCAGCACGAGTGTGATATCGGCGCTGTTGTAGTAAATTTCTACTTCGCCGAAGTATTCATCGTTGTGGCGCAGGCCTTCTGGCATCTCGCTGCGCAGTGCGATCGCGCCGTTGGCATCCTCCAGCGTGAACTCAAAACGGTGTTGGTACAGGTAGTAACCGGGCGCGATTTGCCAGTAGAGACGGACTCGACTTTCATCGACTATCTCAACCGCGAGCTGGTAGGCCTCAGTCACCGGGAGGAATTCCGGCGTCGTCGCCGCGCCGGGCACGCTGCGCTCGGCAGTGCCGAAGCCCTGTGCGAAGCAGGCACTGCTGATCAGTAACAGCATGCTCGCGAGCAATGCGCGCATAGTAATTCCTCTGTGAGAGCAGCGCGGTTCGCCGCGCTGAATGGGGGCAAAAGTGTACCAAGACTTTGCGGAAGTGGCGAAGTAAGGTGGGATCAACGTCGCCGCCAATGGTACACTCCTGTGACGTCTAATTGACGCAATAGTTTCGCGATGGGAGCCCGGATGTGAGCACAGTATGGATCGCGGCGCTGGTGGCCAGCTTGTTCTCCGTGGCCGCCGCGGCCGAACAGAACACCTCTCTGGAATTCGACAATGTCTGGGTCAGGGCGATGCCGCCGTTTCAACCCAACTCCGCCGGCTATCTCACGCTGACCAATCGTGGCGATAACGCCATTGCCATCGTCAGTGCCAGTTCCAACGTGGCGAAATCGGTGGAGCTGCACACCACGCGAGAAGTCGACGGCCTGATGCGCATGGAGAAATTGCAGGGCCTTGCCGTCGCGCCGGGAGAGCGTGTGGAGCTGGCGCCCGGTGGCAAGCATTTGATGTTATTGGGGCTGGCGTTTAGGCTGGTGCCCGGCGACGACGTGCAAATATGCCTGCAGCTGGCCTCCGGCGAGGAAGCCTGCACCGACGCAGAGGTGCGCATGAGTGGCGATGAGCCCGATGCGCAGGATCACCAACACCACCATTGAACAGAGTAACAGCATGAATAATGTGACAGACACTTCCGCCCCGTGGCGTGACACCTTGGCCAGCCTTGTTCCGCAGGGTGGCGCGCGCAAGGTGCTTGGTATCGTGTTCGGCGTGTACCTGCTCGGTGCCATCCTGCTCGGCATGTACTGGAGTATCGCGCCCGCGCCCTTCGACGTGCAGGCCAACGCGCAGGAGCTGTCCGTCAGGGAGGGCATTGCGGTCGGCGCCTCGGGCAAGCTGGTCACCGGTGCCGTGACCACGGGCGCCCTGATCGGCGCGATGGAGACCCTGCTGGACAAGCCGGGCGGCTACACCCATAACGACCGGTTTCCGCCAGGCGTCTGGTTGGACAACATGCCCAACTGGGAATACGGCGTGCTGGTCCAGGTGCGGGATATGTCGCGTGCGATGCGGCAAGTGTTCAGTCGCTCGCAGTCGCAGTCCGCCGAAGATGTGGACCTGGTCGAGATGGAGCCGCGCTTCAACTTCAACTCGGACAGCTGGATTCTCCCCTCCTCGGAGTCCGAATACCGCCAGGGGCTGAAATACGCGAAACGCTATTTCTATCGCCTGGCCGACGAGAAGGCGACCGGCGCGCAGTTTTACGCGCGTGCGGATAACCTGCGCTACTGGTTGGAAACCGTTGACAGCCGGCTCGGCAGTCTCTCCCAGCGGCTCAGCGCCAGCGTGGGCCAGTTGCGGTTGAATACAGACCTGGCCGGCGATACGGCGGCCACCCAGTCAACACCCACACCATCGGTAGAGATAGTGCGCACCCCCTGGACCGAAATCGACGATGTGTTTTTCGAAGCGCGTGGCACGGCCTGGGCACTGATCCAGTTCCTCAAGGCAGTGGAAGTTGATTTCGCGGATGTACTGCAGAAGAAGAATGCCCAGGTGAGCCTCAGGCAGATCATTCGCGAACTGGAAGGCACCCAGGAGCCCATGTGGAGCCCAATGGTGCTCAACGGCAGCGGCTTCGGACCGCTGGCCAATCACTCGCTGGTGATGGCGTCCTACATCAGTCGCGCCAATGCGGCGATCATTGACCTGCGCGATCTGTTGTCCCAGGGCTAGCCAGGTCCGAGGGACAGGGTGCAGGCGTGGGGCGGGCGCTCAGTCGTTGCTGTAGCGCAGGCGGGTTCCGGTATCGAGCGATAGGCGGATTTCCTGCGCGCTCAACGCCGCCGGAAAATACGTCCCCGACAGCTTGGCATCCAGCAGGCTGGCGCCCTCCAGGTTGGTACTGCGAAAATCGATGCCGCTGAGATCGGCATTGCGAAAATAGGAATTGCTGAAGTCCAGTCCCGCCGCATTCATGTTGCGCAGATCGCGCCCGCGATAGTCGCCGTTCTTCAGTTCGCTGGTGTCCAGCTCGTCGCGCTGCTCGTTGAAAGCCTTGATGTTTTCAGTGCGCAGCAGCTGGTATAAGGGGTCTTGCTTGATGACAGGCTTGTCCATTGGTTTACCTTGTAGTCGCGTATTTATAGGTGTTCGCTTTTGATTGTCCGACTGGGTAGTCACCGTTTGATCGGGTCCACCATGCGTCGGTCTGTGAGGGCTAGCTTAAGTCACCGCGAAGGCCAAGCCCAGCCCCAGCGCAGAAACTGCAGGTAGAGTTTGACAGCACAGACCCTCGACGGCTTTCTCCTGACCCGCAACTGGCGCGATGCGCCGGAGGGGATTGAGCTTGAATTCTGGTTCAGCACGGCGCAGGGACCGCTGTGCGCGCTGGTGCGCGGCGAGCACAGTGTGTTTTTTCTGGCGGAGAGTGCGCTGCCACGCGCGCAGGTCCTGCTGGGCGATACGGCAGGCCTGGAGATTCGGCCGGTAAAGCTGCGCGATTTTGCGCTGTCGCCCGTGGTCGGGCTGTACTTCAGGCATTATCGGCAGGCACGCAAGGCGGCGGACACGCTGCGCGCCCATGGTCTCGATCCGCTGGAAGCCGATATCAATCCGGCTGATCGCTATTTGATGGAGCGCTTCGTCGCCGGATCGGCGCGCCTGCACGGCACGGTTCGCCGTCGCGGCAAGTGTATGCTGCTGGAAGACCCCGCCGTCAAGGCGGGCGTGTATCGGCCCGCGTTGAAGGTGGTGTCCTTCGATATTGAAACGGCGATGGAGGGCTTGCAGCTGTATTCCATCGCCGCGCACGGCGTGTCGGCCGCGGGGGAGGAGCGGCAGGTGTTCATGCTGGGGGCGGGCGCGCAGCAGCCGTTTGTCGTCACCTGCGCCACGCAGGAAGATGTATTGCAGGCTTTCCAGGACTGGATCGTGGAATACGATCCGGATGTGCTGATCGGCTGGAACGTGGTGAATTTCGATACCCGCTACCTGCAGCGAGTGGCGGATCACCTCGGCCGGCGCTTATTGCTGGGCAGGGAGCGGCGCCCCGGCCACTGGCGCGAGCAGGATGACGACGGCGAGCGCTACAGCGTGCAGTTTCCCGGCCGGGTCATCCTCGACGGCATCGAGTTGCTGCGCGCGGCGTTCTACCGGTTTGAGAGCTTCTCGCTGGAGCATGTCGCGAACACGTTGCTGGGCGATGGCAAATTGCTGCACGGCGCGGATCGCGGGGGCGAAATCACGCGCCAGTTCCTGGAGGATAAAACCAGCCTCGCCGCTTACAACCTGAAGGATTGCGAGCTGGTGTCGGACATCTTCGCGACCACCGCGATGCTGGATTTTGCCGTGGCGCGCAGCGCGATGACCGGCCTCAACCTGGATCGCATGGGCGGCTCGGTGGCGTCCTTCGACAATTTATACCTGCCCCGACTGCACCGGGCGGGATACGTCGCCCCGAATGCGAGCACGGAGCACACGCCCAGTCCCGGCGGCTTTGTGCTGGATTCACAGCCCGGCATTTACGAGCACGTGCTGGTGCTGGATTTCAAAAGCCTGTACCCCAGCATTATTCGCACCTTCTTTATCGACCCGCTGGGCCTGGCGCTGGGTGTGTCGGGGGAATTGGCGGAGCCCGAGACCGTGCCGGGCTTTCTGGACGGGCGCTTCGCCCGGCAGGGGCATATCCTGCCCGCGCTGATCCAGCAACTTTGGCAGCAGCGCGATGCCGCCAAAGCGAGTGGTGATGAGCCGCTGTCGCAGGCGATCAAAATCATCATGAACAGTTTTTACGGCGTGCTGGGTACGCCGGGCTGTCGTTTTTTCGACGCACGTCTCGCCACGTCGATTACCCGCCGGGGACACGAAATACTCGGTCGTACCCGCGACGCGATCGAGGCGGCCGGCCACCGCGTGATCTACGGCGACACCGATTCGGTGTTCGTGTGGATACAGGATGCGCATTCCGACGAGCAGGCGACCGCCGCCGGGCGGCAACTGGAGCGCGACCTGAACAATTGGTGGCGCGAGGTGATACGTGCGGAGTTTGGCCTCGAGAGTGTGCTGGAGCTGCAGTTCGAAACCCACTTCAAACGCTTCCTGATGCCCACCGTGCGCGGCTCGGACAAGGGCAGCAAGAAGCGCTACGCCGGCGTGGTCGCCGGAAAACACGGCGACGAGCTGATATTCAAGGGCCTGGAGAGCGTGCGCACGGACTGGACGCGCCTGGCCAGGGATTTCCAGGAAGAATTGTACCGGCGCATTTTCCAGCGGGAGCCCTACGCGGACTATGTGCAGGACGTGACCGCAGCGCTGCTTGCGGGCGAGCAGGACACACAGCTGGTCTACCGCAAGCGGCTGCGGCGCAAATTGCAGGACTACCAGCGCAATGTGCCGCCGCACGTGCAGGCCGCGCGCCTGTGTGCCGAGCGCGGCTTGCCGGTGCCGTCTCGCGGCAGTTGGGTGGAGTATGTGATCACCACCAGCGGCGCTGAACCGGCGGCCAAACCGCTGGCGCCGCTGGACTATCAACACTATGTGGATCGCCAGTTGGCACCGGTGGCGGACGGCATCCTCGGTTTTGTCGGCAGTTCGTTCAGTGCATTGACGGAGAAGCAGATTGGCTTGTTCTAGCTTGCAGCACATCATTGCATTTTTTCTGGCGCAGGCCGGGGGTATCACCGGCGTTGCCGGTGTTGCTAAACTTCGGCGCCGGGGCATTACCCATCACGCTGGATGTTTATGCTGACGCACGACCTGCCAGCACGTTGCGAAGCGCATAGCGGTGTGCGCCTGCACACAGCACGAAAGAAGGAATAGCGTTTTGAAGAAATGGATAGTAGTGGTGCTGATCCTGGTGCCGATCGTCTGGGCAGCACGCTGGTTCATCGCGGGCGGTAACACCTCCGGTGACGCAGATGGCCCCAATATTATCTTGATCATCGCAGATGACCTCGGGCCGCAGCTGGGGACCTATGGAGACGCTGTCGCACGCACGCCCAACATCGACCGACTGGCCAGGGAGGGCACGCAGTTCAATGCCGGTTACGTGACGACCGCATCCTGCAGTCCTTCGCGCGGCAGCATTCTCACCGGCCTGTACCCGCACCAGCATGGCATGATGGGCCTGTCTCAATTTGGGACGCAACGCATGCATGACGGTGTGCCCAAACTGCCCAATGCGTTGAAAAACCTGGGCTATCGCACGGCGATCATCGGCAAACGGCACTACGAACCGTCGGATCAGTTCCAGTGGGACCGGGAGGAGGAAGACGGCAAAACGGTGATGTTCGATCGGGATGTGCTCAGGATGAATCAGCGCGCGATGGACTTCATCGACAATGATGCGCAGGGCAAGCCGTTCTTCCTGGTGATGAGTTATGTCGATCCGCACCGTGGCGATTCAGACGATGGCGCGAACTACGGCCAGGGAAGAAACGTAAAATTCCCCAGGGTCAAACTCGGCTTGCCGCCTGACCCTACTCCGCCGTCGCAGATCCAACCGTTCCCGTTCCTCGGCGTTGACTCCGCGAGATTCGCGAGGAACTGGCCGATTTCTATGGCGCGGTTGACCGCCTCGATATTGGTATTGGAGATCTGGTCAAACAGTTGGAGCAGCGAGGATTGTGGGATGACGCGCTGGTAATCTTCGTGGGGGATCACGGCCCCGATGTGACGCGTGGCAAAATGGCGGTGTATGAATCCGCCACCCGGATTCCGTTTCTGGTGAAAGCGCCGGGATCGACGCTTGGACAGCAGCGCGAGGAGTTGGTCTCAACAGTGGATATTTTTCCCACCATCCTCGAGGCGGCAGGCGAGAATCCATCCGAATCCCAGCCGGGTAGATCCCTGTTGCCCCTGACGCGGCCCGCTGCCGCGCCGGACTGGCGACCCTATCTCTTCACCGAGTTCATCACGCATGGCCCCGAGCACTTCTATCCGCGATACGCCGTGCGGGATGCGCGCTACAAGCTCATTTACAACGTGCTGGGCGGTGAACGCGAGAACCCGCTCGGCACCGCCAGCTACTGCAGCGCCTGGTGGGAGGCGATGAAGCCCGAATATCTGCATACGCCTATCCGCGCGGTTTATGACCGGGTTGAAAACCCTCCTCAAATTGAGCTGTATGATTTGCTGGCTGATCCCTACGAGTGGAACAATCTGGCAGAGGATCCAGCCTTGGCGGCGGTGCGTGATGGCCTGATGTTGCAGATCAAGACGTGGCGCGAGGCGACGTCAGATCCTTTGCTCGACCCGGTTGAATTCAGAAAAGAGGAACTGAAACGGCGGCGGAAATAGCGGCGCCGGGCGTGCAGTCAAGCGACATTGGATCTCTGCAGTTGGGCTGAGAGCAAATCAGCCTTTCCGGAAGGGTAGAAGGCGACCTAACCGGGTTTGTACAGAATCTTTTTTGCTTTTGGAAGGCACAGGGGGCGCCACCAGGCGGTACTCCGCATCAATGTCGAGCAATGTATCTATCATTCGAGAGGAATGCGTGATCAGTTTATTGTGGTGAATGTACGTCGTTCTGAGTCGCCGCGGATTTTCGCGAAACAGGATGAGATGAAAGGCGCTTCCAATTGGACCGACAAGGTGGCTGGCCGTGTTCGCAATGACCAGCTGCTGTTCAAACGTGAGTAGTTCCGGATAGACCTCTATGTATCCCTGTTGCAGAAAATCGTCGTAATGTCGCGGGTCATCCGAAGGTCGTGAATGCGCGAACTCTTTACCTTTGTCGAAGGCCCGTCTTCTGGAAAGTATGAACCCCAGATCGGGCAGTTGCTCCCAGGGCATCGGTTTGAGCATCGCTTGCGCTATTTTTTTGCACACACGTGGATGAAACGGAGAGATATCGCAGCGATCACGGTAGCTCGGCAGTGGTACGATCAGTTGTTCGAATCGAAGGGAGGTTTTTGGTGTGGCATGTACTTGCTTGATCGACGCAGGTATTGCGTGCCGCAGAAGATCAGCGGTCACAGGGAGCACGGGCTTATCAAAGAATATATTGGCGATCGGCAGGCCCTCGGCCAACAAGATCGGCCATAATCGTGCGAGTCCCTCCAATAGAAAATGGCCGAAATGGCCTGTCTGCGTGATGTGCAGCGTGAGTCCCGGAATCCACTGCGCCTGCTTTTTAACGCGATACCTTTTATTGCTGTAGCCGTACTTTCCAATCAAGTCGATATAGTACTTTTCTCCAACCCGCGGTGGTTGGTGTCGCACTAATAGCGTTTCCGGAATGAGGGTGTCATCCTTTACGAACGCTGTGATGCGACCATTCCATTCGACCCCGGTATGGATTTCGTAGTCATCCAGGGAATGGGCCAAACCTGCGATCATCGGTGCCGTGCTCATCCATGCATCTCGCGATACCCCGTATTTGCGCAGACGATATCAGGTCACCTGGGTATTTTCACTTTTCCTTCGCGACACGCGGTGCATCAGGTTATTAAGACGATGTCGCTCAGGCCGCACCGATGACGTGAAACCTTTAGTGAACTTGCACAACAGAAGGTCTATGCTTCATCTTCCACGAGGAGCACTCGCATGCGTATGGGAATCTACGCCGAAGGCTACCAGCGATGCTGAACGGCATGCGCGACATCGCCCTGCCCGCCAAGGTGTCTCTCGTCCTGGGTGGCGGCGGGTTGAAAGGCTTCGCGCACATCGGCGTGCTCAAGGCCCTGGAGGAGCGCGGCATCAGCCCCAGCGTGTTTGCCGGCACCAGCATCGGCTCGCTGATTGCCGCTGCCTACGTGGGCGGGATGCCAATCGCGGAGATGACTGCGCGAGCCAAAGCCCTCACCAAGAACGACCTCTTCAAAATCAACCATGTGGGGATGGTCACGCGGCGCATGCTCTCGCCTTCCCTGTACCTGGCGCGCCCGCTCAGGAAGATTATTGCCGAGATCGTACCCAAGGGCACGTTTCGCGACCTGAACAGTCGCCTGCTGGTGAACACGGTGGACCTGGAGAGCGCGTCCCAGGTTCTGTTTGGCCTGCCGGGCCTTGAGGATGTCAGCGTGGCGGAGGCCGTGTACGCGTCCTGCGCGCTGCCTGGATTTTTTCCACCCGCTAACGTCGCCGGGCGCACCTGCGCGGACGGAGGTATCGCCGACAACGTTCCGGCGCTGGCCGCCTCGTATGGAATGGACGCAGTGATTGCGGTGGACGTTGGCTCGAGCACCATCGCCAGTGCCCGGCACATCGGCGAGAACGGATTTGCCGCCATCTACCTGCGCTCGGTACAGATCATGATGAAGAGCTTGCAGGCCCAGCAGTTGGCAAGCTGGAGCGGTCCGCCGCTACTCCTGGTGCGCCCGGCAGTGTGGCACTACAACTGGTTCAGCTTCGGCCAGGTGGAGCGCATTATCCAACTCGGCTACGAGGGCGCCGTAGATGCGCTTGACGGAGTCGGTCGTTCGCTGCTGCTGGGCGGCGTCTGGCCGCGGCGCGTGGTGAAGGTGTCGGTGGACCGAGCCAAGTGCACCGGCTGCACCTACTGCGCGACAGTTGCGCCGCACATGATGAGGATGGATCGCGACGGAAAGGCGTCGGTGCTGCATAGTCCGGTGGAATGGTCGCGGGCAGACGGAGACTTCGTGCACCAGTGCCCGGCGGAGGCCATCAACGCGGAGATTGTACTGGTGGGCGGCAACTGACAAACACGCGCCGCCGCACAATGTTGCCGCGTGCTACTCCCCAAAAACTCCCTGCGCAGCGCAGCGTATTCGGCCGCAGGCAGGCGCGGCCCGTAACTGGCGACCACCCGGCCCGCCGCCAGGCTGGCGAAACGACCGGCGGTGGGGAAGTCCTCGCCGCGCGTGATTGCATACAAAAACGCCCCGGCGAACATATCGCCAGCGCCGTTGGTGTCGACCGCCAGAACTTTTTGTGCCGGGATTTGCGTGAGCGTGCGACCGTCGTAGGTCAGCGCGCCTTCGCCGCCGCGCGTGATCACGAAGCACTCGGCGGTCTTTTTCAGCGTCGCCACGGCCACATCCAGATTGTCGCTCTGTGCCCAGCCGAGCGCCTCGTCTTCATTGCAGAAGACCAGGTCCAGGCGTTTGCCGACCATCTCGGTGATGCCCTCGCGAAAATATTCCACCATGCCGGGGTCGGAAAAGCTGAGGGCGGTTTTTACACCGGCGGCTTCGGCGATTTCCCGCGCCTTGATCGCGGCGGCGCGGCCGGTGGGCGAGGTCACCAGGTAGCCTTCCAGGTAGACGTATTCGGAAGCGGCTATGGCGTCGGCATCCAATTGCTCGGTGGACAGGGTTTCACTGATGCCCAGGTAGGTGTTCATGCTGCGCTCGGCGTCGGGGGTGATCAGCACCAGGCACTTGCCGGTGGTCCCGGCGGCGCGATCGCCGTTGAGGCAGTGGTCCACGCCCGCCGCTTCCAGGTCGGCGATGTAGATGTCGCCGTCGGCGTCGTTGGCTACCTTGCAGGACATGAAGGTCCGAGCGCCAAACTGCGCCGTGGCGATCATCGAGTTGCCGGCGCTGCCGCCGCTGGCATGGCTGGCTTTCACCAGATGGCCGTCGAGATGATCGAGCAGCTCGCGCCTGCGCGTCTCGTCGACCAGTGTCATCAAGCCCTTTTTTACATTCATCTGCGCCAGCTCATGGTCCTGCACCTTGATCTCGGTATCCACCAACGCCGCGCCAATACCGTATGCCTTGTACTTCTTCATAGAGGAATTTCCCGTGTACATCGATTAAATCAGCGCACCATTATCCCCATCCGTCGATTGAATAACAGTGCTGCGTCGCCCCGGTGGAAGTGTTGTGCCGGGCAATTGTGCACAAGCTTTCACACAATGGGAAATTTCCAGGGCGGCTGGTGTACACTCGCACCCCATGTTTCGTACCAGCCATCTTCTGCTAAAACTCGCCCTCGTTGCGCTCGTGCTGGGCGCTTTGTGCGCGATCTATCTCGACGCCCGTATCACGGGTACGTTCAATGACAAAATGTGGGGCCTCGCCGCCAAGGTGTATGCCAGGCCGCTGGAATTGTTCGCCGGTGCCGAGGTGTCGCCCGCGGATCTGTCCTATGAACTGGACTTGCTCGGCTACCGCAGCGTCAGCGCGCCGCGCAAGCGCGGCGAGGTCGCCCGTGATGGCCACGTCTTCGAAGTGTATACGCGCGGGTTTATGTTTGCGGGTGAGCAGGAGCCGGAACGCCAGGGTACTGATCGAATTCAGCGGCGACCGGGTCGGCAGCATGTCCTCGGGCGGGCGGGCGGTCGACCTGATGCGGCTGGATCCGGGGCAGATTGGCGGCATTTTCCCGCAGAAAGGCGAGGATCGCGTGCTGGTGCAACTGGCGGATGTCCCCGAGCACTTCCGCCAGGCGCTGCTGGCGGTCGAGGACCGCAATTTTTACCACCACTGGGGTTTTCATTCCTCGGCATCGCTCGCGCGGCGTTCAACAACCTGCGCTCGGGGCAGGTGGTCGCCGGTGGCAGCACGATTACCCAACAGCTGGTGAAGAACTTCTACCTGACGTCCGAACGCACCATCGTGCGCAAGCTGACCGAAGTGGCCATGGCGGTGTTGCTCGAACTGCATTATGAAAAAGACCTGATCCTGGAAACCTACATCAATGAGGTGTACCTCGGGCAGGAAGGGCCGCGCGCGGTGCACGGTTTTGCGCTGGCCGCGCAACATTACTTTGGCAAGCCGCTGGATCAGCTGCAGGTGCATCAACAGGCGTTGCTGATCGGCATGATCAAGGGCCCGTCGCTCTACAATCCGGAGCGCAATCCCGAGCGCGCGCTGGAGCGGCGCAACGTGGTGCTGGGCGTGATGGCGGAGCAGGGGTTGATTCCTGCGGAAGAAGTCGCGGCCGCCCGCGCCCGGCCACTCGACCTGAACACCGAGGGCAACATACGCGGCGCGGTGCCGGCCTATCTGGACCTGGTGCGCCGGCAACTGCGGCAGGAGTACCGCGAGGAAGACCTGACCACCAGGGGCCTCAGCATATTCACCGCGTTCGATCCGCTGCTGCAACGCCAGTTGGAGCGCAGCACGGCAACCGTGCTGGACCAGCTGGATACCACCGGCAAACTGCAGAGCGCATCGGTGGTCACCCGGTTTGATACCGGCGAGGTCGCCGCGCTGGTCGGCGGGCGCACGGCGCGCTTCGCCGGGTTCAATCGCGCGCTGGATGCGCGGCGCCCGGCGGGCTCGCTGCTCAAGTCCGCCATCTACCTCGCCGCGCTGGAGCAGCCCAAACAGTACTCGCTGGCGACGGTGTTGTCCGACACGCCTATCACTATCAGGGCGGCAGGCGCGAAGGCGTGGCAGCCGCAGAACTTCGATAAAAAGGCCCACGGCGATGTGTTGCTTTACCAGGCCCTGGCGCAGTCCTACAACCTGGCCAGCGCGCGACTGGGTATGAGCCTGGGCATCAATACTGTCGTGGATGTCCTGGCGCGACTGGGAGTGAAGGACGGCGTGCCGCGCCTCCCCGCGCTGATGCTGGGTGCGGGTGAATACACGCCGATGGACATGGCGTTGATGTACCAGACGATTGCGGCGGGCGGCTTTCGCATGCCGCTGCGCAGTATTCGCGACATCGTGGATGCCGAGGGCGAACCGCTGCGCCGCTATCCTCTGGAGTACGATCGCACCGTGAACCTGCAGGCCGTGCATCTGCTGCACTACGCGTTGCGTGCCGTGGTGCGCGAGGGCACGGGCCAGGGTGTGTATCGCTACCTGCCGCAGGATTTCGCCGTGGCGGGTAAAACCGGCACCACCAACGATGGTCGCGATTCCTGGTTCGCCGGTTTTTCCGGCGATCTGCTGGCGGTCAGCTGGATCGGCCGCGACGATAACAACAGTACCGGGCTGACCGGTGGCAGCGGCGCGCTGAAGATCTGGGCGCAGTTCATGGCCGGCGCCAGCAAACAATCGCTGGCCTACCGCATGCCCGACGGTATCCAGACACACTGGATCGATGATCGCAGCGGTTATCTGACGGGCGAGGGTTGTCCCAATGCGCGCCGCTTGCCGTTCATCACCGGTTCCGAACCGCGCCAGCGCACGGACTGCGCGCCCAGGGGGCCGGGCTCCGGTGTTGGGGACTGGTTTGATTCACTGCTGGGGAGAAACTGACGATGCCAGTAGCGCGCGCAGTCGGTCGAGGTGCTTCGGTGGTATTGATTGCACTGCTGGCGGCCTGCGCCACGACCGCCCCGCCCGGCGGCGAGGCGCCGCCGGTCAAGCCCGTGGAAAAACCAGTCGAGCCCGTCATCGTGACGCCCCCGCCCGTCAAGTATGAGACGCCGCCGCGCGCCGCGACACATTCCGCGAGCGCGGCCTGGCAGCCCCTGCTGGACAAGGCGGAACAAGCCGTCGAGCGCGGCGATTATGAACAGGCACTGGCGCTCCTTGAGCGCGCGCAACGCATTGACCCCGACAGCGCGGAGGTTTACCTCGGCATGGCCGAGGCGCACCTGGCCAAAGGCGATACCGCGCAGGCGCGGGTGACCGCCGAGCGCGGCCTGCTGTACTGTTCAAGTGCCGCAGTGTGCGATGCGCTGCGGGCTTTCACCCGCTAAGGTCCGCGGGCGACGCTGCTTGGAGCGTCCCTCGTTACCACAGTATGATGCGACAGCCGGATTGGCCAGGGAGTACTTCGTGATGCTTGGGTTGACACAGAAATTCGCGGCAGCCGTCCTGCTGCTGTTAACACTGGTCGCGTGCGGGCAGAGCGAGGAGGCGGTCGCCCCGGCGCTCACACGACCGGTCAAAACCTTCATCGTGGAAGGCGGTGGTGGCAACGCGTTGCGCACGTTTCCCGGGCGGGTGGATGCAAGCCAGCGCGCGGAATTGTCATTTCGCGTGCCGGGGCGGCTGCAGGAAATCCTGGTGAAGGAGGGGGACGTGGTGACGGAAGGCCAGGTGTTGGCCCGCCTGGACGCCAGTGACTACCAGTTGGTCTATGAAGACAGGAAAGCGACCTTCGACAATTCGAAAAGCAATTTCGAGCGCGGCAAGGAGTTGATTGCCCGCGGCAATATCTCACGCATGGACTACGACCGCATGGAGGCCAATTTTCGCACCGCCTCCGCCGCCCTCTCGCAGGCCGAGAAGGACCTGGAGTACACCGTGCTGAAATCCCCGTTTTCCGGTCGGATTGCGCAGCGCAAGGTGGAAAATTTCGAGGAGGTGGCGGCCAAGCAAACGGTGTTCTCGCTGCAGAATACCAAACAATTGGACGTCATCATTGAAGTGCCGGAATCGGTGGTGCGCATGGTGCGCAGGATGGGCGATGTCGATCGCTCCATCGAGTCGGACGGGAAGGCAAATGTCACGGGTGCCTACGCCGAATTCGAAGGCCATAGCGGCGAGAAGTTTCCGCTCAAGCCCAAGGAAATCGCCACCAAGGCCAACGACCAGACCCAGACTTTCAGGGCGACGTTCACCATGGATTCTCCCACCACCTTCACCGTGCTGCCAGGCATGACGACCACCGTGCTGCTGGATTTGAGCCAGCTGATTGCGGCGGAAAGCGACCTGATCAAACGCGTTCCGGTGCGCGCGGTGCAGGGCGACAGCGCCCTGCAGTCGCGCGTCTGGATTCTCGACCCGGACAGCATGACGGTGGCCTCGCGCGCGGTGGTCATCGGCCGTATGAGCGGTGATCAGGTAGAGGTCACCGAGGGCTTGGTCGGCGGCGAGGAAATTGTCGCCGTGGGCGCGCCCTATCTCGCGGAAGGCATGAAAGTGTCGCGCATGGCGTTGACCGAACAGGCCGTGCCGCGCGCCGACGACCCGCTCTGACGCTGGCGACGGAATCAAGGACGCGTATGAATATCGGGGAATTTTCGGTCGAGAGCAAAGTCATCTCGTGGTTGCTGGTGGTGATCATGGTCGGCGGCGGGCTCATCGCCTACCAGGAAATGGGCAAGCTGGAAGACCCGCCCTTCACCATCAAGTCGGCGAAAATACTCACGCAGTATCCGGGCGCGACGGCGCGCGAGGTGCAGGAAGAGCTGACCTACCACCTGGAGGACGCGATCCAGAAGATGCCGCAGGTGAAGCGCATCAAGATGTCGGTGTCGCGGCCCGGGCTGTCCGATATCCTGATCGATTTCAAGGACGAGTATAAAGCCGCCGATTTGCCGAATATCTTCGATGAACTGCGGCGCAAGATCGCCGACGTCAAACCGCTACTGCCGCCGGGCGCACATGCGCCGATCATCCTGGACGATTTCGGCGACGTGTACGGCATTTACATGATGCTTACGGGAGACGGCTACAGCTGGCGCGATCTTTACGACACGGCCGATGCGATCAAGAAGCAACTGGTGCTGGTGCCCGGCGTGCGCAAGGTGGTGATCGACGGGGTGCAGCGCGAGGTGGCTTATCTGGAAGTGTCGCGCTCGCGCCTGGCGGAGCTTGGCATCGACCTGAACCAGATCGCCGATGTGCTCGGCTCGCAGAATGTCGTGGTCGACGCGGGCCATGTGCGTGTCGGCGATGATTACCTGCGCATCAGTCCCACGGGCAATTTCACCTCGGTGCAGGAAATCGGCGATGTGTTGATCGGTGCCAGTGACAAAACGCTGGTGCGACTCAGCGACTTTGCGACGATCACCCGGGCCTATGAGGAAGAGCCGAAAAAGCTGTACTACATCAATGGCAAGCCCGGTCTCAGCATCGGCATCTCCATGGCAGCCGGCGAAAACGTGGTCGAGGTCGGGCGCGCGGTAAATCGCAAGATCGCTTCGCTGCAGACCGTGATTCCGGTCGGCATGGAGATGGTGCCGGTGTACGACCAGCCCGCGGAAGTCGAGAAATCCGTGGGTGGCTTCCTCGTCAGTGTCGGCGAGGCGGTCGCGATCGTGATCGGGGTGTTGCTGGTGTTCATGGGCCTGCGCACCGGCATTGTGATTGGCGCGGTGCTGCTGATCACCGTGGCCGGCACGCTGTTCTTCATGAACATGTTCAATATTGAGTTGCAGCGCATCTCGCTGGGCGCGCTGGTGATTGCGCTCGGCATGCTGGTGGACAACGCGATTGTCGTCGCCGAAGGCATGCTGGTGAGGATGCAGGCGGGCATGGATGCCACCAGGGCTGCGGGCGAGGCCGTCGGCAAGACGATCTGGGCGCTGCTCGGGGGCACGGTGATCGGTATCCTGGCGTTCTCGGCGATCGGCCTGTCGACGGACAATACCGGCGAGTTTGCCAGTTCCCTGTTCTACGTGATCCTGATCTCGCTGGCGCTGAGCTGGGTGACGGCGATCAGCACAACGCCGCTGTTGTGCGCACTGCTGTTGAAGCCGCAGGCTGCGGCGGCGGACAAGGACCCCTACGCGGGCAAGTTGTTCCAGCTCTATCGCAGCGCGGTGGCCGCGGCGATCAATCATCGCTGGCTGACGCTCGCTGTAGTGGTGGCGCTATTCGCGCTGTCCGTCGTGGGCTTTGGCAGCGTCAAGAGCGGCTTCTTTCCCGATTCCAATACGCCGTTGTTTTTCGTGGATATCTGGGAGCCCGAGGGCGTCGATATCCGTGTCACCCGCGACGATACCTTGCGTGTCAGCGAATTTATTCGCCAACAGCCGGGCGTGCTCGAGACCGCCGCGGTGATCGGCGGCCCGCATCAGCGTTTTACGCTGGTCTACGATGCCAAGGAACCGACGCCGGCGTACGCGCAGATCATCGTGCGCACCGAAACGCGGGAGCAGATTGCGCCGGTGTGGGAGGCGACGCAGAAATTCATGCGTGAAGAGCTGTCGTGGACCGACCCGATTATCAAGGCGCTGCGGATTGGCCCCGGTCGCGATGCCAAGATCGAGGCGCGGTTTTCCGGGCCGGACCCGGTTGTGCTGCGGCAACTGTCGGAGCAGGCGCAGGCCATCATGCGCGCGAATCCCAATGCGGTGGATATCCGCGATGACTGGCGCTCCCCGGTGAAAGTCGCGACGCCGATTTTCAATGAGCAGGTGGGGCGCCAATTGGGCGTCGATCGCGAAAGCCTCGGCGCCGCGATGCAATACGCTTTCGAAGGCGCTCGCGTCGGCGTGTACCGCGACGGCAATCGCCTGTTGCCGATACAAATGCGCGCGCCGCTGGCCGAGCGCGGCGATATCGACAATATGCGGGATATCCAGGTGTGGAGCCCGGTATTGCAAGCCTCGGTGCCCGTGTCCCAGGTGGTGTCCGGCTACGATACGCGTTGGGAAAACGCCGTGGTGCGCGGGCGCGACCGCATCCAGACCATCATCGCCTCCTGCAACCCGCGTGACGGCGCGGCCACGCCGCTGCTGGACGCGCTGCGCCCGCTCATCGAGGAGATCGAACTGCCCGCCGGCTACTCGCTGGAGTGGGGCGGCGAGTACGAGGATTCCATCAACGCGCAGGCGGGTCTCGCCGCGTCCCTGCCGGTCGGATTTTTGCTGATGATCCTCACCAGCATTTTCCTCTTCGGTAAACTGAGACAGCCGGCGATTATCTTGGCTCACGGTGCCGCTGGCGATCGTCGGCATTACCGCCGGTTTGCTGTCTACCGGTGGCGCGTTTGATTTCATGTCGATGCTGGGCGCGCTCTCATTGGTGGGCCTGCTGATCAAGAATGCCATCGTGCTGATCGAGGAGATCGACCAGCAGATCGAGACGGGCAAGGACGGGTATGACGCGATACTGGATTCCTCCGTCAGCCGCATGCGGCCGGTGATGCTCGCGGCCGCGACCACCATCCTGGGGTTGATTCCGCTGCTGTCCGACGTGTTCTTCGTGAATATGTCGGTCACCATCATGGCCGGCCTCGGCTTCGCGACGGTGCTGACGCTGATCGTGGTGCCGACGCTGTACGCGGTGTTTTTCCGCATCAATCGGGTGTAGATTCCTGCTTATCATTAATCCGCGCCGCAATGACACGCTAAATATGAATGACAACTCCCCGGCAGTTACGGACGCCGCGTTGGTGCAACGCCTGTTGGCCGGCGAACCGGACGCGTTCGAGGTGTTGGTGAAGCGGTATCACCTGCCCATGCAGCGCGTGGCTGCGGCCATCGTCGGCCAGGGCGAGGCGGAAGAGGCGGTGCAGGAGGCCTGGATGGCCGTTATGCGTCACCTCGGCGGCTTTCGCGGGGACTCCAGCCTCAAAACGTGGCTGTTCACCATCGTCAGCAACGAAGCCAAATCCCGGTTGCGCAAGGCGCGGCGCGAAGTCCCGCTGGACGGGGTTGGCGACGATGGCAGCCCGCAGTTGTTCAGCGATCGCTTCGACGCCACGGGCCACTGGCGGACAGCGCCCCCATTGTGGGACCAGGATTCGCCCGAAGGACTGCTGTCATTCGAGGACTTCAGGCGCTGCCTGGAAAAAGTGATCGAGCGATTGCCCGAGAATCAGCGCGCTGCCATGGCCATGTGCGACATGGACGGCCTGCCGCTGGATGAGATCTGTAACATTCTGGGTGTCAGCGCGTCCAATGTGAGGGTGCTTATCCATCGCGCCCGGCTGAAAGTCTACGCCATGGTGGAACACTACGAGGAGACAGGCACGTGTTGACCTGCCGCGATTTGAATCAACAGCATGCCAGTGACCATGTGGATGGTTGCCTGTCTGCGCGCAAGCGGCTGGCTGTCCGGTTGCATCTGGTGCTGTGCAGCAATTGTCGCCGCTTCATCCAGCAACTGCGCCGGGTGAAGTCAGTGCTGCGAGAGCGGCCTGATGTCGCCCTTCCCGACAGCGAAGCCAAACCACTGGCCGCCCGGCTCCAGGCTGCCCTTCGGGAACAGCAGAAAAATTCATCCGGCTGATTGTAACAATCAGCGATCTCGCGCATCTCCTTGGCGTGTGACGGACAAACCGGCGCATGCAACCCCAACCACATCGAGGAGATCCACCATGAAATCACTGAACAAGATAGCCCTGGCCGCCGCGACTGCCGCCCTGTTTGCCGGCGCCATGGCGCCTGTCGCACATGCCGAGGAAGCCGCGGGCGTGAAGTGCGAGGGTATCAACAGCTGCAAGGGCACCTCCAAGTGCGCCACCGCTACGACGTCCTGCTCGGGCCAGAATGCCTGCAAGGGCCAGGGCTGGATCGTTGTCGCCAGCGCGGAGGAATGCACCAGCCAGGGCGGAACCGTCAAGCAGTAACGCCCGAAAGCCCTGCCGCACTGGCAGGGCTCTCTTCCCATGCGCAAGCAGGAATGATGACCCATGAATAACCCGCTCAGCGGCTTTGGACTCGGCCTGCGGCCAGAGCATTACCAGGATTTCATCCACGCCAGGCAGCGCGTGGAGTGGCTGGAAATCCTCACCGACAACTATCTCGTGCCCGGCGGCAAGCCGCTGCACTTTTTGGAAAAAATACGCCGCGATTACCCTGTTGCGATGCATGGCGTCGCGATGAACCTGGGATCGACAGACCCGCTCGATCGCCATTATCTGCAAGCGGTCAGGCAGCTGGCGGAACAGTTCGATGCTGCGGTTGTGTCCGACCACCTGTGCTGGACCGGCGTGCAGGGGCAGTACCTGCATGACCTGCTGCCATTGCCGTATACGGAAGAAGCCGTGCGACATGTTGCCGGGCGCATCCGGCAGGCGCAGGACATCCTCGGCAGGCGCCTCGTGATCGAAAACCTGTCGGCCTATCTCGAAGCGGATACGCCGATGACGGAGTGGGAGTTCCTGGCGGCGATTGCCGATGAAGCCGACTGTGACCTGTTGGTGGACATCAACAACATCTACGTGTCCAGCCGCAACCAGGGCTTTGAGCCGATGGATTACCTGCATGGCCTGCCCGCCGCGCGCGTGCGGCAGTTTCATCTTGCCGGCCATACCGACCACGGCGTCATTTGCATCGATACGCATGACCAGCCGGTCTGCGACGCGGTATGGGCGCTGTATACGCGAGCCTGCGCGTTGTTTGGTCCGGTACCGACCATGATTGAGCGCGACGACCACATTCCCCCGCTCGTTGATCTCGTGACAGAACTGGAGCGCGCACGCGCAATCAGTCGGGAGGTGGCGCATGCTTGCGCTGCGTGATTGGCAACAACAACTCCAGCACGCGATTCTGGATGGCGACACCAGCGAGGATTTGCTGCGCGAGGTCCGGCGGTTCGGCGTGATTGCGCAGCAGCGCATCGGCGTTTACCGCGACGCCTATTTCCTGCGACTGGCCGAAGCGCTGGCGAGCAATTACCCGGCCATCGCGCTGTATATGGGCGAACCCGATTTCACCGTGTTGGCGCAGGCCTATACCACGGCGTACCCCTCCGCCACGCGTCGATCCGCTGGTTCGGCGACAGGCTGGATGTATTCCTGGGTTCGCAGGCACCGTGGTCGTCGAATCCGGTGCTGCACGAATTGGCCCGCTTCGAGTGGGCGTTGCGCCACACCGTGGATGCCGCCGATGCGCCCGCGCTGACATTCGAAGCCCTGCAGGCGCTGCCGCCAGAACACTGGCCCGAACTGCTTCTCACACTGCAACCGGCTGTGACGCTCCTGCATCTGGACTGGAATACGCCCGCAATCTGGCGTTGCCTGGTTGATGAACAGCCACTGTCGGCGCCGCAACCGGGCGCCCAGCACTGGCTGGTCTACCGTCGCCAGGATTTGATGGCGATGTGGCGAAGCGCGGCGCCTGACGAAGCGCGCCTGCTGTTACTGATCAGCCACGGCATCACATTTGCCGACCTGTGTGACGTCATGGCCGAACACAATGATCAAACCGAATCGATACCTGCACAGGCCGCCGCGCTACTGCGGCAGTGGGTGAGCGCTGGCCTGCTGGTGGATACCTGTCCCGCACCTGTCCGTCCCACATCTGGAAATTAAGGAGATACCCATGACTCATCCGACCGCCGGCGCCCTGGAAAAGGTGCGCAACGCGGATCGCGCGCTCGCGCTACTGGCGCCGCTTGCCGACCTGCTCGCGCGCCTGTACATCGCCAGGGTGTTCCTGCTGTCAGGCTGGAGCAAGATCAGCGACTGGGACACCACGCTGTACCTGTTCACCGATGAATACCACGTGCCGCTGTTGCCACCTAACCTCGCGGCCATACTCGGCACGGGCGGCGAGCTGTTGTTTCCCGTGATGCTGGTGCTGGGCTTGTTCACGCGCCTCAGCGCGCTGGGGCTGTTCTTCCTCAATATTGTCGCCCTCGCCAGCTACTGGCATGTGCTGAAGGATGTGCCCGTCGCGCTGGACGACCACCTGGTCTGGGGGCTGATGCTGGGCCTGCTGATGACCTGGCAGGGCAGGCGCTGGGAAATCCTGGAAACGGGGAGGCGTTGAGGGCGAAATGTCGTCCCGCCCGACAGCGCTTTGGGCGGGTCAAGGTGGCGTTTCTCGCGAGTGAGGCGCGACAGTCTGTGGCGCAATCAGCCGGTAGTTCTTAATGATCGCTTTCAAATACCCCCCCCCCCCCTCGATAAAGAGGCCGCGCTTGGCATCCTGCGGGCCCGGCGGGGGGGGGCGGGGGGGGGGGGGGGGGCCGGGGCGCGGCGGGGGGGGCGGGCCGGCCCGCCGGCGCGGGGCCGCGGCGGGGCGGGGGGGGGGGGCGCGCGGGCGCGCGGGCCGGCGGCGGGGGCGGGGGGGGGGCCGGCGGGGCCCGCGGGCGGGGGCGGGAAGCGGCTCTCCCCCGGCGGCGGGGCCGCCCCGGGCGGGGGGGGGCCGGGGCCGCGGCCGGGGGGGGGGGGGGGGGCGGCCCGGGGGCCGGGGGGGCCGGCGGCCGCGCCCGGGGGGGGGCGCGGCCGTGCTGGGACACGCCAACACCCTGCCCCGGCCGGGAAGCCGGGCGCGGCGGGCGCGCCGGGCGCCCGGCCGGGTAGCCGGGCGGGGAGGGGACGGCCGCGGCGGGGGCCTACCTGCGCCCTGTGCCGTGCGCCGTGCTGCCGGGGGGCGCGCCGTCGTCCCCGCTGCGCCGGTGCCCCGCCCCGCCATCGCGGCACACGAGCTCGAAACCCGCCTGATGTCGCGGCTCGAACGTCAGGTACTGGTTGATGCAGGCCGGGGTCTCCCCGGCGGAGTGGCTGACGAAAATCAGCTGCGTGTCGCTGTGCTGCGCAATGTGGTCGAGCGCCCGCAGCATCAGTGAGCGATGGTGGCCGTCCAGGCCCAGCGTGGGTTCATCCAACAGCAGGATGATCGGCGATTTCACCATCGCCCGGGCCAGCAGTACCATGCGCTGCAGGCCAAACGACAGCGCATCGAATTTCTCGCGGCTGTACGCCGCGAGCCCCAGCGCGCACAGCCACTGCTCCGCGCTGTTGCGCTGGGCATCGCCCCAGTCGTCGTACAGGCCGATGGAATCGAAGAAGCCCGATACCACCACCTCCACCACGCGCATGCCGCGCGCAAAATTCAATTGCAGCTGGGTGTCAGTTGGCCCGAATTTCTGTTTGATATCCCACACGCTTTCGCCGCTGCCACGGCGGATGCCGAACAGCGTGATGTCCTGTCCGTAGGCCTTGTGGTTATCGCCGGTGATCAGGCTGAGCAGCGTGGTCTTGCCGCAGCCGTTGGGGCCGGCGATGCAACAGTGGGTGTTGCGTTCCAGCGTCCAGTTCACATTGCGCAGCACGGTGAAGTCGCCGTAGGTCACCGACACATTGCGCAATGCCAGTAGCGGCCCGTCTGCCGGAAGCGTGTACGGGCGCGCAGCGGGCGGCGGCAGTTCGCCGAGTGGCGGCAGCGGGGGATTCATCAGCGCAGTAACGTCTGCGTTAGCCATGATGGCCTGGCGGGTGTCACAGGCCAGCGTCTGCCCTTCATTCAGTACAAGGATGTGCGTGATGCCGTCGGGCACGTCTTCCCGCTGCCGGCACAGCATCAGCACGGTGATGCTCGATTGCAGCAGCTCGCCGATGATGGTGCGCATCTCCTGCTGGCTGGCGCGGTCCAGTCCGTCCAGCGGGCTGTCCAGGATCAACAGCGCGGGGTCGCCCAGGATAGCCTTGACCAGCAGTGCTTTGCGCATCTCGCCGGTGGAAATAAAGCGCAGGCCGCGTTGCAGGAAATGGCGCATGCGCAGTCGCTGCGTCCAGTGGTGGAAGCGCTCGTCGGGGTCGCGGCCGCCGAGGATCAGTGTTTGCACGGGCGTGCCCGGGTCGCTGGCGTCGGCGCGAAATTCCGAGTCATCCAGTTTGCGATCGCGCTCGCACAGCGCTTTGGCCTGCTCGAAGCACACGTAGGCGACGCCCTGCTGCTCAACTTCCGGTGAGCGCGCCAGCGTGCCGGAGAAATGCGTGGCTTGCCTGCTGATGATTTTTGCCAGGCTCGTCTTGCCCGCGCCGTTGGGACCGAGGCAGGCCCATTGCTGGCCTGCGACGACGCTCCAGTTAATGCCGCGCAGCGCGGGCAGCGCGCGATACACGAGGCTGACATCGCGCAGTTCCAGTAGTGGCATATTGTCGTCGGGCATGCATCCTCGGGTGTTCAGGGCGTGATGTAACTTGTCACGCTAGCGTTCGGCTGGCTTAATCCCACAGTCACAGCCAGTATTCGGGAAAAGGCGTTTGCGTGTCGGTCTCACTGCTACAACTCATTGAAACACGCCTGGGCGATCATTCACCCGGCAAAAAACTGTTGCGACGGCTGATGAAGCGCTCGGCCGTGGCGATGATACTGCAGGTGCGCGCGGGCGAGCTGCACATTCTAATGATCAAACGCGCCGAGCGGGAGGGGGACCCGTGGTCCGGCCACATGGCCTTTCCCGGCGGACGCATGGACAGCGCCGATGCCCATGGCTACGCCGTGGCCGTGCGCGAGACGCAGGAGGAGATAGGCCTGTCTCTCGTCGAGCACGCCCAGTGCATCGGGCGGCTCTCCGACCTGCACGCCCGCCCGCAGCGCGGTCCCTTCGGCATGGCGGTCAGCCCCTTCGTGTTTCGCCTGGATA
The DNA here is from genome assembly GCA_016704305.1 of Haliea sp. GTDB lineage: Bacteria > Pseudomonadota > Gammaproteobacteria > Pseudomonadales > Halieaceae > Marimicrobium. The sequence continues at coordinate 125,316 of JADJAL010000007.1, read as the reverse complement.
CCGACGTGGCAAACGAGGCGACATTCACCCCCAACCACGAGGTGGCCGAAGTGGTCTGGGTGCCGCTGGAGTTTCTGCTGGACGAAGCCAACCAGGAAGAAATGACCTGGCAGTACAAAGGCGTGAGCATGACGGTGCCCTGCTATTGGTATGAAGGGCGCTGCATTTGGGGCTTGTCACTGATGATGCTAGGAGAGCTGCTGGATCTGGTGGAGGGAACCAAACACCGGCAGGCGAGCTGGCAACGGCAACGATTCAGGCAGCGTTTTTTGCGACGTTAGTTGGATGGTGCTTTCGGTGGGTTGTTCATTCAAACTTTTGTTGATTTGATGCGCAGGCGGATCGTTTACGTCGAAGTGGAACGTGCAGCCGGGCGGGTCCGGCTGCCGGGTGTGCAATTCACCCGCTTCCCCTATGCGGGCCACCCGATACTCGCGAATGAATTGCACACCCGCCATCCGAACCCTCGGTCCGTTCCACCTGCTAGACCATTGTTCCGTTCAGACCTCGGAACAAGGCTCCGGGCAGGAAAGCGTTTCGTCAGCGAGTATCGGGGGCCCAGAAGCAGGTGAAATCGCTTTCCCGCCCGGAGCCGATCGCTGGCACAAACCGGAAATGCCAATTCCTGCGAGAGACGCCGAGGAATAGAATAGACGATATCAGTGGCGATAAATTTCGGATTGTGTTCGACATGACAAAAGGCGCTGAAAGTTTCCAGCCGGGCACCTAAATCCGGTTAGTCGGCGCCCTGGCCGGCAGCGGCACATCGGTGGCCTCCAGGCTGGCCAGCGCCACCGGGATGCCGCGTTTCTTGGCCAGGTACATCGCCTTGTCGGCTTTCTCTTCCAGTTCGTGTTTCTGGCGTCCGTCAATCGGGAAGATCGCCACGCCGATACTGGCGCTGAACTTGAGTACCTGCTGGCGCACATACAGGGGTTGTTCGATCGCGTGCGACAACTTGTGGGCCAGCCGAGTGATCTCCTCGGGGGATTTGACATCCTCCAGCACCGCCACGAATTCATCGCCGCCCAGGCGTGCCACCAGGTCGGTTTCGCGCAGGTTGGCCTGCACGCGCTGGGCGACCGCGATCAACAGCTTGTCGCCGGCCCCGTGTCCGTAGGTGTCGTTGATTTTCTTGAAGTCGTTCAGGTCCATGAACAACAGCCCCGTCATGCTGTTTTGCTCTGCGGCGCGGCGCAACGCGCGGGAGATGCGATCGTCGTAGAAGCGGCGGTTGGGCAGGCGGGTCAGCTGGTCGTGCGAGGACAGGTGTTCGAGCTCGGAATTAATACCCTGCAGGCTGGTACGCAATTCCTTGTTCATTTCCGCGTAAATGATGATGACGCTGACCACGGCAAGCGCCATGGCGGTATAGGACATCACCATCGCCATGCTGTAGTTCTCAGGCAGGATGAGCTGGGTGAACTCGAAACCGAAGTGCTGTGCCTGCAGTACACCGACCCAGAAGGCGAGTATCAGCAGACCCCAGGCGAGGCTCAGGGCAACGCTGCCAACAATGCCGGCCATCGCCGGGGCAAGTATCAGCAGCGGATACGTGGGGGATGCAGTGCCGCCGAACACAAAGCAGGCGGCCGCGAACGCGCCAGTGTAAATGAGGAGCATGATGTTGAGCGCCTTCAGCCGGTCGTCGTACAGGCGCAACAGCGCCATGCTGACCAGCACGCCAAGGATTACAAGCGCTATCAGTATGTTCGCGGCGATCAGGCCCTGCGGTGTAATGTCTGTGAAGAAGGGAATGATGGCTGCGAACAACAGGACCATGAACAACCAGAAACCGCTGATCATCACCAGTATGCGCTGCCGGTGATGTTCCTCGTCTGCGTGCTCGTAAACCGCGCGACCGGTGCACAGGTGGAACCACCAGTTGCGGGCTTTCCTGAGCGGTACGCTTAACGAGTACATGGCAAATTGGTCATTTTTTGTGTTGTTCTGGGTTATTTATAACCCAAGTGAGGTTGGTTGTCGCTGACTTACTGCGCGGGATTGATCAGTTCTTCTCATTTCTCAGGAAAGCGCGGGTGTCCAGCTTCAATTGCCGTAGCGCAGGGTCCTCCTTGCTGGCCTGCAGCAGGGCCTCGCGCGAGAGCCTGCCGCGCACGAAATCCACCACCAGTTCCATGAGCACGGGGGTCATCGGCGGATCGCGCTCCCAGCGCGGCGCGTTCACCAGGTTGCCGGTCACCAGGCCCTCGCTGACGCGCAACCAGTAACCCCCGCAACTCGACAGGCTGTAGTCGTCGATGCGACCGTAGCTCACATTGGGGGTGCTGGGGTTGAATCCGGCGGGCGGAGCCTCGGTGATTTTGTGCAGCGCCATCACCCATTGAGTGCCGACCGGAAAAAGCTCGACCTCGGGGCGGCAGTAGTCAGCCGTATGCAACCAGATGCGCAGCGGGTCCAGGGGCTCTGGTCCGCGCAGTACCTGTGCGGCCGCAAGGTCGATGGAGTTGCCCTTGCTGGCGATCACGGTGCCGCTGATCACCAGGTCGGTGGCGGCTTCCACGTCGGTAAAGGACCCCCGCCACACGCATTCGCATTCGGCGTGGGCTGGCGCGCTGGCCAGCCACGGTACCGAGCACAGGAGCAGGAGCAGCAGAGCCCGCATGCTGGCGTTACGCGCGCTGCAAGGCTTGCGCGGCCTCGATCGCGAAATACGTCAGGATGCCGTCGCAACCCGCGCGTTTGAAGGCCAGCAGGGATTCCAGCACCACGGCTTCCCGGGGCAGCCAGCCGCGCTCAAAGGCGGCGACGTGCATCGCGTACTCCCCGCTCACCTGGTAGGCAAAGGTCGGCGCGCGCAGTTCCTCTTTGACCCGGCGCGCGATGTCGAGGTAAGGCATGCCCGGTTTGACCATGATCATGTCCGCGCCCTCGGCGAGGTCCAGCGCGCATTCGTGCAGCGCCTCGTCGCTGTTCGCGGGGTCCATCTGGTAACTGGCTTTGTTGCCACCCTTCAGGTTGCCGGCCGAGCCGACGGCATCGCGAAACGGGCCGTAATAGGCGGAGGCGTACTTGGCGGAGTAGGCCATGATCAGGGTGTTGTAGAAGCTGCCGCCTTCCAGCGCCTGCCGGATGGCGCCGATGCGCCCGTCCATCATGTCCGAGGGCGCCACCACATCGGCACCGGCGGCGGCGTGTGACAGCGCCTGTCGCACCAGTATCTCGCTGGTCACGTCGTTCAGCACATAACCGCTGTCGTCGATGATGCCGTCCTGGCCGTGGGTGGTGTAAGGGTCGAGCGCGACATCGGTGATGACGCCAAGCGCAGGCACTGCATCCTTCAGCGCTTTCACGGCGCGCTGCACCAGGCCGTTCGCGCTGTAGGCCTCCTCCGCGAGCAGGCTCTTGCGCTCGGGGGCAACGACCGGAAACAGCGCGATTGCAGGAATGCCGAGCTGCTGGATGTGCCGCGCCTGCTCCACCAGCAAATCCACGCTGAGGCGTTCGATGCCGGGCATCGAGGCGATCGCTTCGCGCTGTCCGCTGCCCTCCAGCACAAACATAGGGAATATCAGGTCGCTCGCGCTCAGGCTGTGTTCGCGCACCAACCGGCGCGAAAAGTCGTTGGCGCGCAAGCGGCGCATGCGGGTTTGGGGAAATGGACCGCGCTGTGTGGTGAATGCCATTGTTAATCCTCGATCAAAGCGCGGCGAACGCGCTTGCAGCCGCCGCAAGTGTTTGCGCGATGTCGTCGTCGCTGTGTGCGCTCGACATAAAGCCCGCTTCATAGGACGCCGGCGCTAGGTAGACACCCTGTTCCAGCATGCTGTGGAAAAAGCGGTTGAACCTCGCCGTGTCGCAGGCCATCACCTGGTCGTAGCGGGTCACGCTGGGAGCGTCGGTAAAGAAGCCGCCGAACATCGTGCCGGCATGGTTGGTGGTGAATGGAACGCCCGCCGCATCTGCCGCCACGCGCAAGCCCTGGCACAGTTGTTCGGTGCGCGCGAACACGGGCTCGTAGAAACCCGGTTGCGAGATGATGTCGAGCGTGGCCAGGCCCGCCGCCATCGCGATCGGGTTGCCAGACAGCGTGCCCGCCTGGTACACCGGACCCAGCGGCGCGATCTGCTCCATGATGGCGCGCTTGCCGCCGAAGGCGCCCACCGGCATGCCGCCGCCGATCACCTTGCCCAGCGTGGTCAGGTCGGCCTCGATGCCGTAATAGCCCTGCGCGCCCGGCAGGCCGAAGCGAAACCCGGTCATCACCTCGTCGAGTATCAATACCGCGCCGCTGTTTGTGCACGCGTCGCGCAGCGCTTCGAGGAAACCGGGGACGGGCGGGATGCAGTTCATATTGCCGGCCACGGGTTCGACGATGGCGCAGGCGATCTTCGGGCCGTGTTCGTTGAAGGCGCGGCGAAGGCCGTCGCTGTCGTTGTAGGTGAGCGTCATCGTGTGGTCGGCCAGTGCGGCGGGCACGCCGGGCGAACTGGGCACGCCCAGCGTAAGTGCGCCAGAGCCTGCCTTGACCAGCAGGGAATCGGAGTGGCCGTGGTAGCAGCCCTCGAACTTCACGATGGTATCCCGGCCGGTGTAGCCGCGTGCGAGGCGGATCGCGCTCATGGTGGCCTCGGTGCCTGAGTTGACCATGCGCACCATGTCCATGCCCGGCATGATGTTGCAGATGCGCTCGGCCAGCTCGATTTCCAGCTCGGTCGGCGTGCCGAAGCTGAGTCCTTTCTGGCACTGCTGCATCACGGCTTCCCGTACGGTGGGGTGATTGTGGCCCATCAGCATCGGGCCCCAGGACAACACGTAATCGATGTAGCGCTTGCCCTCGCAGTCAAACAGGTAGGCGCCGTCGCTGCGCTCGATAAATACCGGCGTGCCGCCGACCGCCTTGAACGCGCGCACGGGCGAATTGACGCCGCCGGGGATATGCTGTTTGGCGCGGTCGAACAGTTGTTGCGAGGTGCTCATGGTGTATCTGTCCTGAGTAATCATCGGCCAGCGAAGTAATTGCCCGCGGTGGGTGGCAAATTATCCGTGCTGCGGCGCGTAATATCCAGCGGCTTTATTGTTCAGGGCAGTGGGTAATGTTTACTCAGATACCCGCCAAATTGCCTGGCGCCAAAAACCGTGAGGTGCTTGGCGTCGTGGGTCAGCAGGTTGCCGGTTGCGCGGTCGGAAAAATGGTATTTCCCATCGTAGAAAAAATTTCGGTTGCTGATATAAACAGCGCCCAGGGCCGTCACCTCATCGGCGTAGCCGGCATCCAGGCTGAACGGATTTTCCAGCAGGTATTTTTTCAAATCTCCGTCTGGAGAATCAAACCTGAGCATATCGATTGAAAGTTCAATCGGAGATCTTTGCTCAAGAAAACGGAAATCCCCCAACAGGTACACGGTTTTCCCTGCCTGCCGCAAGCGCTTGATGGTTTCCAGCACCGCCGGCCCTCGCCACTCGGTGAGTTCCTGCGCTATAAACACAATGTCCTCGACGGGTGCCTGCAGCACCGCTTGCAGGCGCGCCTGGTTGAATTGGTGGCACTCTGGAAAGAAATCGCTGCGGCCAATGTCGGGCGAGAAGACCGCAGGACAGCCCATCGCGTAGGAAGCCTGGATATTGGCTTCGGGGTACGCTGTTTTCAGCGCTATATACATATCCAGCACTCGGGAATCTCCCAGCAGGAGGATATTGCGTTGCGCTGCTTGATGGGCGCCGCAGAACACGTCTCCCTTGGGCAGGCAATTTTCCTCCAGGAACGCCTTGCGCTTAAGCATGTCACTGCGCGGATGGAGGTTGAGTAGTGCCCTGGCCTCCGTAGGCATGCGCGATGGCCAGCCCTTGCTGAGGATCAGGAACGCTGATGCCACGATTATCAGCCCTGCCGCGCTAAGCGTACCGATGATTACGGTGCGGGCTGCAACGCCGTTGGCGGTTGCCTTGCCATCGTGGGTCAGGCGGTACTTTTGCTCCACCAGCCTGTTGAGCAATGTCCCCGCCAGCAGTATGGCGACGAAGAGCGCGCACTGTTCCACAACCGCAAGGCTTGCGCCAAAGTAGTATTTGTAAAATACAACCATCGGCCAGTGAATGAGGTAGAGGGAGAAGGAAATTTTACCGGTCCAGGACATGATTGGATTCATGAGCACGATGCGCGCAACCGGTGAAGGACCCGCCAGCAAGACCAGCATCGCACCCAGTACGGGCACGAGTACCAGGATGCCTGGCAGTGGCAGAAAGCCATTGAATTTCACGCACGCAAACAGAATGAGCATGAGACCAACCGTTGTGGTCGCCCCGGACATCCGGGAGGATCTTTGCAGCGCAGTGAAGCCGGGCAGCATGGCGACCAGTCCACCGAAGGCAAATTCGTAAAACCGCAGTGGCGTAAAAAAGAATGCAGCGGGACGATCGACCCTGAGCACCGCTTCATTGGCCGGTGCCCAGGATAGCGAGGCCGAACAGTAGCAATGTCAGGCCCCTGACACCCGCGATGCGGTGAACGAACGCCAGCAATAGTGGGTATACGAGATAGAATTGTTCCTCGACGCCCAGCGACCAGGTATGTAGCAGCACGTAATGTTCGGCGGCAGGCGCCCAGTAACTGGATTCGGTCCAGTAAAAAAAATTGCTCAGGGAAAGTAGTGCGAAGACGCCTTCCTGTGCCGTATGCACGAGTGCCGCGGGTTGTTGCAGATACATCGCCACCGGCAGCACCAGTCCGACTGTGGCAACCAATGCCGGCAAAATTCGTGCGCTGCGCCGAATATAGAAATCCTTGAAGGAGAACCGCCCTGTTTCAAGGCTGGAAACGATGATGCGCGTGATCAGGAAGCCGGAGATCACGAAGAAAACGTCGACGCCAATAAAACCACCGGAGAGTTTCGCCACCTCCAGGTGGAACAGGAGTATCGCAACAACCGATACCGCGCGCAGGCCATCAATTTCACGGTGATAGTTGGTGCCGGCCTTTTCGTCTCCCGCCGTCTCAGCCATCTGATCGAACCGCGATAGCAATCGGCGCCGGCTTCGCACTGCGCACGGCGCTATTCATAGAACCACTCTTGTCATAGAACCACCCTGGTCATGGCACCACACTGGCTTGATGGTTGTGGCCGTACGACGTGATCTGCCGATGTTCGTTCAGCCTGAACAGGTAGTTGACGTTGTTTGGCAGGGTGTCGAGGCACTGCCGGGTGAAGCGCTCGAAATGTTGAATGAACCGGCGCAGTGCAGCGTCGTCCATCAGCATGGCGGCCCGTTCGGGCGAGAGTGTGGCGGCGAGCTTGCGCTCCTGTTCGCGACGCCACGCGAATACACAGTCAAAGCTCGGTGCGCACAACATGACCCAATGATCCACCAGTGCATAGAGGGGCTGAAATTCACGGCGTAAAATGTCGTTACTGTAGTCCCGCCATTGCCCGCCAGGGTCCTCGTCTCGCTCCAATTCATTTAGCGGCAGCGACAGTACATCAGGCGACTGTGGCAAGGCGCCCAGGCACCAGCCCTCCAGTATTACCAGCTGCACCGGTGTGGTAGCGCTGCCCCAGTCGCACTGTGGGTGCCTGTCATCGACCGACTTGTCGAAGCGGGGAATCGCCACCACCGCACCGGGCTCAGCGTCCAGCAAGCGTTCGAGCGTCTGGCGCAACAGCGCCATGTCGTGGGTTCCCGGCACGCCGCGCGTTTTCAGCAGGGGATGCACTGACGTTGCCAGCGTCTCCCGTTCTGCCCGGGTTAGGTAAAAGTCATCCAGCGACAAACACACCGTTTGCAAGGAGTGTTCCGCTGCCAATGACGCGCACAGAAAATCGGCAGTGGTCGTTTTGCCGGAGCCCTGGCAGCCGTTCAGGGCCACCAGCATCGGGCGGTTGGCGCGTTGCTGCAGGTCCGCGAGGCTGTGTGCCAGCGGCGTGAACCAGGTCTGCGCCATGGGCAGGAACGCGCTGTCCAAAGTATGCCGTTGTACAAATTCGCGCTGCCACTCAGGGATGCGGTCGGGATCGGTCGTGCGTGTCACTGCGCCGGCGTCGCGGTACTTTTAGTGCGTCGCCAGCGCAGGATAGCGAGCAACACGATCAGTCCGGCCGCGCTGGTCAGCAGTGACGTCAGCTGCAGCTCCGCCAGGTACGGATCGCGGAACGACTCCAGCAGACCCTTCGCGCCATCGTGCAGCACCAGGTAGAGCAGCGCGATCTGCCCGTTAAAGCTGCGCCTGCCGTCGAACCACAGCAGGAACAGGCCGACGCCAAACGATGCCGCCATGAACAGGAAGTGCAACGGCAATACCGGAGGCTGCGGTGCGCCGCGGATTCAAGCAGGCCGTGCTGCAGGTGGGCGTACCAGACCTGGCTGCCCGGCGCGTAGCTGAGGCAGAAAATGCCCGAGCACGGCGGCCCGGTACAGCAGCCGTTCATCCAGCAACTGAAGCGCACCAGTGCAAACGCGAAACACACGGTGATTGCGAGCACATCGAGAAAGCGTGCCAACGGGAGTTCCGGCAACAGCCAGCGTTTCAGTAGCGGTCCTGTGATTAATATTGCAATGACCGCGCCCGGGTAGCGCAGGCCACCGCGCAACTCCCCGGAGAGCGGTTGGTAGAGTTCCCAGCCGCGCACATACAGTGAAAACAGCTTTGCGCCGAGGAATGCAAACACCGCGATCAACAAAAGCAATGCAACTGCTCGGCCCGACCGAATGCCGTCCTGGCGCAGGTACAAAATGAAAAACAGAATGCCGAACACGGCGATCGGCGATATCAGTAGCTGTAGCGCTTCAATGCCGAACAGGCCCTGTGGGTACATGTGGCCTCGGAGACGTCAGGCGGGCATACGCGCGCGTGAAAAGCGTCGCGCGCGTATGCCCCGCAGGGAGGATCTAGCAGCCGGGTGGCAGGTCTTGACAGGCGTCACCGCGACCGTCTTCATCGGTGTCCGTCTGGTCGGGATTGGCGATCGCCGGGCAATTGTCGATGCCGTCCAGCACGCCGTCATTGTCGGAGTCAGTGATCGGATCGCAGGCATTGCCGATACCGTTGTTGTTGGTGTCCAACTGGTCATTGTTTGCCAACGCAGGGCAGTTGTCGAGCCCGTCCAGGAAGTTATCCCCATCGCGGTTGATGCCCATGCGAATACCGGATCCGGGGGGCGCGCAGGTGAACGTGATCGGGCCCTGGGTGGTGGCGGAATTGCGCAAAGTGACATAGTCGATCAGTTCATCAATGTCAGAGCGGAACTGCCCGTTCGCCTCGCGCACCCAGCCCCGCTCAACGCCATCCACCGAGCCTTTCGCTATCAGGTCACACTCTTTCACGGTGCCGCCCAACATCAGCGAGCTGAAGTTTGCACTGGCGCGAGTAACCAGCAGGTCAACACGCGGATTCGCGACCGCGCCATTGGTCGCGGTGCGCGTCACCTGTTGCCCGACGATGGGGGCGAGATCCGTGGGAAATTCCATGGAAAATGCCTGGAGATTAAGCTCTTCCGTGGGAGTGACGCTGAACACGCCCGCTTCCAGGAAATGATCCACGGAATCGACGGAGCCATCGTGCAGGAAGCCAAAACCGCGTACCTGCTCGCCGGTGAACGTGGGGCTGGTTGAAAGTCCAAACATGCCCACCTTGTGGTAGAGGTTGCGCATATGCGGCACTTTCGCGTTCTGCGGCTCGCCCTCGAAGCTCTGCTCGCCGCCGCTGCCGAAAAAGCCCTGCGCCGGATCAAGCGTGTGGCAGCCATCGCAATTCTCAATGGTATCCGTGTTCCTGCCAAAAAAGAGCGTTTGACCAGCCGTAGCAGGCGTTGACAGCGAGTTATTCAATGCGCGGATCGGGTTCGGTGGCAGCATGATGCTGAGAGCAAAGTCCGTAAACTGTTGCATTTCACCACTGTCGATCGTGCCCTGCATGCCCACCAGGCCCTCGAACGCGACGATGAAATTGCGGAACGAAAATTCTTCCGAGCACGGCGCACCGTTGGCTTCGGCGCAGGAGTCGGTGCCGAAGATGCCATCCACGCGGTCGCCGCGCCAGTGCAGCGCGCCGTGCGTGGCCATGCCGCGCAGCGTCTGCGTGGTCATCGGCCCTTTCATGGGGTGGAATGAGGTCGATACGCTGACGGGGATGGCGGCGGGTTGCGTATTGGTGGTGACATGATCGTCCGGATTGCCCAGGTTCCAGGCAAGCTGGTCCATGTCGGCGAAGATGTGGCAGCTGGCGCAGGAGGCCTCGCCGTTGCCTGACGTCGCAAACGCGTCGTACAGGAATGGGCGTCCCGTCACTACTGCCTCTGGCTCCGGATTGTGCAGCACGTGGGTTTCAACCGTCGTATTCGTGCCCAGGTCGATGACTTCCACCTGGTTGTCAAAGCGCGTGATCACGTAAAGGCGATTGTGTGTCTCATCCAGCACCATGCCGCTGGGGCCGCCGCTGGTGGCGATGTAATTGGCGCTTTGTGCCGTGGGATCAAAATTGTCTTCGAAGTCGGCGTCCTCGATGTCTTCCACGTTAAACACACCGATTTTGGCTGAGCCGAAGGCGGCCACGTACAGCGTCTCACCGTCACTGGAGACAACAGGTTGCAGTGGCGTCGCGAGGCTGTGATTGCGCTGTGCATTGATTGCAGCGTGGTCGGCGCCGCTGTCGGTGTGGAGCTGAGAGTAGTCGATATGCTGGTTCAAGTGCTGCACGTCAACGCCTGAGCCCAATGGGTCCAGCACGGTGATGCGGGACTCTGACAGGCGTCCCTGCACGGTGCTACCACCGTGAATGCCGGGTCCTTCGAAATTGATGTGATTCGGCAGCTCGGTATTGGTGACATAGACCTTGCCAGTCACGGGATTTACAACCAGGTTAAACAGGACGGTGCCGACATGGTCGTACTCAACGATGGAGCCCGTCGCCAGCGTGTCGGCGTTGATTGAAAAAACGTCGTGGTCCGGCAGGCTGAATTTGACATTACTGCTCCAGTCCTTGCCTTTGGAGTCGACCCATTTGCTGCCGTCGAACTTGACGATGACACCCACCTCGGGTGCGGCAGAGCTCTGCTCGCATTGCGGGTCGGCATCCGTCTGGTGGCAGTTGCTGCTGGGGCCGGGCGCGCCGTTTTGGCCGAACCCGTCGGGGACAACCGTTTCGTTGATGACCGTGGTCTGGTTGCCGGAGTGGAACGCCGCCACATACACTGTGCCACCGTCAGGCGTCACGGCCAGGCCGCGCGGCGTGTCGGCAAAGAAACTGAGTATTTGCTGCGGCGTGCCGCCCAGCGTGGTGCCGAGGTTGGTGGCGTCGAACACCCAGACATCCGCCCGGCCGATGCCTTCGGTCGAGAGGCCCGGGCCGCCGGCACCGGGGACGGACGCAATGGAGCTGTCGGAGCGTTGCTGTCCGCGATGCGCGGTGGTGATGAAAGCGCGATTGAAGCCGGTCCCGGCAAATACGATGTCCCGGGGTTCATCGCCGACCAGCAGCGTGCGCACGACCTTGGCGGGGCTGGCGGATAAATCTATCACGCTGATGCTGTCGGAAAGATGGTTCACCACCCAGATTTCGCTATTGGTTCGAGCTGCTACGGCAACCGGCTCCATGCCGACAGGGATGGAATCAGTATGAGTTAGCGAGCCCTCACTGATCGTGAACACCTCCAGCCGGTTGTCTGGCGTATTCACAGCGAACAGTTTAGTGCCATCCGGCGTCATCGCCACGGGTCGGACGTGTCCGCTCTCAAACGTAATGAAGGAGGGCGGTGCAGGAGTCTGTGCCAGGGCTGGCGCGACGAGCACGGCAGCCAAGCCCAGGTGGCTGACGATGTTTCGCGCCATGCGTGAAAAGGTACGATGCGACGTGCGGATGTTCGGCATTGGAGTGCCCTCTTGGATTATTCTCGTCAACGTTGTGGCACAAAAAAAGCGCCAGCAAACGCGTTTCGCTAGTTTATATATCGCTGATTTGGACCAAAACCGCGAGCCGCATGTTGTTCTTATGCTTTACTCGCGACGCGATTTCCATCCCTGGTGCGCCTATTAAGCAATATCTATACCGTGCTTAATTAAGCTTTTGTTTTATATATCATTAACAAATTCACGTCCATGGAAAATTTGACCAACTGTAAAAATTCTTGTCACCTGGTGTTGTGACATAGACCACAAAAGGGCGCTGGGCGTGTTCGTCAGGCGTGCAAATAGCCACTGAATCGGCGCAGGTACTCGCCATAAAGTTGTTGCTCCAGCGCACCTGTAAGCCCGAACTCGTCCGCACTGTAATGGTGTTCGCCGTAGAGGTGTCGCGGCCGTCGCCTGAGGTAATCGCGCATACGCAATTGCGTGTCGTGCGCAAGTGCCATGCCGATGCGGTTGTAGATTGCGCTGATCACGGTCATCGGGTCGGCGCATATTGACTGGAAGCTGACGTCAATGAATTGGCCGCTATCGAGCGCCTCGCGGTCCGCCATGCCCCGCTGCACCATCGCTGAAAAATGCCCGAACTCGTAGGCGCCGATCGCCAACGGGTCGATATCATTGCTAAAACCGCGCCGCAGCGTGCAGGCAAGGCTGGAGAATGAGGCGATGGCGTCCAGCGGACGGCGATGAGTCCACACCACGTCTGCATCCGGGTATTGCGCGAGCAGGACTTTCAGGGACGCAAGATGTGCAGGGGTCTTGAGTACCCAGCGCTCGCGCGCGCAATCCACCTGCAAGTGTTGCAGGAATTGGGCATGCCAGGCGTAGGCCGCCGTCATGTCCTGATCCAACGCCCAATCCCGATAGTCGGGCACGTTATACATATAGCCAAACTGTTCGCTGATGAAACTGGATGCCAGCATGTAGACACATTCCTGCGGCAGCGTCGCACCCACGGCGTGGATCGCCTGGAAGCCCGGCGACAGTTTCTCCAGCACGCCCAGCAGTCGATCCACGGACCCGATGCGTTTGTCGTTGTGGTAGTACCGTGCGGTGGGTGGCGGCACCGGGCGCGCGACTTTCCAACTCGCGGGTGAGCGAAACGCCGGGTCCTGCGCAATCAGTTCATGGAGAATCGTGGTCCCGGTGCGGGGCAATCCGAGGATGAACAGCGGGCGCTTGATCCGCTGGTCTGCCACCTCGGGCCGCTGCGCGCGGTAGTGGATCAGCCGCAGGCGCACGCAGAGATGGTCCAGCAGATTCCAGTACGCGGTGATACGCCCCACCTGGGTGAGGCGCGCCTGTGACTGCAGTGCGGCAGTCAGCTGCTCCAGGCCCGGCCTGAACGATCCATCACCCCAGTCATGCAAGCCGGTTCTGGTTTGTGCGTGGTCGAGCAATTGCTCCGCGCGCAGTTCCGGTTTGGCAAAACCCAGGTGTTCGAGGCGCGCGCCAATGGCGTTAACCAGGCGAATGTAGGCGGCAGCTTGTCGTGGTGAGTTCAATGCGCTGATCTGCGAGTCTGAGGACGCGACCGGGTAGTGTAATTGCTATTCAGGAAATGTTGTCGGGAAAGTTTTGTCGGGACTCGTGTCGGCACCGCGCTGTACACTTCCGTCTTCACGCATTGCTGGCCAGGAGGAATTCGAATGCATACAGGCAGGACATTGATCAGGACTCTACTGGCAGTTGTTGCAGCCCTTCTGGCCACGGCGTCAGCGTGCGCGTCGGCCCAGTCGCCCTTCGTAATCCATGGGCTGCACAGTGAACTGACACTCGACGAGGCGTTGGCACAGGCTGAAAAATTGGGTGGCGATTGCCAGGTGATCGCGAACCACCCAAGCGATGAGGGGAGAAACATCCAGTGCGTGTTCACGCACTGCGATGACGCGACCACGGAAGGCGATTGCAACACTGAAGACCCCACCGCAATTGCTCTTTCCTTTGCAGATCAACCGATCCTGAGCATCCTGTTGCAGGCACCGGCGGATGCGGCCCCATTAAAACGAATCATTATAGTGTACAGCGGCGCCACCGAGGCGGTTGCAACGGGACTGATCGAGGCGTTCGGCCCCACGGAAGCCGATGGCGCGCCCAGTGATAAGCAGTCCTGGAGCCACGCGCGCCGGTGGAGCTGGCGGTCGGACCAGTACCGGATGGGATTGATGAATTCCCCGCAGTGGATCACGTTGGCGACCGATCGGGCACCGGCAACGTCTGTCCCCGATGGCGCGAAAGCAGCACCCTGACAAGTCAAAGCTTCAGTACGGTGCGAATGCCTTTCCCCGACTTCAGGTCCTCCAGTGCCTCATTGATTTCACTCAGCGGGCGGGTGCGCGTCACCATCGCCGCCAGCTCCAGCTGCTGGCTTTTCCACAGACTGATCAGGCGCGGAATCTCCAACAGTGAATTGCAACTGCCCATCAGGCAACCGCACAGCTTTTTCTCGCAACTGCTGAACAACGTGAACGGATTTATTTCGATGCCCTGGTCCAGCGCCGCTGCGCCAACGCATACGGTGGTGCCGCCCGAGCGCGTCACGGCAATACCCGTTTCCACCAGTTTCGCGATGCCCGCGGTTTCGAATGCGTAGTCCATGCCGATATTGTCGGTCAGCTGCAGGCAGCGTTGCGCCAGGTCTTCATTGAATGGATCGATCACGTGGGTGGCGCCGAATTTGCGGGCGATTTCGCGGCGCTCCGCCACCGGGTCGGAGGCCAGGATGATCGCGGCGCCGGCGAGCCTTGCGCCCTGCACAGCGGCAATGCCAACGCCGCCGAGGCCCATGATCACCACGGTCGCACCCGTCTCCACTCTGGCGGTATTGAGCACGGAGCCGATGCCGGTCTGCAGTGCACAGCCCATCAGGCACGCCAATTCCAGCGGTACATCGGGCGCAATCTTTACCGCGCCATTCTCCTGTGTGACCACGTATTCGGCGAACGCACCCACGCCCAGGCCTCGGTAGATCACCGCGCCATTGCGCGACAGGCCGGTGTTGCCATCGGCGAGGGCCGAGGTATACAGGCTGGTATTGTTGGCGCAGAGCGTGGTCTCTCCGCGAATGCAAAAATAACAGGTGCCGCAGGGCGGGACCGGCGTCAGTACAACATGATCGCCGACTTTCAGGCGGCTCACGCCTGCGCCCACCGATTCAACAATGCCCGACGCTTCGTGTCCGAGGATGACGTGACCAAAGGCAGGCAGGGTGCCGTCGACCACGCTGAGGTCCGAATGACAGACGCTGCAATAACTCACCTTGACGCGCACCTCACCCGCGCGCGGCTCGATGATGTCGATGTCGTCATAGAGTTTGATTGGCTGGCCAATTGCTTCGAATACTGCTGCCTTCATTGTTATTGGTCCTGTGGTGTCTGGTTAAAGAGTTGCTTCGCGACCGGTCAGGTCGATTGACCAGCGTGTTGAGCGCTGCCCGAATATAGTAGCCGATTCACCCGCAGTGTCTGTGCACATTACGATCTTGTCATGCCTTTATATAGCGTTGTTTAATGGTCGCGAAGTAACCCCGCGGCCTCCGCGCACTACTCAGAAGGGCTTGAGCACGGCGAGCAGCACAATCGCAAAGAGAAACAGCACCGGGACCTCGTTGAAGAAGCGGTAGAACACGTGATTGTGCCGGTTGCGATCATCGTTGATCGCCCGCACATAGCGTCCGCACAGCAGATGGTAAATCACCAGAAAGCCCACGCCTCCCAGTTTCACCCACATCCATGTTGACGCCAGGTAGTAATCCGGATTCCGCGCAATCATCGCAAGGCCGAGTGCAATGGCAATGATCATGAATGGTGTGACAAACCGGTATAACTTGCGCGCCATCACCGCGAGTTGCTCGCGCACGGCACTGTGTTCGCTGGCGGCGTAGTACACGAAGATGCGCGGAAGATAGAACAATCCCGCGAACCAGCACACCACGAAAATGATATGGAAGGCCTTCAGCCACAACATGGTTTGTCCTCTCGACTCTCTACCGGTTCAGCTTTTCGCCAGCGTGCTGGCCAGCGTATATTGCTCGATACTCTCACGCGTCAGCACGCCATGCAGTATCTGTCTGCCCGAACTCTGGCTGCGTTCATACACGCACACCGCTTCCGTGGTCCCGGTGTGCATTGTATCCATGGCCTGGCGCAGCGTTGCCTGTACAGGCAGACCGGATACGCTCCAGCGCCTGATGCCAGCCCCGGACAGGTCCAGCGTACCGTCTGCAAACGGCGTCCGCTGCAGCCATTCGAGAAGTTCACTGCCGTGCACCAGGTAGAGATCGTCGCCATCGCGCTCCACCATGCACCAGACGGGCGTGGATTCGAGCAGTGGCTCAAGGTCTGCCTGCGCAAACAGCAGCGGCACTCGCACCACCCTGGTATCCATCGTGGAAGATACACTGGTGCGATGGAGCAACTGGTTGAGCGGGTCGTCCGGCACGATGCGTTGCAATTGCTTGAGCATCGCCTGGTGTGCTGATCGCTGGCCGAACACGCCGGTGCTGGTCAGCGTGGCGGTCACTATCGCCAGCATTGCAGCCATGCCGATGCTGAGTGATTGGGTCATTTCCATCACCGCCAGTGTCGCCGCGAGCGGCGCGTTGAGCAGGGCTCCCATGGCTGCGCCCATGCCAAGGACGGTGTAGAAAGCGGGGTCGGAGGCCAATTCGGGCAGCAGCGCACTGCCCGCCGCACCCAACATTCCGCCGATGCATGCGCCGATCAGTAAACTGGGTCCTATCAATCCCAGCGGCATCCCGACACCGTAACTGATCGCGGTGGCCAGCAACTTGCACAGCGCAATGAGTAGCAGCGCCCAGAGCGCCAGTTTGCCATCAATCGCGAGTGTCAGCGTGTCATAGCCCATACCGAGTATCTCGGGAACCAGTAGGGCCAGGCATCCGGTAATGATGCCCGCCAGCGTGAAGCGCAGCACGACAGGTGTGCCCGCATAGCGCGCCATTGACGTGCTGATGCGGACAAAGGCGGCCATGGCAGCCCCGCAGCACAAGCCAAGCAGCATGATATAGGGCAGCTCCAACAGCGAGTTCAGCTGCAGTGGCGGCAGCGTGAACAACCAGTCATCCGCTGCCAGTGTGCGACTCACCGCCGCTGCAGAGACCGCCGCCAAAATCACCGGAATGAAACTGACCACGCTGTACTCTGCGATAATCACCTCCATCGCGAACAGCACACCCGCCAGTGGCGTCTGGAACGCAGCGGAGATGCCACCGGCGGTGCCACAGGCGATCAACATCCTCAGGCTGTTATTGGGTAAACCCAACCACTGTCCCAGCAGGCTGTTGATGGCGCCCCCTAAATGTACGCCAGGCCCTTCGCGGCCGCCGGATTGCCCTGTGCCCAGCGCAAAGATACCGCCGACGAATTGCACTATGGCATTGCGCAGGGGCAGCACGCTGTAGTGGGAGTGCATCCGGCTGAGTACATGGACTATGCCTGTTTCACGATCCTGTGGTTTCAACAGCGCATAGGCGCAGCCGAGGACAATAGCGCCACCGGCCGGCAGCGCAAACCACATCCAGCGCGGCAGGGATTCGAAGCCTTCGCCGTTATCGCTTGCACCGAAGGCGCTGCTCAACTGGCGAATACCGAGTTCAAACGCAAGGACGATCAGGCCGGACGCCACGCCGCCGACCACACCCAGCACGGCGTAGGCGAGGATCGAGTCGTAGTTGATCAGCCGGCGGCTATAATTATTGAGCCACTGTTGCACCGGAAATCCTGTGTCGCATCAAAAACCTGATATTAACAGTTATCTTGTCCCGTATTGCTTTTATACTACCGCTCCGGGTTTTCAGGCGGTCCCGGGTCGTGCGATCCGATGGCGCGCCTGAAACGTCAGAGCAACAATGGGCTCGAAATTTTAATCGCGCGGATCATTCGGATTATTGCGCGCGAGGATTGGATAGCGACATGATTAAAGTTGGCATAGTAGGTGGCACCGGCTATACCGGTGTCGAATTGTTGCGGCTGCTGGCTGCACACGCGGATGTGGACGTGGTCGCGATCACGTCGCGCGCGGAATGCGGCCGACGCGTGGACGATCTGTTCCCCAACCTGCGCGGCCACTATGAGCTGGCCTTCTCGGAACCGGATGTCCAGCTGCTGGCGGCCTGTGATGTGGTGTTCTTCGCGACCCCTCACAACGTGGCGATGAATCTGGTGCCGGAATTATTGGCGGCCGGTACCAGGGTGATCGATCTCTCGGCCGATTATCGCTTACGGGATGCCGACTTGTGGTCGCGCTGGTACGGTGAAAGCCACGCCAGCCCTGAGCTATTGGCCGAAGCGGTGTACGGCTTGCCAGAAGTCAATCGACAGCAAATTGCCTCGGCTCGCCTGGTGGCCTGCCCGGGATGCTATCCCACGTCGGTGCAATTGGGGTTCATGCCGCTGTTGGCGCGCTCTCTGGTAGATCCCAAACAACTGATTGCGAGTTCGGCATCCGGCGTCAGCGGCGCCGGGCGGCAAGCCAAAATTGACAATCTGCTGAGTGAAGCGTCAGACAGCTTCAAAGCCTATGGCGTGAGTGGGCATCGCCACCTGCCGGAGATTGAGCAGGGCTTGTCGGATATCGCGAGGCAAGCTGTGGAGGTAACCTTTGTCCCGCATTTGTTGCCCATTGTGCGGGGTATTCACTCAACCCTGTTCGCGCGGCTCACCGACAGTAACGTGGATGTACAGGCTTTGTACGAAGACTGGTACGCCGACGAGCCCTTCGTCGATGTACTGCCGCCCGGCGTGTTTCCACAAACTCGCACGGTAAAGGGCGCCAACAGATGCCAGATTTCAATTGCCGTGCCGCAGCAGCGAAACACCGTTGTGGTGATGGCGACAATAGACAACCTGGTCAAAGGCGCCTCCGGGCAGGCAGTGCAGAACATGAATATTATGCTCGGTCTTGATGAGACAGCGGGTTTGCAGCAAATTGGGTTGTTGCCCTGAATGCATACCCGTAAATGAAAGCAATATTCGCCTCTATCTCACGGTTACTGGACCATCTCGGACCGAAACTCGTGCTGGTACTGGCATTATTATTGGCACTGACGCTGCTGGCGGGTATTTATTTCGGGCGGCAATCGGTTTACGACAAGTTGCAGGTTGGGCCTGAAACGGCGAAGAGCATGCTGACGGAGCTGTCTGCCCTGCGCGAAGCGATCGAGGTTGCGCGTGGCGATCTCGAAATGCAGCGTACCCGTCATGACGTCGACCGGCGTGCGCTGGAACTGTTGCGCAGCGAAATGGCTGCAGAGAAAGAGCGCACGGCAGACTTGGAGGAGGGCCTGAGTTTCTACCGCAACATGGTGGTCTCCGAGGATACGGGTAGCGGATTGAGCGTGCGCAAGCCCGAGTTGGTGCCGGCGGAGGGCACGGGGCGCTTCAGATATCGTTTTTTCATTCAGCAGAGGGAGCGCGAGTACGAGATAGTCGAAGGTACTTTGGCGGTATCCGTGTCCGGTAGCAGCGCCGGAAAGGACGTGAGCATTCCGCTCGCGGAGCTGTCCACGGATTTTGATGCGCAGGCCTCGACGTTGCATTTCCGGTATTTTCAAGCTATAGAGGGCGAGTTGGCGCTGCCGCAGGGATTTGAGCCGCAGGGCATAACGTTGGTGGCGAAGGCCACCAAGCCGCGTAAATCAGAAGCCAAAAAACAATTTCCCTGGGAATTGCAGGAGCGATTTATCAATGTTGGGAAGTAAGAAATCCGCGAGTGTCTCCGGGGGCACCACCCTGATATCCCACGAGACGGTGATCGTCGGGGATGTGCATTTCTGCGGGAATCTGGATGTCGAGGGGCTGGTGCAGGGGAATATCATCGCCCAGTCTGGCAAGGAAGCATTGCTGCGCGTCGTCGGCAAGGGGCGCGTCGAGGGGGAGATTCGGGTGCCCTGCGTAATCGTCAATGGCGTGGTCCAGGGGGATGTCTATTCCAGCAAGCATCTGGAGTTGGCGTCCAAAAGCCGGGTGCAGGGCAATGTCTTTTATACCCTGGTGGAGATGGCGGCTGGCGCAGAAGTCAACGGCAGCCTGACGCATATGTCGGACTCAGCCGCAGCGCAATCCGCGTCTCGCGCCGAAATAAATGGTAACGCCGGGGTGGCGACTTCAGCGAACGACCCGCTGACTAAAGTTGACTAAATTAGTCGGACTTAACATAATAGAGTACCGAAACCCAGCTAAGTGGTCGTTGCCGACTCTGGAATAAACCGATGTCAGTTGCCGAAACCTTCAACCCAACCAGCATTAACCTGTCGGCCCGCGCCGTGCAAAAAGTGCGCGATTTAGTGACCGAAGAGGAAAATGACCAATTAAAACTGCGCGTATTTATCACCGGCGGTGGTTGCTCCGGTTTCCAGTACGGGTTCACTTTCGATGAGTTGGTCGCCGACGATGACACCGCCCTGCAAACCGATGGGGTCACGTTGGTGGTGGACCCGATGAGCCTGCAATACCTGGTTGGGTCAGTTGTGGATTACACCGAAGGGTTGGAGGGTTCGCGCTTCGTGGTCAACAATCCCAATGCCACGGCGACCTGTGGCTGCGGATCCTCTTTCTCCATTTAACCTGAGCGTGCCTCGTGCAATATGACAGCATCGCTGAGTGGGTTGTTGTTCTGGCCGGGTGCATTTAAGAATCGTGACGGCATAATCCACTGGATACGCGTCGACGATGGCACTGTTGTAAAGCCCCGCCTGACTTACCCTGATGCCTGGCTCCCACCCCAGTAGACCCCGCCCAGCACGCGTGCGCCGACCGCCCCCGTTACGACCTCTGAATTACCTTTAAGGCCTTTCAGCGTTCGACTTGCAAGCCAGGCGAACGTCGCGGCTTCCACCCAGTCAGGATCGATGCCCAGTTCCACCGTGCTCGCCAATTTCGCCGGTGCCAATTGCGCCGCCAATTTTTCCATCAGGCGGATGTTATGGCTGCCGCCACCGCATACATAAACCTCCGGTATCTCAAGCGCGGTGCTTTTAATCGCCAGTGCGATACTGTCAGCAGTTAGGCAAAGCAGCGTGGCCTGAACGTCCTCGGGGCTGATATCCGGGAATCCTTCGAGGTGGCCGTCCAGCCACGCCAGGTTAAATGCTTCCTTGCCGGTACTACGGGGCCCCTGCTGTTGGAAATAGGGGTGTTTCATTAGTCGCTCTAACAAAGACTGGTTGACTTGCCCACATGCCGACCATGCGCCATCGCGATCATACGACTCGCCGCGATGTCGATATATCCAGTGATCCAACAGGGTGTTTCCTGGGCCGGTATCGAATCCCATGCGCAGCTCGCAGCCGACCAGAATCGTCGCATTGGCAATCCCGCCAATGTTTACTATCGCGCGATTGACGCCGGGTTCGGCGAACGCCGCTGCGTGAAAAGCTGGGGCCAGTGGCGCCCCTTCTCCGCCTGCGGCGACATCCCGGCGCCGAAAATCAGCCACGGTAGTAATTCCGGTGAGTTCGGCAATCGTGTTTGGGTCGCCAATTTGCAGTGTGAAGCTGTCCCTTTTATGTTGCGTGGCTGACGGTGGTCGGTGACGTATCGTCTGCCCATGGCTGCCAATGGCCTCGACCTGCCGGGAGTTGATCCCCGCCCCTTCCAGTAATTGCAGGGTTGCTTCGGCGAACAAGCGACCGAGTTCTCGATCCAGTATGCCCATGCGTTCGATTTCATCGGGCCCGGAATGGCTGATCGCGGCAATCTGCTGTTTATACTTGGGCGGAATGGTGTGCTGGTGAGTTGCGAGAATTTCCACGCGATTGTCACGACAACGCACAAGCGCGCTGTCAATGGCATCCACACTGGTGCCGGACATCAACCCTACATACAGAGCGTCATCGTGGCTCAAGCTGGGTTGAAGCGGCTTTTGAGCCGGCAGTATCGTTCATTGCCACTTGGTTGCTGGAGCGCAGGACCGCTAGCTGAAAATTGGCCCTGTTGATCGACTGGCGAAAGTTCGCCATTTCCTGTTCGGGGAGCTTAAGCGCCTTCGGCAGGTCTTTATAGATTGTGCGCGGGTTGTGATGTTCACCGTTGACCAGAAACTCATAGTGCAGGTGCGGGCCAGTAGCGGCACCGGTGGAACCCACCGTTCCGATGACCTGGCTTTGTGACACTCGTTGCCCGACGTTTACCATGCGTTTTTGTAAATGCAAGTATTTGGTGGCGTATTGATCACCGTGCTGGATGACCACAAAGTTGCCCATAGTGCCCGAGTAACCTGCTTCTTCTACACGGCCGTCCCCGGCTGCATACACTGGCGTACCTGTGGGGGCCGAATAATCGGTGCCCCTGTGTGGGCGTGTTATTTTGTAAATCGGATGAAAGCGCTTCATGTTGAAATCGGAGCTGATACGGGTAAAGTCGAGCGGGGCCATGAGAAAGGATTTACGCATACTCACGCCTTCCTCATTGTAATAATTGGTATCCCCGTTTCTGTCTGTGTAGCGAAACGCATTGAAGGTCTCGCCCTGGTTGGTAAAGGATGCCGCAATAATTTCGCCGTCTTTGAACTTTTCGCCGTTGATGTACAGCTCTTCAAACACTAACTGCAAGGTGTCGCCCCTGCGCGGGTCGAGCGCAAAATCCACCACGCCACCAAATATGTTGGCCATATCCAGTATCATGCTCTGCGAGAGTCCTGCTTCCTTTCCAGCCAGAAATAGCGACGATGTTATTACGCCAGTTGTCCATGCCTCTCGCGATTCAGGGGCACGAACCTCTACTCTGCTCTCGAATCCAGAGTCACTGCGTAGGTAGGTCACTGTCTCCAGTTGCGATTTGGTGTGGCGCACGCCGACAAGGCTACCAGAGGTGTCTGCCTGGAAGGCTATGGTTTGGCCCGGAAAAATTTTCTCCAGCGATTTTCCGTCCTGTGATTGACTGATGACGTCATGCACGTCCTGGTCATTAAAGCCGGCGCGCTTGAAAATCAACGATGGCGTGTCGCCACTTTTAACTTCCTGATCAACCCATGATGGCAGTTTGGGGGCGGTTGGTGTCGTATCGCGAAGGCCTGGCGGGCGGATGTTGCTGCTTGTAACAAGTGTTTCGGGGATGATGCGAGTAGGGTTGGTGAGACTCGCCCATTCAATATCCTGTTGAGTAGGGCCTGTGAGAGTTTGGAGTAATGTGCCCACAGCCACGGCTGTTACCACAACTCCTATCAGCACACGATTGCGCTGGCGGAAAAGTTGAGGCAAAAACAGCGATAATAGATTATCGCAGGTAATAACATACCCAAGCGGATGTTTCGCTACTGACATGGTCTTGGAAATCTGTGTTGTATTTAGTGCAGCCAGTATATTAAAAGTGTCTGAGATTTCAACCTCCAATTCATCCTCCGCATCGTTTGGATACTCTTGCTTTTGATGCGGGGTGTTGTATCGTTGGCGCCCCCTGTTGCTCTACCAAACATTGATTCGGAACCTCTCCCATGAGCAGAGCTCTTTTAGATGATCTTCGCGCGCGCGGATTAATCTTCCAGGTCGCGGGTGAGGATGAGCTACCGCAGTGGCTCGATGGCGATATGCGAACACTCTATTGTGGATTCGATCCTACGGCCGACAGCCTTCATATAGGATCGCTGGTGCCCCTGGTGATGTTGCGGCGGTTCCAGTTAGCCGGGCATAAGCCAATCGCGCTAGTGGGCGGGGCCACAGGCTTGATCGGCGACCCCAGTTTTAAATCCCAGGAAAGACAGTTGAATACACCCGAGGTCATTAATGGCTGGGTGGAAAAAATCAGAACGCAAATTTCCCATTTCATTGATTTTGATTGCGGTCCGTCTTCAGCCCAGGTGGTGAATAACCTGGACTGGACGGCGAAACTTGATGTTTTAACGTTTCTGCGCGATATCGGAAAACATTTTTCCGTCAATGCCATGATCCAGAAGGAATCGGTGAAGCAGCGTATCGAGCGCGAGGGTAGCGGCATCAGCTTCACCGAATTTACCTATATGATTCTGCAGTCTTACGATTTCGCAGAGCTCAATAAGCGGTACGGATGCGGCTTGCAACTCGGAGGCTCCGATCAGTGGGGGAATATCACAGGAGGCATTGATCTCACGCGCCGACTCCATGGCAATCAAGTGTTTGGCTTGACGATGCCGCTTATCACGAAGTCCGATGGTACCAAGTTCGGCAAAACAGAATCCGGTACTGTGTGGCTGGATGCGCAGCGCACATCACCTTATGCCTTCTATCAGTTCTGGCTTGGGACGCCCGATGCAGATGTCTACAAGTTTCTAAAGTACTTTACCTTTCTCGATACCAGCGAAATCGACGCGATAGAGCTGGCGGACGCGGAGCGTAGTGGCAGGCCTGGTGCTCAGTCGATCCTCGCTCGCGAAGTTACGCGGTTAGTGCACGGACAAGAGGGGCTGGATGCCGCCGAGCGAATTACGACGGCGCTGTTCGAGGGCTCGTTGTTGGAGTTATCGGAGAGCGACGTTCTGCAACTTCGTCAGGATGGATTGCCTGCGAGCGTCATCGCTCGCGCTAACTTCCCCGAGACATTAACGCAGATGCTCACCGATGCCGGGATGGCCAGTTCTGGGAAGCAGGTCAAAGATGCTCTGGCCCGCAATGCCGTGACGGTCAATAACCGTGTTGTGGGCTTACAGGATAACGGCGAGGTAGCGCGTTGTTTTGCTGCGCTTGATGCTGTTTTTGGTCGCTTTTATTTGGTCAGGCTCGGGAAGAAGAAATACCATTTGTTCGAGATTAGCTAAGCATGTACGTCCAGGTTCAACGCGGAAGTCTCGCGGCCTGTGAATGGCTAATTAGCTGAATAGAATTTCGGAAAACGTCTTGTTCATAGAGGGTGTCATGCGTATAGTGCGCCGTCATTCCAGCCGAGGTAGATAATATCCCTTGGTTTGTTCACGCCTGGTGAAGATTCACTCGCCTGATTGCGGTTCCTGGGGTGGGCTTGAATAAATACGCGTGTGTGATGTCTTTTCGGTTGCTATATCAAAACTGATCGGTATAATGCGCTTCCCCGATGAGGCAGCAGTTGCTTCCGGGTAATCCTGGCCCCTGCGGTTTGGATGTTGTTTAACAATCAGATGAAGACAGATGTGTGGG
Organism: Haliea sp.; assembly: GCA_016704305.1. Taxonomy (GTDB): domain Bacteria; phylum Pseudomonadota; class Gammaproteobacteria; order Pseudomonadales; family Halieaceae; genus Marimicrobium. The sequence continues at coordinate 100,355 of JADJAL010000007.1, read as the reverse complement.
CACTTGTTGGGATAGTTGTCACAACTATTCAGGTACAACAAGTGACTCATTAATTCATAGTAATTTTTGATTTTCGAATTGTATCTGAGCTGATGATTTGGAGGGTAAAGCGAGGTACTCGCGTAACCTTCCCCTCTTGTGTGTTCCTGTCACAGGGAGCAGGCAGAGGTAAAAGATTAAACTGAAGAGTTTGATCATGGCTCAGATTGAACGCTGGCGGCAGGCCTAACACATGCAAGTCGAGCGTGAAAGGGTTTCGGCCTGAGTAAAGCGGCGGACGGGTGAGTAATACGCAGGAATCTACCTGGTAGTGGGGGACAACTCGGGGAAACTCGAGCTAATACCGCATACGCCCCAAGGGGGAAAGCGGGGACCTTCGGGCCTCGCGCTATCGGATGAGCCTGCGTAGGATTAGCTAGTTGGTAGGGTAAAGGCCTACCAAGGCGACGATCCTTAACTGGTCTGAGAGGATGATCAGTCACACTGGAACTGAGACACGGTCCAGACTCCTACGGGAGGCAGCAGTGGGGAATATTGGACAATGGGCGCAAGCCTGATCCAGCCATGCCGCGTGTGTGAAGAAGGCCTTCGGGTTGTAAAGCACTTTCACTTGGGAAGAAAAGTTGGTCGTTAATAGCGGCCAGCCGTGACATTACCTTGAGAAGAAGCACCGGCTAACTCCGTGCCAGCAGCCGCGGTAATACGGAGGGTGCGAGCGTTAATCGGAATTACTGGGCGTAAAGCGCGCGTAGGCGGTTTGTTAAGTCAGCTGTGAAAGCCCCGGGCTCAACCTGGGAACTGCAGTTGATACTGGCCGACTAGAGTACGAGAGAGGGAGGTAGAATTCCATGTGTAGCGGTGAAATGCGTAGATATATGGAGGAGTACCGGTGGCGAAGGCGGCCTCCTGGCTCGATACTGACGCTGAGGTGCGAAAGCGTGGGGATCAAACAGGATTAGATACCCTGGTAGTCCACGCCGTAAACGATGTCTACTAGCCGTTGGGAGACTTGATTTCTTAGTGGCGCAGCTAACGCAATAAGTAGACCGCCTGGGGAGTACGGCCGCAAGGTTAAAACTCAAATGAATTGACGGGGGCCCGCACAAGCGGTGGAGCATGTGGTTTAATTCGATGCAACGCGAAGAACCTTACCAGGTCTTGACATCCTGCGAACTTTCCAGAGATGGATTGGTGCCTTCGGGAGCTCTGAGACAGGTGCTGCATGGCTGTCGTCAGCTCGTGTCGTGAGATGTTGGGTTAAGTCCCGTAACGAGCGCAACCCTTGTCCTTAGTTGCCAGCGAGTAATGTCGGGAACTCTAAGGAGACTGCCGGTGACAAACCGGAGGAAGGTGGGGACGACGTCAAGTCATCATGGCCCTTACGACCTGGGCTACACACGTGCTACAATGGAACGCACAGAGGGCAGCAAAAGCGCGAGCTGGAGCGAATCCCACAAAACGTTTCGTAGTCCGGATCGGAGTCTGCAACTCGACTCCGTGAAGTCGGAATCGCTAGTAATCGCGGATCAGAATGCCGCGGTGAATACGTTCCCGGGCCTTGTACACACCGCCCGTCACACCATGGGAGTGGGTTGCTCCAGGGTGGTTAGCCTAACCTTCGGGGGCGATCACCACGGAGTGATTCATGACTGGGGTGAAGTCGTAACAAGGTAGCCCTAGGGGAACCTGGGGCTGGATCACCTCCTTAAACGATGTTGGCGCTACCTGATGAGTGCTCACACATTTGTCTTCATCTAATCGGTTGATGCGAAAGAAATCACGAGTGTGCGGATCTGTTCAACAGGCCTGTAGCTCAGTTGGTTAGAGCGCACCCCTGATAAGGGTGAGGTCGGCAGTTCAAATCTGCCCAGGCCTACCAAATCGCCCTGTTCTTCGTTGCGAAAGCGCTCACGTAGTGTTAATACGCTACGCGCATTCGCGCCTCGATGCCCGGTACAGCGGGGCAGGCTCTCAGAACGATTTGGTTTACTTGGCAGGCTTCGTGGTTGCTGACGGAACTTATTTGGGGCTATAGCTCAGCTGGGAGAGCGCCTGCCTTGCACGCAGGAGGTCAGCGGTTCGATCCCGCTTAGCTCCACCACTTCTTGTAAGTAGAGGACGCATCACTGAGATCAGAACAAAGCCTGTTGTTGCAATGGGTTTTGTTCTGGTTTTAACAACCGGACAGTTCTTTAACAAGGTAAATCAAGCTGAGTCTTTGGATTTGAGCTTAGCACTGGCGGGGTCGCAAGATCCGGTGGGTGGTAAGGGAAATCCATAGATGAATGTTCAGTGGTGGCGGGTTTCAATTCCCCGTTGCCACGACGAGTTGTAATAAACACTGTGACTTAAGCGTCACAACATCCGGCGGGTGTGCACTGTGATCGGTGTACATCTACTAAGTACCTGGCCTGTGTTAAGGGGGTCGGGGAACTGTCTTCTTGACGTTTTTTTTAAGTTTGCAAAAGCTTGAAATGAACGGTCTTTTGGGTCTTGCGGTTTGAGGTCTAAAAGAAACAGATAACTTCGGTTATATGGTCAAGTGACTAAGCGTATACGGTGGATGCCTTGGCAGTCAGAGGCGATGAAGGACGTAGTAGCCTGCGAAAAGCTTCGGGGAGTCGGCAAACAGACTTTGATCCGGAGATGTCCGAATGGGGAAACCCACCTGGTGTAAGCCAGGTACCTTGCACTGAATACATAGGTGTAAGGAGCGAACGAGGGGAACTGAAACATCTAAGTACCCTCAGGAAAAGAAATCAATTGAGATTCCCCCAGTAGCGGCGAGCGACCGGGGAGTAGCCTGCAAGTGATAGTCATTGGGTTAGTGGAACGGTCTGGAAAGTCCGGCGATAGAGGGTGATAGCCCCGTACACGAAAACCTGGTGGTGGTACTGAGCTTGCGACAAGTAGGTCGGGACACGTGTTATCCTGATTGAAGATGGGGGGACCATCCTCCAAGGCTAAATACTCCTGACTGACCGATAGTGAACCAGTACCGTGAGGGAAAGGCGAAAAGAACCCCGGAGAGGGGAGTGAAATAGAACCTGAAACCGTGTACGTACAAGCAGTGGGAGCAGACTTGTTCTGTGACTGCGTACCTTTTGTATAATGGGTCAGCGACTTATTGTCTGTAGCAAGCTTAACCGTTTAGGGGAGGCGTAGGGAAACCGAGTCTTAACAGGGCGACATAGTTGCAGGCAATAGACCCGAAACCGAGCGATCTAGCCATGGGCAGGTTGAAGGTTGAGTAACATCAACTGGAGGACCGAACTCACGTCTGTTGAAAAAGACGGAGATGACCTGTGGCTCGGAGTGAAAGGCTAATCAAGCTCGGAGATAGCTGGTTCTCCTCGAAATCTATTTAGGTAGAGCCTCGCGTCTTACCCTGGGGGGTAGAGCACTGTTTGGGCTAGGGGGTCATCCCGACTTACCAACCCCATGCAAACTCCGAATACCCAGGAGTACAATCGCGGGAGACACACGGCGGGTGCTAACGTCCGTCGTGAAAAGGGAAACAACCCAGACCGCCAGCTAAGGTCCCTAATACCAGTTAAGTGGGAAACGATGTGGGAAGGCTTAGACAGCTAGGAGGTTGGCTTAGAAGCAGCCATCCTTTAAAGAAAGCGTAATAGCTCACTAGTCGAGTCGGCCTGCGCGGAAGATATAACGGGGCTAAATTGGTAACCGAAGCTGCGGATGCGTGCTTGCACGCATGGTAGAGGAGCGTTCTGTAAGCCGTTGAAGGTGAACCGGGAGGTTTGCTGGAGGTATCAGAAGTGCGAATGCTGACATGAGTAACGATAAGGGGGGTGAAAAACCTCCCCGCCGGAAGATCAAGGTTTCCTGTCCAACGCTAATCGGGACAGGGTGAGTCGGCCCCTAAGGCGAGGCAGAAATGCGTAGTCGATGGGAAGCGGGTTAATATTCCTGCACTTCTTATTATTGCGATGGAGGGACGGAGTAGGCTAGGCCATCAGGGCGTTGGTTGTCCCTGTTTAAGGTAGTAGGCCAGTATCTTAGGTAAATCCGGGATACTCCCTTTGGTGGGAAGGCTGAGAGCTGATGACGAGTGTTATCGCAAGGTAACGCGAAGTGGTTGATGCCATGCTTCCAAGAAAAGCTTCTAAGCTTCAGATAGTAAGGAACCGTACTGTAAACCGACACAGGTGATCAGGTAGAGAATACCAAGGCGCTTGAGAGAACTCGGGTGAAGGAACTAGGCAAAATGGTACCGTAACTTCGGGAGAAGGTACGCCGGCTCTGGTGATGGGACTTGCTCCCTGAGCTGAGGCTGGTCGAAGTAACCAGGCCGCTGCGACTGTTTATTAAAAACATAGCACTGTGCAAACACGTAAGTGGACGTATACGGTGTGACGCCTGCCCGGTGCCGGAAGGTTAATTGATGGGGTTATCTTCGGAGAAGCTCTTGATCGAAGCCCCGGTAAACGGCGGCCGTAACTATAACGGTCCTAAGGTAGCGAAATTCCTTGTCGGGTAAGTTCCGACCTGCACGAATGGCGTAACGATGGCGGCGCTGTCTCCACCCGAGACTCAGTGAAATTGAAATCGCTGTGAAGATGCAGTGTACCCGCGGCTAGACGGAAAGACCCCGTGAACCTTTACTATAGCTTCACACTGGACTTTGACCTTACTTGTGTAGGATAGCTGGGAGGCTTTGAAGCGGTGGCGCCAGCCATCGTGGAGCCGACCTTGAAATACCAGCCTGGTAATGTTGGGGTTCTAACCCAGGTCCCTTATCGGGACCGGGGACAGTGTGTGGTGGGTAGTTTGACTGGGGCGGTCTCCTCCCAAAGAGTAACGGAGGAGCACGAAGGTGCGCTAATCACGGTCGGAAATCGTGAGGTTAGTGTAAAGGCACAAGCGCGCTTGACTGCGAGTCTGACAAGACGAGCAGGTACGAAAGTAGGTCTTAGTGATCCGGTGGTTCTGTATGGAAGGGCCATCGCTCAACGGATAAAAGGTACTCCGGGGATAACAGGCTGATACCGCCCAAGAGTTCACATCGACGGCGGTGTTTGGCACCTCGATGTCGGCTCATCACATCCTGGGGCTGAAGCCGGTCCCAAGGGTATGGCTGTTCGCCATTTAAAGTGGTACGCGAGCTGGGTTTAGAACGTCGTGAGACAGTTCGGTCCCTATCTGCCGTGGGCGTTGGAGAATTGAGGGAAGCTGCTCCTAGTACGAGAGGACCGGAGTGGACGAACCCCTGGTGTTCGGGTTGTCACGCCAGTGGCATTGCCCGGTAGCTACGTTCGGACAGGATAAGCGCTGAAAGCATCTAAGCGCGAAGCCCCTCCCAAGACTAGTTCTCCCTGGGACTTTACGTCCCCTGAAGGGCCGTCCAAGACCAGGACGTTGATAGGCTGGGTGTGTAAGCGCTGTGAGGCGTTGAGCTAACCAGTACTAATTGCCCGTGAGGCTTGACCATATAATCCAAGTTATTTGCTGATCGGTTGCATCAGGCAAGGGGCGTGTGAGCGCCGGCTGATGTGGATACGACAGTGAAAGTGAGAAGACAACGGATGGTGTGACGAGTCCAGTGTTAACAGCACGTCAAGAACATACTGAACCACAGCTTGATTTACCGCCTTATTTGATTGACACCAGGCACTGCGACAGCAGGTAAGACCCAGGACAATCGAGCCAGTTTGCCTGGCGACCATAGAGCATTGGAACCACCTGACCCCATCCCGAACTCAGAAGTGAAACGATGCATCGCCGATGGTAGTGTGGGGTCTCCCCATGTGAGAGTAGGTCACTCGCAGGCTTTAACCCATCCGCCAGACCTTTCGTTCCTACCGGGGCGTTTTTTTGGGCACAGGACCGGACCCAGGAAAGGAATTGCCGGAATGATGGCCCGCGCTGCCGCGCGGCGACTTCGCGTAATTTGTGCAATTCATGTCACAGATCAATGAGTCGACGCGATCCCTGCGCAGTGCCTTATAGTTGTCGTCGGCCAAGTTGGCTATACTCGGAAGCCCTTGATTAGGAGGCCATTGATGAGTACCAACAATAATATACTCGACATCAACGCTGTAATGCGCAAGACGGATGAACTGGTAGCGGCGGGTTCCTGGGATGATGCGATTCGGCTCCTTTGTGAGTCGAATCGACGTGGAGAAAATGTAGAATTCGAATCACGACTGGTGAAGGTGCGCCATCACGCCTTTGCCAATGTGGTGGATGACAAACCTGTTCCACACTGGCCAAAGCAGTTGCCGGATTATTTTCCAAACGAGAGATCGATTCCTGAGATACCCGCTTCCGAGTTGCGTGCGGATGTTGTCACCTCAGCCATCGCGCACCATGGATCGTTGATGGTTCGCGGGTTGATAAACCCGGACGTTGCCGCCGGTATCCGGGATGCGATCGATCATGCCTTTCAGGGTGCTGCCGAGGCGGAAACACCACGCACTCCCCGACCGCCCTGGTATATCCCTTTTAGGGCAAGAGACGGTTATAGCTTTGGTGGTGCGGAGCGCTCATATGCCAGGTTTGGTGGCGGTGTGCACGCAGTGGATGCGCCGCGCGCGTTGTTCCGCCATATGGATGCGCTTACGGCTGTAGGATTCGACCATATGCTGAAAGACTATTTTGGAGAGCGTGTAGCTATCTCGGCTAAAAAGTCGACATTGCGACGTACTGAGCCGACTGCTCTTGCCGGTTGGCACCAGGACGGGGCATTTCTGGGCACCGAGACGCGGTCCCTGAATATCTGGACGGCTTTGAGTCCATGTGGCGTGGATGCTGCCAGCCTGGATGTTTTTCCTCGGCGTTTTGATCGCCTTGTTGAAATGGGTGGGCCGGATATTTTCGACTGGTCGGTCAGCAATGAGACAGCTGCATCCTATGGCATGGATTCGGTCGTGCGCCCGGTGTTTGAGATCGGTGATGCGCTGTTGTTTGACCAGATGACACTGCATCGCACCGGCGTCGACCCTGGTATGACAAAGACACGCTACGCCATTGAGATGTGGTGTTTCGCCGCCTCGACTTACCCTCACGAACAGGTTCCCCTCTGTTGGTGATGCCGCGGACAGCTCAGGCCTCTCTTGAGAGTAAAGCCAAAGCCGACACCGACACTAAGCAACCCAGATACGGAATAGCCTGCGGCAGCCTAGATTACCCGGTCACTTCCACCGTCTATCGGTATCTGCGCTCCGGTTGTCGCCCCAAAAATGTCACTGGCAAGCGCTGATAGCAGGCGTCCAACGTCGGCGGCGCGAATTTCCTTGCCGAGCAAGTTCTTTGTCTTGTACTCCTCAACACTCAAGCCGTAACGCGAGGCTGAGCGGGCCAACGCATCCTCGGTCCACAATGCCGTATCGAATACAGCGTCAGGATGGACCACGTTGACGCGGATGCCATCGGCAGCCAGTTCCAGCGCGGCTACCCTGGCGAGTTGGGTAATGCCCGCTTTGCTGACAGAGTAAGCCGCAGCGCCAGGCCCTGGTGCAGCAAAGTTGCGCGAGCCAACAACCAGGAGGGAGGGATTTACGCCCAACTTCAGATAGGGGATCGTCGCGGTCATGAAGCGCTGCGTCGCGGTCAAGTTGATGGCGATGGTCTGGTCCCAGGTATGCTCAGTATGGTCTGCTATCCGCTCCCCGGATTTGAAAATACCGGCATTGCACACCACAATATCCAGGCCGCCGTAGCGGGTAATCACCTGGTTTACGGCAGCGGCGACGGATTTGCTGTCGGTCAGGTCACATACAATGCCGCTCATGCCATTGCGATTCAGTTGGCTCACCACTGCCGGGTTAATGTCCAGGCCAACCACGACGGCTCCGTCAGCTGCCAGTGCTTCACATGCGGCTTTGCCAATGCCACTGTTGGCGCCCGTTACGAGCGCGACTTTCCCTTGGTGTGGTTTGCCCGCGCCCGCGCTCTTGCCCAACTTGGCTTGTTCGAGTACCCAGTACTCGAGCTCGAAAATATCCTTTGCTGGCAGTGCCTCCCAGCCACCAACTGACTCGCCAGTCTGGATGGCCCAACGCGTATGCCTGGCGATATCGGCAATGATATTGCACTCCTTCTCACTGCTTCCGAAGGCAACAGAGCCCGCATTGCGCCAGATACCAAAGCGGGGCGCGGGGTCGAGAATTTGCAGTCCCGCATGGCTGAACGCCTCGAAATAAGCCTTGTAGTCGCTGACAAATTGCGCGACCTCCGGGACGCCGTCCGCAGGTTTGGTGCTAATAACAACTGGCGTTCTCTTGGTGCGTATCACGTGATCTGGCGTTATCGGCCCGCGAGTGGCGATGTCAGCGACATTGGCCAGGCTCGAAAATCCCTGTGCCTCAGGCGTTTGGTCCAGCATCGCAAGTTGTGCTGATCCGCGAGCGTTCGACACCGCCTTGCGAATGCGCGCAAGGTCAAACAGGTCGACCGCGTATATTGCCGTGGGCAGTTTGGTCTCGCCGTGTGCGGCAATATAATCTTCCGCCCGGGTGACCAGTTCAATCATGTCTTCATAGGCATTTTTGGCCGCATCACTGTAGGTAAAGACACCGTGATGCATCAGGATAATGCCCTTGTACTGGCCCGGATCATGGCGTTTGATGGCCTCATTCACCTGCCGGGAAAGAATGAAGCCGGGCATGATGTAGGGGAGTACCAGGCAGTCCGGGAATAACTCTGCGAGGATTTTGTCGCCCCGTGGATTATTGCTCAGGGTAACGATCGCGTCAGTGTGGGTATGGTCGATGAATTTTGCCGGGAGGATGGCATGCAGGATCGCTTCAACCGATGGCGACGGTGCAGAGGGGTCCAGCATGAGCGCGCGCAGTTGCCGGGTCATATCCGGGTCCGACAGCGTATCCAGTTCCGCCAGCATCCTGGTCTCTTTCAGACGAATAGCGGGAAAGCCGGGCTTTTCGATGGTTTTTAAGTCCCAACCGCTACCCTTCACATAAAGGACTTCCACGTCATTGCCAAAGAAGTCTCGGGCGGTTGCCTTGACGGACGTGTTGCCGCCACCGTGCATGACCAGATCGTCACTGGATCCCAGCAGGCGCGATGTATATACACGCATGGCGAGGTCATCATTGGCGAAGGCATTTGCTTCTTCGTCGCTCCACAGGCTTTTCATCGCTCTTGTTCCTTATTCAATGTCTCTTTGTCGTTCGGTAAGTCGCTGCATGAATTGCGTGCAGCGCGTACCAATCGCGTATCAAAATCTTTGCCTCAGCGCAGGCAGAGCATGCGTGTATCCATAGGTCACATCGCAAGCTGGGGGACGTGCTTATTCAGCGAGCGACTTGGCATAGGCATAAAGCTCGACATCAAACGCGTTGTCGCTGGCGATGCGCTGGCGAAAATCTGCTGCAACAGCGTCAATGTCTCCCGTATTGCGATGAGGCACAGCGGCAATTTTCCAGCCATGCTGATCACGGAGCCTCCCCAGAAAGCGATCATAATGCTCGGTAACGCCTACCACTTCGATAGCCGACAGATGTTCTTTTGCGATGGACAAGCGCTGGTCGTCGACCGAAATAACACCTGTACTGGCGGCGAAGCACTCGAGAGAAACCCGGCTCGGCGCGCGCAGTCGAAACGCCTCTATTTCTGCAGGGAGCTGCGTCCCGTCGCCCATTTCCCGCCGCGTCGGCAACACAGGTGATCCGTCCGGGTAGCGATCCTCGGCTAGTGCCTCCTGCGCGGACATGGAAAACAACTTGGTCTGGTAGTTATGAACAAAGGTGGCGTGAAACCAGGGATCTTCATAAATTTCTTCGAGCTCCAATCCCTGGTGCTCTGTGTGATAGCGCTTGCAATGCTTGAGATAGGACAAGGTTCGTTCAACGGGCTCGCGCAACAGCGTCATCGCCACGTAGGAATCGTTCAGCAGCGAGCGCACAGCATACGGGACGTGCCCGCGCACCATCCGGAGCTTGCCGTTAAGAGCATTCACATCGGTAACCAGTCCAGGCACATACAGGTAGGCTTCGAAGCGGCGAACGATGCCCGCGTCCGGGGCGATACAGGCGTCGGGATACCGTTCATCGGCATCAAAATTGGCACTGATGATATCGGCCAGGGACGTGCCGCCCGTCTTCATGATGTGAATGAAGAGGAATTTTTTAGTGTCAGGCAAAGTCATCGAAAGTGCATGTACCTGAAAGGTCTGGAGTGCATCAGGGTCGCTATTCTTGTATTACCTGGGGATGCGCCACACACAACCTCAGGTGGCGATAACCGGTATCAGGCGTTTGCCCCTGACTTCCAGATGACTGGGGCGAATCTGGGGAACAAACTCCAGGGCAGAGGCAACTGCGGCGAATGAAGCCTCACTTTCCCTGCTAAACGTAGCGACCATCTCATCGAGCGAAGCCTGTGACGTTTCCCCTGCGTTCACAGATCGAATCTTGTCGGTCACTGCGTTAAGCGGATCGTGGTTGCAGGAGCGACACACAGGCTCCCGGCTCGTGACGTGGTGCAGCTTTTGCTCACTAATCGCAAGAATGGAAGCCTCAAAAACACTCGCCATCGGTGCTTCCTTCTTCCAGTCCGAACAACACAGGTAATAAAGACCGTCGTAACCGATGAACACGGACAGGTAGGGAACGGGGCACACCCACTTGCGGCCGCTTTCCTCCATCAGGCGCTCTGCGGCGCGGCGCTCTGCAAACTTCTCGTACTGCATATGGTCGACGAACAGTGCGCCACCGCGATTGATGACGTCATATTTCATGAAGTGCGTAACGCCGTGGCTACGCCAAAATTCTTCCATGCGCGCGGTGTGCTGGGGGTCCTTGCGGTGGTTGACGAGAACGATCTGCACTTCGCATTCCGCGCCGGTGTTCTGGATGAATCGGACGATGTTGTCACGCGTCTCTTCATACGGGAGATTGTAAATCCTCTCGTAGTCCTCGCCCAGGTCGGAGATATTGATGTTAACACTGGTGACGCCCGCTTCGAGTATGGCATCGCCTCGCCTCTCGTCGAGCAACGCGCCATTGGTGGACATACCACAGGTTCTGAAACCGGAGTCGCGAATTTTTCGAATAAAGTCCGGGGTATTGGGATTGATCAGCGGCTCCCCGAGGCCACAAATGTTCGGTTTTACCTGAATATTCGAGATCGTGTCGTTCAGCTTTGTTTCACGGAATTCAATGGCGCGGTGCAGCGACTGATCGAACGTCGCCATCGTCATGTGACCCTGGTGCGGCGTGGCGTCCCGGGGGCAGAAATGACAAACGGCGTTACAACGATTCGTCGCCTCAATGTCGATGTTGATACTGACTGCCATGCGTGATCCGTGGTGCCGGTGGCCGGCCCGTCAGTATAGTGGAAGATAATTCGCCAAGTATAGGAGCAAAGCAGGGTGAATCGCGGGTGAATGCGTGGGTTTTGTGGTCCAGTGCCGAACGAGTGTAGCGCTCTGCCGCTATGCAATGCCGCTTGCATCGTAAAGCAGATGCGCCGAGCAATTGCCTATTAAATCGACAATCATTTCGCGGCTTGCGAAGCGCCACTGGCTCTCTACCTTGCGGAAGTGGTCTTTGTACCTGCCCGAAATTATCGCTTGCAAAGGCAGTGCGTCTGTCGCCTGAATGACTGTGTAGTAGGAGCGCGCGTGCGCTTGCTCGCCGCTCTCGTCCACCTCGATAATCACATTGGTTGTAAGGTGTTTGGTCAGCGGCGTGCCTGTTGGTTGGTACAGGCGACAGGCGCGTTGATACATCTTCAGCACTTCATCAAAACCAGAGTGCCGTACGTTGTGAACCCTGGAAACGATTTCGGCGTCGCGAAACAGCTCGGCGACGCCTTCAAGGTCGCCGGCATCAATGCGCTCGGCGTAGCAATAAATCAGGTTTTCAATGCGGCGGCTGTCTTCCATCTGTCCTCACTCGGTCGGATGATATCGTAGGCGTTTCTGGCGCCCGCGGCTGTCGTAGCGAGGACCCATGGGAACAGGCGGAAAATTCTAGTTGGTTGCAACGACGGGTATGATATTGGCGGAAATCATGCCTTCGGGGTGGCGATCACCATAGCGGAGCAACTCACCCAGTGCCACGTCAATCTCCTGGCTGACACTGCGCAGCGACTGCTTCAGTTTGCTGACATCCTCCGCGGTGACTTCGCCACGGTTAAAGGCGCGCAGTTCTTCAGTGAGCATGTTGATCGGATCGTGGTTGCAGGTCTTGCACACGGGTTCCCGGCTCACCACCATTGCCAGCTTTTGCCGCGTCACCTGCAGGAAGCTGTAGTCAAAGACCGAGCCAAGGCTTGCTTGCTTGCGCCAGTCCGAACAGCACAGGTAGTAGTGGCCGTCGTAGCCGATGAACAAGAAGCCCCAGGGTGCACCACATAGGGGTTGCGCCCCGCCATCGGTCAAATCGTTACGCGCGCGCACCATCTCGGAGTACTGTTCAAACTGCATGTGTTCGACAAACAGTGCGCCCCCGCGATTAATAACGCTGTAGTCGTGGAACTTCTTCAGGCCGCGCTCGCGCCAGAACGTCTGCATGGCCTTGATGTGGGCTCTGTCATTGCGGTGATCAACGAGGATAATGACCGGCGTGCACCGGTCGCCTGCCAATTCTGCGAATCGCGTGATGTTCTCGCAGGTTGGGCCAAAGGGCAGGTTGTAAATGCGCTCATACTCTTCATCAATATCGGAGACATTGATGTAGATTTCGTCCAGTCCCGCATCCAGCAGGGCATGCGCTTTTTGTTCGGTCAGCAGTGCGCCGTTGGACGACATGGAACAGCGAAAACCTTCGCGTTTGACCTTCTCCACGAAAGAAACGGTATTGCGGTTGATGAGCGGTTCACCGAGACCGCACAGGCTGACCACGACCTCAAGCCCGGAGACATCCTTCACTACCTGGCGGTATTCAACCGCACGCGCCAACGCCTTGTCGAAAGTCGCGACATCCATAATGCCCTGGTGAGGTGTTGCATCGCGAGGGCAAAAATGGCAGGTCGCGTTGCATCGATTGGTGATCTCGATGTCAATGGTCAGGAACATGTTGCGCTCGATTGGCGGCGGGATTGCAAAAATGATCGCAGTTAAGGCGTTGAACTGTCAAGAATAGTCTCTGGAATTGGGATTGCAGGCGCAGATTGATGCCGGCATCACTGGCAGAGCTCCGCGTCCATCATTTTGACGTCTGCGATCGTGAGTTTTCTCTCGCGGTACATATCGGTGTAAAGAGCCATATATTGCGGCAACAGGCGTGGCGAGTAGCTGTCTGCAAAAGAACTGAGCATCAAATTCGAAAACCTGGCCTTGCCGTGGAAATTTACGAACGTGGGTATATGCAATTGGGTGTCATCGGCCGGGCTATAAGCAATATCGCTATTGGCGTCACGGAGGAATCCGGACGAATACAGCTTTATCCGGGATTGTGGGTCTCGTTTCGCGAGATGCCCCCGCGGTTCAAAATAGCCCGTCAAAACGATGGCGTTGCAGCGGGAGGGCTCAAAGTAGGGATCCCTGAGAACGATATCCCCCATATGCCACTCCAGCCCTTGTCCAGGTATGAAGCGCAGTTCCCATAGTGTCTCCTGGCCGGCCAGGATCGATTGCTCGCTCGTCTGTTGCAACCCTGTCGGCAACGGGCCAATTTCAAGTCCGATGGCGAAGCCGTAGCGATGCGGCGTGCGCATCGCGTCAAAGCCGCCGTACAGTCTCTGGGTTGCGTCGAATCCAGGCGTCTCGCTCACGGCCAGCAGGCTTTTGCGCCAGTGCTCCTGCCAGAATTCGTCGGTAAGTGCTGCGACAGGCCCCGGATATTCGCTGGCGACGTCGTGCTCTCCAGAAGGATTCTCTGCAAGATCAAACAAACTCGGCGTGAGCCCCGTTAAACTTGCAAGACGCCAGTCCCCTGATGCGCTCAGGAAGCTGAAGCTCAGTGTATTGACGTTGGCACTGTAAACCTCCCAGCTCCTGCTGCGAGCCTGTAGCGCATTGTCGTGCAGGAACAGCGGCCACAGGTTGCTGCCATCCACATCGGGCGGGACCGGGACTTTAGCCGCGGCAAGCAGCGTGGGATAGATATCGACATTCATCACCACGTCATCGATAGTTTTGCCCTGCGGGATCATCCGCGGCCAACTGATGATCAGTGGAGTGCGAAACGCGCCCTCGTACATTTCGCTTTTCTTGCCAAAAAACGGAAAGTTATTGTTCCTTTCTCTATTGGTTCCGCCATTGTCGCTGACAAACATGACCAGCGTATTTTCCCGGTCGACGACTTCAAGTATTCGTCCAATCGCGTCGTCCAGTTGGGTGACGAGCGCAGTGTATTTTCCCTCTGGCGTATCCGGGAATTGCACCGCATAGCGTTCGGCGGGTTGTATGGGTTGATGCGGTGCTAAAAAGGCATGGTAGAGGAACCATGGCTTCCCAGTCTGCTGGAACTGCCTGATTTTCTGGATCGTGTGATCCGTCAGTATGTCGGTAAGGTGCCCGCTGAATTTCTCCTGCGCGCCGCCATTGGTTCGCAGCATGGGATTGTGATACGTCGGCTTTCTGCCGCCCCTGTTCGATTCCGTGACTTCGCCTGACAGTTCCCATTGGTTGAGAAACCCAAACCACTGATCAAAGCCCTTGTTTTGTGGCCAGGCCTGCGGCCGTTCTTCCCCCGCGTGCCACTTGCCGGTGAGGTAGGTTGTGTACCCCGCAAGCTTCAATTGTTCCGCGATGGTTGAAAATTCCGCAGGAATCTCTGAACCTACAGGGCGAAAGCCCGAGCGTTCCGGATAACGTCCGCTCAATATCGCGACCCGGCTGGGTGTGCAGGTGGAGTCCGCGTAGTGCCGCCTGAATGTCACGCCTTCCTGCGCCAGCTGCCGAATGTTCGGCGTCGACAGACCGCTGCTATTGATCGCCGTCGTATCGTCGTAGCCAAGATCGTCGACGACAATCAACAGGATGTTGGGCGTGACCGGGGCTGTTGATTCCTCTGCGCGGCTGACCGAATCTGCAATAAAATTCTTCACGCCCGAGAGCCACGAGAAAAGCAGTATGGCAAGCAGTACTAGCGCTTTCGAGTACTTATCATCAAGGATTGATGATCGAGTCGATGGCATTGTTTTTCTCTGTTCGACAGGGGCAATTCGATATACTACCATTGCTCGCTTTCGCGACAATCATGTTCCCAATCCGCTGAACACACTATGACGAGCTTTCTCCCCAGCAGCTATCAACTAAAGAAGGCCGCACTGTGGCCACGCACGTTATTTATGCGCTGGAAGTACAGGAAAGCCAGCGGCCCGATGAAGGCCATGATGGAGCTGCACTACTACCGTCCTGCCCTGCTGCATTTTATCGGTGCGACGATTGCCAACAAGCACATCCTGCACGAAGTGGACATCGATGCCGATAGTGTCGTCGTCGATGTGGGCGCCTTCACGGGAAGCTGGGCGCAGCACATGGTTGAGCGCTACGATCCGGTTATTTATGCCTTCGAGCCCAATCCAAATTCCTTTGCGCGATTGCGCGAAAAGGCCGTTCATAACCCCAAGTTGCAACCCATGCCATACGGCCTGGGCGATGAGGACGTCACAGTGGAGTTCACTTTGAATGGACTGGGCTCGTCGATGTGTGACGAGCGCGCCAGCCATTCAGGTACGCCGCGCATAAAAGTGGAAATTGCGGCGATAGACAGGGTCTGGAAGGAGCTGCAGCTCGGACAGATTGATTTAATGAAAATCAATATTGAAGGCGCTGAATTTCCGCTGTTGGACAAGATGATTAAAGCTGATCTTCTGAAAAACGTGGGCTGCTTCATGATCCAGTTCCACGAGTGGCACCCCGGTGCGTATGGCAAGCGCCAGCATATTCGGCAAGAGCTGTCGAAAACACATCGACTTGAGTGGGACTACCATTTCATATGGGAGAAATGGGTTCGCATTTAGGTAGCGCAAGCGGCGTGCGTCCGCAGGCCCGTGATCCGCACAGGCCAGGCGCGAATTCATTTCAGTGACCACTTCTCCCAGACAAAATGGTAATCCCAGTCCAGCTTATGCGATTGGCGCAAGGCCTTCCTGATCCTTCTTCGCCTGTGGTAGGCGCCCGGATGCCATTCGTGGAACTGGATCATGAAGCAGCCCACGTTTTTCAACAGGTCGGTTTCTATCATGCGTTCTAGCAGCGGGAATTCGGCGCCCTCGATATTGATCTTCATCAGGTCAATCCGGCCCAGTTCCAGTGATGTCCATACCTCGGCGATATCACGGATGGATACCTCCGCCCACGGTTTGTCGCCGGTCGCGGAAAATGTGGACGAACCCATGAGTTCCAGCGGCATGCGCGCCATCTCGTTACTGTCGCCAAGGCCGAACTCGTGGGGAATCAGGTGCTCGTTGGCCAGCCCCCTTTTTGCGAGTCGTTTGAAATTGCGCGGATCGGGTTCAAAGGCGTGAATGACAGGATTGTAACGATCCAGGATTTCCTGCGCCCATTCCCCGGTATAGGCTCCCGCATCGAGAACGATGCTGTTGGCGTTGATATCTGCTTCGTGCAGCAGGTTCCGGTTTTCGCCTATGGCTCCCATCCAGTGGTAGAACGCCGGCCGGTAGTAGTGCAGCTCCAGCGCGCTGAGCATGAAACCCGGCGGCAGGTTTTCCTTGTGGCGCATATACAGTTTGCGCGGGTACATGCACGCTTTTTTGAGTTCGTAGACACTGGGAATTTTCAACGGCACATTTCCGGGCAACGTCCTGCGACGAGCAAGGGCGCTCTGGCAACCGAGCGCGTGCTCAGTTGCCGATTGCGCTCCGCAACGGGATGGGTTTATTCAGCACCAGGTTTGCGTCGTGGTTGCCGGGCGTGACCTCGCCGAAATTAATCGAGAACAAGCGCCGTCGTTCACCGCCATTGTAGCTGCCGTGGAGAGTGCGGAAATTCCACACAATAAGATCGCCGGGGGTGCTATTTACCGTGCACGAGGGAATTTCTCCACCCTCAATGCCGTACAGCGCGTTGACACCGGCCGCATCCTTGAAATCCTTGCGCAAGGTTCGTGCGTAGGTTTGTTGGTGGAAATGGCTGCCGGGAATGATGCGGATGGCGCCGTTGCTTCCGGTCAGGTCGTCGAGATAGAAGGAGAGCTTGACGTGGTAATGGTGCAGTGGTGCGGCATAATCATCAGGATGCCAATAGCTCTCGCAATAAAAGAGGTTGCCGTCACTGCTCGCCCATTTGTAGTCACGCCCGATCAGGCTCTGCACCACGCCAACCACCCTGGGATCGTGTTGTAACGGCGCCAGGCGCGGCGACTGTTCAATAAATCCGGGTATGATGACGCGCCGCGCGTCCCCGTGCAGGGCCTCTTTGGTTTCCCATACGGGCTGTTCCTCGTTGCCAAAAAGATCCTCGAATCCACCAATAATGTTGTCGATATCAGCGGCGAACAATCCGGGAATTTTCAGAAAGCCAAAGGTCTCGAAAAAATGAATCTGTTGTGGTGTGAGCAGGTACTGGCTGGCGACCAGGGCGGTTTCGCCCGGCTGGCTGGTCATCGCTTGGCTCATAAAGTTCCTATATCGTTGCCGTTGCCGTAGCAAATAAACTAGCACTATTGCCATCTGGAGTGAAGCGGTGGGACGTACGGGTGTGATCCAGATGGCGCATTGGAATAATCTCTGCCGGGTGCGCCAGTCGCTGCAGGCTGTGTTCGGCCTGCTCTTATGGTGCATCGCCTCAATCCCTGTGAGTCCGACACAAGCAGCCCCAGCAGCTGGCGCCGAACCAACGTCGCGATTCCAGCGCACGGTGCAGTATCTGCAGGAAGCGACGCCGGAGCTGCGCAGCGATTTTGCCGCCACGGCGCTGTCCAGCATGGCCAGTGCCTATGAGCAGGAGGCGCAACTGGCGCGCGAACAGGCGCGCAGGGCGGGGAAGCCAAACCTGTGGGCGTGGTCGGCCAATGTTGACCGCTATGCCGGCCAAATCTCTTTACTGCTTGAGGATGTCGAACTGGGATTGCCGGTGCGCCTGTCACTCGCTGGGGGGGCATCCCTCGCTATTACAGTGGCGGACAGGACGCTTATCGTCAGCCACCCGCGCTTGAATGAACAAAGCGCTTTTGAGCAGGGCATACTGCTGGCATTTTGCGCCAGCAATGGCTGCGACCAATTCTCGCCGGACAGTGGCGCCAACGAACCGATACCTGTCTCCGGGGCGCGCATAAGGCCGAACTGGACGTTTACTGCGCAGGGATCGCTGTGTGCGTATCGCGGGATCACGGTTCGGTTCGATAATGCGCAGAACATGGCGAACTCACGCCTGATCTGTGAACAACTGCTGCAGGAAATCATGGCCTTGACCGAGGAACTGGCGTGGCAACAGCGGTACTCCGTCACCATCGAGTGGGAGCAGCTCGTGGTGCAGCCCATCCCGCACAGTCCTGAGCACACTGTGCAGATCAATACGCTGGGGGATACGGTGTTGGTGACGATTCCGATGCTTTATCGCAGTGCCGACCTACTTAAACAGCTCCTTCCATGGATGCGCGCGCAGGTCAGCGGTCAAGAGGGCGTGAACGTTGAATTGCACGCTGACCAATACGGCTGGCAAAAGCCTTAGTAGTTTCGTGGTTCTAGCTTCTGAATTTCATTACGGCGCTCAGTAACTGGCGGCAGGTGATCTGTCCAATCAGTTTGCCATTTTCCACCACGGGCCGGCGGCGCTTGTTCTTGAGCAGCATATCCTGCGCAACGCTCACGATATCCTCGTTGGGATTGGCGACCACCAGGTTATCCGCCGCCATATGGTCACGCACGATACCAATGTTGTTGTTGTTGTATATCGCGCCCAGCACGGCCCGTAAACAATCCATTTCCGAGAGAATACCTACCAGGTTGCCCTCGGCGTCGACCACGCAGACGCCCGAGATTTTATTCTCAATGATCACCTTCATCGCATCCATGATATTGTCGTTCGGGCTTACTCGCACCGGGTTCGGCAACATGTAGTCCCGCAGATTTACCGATTGCAGCATACGCTTCTCCACTACTCCGGGACTCCCCGGCTTTTTCCTGAGTATAGCGCTATTTGCGTCCGCAGCGCTTGGAAAGACGTTCGGGACTTCCATACAGTGTGCAGCAGTAGCCCAGCTGGATTTGCACCCCGGTTGTCGGGTGCTAGAGTACCTGCTGTTTCCCTGCCAGCAGGGTGATCCCTGTTCATTGACGATTGGAGACCAGAGATGTCGCGAATTGTGCCTGCCGTTTTCACCGCGCTGCTTATTGGAAGTGCGATCAATCATGCTGCTGCCACCCCTGCTGAGCGATTGGCCAAGGCGATTCAGTTCGAGACGATCAGTTACCAGGACCGCAGCCAGATAGATTTAGAAGAGTTTCGGCGGCTCCATGCATTTTTGCGTGAGTCTTTTCCCCGGGTTTTCACGCAACTGGAGGTGGAAACGGTCAACGATCACAGCCTGTTGCTACGTTGGCCGGGAAGCGACTCCGACCTGAAACCTGTATTGTTCACCGCCCACATGGACGTGGTGCCGATCGAGCCCGGCACGGAAGACGACTGGGATCATCCGCCGTTTGCGGGCGTGATCGCCGATGGGCGTATCTACGGACGTGGCACGCTGGACGATAAGCAGGGCGTGCTTGGCAACCTCGAAGCGCTGGAGTCTCTGCTGGCCGAAGGGTTTGTGCCAGCGCGCACGCTGGTGTTTGCGTTTGGCCATGATGAGGAAATCAGCGGCCTCGAGGGCGCCGGCAAGCTGGCCGAACGCATGCTGGAAAAAGGCTGGCACTTTGCCTGGATGGTGGATGAGGGCGGGATGTTGATCTCGGATAACCCGCTGCTACCCGATAAAGACGTCGCGATCATCAATGTGGCAGAGAAGGGTTATCTCACGCTCACATTGGTGGCCACCGGCGAGGGCGGCCACTCCTCCAGGCCGCCAAAAACAAGCACCATCGGGCGACTCTCCGCCGCGCTGGAGCGCATCGAGAACAATCCGTTTCCGACGCAAATGGTGGGACCCGTGGCGGCGATGCTGGAGCGCATGGGGCCGCATGTGGAGCAGCCCAATCGATTTTTCTTCGAAAACCTGTGGTTAACCGGCGGCGTAGTCGCGGACAGGATGAGCGAGGACCCGATGACGAACTCCTTTGTGCGCACCACCACGGCACTTACCATGTTCAACGCCGGGGTGAAGGAGAATGTTGTGCCGCAGCGCGCCGAGGCCAAGGTGAATTTTCGACTTCTCCCCGGCGACACACCGGAGACGGTGGTGAGCTATATCACTGAGCTGGTGAATGACCCGCAGATCGAGATCAGTTACGAGCGCTGGGATAAGGTGCCCGGTGTGTCGGATTACAACGGCGGTGGTTTCGCGGTCATTTCCGATGCGATCTCCGCTGTCTATCCCGACGCGGTGATTGTGCCGTCCCTGCTGGTGGCGACGACGGATACCCGCCACTATATCGACCTGACCGATGACCAGTACCGCTTCCAGGGCATACGGGTGGCGTCCAGCCAGGCCGCATCGGTGCACGGCACCAATGAATACATTGCCATTGAGAGCTATGAGAACTCAATCGAAATTGCGCGGCAAATGATCATGCTCGCTGCGCGTTAGCACTGCACGCAGGGTCTCTTGCAAACCCGCGGGCAGCGACATCCAGGCAGGTTCAGGATGCGCCGAGTACACCACAGTGTTAGGCTTCGGCCTGTTCCTTTAATTGTGCCTGATCCGGAGAAAACAATGCGAAGTGTCAACCCTGGCCGCCGTGCTGTTGCTGGCAGCCTGCGCTGGACAGCCGACGGCGAATACCGCGTGCACCGATCCGCGACCACTGGTGTGTACCAGGGAGTTTCGACCGACCTGCGCGGTGCTCGCTGCTGGCGGCACGAAGGAATTCGCATCGCCCTGCACCGCGTGTGCAGACAACGCAGTGTCAGGTTACATCGCAGGACCGTGTCCCGAATGAGCCTTACCGGGCGGATTCTGCTGGCAATGGCGGCGGGGATTCTTGTCGGGTCGCTGCTCAATGTCACGCTCCATGCTCTCGACCCCGCTCACGGATTACACAGTGCGCTCAATACCTATCTGGTTGCCGACGATGGTGTTTTCGATGTGGTGGGGCGAATTTTCGTCGCTTCGCTGAAATTATTGGTGGTGCCACTGGTGTTGGTGTCGCTGATATGCGGCACCAGTTCCCTCGGCGACAGTGCGCGCATGGGGCCGATCGCTGGCAAGACAATGCTGCTGTACCTCGCCACGACAGCGGTAGCAGTGAGTGCCGCGTTGTTCTTTGCGGCGCTCATTGACCCTGGCAAGGGCGTGAGCCTGACCAGTGACGCCACGTTCCAGGCGTCCGAGTCGCCGCCTCTCGCGGAAGTGCTGGTGAATATCTTCCCCACGAATCCAGTGCAGGCGATGGCTGAGGGCAATATGCTGCAGATCATCGTTTTCGCAGTGTTGTTCGGCTATGCGATCTCGCACGCCGGCGCACCGGGTCAACGCATCGGCAGCTTCTTCCGCGATCTGGAAGCGGTGGTCATGAAGATGGTCAGCATCCTGATGCACCTTGCCCCTTACGGTGTATTCGCGCTGTTGGCGAAGTTATTTGCCACGCTGGGGATAGGAGCCATCCTGGATCTGGCGGCGTATTTTTTCACCGTGCTGGCGGTTTTGGTGTTTCACGTGCTGGTGATCTACACGCTGATGCTCAAGGGCATGACGGGCCTGTCGCCAAGAATCCTGCTGAGAAAATTGCGCCCGGTATGGGCGTTCGCATTCAGCACCGCATCCTCCGGTGCGACCATACCGATCACCTTGCGCACTACCGAGCGCCGCCTGGGCGTGCACAACTCCGTGGCCGGCTTCACCATTCCGCTGGGTGCCACCGTCAACATGGACGGCACGGCGATTATGCAGGGTGTGGCCACGGTGTTCATTGCGCAGGTCTACGGTTTGGACCTGTCCATGGGTGCGTATGTCACCGTTGTGCTGACAGCGACACTGGCCTCCATCGGCACTGCGGCGGTGCCGGGTGCAGGACTCGTGATGCTGGTGATGGTGTTGGAGCAGGTCGGCCTTCCGGTGGAAGGCATTGCGTTGATTTACGGTGTCGATCGCCTGCTCGACATGGTGCGCACAGCGGTGAATGTCACCGGCGACGCCGTGGTTTCCGTGATCGTTGCGAAGAGTGAGCAACAGCTCGACTACAGTGTTTATCTCGATGAAAGCGCCGATCAGGATGAAGATAATGACCAGCCTCGCGTTGTCACATGAAGCGTCTTCAGCAGCCTGAAAGCAGCAACCTTCTGCTACACTGCCGCCTTTTGGCATCCCGTCAGTGAGCGCAAAATACGCCTATGTCCATCCAGTGCACCATCGTCCCCGTCACGCCCTACCAACAGAACTGCTCGATCATCAAATGTGAGGCCACCGGTCGCGCGGCGATTGTCGATCCCGGCGGGGATATCGAGCGCATTCTGGCCGCGGCTGAAAAGATGCAGGCCAGCGTGGAAAAAATCATCCTCACGCATGCCCATATGGACCACTGCGCCGCCTCGGATGTGCTGCGCAAGCAACTCGGCATACCGATAGAGGGGCCGCACCGGGAAGACGATTTCTGGTTGCAGAAGCTGCCACAGTCCTGCCAGATGTCGGGTTTCCCGCCAGCCGAGGCGTTCGTCCCCGATCGCTGGCTGGAGCAGGGCGATACGGTAACGGTCGGCGAGCAGGAACTGCAGGTCATCCACTGTCCGGGGCACACGCCCGGCCATGTCGTGTTCATCTACGAACCGCAGAAAGTGGCCTGGGTTGGCGACGTGTTGTTCCAGGGCTCCATCGGCCGCTCCGATTTCCCCCGGGGCAACCACGAAGAGCTGATAGCCAGCATCCGCGAAAAACTTTTCCCGCTGGGCGACGACATCACCTTCGTGCCCGGTCATGGCCCGACCTCAACCTTCGGCCATGAACGGCAGACCAATCCCTTCGTGGCAGACTCGCGCTATGGCTGAAGGCACGACAGAGCGACAACACGTATTGCGCGAGGAATACCATCGCCAGACCGCCCGCATCCACTGGCATGAATTGCAGACCTACTACGCACATGGCAGCGTGATTGTGGTGTCGCCCGACCTCAGCCTGGTGGACGTCGCTGTGCAACTGGGCATGGACAATACCGACAGTTTTCAGCGCTGGATCGCCACAGGCGAGGTCACGGGCGTCAACGACGAACTGGCGCTGGCGTGGTACGAAGCGAATACCCTGCTCTGGGCGGTAGTGGCAGCGCCCTGGGTGCTGGTGCAACAACGCGACGTCGAATTATCAATGTGACCCGCTGCCACGGCTGGACCGATGAAAACCTGCAGGAAGGCTCTTGACGAGGAGTATGTCACCGGCGGCCTCAGTGTTCCTGACAGCCTCGGTTGGGTCGCCGCAAGCTACGGTGCACCGCGCACCTGCTGCGCCTCGCTGCGGTATCGGTTCTAGGCGCGGCGCGGGCAGCGCCGCCAGGCTTAGTCCAACCAGGGCGAGCGTGGCAGGCGCGGGCAACGCCGGGGGGGCAGCCGTCACCAGCCTCCCGGTGGATCACGGTATTGCCGAGCGCAAAACTGGTCTGTGTCGGTCCGGGACCGCTGGCATCGTTGTACCCATTGTTGCCGTCGTTCGGCACGTCATCCTGGTTGTTGACGACGATGTCGAGCAGCAAGTCGCCCAGTGCCGGGTCGTAGTAAAACGGTGTGCCCACAACGGTAAAGGCCAGCGATCCGGTGCCGAGGCTGCCGCTGAAAAACAGCGTGTTGTCCGCACCGATATTGTCGGCCAGCGTGGTGCTCATCGCCCCCAGGCTTACCGTCGCCGTGGACAAATGGAAAGTGTAATCGCCGACCAATGGATTGCCGACAATTGGGAGCACGAGTTAGAAGGTCAAACTCCCGATATTGATCGGCCCGGCAAACGTGCTGCTGTAGATCTGCTGGTAGTATCGACTCCCACCGAGAGCCCGAGTCGTTGCAGCCGAACGGGAGCAACCGCCGCCGGCAGCGGATCCCACGATCAGGTTGGCTTGTGCGGATGACGCGCAACCAGCATCACGATACCGCCGGTCGCGCCTAGTGTGGTTTTCATGGTGATAGCCTGCAAATGGAATGTGGTGGATTGTTATATTACGGCGCGCGCGGTCGGCACGCGGGTGCACACAAGGCGTGTGCCAAACGGGGCTCGCGTACTTTCAAGGAGTTAAAGATCGGCCAGATAGCCTGTCAGAATGGTGTAAAGTTTTCCGACAGGCGCGCGGCGGGATGACGGCCCTGCGATACCGGCGACCAAACCGCCAGCCGCAGTGATTTTGGTGTGCCATGAGTGTCACTAATCCGGTAATGGGCGGGAAGTATTCAGCCGTTAAATGATCGAACAGTCTCTTCATCTATAGGAAAGCGTATGGTTTCCCGATTTCTTCGCGCCGGAATTCTTTGTTGCATTGCAGCGGTGGTGCTCTCCGCCTGCAGTTCTGGCGATGGAACACACAATGGGCTTGCGATTGACGGTCCGCCGACCGACAACACCGGTAGCATTTACCCGCCCATCGAGAGTCTTACCGAAGGGCAGTGGCTGGCGGGTGACCTGCACGTGCATTCGGAGCACAGCAATGATTCAACATTGAATCCGATCGCCAAAATCACCGCGCTCGCCGGAGAAGTGGGGCTGCAGTACCTCGCAATCTCAGACCATGACAATCACGTGGCAGGCGACGTGGCCAGCCACACCTGGGCCGACTCCGATTTCAAGAACAGCCCATTGATCATGCTCCACAGTGCCGAATGGACCACGCATCGCGGACACGGCAACCCTTTTTCCGCTGTGCCTTACGACCATCAGCGCCTCTATGATGCGCGCGATAATTACGATGTGGAGATCGGCGCGCTGGTAAAAGAACTGGGTGTCCACCTCTCGGCCAACCATCCCGCTGCCAGTGATCACTTCGGTTTCAGCTACGACATGGTCGATTCCATGGAAGTGTGGGGCTCGGCAATCTGGGCGGACGATAACAAACGCGCGGTGGCAATCTGGGACGACATGCTGAAGTCCGGGCGCGCCATTACAGCGCGCGGCGGTAGCGACTCCCACCACGGCTATCCCGGAGAGGGGGAAACACCCTCCAGCAGTTCTTACCAGGCCCCGGCCAATAATGTCGGCACGCCCACCACCTGGGTATTTGCAACTGAGTGGTCGGCGCAGTCTGTGATCCACGCGCTGGACAATGGGCGCGCGTCGGTAAGTTCCAATCCGTATGCGCCGCGCGTGGTGTTTTACGCCGATCTGGATGCCGATGGTGAACAGGACATGATGATGGGCGACCATGCCGGCGCCAGCGGCGAGCCCGTGAACTTTCGCGTGGACCTCGTGGGTGGTGGTCTGTCGGACTCCACCCCGTATACCGTCAAGGTGATAACCGATGGTTACACGTTGATGGAGTTGTCCATTCCTCCGGGACAGAGCAGCGTGAGCTTTACTGACACGCCGCCTGCGGACCAGCGCAAATACTATCGTGTTGAAATCACCGGCCAGCAGACGGACTTTCCCGAGGTGCCGATTTCGACAGCACTCAGCGGCAACATGATTGCGCTGTCCAACCCGATCTATTTCAATTTCGATCCGGCGTTCTGATTTCGGGGTCTCAAGGGAAGTACTCTAGCTGATGGCAGTGCAGAGTAACCCGAGCGAGCCTCACCGAATCACTTTGATCCAATCCCCCGTACGCGGCTCGCCTCTCGGATACAGCCCATTCAGCAGGCGCAGCTGCGCTTCGGCATCGGGGATGCGGGAACCTGCGGCGAGGCTGGCCATCGTGGCGCCCTGCGGCACCTGGATGTAGTGCACGTAGAGCCCGTTGCTGGCGCCCTGTTCCGCCGGGTGCATCGGCCTGAAGCTTTCTATCATCGCGAGCAGCGCCGAGTCCCCGGTGGCGAAATCCTGCGCCTTGCCATCGAACAGGTAACTCAGGTTGTTGTAGTCGATCACCGCCACGCGCTTTGCACTCGCGCCGCTGCCGGCGATGGCGGTGTAGCCCTTGAGTCCGGCCTGGTCGAGTGCGGTGCCGGCGCTGAGCGCACCGGGCACACTGCCTGCCAATACCGCCTCGGGCGTCGCCTGGTCGCGGCGGCGGATGGTGATGGTGAGATCCGTGCCGCCGTCCGGCGCGCTGGCGACGATCGCTTTGGCGCCGGCATTCACGGTCCAGTCTTGCGGGTGCTCGAAGGTGAAGGCCAGCTTATTGTGGTAGTAGCGATTGTCCGCGCGCTCATTGGGCACGCTTTCCCCCCACACCAGGCCTTCGAGCTGGCGCTGGAATTCACCGGGTGCGGACGGGTCCTCCTTCTGTGAGGTCGCATCGAGCTCGCTGGCGGTCTGCACGACCTGTTTCAGGCGCTGGTCATTGCGCGGGTGGGAGGCGTACAGGCCGTGGTAGGACGCCACCGCCTTGCCGCCCGACTTGGCTTTGACGCGCTGGAACTGCTCCTGGTCCTTGAGCACGCCGATCACTTCCAGCAGCGAATCCGGATCGTAGCCGGACTGGTACATGTACTGCGCGCCAAAGCCGTCGGCCTCCAGTTCCATTTCCCGGCCGTAGCCGCTGACCAGTTCCGTGCCGTACATGTTGGAGGCGTTGGCGAGGTCGCCGCTGCCGGTTACCACGTAGGTCGTGACCGCAACCACCTTGTTGGCGACGGATGCCGCCTGCTGTCGGTTATGGTGTCCAGCCGTGACATGTCCGATTTCATGCGCCAGCACTGCGGCCAGCTCCGCCTCGTTGTCGAGGTAGGCCAGCAGGCCGCGATTGATGTAGATATAGCCGCCGGGCAGCGCGAAGGCGTTGATATCGGGGCTGTCGACCACGGTGAATGTAAACGTGCCGGATTCGCCGCTGTTGGCGACCAGTCGCTGGCCCACCTGGTTCACATAGGCCTGCAACGGCGGATTATCGTAGGGCGCTCCCTGCGAGACCATTTCCTGGTGCATCTCCTTGCCCTTCGACGCGCTCCCGGCACAACCGGTCAATACCGCCGGTACAGCCAGTAACGCGGCCAGGATAAGTGCACGACGGTGCAGGGTGCGTGGTCTGTGCAGGCTGTGCATAAGTGCCTCCTATTGCTGCCCGCTGGACAGGAATTGCAGCAATTGCTGGCCAATACCGTCACAGGCCGTGCCCTGCACCGGGGCGATAATCGGTATCGGCACGATTACCGCCGGCATATAGGACTGGCCGGTCGCCTTGGTGTTGACATGGCCGACCTCGGCCTTGTCAGTGAAATCCCAGATGGTCGCTTCATAGTTGGCATCGTGGCTCCAGGTGCCGAAGCCAAAGCAGCCGCCCAGGCTGCACGCCATCGAGCCGCTGCCACCAATACGTTCGGTCGAGCCGTCCAGCCAGATCATGTACTCGACCTTGAGCGCCGCCATTTTGTCCGCCACCGGCTTTTGCTGCAGCAGGCGTTCGATATCGGCAGGGTGCAGCGGCGCGGTGCGCGGCTCGAACCAGGGGTACAGCTCGTTGAGAAAATCCAGTTCGCTGATGACGGTGATCGTCTTGTCGCCGGAGGCGATGTAGTCGCCCACGCAGGTGACAAAATCGGGCTCGGTCTCGTAGTCGCTGGCGTGGCGCCGGCCGAGGATCACCACGCTGGCATCGCCGATGCCCAGCGCTGGCTTGTTGTACACCATCTCGTCCACCGTGGAGGTCACGCAGGCCGAGAGTAGTGCGGCGCTGGCGCACGCCAGCGCTTTTGCGATCATTGTAAACACGGAGGACTCGTTCACGCAGGCTATGTTCATGGCGTCACCGCCACGGCCTGCACACCCTTCTCCTGCAGCCACGCCTGTATCGCGGGCAGGCGGGTAAAGTTGGTGGCGAAGTTGGCGCCGGCATCGCGCAGCGCGATCACCGCGGCGAGGTTTACCGCCTCCTGGTCGCTCTGCAACAGGGCCGTCGGGGTTTTTCCGTAGCCGGTCATGGTCCATTCGGCGATGGGGCTGCCGTCGGCACTCTGCAGCTCGAAGCGGTAGCGCATCCAGATTTCATACACCTTGACCTGGGTCTGCGCGGGGATCGCGTACTGCAACTCCTCGACGTGCGGGATCAGCACGGCGTCCACGCCCGCAATCGCCTGGCCGGGCGTGGGTTGCGCCTGCAGGTGCACGATGTGAGCGAACATGCCAGCCAGCAAGGCGTCCCACATCTGCACCTGTGCCACGCCGGTGCTGACGATCCAGCTGGACTGTGTTTTCGATTTTGCGTCGTCAAAAAACTCGTGTTTGGAAAAAGCGTCGCTGTACCAGACGCCAATCGTGAGCGGCAGCGGCTCGATCAGTGGCGGCGGAAAGTTCCCCTGCACGACCACATGCGCGGGCCCGCAGCTCGCCAGCAGCATCAACAACAGTCCCGCTAACAGTCCTGACAACAGCGCTGACCGTCGCCCCAGCCACGCCGTGGCGGCGAGCGACCGACTTTGCGATCCGCCGCTAACGGAAGTCATTGAGCGCGACAAAGGTGCCCCCGTTGCGATGGGTGAGCTCGCGCATCAGCGTGGCGAAGCGGATGCCGGTGCCCTGCAGGTGCGGCGCGCGGCTGAACTGCGTGGGGAAGCCCACGCCGTGGATGCGCACCAGGCGATTGCCCTGGGAATCGACGCGGTTGAGGCGGTCCACGGTGTCGATGACCTGGGTGATCGACGGGCCGGTGAATTCGTCGCCGAACACGTAGATGCTGATCTTCTTGTCGGGCGCGGCAAACGTACGGATCGCGGCCTCGATGCCTTCCACCGGGCTGGAGTTACTGAAAATGCTCCAGCCGCGCAGGTTCTGTACGATGATATCGCGCCGTCCCGGCGTATCGGGAATCCACTTGCCGCGGTAGCTGGGGAACAGGTAGTTACCCATATCGTTCATGACCTGTATGCCTTTCACCTTGGGGTAGATGGCCAGTGTGTTTTGGAGTTCCTTCAGCATGCGCGGCCAGGCGTAGGAAAACATCGAGCCGGAAGTGTCGATGACGAAAATAATGTACTCGCTGTCGACGGGAATCCCGCCGACCAGTTGATTTTTTGCCTGGTGCTGGGTGCCCAGCAGTCGTTTCATCTCTTCGGACAGTTGCTGCTTCGCCGACGCCAGTTGACCGGCGATAGCCTCATCGGCGCTGGTCTCGACCTGCAGGCTGTCATGCCGGGATTTGGCGCTGGCCATCAGGCCGCGCAATATCGCGATGCGCTCTTCGTGCTCGGACAGCTGTTCGTGTTTGGCGTTGAGGTCGCGATTGAGGATTTTGGTTTCGCCGCGCATCTCGAACAACTGCTCCTGCAGCGCCGCCAGCTTGCCTTCGAGGTTGACGGTGGAGGCTTCAATGATCTGCGGCTGTACGGTTTTGGTAATCATCAACAGCAGGATGATCGCGCCGAAGCCACAGCAGATCACGTCGAGGAACGACAGTGAAAATTCGGGTACGCCGCGCGCCTTGCGCCGTGCCATCAGGGCCAGTCTCGCGAGGGCTGAGCAGCGAGCCGCGCGTATACAGCGCCAACTGCCACAGTTCGGCCATCGCCATCGGGTCGCCCTCCATCGGCACCAGTATGACGTTTACCGGCACCTGGCTCGGCAACTGGCGGATGGCCTGGGCGTACAGTTTCTGGCGCTCCGGCCCCGTCACCTTCGAACTGCGCGGCGGCGTGGTGCCCTGCGTCGGCAGGCCGTCAGTGATCAGGAAAATGTTATCCGGCGCGGGCGACAGCTTGCGCAGCGCCAGGAATGCATTCTCCAGGCTGGTGCCGCCACTGGGGGTGATCTTGCGCAGTGCGCCGCTGACATCGGCCAGCTGTGCCTGGTTGGCAACTTCCAGCCACTTGCCCTCGGTGCCGGACAGCGCCGGTCGCGCCTCGGTGTTGAAGGTGATGACCTGGTATTTGCTGGAGACGGGGAGTTGCGCCGTCAGCCAGTCCACCGTGTTCAGGCTCTGCCGCCACTTCTCGGCCTTGCGCTGGATCGACTCGTCCATGTTGCGCAGGCGAATGATCTGCACCAGTTTTTCCGCCAGCATGCTGGCGGAAACATCCAGCAGGATGGCGACATTGTTGCCGCCCAGCTTAAGCCCGGTCAGGTACTGGCGATTGCCGTCGCCGATAAACGCGCGCGCGTTGGCGCCGGTATTCTGCTGGCTGGACTGCCGCAGTTCCTTGACCTCGCTTTCAGTGCCAGCAATTCGGCCTTGAGACTTTCAAAGTCCAGGCTCTCCGATCCTCGGCAATGCGCGTCGCCAGGCCCTGCGCTTCCGCCATTTTCTGGTCCAGCTCCGACAGGGTATTGCGCAGGCGCACCAGGCCCTCCTCGCCCTCGGTGACATCCTCTTCCAGCAGGCTGACCTCCGACAACACGTTCTCGTTCAGCTCGGCAGACTCTTCCACAATCGCGTGGTTCATGATCAGGTACACGAGGATCACCGCGCCAAAGCCGCAGGACATGATGTCCAGGAAGCTCAGGCTAAAAGTGGTGAACTCGCGCTTCTTTCTCCTGGCCATGGCGGTTAGCCGCTGACCTCAATCAACGTGCCTGCAGTTGCGGTGCCGATGGCGATCAAATCGCCGCAGTCGAGGACTTGTCCGCTTTGATAAGGCCTGCCATTTACCGTGGCGCTGGCACCGGTGCCGCGCAGCTGCCAGCCGTTGCTGTCGCGATACAGTTCCCAGCCGTCCGCCAGCGGTGCCGGCTGCCAGCAGCGGTTTTGCCAGGTGTTGCGACAGCGCGTGGCGCGGCTCACGGCTTGTGGTGCGGGAGGTGGTGTTGGTGGTGTTGCGGTGTTGCGGGTGGCGGAGTCACTGCGGTCCCTGCGCTGACCTGCTGCGGTGGTACTGCGGTGCGCGGTTCGGCGCAGGGCAGGGCGGTGATAAAGCTTAGCGCCTGCGTGCGCTGCACCAGGCGCTCCTCGTGCAGGCGCAGCGCGCGGTACATATCGTCGGCCTGCAGGATATCCAGATGCTGGAATGCGCCGGTCAGGCCTGGCAGCAGTGCCGCCAGCGGGTCGGCGATCACGCGGTCCTGCGGACGCAACACGCCCATCGTGTCGTTGGCGCTGTCGAACAGGCGCTTCCCGGCTATTTGTAACTGGTGCCTACTTACGCGCGCTTGATAGCCGTTGATATCGAGGTTGGTTTCCGTGCTGTTATTCAGTGCGCGCAGGGCCGCCGGCAGCGCGTCGTACAGCTGCTGCTCGGTGGCGGCCTTGCGCCGTGGGTCGAAGCGCGTCTGGCGCACGAACTCCGCCGCGATCAGTTCCACCAGGCGCTCCTGCAACTGCAGCAGGCCGCAACCGGGCAGCGGCACGGTGCGCTGCAGCTCCACCTGCTCATTGCGCTCGGCCAGTTCCGAGATCACCGCCTGGTGCAGCTGGATTTCCAGGTGGAACAACCGCCCACCCTGGCTGTAGAGACTGCCCAGCGCGACGCTGCGGTTGACAAGGCCGACCGCCGCAAACGGGCACTGCTGCACAATGCCCAGCAGCAACGCGAGCTGCTTCGTGCTGCATGCTGCCGGGCACGGCCAGCAGCAGCTCATCGGGCTTGTTGGCCTGCGCGTGCAATTGCTTCAGGTGGGCGTGCACCAGATCGCCCGTGTGCCGCGCCGGGCCGAGGGCCGGTTGCAGCGTGTCGGTGGAGAGCTGCCACCAGTAGCGCGTGTTGATGTCGCGCGGTTGCAGGCGGGCAGCGGCGCGCGCGGGTGCGCCGAACAGGTAGTCCTTGCCCTGCAACAGCGCGTAACCCGGACTTTGTACGCGCGCATCGCGGTGCCACAACTGCAGGTTGCTGTCATTGAGGTCGAGCAGGCCGATACTCATTAGCTGGCCACCAGGAAACGCAGCAGGCGCTTATCGGCATAGCGCTGGCTATCGAGCACCAGGCGCTCCTGCGACAGTTGCAACTGGTGCATGCAGAACATCAGGATAATGCTGAGCACCAGTGCGACGAAGGTACTGTTGAACGCCACGCCGAGGCTGGCGGTGACGCCGGAAATATCACCTTCGACGGCTTTGTAGGCCTGGCCCAGCGCGTCGCCGATACCGCGCACGGTGCCGATAAACCCGATGGAGGGGATCGCCCAGGCGATGTAGCGCACCATGGACATTTCGGTGTCGAGACGATCCGCTTCGATTTCACAATTCTCCTTGATGGTGTCAGACACGGCCTGGATGCTGCCGGTGGTGGCGAAGCGCTGCAGCGCCGATATCAGCGTGCGCGGCAGCAGGTAATCCTGTTCCACTTCCGGCAGGGCTTCCAGCGCGCGGCTGTACTCGCGCGCATCCTGCGGCAGCACCGTGGTGCCCTCGGGTATATCCAGCAGGCG
Organism: Haliea sp.; assembly: GCA_016704305.1. Taxonomy (GTDB): domain Bacteria; phylum Pseudomonadota; class Gammaproteobacteria; order Pseudomonadales; family Halieaceae; genus Marimicrobium. The sequence goes on along the minus strand of JADJAL010000007.1, from coordinate 68,007 downwards.
GCGGTCCAGCATCGCGCGCTCGCGCGAGCCGCGTCGACTCTTGTAGCCCATTATTGCCAGCGCCCAGATCAGCAGGATGAAACAGGATTCCTGTTCGTAATCCCCGAGCACCACGGCCAGGCTGCGCGTTGCGACCACCTCCTCGCCGGCGGCCGCCTGTGCCGCCTCGCGCTCCAGATGGGCCTTGGCGGCGGGGCGGATGATGCCGACATACAGCGCGTGCACCACGATGATCGCGATCAGCAGCGCAAACAGCTGGTAGATAAACTCGGATGACATTCGTTGCTTCATGGGGGTTCCTATATATCCACCGGAAAAGAGACTGGCACGTCTTCGGAGATTTCTTCCGAGGAGCGGTAGTCGAAGGGTGAGCTGTTGCCTGTGCTTTTTGGCGCGGGGGCGCTGCTGGCGGTTGGCGCTGGAGTCGCAGCGGGTTTAGCGGCTGCCGGTTCTTTGGGGGCGGCGGGCGCTGCTTCGGCGCCATCCTTGCCTTCGGGCTGCTGGGCCAGCAGCGGCGCTGCGCCCAGCGCCAGGGCCAGGCGAGAGGGAGAGCAAGGTAGCGAGTTGCCGTTGATGGCTCAATTGCGGGCTGGCTATTGGTTGCCTGACTCTTTGTTTTTGCTTCATGCCTTACTCCGCGTAGCGCGCAAGGCGGAATCCTACGTCATCCCGCCCGGCTTGCCCATAATCGCGATAGGTGAGGCGCAGCTCGGACAATTTCGCGTGTGTCCACGCGGCGCCGCGAATGACGAAATTGTCGCCGGTCTGCCCGCCCAGCGGATCGGTCTGCGTGGCGCCGTTGGCGGGCGGGATGGTGTAGACATCGTGCACCCATTCGGAGACGTTGCCGCCCATGTCAAAGAGGCCGTGTTGGTTAGCCTTGAACGAGGCGACCGGCGCGCTCGCCACATGGCCGTCCTTGTAACCGTTCAGCACGCGGCCGGTGACGTGGGCGGAGGTGTCGTCGGCGTAGTTTTCCGCGATGACTGTCGGGGGAAAGGTATCGCCCCAGGGGAACAGCAGCAGTTTGGCGCCGCTGGCGCGCGCGGCCCAGGCCCACTCAGCCTCCGAGGGCAGGCGATAGCCGGTGGCCGAGCTGTTGTAGCCGGTGACGATGCCATTGCTCTGGCGGTAGAACAGCGGCAGGCCCTCCTTGGCGCTGAGCCAATTGCAAAACGCGGCCGCCTGTTGCCAGCTCACCTGCACTGCGGGCTGGTGCTCCTGGTTGAGGCTGACGCCGTTGATCTGCCCCGAGTTGTGGCCACTCTGGAACTGGCGGAACTGCGCGTTGGTCACTTCTGTAGTTTGCAGGTAAAACGCGCGGCGCAGCGCGACCGGGCGCAACACCTCGTTGGCGCGGCGGCCGGGCTCGCGGCGCGAGGAGCCCATCGTGAAATCGGGCAGTGCCGATTCAGCGGGTTTGAACAACAGCAGGGTCTGGCCCAGCGCCGTCGTCAGCTCTCGTTGGGTGCTGCGCGCGGCGCTGGCGGCCTGTTGCGTCTGGGCCTGCGTCTGCAGCGTCACGTCCACCAGTTGCGCCAGGCCGGGGCGCGGGGTCACGCGCTGGCTGACCGTGGCATAGCCCTCGAGGCTGACCTCGACCGTGTGCTCCACCGCCGGCAGTGACACGCTCTGCGTGCCGCTGCTGAATCCCTGGAATTCGCCGTCCAGCGTGACATTGGCGCCGCTGGGCGAACTGGTCAGCCCAGTTCGCCGGGCGCGGGCAGCAGGCTCACCTGGCCAAGGTCCTGGTCCTCACTGGCCTTGATGCGCAGGGATTTCTGCCAGTCGGCATAGGAGGGCAGTTGCAGCATCAACTGGTGCTCGCCCTGCAGCACCTCGATGGTGGCCGGAGTCTGCCCTGCGGCTTCGCCATCCAGCAGGATGCTCGCGCCGCCCGGCGTGCTGTCGATAGTGACCATCGCCCAGGCCGGCGCCAGTTGCAGCGCCAGCGCCTGCTGCACATCCCGCCCGGTGACCTGCAGCGTTTGTTCCAGCGGCAGGTGCCGCGCTTCCTCCAGCCGGATCTGGTGCGCGCCTTCCTCCAGCGGCAGATCGACCAGCGGCGTCTTGCCAACCGATGCGCCATCGACCGTCACGCTGGCGCCCTGTGGCGTGCTGTCGATGGAGACCCGGCCGGGCAGCGCCTGCAGCGTCAGCTCGACGGTCTGGCTGTCGCGGTCATCAACGGTGACCGTGGTGACCAGCGTCTCGTAGCCCTCGGCCTTGGCGCCCACCTCGTACTCACCCGGCAGCAACAGATACCGCTTGCCCAGCGGCAGGGAGAATCCGGAGACAGAGACATCCGCTGGCACCTCTGCAATGACCGCGATCTGCAGCGAGCGCGCGCTGAACAAAAACAGCATCGCCAGCACGAACAGCGCAAGGCAGGCCAGCAGCACCCACCGCCCCTTGTGACGTGGGCCGGATGTTTTGGGCGCAGCCTGGTCAAGCGGCGTAAAACCGCTGGGGGCGATGGTTATCGGTTCACTGGGCATGGGTGACTGGTCGCTGGATGGAAGGGCTGTAAGGTATTCGATATCGAATCAGTCATCTTAAATGGGTTCGGTACAGACGATGGTCACCGGCGCCGGCGCCGCATCGGCGGTGATGGTGAAGGTCTGGCGCACATCGCGATAGCCGGCGCGCGTGCCGAGCGCGGTGTAGTTGCCGGGGCGCAGCGTGAGTTCGCGCTCCGCGAAACTGCCGAGGCGCGCCACCTTGTAGACGATCACCTCGGTTTTTTCATCCGAGCGCAGCGTGACGTTGACGCTGGTGTTGGCCTTGCGCAATGCGGTGTCGAGCTGGCTGATCTGCTGCTCCAGCAGCGGGCCACGCGGCGCGACCTGTTTGGCTTGCGCCAGCAGTTGCTCGGTCGCGGTCGCCACAGCCGCATCGGACAGGCGCAGCGGGTCCGCGAGGGCGGTGCGCAGTTGCTTGTCGAGTTGCGCGCGCATCCGGCTGCGGCCCAGGCCTTCGCTGGCGAACAGGACGCTCTTGTCCAGCTTTTGTGCCTGCTCATACGCCGCGACGGCCTTGTCCCATTGTTCCTGCTGCTCGTCGCGCTGGCCCTGCTGGTCGAGGCTCGCGAGTCGCTGCGCGGTTTCCGCCGTCGCCACTTCCTGCAGCGCACTGGCGGCCTCTTTGGAACCCGGCTGCAGTTTCGCTGCCGCCGTAAACGCCTTGCGCGCGCTGTCGAAGCGGCCCGCGTTGAGCGCCGCATAGCCCTCGCTCATCGACTGGTTGAAACCCCGGTTGCGCGCGCTGGCGGTGACGCGCTGCAGTGCGCTCTGCGCGCCCTCGTGCAGAGGGTCCAGTTTGAGCGCCTGCTCCAGCAGTGACTGCGCCTGCGCCAGATCGTCCGCCGCTTCGGCAGCCTGTGCTTCATCCAGCAGCGGCAGCAATTTGGGCAACACCTCGGCGCGCTGCTTCAGGCTGGCGATGTCGCCGTTGTCCGGCTCGATCACGGCGGCGGTGGCGAGGGCCGCGAGCGCGGCGCTGGCATCACCCTTGGCAAGCGCCTGTCGCGCCTGTTCCAGCAACTGGCTGAGCACCTGCGGGATGGATTCCTGCAGCGCCTTCAGCGCCTCCACACCCTGCTTGTACTGCACGGTGGCCTCGGCGTACTGGCGATTTTTGTACAGCGCATCACCGGCGGTGGCGAGCGGGGTGACGGCCGCAAAAGCATCCGCCGCCCATTGTTCGACACCGCGTTCCTTTAGTGCGAGTTGCAGCTCCAGCAACTCGGCGGCCAGTTCCTGTGCCTCCTTGCGCTGGTGCGCCAGCTGCGCATCCGACCAGGGCGAGCCGTCCTCGTTCGCGGGTATGGACGCGCTTGCAGCGGCCTTGTCGGCAGGGGCTGATGCCGTGGCGGCGGATTCCTCGGCGGCATCACCCGGTGTGGTCGCGGCGGCCTCGGCGACGGTGTCCGCTGGCGCGTTTTGGCGTTGTTCCAGCGCGCTGGGCAGCAGGAAAATCACCAGCGCCGCCAGTATCACCAACAGCCCCAGCGCGGGCAGCACCCAGATCGGCGTGCCGCGCTGGGGTTGTGCGTTTGCGGTGCTGCTGCTGTTAGTGGCGCTGGCGGTCGGAATGGGTGCCGGTTGTACAACGTCAAACGGAATCGGCTTTACTGGGTCGTTATGAGAGGACATGCCGTCGTAGGGGCCTTGCGTATCAGGGGAACAGGTCAGAGTGTATCAGCAGTGCCAGCGGATTCCTCGGGTAAATCCAGCTCGCCCATCTCGGCGCGGTAGATCTCGGCCAGCAGCGCGCGCCACTGGGCGTACTGCTCGTCCACGTTGCCGCTGAGCGTGACGGTGCGGTCTTCCAGATCGATGACCTGCGGCGTGACCTCCGCTTCCAGCGACGCGCCGAGTTCTTCCAGCGCCTGCACGTGAATCTGCGCCTCGTTGCGTTTGTCGAGGCCGCTCTTCACCAGCAGGCCGCCGCCGAGCACCGCGACCTGTCCGGCCACCCGGCTGGTCTGGCTGTCGCCGGTAGTGGCCGCAGCGATACCTCCGATGACGGCAAGCCCGCCGAGAATCAAGTTGCGCGTGCTCTCGGCTTGTAACTGCTCCAGTGCCTGCACCTCCTCGTAACTGGCTTTGCGCCAGTCCTGGTAGGGCGCCACCATCTGCGTATCAAACGTGGTGTAGTACGTCTGCAGCGTATCGACGTAGACGTTGTCGCGTTCGCGAATCTGCCGCACACGCGCCAGCATCGGGTCGTCCGCGGCCGGCAGGCGCTGTATTTCAAACTGTCCCTTGCGGTTTTCCTTCAGGTAGCCGTCGAAGGCATCCGGTGAGAAGCTGCGCGCGAAGCGCAACTCCGTCACCACGCGCACATCGGCGCGTTCTTTGGGCGACAGCTTTTCCAGTTGCAGCAGCAGGTCGTTGGCGATGGTGTTGTAGACCGCCTGGAATGGATCGTTGGTATTGCGCGTGGTGCCCGCATAAGCATATTGGCTCGCCTCGCCGCTGTACTCCTTGTCCAGCCACACCTTGCCACTCGCATCGGTGGCGGTGATTTCCAGTTCCAGCGTCTCGCCGTCCGAGTGCAGGATTTTGCCGCGCACCATCAGGTCGTTGACCTCGCCGTCGTCGGGCACGACCCGCACCGCGCCCCAGGCGCCGCTGTCCTGCATCGCCTGTGATAGCTGCAGCGGCATGAAGCGCGCCTCGGCTTTGCGAACCTCGGGGTAGACCTGCTCGTCCTCGTCGTAATCATCAAGGCCGGGATCAAAGACCACAACCGCAACGTCCAGCAGCTGTTCCTCGGTGACGGCGCTACCCGGCGTCTTGACGGCGGGCACGGACGTGCTTTTGATCGTCTGGTTGACACAGGCGCTGAGCAACAGGCTGATGCCCAGGCACAGGCCTACACGGTAATACGGGCGCAGAATGGCCACTATTTGATTCCCTTGTACTTGCGGTATTCATCCCACAGTTTTTCGCGCACTGCCGGGTTGGCCTCGCGTTCGGCGGCCTCGCGCAACTGCCGCGCGACGACGTCGTCATCGGTGCCGCTGGGAATGCCCGCCGGTGCCGGATACTTGGCAGTGTCCTGCGGCGGCTGGCCGCCGCCCGCGCCGCCCATGCCGCCACCGGTGCTGTAGCCGCCCGCATCGGCCATGCCGCCTTCATCATAGGGGCTGTTGCCCTCCTCGGCATCGGCACTGCTGGCGCTGATCCCACCACTCATTCCTCCGTTGCCCGTGCTGCCTGCGCCGCCGGCTGCCTTGGCTGCCGCGCGCGCCGCCTCGCGCTGCTCGGCTTCGGTCTTCATGATCAACGCGTCGAATTCACCCGCGCCTTTTTGCAGGCGCGCGTCCAGTATGGCCACCTGTTCCGCCGGGGTGAGCGGGCCGCCGCCGCTGCCGGTGGGCATCCCTGTCGGGCTGCCATAGCTGCCATAGCCGCCGCCTGGCTGACTACCCGATTGACCACCAGTTTGACCACCAGCTTGACCACCGGATTGGCCCCCGGCTTGTCCGCCTGCCTGGCTGCCCGCCTGGCCCCCTGTTTGACCTTCCATCTGCCCGGCCCCGGCCGCACCGCCCGCACTGGCTGATGCTTGTCCAGCCGCACCCGGCGCAGTGCCCTCGCCACTCGGGCTGTCTTCCAGGCTGGGTTCATCCAACAGGTCGGGCAGGCCTTCGCTGCCCCCGGATTCTTCACTGAATGTTGGTTCCGCGCTGCCCGCTTGCTGTTCGCTCGCGCTGCCACCCGCCTCGCCCCCGGATTCGGCCGTGTTTTCCTCGGGCGGCCCCACCTCGTCACTGCTGCCTCCGGCGGCCGCGCTGCCCTCAGTGGTGGCGGTGCTGCCCGGACTGCCGGCAGACTGGCTGCCGGACGCGCCGCCACTGGCGGACGAGGGTTGGGTGGGACTACTTGCAGGAGTGCTTGCCCCCGGGCTGGAACTCGCGCTGGTGCTGGTGCTGCCCGCTGAACTGCTGGAGCTGCTGCTCGGTGGCGGCGCGCTGGTAGGCGGCGGGGTAGGCGACGATTCCGGCTTGGTGGGCGTACTGGCGGAGGGGCAGCCATACAACAGCAGGCACAGGCAGGCTGTACCACCGATGCCGCAAAGTCGCCTGGTAACGGCGTTACTGAATCTGGAATGCTTTAACAAGTTTTTCCGTCTCTACTGGTTGCCCCGCCTCAAACCTCGGTCGGAACGTAATTTTGCGCAGTTGCCGCATCAGGCGAAATGCCTGCGTGTCGTCTTCCTCGTTATTGTCGAGGCGCTCCACGTCCTGCACCCTGCCGTACTCGGTGACACCGAACGCCAGCGTAACGGCTGACTCGTTTGGCTCGACTTCGGGCGGCAGCAAGCTCATGTCGGCAATGTCCGGCAGCGCGACTGGCTCACCAAACAGCTGCTGGGTCTGGGCTTGGGCATCAGCGGTTCGCGCAAGTTCCGTCTCCGCTTCACGGTAGGCCTCCAGTGCCGCCGTATTCTTGCCATTCCACAGGCGCCAGTCGCCCAGCATCACCAGTACGCGGGCGTGATTCGGGCTGTCTGGCGGGCTGCGTTCCTGCTCGATGCCGGCGATCGCTTCAATAATCGCGTTACCGTGCTTGTAGCTCTGGTTGTGGTAGGTCCTGAAGCGCAACAGGTCTTCATCGATCTGGCCCTCCTCGCCGAACACCGGCGTTGAAGGCGGTATCACGTAGCTGGAAATCAGGTACTGCGTTTGCAACATGCCGTGCAGCGGCGGCAGCAGGTTGGGCGATGTCTTGCCTTCGCGCGACACGATGTCATTGAATGCCAGGCGATACAGCTCCCACATGTCTATCAGGCGCGCATAGTTCTTCTCCTCCAGCCCCAATTGGTACATCATATTGCCACTGCGCGTATTCCATGTGTGCGTCCGCCAGTGCGGCGTCACTGCCAATGGATTTAGTTTGTATGTGGTACAGGTAGTTCTGGCGCTGGTCTGCCTGCGCATAGTTCTGCTGTGCTTTTTGGCTGGCGATTTCGCCGCGCACAAAGGGGAGCTGTTGTTCGCAGTGCAGCCCTTCATTGATGCGCGCCAGGTGCGCGCCGCGCTTGAACAGTTTGATGGCCTCGTCGTGCCGGCCCTGGGATTGCAGTATTAGCGCCAGTCCGAGCAGCGATTCCGACAGGCTGCTGCCATAGGCGCCCTCGCGGGATTCGGTTTCCTTGATTGCGCGATTGTAGGCCAGTATCTGGTGCGAGGAGGTGACGTAGGCTGCCGGCATGTCTTTGGCGTAGTTCGTTGAGTCGTCCGTCGCAATGTTCGCCACTGTATCTGTCGCGTCGGCTTGCGCGTCATCTTGAGCAATGTCCTGGCTGAGCGCGGCGGGGACGCACAGGACTGAAACCATCATCAGGACGCGCAGCAGGCTGGCAGGAATGAACTTTGTATGCATCGTACACCCCCTGTGGTGCTAGGCCGGGATACCGCAACGTGCGGTGTACATAAAAGACGCGGACTATACATTACCGGGTCAGACGGACAAAATACTCGCCCCTTGGGACGTTGGCAACGTGCCGCCACATGTGTCGTAAGAACAGGAGCATTATGGGACAGTTTGCGCGGGAAACCGCTGTTGAGCAGATCAGTGACAAGCATTTTCGCGGTGAGTTGTGCGAGGGCTGGCGCATCGGCGCGGTGCCCAATGGCGGCTACGTGCTGGCGGTGGCGGGGCGTGCACTGCGCGCCGTGTTGCCGCACAAGGATCCACTGACGGTCAGTGCCTATTACCTGGCCCCGACGGAACTCGGCCCCATCGACTGCTACGTCGAGTTGTTGGGCAGTGGGCGCAGCACCAGTTTTGCCGAAGTAAAAATGTACCAGCAGGGCGAGCTCAGGGTGAAGGTCACGGCGGCGTTCACCGATCTGGACAAACTCAATGGCGAAAACTGGTCCGCCGTCGACCGGCCGCTATTTCCGGGCTGGGACGAATGCGCGCCGCCGCCGGACAAGGGCCTGGAATTTCGCAAACGTGCCGAGATGCGGCTGGTGTCAGGCGGCGAGGTATTCAACAAGGTCGAACCCGACGGCAGCGGCGCATTCTGCGGCTGGGTGCGGCACAGCGATGGCGCCGAACCGGATGTGATTGGCCTGCTGATGTTCGCCGACGCCTTCCCACCGCCGGTGTTCACCGTATTTGGCCCGGTCGGCTGGGTACCCACGATCGAGCTGACAGTGCAGGTCCGCGCGCACCCGGCACCCGGGCCGCTGCAGGTGCGCCTGGCGTCGCGCTACATGACCAACGGTGTGATCGAGGAAGACGGCGAATACTGGGACAGCGCGGGGCAGTTGGTGGCGCTCAGCCGACAGACGGCGAAGGTGCGGATAAGGAAGGACTGATTCGGGCTGCGGTATTGTTGCCTGGATACCTTCTCCTCCCAAAGCGGTCGTTGCTGCGGGAGGTGTTGTGCACCGTCTCAGGCTGTGAACATCCATCCTGCCCACAGGCGCGCGCGGACGGGGCTCAGAAGTCGAACAGCGTCGTCAGGTCTCCGATCGCCGGGCTGTTGGTCGGGAACCAGGGCGCATCGGGATGCGAGATCGGGTTGGGCAGGTTGTCGCGGCTCCGCGCGGTGAGCGGGGCCAGCCTCCAGTTGTGCTCGATGAACTTCAGCACCGAGGCGTGATCCGCGTACGTGTGGTCGATGCGTCCGCCCTTCGAGTACGGCGACACGGCGATCATCACCGTGCGCGGACCGTCGCCGAAGAAGTCGATCGGCTGGATGTAGCCGGAGTCGTAGACTCCGCCGCCCTCGTCGAAGGTCACGAGGATCGCGGTCTTCGACCACAGCTCCTCGTTCGCCTGCACGCTGGTGATCAGCTTGCGCAGGAACGCTTCGTAGAGAGTGGGTGTGGACGTGCCGGGGTGGCCGTCGAGGTTGGTGTCGGGCTTCACGTACGACACCGCGGGCAGGGTGCCGTCCTGCACGTGGGCGTAGAACGCGTCGATGTCGAAGATTTTCTCGCGCTCCGACGTCGTCATGATCGACATCGTGTACTGGAACGGGTTGCAGATATCGCAGTAGAGGAAGTTCTGCGGCGGTGTCGCGTCGGACAGCGACGAGCCTTCGCCGTAGAACGCCCACGAGACCCGCGCCTCGTTCAGTGCGTCGGCGATCGTGCGCACCTTCGACGGGCCGACGGTGTAGTCGGCGCCGGCCGGGAACGCGTTCGACTCGCCCATCACCAGGCTGCCGTCGAGCTGGTAGCTCGGGTAGTTGTTCGTCACCACGTAGTAGCGACCGGGCTCGCAGTTGCCGCCGCGGAACGCGGGGTAGGGGAGCGCGTCGAGGTACTCGGTGATCGCGGCGACGCCGGGCTGTGTCTCGTCCGCGCAGCTCACGTAGGCCGCCTGGCTCGTGCTGCCGGGGTCGGCGTTCAGGCCGAACGCGTCGCGCTGGTAGAAGTTGTTGCTGCCGGGCACGGGGTCGGGATTGAGGATCTGGCTCTCGGGCGGCGTCGCCGGGTCGCCATTCGCGTCGCTGTAGACCAGCACGTCCGCCGTTCCGAGCGAGAACGAGTTCGCCATCGTCCCGCCCATCAGGAACTGGTGGTAGTTGTCGCTCATCGTGTAGGTCTCGGCGAGCTCGCGGAAGTAGGGCAGGTCACCTGCCGCGATGTTGTAGAAGCCCATCGGCGCGCCGCCCTGCGCGGTGTCCTGATCGTTCGTCGGCGGCCTGCCGATGGCCCAGCCGACCGACACCGCGACCCAGGTCGTCAAGTCGGCGGTGCAGCCGCTCGGGTTGTCCGCGCTCGCGTGGGCGATGGAGCAGTCGCTCTGCTGCCACATCTGGAAGAAGCTGTGGACGGGGTCGCCCGCGTTGTCGATCGGCTGCACCGGCAACAGGTCGGGGCAGGAGGAGGTGCGCGTCAACGGCGGGTACGGACCGGTGATCTGATACGGGCCGTTTGGCAGGTCGGTCGGGTAGCGGCAGTCGGGGCGCGCCTGGGACTGACCGGTCCCGCCCTGGAAGAGGAGCTGCTGGTCCGCGTCGGACAGGCCGGGGTCCGGGCACAGCACCGGCGACGCGACGCACGGGGGCTTCTCGAGCGCGCCCAGGGTCGTGTCGGCTGCGGCAACGTCGCGTACGGACCGGTCTTCGCCGGGCTGATCTCGTAGCGCGTGCGCGCTTCGGCCTGCTGCTGTGCGGCACGCGCGAAGTTCGGACCGGGCAGTCCATTCGCGTCGACGATGCCACGCGAGCGCAGGTTCCATACCTGCTGGCCGCCCGGAGGATCGTACGTCGCGAACAGGGCGTCGAAGCTCTGGTTCTCGCCGACGACGACGATGACGTGCTCGATCGGCGTGACGGGCGTGAGCGGCGCCGGCGAAACGGACGACTTGTCGGCACAACTCGAGAGTAGTGACGAGATCGCGAGCACGAGCATCGCGCCGAAGGGAATCCGCTCAGCAGCCACGACCAACCTCCTACGTAGAGTTAATATAAACGGCCGGTTGAGCCTAGATTTCATCATTGACCGTGTCAACTGAACTTACTGAATGATAGAAACTCGCGGAATCCCCGCCGATTGACCTGAAATCTTGCTCGCGGCGGTGATCATGCGATTCATATTCATTCATGGACGAGAGCATGCGACAGCGGGTGCGTAGCCTAATGTCCCTTCCTGGGCCAGGCTGTGTGAAAACCCTTCAGCGAGAAAACTATTGCAACTAATTCCCGGCCGCCTTTTTCTCCGCCTCCTCCATGCTCTTGCGCGATGCTTCCTGCAGCGCATGTTCCATGCCTTTTGCTTTGTCGAGCGATTGTTGCTGCTCCGCCGTGATCACGGTCTCCGCCTCGCCGCCACCCGCCGCCTGGTACAGCACCCAGCAGATTGCGCCCAGTGCCAAAATAAGTCCGATGTATCTCATAGCAGTACCTCCGTGCCCGACTCTAGCATGGGCCGCGCGCGCTCGTCGCGTATCGCGACGTAGTTGCTGCGTAGTTGCTACATAGTTGCTACATAGTTGCCGGGCAGTGCAGCCGCGCGGGGGAGTCTGGCCTATTTCGTCATGGATGCGGCGTTTTCAAAGGCGTAGTCTGGGCGCTTCAAAAACGCACATAAGGCTCGCGCATGTCATTTGTCACCGTGGAAAAACCCCGCCCCTACATCACGCTCATCACCCTGAACCGGCCCGAGCGCATGAACGCGATGGCGTTCGATGTGATGGTGCCCTTCAAGGACGCGCTCGAAGAAGTGAGTTTCGACAATGAGACGCGCGTGGTGATCGTGACCGGCGCGGGCGCGGGGTTCTGTTCGGGTGCCGACCTGGAAGACCCGGGCTGGCTGGAAATCTTCAACGGCCTCACCATTCCCGGTATCGCGCGTCGCGCGATGCGCATCCTGGACGATGTCATCAAGGCGATACACGACATGCACCAGCCCGTTATCGGTGCGATCAACGGCCCCGCCATCGGCGGCGGCTTCTGCCTGGCCATGGCGACGGACATTCGCATCGCGGCGGAGACGGCCTATTTTCGCCCGGCCGGCATCAACAATGGACTCACGTCTGCGGAGTTGGGATTGAGTTATCTACTGCCGCGGGCCATCGGCACCAGCCGCGCGTTTGAGATCATGCTGACGGGCAGGGACGTGGACGCGCTGGAGGCGCAGCAGATCGGTTTGGTCTCGAAGGTGGTGCACCAGCAAAAACTGCTGGATGAGTGTTACGCCATCGCCGAGCGCATCAATGGCTTCAGCCAGCTCGGCGTGGAACTCAGCAAGCAGATGCTGTGGGCGGGAATGGACGCGGGCAGCCTGCACACGCACATGAACCACGAAGGCCACGCGCAGCTGTTTGTGCGCATGACCACCAAGAACTTTGAAGAGGCGATCAAGGCGCGCAAGGAAGGCAGGTCGCCGGATTTCAAGGATTGATCGCGCGTGTTGCGCAGTGTTTTGGCCAGCCTACTCCAGCTCGCCGATATGGAAGATACCGTAGCCCGACAGCACCACCGCCGGTAACGCCGCGCCAATGACTATCCCTGCGCGGTCGGCGCGGATCTCGTGCCCGATATCCGTCACCGGATCGGTCACAGTGCCCAGCAGGTCACCCACCTCCACCCGGTCGCCCAGTTTTACGGCGGTGAGGAAAATGCCGCCCTGTCCGCGCGGCACCCTGACCCAGCCGGACCGCACGAGTTTCTGCACCTTCGTTTTCTCGCCGGGCGCGGCGTACATGCCCAGATGGTTCATCACGTTGAGCACGCCCTGCGTGCCATTCGCTATTTCTCGCTCAACAAACACAAACGGCGGACCCGACTCGTAAATAATGGCCGCCACGCCGGCCTTTACCGCTTCCCGGCGCAGGCTGCCGGAAGGGCCGGCCCCGTCCACGATCACGCCAATGCCAAAACTTTCCGCCAGTTCCAGCGCTTTGGCATCGCCCATATCCACGCGTATCTGCGGCATGTTGGTGCGAAAATTGGAACCGGTATGCAGGTCTATCAGGTAGTCGCAGCGCCTGACCACACGCTCAAAAATCGCATTCGCCACAAGGGATGTGACACTGCCCTTGGCCGAGCCTGGAAATGCGCGGTTGAGGTCGCGCCGATCAATCATGTAACGGTTCATGGTGCGAAAGCCCAGCGAGTTGGCCGCGGGGACGACGATCACCGTGCCTTTCAGTTGTTGCGGGTCGATAGCCTTGAAGGCGCGGCGGGCGATCTCGAAACTGTTGATCTCGTCGCCGTGGATACCGGCGACCACGCACAGTGTCGGGCCATCCGACGCGCCCTGCGCTGCCCAGAGCGGCGTATCAACGGCGAATAATGCCTGCGGTTCGGTCAGGGCCACGTTGTCTGATCCGAACAGGAAGCGATCGGGGTACTTCTCTATCAGTGCGGTCGTTTGCCTTGTCGCATCCGGCGTTGCCACCACGTACTTGGCGACCTCGTCCCAGGAGATATCGAAGTTCACGTTCTTGAGCGCAGGATCAGACAGAATTTCCTCCAACATGGCCAGATGATCTTCCACCGGCTGTACCACGCGCCCGAGCCCGGTATGCGCCCAGATGATGGTCGAATTCGGGTGGCGCCTGAACAGCGCTACGGCCTGGTCGAAATACAAGCGACGGAACTCCGGCTTCACGAACGGCATGTGGATGTCCGAGTGCAAAATCGACAGCAGCCCGCTCTCAGCCGTGAAATCGAAGATGCGATCCACCGCGGGATCGATCAGGCTCGCGACATCGCCGCTGACTTTGGCGGAGACAAACTCCTTGTGGATGGAGAACTCGCCGATGCCGGTAAACACGCCGGGATAGGTTTGCAGCACGCGGCGGATATGATCGGCTGCATACATGTCCGCCGGGTTAAAACCAGTGATCATCGGTTCGAAGCGCGCCTGCTGCGCGGGCGACAGCTTGCGATATTGCTCTGCGATATAGGCATCGGTGAATGAGTAGTAATAAAGGGCAGTGTCGGAATCAAGGTAATACGTGGGCGCCACTTTTCCCGTCACGCGATCGGACCAGTGCATCTGCAGCGGTATGCCAAACAGGGCGGAGCGGCCAACGCGGTCACCCACTGCGGCCAGGTATTGCCGTGCGGTGATACCCTCCTGCACGTAGTTGGTCAGGTGGGTGTGGCTGTCGTAGTACTCCTGCGCCTCATCGGCGCCTGCCGGTAACGACAGGGCCAGCACGGCTGCAGCCCATATCCTGCTGACGTGACTATTCTTCATGCTGAACCTCCGATTGCCAAAACGCGACATGGTATTAGCCACGGACGTTAAAACTTCATCTCGATGTTGGTATTCAATGCCGGCCCGTCACCACCCACCACGTAAGGCGCGCTGGAGTTGCCGACGGCGGAATCATGCGTGTAGAGCAACTCGCCATTGACGCGTACCAGCCTGTTGCGCATTGGATACCAGTTGACCCCCACTGCAGTGTCCCAGGGATTGCCATACTCGCCCAAAATCTTGGAACTGGCGATATAGCCCTGCACTGAGCGCGGCAGGAACATATAACTCGTTTGCACCTCGAAGCCATAGTCGTACAGGTTGTCGACCGGGACATAGCCCTGTGTCTTGAACGAATCCAGCCAGCGGGAGTAGAACGCGGTAGACAGATCAAAACCCTGGTACTTGAGGGCGGCGTCCGCCGATACCATCTGGTAGGTCGCGCGTTCGACACTCCCGCCGCTCGCAAAGGCGTCTGGCACGAACAGGCGGGTGCCGTCAGACAGCCGTATTTGTGAGTTATTGACATCCTCTGTACCGGGCTGGCTCTGGCGGTCCTCACGGCTGTAGGTTGCCGACAGGCCGAACTGGGTGGCCAGATGCTGATGCATCTCAAAGTCGCCCCACCCACCCTGGGGTCCGAACTCGCCGGTGGTGGGCTGCCACTGCAACCGGCCGGACCAGGTATCCAGCGCGCCATCCAGCTTGGCCGCGTTGACCCCCAACTGGGACAGGTTGTTGCCCAGCATCAGCTTGTAGGTGAGCCCCTGCCCCTCATTGAGCACGCCAGCGCTCCAGATGCCGCTGGTGTAGCTGGGCCGGAAAAACTCGTCAGACATGGTGCGCATATCGACCTTGTTCCAGTAGGGGAAGCTGCCGTACATGCTGCGTGTGCCGGGTAGTGCATCGATACCCACGCCGACATCCACCGCCGGGTTGAAGCGGTATTTGAAGTGCCCCGCCACGACCACCTGCGCGCCGTCGCCCTGGGCGGTGTTGTTGGTCCAGACGTAGGTCAGGTAGCGGAAGTTGGGGTCAAACAGCCAGCCGCTGAAGGAGAGGTTGACCTTGTTGAACTGAATGTCGTTGCGTCGGTCGATCTCAAAGGTGCGGTCGAAACTGTCGGTGTAGGACTTATCCAGTTCCAACTGGTTGAGATAGCGCACGTAGGCCCACAGGCCGAGGTTCGCCGAGCCCATGGGCGTGTCGGCAATCGTAAACCCGCCTTGCCCCGGCTGGAAGCGGCCGAAGAATTCCTTTCCATCACCCGGTTTGGCCGGTGTCGCTGCAGTGGCAACCTGCGTGGTTGCGGTAACCGGAGTAGTGGCCACCTCCGGTGGTGTTGTAGTCGCCGGTGCGGTGGCGATGGATTGAGGGGTTGTGTTATCCGGCGCCGGCTGTATCGCAAGCCGCTGCTCCAGCTCCTGGATACGCGCGTCTTTTGCATCCAGTTCCTCCTCCAGCTTGCGCTGGTTCTGCTCCAGCGCGGCCAGGCGTGCCAGAATTGCCTGTTCCGTGGCGGCATCGGCTACGGCTGTTGCGCAATAGGACGAGGTCCCTGCATACAGCATTAACAGGGCAGTTAAACTGGCGTGGGGCCGTTGCATCGGGAATCGCCTTCGTCACTGATGAATGGAATCGAGGGTGCGACAGACTACGAGAAGTCCAGTGCGAAACCAAGCGCATGGTGTACCCAATACGGCTACGCGAGCGGCTAAGCGCCGGCTGGCGATATTGCCTTGCGAGTGTTGGTCAAATCGTCTATAAAACGGCAGTGTTGTTATCGCCGCTCGACACTCCAGCCTTGTCCTCCTGATGCAGGAGACGGGCGGTGCCTATGTAATCCCCCGACATTCGGAGACCTTGATATGCGACCCATGTTTCTCGCCAGGACGTTCGTGCTGCTAGCGGCATTTTTATTCGCAACCGGCTTTCAGGCCCCTGAGCCAGGCGACAAGGCGGAGTCCGGCGCCGCAGTCACCAGCAACACCGGACCTCTGCAGGCCGCAGAGATCGAAGCCGCGCTCAATGCCGCCTACGCGAAATACAAGACGCTGCAGGAAGGCGCCAATGCCGACTACATTCCCGCGCTGGCCAAGGTCGATTCCAATCTCTTCGGCATCGCGCTGGTAACGCCTGATGGCAAGATCTACACCGCGGGCGACATCACATCGGAGGTTTCGATCCAGTCGATTTCCAAGGTCTTCACCGCTGCGCTGGTGATGGAGGAGCAGGGGCCGGACGCGCTCATGAACAACATGGGTGTGGACGCCACCGGCCAGGTTTTCAATTCCATTGTCGCCATCGAGCAGTACAAGGGCGCAGAGATGAACCCGCTGGTCAATCCGGGCGCGATTGCCTCCACCAGCATGGTCTCGGGCGATTCGCGGGAGCAGATCTGGAACAAGATCCTCAGCACGTACAGTGATTTTGCCGGGCGCAAACTGTCGGTCAATGAAGAGGTATTCAAATCCGAGGCGGACACCAACCAGCGCAACCAGGCCATCGGCAAGCTGATGTATGCCTACGGGCGCATCAAGGACAATCCCGACCAGGCGACGGACATTTATACGGAGCAGTGTTCGGTCAACGTCAATGCGCGGGACCTCGCCATCATGGCGGCGACGCTGGCCAACGGCGGCAAAAATCCGGTGACGGGCAAGCAGGTCATGCGCAGTGAATATGTGCCTGAACTGCTCGCGGTAATGGCGACCGCCGGACTGTACGACGACTCGGGCAAGTGGTTGTATGCCACCGGCCTGCCCGCCAAGAGCGGGGTCGGCGGCGGCATTATTGCCGTCTCGCCCGGCCGCTTCGGCATCGCGGTCATATCGCCGCCGCTGGATGCCGCCGGCAACAGCGTGC
The DNA here is from genome assembly GCA_016704305.1 of Haliea sp. Taxonomy (GTDB): domain Bacteria; phylum Pseudomonadota; class Gammaproteobacteria; order Pseudomonadales; family Halieaceae; genus Marimicrobium. The sequence continues at coordinate 50,957 of JADJAL010000007.1, read as the reverse complement.
GGGCGCAAAAAGCGATCGCGGATATATCCAATGCGCTGGGCGGCAATCCCTACGCCGTGACGCCTTTGAAATAAACCCACCCATCCAGCTATCACGCCAAGGAGCAGCGAATGTCAGAAATCCAGAAGAGCACTGTTGCCGATTGCAGTACTGCTTGCCAGCACCGCGCTCCCGGCGGGCGCGGCCACAGAGGCCGACCGCATAGCGGCATTGGAAGCGCAATTGCAGCAGCAACAGGCTGCAATGCAGCAACAGCAGCGCATGATGGAGCAGATGCAGGCGGAGTTGCAGCGACTTAAAGCCGATGAAGCGGGGACAGCGCCAGTGGCCACCACGCAAGCTGTGGCGGCAGCAGCCGGCGCCAGCGGCGTCAGCGGCAACCAGTGGCGTGAAAGCCTCGGAGAAGAAACTCTCCATGACGGTCTACGGCTTCGCCCAGGCGGACGCCGTCTACGATTTCAAGCGGGTGGACCCCGACTGGGCAGATACCCTGCGCGTGACCACCATCCCCACGCAAAGTGGTGCCTATGGTAATGATGGCGACTTCCTGTTCAGCGTGCGCCAGTCCCGACTGGGTGTGAAGGGCGACTACGGTCCGGACATTACCTACAAGCTCGAGGGCGAGTTGTTCGGCGTGGGCGGCGACCAGGGTCAAACCACGTTGCGTGTCAGGCATGCCTATGCGACGTACAAGGATTTCCTGATGGGCCAGACCTGGTCGAACTTCATGGATATCGACATCTTCCCCAACACCATCGATTACTGGGGCCCGACCGGCATGGTGTTCTATCGCAACCAGCAGGCGCGCTACACGTTCCCCATGGGTGATGATAACGAGTTCGCGGTGAGCCTGGAGAATCCCGATACGGCGCTGACTGTCGGCCAGTTCCGCGATGTTCCTGTTTGCAGCCCCAGCGATGTCACCGAGGAATGCGAGTCGGTGGATTCGACGGCGGAGGATGTGTTCCAGTCGTACAGCGACCTGCCCGACCTGGCTGCCCGCTTTCGCCAGAACGGCGACTTCGGGCATTACCAGGTGGCGGGTATCGTGCGCAAACTCGGGTATGAACGGCTCGACAACGGTGACAAGGAGTACGAGGTGGGCTGGGGGATCAATACCAGCACTGGCCTGAAAACCTGGGGCGCCGACATGCTGAAATTGCAGGTGGCCTATGGCGAGGGCATCGGCAACTACATGAATGACGGCGGCCTGGACATCGCACCGGATTCGGCGGTTATTACTGAAGCCGACGCCGAGACCGTGCCGATCTGGGGCCTCAGCAGTTATTACGACCACTTCTGGAATGACCAGTGGGCTACCACGGTCGGTTGGTCAATGATTGATCTTGATACCAGTGACGGACAGGACCCCACGGAATTCAAGCAGGGACAGATTGCAACAATCAACCTGCTGCACTACCCGGCGGACCATGTCATGCTCGGCACGGAATTCAGCTGGGGCGAGCGCGAGGATATCAGCGGCAATATCGGTTCGGATTACCGCGTCCAGTTCAGCCTGAAAGTGGATTTTGATTCCGGCGACCTGATACCGAAAAACTAAAGCGGCATTACCTGCCGCTTAGCCAACCAATCACGGACTGCCCGGCAGGGACGCCGCGTCCGCACTGCGCTTGAAGAATCGCCGGGCGCCCTCGTGTACCGGAATCGTGATGCCGCTTCGGGCGCGCTCCTTCGAAATGCGCGCGGCCAGCACGCCGCCCTGGTCTGCTCTGGTGGCGAAGAACAGCTCTAGCATCGCTGCGACCGTGGCATCCGCGACCTCGCTGTGGGCGACCAGCAGCGCGGTCGCCGCAACGGTCTGCACGGCAGCGTCCTGCCCGGCATAGGTGCGAGCCGGAATGCTGAGCGGAAAGAGTCCGGGTAGCTGCCTGCCGAGTTTGGCAGCCTGCGCGGGCGTCAGCCCGACCAGTCGTAGCGGCGTGGTGCGCAGCGCCGCTTGCAGTTGTTGCCATGGCGCCGAGGCGACCTCGATGACGGCGTCGATCTCGCCTGCTGCGAGGCCGGCCAGCGCCTCCTCCGGGCTGTGATATACGACCCGGACCAGCGCGTCGACATCGATCCCGGTGTTCGCCAGCAAGCGCAGGGCGGTGTGCCGTGAGCCCGACTGCGGACTGCCCAGTGTCAGGCGCCTTCCTGCGAGATCCGCGACGCTGTCGATGTCCGAGTCGGCGCGGACGATGATATGGACCGGCTCCGGGAACAGGCTGGCTACGGCGCGCAGGTGGCCCAGTGGGCCAGCTTCGAGGAACACCCCCTGGCCGGTGACGGCGGCGGCCGCGACATCGCTCTGTATGACACCCGCGCGCGCCTGGTGGGATTCGATGAGGAAGGCGTTCGCCACGCTGCCTTCGGTCGCCACCACGCGGATGCCGGAGGCGTCCGGCAGGTTGCGCGTGACTGAGGTGAGAAAGCGCCAGTACTCACCGCCCTGCGGCCCGGCTGCGATCGCCACGCCCTCGTGCTCGCGCTGCAGGCGCAGGTTGATATTGCGCACCGCGCGGTCGATCTCCTCGGTAATGATTTCACGATCCGCGCCCCGGCCCTCGGGCGACTGCATCACCAGTTTGGCGAGGTGCTGGACCAGTTCATCGGCGCCGGACGTACCACTGGCCACCTTGGTGGCCGTGCCATCGGATACTGGCACGTGCTCATCGCCATGCAGCCGATCATCGCTGGGCACCCAGCCGTCGTCGGTTTCGCGATACACCAGCGAGCCGTGCGCGCGGAACTCGCTGCCCGGCCCGTGCAGCGACGGTCCCAGCCCGAAGATTCCACGATCCGTAGCACCCAGCGCAGCGGCGATCAGGGCCGGACTCAGCGTCTCCCAATCCGACGGGTCGTAGTCATCGACAAAACGCAGCACGGCGTTGTAATAGACGATCACCTGCCGCGCCCCGTCGTCCGCCGGGTGATACGGCGCGCTGCCCTGCCGATTGAGCGTCGCGATCTCGACCAGCGGCTGGCCGAAGACGGCGTCGAGCCGCGCTTGTACATCCACCGCGAGCGCATCCTCCTTCGGGCCGCGCGTGCAAGCCGCGAGCAGCATGAGGAGCAGGAGGACAATGCATCGCGACATCGGGAGCAGCGTCATCAGAACCCCATCATCGGCAGCGCGAAGAATGCCTGCAGGACGAGTGCATTGGCGATGTCGGCGAAGAACGCGCCCACGATAGGGATCAACAGGAATGCCATGGGCGCGGGGCCGTGCCGCTCGGTCAGCGTCTGCATCACGGACATGCCAACAGCCGTGGTCGCGAGTCCGGCGGCGACCTGCCCGCCGCTGATCACGGCTGCGTCGTAGTCGCCGCCCATCAGGCGTGAGGTGATGAAATACGCGAAGGCCGCAGTCGCCACGGCATTGACCAGCACGATCAGCAACAGCGGCCCGGCAATCGCCACGAGGCCGAGGATCTGCATGGACATCAGAGCCATGATCAAAAACAGCGACAACGACACGCTGCCAACCGCCTGCACGGCACTGTCGTTGATGCCTTTCAGGCCAAGGAGGCTGGCAATATTGCGCACCAGCATGCCGATCAGCAGCGCCCAGAGAAAGCTCGGCAGCAACAGGCCCGAATCGCGCAGCAGCGCCTGCAGGTAATGTGCGCCGGCGATGCAGGCAAGGCACACCAGCAGCACGAACAACAGCTGCTCCGCCGTAATGGGAGCGAGTACTGCCCGCGGCTGCAAGGTCGCGGTCGCGCGCGCCTGGCCGGTGCGTTCGCCGCGCGCCTCGATGCGGCGCATTACGCGCTCGGCAACCGGGCCGGCTAGCAGGCTGCCGAGGATCAGGCCCGCTGTGGCGGCTGCCATGCCGAGTTCCAGTGCGCCCTGCAGGTTGTAGTGCTCCGCGAAGCTCGTCGCGTAGGCGGCGGCGGTGCCGTGGCCGCCGATCAACGAGATCGAGCCGCCGAGCAGGCCGACCAGTGGATGCAGGTCGAGCGCGCTGGCCATCGCCATGCCGATCAACCCCTGCATGATCATGACCGCGATGAACAGCCCGAGGAGCATCACCAGTTTCCAGCCACCGCGCAGCAGTGAGCGCACATCGGCGCCGAGACCGAGCGTGGCGAAAAAGGCCAGCAGCAGCGGGTCGCGCGGCGAGTCATCCAGCGCGAGCCGGATGTCCGCAACCAGGCTCGCCACGGCGAACAGCAACGCAAAGAGCACGCCGCCCACGACGGGAACAGGAATGCTGTAGCGCTGCAGGAACTGCGAGCGCCACACAATGAACTGGCCGATGAAGAACAGTGACGTCGCGAGCGCCAGCGTCCAGAGGAGGTTTAGCTCAACGGTTTTCATGCGCGGGTGTGGAGGCCTACTGCTCGGCAATGGCTGCCGCACAAGTCGTTTGCATCAACCATAGCTGCCACCCCGTTACCCCTCAGAGACATAAAACCTGTGTACCTCACGCACTGCCACCTACTGTTGCAGGTGGGCGCTGGAGTCTTCCAGTTTGATATAGCGTGAACACAGATTGATCTTGTAGCGTGTCGCGCAGCCAGTCAACGCCGGAGCTGCACTAACTATCCGGGGCTATCGGCCGACTCTGCGCTGCACGGCCATAGCCTGATGCCGTGGCAGCAGCAACGCCACTGCGGCGGATATCGCTATGAACGCACTGGAGATCCATAAGCAGGGCGCCAGGCCCCAAACCTGGAACACCCAACCCGACAACACGGTTCCCAGCAGTCGGCCCAGCGCATTTGCCATATAGTAAAAGCCTACATCCAGCGACACGCCGGCCTCGTCGGCGTAGCTGACGATGAGATAACTGTGCACGGCGGAGTTCACGGCGAACAGCACGGCGAACACCAGCAAACCCGCGATCAGGCTGGCAGGCAGCAACAGTTCAAGGTGCACGGCGATGGCGATCAGCGCCGGCACCAGCGTGAGCACCACTGCCCACGCAAAAGCTACCCGGCCGTCCGGGGTGCCGCCGCCAGTCAAACCGGTTATCTTCGGCGCCAACGCCTGCACCATGCCGTAGCCGATGATCCAGGCGGCAAAAAAGGCGCCGACCACCCAATAGTCCCAGCCGAGCGTGGAGGAGAGATAGACAGGCAGGGCCACCACGAACCAGACATCGCGGGCAGCGAACAAAAACAAACGCGCGGCGGATAGGGCGTTGACGGCGCGGCTTTTGGAAAACAGTTCGCTGAACTTCGGCTTGGCGCTGGACTTGCCCAGGTCTTTCTTCAGCGTCAGCATGCTGCAAACCCATACGAGCAGCAGCGCGGCGGCCATCGCCGCAATGGCGCCCCTGAAACCCCATGCCGCAAGCAGCAGGCCGCCCAGGAAAAATCCCACGCCTTTCAGCGCGTTCTTGGAACCGGTCAACATCGCGACCCATCGGTACAGCGTCCCGGCGGCCTCCCGTGGAACCAGCAGCCGGATAGCGCTCTTCGCGCTCATCTTGTTGAGGTCCTTGGCGATCCCGGAAAGTGCCTGTGCGCACATGACCCAGGCGACTCCCAGGTACGAGGAGGGCACCAACAACATCGACAGCGCAATCACCTGCAATGCCAGGCCCCAATTCATCGTGGCGTTCAGGCCGATGCGCGCGCCCAGCCACCCGCCCACCAGGTTGGTGATCACGCCGAAGATTTCGTAGAACAGGAACAGCATCGCGACTTCCAGCGGGCTGTAGCCCAATTGATGGAAGTGCAAAACCACCAGCATGCGCAGCGCGCCGTCCGTCAGCGTGAACGCCCAGTAGTTGCCGGTGACCAGCAGGTACTGGCGCACCTCGGGCGACATGGTGGAGAAGGCGCCCATCGCTGCGAGCCGTCCTAGCCGGCTACCAGGCGCACGAGTTCCACCGTGCGATTGGCATAGCCCCATTCGTTGTCGTACCACAGGTACAGTTTTACCTGCGTGCCGTTGATGACCATCGTGGAGAGAGCATCCACGATACTGGAGCGTGGGTCGGTGCGGTAATCGATGGACACCAGCGGCTTCGTCTCATAGCCGAGAATCCCTTTGAGATCGCTTTCAGACGCGGCCTTCAGCAGCGCATTCACTTCTTCGATGGTGGTGTTGCGTAGCACCTCAAACACGCAATCCGTGATCGACGCGTTCGCCAGCGGCACGCGTATCGCATGCCCGTTCAGCTTGCCTTTCAGGTCCGGGAAGATGTGCGTGATCGCCGTGGCGGAGCCGGTGGTGGTCGGTATCAGGCTCATGCCGCAGGCGCGCGCGCGGCGCAGGTCCTTGTGCGGCGCATCGAGAATGGTTTGCGTGTTGGTGATGTCGTGAATCGTCGTCATCGAGCCATGCCTGATGCCAATACTTTCATGGATGACCTTCACCACTGGCGCCAGGCAATTCGTGGTGCACGAGGCCGCGCTGACAATCCGATGCACAGACGGGTCGTAAAGGCCGTGGTTCACACCCATCACGATATCCAGCACGCCCGCTTCCTTGACGGGCGCTGTCACCACGACGCGCTTTACACCCTGGTCGAGGAATGCCTGCAGCACTTTCTGGCTTTTGAATTTGCCGGAGGCCTCGATCACCACATCGCAATCCGACCAATCCGTATCGGCAATAGTCTTATTGGCCGTGCAGCGGACGATCTTGTCGCCCACGACCATGGTATCCCCGGCACTTGTGGCATCGTGTGTCCACCGGCCATGGACTGAATCATAATTGAGAAGATGGGCCAGCGTGGCCGCATCGCCCGCAGGGTCGTTCACCCGGACAATCTCGATTTCCGGCATCTCCCACGCCACGCGCATGGACAGGCGACCCATGCGGCCGAAGCCATTGATCCCTACTCTGATAGCCATCACAGCACTCCAAAAATTCTATGGACGTAGCAAGCACGCGTCTCTATTTTGCGCTGTTCAACAGCAGGCCTGGGCACGCGCTGGCCGATCGCCCATCTTGTTCAGGCGATTCATGTTTTTAACCAGGAACGGCTGGTTGCTGGCCAGTGTCGCGGCGAGCACCGCTTTCGCCCAGTCGGGCAGCGCGGGGTTGATGCGATAGAACACCCACTGGCCCTGCCGCCTGTCCAGCAGCAATTCGCATTTGCGCAACTGGGCCAGATGGCGAGAGACCTTGGGTTGTATCTCATCGATAGCCTGGGTGAGTTCGCAGACACACAGTTCCTCTTCCTGCGCGATCAACAGCAGGCAGCGCAAGCGCGTTTCGTCCGCGAGGCATTTGTAAAACTGGACGGGATTCTTCATGGGTTAGGTCGTCAAAAAAGGAGTGACATACGAAAATTAGTATATATGAATTAACGTATGTCTCAAGACGCAATCTCTCAGTGAGTTGGTGCGATCGGGCGCGGTTCGCCTTGGCAACTGGGTTTCAGTGGTTTGCCGAAGTGACACGGCAAGCCCTCGTGACTGCAATCAATAAACTGTTGTCGAATTTTTGAGAGTAAAATATCCTACTTGGTAGGAGTGTCAGCGAATCCCCTTGGAGGGCCACCTCTGGCGATGGTAAAAAAAAAGCATATCGGTCACCGATCAGCAGGACCGGTGGATCAAAGCGCAAATCCAAAGCGGGCATTTTGGGAATGAAAGCGAAGTCGTCCGCGAGCTGATCCGTGAGCGGCAAATTCGCGAGCAGGAAACGCAGACGGAGATCGAAGCCATCCGTTCCGCCCTGATCGAGGGTGAGCAAAGCCGATTCAGCACGCGAACACCAGACGAGATCATGCAGGCGGTAATCGATCGCAAGCGCAATCAATAGTGGCCCCTTATGAGCTAACTAGCGCCTTAATCCTAAGTGCGATCTTCAGGTTTTTATGCTGCAGCGATTTGATCGCGCTTGCGAGAATGCCTCGCTAAGTTTGGGCGCGCCCAAACAGCGCGTACATCAGCAGTCCGACCAGTAGCGCTGCGCCCAGCAGCGGAAACGCAATTCCCATCACCACCAGCAACACCGTAAGCCCACTGCGCAGCGGCAGTCCGGCAATGCGTGGCGCAACCGGCAATGGCTGCGAGCCCGCCGGGCGGCGCAGCCACCACAGCAGCGTGCCGCTCACGCACAGGAAGATCACGGCGGCGCAGGCGAGCACATTCATGGCGATATTCCACCAGCCCATGTTGGCCTGGTGTACGCCGATGCCCACCGCCATGCTTTTCGCCATCAGGGAGTAATCTGCAAACCCGACCTCGGCCACGATCTCTCCGCTGTGGCGATCGACATGCACGGTCCGCTCATCGCCGGGCACATCGGCATCGCCGGTCATCGTGGTGGTGCTGATGGTGTAGACGCCATCGGCGTCCTGCGGCAGGTTGATGCGATAGCGCGGGCCGAAGCCGATGTCGCGCGCCAGAGCGTCGACGGTATCCAGGTTCACCACAGCGCGTGCATCCTCGTCGCCATGATTGGCTGGTTGGACATGGCCGACATGGTCGGCATGATGCGCATGCGCGTTGGAAGCGGGCAGGGGTGTTTGCTCCAGGCCCCAGGGCACTTCCTTTACCACGCCGTGGTTCATCGCAGCGTGATTCACGCCGGAGAGCGAGAGCGGCCCCCACTTTTCAGCGGGGAAGGAACTCCATGCCTGCACGAACTTGCCGCCCCAGATGTTGGTCCAGGCGAGGCCGGAGAGCAGGAAGAAACACAGCAGCACCGCCGAATACAATCCCGTGAGCAAGTGCCAGCGGCGCCAGATGCCGCGCCGGGAGGATTCCTGCGCGGGCGCGGCCTGGCGGCGCCGCAACCACATGTATGGGCCGGTGACGATCAACAGCAATGCGAGGCCCGCCACCACTTCCAGTACCACGTCACCGACATCCTCCAGCAGCAGGCTGCCGTGAATCCGGTGCGCCAGTGCATAGGGCGTGCGATTTTTGTCTACCACCCGAAGCACCTTGTTGGTGTAGGGGTCGACGTCGACAGCATAGGCGTCCTCGGCGCGTGTCAGTTCAAACTGCGCTGTGCTGCTTTGAGTGGGAGCTGGTATGTACTGCGTCACCGTGGCGCCGGGCAGCACTGCGGAGGCCGCCGCCATTTGCTGCATGGGTGACGTGGATTCTTGCCCCTGCGCATCCACGACCAGGCCTTCCCCCAGCGGCGTCTGCACCGAGGTGTAGTACACCATCACCAGTCCGGTGATCGCCAACACCAGCAGGAAGGGCACGACGATGACACCGGCAAAAAAATGCCAGCGCCAGGTCGCGCGGTATTGCTGTGCGTTGTTGGCGCTGCGTGTGTTTGCGGACGTTGCCATTACAGTTGGTATCGGAAGCCGGCATAGAATGACAGTGGCGCGCCCGGAGAGAGAATTTCTTCATCCGGCAGGGCTATGTCGCGCACGCTGAGCGCGGAGACGTATTCCGTATCCAGCAGGTTATCCACCTGCGCGAATACCTCCCAGCGCTCCGTTGTGTAACCGCCGCGCAGGCCGAGCAGCTGGTAGTCATCCACCTTGTAGGTATTGGCGAAGTCGGCGTAGCGTTCATCGATAACGTCAAAAGTGGGCCCGACATAAAATCCGCCGGCATTGCGGTACAACAGCTCGCCGCGCAGCGCGTAGCCGGGTGCCGCTGGCAATTGGTTATTGCCATACTGTTCGTCGTTGTCAAAGTTGAATTCGTTCAGGGTGAGGCTGAGCGTTGGCGCCAGCGCGTGCTGTCCGACATTGTCCAGCGCTATGCTCGCACCCCACAGTGCCTCCACGCCTGCGTGTATCGTGTTGTCGATGTTGGTGGCCAGGGGTCTCGCCAGGGTTGCCCAACTGAAAGTATTTCGTCGTTGATCCAACCGTAGTCGCGGATATCTCCCAGTAGGCCTCGTTCGCCTGCCCCAGTGTGTGCTGGCCGCGACTGCCGACCTCGACCACGTAGCCATTCATGGCGTCCAGCGTATCCTGGCTGCCCCGTGCATCGTCTTCCAGCTCAAAATTGGTGGGCGGTTCGAACACCTTGCTGGCATTGGCGAACAAGGTAATGTTGTCGCTGATGTCATACAGCACGCCAACGCGCGGATTGATGCTGTCGTAGTTGCCCTGCGGATCGCGCACCTCGCCGGACGCCACCTCGACATTTTCGATCTCGCGATCCGCCCACACCGCCTGCGCGCCGTAGACGAAGGTCCACTGCGGCGCGAACTGCCAGCGGTCAATGGCGAAGGCCTCCACGTTGCTGGCCTTGTTGTCCACCTTGGTGGTGAGGCCATTCTTTTGTCCGTTGTCGTTGCGGTAATTGCCGCCTGTCACCTTGCCGTCACCGGCGTTGATGCCCGCCAGCACGTTGTGCTCGCCGAGCGTCAGTTCATAGCGCCCCATCAGGCCCGCATCGCGGTGGTCAGTGTCGATCAGCAGGCTGAACACCTCGGTCGGTGGCATCGGGCCAGGCCCGTCAAAATCAACGAGTACTTTGTCCACGATCGGGTGGTAGAGAGATTGCTCTTCCCAGGAGAAACCTAACTCCACCGCGCTGTTGTCGCCGAGCGCCCAGCGTGTCTTGTTGGCCACCCGCCACGACTCCAGCTTCTTCCCGTAGTCGCCCCCCAGCGCGGCTGTGGAAGCCTGGTCGGGATCCTCGTTGATCTGCTCCTTGCTGAGCGTGCCGGGGAGGTCCATGTCGGTGTCAATATAGGCTGCATACAGGCGGGATTCGTTCCCCTCGCCAAACTGCCACCCCGTATTGCCGTAGACACTGTTGCTGTCATCCTTGCTGTGGTCGCGGTAGCCGTCCCAATTGTCGCTGGCCACGGTGAGCAGGCCGTCCAGCCCGTTGTCGAAAACCCGCGCGGCTGTGGCCTGCGCGTTCAGGCGCCCGTGACTGCCACCCATCGTGTACAGCTGCAACGGAGCGGTATTGAGCGCCGTCGGAGAGACAAAGTTGATCGCGCCACCGAGGGTGCTGGCGCCGAAAGTCATCGCATTGGCGCCCCTCGCCACCGTGGCGTAGCGCATGCTCAGCGGGTCGATCAGGCGGTTGTGGTTGTTGCCGTCCGCCGTCGTGATCGGCAGGCCATCCTGCAGCAGCTTGATGCCATTCACATCGTAGTCGGTGGCATCCAGGTTGGAGCCGCGCGAGGACAGGAAGACGGGGCTGCCGCCGTTCGGGCTGGCGGACCACACGCCCGGCGTGAAGCGCAGCAGATCGGCCATGTTGGATATGTTGCGCTGGAACAGTGTCTCAATGTCGATCAGCGTAACGCCGCCGGGGGTGAGGGATTGCTCGCGTAGCAGGTCTGTCCGCAGTCGCTCGCCGTGGACTTCCACGGTTTCCATTGTCGGCCCGCCGGGATTCTGCGCGTGATCGGCCTGCGCCGCAGTGGCGGCGAGGCCGCTTGCGAGCAGGAGGGCCAGCGGCGCGAGGCGCAGCGGTTGCAGGGCGGGCGGTATCTCCCGCGAGAAGGCGCTCGAGGTTGAAAGCGGATCGCGGGAATGGGCGTCTGGCACTGCAGGCATGTGGAATCCTCGGGTATCGGTGGGAAGCGCGCGCCACCTGTGGCCGGCCCGTGCGGAAAGTCGGGCAGTATATCGACGCGACCGCGCCCTGGGGATGTGACATATTGTCGCAGCTGGCCCACAAGAGGCGATGCATCTTTTATACTCTCGCCGCTGCGCGGTCTCCCGATCGCGGCGACGTTAACTTTCCATTTCCTTACGAGGTTCCAATGCCCGATCCATCTGCCAAGACATCTGCCAAGATATCTCCCCTGCTGTATGTACTGCTCGGCTGTTCGCTGACGCTCAACGCTGTTCTTTTGTTCAGCGGTCGCTCCACAGAAGCGCCAGTCGCGTCCGGGCAGCCTGTCGCAACGCAGGGCGAGGATGCCGGCGCTCCCACAATTGCACAGCAGCCGGGCGCGGCTGCCGATGCGCCCGCGGCGACTCCGGTGCGTGCCGCCGGTGCGGTTGCCCCAGAGGAAGGATGGTTGACGCTCGCCGGCAAGGTCGAGCACTCCCTGGCGCGAACCTTCCAGCAGCTCGCGGCCCAGGACGGCGACGCGCTTGCCAGCGTGTTCGCCCGCCTGTTTGTCTGGGATGTCGACATGCGCAGGGACCTGCAGTCCGGCGACGCCGTCGCGGTGGTGTGGCGCATGGGGAGCGATGGCTTCCCGGAGGTCGCCGCGGGCAGCCTGCGCACGGGCAAGCTCGGGCGGACGCTGGCTGCGTATCGCTGGCAGGCTCCGGGGGATACTTACCCCAGCTACTGGTACCTGGACGGCACGGAAGTTCCGCACCGCCTGAAGGAGAGCCCACTCGCGCAGTATGAGCAGATCACCAGCCTGCTGAAGGACCGCCCCACGCACCGGGGCATGGACTTCAAGGTTCCCGTGGGTACCGAGGTCATATCCCCGCGCGCGGGGGTCGTCACACGCGCCAATTGGAACTGGACTGCGAACGGGAACGGCATCGAGATCCGCTACGACGACGGTGTGCTCGCCAAGTTCCTGCACCTCAACGAGAACCGGGTCGCCGAGGGGAGCGGGGGTGAGCGCGGGGCAGGTCATTGCGCTCAGCGGCAACACCGGTCGTTCGACCGCTCCGCACCTGCACTACCAGCTCGATCAAGGCGAGAAGGCCCTCGACCCCATCGACTATCACGGCAGCCTGCGCCGGCAGCTCGACAAAGCACAAATCGAGGCGTTGCGTCGCGATGTCGCCGACATCGAGCGGACGCTGGGGGATGCCGCCTATTCCGCGGCCAACTGACCGCCGCGCGGCGCATGATTGTCATTGCGGCGGCGACGCAAGTATCCTGCCGGCTCACTTGCGCGCCGGGATATTGATTTGGAAGCGTCGACGCTGCTCTCGCATTACCTGCAGAACATCGCGCTCGCCTGCGACAGGGCGCCAGCCCTGGACCTGGCGTGTGGAACGGGCAGGAATGGCCTCTTTCTTTTGGCCAGTGGCATACCCGTGGTCTTTGCCGACCGCGATAGCCAAAGCCTGGAGCACATCAAGCAGCATCTGGCGGCCCAGGCTTGCGAGCGACAACGGGAATTGGCGCGCCCGTGGCAGGTGGATCTGGAAATACCCGACACGCGTCCGCTGGATGCGGAAACCTTCGGCGCCATACTGGTGTTTCGTTACCTGCACCGTCCTCTGCTGGCGGGCATAAAAGAGGCGGTGATACCCGGCGGGCTGGTGATCTATGAAACATTCACGGTGGAGCAGGCGAAGATTGGCCGCCCCCGCAATCCGGATTTCCTGTTGCGGCTCGGAGAGCTCAGGGAGTGCTTTCGCGAATGGGACATCCTGCACTATTTCGAGGGGATAGAGCACGACCCGGTCAGTGGGCAGCCGCGGGCCATTGCCCAGGTGGTTGCTGAAAAGCCAGTCGCATAGCCCCTGGCCTTGCAGCAGATTGATGCCGATGTGCTGGCATTGTTAAAAGAAGGTGGGAAACCGACTGCAGATTACCCTTGAAATGGGCTGCAGCTCTAGTCTTCAGCGTGTGATGGCACACTGCACGTTCTCGCGTTGGAAAAAGCTGTGTTTAGAGAGTATCCGCGATCGGAATGCGCACGCTGAACGCGCCGCGCAAATCACCCGCTGCAAAGCCGGTGGCCTGATCGGCGGGATAGCGTTCTTGTAGCGCATTCGCCAGCGGCTCGGCAATCTGCGTGCCGTGACAACCGGTGCAGGCCGCGCCGGTCGGAATGGCTTTCATGTAGCGGAATTCGCCATCGGCGCGGCTGACGGCTTCCATCGTTGCCAACGATTCGCCCCGTTCGGCGCGCGCGGCAAAATCGGCGAGTTGCTGTGCTTCCCAGTCATCCGGCGCGTTGGCGGGATTGCGCAGCTTCAATGCGGTGCGACGGATGTACAGCTTGTGCTGTTCACTGATGCTTGCAGTGATGGGCAGCGCCTGCAGTTGGCAGACTTCGATAGCGGCGATGGGGCCGCCATCGCGCATTGCGTTTTGCAGCGCTGTTTGCAGCTCGGTCTGCAACGCATTGACCGCCGTGCGCGCCTTGCTGATCTGTGCGTCAGTGATCTGCGTAGCGGCAGTCGCTGCCGGTTCCGTGGCATTGGCGGCCAGCGCCAACAGGCTTGTGCTGATCAGCAGGGTGTAAAAACGTCGGCGTAGTGGCATTGCTGTTCTCCTTCGCGTGAATTGCCCGGTTGCGGTCAGGCCTTTCACCCTTTCCATTATTGGAATCGCACCGTGGCGAGCGTTCCGCGGTCGGGTGCGCTCTCAAGCGTGATGGTCCAGTGAAAGCGATCGCAAATCCGTTTGACCAGGTTGAGTCCCAGGCCTGTTCCGCTCGCCTTGGTGCTGTAGCTGCGATCGAACACCTGTGCGAGTTTGTCGGCAGGAATGCCTTCCCCGGTGTCGCGGATCGCGATGAGCGAGTCCTCGATACGGATCTCAATGCGTCCGTCACGCGTGTGCTCGATGGCATTGCGCAGCAGGTTGCCGACCGTGATCTGCACCAGGCTGGCCGGTTGGGCCAGCACTGGCGTGCCGACGTAGTCGCGCACGATCACGAGCGAGCGTTCGGCAATCTGCACGGCATGGTCGTCCAGCGTGCGCTCCACCAGCGCTACGACATCCGCTGCGGCGCCTTGATCGATCTGGTTGCTCTCCTCCCGCGACAACAGCAGCGTCGCCTCGATGAAGGCGAGCATTTTCGGCGCAGGCGCGGCTGATGCGCTCCAGTGCGCTGCGAAGCCGGGCTTTGCGGATTGGCCGAAAGCACGTCCAGCGCGCCCATCATCACAGCCAGCGGCGTGCGCAGTTCGTGGCTGGCCGCCGCCGTGGAAGGAGCGTTCCCGCTCCACGGAATTTTTCCAGCCGCTCCTGGTACTTGTCGAAGGACGCGGCAATCTGGCCCGATCTCCGTGCCCGCATAATCGGCGGCGAGGCGCAGACTGGCTTGGCCGGGTTCGATCTGCGTGAGGCGCTCCGAGAGCGTCTGCACCGGGGCGAGGATGGCCCGGATAGCGGTCAAGCCCATCCCGATGGCAACCACCAGCACCAGCAGCAGGCCATACAGCAACATGCGCAGCACCGCGTGCTCCTGGTTCTCCCACTCGGTGACATCGTACGTCAAATAGGCCGGACGGCCGTCCCATTCCCCCACCTCCACCTGGTAGATGAAATCCCCCGCCGCGACACTGTGGTGCGATCCAGCCGCCAGCGCCGTGATTTCGCGAGGGAGCTGCGCCGTCGACTCGCCAAAGTGGAATTCCCCAGCCCGTGAACAGGGCATCCGCGTGATAACTGCCGTCTTCCAGTTGCGCAGTCAGCAACCGCATTTGCGCCGCCACCATGTCGCCGAAGATGCTCGCCTCCAGCCGCGCCTTGATCAGCAGCACGCCCCCGGCGAACAGCAGGCTGGTGACGCTGACGATCAACACCAACGCCACGAGAATCCGGAATTTCAAGCTCGTTCTTTGCATCATGCAGGCGCCTGCTCAGCGACGAGGCGATAGCCGGTGCCATGGATCGTGTGGATGAGTTTTTGCGCAAAGGGCTTGTCGACGACATTGCGCAGGCTGTAGATGTGGGTACGCAATACATCATTGTCGGGTAGTGCATCGCCCCAGATGTGTTGTTCCAGTTCCGCGCGGGTGACGACGCGGTGGCTGTTGCGCATCAACAGTTCCAGCAGTTTGCGTTGAATGGGATTGAGTTCCAGAGAGCGACCGGCGCGCGTGGCGGCGTATGTCCGCAGGTCGAAGTGCAGATCGCCGACCACCAGGGTTTGCGTCTTTTGCAGCCCGCCGCGCTTGATGAGGGCCTCCAGTCGTACTTCCAATTCCTTCACCGAGAAGGGCTTCACCAGATAGTCATCGGCGCCGGCCTGGAAGCCTTCGAGCTTGTCGTCCAACTGGTCGCGGGCGGTCAGCATCAGCACCGGCACCTCGCTGCGGCCCTCGTTGCGCAATCGGCGGCACAGGGCCATGCCGTCGAGCCCCGGCAACATGATGTCCAGGACGATGATGTCGTAGTGTTCCTGCAGGGCGAGCTGCAGGCCGTGCGTGCCGGTCGCGGCGAAATCCAGCACATGGCCTCGCGGCTCCAGGTAATCTGCAATATTCGCCGCGATGTCGCGGTTGTCTTCAATCACCAGAATCTTCACGGCCTGTTCCTCGTGCTACCAATACCACCAACACCACCACCGGGACTCTGGCAGTGTCCTGCGGCGCATGTCAAAAAAAAGTAAACATGCCGCGTTGACAAAATTTTCACACCGCATCACCTAGGCTGGCGCCAACATCTTCAATCGAAAGGGAGGCCCTGCTCTGTGAACAGATCCAGTCTTCGCCGTGTCAAGGTATTGGGCGGACTTATCGCTGCTGGCAATGTCGGCCCTGCAGGCACAGGAACTCGACCACGCCCCATTGGCCAGGGATGCTTCCCTGAGCATAAGCGTACTGCTCGCGCAGGTACTGGAGCACGCCCCGCAAGCGTTGGAAGGCGATGCGCGAGCGGCACAGGCGCGGGCGATGACGGCGCAGGGCGATAGCTGGACCGCCGGGCGCCCGAGCCTGCAGGCTGAGTATATCGACGATCGCACGCTCAGCGACCTGGGCCAGCGCGAGCTGACCTACGGCATTGCGCTGCCACTGTGGCGCCCGGGAGAGCGCGGCGCGATGCAGGCGCGCGGAGAACACTACGATGCGCAGGCCGCCGCGTGGCAGGACGCGTTCAGGCTGGACATGGCCGGACGGTTGCGCCATGCCCTGGCCGCCATGCAGGAGGCCGATGCACTGCTGGCGGCGGAGCAACTCGCCACCGCTGATGCGCGGGAACTTCTCGTGATCGCCGAAGCTCTGTTCAACGCGGGTGAAACGGCGCAACAGGAATGCTGCAGGCGCGCGCCCTGTTGCTGGCACAGCAGCGCAACGAGCTGACTGCCGAGGCGGCGCGCGTGGATGCCGAGCGCAACTACGCCACCCTCACGGGGTTGCATGCGCGGCCTGCCGCCGCGCTCGCAGAGTCACCCGCGCCGGTTGAGGAAGTCGGCCCCGAGCATCCACTGCTGCGCCTCCTGCGCAGCGACATCGATCTGGCAGGCTCCGAGATCACGAGGGCCGAAGTAGAGGCCCGTGGCAGTCCCACGCTCAGTATCGGGTCGCGTCGGCAACGCGCCGACGATTTCAGTGAGAATGACAACGCCCTGGCGCTGTCCATTTCCATCCCCCTCGGTGGCCAGGCCCACGTCGACGCTGCAACCAGCCCGGCACGTCGCGCCAGGGTCGACGCCGAGGTGAATTTCCTCAACACGCAGCGCGCGCTGAGCTTGCAGTTGCACGAGGTTGAACACGAGCTGTTTACCCTGCGTGAATCGCTGCCGCTGAGCGAGGAGCAGACGCGGCTGGCCCGTCAGCAGTGGGACATGGCCCGTGCGGCCTTCGAAGCCGGGGAGTCCGACATGAGCCAGGTTGTTATCGCATTGCAGCAGTCGCGACTCAGCGCGCGCGAACTCAATGCCCTGAACCTGCGCCACGCGCGCCTGATTTGTGAATTCAACCAGATCGTTGGAGTATTGCCATGATGACCAAAATTCGAGGCGGTTGTGCAGTGGGCGTTGTTGCGCTTCTGTCTTTCGCATTCTGCACCCGGCTGGGCGCGCAGGAGAGCGCGCAGGAGAGCTACGCTGAATCCGTGGCCATCAGCGCAGAGGATATCGCCCGCATGGGCGTGGTGTTTGCGCCTGCGCTGGCGGTGGATACCACAGCGGGTGTGCGCTATCCCGCCACCGTGATCAACTCGCCCGAGAGCAGTGACAGCGTGACGGCAGCGTGGGGCGGAACGATCATCGCGTGGAAGTACATCGCCGGTGCGGCGGTGACCGCCGGCAGTGTGCTGGCCACCCTGCGCAGCCAGGACGTGCTGCCGCTGCAGGAAGCCTGGATGGAAGCGGCCACTGCGCTGCAGAGCGCCAACTTCGCGCTGCGCAAGGATGAAACACTCTTCGAGCAAGGTGTGATTGCCCAGCAGCGCCTGAACCAGGCGCGCCTGTCTCAGCAGCAGGCAGCCTTCACCGAGCGCAGCGCTCGTGCGCTGCTCGCCCAGGGCGGCTTCGACACGGCCATGCTGCAGGCGCTGCGCGAGCAGGGCCGCGGGCTTGGCGAGTACTACCTCATCGCTGGTACCGACGGCATCCTGAGCCAGCGCCTGTACAGCGTCGGCGCCTATGTGCAGGCAGGTGATGTGCTTGCGACGCTCAATTCCGGAGCGCGACTCTGGGCGCGCGCGCAGGTGTCCGCGCGGGCTGCCGCTGCACTGCAGATCGGCCAGCGGCTCAGCGTCGCGGGCAGCGCGGAGCCGCTCACCTTGCGACAGCGGAATTACGTGATCGACAGCAGCAACCAGACCATCGAGCTGTTGGCGGAGTTCGACGACCAGGTGAGTTTCACTCCCGGGCAGATACTCTCGCTCATACTGCCACCCGCCGCACCCGGGGTGCTCATTCCTGCCCGGGCAGTCGTCCACAGCGGCAGCAACACGACAGTGTATGTGCGTTCCGCTGAAGGCGTGGAAGCCCGTACGCTGCCATTGCAATCGATCGGCGCGGATTATCTCGCGACTACCGGCATTGCCGTCGGCGAGGAGATCGCCGTCCAGGGCACGGCGGTGCTCAAGGGCATACAACTCGGCCTGGGCGGGGGTGAATGATGCTCGCCTACCTGATACAAGCCTCGCTCAGCCAGCGCCTTATGGTGATTCTGCTGTCCCTGCTGCTGCTGGGATTTGGCGGCCGTGCGCTGCTCAACCTGCCGATTGACGCCTTTCCCGACATCTCGCCAACACAGGTGAAGATCATCATCAAGGCGCCGGGCATGACGCCGGAAGAAGTCGAGGCGCTGATCACGCAGCCCGTGGAGGTGGAGCTGCTGGGCATTCCCTTCCAGACCATGCTGCGCTCCATCTCAAAGTATGCCCTGACCGCCATCACCCTGGATTTTGCTGACGGGACGGACATCTACTGGGCGCGCCAACAGGTGGCAGAGCGACTCAACAATGTCTGGGGCAATCTGCCCGGCGGCATCAGTGGCGGCCTGGCGCCCATGAGCACGCCGCTGGGGGACATGTTCATGTTCACCATCGACAATCCGGCCATGACCCTTGAGCAGAAACGCTTCCTGCTGGACTGGACCATCCGTCCCGCACTGCGCACCGTGCCCGGTGTCGCCGATGTGAATTCCCTCGGCGGGTTCGTGCGCACCTATGAGGTCAAGCCGCGCCGCGAGGCGATGCAGGCGCTGGGCGTCAGCCTGCAGGACATCAAGGATGCACTGGCAGCCAACAACAAGAACGACGGTGCGGGGCGCATCGACCAGGGCGAGGAAGTCATACTGGTGCGGGTTGCCGGCGCCATTCGGGATCTCGCCGACATCGGCAATACGCAGGTCATGAATGCGCAGGGCGAGTACTTGCCGCTGTCAGAGGTGGCCACCGTCAGCACTGGCAGCCTGGAACGTTATGGCGCCGTCACCGCCGATGGCGGCGCGGAAACCGTGCAGGGCCTCGTGATCGCCCTGCGTGGCGCCAACTCGCGGGAAGTGGTGCAAGGTGTGCAGGCGCGGCTGGAGGAGTTGCAGGACACGCTGCCGGAAGGCACCCAACTCAAGGTGTTCTATGACCGCACAGTGCTGATCGAGAGCGCCGTGGGCACGGTCTCGTCGGCGCTGGTGGAAGCCGTAGTGCTGGTGGTCATTCTCCTCGGCCTGTTCCTCGGCAATGTGCGGGCGGCGCTGACGGTGGCGGTGATCCTGCCGCTCTCGGCGCTGTTCACCTTTTTGATGATGGGCAGCATGGATATGTCCGCCAACCTGATGAGCCTGGGGGGGCTGGTCATCGCGATCGGCATGCTGGTGGATTCTTCGATCGTGATAGTCGAAAACATCGTCTCCTCCCTCGCGCATCAGCGCGGCGGCCCGCGCCAGTTGCCGCTGCTGCACGTCATCTACCGCGCCGTGCGCGATGTCGCCGCGCCGGTGACCTCGGGTATTCTCATCATCGTCATCGTGTTCCTGCCGCTGCTGTCCCTGGAGGGACTGGAAGGCAAATTGTTCGGACCAGTGACCATCACCATCGTCTTCGCGTTGTTGGGCTCGCTGCTCCTGTCGCTGACGCTGATTCCCGTCGTTGCATCGTTCCTGGTGCGTGCAGACGCCCACGTCGATCCCTGGCTCAGCCGCACGCTGGCCGCGCTGTACGCTCCCTTGCTGAAGAAAGCGTTGCTGCATCCACTCCCGTTGTTGGTTGCGGCAGGGGGCTTGCTGGTGGCGAGCGTGGTCGTGTTCCCGTTGGTGGGCAAGACGTTCATGCCGACCATGGACGAGGGCGACATCCTGGTGCAACTGGAAACCATTCCGTCGATCAGCCTCGAGGCCAACACGCGCATCGTGCTGGAGGTGGAGCGCGCGATCCTGGCCGAAGTGCCCGAGGTGGCGCGCGTGGTCTCACGCATCGGCTCTGATGAAATGGGCATGGATCCGATGGGCCTGAACGAGACGGACATGTTCCTGCAGCTGCGCCCGCCGCAGGAGTGGCGCGTGGACACCAAGGCCGAGCTGGAGCAGCACCTGCGCGAGGTCATGGACCGCTTTGTCGGCCTGAACTATGGTTTTACCCAGCCCATCGATATGCGTGTGTCGGAAATGCTGACAGGCTCGCGCGGCGATGTCGCGATCAAGCTGTTCGGACCGGACCTGGACACACTAAACGCACTGGCCCAGCAAATTGCCACCGAGGTGGAAGGGATTCCCGGCGCCATCGACACCATCGCCACGCTCAACGAGGGCGCGCAGTACCTGCAGGTGGATGTCGACCGTGTCATGGCCGGGCGGCTGGGCCTCGATGCCGATGCGCTGCAGACGCGCCTGCGGGCAGAGATCGAAGGCGTGACGCTCGGCAGCGTGATGGAAGGCAGCGCGCGCATTCCACTGGTGCTGCGCTATGCAGCCATTGAAGGCGACGGCCTGGCGCAGTTGCGCGACAGCGTCATCGACCTGCCCGGTGGCGGGCAGATACCGCTGGCGGATGTGGCGAGCATCAAGCGCGTCGAAGGCCCTATCCTGATCTCTCGCGAATCGGGCCAGCGCTTCAGCGTGATCCGCACCGACGTGGCCGAACGCGATCTGGTGGGCTTCGTGGAGGAGGCTCAGGCCCTGATTGCCGAGTCGGTCGCGCTGCCGGACGGCTATCGCCTGGAGTGGGGCGGCGAGTTCGAGAACCAGCAGCGCGCGGCCGCGCGCCTGATGCTGGTGGTGCCGCTCGCGCTGTCGCTGATCGCGCTGCTGCTGTTCCTGACGTTCCGTTCCTTCAAACAGACACTGATCATCCTGTCCAACATCCCGTTCGCTTTGACCGGTGGCCTGATGGGGTTGTGGGTCACGGGGGAATTCCTGTCGGTGCCCGCCTCGGTCGGCTTCATTGCGCTGTTGGGCATTGCGGTGCTCAATGGCGTGGTGATGATGAGCTACTTCAACCAGTTGCGCGAGAAGGGCCTGGATATCCTCACGGTGGTGACCGAGGGTGCGATGCGCCGGTTGCGCCGGTGATGATGACGGCCACCATCTGCGCGTTCGGACTGGTGCCTCTGCTGCTGGCCTCCGGGCCCGGTTCGGAGATACAGCGGCCATTGGCTATCGTGGTGATTGGCGGCCTGATCAGTTCCACCCTGCTGACGCTGTTCCTGTTGCCCATCATCTACAACGCGTTCCATCGACCGCTCGTCACTGCTGGAGGAGTCAACGCATGAACCCGCCCATTCCCGAACCCGGTGTGAACGAGTTGTGCATGCTGGTGCTGAACATCGCCCCCGCGCTGGAGGAAGACCTGATCGACTACCTCCTCACGCACGATGCGGTGGAAGGCTTCACGTCCTGCACGGTATACGGGCACGGTCAACACCAGGGCCTGAGCACGGCAGAGCAGGTGACAGGCAAGCGCAAACGCCTGCAGTACGAGATGCTGGTGAGCGCGCAGTCCGTGCCCGGGATTCTCGCGGGGCTGGCGACGTCTGTGGGACTCGATATCGTTTACTGGCAGCAGGCGGTCAGTAATTTTGGTCGACCCACGCAGGGTAGTGTGCTTCGATGAGCCGGGTCAGCGGAGGAATACATTCACGGAGCCGTTATGAAAAAACTCATCGTCAGGTCGCTGTTGATCCTGCTGGCGCTGGTGCTCTGCGCAGTCTTGTTTGTTTACTTCTACTACTTTCGCACCACCATCGTCGATGAGCCGCAGTTGTCGAGTGAGCTCAAGTCCACGGAGATGGTGGTCAACGGCATGACGCGCACGCTGGATTACTACATCCCCGCAGACCTGAAGGCGGGCAGGCCATTGGTGTTCATTCTCCACGGCTCGATGAGCAAGGGGAAAGACGTGCGCAAAATGACCGGCTACGGTTTCGACCAACTGGCGGACAGTGAAGGCTTTATCGCGGTCTATCCCAACGGTTACGAAAACCACTGGAATGACTGTCGCGGCAGCGCCGACTACGCGGCGAATGTTGAAAACATCGACGATATCCAATTCTTCACGGCGATGATTGATCATTTTGCCGAGCACCATCAGATCGACCGCGGCCGGGTGTATGCCACCGGCCATTCCAATGGCGGCCATATGGCCTATCGCCTGGCCTTTGAAATGCCGGGGCAATTTGCCGCCATTGCGCCCATCTCGGCCAATATTCCCGTCGCGGGTAATCTGGATTGTGAAAAGTCGGGGCAGCCGGTATCCGTCGCGATTTTTAATGGCACCAATGATCCGGTCAATCCCTACAACGGTGGGCTGGTGGAAATCATGGGTGATAAAAGTCGCGGCGAGGTGATTTCGGCCGCCGATTCCGCCGCGTATTGGCGGGAGCTGGCGTCCGCGCCGCAAGATCCGGTCACCAAAGTATTTCCCGAAGTGGATGGCGACCCGAACACCAAAGTGATTCTGCAATCATGGCAGGGGGAAGGGGATGTTGAAGTGCGGCTCTATACCCTGCAGGGGTCGGGGCATGTCATACCGACGGGCAAGGTGAAATTTGGCCGGATGCTTGGTGGCTCTGCGGGCGATATTGAAGCGGCCGATGAGATATGGGCGTTCTTCGCCCGGCATCAGAATACCGCCACAGAGTAGGCTGGCCTGCCCGTGGAGCGACTGCAACTCGATAGCCTATGGCGCTTGCGGCCGAGTAGGGCGGCGGCAGGGGCGGGTAAGGTTCGCAGCCACCCGCAATGTAATTAAGGAGGTGATGTGATGTTTGGAAAATTGGCCCGTGGCGGGTTCGCCGGCATCTTCCTGCGCTGGGCCGCGGGCCTGCGCTTTCCCATCGTCTTCGCGCTGACGTTCGCTATTTTTATCCTCAATGTATTCCTGCCGGACGTGATTCCCTTTGTGGATGAAATCCTTCTGGGGCTGGTCGCCATAGTGTTCGCGAACTGGAAGAAGAAGCCGGTGGAGCAGGCGACGGAGGATGCCCGGGAGCCGTGATTTCACGCATAACAGTGCTTAACGAGGTTGGCCTGAAACCAGATAGCTGCGCCAATTCTCTTCATTGAAATCGCCTTTGCCGTTGACCAGCCTGTCCTCCACGAACGCGGTAAACGCGTCGGTATACGGCGTGGGCCTGCTGCCGCCAGAAAGCGGTTATCCCAGGAAGGTCAGCCACCAGTCGATGGTGTTTGACCAACGCAACCAGGTTTGCTCGTCGACATTACCCGCCTGATACTGTTGCATGAGGAATTCCATCGCACTGAGGAATTCCGTCATCAGCCACGCAAACTGGTTTCTCTCGTCGATTGTCAGCCCGGTGGGGTCGGAAAGCGCGACTAAAGAACTTGCTGGCTTCTGCGTCGAACGCATAGGTGTGCTGCTGGGCTGCCATCCGGTCCAGGATGCGGGCTGTCATATCCGCCCTCTGCGACCTGGTATTGCTGCGTACCTGGAAGGCCAGGTACACCAGCGACAGGATTACCCCAATACCACCGACGAATTCGCCCACTTGAGACAAGGTTTCCAGGCTCATGCTGCCTCCTGCTGGATAAGTAGAGATGTAATACAGCATAGACTTGATGACGGAATTTGGTGGCGGTACTGGCATGTATGATATCTTTACATGAGACAATAATCTCACTATGATAATAATGTATCGATATAAAACCAGCACAAGGAGCACGATATGGCACTCTCTCCAGGCGAGATGGATCGCAGGATCGATCAACATTTTGGTTTTGAGGCAGCAGACGATGTCGAAGGGGTTCTTGCCACCCTGGCCGCGGACGCTGAACACGACATCGTCGGCTGGCCGACCGGGCCCACGCGTGGTCGCGAAGGTGCGCGCCCGTTTTATGAGCGCATGTTCGCCGACCTCGCCGACAGTAGCGTCAAACCTTTGCGTCGTTTGGTACGGCACCCACTTTTTGGTGGACGAATCACTCTGGCGAGGCAGGGCGCAGGGCACGCCGTTCGGCCTGGAAGGCAAGGGCAGGCCGCTGGAGTTTCGCCTGCTGCACATAGTCGAATTCGCCGATAACGGCGATATACAGCGGGAAAATGTGTGGCTCGATTTCGCCGCCATTGTTCGCCAATTGCCGCAACACTGATGCGCGAGGCAACCGCATGAACGCCACCGTGACGGGACGACAAAACCAGAAAAATCGCACGCGCAAGGATTTGCTGCTGGCCGCCGCGCGCCTGGGCAAGCAAGGCCAGGCGCCCAGCCTGGAAGATATCGCCAGGGAGGCGCTTGTCTCCAGGGCCACGGCTTACCGTTACTTCCCAAGCGTCGAGGCCCTGCTCGTGGAGGCAGGCCTCGATGTGGCAATTCCCGACGCGGATGCGCTGTTTGCCAATGCCGCTTCCGATGATCCGGTGGCAAGACTGGAGCGCGTGGATACGGTGCTGCACGACATCGTACTGGCCAATGAGCCTGCCATGCGCATGATGCTGGTACACACGCTACAGAGCGGCATGCAGCGTGATGAGGATGGGAGCGACATACCCGTGCGGCAAAACCGCCGCATGCCGCTGATCGAGGCAGCGCTGGCGCCCGCACGCCACGAGTTCAAACCGGCGGCGCTAAAAACACTGTCCCAGGCATTGGCCCTGATCATGGGGACTGAAGGCATGGTGGTCGTGAAGGACGTCCTGCAACTCAACGACGCCGAAGCGCGCAAGGTAAAGCGTTGGGCCATCCGCGCGCTGGTGCAGGCAGCAAGGAGATCAACATGAAAAGGCCATCATTGCACGAGGAAGCCACGGTGTTGGATGTCGCGGTGCGCCCGTTAGTGGAAAGCGATTTGCCCGTCGCCGATCACGTGATGCGATTGGCGTTCGGTACTTTCGTGGGCCTTCCTGAACCCACCTCCTTCATGGGTGACGCGGACTTCGTGCACACGCGCTGGCGCGCCAATCCCGATGCAGCATTTGCCGCGCTCGTCGGCGGCCGGTTCGGCGGTTCCAATTTCGCCACCCGCTGGGGCAGTGTCGGCTTTTTCGGCCCGCTTTCGATCCATCCCGACCTGTGGGACCGCGGCGTGGGCAAGCGCCTGATGGAACCCGTCCTGGACTGCTTTGAACAGTGGGGCACGCAGCAGGCGGGACTTTTTACGTTCTCTCACAGCACCAAGCATGTCGCGCTCTATCAGTCGTTTGGCTTTTGGCCGCGTTTTCTGACAGCGATCATGTCCAAGCCGGTGGCAGCAACAGCACCCGATATTGCCTGGACGGTATTCTCCGACGTGCCCATCGTTGAGCGGGAGGACATGCTCACTGCCTGCGGTGGGCTTACTGATTCTGTCCACGAAGGGCTGGATGTCTCCGCCGAAATTCGCGCCGTTGCCCAACAGAACCTTGGCGATACCCTGTTGCTTTGGGATGACGGCGAACTGGCGGGGCTTGCGGTTTGTCACTGCGGTACCGGATCGGAGGCGGGCGGAGGCGCCTGTTACATCAAGTTCGGCGTGGTGCGTTCAGGCCCATCGGCAGCCCGTGACTTCAACGCGCTACTGGGTGCCTGCGAAACCATGGCCGCACGGAAGGGCCTTGCGCGGCTGGTTGCGGGCTGTAACCTGGCGCGCGCCGAAGCGTATGACTGCATGCGCAAACATGGCTTTCGCACAGACCTGCAAGGCGTGGCCATGCAGCGACACAATCATCCCGGCTACAACCGCCCCGGCGTATACCTGATCGATGACTGGCGGTAATCCCGCCGCTGCCTTCACCGCAGCCGACCGGCGCGAGCCATTGCTGGCCGAGCAGAGCGCGTCCCGCGAATATTTTCCGACAGGAATAACGTCTACCGACACCATGGGCGCCTGACGATCAGCGAAACCGAAGTGCGGACCGAGGAAGTCCTGTTCCCGGAGCACGGGCGGTAGCGGGCCCGACAGATGGGCGTGTCAGCTTTTTTTACACTCGGGACCCAGGTCGGATTCATCGTTGAGTGCAACTTATTGAATTCCTTACCGTTCCTAACGCTGGCGCGGAAATTGCGCGGTGCATCACACTTCAAACATCCGATTCAGATCAGCGGCACACTCACCGATGCCACGGGCGACGGAGTCGCAATCGGTTTGGGGTCGCTGCCCGCGATCGCGCAGGCAACCATTGAAGGTATCGGTGATTGACCTGGGGCCGATCAGTTCCTCGGCGGGCGCATACGGGCCATACACTCTGTCCACCATTATCGATTCCGCCGACTACGGCGGTACCATCGACCAGATGGGTTTAAGCATTGCTTTCCAGCTCTCGGGGAACGACGATCAGGTCGCCTTTTCCGCGACACATACGCTGGAGACCGTCGAATCGAGAGTGCCACTGCCCGCAACCCTCGTGTTGTTTGCCAGCGCGCTTGTGGGATTAGGATGGTCGCGGCGGCGGCGGCCAGGCAAAAGGCGGTCTCCCGGTCGACGCGGTCAGCGGCTAATCGCGCGCCTATAACCTGGAGCCGCCGCTGCACGCCCTGTTCCCTGCTTTCCCCCGCGCAGCGTTCGAACATGGCGTGCAGCGCGTCATGGTTGAGCGTGCCATCGGTCAGGATGTGCTTTGCGCCGACGATGGCGTCAGCACCATCAGATCGACCGCAGGCGGGTGTATGCCACCGGCCATTCCAAGGGCGGCCATATGGCCTATCGCCTGGCCTTTGAAATGCCGGGGCAATTTGCCGCGGTTGCGCTCATCTCGGCCAATATACCCATCCCTGGTAATCTGGATTGTGAACAGTCGGGGCAGCCGGTACCCGTCGCGATTTTTATCTCAATGTATTCCTGCCGGACGTGATTCCCTTTGTGGATGAAATCCTTCTGGGGCTGGTCGCCATAGTGTTCGCGAACTGGAAGAAGAAACCGGCAGGCCAGGCCGACTAATACCCCGCCACCCAACCGCCCGGCCGCCGCGAGTCCGAGGCGCCGAACAGCCAGCCGTCCCTGAGCATGATGGAATTGGTGCGGCCGGTGGTGCGGCCGGAAATGTTCACCGGGTGCCCCATCGCCTGCAGCAGTCGGACAGTGTCCGGGCTGAAGCCCGATTCCATTTGCAGTGTGTCGGGCATCCATTGGTGGTGGATGCGTGGTTCGGCGGCGGCCGTGGCGACATTCATATTGAATTCCATCGCGTTCAGCGCCATCTGCAACACCGTCGTGATAATCACGCTGCCACCCGGGCTGCCGGTGGCCAGCCAGGGTTTGCCATCGCGAAAGACAATGGTCGGGCTCATCGAGGAGAGCGGGCGCTTGCCCGCCTCGATTTTGTTGGCCTCGCCCTGCACCAGGCCGAACGCGTTGGCGTTGCCGGGGCTGGTGGCGAAATCCGCCATCTCATTGTTCAGCAGCATGCCCGTCCCCGGTACCGCGATGTGGGAACCGAAGCTGAAATTCAGCGTGTAGGTATTGCTGACGACGTTGCCGAAGCGATCGGCCACGCTGTAGTGGGTGGTCTCGGTACTTTCGTCGCCCAGCGGTCGGCCGGGGGCAATTTCCGCCGCCGGCGTGGCGCGCTCGCTGTCGATGCGCGCGCGCTGGCGCTGCGCGTAGCCCTTGTCGATAAGGCGGTCCACCGGCACCTCGACGAAATCCGGGTCGCCCAGGTAGAGGCTGCGATCGGCATAGGCCAGCTTCATGCTCTCCGTCAGGTGATGCAGATAGGCGGCGGAGTTGTGGCCCATCGGTTGCAGATCGTAACCCTCCAGCACGTTGAGGATTTGCAGTATGTGCACGCCGCCGGAGGAGGGCGGAGGCGTGGAGACAATCTCAAAGCCGCGGTAGGTGCCGCGCACCGGTGCGCGTTCGACAACGCGGTAGGCGGCGAGGTCCTGCGCCTTGATGAGGCCGCCATTGGTTGCCATTTCGGTGGTGATGCGCTCGGCCACTTCACCCTGGTAAAAGCCATCGGCACCCTTGTCGCTGATCTGGCGCAGCGTCCATGCAAGGTCGGGCTGCCGCCAGGTGTCGCCGATCTCGAAGGCCGAGCCGTCGGGTTTGAAAAACAGGCGTGTCGCCGCCGGGTTCTGGCGCAGGCGTTCCGCGCTGGCGTTGATTTCAAAAGACAGCGCAAACGAGACCGGGAAGCCCTCTTTGGCCAGCGCGATGGCGGGCGCCAGCACCTGCTCGCGGGTAAGCGTGCCGTAGGTGTCCAACGCGTAGAGCAGGCCAGCGACGGTGCCGGGCACGCCTGCGGCCTGCAGGCTGAAATACTCGAGGTTGTGATCGAGATTGCCCTGCGCATCGAGGAACATGTCGCGGCTCGCCGCGGCAGGAGCGGTCTCGCGGTAGTCGATCAGCGTCTGGCGATTGTCACCGGCCAGGTGGATCAGCATGAAGCCACCGCCGCCGAGATTGCCTGCTCGCGGATATGTCACGGCCAGCGCAAAACCGGTGGCCACTGCCGCGTCCACGGCATTGCCACCCTGGCGCAGGATTTGCGCGCCCACTTCGGCGGCGAGTTCTTCGGGCCCCACGACCATGCCGTGGCGCGCGACCACCGGAATGAAGCGCTCCCGGTAGTCGATGATCGGTTCGGTGGTTGGCGCCGGGGTGTTGCTGGTCGCGGGGACAGCGGCAGCGGCCGGTGCTGTTGCAGAGCCCTGTGTTTCAGGCGCGGCGCAGGACAGCAGGAGCGGGCCCAACAGGCTCAGGAGCAGCAGTAATTGTCGCAGGTTGTTCACACGTAGAATCCCGTTTTTATCCAGGGGCGACTTTAACTGGTTTGCTTTGCCACGCATACTCTCAGGCGACGCACGGGGCCATTCGGGGTGGTTTCATGCGCAAGGGGAGGCGCGGAAAATGCACGTATTGCAAACCGAGATCGAGCAACGTTGGCGGGCGATGTTCGCGGCACTGGCGGGTGGTGACGATGTCTCGCCCGCCCTGCGACTGCGCACCGAGGGCATGATGGAGTCGGCCGTGTTGCTCGCCATCGCCACGCCGGGCGAACTGTTGGATGCGATGGAACGTTGCTATCAAACGGCCTACGGCCGCAGCATCAGCGAAGATTTTGGCGCTGACTGGCAGGCGTTCTTTCCGTTCCCGCAGATTCCCGCGATGGCGCGGCGAGCGCCAGTGTACCCGAGCACGAAGGACTAGAAGCGAGTTGCAGCGGACGCGCGCAGTGCTGCGCGGGAGGTGCTGCGGTGGGTGGTGTGCAATTGCCTCAGCGCGGATCGCGCCACATGAACCAGGCCATGGGGCCATTTTTGCCGACGGCCTGTTGCCCCGTGACCATGAAGCCGTGCCGTTCGTACAGCGGCACGTTGCGCGGATTGGAACATTCCAGGTAGGCAGGCATGCCCCGCTCGTCGCAGATACGCAGGCCCTGCTTCAGCAGCGCGGAGCCAATGCCACGCCCCTGTTCGCTGCGGCAACAGCCGATGAACTGCAAGTAGTAATGGGGCTCCTGCGGATGGTGTTCGGCAAAGATGTAGCCCTGGCGCAAGACGCGCCAAACCGGTCGCACGCCATGCTGGTAGAGCAACTTCAGGCCGAAGCGCAGGATGCGCAGTCGCGGCGCCAGGCGGAGGCGCTGCTCGGGCGGCAACCACAACGCCGCAGCGCGACCCTGCTCTTCAATGTGTATGATGCCGCGCGCCAGGTAGACATCCCTGATCAACATACGGAAGAAATACGGGTACAACTGCGTGGTGGGAAATAGCCAGTTGAACATCGGGTCATACGTAAAACTGTCGCTGAGCGTGTCGACCAGTTCCTCGAGGTCGCCTGCCACGGCGTCGCGAATAATCGGTGCTGTCTCCATTCGGTGGAACTTTGCCTCGACATTGTTGGGCGGCTACTATAGTGCGCGACAGATTATCAGGATATCACCGTGCGATACGAGCAATTCCGACGTGAATATACAGCCGCTGGCCTGACCCGGGAGATGCTTGATGCCTGCCCGCTGCGCCAGTTTGAACTCTGGTTCGCGCAGGCTGTTACCGCGCAACTGAACGACCCGACAGCGATGGTGCTGGCGACGGTCGATGAAAGTGGTGCGCCCTGGCAGCGCATCGTGCTGCTCAAGGGCGTGTCGAACGGTGGCTTCGTGTTTTACACCAACTACGACAGCGACAAGGCGCGCGCAATCGCACGCGATCAGCGGGTATCGCTGCACTTTCCGTGGAATACGCTGGACCGACAGGTGATCGTCGCAGGCGTGGTGCAAAAAACGGACAGTGCGGAAGCCGCCGCGTATTTTGCGTCGCGCCCGCGTGAGAGCCAGGTAGCTGCCTGGGCGTCGCGCCAGAGTAAAGGCATCGTTGATCGCGCCGCGCTGGAGGCGCAGGCGCTGCGCATGCGCGAACGTTTCGGCGATGGAGACATTCCGATGCCGCCGTTCTGGGGTGGTTATCGGGTGCTGCCAGAGCGCTTGGAATTCTGGCAGGGCGGCGCGCATCGCCTGCACGACCGCTTTGTCTACCGGCGCGGTACCGAACGCGAATGGGAAATTGAGCGGTTACAGCCCTGATGCCGATCTTCGCGGCGGCGCACTTCCGTACGCTGCGCCGGACTCTGCACCGCACACTGCACCGCAATACGCCGCGCTACGACTGGCGAATCCTGCGCTGCCCGAAATAGCGCGGCTCTTCCTCAATCCCGAGCAGGATACGGCGTAGCATGTCGAGTCCAGCGGCGGCGATCATCGTCTGGAACAGCGTGCGCTCCACCGGCCAGCACAGGCCGCGCGAGCGCAGGTGGTGGCGATCACCCCAGGCCAGCCACACCGTACCCACCGGTTTCTCCGCCGAGCCGCCATCCGGCCCCGCGATGCCGGACACGGCGATCGCATAATCCGCACCGGCGCACTCAAGCGCACCCAGCGCCATTTCCCTGACGACCTCCTCGCTCACCGCGCCGTGTTGTGCCAGCGTGTCCGCGTGCACACCGAGCACCGATTGCTTGATCGCATTGGAATAGGTAACAAAGCCGGCGTGGAAGCCGTCCGACGAGCCGGGCACCCGCGTCAGCATGGAGGCGATCAGGCCGCCGGTGCAGGATTCCGCCGTGGCCACCCTAGCGCCGCGCTCGCGCAACAATTGCAGCACCCGTTGCGCCAGCGTGGTATCGCCCTCGCCAATAATGTGGTCGCCGAACAACTGTTGCAGCTGGTCGCGGCAGCGCTGCTGGGCGGCGCTGGCGGCCGCGCTCTCGATGGTGAGCTTGATTTCCATTTGCGGGGCACCGGCGCGAAAGCCCAGCTCCACCTCTGGCGGCCAATCCGGGAGGTTATCGGTGATGAGTTGCTGGGCGGTGGACTCACCGAGGCCGAAGGTTTGCAGGCGCAAAATATGGCGCTCCATCGGGCGCTGCAGCCGCGCGGCGAGATCGGCCAGAATAGCGTCCAGCATGGGCCTGAGTTCGCCCGGTACGCCGGGTGTGCAGATCACGCGACACTTGCCCAGTGTCATTTCAAAGCCCACCGCACTGCCTACCGGGTTGTCGATCAGGGTCGCGCCCGCAGGCAGCATGGCCTGTTTCAGGTTGGCGGCATTGAGCTGGAGGTTGCGCCTTGCGCACCACTGCTGCAGGTGGGCGACCGCCTGGGGATTCTCCTTAAGTGGAACACCGGCCACGGCGGCCAGGATCGCGGCGGTCAGGTCATCGATGGTTGGCCCGAGTCCGCCGTTGACGATCACCAGGTCCGCAGTGGCGACCATCGCAGCCAGCTCCGCCTGTAGTAGCGGTGCATCGTCGCCCACGGTGACCTTGCGATAAACACCGATTCCCAGTGCGCCGAGTTGTTGCGCGATCATGGCGGAATTGGAATCCACGGTATCGCCGCTCATGATCTCGTTGCCGGTGAGCAGCAGTTGTACGTTCATAGGTGAATCAGTCATGGGCGCCCCGAGTGCCTTAACAGGAGCGCCAGCATAGCCGCAATGCTTTTGCGAAGGCAAAGTGCTATGGTTTTGGGAGCGTGATCTGTCCCCAAAGAGCGATTGGCCGAAATGAATTACTGCCCTGACTGCGGCGGCCCCCTGCTGCGGCATGTGGTGGGTGGCGAGCTGCGCAATCACTGGTTCTGCCTGCGGTGCCAGGCTGAACACCACGTCTATCCCCGCGTTGTCGTCACCGCATTTGTCGCCTGCGGCAAACGCCTGTTGATGGGTGCAACGCGCGCTCGACCCGCAGCGCGGCAAGTGGGCTATTCCCGGTGGTTTCCTGGAACTCGGGGAGACGCTGGCCGAGGGACGGCGCGCGAATTGTACGAGGAGGCCGGCGTGCGCTTGCCCCCAGCGCGTTTGCAGTTGTACATGACCGGCAGCATCACTTTCATCAACCAGGTTTACATGGGCTTTCGGGCGACGGTGGAGGATGAGGCATGCCTGCCCGGCGTGGAGTCCATGGATTGCCGCTTCTTTGCGCGCGATGAGTGCCCCTGGGAAGCGCTGGCCTATCCGCAGGTCAACGATTCCATCCGCCAGGCCTACGATGATCTCGACAGCGGCGACTTCGCGGTGTGGCAGGCGCAGATGACCCAGAGCCACTACGAACTGCGCCCGGTGTCGCAGGGGCGCGCTGAGAGCAAAAAAACGCCGCGCTGAACGCCACGGCACTCCCTGCAGGGCCTGATATGGTAAGGTTCGCCCCTTCCAACAAACACCCGATCAGAGACACGAATTATGGCACTCCTTCCCGAGGTAGAACTCAACACCGACGAGCAAAAAGCCAGCTACGGCTTCGGCCTGCAATTTGGCAACCAGCTTCTGCGCAATGACTTTGACGGCCTGGACGTGGCGGCGGTGATGGCCGGCATCCAGCACTGGTACCAGCAACAGCAATCCGTGATCGCGCAGGAGCAGATCAATCCCAGCTACCAGGCGATCCAACGCAAGCAGCAGGAAAAGGCGGCCGAGCTGGCCGCCAAACGCACGGCGCTGGCAGAGCAATTTCTTGTGGCGAATGCGGCGCGCCCGGAGGTGTCGACCACCGCCAGCGGCCTGCAGTATGAAGTACTGGAGAGCGGCAGCGGCGCGAAGCCGGGTCCGCGCGCCAATGTCGTCACCCATTACCATGGGACGCTGGTCGACGGCACGGTGTTCGACAGCTCGGTGGAGCGCGGCGAGCCCGCCGAATTTGGCGTGCACCAGGTGATTCCCGCCTGGACGGAGGCATTGCAAATGATGTCGGTGGGCGACAAGTGGCGCATCGCCTGCCCACCGCGACTGGCCTATGGGGAGCAGGGCGCTGGCAGCACGATTCCACCGAATACCGCACTGGTGTTCGAAATCCACCTGATCGATATCAAAGGCTGATCGCCGGTGGCCGCCAACATCAACCTCCCGCGTATCCTGCGGGTCGGCGCGGGCGCCAGCGCTCAGCTGGTGGCGACGCTCGGTGAACTGGGCCTGTCGCGTCCGCTGCTGGTGACGGACCCGTATATGAAGGCGTGCGGTTACTGCGCGCAACTGGAAGCGCCGCTGGCGGCGGCCGGTATCGCCTACGGCTTGTTCAGTGACTGTGTCCCCGACCCCACCACCGACAGTGTGTACGCCGCGCTCGCGCAACTGCGCGCCGGCGACTTCGATTGCGTGGTGGCCCTGGGTGGCGGCAGTTCGCTGGACACGGCGAAGGCGGTTGCGGTGCTCGCTGTGCACGGCGGCATCATGCGCGACTACAAGGTGCCCCGGCAGGTGCACTCCGGCCTGCCGATTGTCGCGATTCCGACCACTGCCGGGACTGGCTCCGAGGCCACGCGCGTGGCGGTCATTACCGACACCGAAACGCAGGAGAAAATGCTGTGCATGGGCCTCGGCCTGATGCCGGTGGCGGCGCTGGTGGATTTCGAGCTGACCATGACGATGCCTTACCGCCTCACCGCGGATACCGGCATCGACAGCCTGTGCCACGCACTGGAGGCCTATGTCAGCCGCAAGGCCAATCCGTTCACCGACAGCATCGCGCTCACCGCGATGCGCACCATCCACCAGAATATTCGCACCGCCTGCGCCGAGCCTGATAACCGCCAGGCCCGGGAGGCGATGATGCTGGCGGCGACCCAGGGCGGCATCGCATTTGCCAACGCCTCGGTGACGCTGATCCACGGCATGAGCCGTCCCATCGGTGCGCTGTTCCATGTGCCGCACGGGCTGAGCAATGCGATGTTGCTGCCGGAGGTCACGGCCTGGTCTGTCGATCATGCCAGCTCGCGCTACGCCGATTGCGCGCGCGCGATGGATGTGGCAACGATAGCGGATAGCGATGAGTCAGCCTGTGCGCAGCTGGTGGATGCGCTGCATGCGCTGACCACAGACCTGCAGGTGCCAGGACCTCGGGCATTCGGTATTGACCGCGCCATCTGGTTTGACTCCCTCGAACTGATGGCGACACAGGCGCTGGATTCTGGCTCCCCCGCTAACAATCCACGCGTACCGGTTGCGCAGGATATCGTGCGGCTTTACGAGCGCATCTGGTAGGCCAGCATCTGGATAATTGGATAATTGGGGTCAGAGTAAAAACTCGGGAGTTTTTACTCTGACCCCAATTATCCTCTGTCCCCAATGCCCGCCATTGTTTACACTATCTCGGCACCCTTCTGTTCACCTCACGCTGGATCATCTGCTTATGAAACGCGTTGTATTCAATCAAAAAGGCGGGGTCGGCAAGACCAGCATCGCCTGCAATCTGGCGGCAATCGGCGCGGCGATGGGTTACCGCACGCTGGTGATCGATCTCGATGTGCAGGGCAATACCACCGACTATCTGGTGGGTGTCATCGACGCGGAGGCGTTTCCGGCCGAGGCGCAGGGTGTGGCCGGCCTGTACCGGCAGACAGTGGGCCCGCGCAAAATGCGCAAGAACCCCGACTCTTTCGTCTGGGAAACCCCGTATGAAAACCTGTTCCTGCTGCCTTCCAGCCCGGTGCTGTCGGAGATGGAAAGCGAGCTGGAATCGCGTTACAAGATCTACAAGCTGCGCGACGCGCTGGAAAAACTCAACGACGAATACGACCGCGTGTACATCGACACCCCGCCCAGCTTCAATTTCTATTCCAAATCCGCCTTGATCGCCGCCGACACCGTGCTGATACCGTTTGACTGCGACAGCTTCGCGCGCCAGAGCCTGTACTCCCTGCTGGATAACATCGGCGAGCTGCAGGAGGACCACAACCCCGATCTGGAAGTGGAGGGCATCATCATCAACCAGTTCAACGCACAGGCGAGGCTGCCGGCGGAACTGGTCGCGGAGCTGGAGGCCGAGGGCCTGCCCGTGTTCAAAAGCTACCTGACCAGCTCCGTGAAGATGCGGGAGTCGCACCGCGATCACCGGCCTCTGATCGACATGGCGCCGAGCCACAAGTTGACCGGGCAGTTCCTCGATTTGCACGCGGAGCTGGAGAAGTCCGCCGCGCGTGCCGCTGCGTGAGGGGGAGATAGCCCGGTGCAGGAAACGATTGCCCGATTGGAAAGTGGGGAGCGTTGACCCAATCGGCTATATCTATATGCCACCCGGTTATTTGTAACTCCCGTTTTGATTCTATAAAGTGCGCCACCTGACGCTAAAAATACGGGTATGACCTCCGCGTGGAATTGGACCTCGACAGCATTAATAACCGCCTGCGCAACGCCAGCGCCGCCGAGATTGTCACCTGGGCGCTGAGCCTGGGCCGCAGGACGATCGCGACGACCAGCATGGGGCGCAACGCGGCGGTGATGTTGCACCTGGTCAGTGAGATCGATAAATCCGTGCCGACTATCTGGGTCGATACCGGCTATAACCTGCGCGATACCTATGTGGTGGCCGAACGCCTGATCCGTGATCTGGACATCAACGTGCATGTGTACTCACCCGAAATGACGTCGGAACGGCGCAATGCGATCATGGGTGGCATCCCCACCGTGGATGAAGAGGCGCGGCATCAGGAATTTACCCGGCAGGTAAAACTGGAGCCGTTCGCACGCGCACTGGAGGATTTCCAGCCTGAAGTCTGGCTCACCGGCATTCGCCGCGAGGAGACCGAGTTGCGCAAAAGCCTGGACATTGTGTCGCTGGACGGCCGCGGCATACTCAAGGTAGCGCCGCTGTTCTACTGGTCAGAAGACGACGTCGAGGACTACATGGCGCGTTTCAGCCTGCCCACCTGCAAACACTACTTCGATCCGACCAAGGTGCACGACGGTCGCGAGTGCGGCCTTCACACCGCCGCCTGAAGCAACAGGCTCCTGTGCGCGGTGTTTTCGTATCAGGGGAATTCGTAGGCCATCATCTCGGAGCGGTCGGGCGAGAGTACACGCGCAGAGCGAATTTCAACCATGTAACCGCTTCCGGTGGGCGCTAGCCGCAGTCCTTTCAGAATGCCTTCGTGCTGTAGCTGCACGCGATACCGCTGCCACTTGGCAGTAAGCGTCACCTCCCGGCCGGGCGCGGGGACAAGATTACGCGGCTTCGCGGCACCGGATAACCAGTCTACCCGCAATCCCTGGGTGCCCTGGGCGCGCGCCTCGAACTCAAACCATGACTTACGCAAAACCCAGGGAACGAAATAGGTCAAAGCGGCAAACCCGGGCGCGTCAGACGACAACACCAACGCGCTGTTTTTACTTGCGAGCGTGCCCGCTCCCTCGCTTGTCCACAATCCCATTGACCGTCCGTTGTACTTCGCATTGGGCCGCGGGAGCAGGATGTCGTTGCGCTCGAAGTACTCATCCATCTGCTCGCTCAGGTACGCCACCTGCTGCGGGTAGGTGTCCGCCAGGTTGTTGGTTTCACCGATATCGAGGTCTGTGTCAAACAGCGCATGGCGATGGGTTTGCGCATCCTCGCGGTACCAGTAGCGAACAAGTTTCCAGTTCTTCTCCCGGATGTATGTGTTCGGGATATTGGCAGTTTGAAATGTAAATGGCGTGGCGTCGCTCAGCATGAATGGACGCTCAAATGCCTCCCCGCGCAGTGCGGGCGCATAGTTGACGCCGTCCTTGTGGTCGTCCGGACGTGGTGACAGTCCGGCCATGGCCAGTATCGTGGGATAGTGATCCGTTGACGTCACCATGGCACTGCTGATCTCGCCTGGCTGTGTCACGCCCGGCCAGCGCACAATCATTGGCACGCGCACGCCGCCGTCGTGGTTGCTGCCTTTGCCGGAGCGCAGCGGCGCGTTGTTGGTAGCAGTGGTCACGCCCACCTGCTCATACATGTTGCCGCCATTGTCAGAGGTAAAAATGACAATGGTGTTCTGTTCCAGCCCATTCTCTTTTATCGCATCCAGCACGCGCCCCACGCTGGTGTCCAGCACCTCGATCATGGATGCCATGGTCGGATTGCGCTGCGGGTTTGCCGGATCAACAAGCGCCTGCCATTTCGCGAGCAGGTCCGGCTCGGCTTGAAAGGGCGAGTGCACGCTGTATGGCCAGAAGCACATGAAAAACGGCTTGTCCCGGTGTGCCGCGATAAACTCGGTGGCGCGCTGTGCCAGGTAATCGTCGATGTGCATATCCAGCGTCTGGGTCGATGCGGGAAAGGTGTCGCCATCCCAGGGCGGAAAATTCACGCGTAGCGGATTCTTTCCCGGCGGGCCCGGATGATGGCGACCGCCAACCACCAGGTCAAAGCCATTGCTTTCCGGGATGTGGGGCGCATGCCCCAGATGCCATTTGCCGAGAAAGGCAGTGCTGTAGCCGGCGTCTTTCATAGCCTCGCCAAGCGTGTAGTAGTGCTCGGCAAGATAATTGGTTGAACTGGGTCCGATCGCGCGCAGGAAAGGCGCGGTTTGATGTTGCAACTGATGCTTGCGCTCACCCTCGGTATTCCCCGAGGGTTCGGTAAAGCCTATGCGCAGCGGGTACTGACCGGTCAAAATGCTGGCCCGCGTTGGCGAGCAGGAAGACGAGGCGGAGTATGCGTGGGTGAAGCGAACGCCGCTTGCCGCGAATTCATCCAGGCGCGGTGTCTGGTAAAAGCTGCTGCCGTAACTGCCGAGGTCACTCCAGCCCAGGTCGTCCGCCAGGATGAGTATGATATTGGGTCTGGCCCGGACCGATTCGGCATCTTCCTCGGGGAAGGAAAGACGGGATCCCAAAAATGCCAGTAACAGACACAGGCACAGGACGCCCATGCCATAGCGCAGGCGTAAAGGGCGGCGGGCGTCTGTGCTCATGTGCGTTACTGTCTCTTGTGAGGGATTGCCAGGTCGGCATGACCGACTGCAGCGTGCGATTCAGGAATCCACACGCGCGGGCCATACTGCCTGAGCTTCTCAGTAACACACCACTGGAGCACAACAGGTATTTTCAACTTGTGCTAGGTGGTTGGCACAATGCTCGGAAGAAACTTTGTAAATCGGATGCTGGATCCGGGCCAAACCTCAATACAGATGCGTATAGGGCATATCTGCAAGTTTGTTTTAACCGAGGGCTATACCCACGCCGACCGCCATGGCGACGGTGAAGGCGATAAAGCAACCGACGACGAATGCCAGGCGTCGCATGGCGCGTCGATCATCGAGAGTGTCTTCCATCGAAAGATGCTGAGTCATTTTGCTACTCCTGCGAGGTACAAGTCCGATAAAACCGTGGATTTATCGTCTTGTATTTACCGCAGCTTCGCATTGACGCAGATCAAACTTGTCGCGCGGCTGCCAGCGGGCTGCCAGGCAGGCAAACCGCTGGCAGCTAGGGCTCGATACGGATGTAGGCGCGACGCGCCATCTTGCCCGTCAGGTGGGAGAAAAAATCCGCAGCCAGCATCTGCCAGCCGTATTTGCGCCGCAGTGCCGCCAGGGCGATCGACTGGTCCTTCGGGTCGTCGAGTACAAATGCCTGTGTGTCTCGCCACTCACCGGTTACTGTGCCGCTCATCGTACAGGCAGCGATGCGTGATTCACTGAAGTTGCGCAGGCGTTTTACCTTGCCTGCTTCGCCGGCACTGAACACGTAGTAGTTGCCCCCATCCGGGGCAAACCACACCGGTGTCGCGACCCACTCGCCGGAGCGTTTGCGTGTCGCTAAACTGATATAGTTGCCGCGTTCGGGCAAATTTGTTTGATTGGCGCGCATAAAAAACCTGTAAGCTTGGAACTGTGGCCGGGAGTCGCTGTTGTCATTTAAGCGGCAATCAACTGCAGCCACAAGACTTGTCATGAATCCAAGGGGAGAAATTTCCACATGAACCGCTTTGACGCAAACTCCACGACCGATCAGGTCATCGACGGCATTTCCCTGCAAGGGCAGTTGGCCGTCGTCACTGGCGCCTCTTCGGGCCTGGGTGTAGAGACCTGTCGGGTGCTGGCCGCGGCGGGGGCGACAGTGCTGATGGTCGCGCGCGACGAGGAGAAACTGGAGTCCGTTGCACAGGAGCTGCGGCGCCAGCAGCCGGACGCGCAATTGCACACACAGATTATGGATCTGGCGGATCTCAACAGCGTGCGCATTGCGGCGACTGAAATACTCCTCCACCACGGTCAAATCCAGTTGCTGATCAATAACGCCGGGGTCATGGCCTGCCCGTTGCAGTACACGGCGCAGGGCTTTGAAATGCAGTTTGGTACCAATCATCTGGGACATTTTTTGTTTACCGGATTACTGTCTGATGCACTTATCGATGGCGCGCCGGGGAGGGTGGTCAACTTGAGTTCTGCGGGACACCGGTTTGCGCGCTTTAATTTTGACGATCCCTCTTACCAAAATCGCCCTTACGACAAATGGCAGGCATACGGCGAATCCAAGACCGCCAACATCCTGTTCACCGTGGGTCTGGATTTGCGCACACGTGAGCGCGGCGTGCGCGCGTTCGCCGTCCACCCCGGCGTGATCATGACCAATTTGAGTCGCCATATGGAGGAGGCCGATCTGATCGCGCTGAACGAGAGAAATCCCTCCGGCGAGCCGCTGGTGTTCAAATCACTGGAGCAGGGTGCCGCTACCACGGTGTGGGCAGCGTCCTCGCCGCACCTCGCAGGGCGCGGGGGTATTTATCTGGAGAATTGCCAGATTGCGCCGGCGGCGGTGCAGGGAAAAGGCATTGGCGTGGAATCCTACGCGGTCAACCCGGCGGCTGCGGAGCGACTCTGGTCGCTGTCCGAGGAGCTGGTGGGACAATCCTTCGAGTTTTGATGCCAATGTCCGAACACAACTCTATCGCCGCCATATTCAAGGGCGCAGTACCGCTGGGTACTCAGGTAACGGTCAAGGGCTGGCTGCGCAGCAAGCGCGATTCGAAAGCTGGCATCTCATTCCTGGCGGTGCACGACGGTTCTGCGTTTGATGCTATCCAGGCCGTGGTGCCCGCCACGCTGGACAATTACCAGTCGCAGATATTGTCGCTATCCACGGGCTGCGCCGTTGTGGTCAGCGGCGAACTGGTGCCCTCGCAGGGCAAGGGCCAGAGCGTGGAAATCCAGGCCAGTGCCGTCGAGGTGGTCGGCATGGTCGAGGACCCGGAGACCTACCCGATTGCCAAAAAGCGCCACAGCTTCGAATACCTGCGCACCCAGGCCCATCTGCGGCCGCGCACCAATACCTTTGGCGCCATCACGCGCGTGCGCAACACCCTGGCCAATGCCATTCACAACTTCTTTTATAGCAACGGCTTTCACTGGATCAATACGCCCATTATCACCGGCAGCGACTGCGAGGGCGCAGGCGAGCTGTTTCGGGTCAGTACGCTGGATTTTGCCAACCTGCCGCGCACCGGGCAGGGCGACGTCGATTTTCACCAGGATTTTTTTGCCGGTGAATCCTTCCTCACCGTATCGGGACAACTGGAGCTGGAATCCTATTGCCTGGCGATGAGCAAGGTCTACACCTTCGGGCCTACTTTCCGCGCGGAGAATTCCAACACCAGCCGCCATCTGGCGGAATTCTGGATGGTCGAGCCGGAAATTGCGTTTGCCAATCTGGAGGACAATGCCACGCTCGCCCAGCGCCTGCTGCAACACGTGATCAGCGTTGTGCTGAATGAGCGTGAGGACGATATCGCCTTCTTCGGGCAGCACATCGACGACGGCGTGATCGCGCGGCTGCGCGGCGTGGTCGACAGCCCGTTCGAGCGCCTGGATTACAGTGAGGCGATTGAGATTCTCAAAAAAAGTACGCAGGCCTTCGAGTTTCCGGTGGCCTGGGGGCTGGACCTGGCGTCGGAACACGAGCGCTACCTGACGGAAAAGCACGTCGGCCGGCCGGTGGTGGTGATGAACTACCCCGAGGCGATCAAGGCGTTCTATATGCGCCTGAACGACGACGGCAAAACGGTCGCGGCGATGGACGTGCTGGCCCCCGGTATTGGCGAGATCATCGGCGGCAGCCAGCGCGAGGAGCGCCTGGATGTGCTGGATGCGCGCATGGATGACGCGCTGCGCGAGAGTTTGTGGTGGTACCGGGACCTGCGTCGCTATGGCACCGTGCCGCACGCGGGCTTTGGCCTCGGCTTTGAGCGTCTGCTCAACTACATCACCGGAATGGACAATGTGCGCGACGCCATCCCCTTTCCGCGCACGCCGGGCCACGCGATCTTTTAGCGCGGCCCGTTTACCGTCGGCAAAATCCTGACCCAAATTGGGCGTTCGCGATTAACTCGCACCAAATATGTGCGAAATTACCTAAAATAAGATCGGTCGGTGACAGTCCCTCAGCCATACTGAAATTCCAGAGTCCCTGTTGACGAACTGCTGTGCAGTGCAGGCAGCGGTAGAGGCATCAAAGTGCCACGCGCATATAAACTAAAAGTAAAAGACGCAGGCCCCCCCCACCTTGGCCAGGTGACTGAAATGGCCATCGTGAATACCTTTACCAAGTTGATTTTTGGCGACGAGGCTTACAATACCTGCGAACTGGCCGTCATTGACGCATTTCGATCAATGGAGGACACGGTTTCGCGTGATACCCATAAAGAGATGGGAGAATATTTGCGCAATCTGGGTGTGCGCGAGATGATCCAGTTGGTGTCCAGCCTGCGGCTGCGAATTGCCGATTGTAACAAAACCGCCGTTTCAAACCGCGCCGTGCCCACGCATACGCCGCAAGCGAGCGCGCCAACTCACGGCCGCGAAACGCACTAGTCTTTCGCGGCGACCGGCTTCAGTCCACAGCCCGGGATTGGCTTGAACAGGGACTGGTACAACACCTCCGTATCCACGCCCACAAAGTTCAGTTCCACGGCCTGGTTTAACTGAAAACGGCGGGTGGTGCTGGTGAGGCTGGCAGTCCATTTGTCGTAGCTGAATTTCTCCGGGTCCTTGCGCAAGTCCACAAATCCGGTCAATCCGTTGTCATCCAGGCGCGCGGAAAATCCGCCGCTGGTGATGTGCGTGATCGTGGCTTTGAATACGGGTGCGATATCGCCGGCGGCGCGGCGTCTGGGCGGTCCGCTTCAGGTAGTTGCTGGCCAGCCAGCGCTCTGCTTCCAGGGTGGCGGTGCGGCTTGCATTGAGCCTGAGCTTCAGGTTGGCCAGTGTATCCGCATCGACCTGCTGTGCCCTGCCACCATGCAACACCGCTTTGATCTGCAGGTGTACCAGAAAGTCCACGTACTTGCGCAATGGCGAGGTGCAATTGGTGTAGCAGTCCAGCGCCATGCCCATGTGCGGCGCCGGCTCGCACGACAGGTCGGCACGCGTCAGCAAGCGATTGACCATCGCGCGCAGGGGCAGGTCGTGTTTCGATCTGGCGAGCCCGAGCATGATGTCGCGATAGCCCGCCACGGTGGCCTGGTCAAACTCTGTCAGTTCAGGCGCGTGCAGCGAGAGGAATTTGTGAAATTCGTCGATTCTATCAGCGCGAAAACCGGGATGTGATACAAACGGGCCATTGGCGTGCTGCGCCACCATGAAGCGTGCTGCACAGCGATTGGCCGCGACCATGCATTCTTCCACCAGTTTCTGTGACAGCAGTTTCTCGCTCGGCTCAATGCTTTCAATTTGCCGGCTTTCATTTAAAACCCAGCGGAACTCATGACGATCTTCCATCACCAAATTGTGTTGCTCACGCCGCGCGCGCAATGCGCGGTACACCTGGTACAGGGTTTCCAGCGGCGAGGCATGGCTCATGAGCTCGGTGGACTGGCCGCTCAGGTAGCGATCCACCGCAAAATAGGACAGCTTCGCCCGCGAGTGAACGGTGGCCTCGATAAACTCAAAATCTCCGATTTCACCGCTGTCACTGACCGCAATTTTGCACACCAGCGCGGCGCGGTCCACGCCCTCGGACAATGCGCAGATGTCCTGCGACAGCTCCTCCGGCAGCATTGGCAGGACATCCCCGTGGAAGTACACGGAGGTGGCGCGCGCCGCGACATCGCGGTGCAGCGTCGATCCTGGTTCGACGTAGGCGGTGGGATCGGCGATCGCGACAAACAGCGTCCAGCCGTCGGTGCTGATTTCGGCGTATAGCGCATCGTCGATATCCAGGGTTTTGGTCGAATCGATCGATACGAACTCCAGGTCGGTGAGGTCGCGGCGCTTCTCGGATTCGAGCGGCGTGCGCCGTGACAGGCTCTCCCTGATTTCCTCCTTGACGGTGTTGCTCCACTGCGTGGCCAACCGGTATTTGGCCATGCAATACAGATTCTCAATGCCGGGAGTGCTCTCGTCGCCGATAACGCTGAGCACTTTGGCCTGGGGTTTGCCGTCGTGAATGGGGTGGCGCAGGATCGCGCAGCGCAGATAATCGCCTTCTTTGGCGCCGTTGCGTGCGTGTGGCGGAATGAACAACCAGCGGCTCAACTGCGGCAGGTCGGGTTCCACGAACAGGGCCTTGCCCTTGCGCACACAGCGCCCGGTGAAATC
Organism: Haliea sp.; assembly: GCA_016704305.1. Taxonomy (GTDB): domain Bacteria; phylum Pseudomonadota; class Gammaproteobacteria; order Pseudomonadales; family Halieaceae; genus Marimicrobium. The sequence continues at coordinate 6,849 of JADJAL010000007.1, read as the reverse complement.
TACCAGCGGGCTGCGCACCAGCTTTTCGATGTCGGCGATGGTTTTGTTGTCTTTGGTCGGGCGGATGCAGATGCTTACCCGATCGTCCGGGAAGGCCTTGAGCATCTCCAGCGGCGGAATAAAGATTTCCCGCCCATCGTCGAGAACCGCAAAGCCATAGCGGGCCTGGGTGCCTTTTATCACCGCTTCGGCTCGCTCTTTCTCGGCCTCCATTTGTGACTTGAGGCCTTGCAGCTGCGAGAGGGTATCCTGGCTGAGCATTCGTGGGACAACTTCACTAACGGGATAAGCCTCGCATCCTAGCCGAAATCGCCACTGCTGTCAGTGCGATATCGTTGAATCACACACTCTATGACAATTTCGTTTTTGCGGAATGTACTTATGGAAACTGTCGCGGGATTGACAGCCCGACGCAGGCGGTTTAATAATCAACGGAACGCGGTTGCAATCCGCCGGGACGTGCCATTGATGAATCTCTGCACACCGGGCAGTCTGGTTAGCACCAATTGTCCTGTGTCGAACTGCAAGCACCACGCCGCCGCCAGTGTGTACCGACAGCTGGGGTTTTCTACACCTTCCAAAGATGCGCACGTTTTTTTTACCCAATCTTTCCTGCAAGTTCCACCCGACCGGACGTATCGGGCAAGTGCCAGTAAATTCACCCACCCCCTTTTTTCTGAAATTGTGATGAGGATTCCTCCATGGACTCAGGTTCTACGCTGCGTGTAGAAAAGACCACCCCGATCAAACCTGTCATCAGGAAAACGTACGTACTGGATACAAACGTGCTGCTGCACGACCCCATGGCTGTCACGGCCTTCAAGCAACATCACATGGTCATACCAATGACCGTCCTCGAAGAGCTGGACCACATCAAGGACCGGCACGACAAAACGGTAAGTCGCGAGGCGCGCATCGCGATACAGATGATCGACAAGGTGGTGGGTGAAGCCTCGCCGCAGGCGATACAGGAGGGAGTGCCTGTGCCGGGCACCGCGCTGGATGGCCACTCACTGGGGACTCTCGCGATCTACCCGGACCAGCGCCTGAGCGCGAACACGGAGGTGCCGTATCTCGACGGCACGCCGGACCAGGCCAACGACAACCGGATCATCAATGTCGCTTTGCGCCTGCAGGCGGAAAACCCCAACGATTTTATTTGCCTTGTCACCAAGGACATCAACATGCGCATCAAGGCCAAGGGTTCAGGCCTGATGCATGTGGAGGACTATCGCCGCGACCGCGTGCTTGATGATATCGACCTGTTGGCCACCGGCTATGAACACATCAGCGGCGATTTCTGGTCCACCATCAGCGAGGTGGATACGCTGCGCGAAGGCGATTGCACGCTGCACCGCATCCCGCGCAAGTCGTTGCCGCAGGCGTATCCCAATATGTTCGTCTACGACGATCAGGAATTTATTGCGTTCGTGAAGCGGATCGACCGGGATTTCGTCTACCTGCGCTGCGACAGTCGCGACAACCTAATGCACAAACGGTTCTGGGGACTGGCGCCGCGCAATCTGGAGCAGGCCATGGCGATGTCGCTCCTTGCGGACGATGGGGTGGATATGACCGTGATGACCGGTCCCGCCGGTTCCGGCAAGACGCTTTTGGCGCTGGCCTATGGCTTGCATGCGATTCTGGAGCAGCGCAAGTTCAGCAAATTGATTGTCGCGCGGTCCACGCCGCCCATCGCCGAGGACATCGGTTTCCTGCCCGGCACCGAGGAGGAGAAAATGGCGCCCTGGCTCGCGGCTTTTGACGACAACCTGGAAATCCTGCACGGGTCCGACGAGTCCCCGCATGGCAGCATGAACTATGTGAAGGAACGGGCGAATATCCAGTTCAAGTCGCTTAACTTCATGCGCGGACGCTCCTTTAACAATGCCTATATCATCATCGACGAGGCTCAGGGCCTCACCCAGTTCCAGCTCAAGTCGGTGATCAGCCGGGTAGGGGCTGACTCCAAAATTGTTGTGCTGGGAAACCTGGCCCAGATCGACAACAAGTACATCTCTCCGCTGACTTCCGGCCTGACCTACCTCGTGGAGAAGAGCAAGGTCTATCCCCATGCCGGTATCATGCATGTGAATGGCATTGTGCGCTCAAGGCTGGCGGCGTTTGCGGAGGAAAATCTGTAGCGTGTGCTGATCGCAACGGATTGCTCGTCACCGCGCATGACCAGATGGCAGGGATGCCCCTGATTGCGGGTGGCATCCACCAGGAAATTTGTTTACAGTCGCTAGTTTATCCGTGCGTGCGTTTCGGAAAGCGAACGGTGGGGATGGATACTCAGGAGATTCTGGTACATGAGTGGTGATGCTGAAAAAGCCGGTGCTGAAAAATCTCCGCAGTTCGGCTGCGCCACATAAGCTGATGCAGCTTTCCAGTCTCGAACCTATCAGGGTACACGTCGATTTTGCGTGCGTATCGCGAGGAGGCGATGTCGTTCTCATCGGTTGGCTGTACGATCCGCAGGAGCAGGTGCAGGGATTCGACGTCCTTCGCGACTCACAGCACAAGTCCGCACTGCTACCAGCGCCGGGTGTGGGGAGCTCCCCTGACGGAGCCGTGCGCATCGGATTGACGCGAGTAGCCCGGCCGGATGTTGCGCAGGTGATGGACAAAGGTGCTTCGGCGCCTTCATCGACTACGGCTTCGTCCTCGTGGTTCCGGGAATGGGCGCAGAAGCAAGACTAGCGCTTACGCTGGTCGATGGCCGTTGCGCCGAGCTCCCTTTCACAGCCTCTGATGACATGTCCGAAATCAAGTCGACGCTGCCGCAGTACTGGGGCCACTCGGGCCCCGCGTTGCTCGATACCCTGCGACGCATGCTCGGTGAAGACAACGCGCTGACCAGGCTGGTCAAGGGACTCGACGACCAGGATACGGCGGTCGGAGCCAGGTACAGTTTTGCGGCGTGCGATCATGCGCTGTTGCTCGCGAGTCGCGTGCTGATTATCAATGGCTGGATTGCGAAGACACTGGCGGAACTGGAGCGCGTCGAAGTAGTCGTCGCGGGCAGGATCATCGACATCACGAAGCGGATCGTGCGCTATGTGCGCCCTGACCTAAATTCCGCACATCTGGGGTCGGACGCGCACTCGCTGGAATTTGTCTGCGCTTTTGCGCTGGATATAGGCGCCACGAATTCAATGACCGTCAATCTGTTCTGCCATTCCGGCATGTGTCAGGTCATACAATGCGATATTCAGGATATGGGCTGGGACGGTTTGGGCTCGTTGTTGCGCGGCAATATTGATCTGGCCTGGCCATTGCTGGATCTGCTGGAAAAGGTCCCCGAAGACGATGCTGGATCCGGCCGGCTGGCCGGGCGGCTGGCGATTTTGCGTCGTGACTGTTTCCTCGCACATGTACCGCATCTTCCCTCGGTGGTCGATCAGCCAGCGACAGCGATAGCCAAAGTGGAATGGGCTTACCCCTTGGGCAGTGCAGGATTGCTGCTGTATGGCTGGAAGCTTACGCCAGTGCGGAAACCGCGAGCGGTCCTGCTGCGCGGCTCAAAGGGAGAAGTTCTCGACATCTCATCGCGTTGCACGCCCATGTATCGGCCTGATGCGTGCGAGAACTATCGAAGCCGGTTTCCCGAACTCGACGACTGGTGCGGGTTCGTCTGCATCGCGCCCCTGCCGACGCGCCATGGCGACGTGCGGGCGCTGTGCCTCGCCTTTGATGATGCAGGCGAAGTCTGGATCAAGGTACCTGTGGCGTCCGAACCCCTGGCAGGACCGCGTCTCGTGCGTCAGCTGCTACAGTTCCTGCCGCCGCCGCGATATCGCGACGAACTGGAAGAGATCAGCACTTCACTGGATCAGGCGGCCCTGTTCGCCACCTGCATCGAGGAATATGAAGATGAACGGATCGGGCAGGATGCGCGCACCTCCATACTTGCTTGCGATCAGTCATACGTCCTGAACGGAAGAGCCCTGCTGGTGCATGGATGGATCGGCCTCGATCAGCTCAACCTGAGTCGCGTGGAACTGGTGACGCCGGCGGGTGATATCGACGTTACGTCGCGTGTGCGCCGAACGATGCGCCCGGACATCGCGGCGCGATTTCCCTGGGCTGCCGTGAATCCAGCGGGATTTCTCCTTTTGATTGAGGATGCTGACCTGGTTGGACAAAGTCTCAGGCTACGTGTGCGCGGCAGCGATGGCCGCGGCCAATTGAGCAGGTTGAGTCCGACTGCAATCGACTGGGAAGGCATTGCGGATGTAGTCAGCGCGAATCCCGCGCTGGAAAGCCCCCTGGTCGATTTGCTGTCCGGTACCTCCACGCTGGAGCCCGACGGCGAGCATCTGCAGAATCGCATCGAATCGCTTCGAAGTGACGCATTCCGGGCGAGGTTCCCGCAGTTGCCCGTCTATGTCGAGAATCCGGCCACGATTATCGGCGCCGTCGACAGCGCGTATGTGCTGGGTGACGCCGGTATCCTGATCTTCGGCTGGAGCTTGACTCCGGTGCGCAAGCCGCAGCGTGTGACGCTGTGCAGCGACAGCGGGCAAGTTCTTGATGTCACCGGAAATTTCACCAGGCTCGTGAGACTCGATGTGCTGCAGGCCTTTCAGGCGCGGTTCCCGGCGATGGATGAGTGGTTGGGGTACGTCTGCTTCGCGCCAATGCCCACGTCGTCCGGGGAGGGTCGCGCGCTGAGTTTCGATTTCGGTGAGCAGGGCGACGTATGGTTCAGGGTGCCCACTGAAAAGCACCAGACCACAGTGGTCGGACTGATCAGGAACGTGCTGCAAGCAATCCCTGCACCTGAGCGGATGCGCCACACGCTCTACGCACTGTTCAGCGGTGGCCTTGGCGCGGCCCTGGAGGCGGTCAATCGCGGTCGCCCACTCTTCGACGGGACTGTGCAGGAGCGGCAGTTTGGCGCCCCTCTCATGGCGCCGACCAATTCCCTCATCGTGCCACTCTATGGTCGTTGTGATTTTCTGCGCCATCAGCTCGCCCAGTTTGCCGATGATCCGGATTTTGCGCAGACAGAGCTGCTGTACGTGGTCGATGATCCCGCACTGGTAAGCGAGACGCTGGAACTCGCGGCGCGCTATGCGCCATTGTTCCGCGTCCCTTTCCGGGTATTGTGGTACGGCGAGAACAGGGGATTCGCCGGGGCCAACAACATTGGCGCCCGCGCCGCACGCGGCGAGAATCTGCTTCTCGTGAATTCAGACGTCATTCCGCAGAGAGCCGGATGGATTTCCATCCTGGCCGCCGCGCTGCATGAATTGCCCGATGCCGGTGCCGTGGGGCCGCTGCTGCTTTTTGGCGACGAGTCGGTGCAGCACGCGGGCATGTATCCGCGCACCGATGATCTCTTCCCCGGATTTCTCCTGAATACCCACAAGGGTATGGGCACCGTCTGGGAAGGCGGCGATGCGCCATCCGAGCATCCGATGCTGACTGCCGCCTGTTTGATGCTGAAAAAGAGCGATTTCGAGGCTGTCGGCGGCTTCGACGAGGGCTATGTCATCGGCGACTTCGAGGATTCGGATCTCTGCCTGGCCTTGCGCAAACGAGGCAAGCGCATGTGGCTAGTGCCCGAAGCCCGCCTGTGGCATCTGGAGCGTCAATCACAAAACCTCGGGCAGGCGATTGGTGAACGCCAGTTGGTTACGTTGTTCAATGGGTGGCGTTATATGGAAAAGATCAGTGCCGGCGAGATATACGATCCCAGGGACATGGAGCGAAGTGAATGAAAGTCGTGATCTTCAGTCATGCGCACCCGGTGTTCAGCAAGGGTGGCGGGGAGTTTGCCGCTTATTACTTGTGGCAGGAAATCGATAAGACACCCGGGCATCAGGCGTGGTTCATAGGCCGTGCCGATGCCAAGGTAATGCACAAATTCACCACGCTGGGTTCGATCGGCGAGCGCGATTACCTCATTGCAGGCGATGCTGGAATTCCGGATTTGATTGCCAGTACGCCGGTGGGGCCGGAAAGTGATATCGCGCAGCTGTTGCTGCGTATCAATCCGGACGTCGTGCACTTCCATCATTATGTGCATCTCGGTGTCGATCTCATCAGGCTGGTGAGGAACACCTGTCCTTCGGCGCGTATCGTGATGACCTTGCATGAGTACATTGCGATCTGCATGAACAACGGGCAGATGGTGAAGACGGACGGACGGCTATGCCACCAGTACAGTCCGCGCGAGTGTCATCTGTGCTTCCCGGATGTCTCACCAGAGAACTTTTTTCTGCGGGAACAGTACATAAAGAGCTTTTTCAATCTGGTGGATCAATTCATATCACCCAGCGAATTTCTCCGCAATCGCTATGTGGCGTGGGGCCTTGATCCGGCGCGAATTTCGGTGCTTGAGAACGGCCTCCCTTGTGGCGAACGCGTGCCCCTGCGAACATTGCGCGCTGGAGACACGCGTGGCAGGTTCGCGTTCTTCGGACAGATCAATCCCTACAAGGGGGTGGATGTGATCCTGGAAGCCTTTGCCCGCCTGCCCAAGAAGGTGCGCAAACTCGTCACGCTGGACATATTCGGTTCGGGCCTGGCCGATCAGACGCCGGAGTTCCAGGAAAAGATCAAGGGTTTACTGGCAAGTGCAAGGACGCCGTGCATCTACATGGACCTTACGAACCCGAGGAAATGGGGCGATTAATGGCGGAGGTGGACTGGGTGGTGATGGGGTCCGTGTGGTGGGAAAACTCGCCGCTAGTGATACAGGAAGCCTACAAATTCGGTCGACCGATCCTATGCCCGGATATTGGCGGCATGGCGGAGAAAATACAAAACGGCATTGGTGGCCTGCATTATCGCGCCCGTGACAGCATCGCGCTTTCGGCATTGATCAATCGCATCGTG
>JADJAL010000006.1 GCA_016704305.1 Haliea sp. | reverse complement strand
CGAGCTGAAGCAGGTATTCAGTACCTGTATCAGCGTGTTTGAGCGCTGGGTCGGCCACAGGCCAACCGCCATCCGCACGGGCAGCTTGCGCGCTGATGATACTGTCTACCGGGTCATGCGTGACCTCGCTATTCCGATGAGCTCCAATATTGCGCTCGGCGTCTTTCAGCCACGGGAGCCTGCGCTGTCCCACAATTCAGGGCGACATTTGATCCACGGCGTTATGGAGCTTCCAGTCTATTCCTACCAGGATTCAAATCTGGCCGGAAAGCGGCACAAAAAATCCCTGCAGATAACCAGCTGTTCCTGGCCGGAGATGAAGCATCTGCTGTGGAAGGCGCGGCGAGCCGGAGCCGAGAACATCGTGATCCTGACCCATCCGTTCGAGTATATAAAGAAGCGCGATTTCCGCTACCGCAAGCTGATCAGGAATCGGGTGAATCAAGAGAGATTGCAGAAGCTGTGTGCGTTTATCCAGAGCCACTCGGACGATTTTTCAGCAGCGGATTTTTCGTCACAGCAGTAAAACTGGACCCGCTCCGAGGTCGACCAGACATACATTGAAATGCCTTCGCTCTATGCTGTAGGCCGCAAGCTTCACAACAGGGTCAATGACCTTTTGTGGCGTTACTAGCAAGCCCCGTCGCCTGCCTGTCATCACCACTAAAATGCGCTTTGTACTGAGCCGATAATTGCGCGCGATCGATTTTACCGTTGGGATTGCGCGGTAAATCGCGATTCAGCTCGATAAGCTCTGGCACCATATAGGTAGGCATCTCCTTGCGGCACAGCGCCAGCAGCGCGGCGGCATCGATATCCTCTTTGGCTGGATGCGCCAGCAGGATGATGGCCTGGCCCAGCTCGGGATGTGCGACCCCCAGCGCCACGGCTTCCGCGACAAGCCCAGAGGCAAAGACGATTTCTTCCACCTCCTGTGGGCTCACCCTGTAACCAGAGGTCTTGATCATTTCGTCGCGTCGACTCTCGAAATACAGGTAGCCGTCGGCGTCCATGCGCATCTGGTCACCGGACCATACGGCCAGTTCCGGTATAGGAATCCCGGCGAGCTGCCCAGGCGCCTGGCGAAAGCGCTGCGCGGTGCGCTCCGGATCGTTCCAGTAACCCATGGCAACCAGCGAGCCCCTGTGCACCAATTCACCTGGCTCGCCCGGTGCGCAGCGCGAACCGTCCTCGCGCACAATCATCAGCTCGACATTGGGCAGCGCCTTCCCGACACTGCCGGGTCGGTCATCGATCTCCTCCGGCGGAAGATAGGCCGAACGAAACGCTTCCGTAAGGCCATACATCTGGAAAATCAAGGTAGTGGCAACTTGCTGCGCAACCTGTCCAGCGTCGACCTGCGAGCCGCCCTCCCGAGGTGGTGGATATAGCGCAACGATTTTCCCGCCTCGTCAGGCCAATCGAGTACCGACAGTTGATTCCAGATAGGGGGCACGGCCGATATGCCGGTCACGGCATACCGGACCACCGCCGCGACGACTTCCTTGGGTAACAAATAGTCCATGAGCACCACCGAAGCACCCACATAGTAAGCGGTGGTCAGTTGGCTAAGGCCGTAATCAAAACTGAGGGGAAGCACCGCCAACAGTCGGTCACTGGCGGATAACCGGAGAAACTCTGATGAGCTATCGGCCGCCGCAACCATATTCAGGTGCGACAACACCACGCCTTTTGGCAATCCTGTACTACCTGACGTGTAAAGTATCGCCGCCATATCGGAATCAATGCGCCCGGGTGGCTTTTGCCCGGGCGCCTGCATTGCTACCTGCCAGGAAAGCGCCGTCAGGCCTGTAACTTGCGGCAATTCGTCTGCCGCGCCAGTCAGCACCAGGAACTTGAGGTCATGGCAGTTCGGGAGTATCTCCAGCAGTTGCTTGGCGCGGCTAGGGGACGTGATCAGCACGCGGACATTGCAGTCGCGCAGGATATGTGAAACCTGTTGCGCCTTGAGCATCGGATTTATCGGCACAGCCACGCCGCCTGCCGCCGCCGCACCGAAAACCCCGATCACCACTTCGAACTGCTTGGGCAGATAGATGGCCACCCGCTCGTTCGCGCCCAGGCCCAACCCGCAGAGGCTTTTCGAGAAACGCTGCACCTCGCTCGCCAATTGTGCGAAGGTCAGGGATTCCTGTTTGTGCAGCAGCGCCGGGGCATCCGGACTCTCCTGCGCCATGGCGTAGACCAGCTCATGTAACAAACGTACCCGCTGAACCCTCATCGATAGCTCCAGTTTATGGTCCCTAACTCGTGGACTGTTTTAAGACGACGCAGGGGCCCCGCCCCCCCCCGCGGCACAGTGCTAGCGCATTCGGCTCTGGATAAAAGCGGCCAGATCACCGACGGTAGCAAAGATTTCAGTGTTAATTTCTTCGTCGTCAATGACGCAGTCCAGTTCATCTTCAATCGACCCGATAACGCCGACGATGGTTAGCGAATTGAACTGCGGAAAGTTGCCGAGTATCTCTGTATCAGCAGAGAGTTGATCCAGTTCCAACTGCAGGTTTACCGCGATAACCTTCTTTGCCAGGTCCAATGCTTGCACTGACTACACCCTCTACTTATTGCAAAACAAAAACGTCTCTTCAGCACATCATGACAAGCACATTACAGGCAGATTCCCCTATTGGAGAGGCCAGACTATATTTGGACTTGAGCGAAATAAATACCAGTGAGACTGCTAATTTGTGCGGCACATCGCAAACCCGAATTTTCTTGGGAATCGCCTAGAAAATAGGTCGACTCTCATCTACGATTCAGGTATTCCTATAGCCTGCGAGCATATTCTGGGCATAGCTACAATGCAACGGTCGTGTCGGGTCACTTCTTACGCCCCAAGGAATTGGTCGCATCATGCCGTGACAAGGGCAGCAGACATCGGACAGGACGAGGCATGAAACACATTTCAGTGGTTGACAGATCGGGGGCAGACGAGGTCATTGCATCCAGCACTTTGCCTCAGTTCAAGGTTTACACACATAAAGACCTGGCCAATATTCCACAGTTGAAAAGGCTGCCCGCTGCAACGCTTTTCGACATGAAGGTTGTCTCTTCCATCCTGCCCTTTCGTGTCAATCAGTACGTGATAGAAAATTTAATTGACTGGGCAAACATTCCGGACGATCCACTGTATCAACTGACGTTCCCGCAGAAGGGGATGGTACCGCCGGCGCTGTATCAACAGATGGCGCAATTGATTGAACAGGACGCCCCGCGCGAGCAGATCCAGGCGCTGGCAACAAAACTGCGCACCCAGCTCAACCCGCAGCCAAATGGGCAACTGGAAATGAATGTGCCGCTGGACCGCAATGGTCGCCGCCTCAATGGGTTGCAGCACAAATATCGCGAAACCGTACTGTTTTTCCCGACACAGGGCCAGACCTGCCATAGCTACTGCACGTTTTGTTTCCGCTGGGCCCAGTTTGTCGGCGATGAAGACCTCCGCATGGCTTCCACCGACACAGCGGAACTTCATACCTATCTCGCGGAGCACCCGGCTGTATCGGATTTGCTGGTGACGGGCGGAGACCCGATGGTGATGAAGACACGTCACCTGGCAGCCCTTTTGAAGCCGCTCACGGAACAGCGCTTTGCGCACGTCAGGACGGTACGTCTCGGCACCAAGGCGCTGACCTTCTGGCCACAACGGTTCGTCAATGACAGTGATGCGCCGGAACTGTTGGACCTGCTAACGCACCTGGTGAAAGCCGGAAAGCACGTCGCAATCATGGCGCACTTCAATCACTGGCGCGAGATGGACACCCCGATTGCGCGCAGCGCGATTGAACTGCTGCGCAAGACTGGCGTGGAAATCCGCAGCCAGGGCCCGGTGCTCGCCCATATCAACGACAGCGCCGATGTATGGGCGAAAACCTGGGGGATGCAGGTAAAAGCGGGCATTATCCCCTACTACATGTTCGTCGAGCGCGACACAGGGGCCAAACAGTACTTTGAAATTCCACTGGCGAAGGCCTGGATGATTTACCGCAACGCGGTAAGCCAGCTCTCCGGCCTCGGTCGCACGGCGCGCGGCCCGGTTATGAGCGCATCGCCGGGGAAAGTCGAGGTACAAGGAGTCGCTGAGATCAATGGAGAGAAGGTCTTCGCGCTGAGATTTCTACAGGGCCGCAACCCCGACTGGGCGTACCGTCCGTTTTTCGCACAGTACTGCGAGAAGGCGACATGGCTTGACCAACTCAAACCGGCCTTCGGTGAGAAAGCATTTTTCTTCGAAGAAGAGTACAAAGAGATGTTACATTCCCGCCAGAGCAAGTAAGCGCGCCGATTGCCATGATGGGAACCACATGCCTGACAAGCCTGGACTAACGACACACCTCAACCTGAATGTTCGCGGCCTGCCGATATCCGCAACGCTCGGGATCAATGAACGCAGCAACCAGCTGATTCGCGAGGGCAAGCGCATCTACAAGCTCGGCCTCGGCCAATCGCCCTTCCCGGTACCGGAAGTGGTGGTGAATGGGCTACGCATCAACGCCTTTCGAAGGACTACCTGCCGGTTCTCGGACTGCCGCATTGCGCGCCGCCGTCGCTGCGCTATTACGCGAACACAGGGTCTGAACTTCGCTGCCGAAGACGTCATGATCGGGCCCGGCTCGAAGGAATTGATGTTCATCCTGCAACTGGTGTATTACGGCGAGCTGGTGATTCCCACCCCGAGCTGGGTTTCCTACGCCCCGCAGGCGCATATTATCGGACGTCAGATTAAATGGCTGGACACCGATGCAAAAAGCCATTGGAAGGTGACGCCCGAAAACCTCGCAAAACTGTGCGCTTCCGATCCCGATCGGCCGCGCCTGATCATACTCAACTACCCCTCGAATCCACACGGCTATACCTATAGCTCGGCTGAGCTGGAGGCGATTGCCGCAGTGGCGCGTAAATACCGGATGCTTGTACTGGCTGACGAGATCTACGGCGAGGTCCACTTCCTCGGGGAACACACATCGATAGCGCAGTATTATCCTGAAGGCACCATCGTCAGCAGCGGGTTGAGCAAGTGGTGTGGCGCCGGCGGATGGCGCCTGGGGACGTTCGCCTTTCCTGCGCAACTGCAGTGGTTGAAGAATGCAATGGCCACCGCAGCCAGCGAAACGTACACCTCGACTTCGGCACCCATCCAGTACGCTGCGGTAAAAGCGTTCCAGGGCGGGGCTGAGATTGAAGAGTACTTGTTCCAGTCACGCCGCGTGCTGTCGCACCTGGCGCACACGCTGGTCGCCCGATTAAACCAGGCCGGTTTCGATATCGCCCCCACGCACGGTGGATTCTATCTGTTCCTGGATTTTGCAGCCTTTGGGCCAGCACTTGGAGCGGCGGGAATCAATAACAGTATCGACCTGTGCGAACGCCTGCTCACTGACACCGGCGTCGCGCTGTTGCCGGGTGTGGCCTTTGGCAGGCCGTCATCTGAATTGACAGTACGCATTGCCTTTGTTGATTTTGATGGAGCCAGGGCACTCGAAGCTGCCGGCCGTCTTTCCCCTACCGAACCCCCTGCCCGATGATTTCAGCGCGACCTGGTGTCGAATTGCGTAACGGCCATTGATCTTATCTGCGATTGGGTACGCAATCTGCCGACGTCAGAGGCAGCGTAGTCCCGGGCCTGCACCGCTTCGCAGCGGTGCACGTTGTTCTTGCTGGACCCAGGTAGAGCAACCCGGACTGCCTACTGATTCCTGCTGCTGAATCTCACCAACAGGCCTCGCAATTCCGCGGCGATCGGATGATTGCAGGCGAAAATTGCAGCCGTCCATATGAATACTGCGCATGCGCCCAGCGCCAACAGTCGCAGTAGCGGCGTTTGCCACGAATCCGTGGCTTCCTTCATGCCCCAGATACCCAAAGCCAGCAACGCTGCCGTCAGCATGGCGGGCCACAGTGCGCGTAGAAAGGCCAGCGGGCGCAAGCCAAAATGCAGGCGCGCCATCGAGAATGCGAGTGCGACTTTCACCAGCGCCCAAATGAGCAGCGCCAGCGCCGCAGCCCGCAGACTGAGCCCGACCAGAGCCATCAATGCCGCCAGGCGCAGCACCTGGGAAATGGCAATGTAGCGCAAGCCCTGCCCTGGCCGGCCCTGCGCTATCATCAATTGCTCGAAGAAGATGGTGGGTGCAAAAAACAACCCCGCGATACACAGTACTTGCAGCAGGGGTACGGCGGCTGTCCATTGGTCGCCATACATAACATGAATGATGTCCTGGGCGTTCAGGCCAAGGAATACGAAAAAGGGAATCAGGAAAATCGAGGTGAACGTGACAATGCCGATATAGAGCTCACCGAGATTGGCCTGTTCATGTTTTGCCTTCGATAAATACGGCAGTATTACGGGCCGGATTCCCTGCGTGAATGCATACTCGAACAACCAGAACGTGCCATAGGCGCGGGAATAAATACCCAGGCTGTGCAAACCCTGGAAGCGCCCGATGATAAGCTCGGTGACAGAATCACTGCCCCTGTTAAAAATATCCATGGCCCCGACCTTGAGGCCAAACTTCCAACCTCGCGGAGATGACTCACACCGGGCAACCAGGGCAGGCCGGCGGGCCGGAAAAATAGGGTCAGCAAAATGGAGACAATGGTCGACGCATTACTGGCCCAGGCTATCGACAGATAACTGGCGCCCAACAATGCCGCTGTGACCCCACCACCAGCGTCGTAGAAGGCAGCGCGTGACGTTGATGATCGCCAACTTGTCCAGACGCCATGTTGCGACGCAGTACGGCGTCCGCTATCGCGCCAAAGGGCAGAAGTAGAAAGTTGAGCGAGCAAACGCAGTACCGTGGTGATACCGGTGTTCTCGTAAGAATCACCCAGCCAGGGCGCAATAAGCAGCAGCAACAGACCAATGGCCCAGGAGATAACCAGCGTCACGGTGAAGGCAGAACGCAATATACCGTCGTTCAGTTTTTCAATCTGGACAATGTACTGCCCGACACCAAAATTCCGGAACAGGTAACCAATCATCACAACGGAGGCTGCAATGCTGTAAATACCGAACTCCTCCGGCGAGAGCAGGCGCGCCAGAATCAGGCTGGATACCAGTCCCAGCAGCAGCTCTATGTATTTCGCACTGAAGAATATTGCGACGGACCGACGGATGCTCACACCGGAGTCGCCAACGGAAATCGTTTAAGGGTTATCAACACGAAAGAATCACTTATCGATCAACGTTCACTCAGTAGAGCACAAATAACTATGCGGATAAATCAGCGAGACAGTTTACAGCTCGGTTTCACGCGTCTCACTTCAACGCAGGCTGCTTCTCCGACAGGCGGCGACCGAGGAAGCTGCGTCGATTGCGCAAACCCCAGAATTCCGACTCGTCAGATTCCTCCACGGGGCCGAGACGACGATCCCGGGTGCCGCTGCGCCGATCAGGATAGTGCATGTAGCGGCACTTGCACTGAGCTGCTGTGCAATTTTCCAGTGGCAGGGAAGGCGCTTCATCACTCAGGAAACGCAGTGATCGCACCGATAGCGCCACGGTGCAACTGCCCGGTACCGGGCCAACAGAGACGGCATGAAAGGGGTGACTGGCACCCAGACTGGTTCTTCGCTCCCAGCGTCCATCATCCTGCGACGCCGACTTGGCCAGGCGCAATTTGAACAGAATCGCCAGTAACAGAACCATCGCAATACTGAGGACTACAAACTGCATGCGTTTCTCCACCCGGTCACAGACGCCATAATTCGCAGCGCCCTTACAGCTTAGTCCACAAATCGTTAACGCGGATCTTCAAACAGGGCCAGCTCGACCATCGCACACAGCGTATGTCCGATCACGATATGCGCTTCCTGGATGCGCGGGGTATCACCGCTCGGAACGCACAGGCAGTGATCGCACAACTCGCGCATCTTGCCTCCGCTCTGCCCGGTCAACCCGAATGTCGTAATGCCCTTCCCGCGCGCTGCCTCCAGCGCCAGCAATATGTTTGGGCTGTTTCCCGAAGTCGAGATGCCGAGGAACACATCCCCGGCTTGCCCGTTGGCTTCCAACTGGCGGCGAAACAGCTGGTCGTAGCCGTAGTCATTGCCGACGGCGGTGAGGATCGAGGTATCCGTGGTCAGCGCGAGCGCCGGCAGTCCGGGACGATCAAAATTGAAGCGGCTGACGAACTCGCCGGCCATGTGCTGGGCATCGGCCGCGCTGCCGCCGTTGCCCGCGATCAGCAACTTGTTGCCCGCCTCGTAGCAGTCGATCAGCAGATGGCCCATCGCGGTGACCTGCTGCATAAATGCCGCGTCCGCCAGGATCCGCTGCTTGACGGCCACCGATGCTGTAAATTCGTTGACGACGTAATTCAGGTCGGGACGTTCCATGCACAAGCTCCATGAGGTTCAAACTGGAAAGGAACGACATCGCCGTCCAATTGGTTGAGGGCCCTGATCAATTTCACACGTTCGACCGGATCGACAATAAACACAATGAAGCCACCGCCACCTGCACCGGAGACTTTACCGGCCCACGCACCCGCCGTGCGCGCAATGCGCATAACCTCCTCGATCTCCGGGTTACTGATCTTGTCGGCGAGGTTGCGCTTGGTTTCCCAACTGCTGCCGAGTATTTCACCGAAGCGCCGGATATTGCCGCGCAGCAGCGCGTCCTTCATCGCGCTGGCATCCTGCTTCAACTGATGCACCGCCTCCACAGATTTCCCCTCGCCAGACTTAAAGCTTTCAATTTGCTGGGCAATGATCATGTCCGAGGAGCGGGATACGCCTGTGTAATAGAGTACCGTGGATGCCTCCAGTTCACTCAGGATCCACTTCTTGATCCGCAGCGGGTTGACGGTCACACGGTTGTGCTCGTGAAATTCCATGAAATTGACGCCGCCAAACGTGGCCGCGTACTGGTCCTGCGCCCCACCTCTGAGGCCAATATCCTGGCGCTCGATTTCAAACGCCAGATGCGCAACGTCGTATTCACCCAACGGCAGGTGCAGCAGCTCGGAAAAGGCTGTCAGTATCGCAACGACCATGGTTGAGGATGAGCCGAGGCCAGAGCCCGCCGGGGCATCCGAGTGCGTGCTGATTTTCAGCGCGAGCGGGTTGCCGCCATTAAAGTCGCGAATGATGCGGTTGTACACGCCCTTGTGCAAATCCAGCAGCCCATCGTAGGCATAGGACGACGCGCAGGGAGCACTGAAGATTTCCTCGCGGTCGGTCGCCACAAACGTCACGTTGCCATCGTCGCAGGGCTCGATCGTGCAATACGAACTCAGGTTGATCGACGCGTTCAGCACGGCGCCACCGTAGAGATCGCAGTACGGCGCAACATCACTGCCGCCGCCTGCCAGGCCCAGCCGAAGAGGTGCCTTTGAGCGAATTAACATTACTGATTTCCCCCGGGCACCAGGCGCCGATAGACCGGTTTCAAGTTTGCCACGCTGTTTATCCAGTTGCGTTCATTTTCGACGAAATCGCGACCCGCTTCGCGCATCGCAGGCCAGCGGTGCTCCTGCTCCAGCAAGTCGAGTAGCGTTTTCACCAGATCATCGAGATCGTCGGCCTTGAACAGCGTACCAGTGACGCCATCGCGCACAAGCTCCTTATGCCCCCCGACATCCGAGGCGAGAAAGAGGCTCTTCTGCGCCATCGCCTCCAGTGGTTTCAGCGGCGTAACCAAATCGGTCAGGCGCATTGATTTGCGCGGGTAGACCAGCAGATCCGTCACCGAATAATAAGACTCCACTTCCTCGTTCGGAACCCGGCCCGTCATGATGACGGCATCCTGTAGCCCCAACTGTGCGACCTGCTGCTTTATTTCCTCGGTGACCTGCCCGCCACCCACCAGCAGCAGGCGGATATCCGGGCGCGCGGCGAGCAGCCTGGGCATTGCCGCCACCAGCAGGTCCAGGCCCTCGTAAGCGTAAAACGAGCCGATGAACGCAATCACCTTTTTCCCGTCCAACTGCAGGCGCTTTTCAATAGCGCGATCGCGTTCACCGACCGGCTGAAAGCGGCTGGCATCCACGGCGTTGGGCACAATAGTGATTTTCGCAGGGTCGATGCCGCGCGCGATCAGGTCCTGGCGTATGCCTTCACAAATGCAGGTCACCTCGTCGGCACGCCGCAACACCCAGGTTTCCATGGCGCGGGTCAGTCGATAGCGCAGGCCGCCCTCGCGGCTGGTGCCATGACTGACAGCGGCGTCCTCCCAGAAACCGCGCACTTCGTAAACGACCGGCAGGCCAAGTGCCCTGCCCGCGCGGATCGCCGCCACGCCATTCAGCGCCGGCGAATGGGCGTGGATCACGTCGGGCCGCTCCTTGCTCGCCACCTCCAGCAACCGCCGCGTGAGCACACTGATAACCGACCATTGTCCGATCACGGGCAGCTTTCCCAGCAGGCCCTGCGTACCCTGGCAGCGATAGAACTCCAGCCCGTCAATCTGTTCGACGGGGGCGATCGCGTCACCGGGATTGTGCTTGGGCCCAGTCACCTGTGTAGTCTGCCAACCCAGCGCACGCTGCTCGTTCAGGATAGCGCGCGTACGGAATGTATATCCGCTTTGCAGCGGAATCGAGTGATCCAGTACATGCAGCACGCGCATTACTGCACACTCTCGTCATCGGTCAGAAATCGTTCCATGCGGCGCAGGTTGGTATCCCAGTTGTAATGTTCCAGCACGCACGCGCGGCCGGCCGTATTCGCTTGTCGCGGCACTGCCAACAGCACAACCGCAGCCGAGATCATCGCATCTGCATCGTTTGCCACGGTGGCGAGCACGCCGGGGTAGTCGACGATGCCCACCAGCGCGTCCTCGGTTGCCAGTACCGGCAGGGTCATGGACATGGCTTCCAGTGCCTTGTTCTGTATGCCGCGCGCCAGCTGCAACGGCAGGCACGCGGCGAGCGCGTGGTGCAGGTAGGGGCGCACGTCGGGGACGCCGCCAGTAACACGCACTCCCGGCAGCTTGCCCAACTGCTTCACGTCCTCGGTCGGTTTCATGCCGACGATACAGAAGAGGAACTCAGGCTCTCGCGCAAGTACCGCCTGCAGCACATGCTGGCAAAACCATTTCACGGCTTCCACATTCGGCCAGTAATCCATCGCGCCGGTAAAGACCAGCACTTTTTGCCCGGATTGGTAGGGATTGTCGTAGGACAATGCGGGATCGAAATACGCACTGTCCACGCCCTGCGTCCTGTAGTGCACTTTGTGTGCGCTTTCCGGCGCCAGTTGCTTGAACAGGGCTGCCTCTTCCTGCGATACAAAAATGCTCACGTGCGTGGAAGACGCCATCTCTCGTTCATACGCCAGCAATTTCTTCGCCTCTCGCCGGTACAACCAGGATATCGGCCAGCGCTTCGCCTGTGCGTAACTGCGCCATTTTTCGCTGTCGACATCCTCTGCGTCGAAGACCACCGGCACATGCGCCGGCAGCAGGTCCTTCACGAAGCGACCCATCACGCCGCTGAACACCAACACCGCATCGGGACATTCGCGCGCGATGCTGTCGCGCACCCACGCCTGCAGTTGTGCGTTGTCATAATAGCTCAGGCTCAGTGCTTGTCCGGTGAGCAGTCCAAAGAGGCTCCCCGTCAAACGCTTGCGCCTGGGTAACTCAACGATACAGCTGTCTTCGCATTTCTCCCTGACCAGGTTCAC
This sequence comes from Haliea sp., assembly GCA_016704305.1. GTDB lineage: Bacteria > Pseudomonadota > Gammaproteobacteria > Pseudomonadales > Halieaceae > Marimicrobium. Next base: position 206,055 of record JADJAL010000006.1, on the reverse strand, counting down.
ATACTGCCAGTCGTCGGGATCGTCAACGAAGGTGCCCAAATGCACGCGCCAACGACCGGAGAAGTAGTTGAGCATGTTATTGGAGGAAATCTTATCGCCCTTGTTGGGAGGAAAAGGCAACCGGTGTACCAGATACAGCAATTTTTTCATTCTGCTTCTTTTCAGATTGACTGCAACAAGGTATACCCTTGCCCCGCCATAAGGGCACCGTTATATTGGCTCAGATACTAAAGGTCAAACCATTACAGATAAAGCGCTCACTCGCTTGCGGAAGCCGTATTTTTATGGAAATTGTGAAACAAGCCGCCATTCTCATTGGCGGCCAGGGGACGCGTTTGGGAGATGCGGTACGCGACACACCCAAGCCTCTTCTGGATGTCTGTGGAAGGCCATTTGTCGAGCACGTGATGCTCAATCTGCGCCGCTTTGGCTTCACGGAATTTGTGCTGCTCGCAGGATACCGAGCAGGCGTGGTGCATGAGAAGTACGGCGCTGGAACACCGTTTGCGCAGGAGCTGGGGGCCACCATCAAGGTAGTGGTGGAACCCTCACCGCTCGGGACTGGCGGCGCGCTCAAGTATGCCCGCGCACACCTGAACGACGAATTCCTCCTCCTCAACGGCGACTCCATTTTCGATTTCAACTACCTCGACCTGTCCAACTGCAGTTACGACAATGAGCCGGACGACTGGCTCTGCCGTGTCGCCCTGCTACCCGTCGAGCACGCCACCCGCTATGGCTTTGTCGAGCTGGACGGCGCGCGAATAAGCGCTTTTCGGGAAAAGCCGGCAGAGCCGCAATCCGGCCTGATAAACAGTGGCGTGTACTGGCTGAAAGCCGCGATGCTGGACGACATTGGGGAGACCCCCTGCTCGCTCGAACAGCAGGTGTTCCCGAAACTGGCGCGCGAGGGCCGAATGATCGGCCGCGTCTATCGCGGTTACTTCATTGATATCGGTATTCCCGAAGACCTGGAAGCAGCCCGAGCGCACCTTGCAGACCATCTCCAAAAGCCAGCCGCGTTCCTGGACCGGGACGGCACGCTGAACCACGACGACGGCTACACCCACAAGATCAAGGACTTTCGCTGGATCGACGGCGCCAAGACCGCAATCAGGCGATTGAATGACGCGGGCTACCTGGTGTTCATCGTGACCAACCAGGCGGGTATCGCACGGGGTTACTACGACGCTGCCGCGGTCGAGGCACTCCACGAGTGGATGGCTGGCGAGTTGGCGGACATCGGGGCGCATATCGACGATATACGCTACTGCCCTCACCACCCGGATGGAACCATACCAGCACTCTCCACGGCATGTGATTGTCGCAAACCGGCCACCGGCATGTTGCGCAGCCTGATCGAACAATGGGACCCCAAACTGCCACAGAGCTTTATGTTGGGGGACAGCGACAAGGACGCCGAGGTTGGTATCGCCGTGGGGATACGCGGCAAGAAAATCGAAGACGCCTCTATACTGCAGGAGGTTGAGCGACTGCTGTTGCCAGATTAGATACAGCGCAGACGCCATGGATATCGACTTTCTGATGCACAGAACCGGGCCTTTTTAAAGGGCCAGCTTCCCTACCGCGACTCGATCTCATCACTGACTCCGAGTTCCAGAACTGACGCACGCGGACACCGTGTGAACTAGAACACCCGGCGCCCAAAAGTAATGTCGGTAGCGCAGGTGTCGGATAGCATCGCGTCAACCATCAGGTCGCCCAGTTCCTGTCGATAGTGCGCGGGTTCCCAGAACCACTGCAGCGGACCGGATCGCACGCCCGCTGCCGGAACAGGCTCGTGTATGTAGGCCGAGTCCTGCGAGAAATCCCAGAACTCAACCGTTCCGCTGCGGCGTTTGCGCAGCAGATTTTCCATCTCCTGCATCCAGTCATCGTAGGCAGGCATGTGCCCCTGGTTACGCAGCAGCTCCCAGAAACTGTCGTGGAACGGGTTGGTAAAGAGATAGACTTCAATACCCTTCGCGGCGGCAGTGTCGAGGAACGCATTCAACTCGCCAACGGCACGATTCGGCTGTCCCTGCGCATCCCGAAAGTACCACGGTCGCGAATACTTCGCCTCAAGACTAGCCATCTTCTGTGCAAACAAGGCATGCGGGCCTTCAACGCCCACCGCTGCCGCAAAATCCCGCGCTGGATTGAAACCTGCAGCGTCGCGGTCCGCCGAATTCCTGCTCTGCAACACAATGGTTTTGACTGAGGCTACCAACGCATCCAGCGAAAACAGCGACTTGAAGTAATCCCGCAACACGACCCAGCGATACCCTGGATTGCGCTCACCGGAAGTTGTGAACCTGAACTCGCCGCTTGATAGCTCTGCCGTTGAGGACGCGTCCGTTCGTTGCTGTTGCTCGGATGAAATAAAATCGGTGAAATCGAGACTCAGAAACACGGTCTTGATCGGTTGTTGATACATGAGATTGAGTGCATACGCGAGCTGGGTACGCAATCCGGCACCCGGAAGGCCGAGGTTGTATACCTCCATGCCATTGTAGAGAAAGCAGTGATGTGCGGGGCGGATACCCAGTTCAACCCGGGAATTCCCTACTATCACTGCATTATGGGACGCCAACAAGGGCTGGTACTTTTTCAATACCCAAGTGTGTTCGTTGATTTCAACCTTGTACTGGTTGAACCCGGGTATCCGCGAAACGCCGGTAATGCCATAGGGATCCACCGCGTAATTCACCCCCGCCACCAGGCATCCGGCAAGCAGTGCATAGAGAAACGTGCGCAGTAGATAGGTTCTGGCTGGCATATCAGAACTGGAAGTACAGGAATTCTGACACTTGCTGCAACGTCAAAATGCCCGCCAGACCGGCGAGCGCAATAGCGACCGCCCAGCGATTGTTATAGCCCCAGGTCATCATGCGACTGCTACGGTTACCTCTAAAGGCATTGTCATTCTCGTAAAGCACCGGATCGTGCGGGTGAAATATCTGCGCAACATTCGGGAGTACCAGCGCGATAAGCGCAGCCAGCGCAATCCAGCAATAGTTGGCGACGATGGCCGCTCCCCCGCCCGGCGCGGGCACAATTCCCAGTGCGGACAATTGCGCACCGGCCTCACCCAGCCTGGCGAGAATCCCGGCTGGCACCTCAAAACCCGACAAGCCCAGCATAGCCAACGCAATCTGATTCCCCTGCTCCAGAGTCGGCGCGCGGAAGTAAACCCACGAAAACACCACCGCGATAAACGTGACGGACCAGGCAAACACCCGATAGGCAATTAGCTGTGACAAATCCAACCCGCAGCGCGTCATCAGATGGCGCCAGCCGTGATTCACCATCAGATAGCCGCCATGCAGTGCGCCCCAGACCACAAACGGCCAACCGGCGCCATGCCACAATCCACCGAGCAACATGGTCAGGAACAGGTTGACGTAGCGCCGGTATCGCCCCTTCCTGTTGCCCCCCAGCGCGATGTACAGATAATCCCGCAGGAATTGCGACAGCGTCATATGCCACCGGCGCCAGAACTCAATGATGCTGGTGGCTTTATACGGCGAGAAAAAGTTGATCGGCAGGCGCACACCAAAAATTCGCGCGGCGCCTACGGCCATGTCTGAGTAGCCGGAAAAATCGAAGTACAGCTGGAAGGTATAGGCGAGCGAGCTTCCCCATGCCCTGAAAAAATCGATATCGGTGCCGAGTGCACCCGCGTCATACACCGGGCCGACGTACTTGGAGAGACTATCCGCTATCACCGTCTTCTTGAACAGGCCAATGGCGAAGATGGAGATGCCCACCGCAAAGTTGGACCAACGCGGTGCCAAATTCTCCGCGCGCATGAACTGCGGAATAATGTCGCGGTGATGCACGATCGGGCCTGCGATCAACTGCGGAAAAAAGCACACAAACAAGGCGTAATGCAGAAAATTGTATTCGTGCGTCTTGCCCTGCCAGGCGTCCACGAGATAAGAGATCTGCTGGAATGTGAAGAACGAAATGGCCAGCGGCAGAAAAATGGTGCCGATATCCCAGTGCGTGCCAAAAACCGTATTGACATTATCGACAAAAAAGTTGGCATACTTGTAGTAGGCAAGGGCGGCCAGGTTCGCACCGATACCAAATATCAATACGCTCTTCTTGCGCCAGAAGTTGTCACGACACAGCACCTGTCCGATAGCGAAATTGAAGACTATTGAAACCAGCAGGATCAGCAGGTACGCCGGATTCCAGTATGCGTAAAAAGCCAGCGATGCGAATACGAGGAAACCAAGCGCTGTGTTCAGCGAGAAAAACCGGGCGATAACAAAAAAAAGCCGACAACACTCAGCGGGAGAAAGAGAAAAATAAACTCGTAGGAATTAAACAGCAAGACTCAGCAATCCGTACACCAGGCACCTTTTTCCATCTGCCTACTGTCTCAGATTCCGATTACGCGCACCACCAGAATGCCCGCCATTTATTAATCAGGTCACACTCGGGCTGTCCAGTTGACTCCATTGGATGGCAGCTGGCCACGCCGGCTTTGCCTTTTGCGGCACGGCATGTCGCGAATATTCAAGGATGTGAACCGGTAAACTTACTGTTGCGATTATCCAGTGGTAGCATTGCAGGCCATCACACGGGTGAATGAGTTCACTGAAATGACGCAACACACGGACGCCCACAAGCACTCTGGGAATGAGTTGACTCGTCACAGCATCATTGGCCAATACTGCCCTGGCAATGTCGCCCTACAGTCTGATGGCTCCCTACACACTGATGGATCCGCACAGGCTGGCGCCAGTGTCGATGCGATGTCCAAGGCACTGCAATCGGCATGGCCGGTAATCACCGAAACTGCTGCTGCATTTGCGCTGGCCACCACTGGATCTACCTGCCAGTTTGCCGGCGGCGGCATTGCGGTCATTGCAGGACGTCCTTTTTTTCGCGACCAACGGCTTGCCGACCTGGCACAGCGCGAGGGAGATGCGGCTGCGCTGGCAAGCGGGTACGAAACGTATTCCCACGACATTTTTACGCGAGTGTTCGGGGCATTCTGCTGCGTCATCATCGACCCAGCGGCCGACCGGGTCCTGATCGCCATCGATCGCCTGGGTCAACACTCCATGTACTACCATACCGAACCAGGCATGTTGTCCTTTGGCAGCTTCGCCGCCGGCGCCCTGCGTTGCAGCGAAACCGATGCGCAGTTGTTGCATCAGGGGGTTTACAACTACGTCTACTTCCACATGGTGCCAAGCCCGGGCTCCGTTTATCGGGCACTCAACAAGTTGCCTGGTGCGCATTATCTGGACTACCAAGGCGGGACAAGTCGGTTAGTGAATTACTGGTGCCCGCGATTTTCCGACTCCGCGGAAAACCAGTCGCTGGAGAATTCATCCCGCCAACTGCGCGCATTACTTAAGTCATCGGTGCAAAAATGCCTGCCCGCCAGCGGAAAAGTCGGCGCATTCCTCAGCGGTGGCCTGGATAGCTCGACGGTAACTGGCATGCTCGCCGAACTGAGTGATCGGCAAGCCGAAGCGTATTCCATTGGCTTTGCTGCCGACGGCTACGACGAAATGGCCTACGCAAGACTGAGTGCAAAGCACTTCGGCGTCGCATTGAACGAGTACTATGTCACCCCTGAAGACGTAGTGAATGCCCTCCCCACCATCGCCACCAGTTACGATGAACCCTTTGGCAACTCCTCCGCTCTGCCCGCCTATTTCTGCGCGAAAATGGCGGTGGAAAACGGCGTCGATATCCTGCTCGCGGGCGACGGTGGCGATGAGTTTTTCGGCGGCAACGAACGTTATGTCAAGCAGCGCGTGTTTGAGCACTACAGGCATATTCCCGTACCGCTGCGCAAGGCGCTGGTGGAACCGCTCGTTAGCATAATGCCTGCCAGCTTGCCGCTGGTTGCCAAAGCGGGAAGCTATATCGCGCAGGCCAATACGCCGCTACCGGATCGCATGCAGAGCTACAACTTCCTGCACAGACACGCCGCAACCGAGATTTTCTCGGATGCATTTTTGCATGACGTCGATACAAGCCTGCCGCTGCAACTGCTGCGCTCCATCTATCACCGCCCCGAGCCGGCTTCCAGCCTGAACCGGATGCTCTACCTTGACTGGCAAATCACGCTGGCAGATAACGACCTGCGCAAGGTTAGCCATATGTGCGCGCTTGCGGGGGTCGACGTAGCCTATCCCATGCTGGATGACGAACTGGTCGAATTCTCCTGCAACGTGCCAAGTGCCTGGAAGATCAAGGGCAACAATTTGCGCCATTTCTATAAGCAGGCGCTAACCGGTTGGTTGCCGCGGGAGACGATCGAAAAGACCAAGCAGGGCTTCGGCCTGCCCTTCGGCGTGTGGATGCAAACCTACCAGCCCCTGCGCGAAATGGCCTATGACAACCTGCTGAAACTCAAAAGCAGGGGCATGGTTCGTCCCGACTTCATTGACAAGGCGATTGAGATGCATCAAAGCCAGCATGCCGCCTACTATGGCGAGCTGGTGTGGATTTTCACTGTGTTGGAATTGTGGATGCAGGGGCACTCGGGCAACAACGCCGCATAATCATACGGATTACGGGGTCAACGCTGGCGCAACCATTCAATAGTCAGTCGTGACACATCGTCTTTCCAGGGCTTTTGCGAAAAGGTATGGTCCGCCCCGGTTAACGTTTTGATAGTCACGGCAGGCTTCGACGTTGCCGCCTTCCACTCAGCATCATGAGCGATCAGTGTCGAGAACTCTCGTGCGGTCAGATCCGCTTCACTCAGCACGATCAGGATGCCGTGCTGAAACTGTTCAAAACCTTCCAGCATCAATTGAATAAACGAACGGTCAGAGGATTTCCTGCCGCTGGAATTCGAGAAGCGTCCAAGCAACGCCAGGCTGTCTTGCGCGAGTTCCTGAAAGGCGGGCAGCAACCGGATTTGCCCCGACAGCAGGCGACGCCACTGGTGCCGCTTCGCAAATGCCGGTCGATAATAATGTGCCAGCTTGACCTGTGGAGAGTAAACACCACTGTGAACCCAGGGGTTCAGCAGTATCACACCCGCGACACGGGGATGACGATACGCAAATATCAGGGCGCTTGAGGCTGCGTCACAAAGTCCCCACAGAACGACCCTGGTAACGCCCGGCGCGCTGGCGAGCAGGGTGTCGATCGCAGAGGAAATATCGTCTTCTGCTTCGTCAAACTCACACTTCTCGCCTTCGCTATCGCCCATCCCGCGGTAATCAAAACGCAGGGAGGCGAAACCGGACTCGGCGAGACTTCTGGCGAGTAGCGTGAACTGCCGATGACTACCCACCCTGTACTGCGGTCCTCCCACCAGGATCAGCACACCAACATCGGCGCTTACCTCGGGAATCGCAGCGACCCCGACGAGTCGACTACCACCGCATTCAAAAACTACTGCCTGTTCGTCGTAGGCTGCCATCACTGCGCGAATGCCTCGGTAGTGCGGCGTTGCAAGCAGGGATTGATCGCTGCATCGATCACGCGCCAGAACGGATCGCCCTGTACATATTGCGTGGCGACCTGAACGCCCTGCCCCAGCCAATGAGCAATAACGCTTTCGGAGGGAGGTGAAAGGCTGCCCTGTTGCTCGCCCCCGATCTCCAGCCAGTGCACTGTTCGACATGCGGGACGAAGATCAATGAGCCTGACTTTAGCGGCCTCCAACGCCATGGCGGATGACAGTTCATAGCCGGCGACCTCCAGGGAGCGACCGGCGCGCAATTCGTTCCACAATGCCTTGCGATCAAAGCTGGCTGTGTTGTTCACTGCGGAACCCACCGTGCGCAAGCGCAGGAACTGGTCAATCTGTTGCTCAGCATTCAGCACGGGCTGCCAAAGCATCAGCCTGTGTATATCCAGCGGCGCCTGGGACAATTCGCAGGCCAGCAGAGCACCGAGGCGCAATCCCCACAAACTGAGCGGAACGGCACCCTGGGCGGCCAGATAATTGGCCGCGAAAAGCCCATCCTCCAACCAGACCTGCCAGCTGGCATCATGAAAATCGCCGCCGGCATCACCGCATCCAGTCGGGTCGAGCAGCATAACCCTGTTGCCTGCAGCAGCGAGTTCGCGTGCCTGGCACGCGACGATGCGGCGGGATTTGTTCATCTCTTCGGCAAAGGGTGGGAAAAAGAGGATTGCGCTGTGCGCCTTGACGAAGACCGGCTCCAACAGCAAACAAAACAGCCGTCTTCCCCGGTGTTCGAGAAAATGGCCCCTGATGCTGCATTCGCCCGGATTCATTGGTTACTCGAGCTTGGACTCCACGAACGCGGTCAGGCTGCCCACAGTCGCGAACACATCGGCGTCAACTTCATCGTCATCCACGGTGATGCCGTAGCGTTCTTCAAGGCTGGCCAGGATCGCAACCACGGACATTGAATCCATCTCGGGAATAGCCCCCAAAACACGCGTATCAGGATGGGGCATGATCGCCCCGACGGAGATACCCAGGGTTGATTGCAAGATCGCAACGACGTCTGATTGAATATCCATATTTCACGCTATTACTGTTTTTTGTGAGGTATGAAAAGCTGCGAACAACGCGCTGGCCTGCAGGTATCGATCCGCATGCTAACCTTGCAACACGTTCTTCTCAAGGAGGAATTGCGATGAGGCTATCATAATCGATAGAAGTATTGCCATTCCCCGGTATATCCCCGATAGTGCTTTACAGATTCAATTCCCGACATCGCCCAGTTGGCTGACCAGAACAATCCAATCCAGATAGAAAAATTGCACCTCCCGGGGGACGCTCTGGACGCAGAGCTGCGTCGGGCATTCACCACTTACGAAGCGAAAAATCCGCAATATGGCGCTGACTGGCTCGCGAACCTGGCCTCGCATGCACTGGATGATCACGACGCCGCTGTTATTTATATCGCAAGGCTGGGGCCCGAAAACTTCGTTGCTTGTCCGCTCAGGATCGATTCGCGTGATAAGCGGGCGTATTCCCTGAGCACATTTTACACCTCCGCGTATTCACCGCTTGTCTGCTCGGACACGCCTGAGACATTGTTTCTGGCGCTTTTCCAGCATCTGGCGAAGACTGAGAAGCTCGCGATGCTGACCCTGTCACCCATGGATCCGGATGCGCCTGAGTTCGGACACATGCAACGAGCGCTCAGTCGGGCCGGGTGGACAGGCACCCACGCATTCTTTTGTTTTGGCAACTGGATCCACGATGTGCAGGGCCACTCCTATCAAACCTACCTGGGATCGCGACCCTCCAGCTTGCGCAACACGATAGCACGCAAGACACGTAAGTTTTTTGACGCGGACAGGGGCCAAATCGAGATCGTCGAGGGAGGCGATGCACTGGAGACAGCGATAACCCGGTACGTCACGGTCTATAACAACAGCTGGAAGAACGAGGAACCCTACCAGGACTTTACCCCCGCTCTACTGCGTCTCGCAGCCAACCGCACGTGGCTGCGCCTGGGCATCGCCAGCTACGACAACGTACCTGTCGCCAGCCAGATCTGGCTGGTCTGTGGCGGCACCGCTTACATATTCAAGCTCGCCTACGATGAAAACTACAAGCATCTATCGCCCGGAACCGTACTGACGGCCCGTATGATGCAGCGTGCGATAGATATAGATCACATCGCCAGAATTGACTATCTCTCGGGCGATGACTCATACAAAGCAGACTGGATGTCCGAACGCAGGCAGCAACATGGCATCGCCGCGTACAACCCCTACTCGCTAAGGGGTATGGCCATGCTAATGGAATATAAACTCCGGAAACTCGCTAAAACGCTTTGGAAACGAGAGCGCTAACACTCGCGTAAACCGACCACCCAGTCGAGAATAGCCTGGTTCACCCGCTCACGCGAATCGCCATCCGAAAATGTCTGGTCTGCATCGGGCAGATCTATGCGCTTGATCCCGGGCCGATTGTAAACCGACTGCCAGGCGGAATCGCCGCCTATCAGTTCGTCAAACTCATTACTCACCAGGCTGCGACCGCTCATCAGGAAAAGCACCGGGCCCTTGAACTGACGCAAACCCGCCAGCATGCTATCCGTCGCTCGTCCCCCTCCTTCTGCATCGGCATCTACCTGGGAAGACGTCCGGGGCGACAACAAGCGCGCAGATTTGGCTGTCACTTTCTGTACCCCAGCCAGGGCATAGTCCACCAGGTTGTATTCGAAGCGGATTAATTTCTGCCAAAAATGCCTGTCTCCCAGGCGTTTGACATAGTGCTTCCTGAGTACGGCAGAGCGTATCTCGTCGGTGCTTACCCAGGGATTGCCGAGTATCAGGCTCTCCACACCGGCGACCTTGCACCCGTGAATCATAGCCGCCGAGGCCGCATCACAGCCGCCCCACAACACCACGCGCTTGAGTTCGGGCACTTCCTGTCGGAAGGCGTTTACCGCAGCCTGCAAATCCTCGGCGATGTGATTGAATCCCAGAAATTCCCCGCTGCTATCACCAAGTCCACGGTAATCAAAGCGCAGCACCGGCACGCCATGACCTGCCAACATCCGCGCCAGGCTCACCATGCCGCGGCCAACCCCGGCGCGGTACTGCGGCCCACCCGCGACCACCGCCAATACGCCGACTTCGGAGGGCACCTGCGGTCGGTGCACGATACCGATCAGATCCTCGCCCTGACAATCAAACACCAGCGGAATTTCGTTCATCGGACGGGTCTTCATGGCAGTAAACTGCTGGTTACGGAGATCAATTCCGGCAGGGAATCACGCTTGTGCAGTTGCCACACTTGCGGGCCTGTGAACCGGTGTGCCACCACATCGTTCTGTAAGCTTTTGAGTTTCTCGATAGCGGTAAGAGAGCCTGTTGCCAGGCTTGCGCCGGTTTCACTGACATTTTCAAGCCAGTAAATCTTCCCGGGACACAGCGCCGTCAAGTGTGCCAATGACAGGCTTTCTATGTCCGCCATCAATGCACCGCCTATCGTATAGCCCGACACCTCAACACTCTCTCCCTGTGCCAATCGCTTGCGGATCTCGGTTGTCGTCTCGGGCACACCTTCCTTGCTCGCCAAACTCGCTACGCGCTGCCTTAATATTTGTGTGACGTAGCGTTCACCGGCGATAACCGGTTGCCACAGCAACAGACTGTCGATCGCGAGCGCCGACTTTGCCGCGAAATCCAGTGCGATAAATGCACCCAATCGTAGACCCCATAAGATCAACGGCACAGACATCTCACGTTGCAATGTCTCGAGAGTCAGGTGGATATTGCGCTGCCAGATTTGCAGCGACGCATCCCGCAGCTCACCCTGACTGTCGCCGGTCCCATATAAGTCAATGATGGTGCAGGCGTAGCCTGATCGCGCGAATCGCCGGGCCTGCTCAGAGACCAGCGCGCGGCAGCGATTCATCTCCTCGCCAAACGGCGGTACAAAGACAATATGCGCTTTGGGCTGCTGCGGGCAACTGAACTGCAGCGTGAAGTACTTCTCGCCTTCCTCACCCATAAACCGGGGCAGTACCGTTATATCACTGGCCTTTCTCATTCCACCGTTATTCCTGCTTCGCTACGATTTCAATTCCTGGAGGCGTTCACTGCATCAGAGTGCGACTGGTGCAAATGTACCTTCTCGCCAATGATCATCTGGTCTTCCGCGATCCCGAGAAACAACAGGACACGCTTCTGTCCTTCGGACGTGCTCAAGTCCCGTACATCGAACACCCTGAAGCGCTCGGGGTATTTCTGCTGCAACCGGTCGGCTTCTAGATAGTAATAGTCCCAATACAGGCCAATCGCCTCGCGCTTGGAAGTGGCGGCAAGCTTGGGAAAGCAGCTATCCCAGACCGGGTCCTTCTTCCAACGGCTGCCGTCATGCTCCTGCCAGTAGTTGTATTCGGTATAGAAAGGCGTTCTCGTCAGCCACGCTTTCAACTTGTCGGCCAACCACAGAGAAGGCCAGCGCTGGATCGAAGACTTCTTCATCCAACTGGCCACGGTTGCCTCCCTTTCGCGCTTCATGCAAATGGCCACGCATTCGGGTGAAAGATCGAACAACTCTTCGACATAATTCAAGTAGTAATACGCTATATCGCCTATCAGGTTTAGCGGAGTCTGCGTTTGCAGTTTTTCGTAAGTTTCCACCGATGAAGGGCGCGAATAATCGATCGTCAACCGTGCCCTGGGGCCGCCTGCGAGCAACGTCTGAAATTCGCGGAGCGCATTAACTTGCGGTTGCGGGTTGCCACTAAAAATAGCGCAAGATGGATTCATCTCGTGAAAACAGATGGCTCCCGTCTGGCGACCAATCAGGGAAGTCAGGGACGCGGTGCCGGAGCGCCCCGATCCAAGTCCGATTACAATTTTGGCGTCTGGCAAGGGCGGATTCATGCAAACAAGCCTCCCTGCTCACCCAGCGCGCGCCCACGTGAGTTGGAACGAATTGCAATGCCTTCTTTACTTTTTGCTGAGGGCTTGAGGTAAAAGTCCAGTCGGTTAGCTGAACACACGCTAATCATTGACCCTCACCGCAATGACGGATTTGATGTTGTCCACGGCTTCGGCAATACGCTCATAACAGGCCAGGTAGTCTGTACGAGCACGGCCATACGGGTCAGCTATCTCTGCTGGCCACTCGGCGGCATTGGAATGCGCTCCCAACAGGTACACTTTGTCGGCAATACTGGAATCCATCGCGCACAGCCTGTCGTAATGTGACTTTTCCATTACGAAAATGATATCGCTGTCATGGAGCAATTGCGTCGTGACACAAATTGACCGCATTGCATGCATATCAACGCCAAACTGGGCTGCAACATCAGCCATCACCACATCAGCGGGTCTACCATCCTGCTGGTGAAAGCCGGCTGAGGTCACGGAAATTCCGGAATCCTCGGCGTAAGCCCTGACCATCACATCGGCAAGCGCACTGCGATTAATGTTTCCATAGCACACAAATAACATCGACCCTGCCTGGGCCACAGCGGCGGCCACCACGCCTTTTCTCCAAGCGCGACGTTGCCGCGAAAAAAACGCCTTTTCCTGAGAGACAGCAAGGGTGCGATGAAAATAGGATTTGAACACTCTGCCGGCATCGACAAACCCCGGTACCGGGTCCTTTATGCTCTGCACATCGAAGCGGTGTCTGAAGTGAAAAAACAATCCCAGACCTTTGAACACCTCCCAACCCGTGGGGACATGCGCAATACGCTTATCAACTCCGCCGCGCAGGACCGCCTCGTACCAGTGAATATCCCGGGACAGCAAGCGGCAATAAATATTATTGCGGTAGGGGCGTGACGGTGACACTTCACCACCCAGCTCAAGATCGAGCAGCATGGAAGGAAAATCCGCTCCGGCGGCAACCGCCAGTGGCAGGGATCCCCAGAATCTGCCGTTGATTTCCATCAGGCAAAATTTGCGACTCTGCGGATCAAGTTTGAACTCGACCATCGCGACACCCGTCCAGTCCAGGGCTGCCATCAAACGTTCGGCAGCCTCCAGCAGCGGTTGCATCACCGGTTCGCTTTTGCGCAAGCTGCTGCCACCGCCTGTGAGCGGCACTTCGTGCAGTCGCTGATGCTGAAACGCATAGTGAACCTTACCGTGCCGCGCTATCAGTTCAACGCCCACACCGATGCCCGAAAAGAATTCTTGCAACAGTACGGGACCAAATTGCAGCACACGCGCGCATCCCGACTCCAGCTCAGCCATGTCAAACGCGTAGCTAACCTGCAATTGACTGGAACCACCCGTGGCAGAGCCAATGGAACGCACAGGTTTGAGGACGAGCGGAAATTTCAGGGATTCCTTCAGATCGACCAGGTCATCCAGGTTTGACACGGTGATGCTGTGCGGCAGTGGCACCCCTATCGAGGCCGCCAGCGCCAGCGTCTTGGCTTTGTCCAGCGCGACCTCGAGACATGCGGGGCCGGGCATCGCCAGCCTGATGTGTGACAGCAGCCCGCGGTGCTCAGACAACGCCACCAGGCTGCGCTCAGTGACGGGAATAACGAGATCATAGTAGGTGTTCCGCGTGTGCTCCAGCAGCCATTGCACAAACAACTCAGGCACGGCGAGCGGATCCGGGTATTGGAAAACTGCATTTACAGAATTTGAATAACTAATGAGCGGATTGATCGTATCACTGGCGACATCGACGACGCAGTTTCGATGCGATAAAGAGCGGGAAATAGTGAGCGCCGGAACCATATCCGCATCCAACACCAACACCCGGGGCTTTTGCTTCTGTTCCATTATGAGGACTCAATCACTGGCGGCAGCTCTAGCCTGTATATCCAGATGCGAGGCGCCTTCCCCGTTCTAGCGAAAAAAACACACGAAAAAAAGCAATCGACCGGGGCGCTGAACCTGAATAACAGGGGAACCGCGCCCGCTGAAACGCCGACATAGCCAGACCTGCCTGATCGGATTGATCAACGTCTCGTGAAGCCATTATTGGGTAGCGAAAGTCGTCCAGGCCAGTGATAATCCCCATATTACACACATTTATCTGCAAACTGTGAGCACCTTCCCACGTACCCTGAGTGAATTACCAAAATACCGGCGACAGGCTGGGACACAAGCCTTTACAATACTTTAAGACATGGCATGGGGTCGATAGCGTATATGTTCTGCTGGCAGCTGCCGGTCGCTAACTATCCCGCTTCTATCGAAAATGTGATGAGTCAATAATGGCAGTAGCAGATAGTCCTCCATTTTTTTCCGTCATAATTTCCACCAGAGACCGACCCGAGCTTTTTCAGATAGCCCTTCGCTCCGTGATGGAACAATCGTTCGCAGAGAAGGAAATCATCGTCGTTGTTGACGGTTCCTCCGACGCCAACCAGGCCGTGTACGCGGAATTGGATGCACGATATCCGCAGGTGACATTTCTGCGACTCGTCCACCGACCCAACGGCCATGGATCAAGCTACACCATGAATGTCGGCGCCCAGCACTCCTCGGGGCGTTACCTGTGCTTCCTCGATGACGATGATTACTGGACGGATGCGCACTACCTCGAGCATGCCGCATGCAACGTCTCAGCCGCCAAAGAGGCTGTGGATGTCCATTACAGCAACCAGTGCGCCGTTGATTCAGATGGCGTCATGCAGACACAAGACATCTGGCTGAGCGAACTCATACATGGCGCAACGCAGCGAGAGAAAAACAGTGAGGACTGCTATCGAGTTGATGCCGCATTTTTGCTCTCTGGCGGCGGATTCGCCCACTTGAACTGCAGCATATTCGAGCGCAACTTTTATCAGTCCCTGGGGGGAATGGACGAGAGCATCCGCTACGAGAATGACAGGGATGTTTTCATCCGATCGGTTGATGCTGCCAGCGTCATCCTGTTCAGCACTCGATTTACTTCGTTGCACAACGTCCCGGATGCAAACGCAAAAAAAAACTTGTCCACAGTGCACTCGAGCATGCAGAAAAAGCTCTATCAAATGCGCGTCTACGACAAGGGTATATCGCTGTGCAAAAAGGACGAAGTGGTACGATTCTGCTGCCGCGGGAAAACGTACGAGCTCAAACACGCAGCCACGTTACTGGCAAAAAGCAAGCAATACAGGAGCGCGGCGTATTACGCGAGGGCCGCCTTGATCAACGGGTTCAATCCCCGTTGGCTTGTCTATACGCTATACCTCACGCTCCAGTCCTGGCGGAAGCCTCACTATGAATCTGAAGACAATATCAAGTGAACGCGCCCAACAAGCCAGGTAATTTTATGTCCACCCTTCTGCCCAATGTGCGCAAGAGTGCCGCCATAATCGTGCCGAAAAAGCATATATTCCTGCTGAGCCATATGCGTGCCTACACCAGCTTGTTCGGCCACATCATGGGTTCCAATCCAGCCATCTGCGGCTACTACGAAATGCACATTGGCTATTACAGTTGGAAGAGCCCGATCAGGCAAAAGCTGCTCTATTTTCAGCAGGAAAGCGCCAAACCTGGCTTTTCCTACATGTTTGACAAGATCCTGCACAACGAACATAGCGTTTCCCTGGATGTACTGAATGGCAGTCGGGCCAGATCGATTTTTTGCTTGCGGCAACCCAAGGACGTCATACCCAGCATATTGAAACTGTATGCCCGCATCGATCCCGCACACGAATTCAACTCTGAGGCGTTCGCAACTCACTACTACATAAAGCGTTTAGCCGTATTGGAAGCGATCGCCGAATCGCTGGAACAGGACTTTTTCTACTTCGATTCTGACTCGCTGAAACTTCAAACGGACGAGTGCCTCGGTAGCCTGAGTGACTGGCTGCAACTGCGCACGCCGCTTTCTGACACCTATGCCCTGCAACAGCACACCTCAAGGGAACGATATGGCGACAGTTCAGAGGCACTGAGGGCCGGCCATATTCGCAAGGAAGCATCGCGCCATCTGGGATGGTCGCCGCAGGAGGATTTGCTGCAAAGCGCAAACAGCGCATATCGCGAAGCGCGAAGCACCATGATCAAACTCAGCAGCAGGCGCAGCGTAGTGGACGAATCACTGCTATGAACTGCGAATCAGCTTGCGAGTTGCTACGTCCTTCTCATTCGAGGCCACGGACAAACCTTACACCCGAGTATCAATTACGCTAAAATTCACAATTCGTAGCATTTACCGAGCCCAACAATGACTGCACCCAGTGTAAAAAGTCGTGCCCTTACTTCCATGCTTTTTGGCATGATCGTCCTGGGCATCAGCACGCAAGGACACTCAGCAGACCCGGCTCCGTGGGTCGGGCAAACACTGACCGGGGAAAATGCGTTGGCAACTACGTCAGCTTCGGTCCCCACGACTATCTCAGGCGCGCGCAACTGCCGGCTGAGTTGGAGGTGGTGGAGAGGGCCCACTTTACGCCTGAGGTTGAGCGACTGGAGCATGGTAATACCTCGGAGGCGATAAACGATATCGCTTACACCATCGGCGCATGGCCAAACCATCACCGAGCGCTGTACAGCGCCATGCGCTACAGAATGGTGTTGTGGGAATGGCCCGACGACGCACAGATACCGCCCGCAGAATGCCAATTGCAACGCGCCATCGCGTTCAGCCCCAATGACCCGGTTCCTTACATGATGTTCGGTATGCTCCTGCACAAGGCACAGAAATATGACGCCGCCCTGGTGTCCTATCAGCAAGCAAATCGTCTCAGGCCAGACGACGTCCTGACGTTGTACAACATGGGCCTGACCCTGGTGGAATTGAAAAAATACGACGAAGCACTGCAAGCGGCAAAAACAGCGTACGCGGCTGGCATCCCCCTGCCGGGTTTAAAGAACAAGCTGGTAGCAGCCGGGCAATGGCCGGGGTCGGAAAAGCCGGCTAACGCAACC
Organism: Haliea sp.; assembly: GCA_016704305.1. Lineage (GTDB taxonomy): Bacteria > Pseudomonadota > Gammaproteobacteria > Pseudomonadales > Halieaceae > Marimicrobium. The sequence goes on along the minus strand of JADJAL010000006.1, from coordinate 188,784 downwards.
ACTGCAGCGCCGAAGGTTCAAGTCCAGGAACCGCCAAATGGGGCTGCGAAAAAGGCATCTGGCGAGAAAGTCGCACAGGACGGGCAACCCAAACCGAAACAGAACACCCAGGACAAGCCTAAGCCTACGAGCGACACCAAGCCCAAGCCTCAGGCCAAGAAGCCCGTACCCAACGACGCATCCAAGCCCAAGCCCAAAGACGTAGCTCAACCCAAACCCAAACCCGAAAACAAAACTACAGCCAATACCCAAGACCAATCCAAAGAGACCGCGCCATTAGCGACCGGCGACAAGCAGGGGGTCAAGACGCCTGTAGTTACCCAGTAATCGCAGCCCGAACTTCAGGGGATGCCTGTCCCAGGGGGTGAACCGCGGTAACTGGTATCTGTCGCTCGCTCTGGTGCCGACACCCCAGTGTGTCGACACGGCCACCTTGAACCCCAACTCGCGAACCAGATTGCGATGCTCAATATCGTAATCGAGTCCAGGCCTGCCATTGGGGTAGGCAAACACTTCAACGGGCTCCTGTATCACATTTTCCAGATACAGTTTGCTATCCTGAATCTCCCTGCGTGCCATGCCAACTGGAACACTCGATAAAATAGGGTGGTTCACGGTGTGCCCGCCGATGCTAACCCCGTTGCGTGCCAAGGACTGCACCTGGGCATCCGTCAGCATCAAATCACCAGGTAGCGCGGAGCCATGCTTTGCGATCTGATCCACCAGCGCAATTCTTGCGCCCGGGTCCAGATGTTTGATCTGCACCAGGATATTATCGGCAGCTTGGCGGCGCTGCTCGATGGTGCCCAGTGGATAACAACCCAGATTGAGTTCCCGCAGGTCCAGCGCGGAATCCTTGCAGCCGCGTATCACCTCAATCACTGTGTCATTCCACATACGTCCGCCGTTCAGAAATCCGGTACTGACAAAAACCGTTGCCGGTATGCGGTATTTATCAAGGACGGGCCGCGCGTGAATTTCATTATCAGCGTAGCCATCATCGAACGTCACGCACACTGCGCCATCGGGCAACGTCCCCGTCTGCAGTCGCTCTACCGCTTCCACCAGCGGCAGGGGATGAAAATACTGCCGCAGTAGGTGCATCTGCGAGTCAAATTCGTCCACAGTGGGTTCGCCGGGGCGCATCGGATCAGGCGCGGGCATTACGCGGTGGTAAATGAGGATAGCCAAGCGCTGCTTGCGGTGCGCATTGAATACCAGTGGCACAGTATTTGCCGCAATGCCGGCTGCCCAGCGCATCAAGAGTTGCCCTGCATGACAGTGGCTCGATTACAGGTTGAAAACATCCGGATGTATCTACTCTCTAAATATTGTTGCAAGAATTCTGCTTCTTCCAATACCCACCCTGCAAGGATAAGCACGTCAGCGCCAGCTGCGACGCGAGGGGCAACTGGCTCAGGGCTTACTCGGCAGCTCCCCTCTGGGCCTGCGCACAGCCCTGACACCCCGCCGCACGCTCACGACATGTTCTCTCTGGTACAGGTTCTTCGCCAAATGGTTGAGTGCGATAGTTATTGCCATAAAATGCCATGCCAAATCGAAGTACGAGAGGCTCAGGAAGGCCCCCCCCGCGAGAAACGCGACAATGGATATTTGCAGCATGCGCGCAAGAAAATGGTAATCGGCGCGTTCCGGGTCATTGGCGGTTATCTTGATGACCTCTCGCAACTGCTTCCACATCAGGAAAAGTATGAGCAGGAAGAGGAACAGTCCCGGCCAACCTCCGTCGTTCAGGACGCTGAAGTAAATACTGTGCGCGACGAACGCTTTCTCGGACCAGATTTCATACTTATAGTAGGTTTCCGGCGACCAGGACGCGAATCCGCCCCCGGTCAGTCGGTCGTTCGCTATCGCGATGCTGTATTCCCAGGCGCGGATACGCTCCATCGACGAGGAGTCCTGCTGGTACTCGGAGATGGAATTCACCCGGTCATGCCAACTCTGCGGCATAAACATCAGCACCAGCATCGTCAACAATACGAATGCCATCGCTGTGAGCAGCTTGCTCTTGGTTTTCCACCAGAAAAACGCGCCGACCGCGAGTATCGCCAGCACGGCCCCGCGCGATTGGGAACCGATCACGGACGCGAGACTGAATAATATGCAGTAGGGCATGATCTTCTTGACCCAGTCACGCGGCGGGTATCTGTACAGATAAATCATCAGCGGTATGATCATCAGCACGGCCACAGCGAGCGCGTTGTTTTCCTGGATATCACTGCCATCAGGGCCAAACACATGATACCCACCGCCCGTCATGATCGTAAAAATACCGCCTTTCACGCTGTAAAAGCCGATGGAGAATACGATCACCCAGATAAGCTGATTCACACGTTCAAAGTCCCGCATCAGCATCAGGGTCACGAACGTGACCAGTTGTATCTTGAGCACCTTTTGCAATTGCAGCACGGCAAGATCGGGGTATACAGCGAAGACTGTGCTGATAGACAGCCATACCAGGAATACCACCCAGACAACCACCAGGGAATTGGCGGGGAGACCCTTCTTTTCCTTGCTTATGAGCAGCGAAAAGAACAGCACGATCGCCACGATTTGTGCAAAGGGCATGTTATAGGCAAAGCCCCAGGCCAGACGGTGGGGATTCATATAGCTCAACCAGGACCAGGTGAGCACACCGTACCAGGGATTGCGCAAAATAAAGGGTATGGTAGCGAATACCATTATAGTGATGATGACGTCGCGCATCAGGTCGTCTCCCTGGTCGCTACGCTAGCTTGTGAGCTGACTGACAACATATCGAAACTTTCCCGATGCCTCGCGCTCAATTGTACTGACGTAGACGAAGTTGAGCACCAGGGAATCCCCCAATCGCCGCCTGAATTGTTCCGTCACCTTGCGCTCCAACTCCGCAGTATCGCTCACCGAAGTGACAATCTGCACCGTCATTCTGGTGATGGTTTCCTGAACGATCTTGAATTCTTCCACCTCGGGAATTTCCCGCAACACGTAAATCAACGCCAGGCCATGCAGCACAGTGCCATCTGCGGCCTTGATAAAATCCGTTGACCGTCCCTCTATTTCTGCCAGCACCGGCAGGCCGCGACCGCAGGAACAGGTCTCGTTGGACAGGCTGCCGACATCGCCGGTGCGATAACGCACGAAGGGGAAATCACCCGTGGCCAGGTGCGTTATAACGATTTCGCCTTTCTCCCCCGCCGGCAACACGCGTCCATCGGCAGATACTATTTCAACAACGATGTCTTCGGCCGTAATATGCAAGGCACCCTGCGGACACTGGTGGGCGATAAAACCTGCGTCCCTGCCGCCATAGCCATTGGCTACCGGTGCGCCAAATGCGCGTTCAATCGCCGCACGCTGATGCGGATAGAGACGCTCGGACGTCACAAAAACCACTTTGATGCCCAGGTCATCCACGGTGTAACCGTTGCTGGTGACATACTCCGCCAGCAGGGCCAGTGAGGACGGATAGCCGAACAGCATGCGCGGGCGCAGCTTCCTGATACGCCGGGTGAACTGCAGCAGGTTGGCATTGGACATCTCGAACGCGGACAGCAGTTCAGTGCGCAGGAATTTATCGCGCACCAGTCGTATCCGGTCCTGCGAACCCAACTCGATCGGCGAACCCCATACCACTATCTCGGGATCGCCGATGTCCACATCCCACCAGCGAGTGGCCCGCCACTTGGCCGCGACATCGTGACTGACCCGCTCTTTGCCACGGTAGAAAATGAGCGGTTCACCGCTGGAGCCTCCGGTACTGAATTTTTCCAGCTTTCCGGCATTGTCCGCCGTCAGGCGCTCCATGTTTGCGCGTATATCGGCTTTCCCCGTCAACGGCAGCCGCTGCAGATCCGCGCTGCTCTTGACAGCGGCGGGGTCGAAATCCAGCGTGGCGAAAAGCTCGCGATAGTACGGCACATGCTTGCCGATGCGCCCCAGAAAATCCCGCAGGCGCCTGCCCTGCAATTGCTCCAGTTCCGCGGCGGGCAGCCACTGCGAGCGCTCCATTGCGCGCAGCACCTCGACCGTGCTGTGCCCTTTGAGCCGTTCATGCAGCGGAAACAGACCGCCGGATACCAGTTTTGTATACAGGTTCATGCCAGGGCCCCGCAGGAATGGTAGAGCGCCAGCCACTGAGGCTTGACCTCGTTCCACGCATACTGCGCCACTGCCCGACAGCCCCTGTCCCGCAACTGGCTGCGCAGGGTCGTGTCGGAGTAAAGCTTGACTACAGCCTGTGCCATGGCTTGTGCATCATCGCGCGGTACCAGCATCGCAGTTTGCCCGTCCTCCACAATATAGGGCACTCCGCCCACATTGGTGGAAATAACCGGCAGCCCGCACGCCAGGGCCTCGAGCACCGAATTGGGCATGTTATCCACTCTGGAAGGATTCAGCATCGCGTGTGCACCGTGGTACAACTCGACAATCTGTTGGCGCTCCAGGCGCCCCAGGAACACCACCGCGCTACCGAGGCCAAGCCTGTCTACCAGGCGCTGCAGTTCCTCACCCTGTGGACCGCTGCCGGCAATCTTGAGCTGGATCGCAGGGATCGCCTCCCTGGCCAGTGCCAGCGCACGAATCGCGGTATCCAGCCCGTAAATGGGCTCGAGGTTGCGCGTAATCACCAAGGTAAACACGGACTCATTCGGGCTGTCCGGCGACGGGTAAAACGTATCGAGGTCGATGATATTCGGAATCACTGTTGCCGGCACGCCGAACTCACTGAACACCTCGCGCAGAAAGCCGGACGGCACGACCAGTTGTGCCGCCCGCGCCAGCGACGGCTTGACCCAGCGCGCCGAGGCGCCCAGGTACTCGCGCGCCTCACCGCCACGGTAATTCACGATAACGGGCTTCCTGCGCAGCCAGCCGATCCAGATCACCGGCGCTGCAAACAGCTGCCAGGACCAGCCGGAATTGGCCATCAGGTGAATCACGTCGTTGCGACCGGCCATGCGCCAGACGCGCCACAGATACGGCAAGATTCGAAACAGCGCGCGCAACCCCTTTATCCTACCCACCAGCGCGGGCCTGTAGGGTGCGTTCGTCTGCACCAGTTCCACCGCCAGCCCCTCGTCCGCCAACAACCGCGCCAGCTGCAAGGTTTGCATCGCCATACCGCCGTTAGGCGGCGGCAGAGGCCCGACCAGCCCTAAACGCACGCCCGTCACCTTACCGTGAAGTCGTCATTGGCAATGGCTGCCTGGAACATCATCAGCGACCACAGAGGCGCGCTGTACTCGCGCAAGCCCGATTGATGGTCGTTCACCAGCTTTTCCAGATAGCCCTGGTTGAACATCCCGGTCTGCGCCAGGCCACCCTCCAGCAATGACTCCCGCAGGCGCTGCCGCAAGGGACCGCGAAACCACTTGCCGATGGGCACGCCAAAGCCCATTTTCGGGCGGTACAGCACATCGCGCGAGAGGTGCGGCTCCAGCGCTTTCTTCAGAATATATTTGCCTTCCTGTCCACGCAGTTTGTAATCCACTGGCAGGCCCGATATCCACTCCATGAATTTGTGATCCAGCAGTGGCTCCCGCACTTCCAACGAGTGCGCCATGCTGGCGCGGTCAACTTTGGTCAGGATATCCCCAACCAGGTACGTCTTCATATCCAGGTATTGAATCATCGACAGCGGGTCATCGGTGGGGCTGCGAGCGGCATGGTAGTTGAATGTCTCGATGGCTCGGTAGCCCTGCAACTCGCGGTGCATGGCAGGGCTGAACATGGCCTTGCGTTGCTCTTCAGACGTCAGCGATACCGAGTGCAGGTAGGCTTCGACGGAATTGCGCGCCAGCGCCTCGAAGGTGGTTTTCGCGCGAAACATGCGCGGGGCCCAGTCCAGTTTGGGATACAGTCGCCCCAGCGCCCCGAACAACGGTTTGCGCAATCCCAGTGGCAACGCACCCCTGAGCCGCTCCTCATTCATGTGCCAGCGATAACGCCTGTAACCGGCAAAGTTCTCATCGCCGCCGTCCCCGGACAAAGCCACCGTTACGCGTTCGCGCGCCAGCTGGCACACTCGATACGTGGGTATGGCGGAACTGTCGGCATAGGGCTCGTCGTAGAGTGCTCCCAGCGTATCCAGCAAATCAAAATCGTCGCTGGCGACAATTCTTTCGAAGTGATTGGTGTTGTAGCGCTGCGCCACCTGGCGGGCAAAATCAGTTTCATTGAACTGTGGCACATCGAACCCGATGGCGCAGGTGTTGACGGGGTCGTTCTGCAATTGCGCCATCGCGGCCACCACCGCGCTGGAGTCCACGCCGCCGGACAGAAACGCCCCGAGTGGCACTTCCGCCACCAGCCTGATCTCCACTGCCTCGCGCAAACGGGCAAACACTTCATCACACAGATCGCGTTCGCTACCGACGGCAACTGGCGTGAAGGGCACATCCCAGTACTCGTGCTGGGCAGGCAAGGGTTTGCCGCGCTCGACCAGCAGGGTATGCCCCGGGCGAAGTTTGTAGGCATCGCGGTAGATGGTCTTGGGTTCGGGTATGTAGCCCAGCGCAAAGTAGTCTTCCACCGCCTGGGGCTCAAGCCGGCGCGAGAGTGCCGGGTGCGGCTTGAGCACCTTCAGCTCGGAACCGAAGATCAGCGTGTGGCCGTCCACCACCGCAAAAAACAGCGGTTTGACGCCAAGGCGATCGCGCGCCAGAAACAGGCACTGCCGCGCTTTGTCGTACAGCGCGAAGGCAAACATGCCGCGAAAGCGCTTTACACAGTCCGCGCCCCACTCCTGCCAGGCATAAATGATCACCTCGGTATCGCAGCGCGTGCGAAACTGGTAACCGATATCCTTCAGCTCTTGCGCCAATTCGCGGAAATTGTAAATCTCGCCGTTGTACACGAGGCAGACATTGCCATCGGCGCTGAACATGGGTTGCTGGCCGGATGACAGGTCGATGATCGACAATCGTCGATGCGCCAGCGCTACGCCAGGCTCAAGGAATTCACCGCCCTCATCGGGGCCGCGATGGAACTGGGTCTGGTTCATCGACAGCAACAGATTGCGATTAAACTCGCTGTGACCGACAGTGTCGAAAAGTCCGGCAATACCACACATAGCCTATCCTGTATCCCCCATAGCATTGTCGGATGAACCGTCGGATTCAACGGTCTGCTGCACGCCCTGTCAATTCGTCGTAGACGCGCAGATAGGCTGCTACCGTGCGATCCCAGTCAAAGCGCTCGCATACCCGTTGTCGCGCATTGGCGCCGCGCCGCGCCCGCTCGCTGTCATCGTGCAACAAAGCCGCCAACGCGTTCGACAATGCGAGTTGATCGCCGGGCGGCACCAGGCTGCCATTGCAACCGTCCTCCACCAACTCGACATTGCCACCAACGGCAGTTGCAATCACGGGGAGGCCGCTGGCCATGGCTTCGAGCACCGTGTTGGAAATGCCTTCTCCGAGCGATGGAAGTACAAACACATCCATCGCTTGCAACAGGCGCGGCACATCCTGCCTGTCGCCCGCCAACCAGGCGATATCCTGCAACGCCAGTTGCTCTATCAGCTGAGTCAGCAAAGGGCGCAGCGGCCCATCGCCAACGATCAGAAGGCGCACCCGATCACGCAGCGCTGCATCCGTTTCAAGCATCTGCGCGACGGCTCGCAATAACAGTTGCTGATCTTTCACCGGCGTCAAACGCCCTACCGTTCCTGCCACCAAGATACCATCATGCTGCTGCCACCGCGCAGGCAATAATGCCAATGGCTTCACAAATTCAGGAGCGAAGCGACTGTGGTCAACGCCGTTATAAATTTGCGTGATTTTCCGCGTATTTACGCCGACCATGGCAATGAGCCACTGTTCCAGGTCTTTACTGACTGCGATATACCGGTGCACAAAAAAACGCATCAGCTTGCGAAACAGCAAATACTTCCAGTTACTGCCGTCCAGGTCGTTGATCTCCCGACCGTGCTCGCCATGCACGCGCTTCACGTTGCGCAGGCCGACACTGCACAACTGCGCCTCGAGCGCGGCCATGTTGCGGCTGTGGATGACAGCAGGACGGAGTTCTTTCAGCAGACGACGCAGTGCCGCATAGCAACGCAAGTCATAGCCTGCTCGCTTGTGCAACTCGATAACTTGTACATCCGGTGCGGTAATGCGTTGCGCAAATGAATCCGCTGTCGTGAGACAAATGATGACATGCCGATAACGATCAGGTGGTGACCGATTGATGATATTTACCAGGCCATTCTCCAGGCCACCCGTGGACAGGGCATATATGATATGCGCGACTAGCGGTCTGTCATCCATCAATGTGCCGCGGGCGCTTCCTGCCGCAGGCTCTGGTAAACCAGAGGAACATACTCAGAGACAAAATCCTGCAACAACGCCGGAGCATCACCGGAAGCTGAATGGGCAGGCGTTGCCACGATTATGCGGTGTACTCGGGAATCACTGAAGCCCAGGCGAGCCAGCGTCTGCTGTATTTTTGCCTGGTAGTCATTGGAGGTACTGATATCGCTCACCACATACCACGACCAGACCAATAATTCTCCGCCGGCACCACGCACCTGCGCCCTGTCGACCAGCAGGTCACCGTCAGGACCCTGTATGGAAAGTTTGTCCTGGCTGGCGACACGCCATCCACTGTCTTCCTGCTCAAACAGTGGGCTGCTGCCAATCACGTCTGCGCCTTCAAATGTCCCGTCCGGAAATTGCAGGATGATTCCCACGGTATCGCTACCGCGCTCAAAGTAAGCCGAGTTCTGGCCGCCGACCCTGGAGGGCGGCCTCCAACCGAAGTCCTGGGCTCCCCCCGATTCCCAGTTACCTTGGGGCACGGGTAACGTGACAGGTTCGCGCAGCATCGCATCGTCAGTGCCGAATGCCTCGCGCGCGAGCAGTGGGGCCACGCTCGCGAGCGCCACCGTGCTGACAAACGTCGCAACCAGCATCTTGTTGGTGCCAACCGCTGCGCTATCGTTCTCTAAGGCGCTTGACCGCACAGGTGCTTCATCCAGATGATCTTCGCGGAAAAAGCTGCCCAACCAGAACAACACGAAGATCACGAAGCCGAAAAACACCCACCCGTAGACCAGGTGATCCGCGCCGGTGGCAACGGTCATGTCGCTCATATGGCCGAGCATGACGATCATGTAAGCCCGTACAGTATTCGCAAAAATGGGAACGATGGCAGAGACCAGCACAAAAAGGATACGGCGTGTCCAGCTGCGGTAGGTGAGGTATGCGTAGAGCACGCCCACGGTTACCGAGGCAATGATATAACGCACACCGCTACACGCTTCCACCACCGACCAGTTGCCAGTAGGCAAGTTGAAATACAAACCTTCCCGGTACACCGGTATGCCCGTCATCTCGATCATCCACACGGTGGATGTCGCGGTAAATTCCATCATCGGGGCCACCAAGCCCTCGCCTATGGGCACCGCGAAAAAGAGAAAAAACAACGGGAAAGCCAGCACAGATCCAAGCTGATGCCCCAATACTGCCCATACGCCGACGATCAGCATCGCAACCAGCGCCAGTTGCTGGACGACTGCCACGTCAACCAGCCAGGCCAACAGCCAGCCAAAGCCGAGCGGAAGTAAAAGCAGTGCAACCCACCAAGCCGGTCGCGGATTGACTGTTACAAGCAAGTCGCGTCGGGTCCATATCAGCCATAGCGAAATAGGCAAAATCAAAAAACCGTGGGCGAACGTTTCCGAGCGCGACCAGATATACGCCATGGACAATGCTGTTTCATGATAGATAAGCAACAGCGCCAGGAACAACAAACCCGCAGCCCACAGGCTGCCACGCACCGAGATTCGCCCCGCCAATCCGTTAGCTGCCATCACGTTTACCCCAGTGACCGGGCGAGAAAGGGACCGATGCAATTTGCTACAGGCAACGGCAGTTTGCTCCAAACGTTGATCATCAGGCGATACTTGGGATTCAGTGGATTCAAGTCTGGCACAGCGCCTGACGTCACCAGGTAGTACTCATACGGCAGTGGCTGCGGCTCAAAGCCGTAATTTTTCTTGAAGCTGAAGGGGCCCGTGCCGGCTTTGCTGCGCCCGAAGTCAAACAGGCGATAGCCCTGCTCAGCGGAACGCCGCATCAACTCCCAGTACATCACGTGGTTGGCGCCCTTGAGGGTGCGGGCCGCGGACGTGCTGCCACCGTAATAAGGGATCACTTCGTCCCTGAAGTAAAAGCTCATCACCGCGGCGACATCCTGTCCCTGGTGCGTGATCATCAATACGCTGCAATCGTCGCCAAACACCTGCCGCAGGATGCGCAGATACTTTGCCGAAAATACCGGTGTGCCGAGGTTGCGCACGCTCTCGGAATACACCCGGTACAAGCGCTCGGTACCTGTATCCCATTCACTGCTCAGCCCTTCCTGGATACCCTTGCGCACCATGGCCCGCTGCCGATTGGGAATGGCCTTCAGGTTTACCTCGTCACTGGGATCGATCGCTTTGCGGAAGGTGTAATACAGCTCCTTCACCGGCCAGTTGCTGCCGCTGGCGCTGGTATTGCGCAATTCCAGCGCGCCCACCTTGAGGCTTTCCGCCAGGCGACAAGCCGCATTGCGCAGTTCCTCGGCAACCTGTTCACTCTCGGCCACAATGCCCCCGTAGACGCAAAAGGGCAGCGATGACAGGCTGTTGCCAAACAGCGCGCTTTTTATCTGCGCGAGGGGCAAGATGCCTACTATGTTGCCCGCATCCTGCGCATAGAGAAAATACGTCCTGTGCCCGAACGCTTTCTCCAACACCGTTTTCCAACCTGCCCGATGGAAGAAGGTCGCCTGCGGGGCGCTCTGCACGTACGCATCCCAGCGCTCCATTGTGTCGGCATCAAGCGTTGCAACGGTTACGGTCACTGCCGAGTCTCCTGCGGCAGGAATATCTCGTCCATGCGTCCCCAGCGAAAATCGCCGAGCAATCGCTCCAGTCGCGCATAGGTTCGATCCAGGTTGAGATAGTGTCGAAATCGGGTTCGCATCCCCAGCCCATCCGGCCGCGGCTGCTGTGGGTCAATTTCCCACGGGTGGAAGTAAAATATTCCCGCCTGCCCGTCTACATTATTGACGTGCGACATGGCCCACCGGGAAAACGCATAGGGAAATAATCGAAACCATCCACCACCGCCACAATTAATATTGCGACCGGCCAGCGAGACCGTCGTGATGGGTATCTCCATCAGGCGGTTATCCACCGCGTCGAACACAAATCGGGGAGCGCCAGGTATACCGTAGAGATCATGCCGGATCGGCACAATACTGGAACTGTACCTATGCCCTGCCTCCGCAAGTTTCTCCCATGCCCAGGATTCGCTGGCGCCAATCGAATAGCTGGCGGCACGGTAGCCGAGTACAGGTTCACCGCTTAAATCCTGCAGCAACTTGCGCGTGCGTTCGACATCCTGTGCGAAAGCCTCTGGCGTCTGCGTATTGACGCGCACATGCTCCCAGCCATGGCTGGCGATTTCATGTCCCTCTTTGACGATTCTCTTTACAAGGTTTGGGAAACGCTCTGCGACCCAGCCCAGGGTAAAAAAGGTGCCTCGAACACCGTGCGTGGCGAACAGGTCCAGAATGCGCAGCGTGTTATCCTCGACCCGCAGCGGCCATGTCTCCCATTGCGACTTACCGACATGCGCTTCAAATGCCGACACCTGGAAATAGTCTTCCACATCCACTGTCATCGCATTGACGACACCTGAACTGCGTGGTCGTTGTACCTCGCGCATCAGAGTTTGCCACTGGCCCAGGTGTTGATAGTTCTGACGATACGCTGTGCGCTCTCACCATCCCACAGATCGGGAATGCGGCCGACCTTCCCGCCCGTTTGCATCACGTCCCCATAGCACTGCAGTATCGCATCGACATCGGTACCCACTACCGTATTGGTGCCCTGTGTAACAGTAATCGGGCGTTCGGTGTTGTCGCGCAGTGTAATGCAAGGAACGCCCAGAGCCGTTGTCTCTTCTTGTATTCCACCCGAGTCGGTGAGCACGACGCGCGCATCCTTCATCAATCCCAACATTTCCAGATAGCCCTGCGGTCCAATGGTGGTGATGGCAGAGCTCCTCAACAGGCCTTCCAGACCCGCGGCTGCGATACGCGACTCCGTGCGCGGGTGTATCGGGAACAACAGTGGCGTACGCAGACTGATTTTTGCCAGCACCGTCAGCAAGCGTGCAAGCGTAACGGGATCATCCACATTAGACGGCCGGTGCAGCGTCACCAGGCCATAGCCGGCAACAGAATTACCGGTAGCGCCACAGTTTGCCTTGGCCAACGTCACACTGGCGGGCACCGCTTTGTGCAGGTTGTAGCGCAGTGAATCGATCATCACATTGCCCACGAAATGCACCTTTTCCGCGGCAATTCCTTCGCGCGCCAGATTGCCTGCCGCTTCCGCTTCTGTGATAAACAGCAAATCCGACAGCTGGTCTGTGAGAATGCGGTTAATCTCCTCGGGCATGCTGCGATCGCCGCTGCGCAAACCCGCCTCGACATGTATAACGGGAATACCTTTCTTTACAGCGACAAGCGCACAGGCGATTGTGGAATTGACATCACCGACCACCAGCACGGCGCGGGGCGGCGACGCGTCCAGCACAGGCTCAAAGCGCTTCATGATATCTGCCGTCTGTTGTGCGTGGGAGCCTGACCCGACTCCCAGGTCGACATCCGGTTCAGGGATATTCAACTGGTCAAAAAACGCATGCTTCATCGCTGCGTCATAGTGTTGCCCGGTGTGCAACAATGTGGCGGAGAGAAGCGATTCAGGCTGTGCGAAGGCGCGCATGATAGGCGCAATCTTCATAAAATTGGGCCGGGCACCGACGATGCACAGAATCTGCCCCGACCCAAAATATTCGCCCATGGCAGCTTTTCCTACAGGCTAATATTGAGAGTCGCCATGACTCTGTTTTCCTGGTATTCGTTGAAAGAACTGTCGGATTGCTGGTCTGTGTAACGGTAATTCAGCGACACATTCATGCGATTATTTAACGTCCGACCCAACGTCACATCGGTCGTCCACGCCTCGTAACTGTCCGACAAATCCGCACTGGGGACATCAAACTGTGAACGCGGATCAGAATTATTCCAGCCCACTGTGCCCGACAAGGAGTAAGGTCGTGGTACCAGCGGAGCATACGTCAACGCCAGGTTATCAAACGTGGATTTCAACCCGTTGTCTTCCTGCGTTTGATCCGAGTGACTGCCAACAAAATTGATACTCGCACGTCGCCCGCTATACATGTAGCCAAGGGTAAAACGCTCGTCAATTATAGGGCTCTGGGAATTGAGGGAAGAGAAATTGCCAACATTCTGATTAAAATCGTTGCCTTCAGTTAGGATGTCGCGACCAAAGGTAATCGACTTTTTGTAGGTGGCGGAGAATGTACTGCGTTTGTGTTTATGTGAAATACTCAATCGCGGCGTCGTACCGAAAGCACGCTCACCTATACCTGCACTGACTGTGGTACGTGCGGAGGGTGTCCACCGTACACCGGCATCCCAAATTATGCCGGACGTGTCTTCATCGTTATAGGTCTGGTAATCATTCCACTCGTAGCCAGATGTACCATTCACTTGCCAATCGCGGTTTATTTGATAGCCAAGTTCCAACCCGGCTGATTTGAGTTCTGTATCCTGACGCGGCTGTGCATTCCCATTATTGTTATTGTTGCTAACGAGGTCATCATCGCTGTATGACACCTCTCTATAGTTACCGAACAGATTCCAGGAAATCTGTGAGGATTTGCCGCCCTCCAGGTTCGTCGCCCACGAATCACTGGTGCTGTCACTCACCTCATCCTGCGTATTGATCACTTCGTCATAGGTGTACCGCAGGTTGTAGGTGGCAACATCTTTGAGTCGCCGGGACAAAACAGGACCGAGCGAATACCGATAATAGGTATTGGTATTGCCATTGCCGTCGAGTGAATCCCCGCCGCCACCAATAAAGGGTGACGCTTCATTTTGATTTGCTCGGCCGGTTGCGTTGAATTTCAGCCAGTCGTCTATCACTATCGCTGTGCCTCTCGCGTCAACAGCGGGGGCAAATTGCTCGCGATTCCCTACTGAGCCACCCGCACAATTGTCATCTCTGAGTTGGCTGTCCGTGAGTGTATTGAATTGAACGGATCCTCTGATATCAAAATCCGCCTTATTACCATCGCCTTTTATCGAACCCGAAGGCGTCAGCAGGCCCACCCAGGCATCCTGCTTGTTTTTATCGCTCAGGCACACATTGTCCGTATAGGCGATGCTCGGCGCCACGGCCGCACTGGTAGTGAATTCGGCCGCGAACCCGCTGGCGGGCAACGAACACGCCACCATCACAGGCAGCGCCCTTGAACCGATGCATGTACGCCATGATCTCATTCCTAGTTCCCCGCCCCTGAAGAGGACTCTTCGCTCCTGTGGCCGTAACCATACGGGCCACCACGATATTCATAGGTGTAGTAAGAATAGGGATTGGTTCTTTTGCGAGCCCGATTGAGCAACATGCCTACCATCTTGTCTTCACCAATATGCTCTATGGCCTGCGTAACCGCGTGCTGCGGCGTTGAATCCGAGCTCACAACAAAAACGATTTGGCCCATGAAACTCGCCAGTACAGCTGCTTCAGTGGTCAGCAGCAGCGGGGGAGAATCGAATACGATCACACGATTGGGGTCTTCCTCCGACAGTTGCAGCATCAGCTTGTGCATTCTGGCGCTGGCCAGTAGTTCATTGGCGTGAGTATGCAGGCCACCCGCAGGGAGAATTCGCAGCTTTTCAACATTGGTCGGCAATATAAAATCCGACACCCGGGCGTTTTCGTTTTCCAGTACATCGATCAAACCGGGACTGGTCGAGGGCACCCCCAACATGCGCCCGGCTTCGGCTTTTGCAGTATCGGCGTCTACAAAAAGCACGTTTTTTTCACGTTCCATTGCAATACTTAAAGCTAAACAAATGGAGCTGAAAGTCTTACCGTCGCCCTCAAGCGCGCTCGTCACCATAATTAGATTGCCGTGCGGGATTGCCGGCGTCACCGCATCCCCTGCGATGTTCACCAGTAACGGGCGCTTGATGGTTCGGTATTCTTCTGCAATCGCGCTACGCGGTATAGCGGGGGTCAGCATCCCCAATTCCCGCAATTCCTTAAATGGAATTTTCACCATGTTGGCCGGGTCTGGGCTAACTAATTCAGTGTCCGTGACCACTTCCGCCTCGCTCTGTGATTCGGCGAAATAAGCCGCGGATCCAGGATCGCCCACGTGTAAAGAATCCCCGGCATTGACAGGATTATTTACTACAGGGCCACTCTCTGCTCTCTGCACAGTATTCGCGAGATCTGCACCTTCCGCGCCAGTGCCTGCTTGGTCGGCATTGCCACGCCCGGAATCCTTTCCCTTACCTAGTGCGTTGACCGCCTTTTCAATGATACTCATGACTGATCCTGCTCATTTGCATTCAGGTTGTCGTTATTTTTCTGCAAGGGCTATTGCTCAGCTCGCAAGCAAGTCGCTTTGCCCCACGGCCATCCCCACAAAGACCAGCAGCAGACACACACTGAGGGACATAAAGACCAGCGTCCCGTAACGCTCTTTGCGCTTCTGATCGCTGTGGATGTTTACAGTGACCGCCCCCAAAACTGGCAATCCGGTAATCGCCATCAGTGTCCGCACGTCGAAAATAACAGGATATATCAAGGAGATTAACAAGCTGACGCTCACCCCCGCGACAATCGCTGCTCCCAATACCACAGCATTCAACAACAGCTTATCCGGCTCGCTGGGCTTTAAGGGAACGTAGGGAGGATCGATCACGCGAAAGGTCACGTCACCGGCTTTTTCCTCGACATCCTGTCCCAACCGCGCCAACTCACGTTTCTGCATCAACTCGGCGTGCTGAACATTCAAAATATCGCGGTTACGAATATACTGGTTAAGTTGCCCCTCGATCTTCGGAATAGTAGTAACTTTTTCTTCCAGATCAGCGACGCCGGCTTCATACGCTGTAACACGCGCTTTTAGCGCAGCGATCTTGCCATTGGTTTCAGCCAACTCCTGACGCATCGCAAGGTACACAGGACTGCTCGTAAGGCCTGCTACCGGGGGGCCACCACCATCACCCGCCCCAGCTCTCGATTTCTGCAACTTGGCTCGGTACTCTGCAACAAGCTTGGCATCCTGCACATTTTTTGCACCAGCAGCTGCTACAGCAAATTGCACAGTTGGCGCAGTTCAGGATGGCGAGGCGTATACTTCATCGTCAGGGAATTCAAAATCTCCTGCACCGAAACGATTTGCTTATCCAGCGGCGTCTGCGGCTCGCTGATTGCTGAATTTCCGGTAGTAATCGGCGCTTCGGAAATGAACAAAGGATCATATAATGGGTCTTCCCCGTCAATTTGCCGCTGCAGTTCAATCGCCCGGTTTTCTTCCTCTTTCAGCATCATTCGCGCTTGGTTGAGTTTGGACTTCTGGCTGTTCAGGTTAGCGTAAAACCCGCCCTGGCTACCGAGTATGTCGACGTTCTTTTGCTTGAAATCCGCCGCGAGGTTTTCTGCCGCGACCAAACGCTGCTCATAGGCTTTAATCTGATTGTCCAGAAAGCCCAAAGAACCGGAAGCATCCTCACGCTTGCCACTCAATGAGCTCTCAATGAAGACGGTGATCAGCGCTTGCGCAATGCGCTTCGCTGTATCCCTGTCGGGATCTTCCACGCGAATAGAGTACAACGACGTATCAAGCGTTCCTCCCGTGAAATCGATTGATTCCATCAGATCATTGAGGAGTTTGTCCTTTTCCTTGGCTGTAGTTACCTGAAGATCAAGGTCCGTCATCCGCATCAGCTTTTCGATATTGGGACGGCTGAGTAGCGTTCTACTCAGCAAACCAATGCGATCATCGGTATCCGGCTGAATCGTCAGACCTTCCAGCAGCGGTCGTAACAAACTGTTCGTATCAACGTAAATCCTGGCCTTCGCCACATAGGCCTCAGGCATCTGCCAAACCCATATCCAGCCCGCAATGGCGACCACCCAGGCAGTTGCCAGAGCCAACCAGCGATGCCGCCAGACGCCCCAAACATACGAAAATACTTGCGCAAGAAGTTCCTGCATCAGCTGTTTCCCCTTAGCCCAACTTGACTACGCCTCTAAAACCAGGATTCTGCAACGATTAACACATCGCCCGGCATGAGGGACAAGTTAGCGGTGATATCACCATCCATGAGCAGGTCATCCAAGCGCAAGCTATAGGTCACTTGTTGACCATCGACCATCCGAATCAGCACAGATTTGTTTCCGTCGGCATATTCAGTCAAGCCGTTCACGTCAATCATGAGATCAAGCAAAGTCATGTACTTTCTATAGGGTATGCGCTTGGGATTTGTGGCCTCGCCAACAACTCTTACGGTCTGGTCGGGCACACCGACAAAACCACTCACTATGACACTGACCACTGGCTGACGAACATACTCCGCATAAGCAACCTCAATATCGCGAGCCAACTGCGTCGATGTTTTGCCGGCTGCCTGCAGATCCTCCACGAGGTGAGTCGTCAGCTTGCCGTCGGGCCGAACCGTGCCATTTGAACTCAGCTCTTCGTTACCCCAAACGAAAATGGATACCGAATCACCGGGCGCCAAAATATAGTCATAATCAACTTCTACATTCCGCTGGGCATCGGGTACCGCTGGGTAAGGCGTAGAACTGCACGCTGTGCATAGCAGCAATAAAAACACTGCTATTCCAGTGCACAATCTTTGCAGTGATGAGGAAGCATTCAGGTATGCGATATTATTGTTGATCATATATCTCTCCTTGGGTTTACGATCACCCGTCTTGGTCTTCAGATTTTATCACGCGCCCATTAGTCGAAATCACATACCGGACGTACATTGTGAACAACGTCACATAGATATCTTGGTTCGTTCAGTCGCACCTTTTGCCAAGGTGTCGCCTTGCACTATTTCAACACTTTCCGCTACGTCATGTATACCATCTGTTGGGTGATAGAGTGCAAACTTTTACCCATCGCTACCCAGTTTTATTCGCACAATGCGGTATGGTTCCATAGCACCCTCTTCTCCCGCGCTCTGCGCTTCGATGGGGTCGGTCAACACGCCGCGTCCTTCAACGCGCAATCTGTCGCGCTCAATACCCGCTCCTACCAAATATTGCTCAACAGCAATAGCACGCTTGCGTGACAAAACCAGGTTGTACTGGGTGTCACCCTGGTTGTCCGTGAACCCGGTAATCGAGGCCACGCTCGATGCATTGTCGCGCAGCATCGTCGCAGCTCTGTCGAGCGCGAGGTGCGAGTCCGGAATGAGATCATCGCTGTCGAAGGGAAACGAAATCAAAATTGTCTCTTGCCGTTCCTGCGCCAACGCGGCTTCAGTGGACACCTGGTCGCGTTCTTCATGAGATGAGCCATCGGCGATGCCTGCCTCACCCACATACGACGGACGGACTCGCTTTAGCGAATCAATCGGCTCAACCTGTTCTGGCGAGATTGCATAAGCAACCGGAATGGGACGTCGTGCTGCCGTTACGATTATCGGCGCCAGCCTTTGTTGACTGTCTGAAATATCAAGGTTTGGCGCACCCCGGGATGCGTCCGATTTAGCCTTGCCGCCAACACGAGGCGGGACCTCTCGACTGGCCTTGACTGCAACACTGGCCTGGGTGCCATCCAGGGTTGCCGCTTGTCCTGATTGCTGTTCGACACGATCGGATACTGGCACCTCGCCAGCGTCCTGGACCACTATACTGCCACCCGCGCCGTGAGCATCCTCATCGAACACAGGCGCGCTATCCGTCATATCCCGAAATCCCTGTTCATCGGGCGATACGAAACAGGTCTTCATCAGCAAAATCAGCGTTATCGCCACAATCGCAACGAAGCTCATTACGATTAACCGCCTGCGCGGCAGGGCAGACTCCACTGCGCCTGCGCTGGTTGTAACAAGCCGGTTTTCATTGTCATCCGAGCCTGGCAAGCGATCATCGAGATCAGCCATGTCCTCGCCTGCTGATTGGTCGGTCTCCAGGTCGTTCTCCGCCACAAATTCAAAGCGAACTGCTGTGACGCCGGTAATTCCTGACGCGCTTTCCGGGTCGGTGTTATTCAGTGGCTCAAGGCGTGGAATGTCTTTTTTTTTTCTTCGACGGGTTGTTGATCGGGTACTGTTTCCTCGACCACTACAAACTCAGGGGTGTTTGTCGCCTGCAGCGGCGGCAAGGATGGCACCATCAGCGATTCGCTCACAGGAACTGGCGCCCACTGCGGCTCAGCGGTGCTATGGAAGTCGGCTTGTGAAATTCCTGTTCCTGCAGCGAGATTTTCAGCTTGTAGTTCGCCAATAACTACACGCACATCGGCGACACTAATGACCTGGCGCTCCTCCACACTACCCAAAAGGAACAGACGGCTACATATCAGGTTGATACGGCGGGGCACCCCTTCGCTGAACTTGTGAATGTAGGGGAAGATCGCCCTGTCGATAGCTGGATTGCCCTGCCAACCGACCACGGATAGACGGTGTATCACATACGCTTCCGTCTCATTCTCCTCCAGGCCTTCAATGTGGCTTGCAGCCACGATGCGCTGATGAACCTGCTCCATTTCAGGTGAAAGTATCAAATCCCTTAATTCAGGTTGCCCTAACAAAAAAATCTGCAAGAGCGGCTGACCGCCAAACTGAATATTGGTCAGTAAGCGCAGTTCCTCCATAGCTGAGGATGAGAGATCCTGTGCCTCGTCCACGACTAGAAGTGCACGCCGACCTTCCCTGTGCCACCGATGTAACAAAATGTTAAGACGTTGCAGCAGTTCAGCCTTTCCGACCTGCGCCGGGCTGATGCCAAAACTATAAGCCACGGTTTTCAGTAAATCGTCGGCTTGCAATTGCGTGCAGACCAGATTCGCGGTGACTACCTTATCCCTGGAAAGACTTTCGACCAACTCTCCAATTAAGGTCGTTTTACCAGTACCTGGCCTGCCGGTAATCATCACGAAACCTTCCGCGCGCTTAAACGCGTATGCCATGTACGCGCGCGCCTTGCCATAGCTTTTGTGTTCGAAACAGAATCTATGGTCGGGACTGAGCCTGAAGGGTTCAGCCGTAAATTTATAATAAAGTTCGTACATCCAGAGTATTCGCTTGACTAAATTTACTTGCTTGAGAGCTTCACAGACTTCAATATCCATTGCAAGGCACTTTGCCGTTACGCTGGGGGAGTTTTTTGTTTTAAACTCTGAAGTTGGGACGAAGGTAACATGCTCCCGAGTGAGCGGTCGCTCGCACTTTATAATTCAAAGAGAGTACGCTATGTATAAAAATCTTGTGTTGGCTGGTTCAATTGCCGGAATACTGGGCATATCCACCTGCTTCATTGCCGGGCTTGCCCGAATCGCCGGTTATTACTATTTAGCGGGGTATCAATCGACCACCATTTTTAACGTCGGCATAGGCTTGATGGTTTTTGCTTGTCTGGTGAAACTGGATGCATTGCAAAGCCAAACCAAACAGCAATAGACCAAGGGCGCTCGGGACAGCGCTCCGCTTTGGCAATCACCGCGCCCCTGAAGTTGTCCAATTTGGCACATTCAGCTCAGCCGTTTTCGATGATTTCCCCACATGGTTTTGGGTGCTCGAGTGCGTTGACGCTGGATCAAATTGGCGGCTCACTGTTCGAGACCGAAGGCACATAGCCGGAATCCGGATTGAGATAGCAGGAAGCGCGCACGGATGCCGATGACTAAACGTTGTCACCTTTTTTTACACATTCTCGTTGGCAGCAGCATTCAAAGCACCCTTTTCGACCAAATAACTGGTTAAGTTATTGTATTTAATAGTATAATCATATTGACGGCATAGATTTTGCTTAATACAGCCGACAGGGCCAAGTACTAATGTGAACCGCTTCACAAGCATTTTTTAAGCTGCTGTACTGTGGCAATCATTGGGTGTTAGGGTTAAAAAAGTCGACTATCTTTAGAAATAGGCGATACATTTACATCGCGATTATCGTGTAAATTCAGTATATCTGGGGGTTGGCGTGGGCAGTTTCACTGACAAAGACAGCAGTACAGAAAAAGCAGACAGCCCGCTGGAGTCTTCCGGGGAGGCGCCGAATACCAGTCGACGCAGATTCTCGCGCTCGGCAATCGCCGGCAGCGCCGTTCTTCTGTCACTTGGCAACAGGGCCGCATGGGGCGCGCAGGTGGGCTGCATGTCAGTGGCCACACTCAATTCGTTCAACCCGGCAACCGGCAACTTCATGTCAGCACCAGGTGCCAGGCCGGCTCACAATGTGGACTTGGCAGCTAAAATTCACGAAATTTCAAATCCGCCCAACTATATCGGTACTGCGGGTACTGGACCCAACAAATATTGCACGCGCCAAAATCCCCAATCGCTGGATGGTGTTTGTCTGTATAAGGGTCAGGGTACGGTGGCTAATAACAGATGCCCCTGATAGCCTGCTTCCCGCAAGCTTGGTGAGCTGGCAGACGCCGTTGGGGTAAGCCCTACTGCCTTTCCTTTTAATATCGACTCTTCCCAGCGCTGGCCTTGTCGGTAGCCTTTGAAATAATTATCTGCCCAGCAAGGCATTCCTGTACCTATGACGTGGCGACTTCATTCCAAAGGGCGGATCTATGACGCCCAAGAAAGCACTGTGGTGTATTTCGATGCGTACAGCGGCGATACGCATCTGCTCAGCGATTTTGCCGGCTTTGTGATGCAACAATTTGGGACTCAACCGCTGACCACTGACGAATTGATCAATCAGATATCGCCAAGTATTGATCCGCAGGAGATACCGGATCTGGAAGCCATGGTCTCTGGCGTGTTGGAGGAACTGGTATTCCTCGATATTCTGAAGCGGGACTAGATGCAACTGCTCAACCAACTGGCACCGCATGACTTCCATCAAAGACTGACCCATGGGCAAATTCCACTTCGTGTAGGTCCCTACATCTACAGATTGAAGAGTAATTTGCCTGCGGTGGCAGCCGGCATTAAAACACTTTATTCCGACTTCAGGCTCGCTGATGCCGGAGAATTTGTCGACTACGACATCGCTCTCTCGCGCAGCGGCATCCTGCAACGCTTACAGGGTGACGCTGAGTTTCTTTTCGATGGGAAAAGCCCTTTTGACGCCATACCTATCGGCCAAGCCTATGCTTTTCTCGAGTGGGGCATGAATTGGTGTGTATCGCTGCACACGAACGAATACCTGAAACTGCATGCAGCGGTGGTCTCCCGTGGCGAATCCGCCGTGATTATGCCCGGCTTACCCGGGGCCGGGAAAAGCACGCTTTGCGCCGCACTGGGCCTGAGTGGATGGCGAATTCTGTCTGACGAACACGCGATGATTCCACCCAACACCACGGAGGTAATTCCACTTTGCCGCCCGGTCAGCCTTAAAAACGAAAGTATTGAGGTTATCAAATCGTTCTCTTCCGCAGCGATTTTTGGGCCTGTCAGCAAGGAGACACACAAAGGCGTTGTTGCGCATATGAAAGGAGACCTGCATCCGGACAGTCACGACACCAGCAGTCTGTTCGCACGAGCAATGATTTTTCCCAGGTATTCCAAAGATGACGCGCAAAGACTGAGCCTGCGCCGACGTACCGACAGCTTTATTCTGGCCGCGTACCATTCTTTCAATTACAGCCTGCTCTGCGAAGCAGGCTTCGAATCAATGAAAACCTTGATCGAAAATGTGGACTGCTACGATCTTGTCTATCACGATCTCGACTGGGCCATGAGGGCAATGGATGAATTGCCGAACTTTCGAGGGACCCAATGAGTTTCTTGCTGCAGCAAGTCCTGCTCCAACCGCAGCGGACCTTCGATCTGGACAATGATCAGTTGAGCATCCTCCTGTCACAGGGACGCGGCTCCCGACTATTGGGCTCACTCGCCTTAGAGATCCAAGGTGCATCAGTGGATACACAGCTGCCGCCAGCTGTCGATCGTCACCTGCAGTCCGCACTATTGACCCATGAAAAGCAGAAGCGGGATTTGGATTACGACTGCGAAAAAATAAAAATAGCATTGGCATCCATCGGCGA
Organism: Haliea sp.; assembly: GCA_016704305.1. GTDB lineage: Bacteria > Pseudomonadota > Gammaproteobacteria > Pseudomonadales > Halieaceae > Marimicrobium. The sequence goes on along the minus strand of JADJAL010000006.1, from coordinate 165,709 downwards.
GAAACTGGTGCTACTTAAAGGCGCCGCCTATTTGCTCGCCGAACTCCCTGTGGGTCGAGGCCGCTTCATCACCGACATCGACATTATCGTTCCCCACCAGAACATAGACGAGGCAGAAAGAGCCTTGATTGAGTTCGGCTGGGAGCAGGGCCCTATCAATGCCTACAACGACCATTACTATCGCAAGTGGGGACATGAGATTCCACCACTGACGCATAGAAAGCGCGAGATAACGCTTGATGTGCACCACAATATCTTGCCACCCACGGCGGGACCCAAAGTCGATGCCAGCCTGTTGTTCGAGAAGCTGATAGAGATCAAACCGGGTATTTTCACGCTGTCGTTGCAAGACATGGTAATCCACAGCGCTACCCATCTCTTCCACGAAAGTGAGTTCCATCATGGCTTGCGCGATTTATGGGATTTGGATCGTATGCTGCGGGATTTTCCTACGCGGGATTCACGATTCTGGGAGCAGTTGGTAGCGAGGGCAAGTGAACTGCAGCTGACAGGCTCGCTGTTCCACGGACTAAACTACGCGCAGCAGGTATTTGACACTCCTCTCCCCGGGGACATTCTCCATGAGGCTGCAAACCGGTCTAGAGCGCTGCGCAAACCCCTTATGGATTTTCTGTTCTTGCGTGCATTCAGACCAGATCACCCACAGAGCAAGTTGCCGCATACTGCGCTGGCGCTAAACCTGCTTTACCTGCGCTCGCACTACTTGCGTATGCCGTTGTATCTGCTGCTGCCACACCTGTGCAGAAAGGCCTGGATGAACCGGTTTGAAAAGGAAGACGTTACCTGACTACCAGAACACCGATGCGTGTGTAAAAACCTGGGGATTAACCATTCCGTCCGACGGCATCATAAACGCCATACATTCAGTTTGGCCGCCGCCAGTTCTCCCCTGTCCAACACGGATTTGATATCTATCAGCGTGGCACCTTCGTCCATCATCACACCAAATTCCGACACGCTCATCTGTAAATATTGGGCGTGAGGAACCGCCAGAATAACAGCCTGACAATTTCGCAACTCCTCCCATGCGCAAAGTGCTATCCCATACTCAGCTTGCGCCTCAGACGTATCGGCCAAAGGATCGTGCACGATGACGTCGCAGCAGTATTCGCGCAGTTCATCGATGATATCCACCACTTTGGAGTTGCGCAGATCGGGACAGTTTTCCTTGAACGTCAGCCCGAGAATCGCAACACGAGCACCGCTCACCTTATGTCCATGTTGCACCAGTCGCTTGACTGTCTGCTCTGCGACAAACTTACCCATCGTGTCATTGGTCTGGCGCCCCGCGAGAATAACCTGGGGATGATGCCCAACCGCTTCGGCCTTATAGGTAAGATAGTACGGATCGACACCGATACAGTGACCGCCGACCAAGCCGGGCCGAAAGGGGAGAAAATTCCACTTGGTGCCCGCCGCTTCCAGCACATCGAGCGTGTCGATATTGAGACGGTTGAAAATCAGAGCTAGCTCATTCATAAGTGCGATGTTGAGATCGCGTTGCGTATTTTCTATGACCTTGGCGGCTTCAGCTACCTTGATGCTGGCAGCCCTGTGCGTACCCGCCCTGACGACCGTTTCATACAAAGTAGCGACTTTATCCAGAGTTTCGGGCGTGTCACCCGAAACTACTTTCGTGATTGTCTCCAACCTGTGCTCCTTGTCGCCAGGATTTATGCGCTCGGGTGAGTAGCCAACATAAAACCCATTATCGCTACCACCAGGATGCCTACCCGCCCAGGGCAGCCCGGATACCTTTTCGAGTATCGGTACACAGACCTCTTCGGTGCAGCCCGGATACACTGTCGATTCAAATATCACAGTAGTTCCAGACTGCAAGTGCGCCCCCACCGCACGACAAGCTCCTTCCAGAGGCGAAAGATCAGGGCGGCGCGCCTGGTCGATGGGTGTGGGCACAACAACAATTATGATTTGCGCCTCGGACAACTGGCTGGCATCGCTGGTGAACTCCAGCAACTTCGCCTGCGCCAGTTGCTGTGGTTCCACCTCGCCACTGGGGTCAAAACCAGCCCTGTAATGGGCGAGCTTTTCCTCATTAAGATCCAGTCCGATAGTTCGTCGCAAGCGACCAAATGCCACCGCAAGGGGCAAGCCGACGTATCCCAATCCCACAATTGCAACAGTGTCCATTTCCATGCACTAATAACCCTTATGATTTACGAACCAAGAACCACTCACAGGTGACAGCCAGACCCTGATCGACTGAATGCGTCGGTTGGTAACCGAGTAATTCACGAGCCCGGCTGATATCCGCCTGGGAATGACGGACATCCCCTTCCCTAAAGCCACCATACACCGGTCCAATCTGCAAAATCCGTGCATCCTCACGGGAAAGAAGCTCGCGAATCGAATAAAACAATTCATTCAGTGTAGTTCGCCCTCCTACCGCAACGTTATACACAAGATTGCGCGCGTCCGGATTTTTGCTGGTTGCCGCCAGTAAATTCGCTTGCACGGTATTATCGATAAAGCAAAAATCCCGGGAAGTTTCGCCGTCACCATTTATTTGCGGGGCAACGCCCTGACGCAACTGTTCAAACCATCGCGGGATAACTGCAGCGTATGCACCCTGTGGATCTTGCCTCGGCCCAAACACATTGAAATAACGCAGCCCGATACAGTCGATACCATACGAGCGTGAAAACACGGTCGCATAAAGTTCGTTTACGTATTTGGTTACCGCGTAGGGCGACAGGGGTTTGCCAATAAGGTCCTCTACTTTCGGCAAACCCGGGTGGTCGCCGTAGGTCGAGGACGAAGCCGCGTAAACGAATCGCTTGACACTCGCGTCACGGGATGCAATCAACATATTCAGAAAGCCATCGACGTTCGCATGATTGGTTCTCAGCGGATCGGCAACAGACCGCGGCACACTGCCCAAGGCCGCCTGATGAAGAACATAGTCCACGCCATCGCACGCTGAGTGGCATGCACTCAGATCGCAAATATCCGCTTCCAGAAATGAGAAGCGACGCCACTGCTGTTCTGTAACATTTTCCCTAACATGATCAAGATTGACGCGAAACCCTGTAGCAAAATTATCCAGCCCCACGACATCCTGTTCAAGCATCAACAGTCGCTCTACCAGATGAGAGCCGATGAAACCTGCAGCACCGGTTACGAGCCATCGAAACGAACGTCCCAACAACTCTTGTTTTAGCGCCTCATAGGCAGTCCTGGACAATGTATGGCCCCTTGCAATAATTCCCCGACTGAGCGCGCCTTTTATTGTGTGCGACGCATCTCACTTATATCCTGACAGGATTTACACTAATGGAGCAGGAGTATAGTGTTTCTCCTGTACCGCCGCTATCGCGGAACGTGACTTGGCCCACGAATTGATGAGTTTGGAACTAGAGACAGAAACCGCAGTACTCAGCAATATCGGCTTGTACAGCTATGGCACTGCCTTGCTCGCATATTTCATGCTCGTTGTCCTCGTGTTTATCGCCCGTCGGAATAATCCACTTGGTAATCCACTTCTGGTAGCAAGCGCACTCACCGTGTTCTGGGCTGCGGTGGTAACTGTATCAAGCCTGTTGACTGCGCCATTGATATTGCTCATGCAACTAACCGAGGTGGCACGGAATGCTGCATGGATTTTCGTACTTTTAAAACTCATCGGAATCCGACTCCAAGGCACAGATCACATCCTCGCATCCAACCGCTGGATCCCCTGGTTCACCCTCTGCTTCTGCCTGATTCTCATCGCCCAACCAGGCGCTAATTATTTGGTGGAACGGATACCGTCTGTTTACGCACTGTCCCTGAATGTGAGTTTCAGCATTTGGATCGCCATGTCCATCGTGGGATTACTGCTGCTGGAACAGTTCTTTCGCAATAGCAACGAGGGCGAACTCTGGGCTACGAAGCACCTCTGCCTGGGATTAGGCATTTTGTTCGCATACGACTTTTTTATGTATGCTGAAGCATTACTGTTTCGCCAATTGGACCGAAACTCGTGGCAGGCCAGGGGTATCGTCACTGCAATGGCTGCGATTTTAATTGCGATCAGCATCAGTCGCACTGATCGCAATGAGGCACAGGACAACCCACAGGGTATTCACCTCTCTCGACACGTCGCGTTTCATTCGCTGACGTTGATGGCATCGGGTATCTACCTGATCACCATGTCATTGGCGGCGTATTTTATTCGCTACCTGGGTGGAAGTTGGGGGAGTGTATTGCAAATCACTTTTCTATGCGCTGCGGGCCTCACACTGGTTGTATTGCTTTTCTCCGGCCAGATCCGGGCCAGTGCGCGAGTATGGCTTAGCAAAAACTTCTTCAGTTACAAATACGACTACCGTCTCGAGTGGCTGCAGTTCACGCATACGTTGGCGAGTGGCAAGAACGATATTCCCGAAAACATTACCCGCGCTGTGGCCAATCTCGTAAAAAGCCCCGGAGGAATACTCTGGAGCAAGGCAGAGGATGGAAGATTCAATATCGTGGCCAACTGGGAGATGCCTCTACCCAGCAAGGAAATTGATCTGGTTGACTTGTCGCTATGGCTACAAGAGGAAGGCTGGATCATTGATCTACGCGAATGGCGCAGGGCTCCCGACTTATACAGAAAGCTCGAGTTACCGTCAGGGCTCACTGATATTTCTCGCGCATGGCTTATTATTCCGCTGTTGTTTGGTGAAAGGTTACAAGGCATTTTACTGCTGCGTGAGTCCGACCTGCTGCGAGATTTTAATTGGGAGGATCGGGACCTACTCAAGGTGGCCGGAAAGCAGGCAGGCAGCCATCTGGCGCAATTCCAGGCTGACAAGGCGTTGGTCGAGTCGCGTCAGTTTGAAGCGTTCAATCGACTGTCGGCTTATGTCATTCACGATCTCAAGAATATTCTTGCTCAACTTTCCCTCATGGTAGCGAATGCGCAGAAGCACAAACATAACCCTGAGTTCATCGATGACATGGTCAGCACCGTCAGCAATACGGTGATGAGAATGAGTAAGTTGATGACTCAGTTGCGTAGTGGATCTGGGCAGACGGAACAACAAAAATTTGAATTGGCAGAGTTACTGAAAGATGTTGTCAACGAAGGTCGACACCGGGAACCAGTACCCAAACTGATTCTGGCCAACCGAAGGTTTAAGCTAACCTGCGATCGCGACCGCCTCCAAACCGTCTTTAGTCATCTGGTCCAGAATGCACAGGAGGCTACCGACAAAAGCGGGATAGTTATAATTCGCCTGTTACACGAACATGGCGCCGCTGTAGTAGAAGTGGAGGACAGCGGTACCGGAATGGACGAAGAGTTCGTGAGACATCGCCTCTTCAAGCCCTTTGATTCAACCAAGGGGCTGACCGGCATGGGAATCGGAGCTTTTGAAAGCCGCGACTTCATCCATAGTCTCGGCGGCAACATACACGTACAAAGCACCCCTGGATGCGGTTCCTTGTTTCGCGTTTACATACCGTGCACGGTGGAAACTATAGAAGCTTATGAGAATGCAACACACAAGGTAGATATCTCGTGAAAAGCGATAAGAAGTACCTGTTGGTGGTGGAGGATGACAAAGGGCTACAAAGCCAGTTGCGCTGGGCCTTTGATGACTTCGAGGTGATTGTCACAGGTGATCGCACGGAGGCCATTAACCAACTGCGCCGTATTCAACCTGGAGTCGTATTGCTCGACCTCGGCCTTCCACCGGACCCAGGCGGCGTGACTGAGGGGCTCGCCACACTCAGCGAGATTCTAGCCCTGACGCCAGAAGCCAAAGTAATTATTGTTACAGGCGACAATGACCGCACGAATGCCGTGAAGGCCATCGCTATGGGTGCATATGACTTTCACCAAAAGCCAGCAGACCCGGAAATTCTTGCATTACTTGTGGCGCGCGCTTATCACGTTTATGAACTGGAAATTGAAAATCGCAGACTGCAAAAACATGATCAGAACATGCCGTTGCGAGGAATCATCACTGCCAGCCCGCAGATGCTTAAAATCTGTCGCATGATCGAAAAAATAGCTCCGTCGAACATCACTACCCTGCTGCTAGGTGCTAGCGGAACAGGAAAGGAGCGCTGCGCGCAGGCACTTCACGAATTGAGCCCACGAGCGCACAAGGCGTTGATTGCCATCAACTGCGCGGCGATTCCGGAGAGCCTGCTGGAAAGTGAACTCTTTGGCTATGAAAAAGGGGCGTTTACAGGCGCGGCAAAACAAACACCAGGAAAAATCGAATATGCCGATGGCGGTACTTTATTTCTCGATGAAATAGGCGATTTGCCTATGGAATTGCAAGCCAAGCTTTTACGCTTCCTGCAGGAAAGGGTCGTGGAACGAATTGGGGGACGCAAGGAAATACCCGTTGATGTACGAATAATCTGCGCCACGCACCAAAACCTGCAAGCCCTGATATCGAAAGGATTGTTCCGCGAAGACCTGTACTACCGAATCAGCGAGATTGTGCTTGAGATACCACCGCTGAAGGACCGAGAGAGCGACATTCTGGTACTTGCAAAATCATTCTTGAATGTGTGGAGTAAAGAGTACAACCGATCCGCTATGAATTTTTCCGCAGAGGCCATCGCTGCGATGGAAACCTACGACTGGCCAGGCAACGTACGTGAACTGGAAAGCCGAATCAAACGGGCTGTGATCATGGCTGACGGCAACCAGATCCGGCCTGAGGATCTTGAGCTTACAGAGAATTCCATGGAGCCAGTGCCACTGAACCTGAAGGAAGTCCGCGATGAGGCAGAGCGCAAGGCCATCATTCGCGCAATGAACCACAGCAATCAGAATATAACAGATGCGGCCAATGCCCTCGGCGTTACCAGGCCTACTCTCTACAAACTATTGGAGAGGCTTGGCTTGAAAGTCTGAGCTGAGCCTTGAAGCGCCAAAAAAGTCATCAGGAAATTTGACTCGCGGCGCTACCCTTCCTCAGACTTCAACGCTTTTAGAAACGCCTTCGCATCATCCCGCTCCAGAAATTCCTCCTCCCTGTTTAACAGGGAGTTCAGCGCGACAATAGCACCATTTTTATCGCCCTCTGCCGCCCTGATTTGAGCTTCATGAAAGCGTATATCGGGACTTTTGGGGGACGCCGCAAGGGCAAGATCAATACTCTGTCGAGCTTTATCGATGTCGTTGTTCTTCAACTGCGCCACAGCCAACGTATCGAGCACTGAGCTTGATTCCGGTGCCAACTCTACTGCTCGTTTAGCGTAAACCAATGCTTGCTTGGGATCATCTTTAGTCAGATGCCAGGCCAGATTATTGAGAGCGACGATATTGTCAGGCTCTACCCTCAGTATCTCCCTGCACTGAAATATAACGTCCTTTGGCTGATTCCGGCTAATATAAATTTGAGCCAGTTGCGCTCGCACTGCTACATCATCGGCATTTTTTTCCAGCCAACGCAGTAGCTGCGCAACAGCGCGATCTACATCTCCAACCGATTGCATCAGCGCGGCGAGTGCAATGACATTGCTCGTATTGGGTTGCCGTTTAAACAGCGCTTGAAGAAGCTGTTCCGCGCGTTCATGATCTCCCTCCTTGTGCGCATAGGCTACCTCAAGCTGCACCACATCAGCGCTGTCGGGTGCCACTTTTTTGAGTTCTGATAACTTATCTTCGAACACCAGCGTGTCGTTCGCACCGAGTGCCAGACGCGCCACCGCTACCTTGGCATTGAAATGATCGGGATCAAGCTCCAGAGTTCGCTCAAGTTCACTGGCATATTTCTCCTTATCATTCAGGCCGGCGTACGCTCTCGATTTCATGTAATGATACTCGGCAACGTTTGGATCCGTGTCTACCAACCTGCCAATCGTAACCACAGCTTGATTAAACCGACTTGTCGCTAATTCGAGGGTGGCCTGGGTCTCCAACGCATCGGGATGCTTCTTTTGTGAGTCTGAAAGCGCTTGCAGCAGCGGAATAGCCTTTTCCGCCTGGCCTTTGGCGATGAAATACCTCGCTTTGACCAGAGGCGGCTCCATCGCGCGTGGATATGCCGCCATACTGGCGTCCAGATTTGCCAACATGTCTTCATCCTTGCCTTCCATTGCGAACGTGCCGGCAACTTTTATCCGTGTTTCCATATGGTCCGGATGATGCTCAAGGATCTTCTGATAGTACTCACGAGCCGTGCCATAATCCTTATCGATTAGTGCGAATTCAGCCAGACTGCTACCTGCGACAGGGTCCCCTGGCTCGAGTTCCATAGCCTTATCGAAAGCGCTCTTTGCCTGCTCCGTCTCGGAGTTCACCAGATACGTGCGGGCTAAAAGTACATACGATCTCGCACTTGGGTTCCGTTTTACATACGCCTGCGCCGCCTGAATTGCCTTTGTGACCTGCTTTTGACCCAGGTAATGCATAACGATGAACGAATCGGCTTCGTCGTACTCGGGATCCTTTGCCAGGATGCCCTTAAGTATTTTGATGCCCTGTTGTTCGGAGCCTCCTGAGAGGTAGGCAACTCCAAGGCGCGCTTTCGCTGCGTTGGATGTCGGCTGCAGCTTTACGACTCTGGCGAGTAGCTCAACCGCCGCGTTGACATTGCCCTGAGCCATCCGCGCGTTTGCCAAAAGATTTAGTGCCTCGATATCGTCCTTGTTCTTGGCGACAACGGGAAGCAGGAGTCTTTCCGCATTGAGGAAGTTCTTATTTCCCAGTTCAAGTTTTGCCGCTAACTTCGCGCCCGGCGCATTTTCCGGCACAGCAACCAGGTAGCGATTGATATAACTTAACGCCTGTTCATTCTGACCTTTATCCGAATAAATTAGCGCCAGAAAATACAGCGACTCCGGAAAACTATCGGCTTATTCCGCGGCCGCCTTGAACGACTCAATAGCCGAGTCGATTTGCTTGGACTGAAGATAAACCATACCGCGGGCAAGCTGGAAACCCGGGTGCTGCTTCATTGCACCATGGCCCTTTTCAAGACGGTTCAGGTCTTGTGCGGCACCTTCGTATTTTCCCATTTCAATACGCGCCATTGCTCGACTTAACATGGCCGCAGAATTGCTACCTGATAGATTGATGGATTTTGTGTACGCCTGTATAGCTTTTTCAGGCTGGTGCTCGGCTCGCTCAATATCCCCCAACAAGGACCACGCAGGCGCATACTTTGGAGCGCCCGCCAAGACACTTTTCAGGCGCTTGCGAGCCGCAACGGAATCACCCTTTACCATAGATATTCTCGCTGCCGCCACTTGGGCGTAAGGCGAACTTGGCTCATTCTGTGAAGCGGCATCAATGAGTTCAGCCGCTGCGTCGATATCGTTTTGCATCAGTTTGGCTAACCCCTGTGCAGCTTGCAGGGTCGAGCGACTTTCAGAATCGAGACCATCAATCGGCAGTTCGTCCAACCGCTTGAACTCTCCCAATCCCACGAGGACCTGAGCCAGTGTGGGGACAACTGTGGATGGGTCCATACGCGATGACAACGCCCGCGACAATTCCTTGTCTGCGTCTGCAAATTGGCCTCTGCGAAAATATATGTCTCCAAGCGCAGCGCGCGCGCGCCCGTTGCTGTCATCTTCCCTGAGGGCATTTTTGAGCTCGATAATAGCGTCCGCAATTTTGCCCTGGCTGATGTATTCATTCGCTCTATTTAGATAATCTTCACTCGTGAGGTCGTCGCCGCACCCAAAGAGCAAGCAACTGATAAATAAGAGGACGGAGACCTTACGTAATTTCGCGTTCATGCTACCTACTCTCAGATTTTTCAACTTCGAGGCCGGGGCCTGGGACTTGATGCCAGAAATTCTCTCATTAATGCAGATGAAAGGTTACTCAAATTTTATTACCTACGATCTCTGCAGCACAGCAAAGACTAATGGCATACCTGCAGATGTAAAGCCTTCGTGCACCCAGCAGTGTGTGGATTGTACGGTTTTTCGGCTTTGGGTCGCAGAATGTATCGACTGCCTTCGACGAGGCAATTGCAAATTCTGTGAAACGCTTCCAGAGATTGCAACTATTGTCGGCAGACTACAGGTTGAACCTGACATTGCAACAGGTGTGGCACCGCCTGGGCGATTCCTGATTCCAGCGAGGCATCAGACGGCGATTCTGAGCGCCCGGGACCGTTCAAGGTGAGCCACCGATAGATAGTGCTCCAAACCGGAAAAAACACCCTGTGCACAGTGGGGCACGTGGCGGTATATTTGAAATTTCACCCCGAGCGCAGTATGGCACCGACGATAAAATCGTGCGTTCGTAAGCGAGCTCAATACCATTGCATTCGAGTAGCCGCTCTCCCGGGAAGCATCTATAAGATGCATGCTGAACTCCCGGAACAAATACAATGTCCGCATGGTGGGATCTATTGCAAAGCGCTCCCACATGCAACACGTTTCCTGATTAAGCCCCAGCAAATCAATTTGGCTGGTCAAACTGATATGCGAAGAAATCCGGACCCCACCCACGCATCGGCCTTCCCTTAGCGCGACCAGGATATGTGAACGCCGGTCCTGTTCGTCTTCCGATCCGTCGAAATCCGACAATCCTAACTCAGAACGAAAACAATGTTCACGCAGTTGATAATACTGCTCCAACAATTGCCCATCGCGAGTGATTCGGAACTCCAGTGACAAGTTTGTCACCCTCCAATTTTTATTATCATTCCCGCAATGAGGGTCGGAAGAACGCGGTGGAACATATTATCCGCCATCAAATTCAGGTATGAAAAACAACTAGTTACGATAGTGCTTTAAGAAGATCAAATCATGCAGGGAAGTCAACTACTCTTTTTTATGCCAACCAGCAGAGTACGACATATTTTCAAAAAAAACTACACTATTCATTAACCAATCCAACTGCATCGCCTTGGAACCAGCGTGGAAGGCTCAGCCGTTTCGCCATTGGATATACTTTTGCCGCTGATGCATCGGGTGAATCCGGGAACAGGATAAACTATGCCTCCAAAATGTAATGATTACAGCAGCTACAGGTTTACGCGGGGCTACGACTTACGGCTAACGACCTCCCCGGTACGATGGTACTCGCCGGTATCCTTTACGATACGGACACGCAGGCTGTATTTGGTAACATCGAAGCATCTCGACGGCTGGGTGAATTCTGGTCCCTGGAATTGGAACTCCGCTTCACTACCAACACTGACGAGGAAGATAATCTTTACTATTTCAGGGCAGACGACTATTTGGGCATAAGCCTAAAGCGGTATTTTTAAATCTGAGCGGGGTGTCCAGACGCATAACTCGCCCTCGCCAGTATTCCTGCGATGAATTCTCTGGGCCAAAAAAAACCGCCCCTGAGAAGGGGCGGCTTTTATTGAACAATCTATCTAGATCAAGATATCGAAGGTTTAGCTCTTCCTTCGTCGCGCTGCACGTGCACCCAGCAACAACCCAGTCCCAACCAACAGCAGAGTCCCCGGCACAGGTACATCGCGGATCAAGTCTGTCGATGTTGTGGTTGCGAGAATCAGTGTGTAAGTACCATCAGTCAAGCCCGAAATGTCGATCTTGTAGGTTCCGCTACCAGCCACCACGTTCGCGGCACCGTCGCTGGTCGCAGTATTTTGCAACGAAGGACCGGTCTCAGTGGCAACGCAAGTCAAGCCAACAGCACAAGTGGTTATGGCGCCTGTCCCTTGAGGAGCCCAGGAGGCAAGGGTCACACCACCTTTTGCAGCGTCAACGAGGCACTGGAGGAAGCACCCGCCAGGCCGAGATCACCGCCTGATACTTCCGCCTGGACATCAACGTCTGCAGTAAAGGAAACGGTCATGACGCCGCCGACTCCACCCGCAAATGCCAATGTCAGCGTGGTGTTGACAGTACGTTGGTATTCGACTGCGCAGTCTGGCCACCATTGTCAGCCAGGTTGCTTTCAGAAATCGATTCTACGTGCGTTTTTGCGTCTCCAGTCAACACAGCTTCGACCACTTGTGCCTCAGCGTTGGAGTAATTACCAACCTGACCGAATACCGTGTAATCGCCCTCACCGCGCACACCAGCACCGGCAGGAGGAGCATTTTGCACCGTTCCACTCAGAGTAGGTGAAGCTATAGAGCAGTTGGTGGTGGCGGTGGTGACGTTCCCGTTACAGGCAGCATTACCCGCAGCAGGATCGGGAGCGCCATTGAGAATTGCATCCTGGTTTGAGCTGAAGGTGTAGCGCCCAGCACCACCGCCAATGGCGTTAACCGACACAAGTAAATCATCAACATTCAGGTAGCTCAGCCCGTACACATCAGCTGATGCTTGACCGGCCATACCGACACCCAGGATAGCACCGAATGCGACTGCTAATTTCTTTTTGCCAAATTTCATGTAGAACTCCCTGAATGTTAAAGTGATGTTGGCCGTCTGACATCGCGGCCTTGCTTGTTTAATGAGCCTCACTGAATATAGAGCAAGTCGTGTGCCAAAATAAAAATATCATTTTAAAACAGGTACTTAAAAATTTTTGCCTAATCAAAAAACGGATTTCACTATCAAAGTGTAAAAAAAGCTGACACCTTTCAACAGCGCACCCACTCGACAAATACACCCACTTTCGACCCATCCACAGGCATGCACCATGCGCACCAAAAGTGTGGGTCGCATGTCCGCCACACTAACCGCCCTTGGGCATGGTAAGGAGCAGGTCTTTTGCCTCTGCCACCAGGGCGTCACTGCCCTGACTGCCAATAACGGAGTCCAGATACGGCTTTGCAGCGTCGGGCTTGCCTATATTGAGCAGGAGGCGCCCGAGGTCCAGCTTGAGTTGTAGATTGTCCGGATACAGCTTCACTGCTTTGCGCAGCATTTGCTCGCCCTCAGCTGATTTGCCATTTTTAGCCAACAACGTGCCGAATGTGGACATCATATAGGGGTCCGCCGGAGCGAGTGCAATGCCGCGGTTGGCATACTCAAGCGCCTGTTTTGGATCTTTTTCACGTGTCAGCCAAGCGAGGTTATTGAGCGCCAAAACCGACTGCGGATCGACTGCCAGCAGCCGCTGATAAACAACGGATTTTTGCAGCGCTTTCACTGCGGGCTCAAATTTACCGGCTTTTACATTCAACCAACCCTGTGTGTACCAAACATCGGCCCGGTCCTCCTGCATCTCTGACCGCAGTTTTTTCATTTCTGCAAAGGCTTTGTCCATATCACCCAACTGCGCTGTCGTACGGATGATGGAAAGCCGTGCGGGCATATAGCCAGGTTTCAGATTGCGGGCGATCTCCAGATACTCCAGCGCGCGGGCGAACTCGTTGGCGTTGATGAGGGAATCCGCATAATAAAAATTCGCCAGTGTCGATTCCGGGGAAAAACCGACCCATCGCTCCCAAACCTTGGCGGCGCCGCTGGCATTGCCCAGATTGGCCAGCGATTTTCCGCGCAGTTCCATCAACGACGGTTGCGCCTTGATATCCTCCCCACTCAGATTCTCAGTTCGAAATGTGACTTGCTCATACCGCCCATTGTCGAAGTAAAGTTTGGTGAGCCGCGCTTGCACCTCAAGATTCTCCGGGTCGCTTTCAAGCAATTCGATCAGCCGCTTCTCGGCTTCCGGAAATTCCGTGGTGGCAACGATTAGCTGAGACTGGACGCCGATCGCCTCCTTATCCTGAGGATTCTCTTTTAGATACGCGGACAGCAACTGTTCAGCGCGCGCTTCTTCATTAATTCTCAGGTATATCTTTGCCAATGATTTGACGGCAGAGGGTTCCATCGGCTCAATAGCCAATGTTTGCTCCAACAGCGCCTTGCCACGACGCCAATCGCCTGCAAAAAGGTAAATTGCGGCCAACATATTCAAAGGCTCTACCCGGTCGGGATACTGTTGTTGCAGATTTTCGGCGATGGTCAGAGCCTCCCTCAACTTACCCTGCTGCAGAGCGGCGCCTGCCGAAATCAACACCGTGATAAATTCCTCTTCAGTCACCTGTTGTTCAGCAGCCGCGACCATGTCGGAAATAAAATCCCCGCGCATCGTCATCGCCAGACTCAACATATCTTCTGCCGACTCGTTGTCCGGTTGAATGACCGAGAGACGCTGGAAGTATTCAATCGCCTCATCGCCCTTGCCTTCCATCAGCGCAATGGTGCCGAGCATTCCCAGCCCCATCGGGTCATCTTTCTGCTGCTCCATCAGTTTAGCGAGCGTGGCCTTGGCAGCTTCCAAATCCTGCTTTTTAATATTGAGCGAGGCAAACATCCGCGCGATTTCAACAGAGTTGGGAATAGCGAAGTACAGCTGGTTGGCTATCATTTGCGCCTGCTCCAGTTTACCGTCCGCCATGTAGCTGGCAACGAGGTAAAGCTTGGCCACTGGATCTTCCGGGTTGCCGGCAACCGAGACTTCGAGCACCTGGGAAGCCACCAGGTAATTCTCCTGCTCGAACGCGATATAGCCGCTTACAAAATTGAAGTAGGGATGATCCTTGTATCCTGCCTCGTACATCTCCTCCATATCACTGTTCGCAGCATCAAAATCCCCCAACTGCGCTTCAATCAATGCACGCCGTGCCTGCAACAGTGACACGTAGTAGCGATTGGCCACGGCTTTGTCATAGGCTTCCCTGGCACCCGCCAGATCGTCGTCGGCCGTGCGCAAATCACCCAGCAGCGCCCAGGCTTCCGAGGAGTTCGGTTCAATCTCCAGCGCTCTTTGGGTCAATGTCGTGGCCGTTTCCCGTCGACCAACCTGCGCCTCATAACTGGCCTTGGCCAGCACCGCGATTACTGAATTCTCGTTGAGCTCCAGCGCCTTAGTTATCTCCGCATCGGCCAGCCTGAATTGTTGCTTTTGAATCATGGCGTGTGCCCGGTAAGCGCGAATATCTGCAAGCGCCGCAGGCTTCAGCTTATCGGGGAGCTTCTCCGATTCCGCCAGCAACCGGTCAAAGTCGCCCTGCAGATAGATGGCCTTGACCACCAGCAGAATCACGTCTCGCGAGAGCATGCCCAGCGCTTCGGCACGACGGGCCTCCTTCTCTGCAGTGGGTCCATCCCCCAACGACAGCGCAACTTCGGCAAGTTCATAGCGGACTTCGGCATTGTTGGGGTCCTTGGCGGCGGCATTCTTCAACTCGATATTCGCCGCATCGAAGTCTCCCGCATCGATATAGTCTCGGGCCTTGGCAATAAGCTCTTGCGGCGTCAGGTCCCGCCCGCAGGAGGCCAGCAAAACAATGGAGACTAGCGCAAAAAACTTGAGTACTTGCCTGTTCATAAACTTGGTGGCTCCACAAAAAGTTTCAAATGAATTCGTTGGCAGGCATAGGCGTTGGTTTGCCTGTCTGTGCCTGCTGGCCTGGCAGCCATTCCTGCCGCTCCCGGGTAAAAAGCGGCTGCTTACACCTGCTACATATCAGTGTCGGTGACATTTCCCAACCTGCGGGCGGGCACGCCACCCCAGTGTTCACCGGGGCCAATACGCGTACCCTTCTTGACCACGGCTCCGGCCGACACAATTGCGCCATCGCCGACGCTCACGCCGGACATGATGATTGCGTGGGCCCCGACCGTGACATTGTTACCCAAAACAATTCGTTCCAACGCAAAGCGGTGTCCCTCTATCGCGTGCGAATACAAGGTCGCAGCGTGACCGATAATGGAGTTGTCGCCTATTTCGGTCAGCGGGGGGTCGAGAATCGTACCCGGACTGAAACTGTTTGAGCCAATTTTGGTGCCAAGTAGGGAATACACCAGCGTCTTCAGGGGCACGGGTAAAAGCTCCGTGCGAATCAAGCTATTAAACAACATCAAATAAAACAGGATATTGACCTGGGCGACAAATTCGGCGCGCGAACCCGGCTGGATATACCCCTCTTCGAGGGGTAAAAGCGCAGAAACAGGCGATAAACCACGAATGCCCATCCGTAGATCAATACCACAAGCGCGATGAGATAGATAACGCCGTAAAAATCGCCCAGCCATTCCTTGCGGGCAAGCAGGTTGGTACTGGCGACCGCCAGCAGGATGATGACACTCAAGAGCAGCATGAAGAAGCTGATCTGGCCTGCCGTAATTTTACGCATACACCGCCCCGAGTAATTTGACAGCTAGTTCCAATTGTATATGTATCGCTTCAACTAAAACGTAAATTCCATTTCGTCACGGAGCTATTGCCGGGATTCAACCGCACCCGATGTGCTACGGCCGCCGGAACCGCTACCGTGTCATGGCGATGAAGGCAGTTTCCGTCGGAGCCCGACTTTATCGCTTATCTCATTGATTATACTTGCAAATCTCTCCCGGGCATCATATCGCGCAAAACGCTTTGCAAGCGCACGCGCCCCTTCACGGCAGGGTGATTCTGACAGCATACTATTAATAGTCGCCACCAATACCCGTGTATCACAAGTCCCCGCGCGCAAAAGACAGCCGGCACCGGCCTTTGCAATGGCTGCCATGTTCAGATACTGGTCCAGGTTATTAGCCACACCAATCACGGGTACACCGTGAATTAACGCCTGATGGGTGGCGGGGCTGCCGCCGTTGCAGATCACCAGGCTGGCCAACTTAACCGCCTCCTCTCCCGGCAAGTAGGGTGACAGATAGACGTTGTCGGGCGCAACTGTCGGCACCGGTGCGCCAGCAGTCGACACCAGGGCTGTGACCTTCACAGTGCCCAACGCGGCTATCAATTCGGGTAGCAAGCTGGCGTTGCCAGAACTGCCCAGCGTCACATACACAATCGGCAACCCCTGCGGAATATCCTGCCACCAGGCAGGGCGGGCATCGCTGGGTGACCACACAACCGGGCCGATAAAGCGGTGTGCGGGCGGCAGCTCGTGCAGGCGAAACAGCTCGGGTATATCCGCGTACAGCGTGTAATCCGCATGCGTATAGACCCGCCTCAGGTTAAAACCCAGGCTTGGTAGTCCGTAACTGCGCCGCAAGCGGTGCATTGGCAGGCAGTGCAGTGCAAATGCAAGCGGGCGCCCGAGGGAAAACATCGCTTGACCAAGGGTAGTCCCGAGAATCCGCGTGAGGGGCAACTCGGGAACGATGTAATCCTGCTGGCTGAAGGGCGACCAATAGGCATTACTCAGCGCGACATACGGTACTGCCGCCAATTCAGCGCTCACCGCAAGCGACAGTCGAAAATCACCCACGATAATATCCGGTTGCACGCCCGCGATTAGTTCCAGGTCCTCCTCGACGTACGCCTTAAGCGTCGGCAGATCATACAGTGGGCTGCCCGCGGCCAATGCCTGCATGAACTGCGCGGGGGAGATTGACGTGATGGCATGCTCTGCCAGGGATAGTTCGCCCAACTGTTGCCGATAACGCGGATGGTGGGCCAGGTGGATATCGAACTGCTGCGGATCAAGCGCCCGGGCGAGCGCAACGGGGCGTGCTATATGCGCAAGCGTCACCGCCTCCGCAAAAAACAGGATTCGAATCCTGCGCGAACCCGTTGTCGCAGCGGGCATGTGTTATTTGCCGGGGCTATTTATGAATAACGTTTCCAGCGGCGGACGCACAGAGCGAGACTGCGGAGCCGGCCCAAAACCCACTCTCCCCATGTAGACTCGCTGCAGCGTATTCCCGGAATCGCCCAACAACTGAGCCAACTGGCCAGCCAATGTTTCCGCCAGCGACTGTTCTGCCGCAATCGACGTGAATGTACGCGACTGCGCCACGTACCGCGAGAAAATGAGCGGGGTCATTTCCGGTTGCAACTGCAGCCCCCGTCGCGTGGCTTCCAGCCAGAAGCGCTGCATCGCACCGCCTGCGGCCAGGTAATCCTCTATGGTGAGCAGCGGTTTGTCGGCAACAATGACGAAGTGTGCGGCGCAACCCAGCCCGGTGCGCCAGTCCATCTGCAGACGCGGCAGCCAGGTACCGGCCAGGAAACGGTTCAGGAACTGTACCCGCGACCAACTCTGCAGGGCCCAGCGCATGATCCGGCGCGTGGCCACGTCGACACCCAGCGCACCTTCCGGGATATGGCGTTCGCTAAACTGGACACCCCATTCGATATTCTGCCTGTGAACCCGATACGCCTCGGGCGTCGCCAGGCGAATATGCGCATTGTGGAACAGTAGCTTGGCCATTTGGCGACGCCCCGCACTGCCCTCGATCCACCGCACGCTAAAGCCCCCGCCCACAGCTTGTTCAAGTGCCAGCTTTTGTCGGTCGGATAATGGGCGCGAGGAAAACGGCTTGCGCTGCGTCGCCCTGGCGGTGATAAACGGCAACAATGCATCGGGGGTTAAGCTGTCATCAGGGCGCAGCCTGACGTCGATCAGAGGTGAATGTTCGGGTGCGTCCGGATCCAACGCATGCTCTGCCCGCATGCCCTCGGCGGTTGCGGCGATACGCAGGGTCTCAAGCAATGCCCCAAGCGCTAACTGGCTGGAGGTGCCATCGAGATCGTAAACACACCAGGCCCGTGTATCGCGGCCGTGAATGCGCACATGGTGGTCATCGACGAGCTCAAAACGCCAGGGCTGGTCATTGTCGCCACTGGGTGCCCAGCGGGCGAGATTCAGGATGCGTTCGATCGGACGCGCGTGCGGCTGCCGGTCACCCGCTGCTACCGTCAAACCTGATTTGATGCGCCTGCGTGCGATCGCCAGGCCAAGCCGCTGTATCGGGTTGGCGTTACCCCAGGGGCGCCAGGTGGTCACCAGGCGATTGCGATAGGCGTCGAAGTGAATGCCACGCGGAGCCGCCGGTACCGCACCGCGCGCAAGCAGGATTTTCAACGCGTAGGTCCCGGCAAAACCCGCGCAGAGTTCACACGCCATGGGCGTTGAGGGGCCTTTGCCAGCCTCCAGGTCTACCCTGCTGGCGTCCGCCAGATAGGCCAGTTGCTGCGGGTTGGGAGCGAGACCCAACATGAAACGCAATGCCTGCTCCTCCCTGGGCTGGCCCTCCAGCAGAAAGTACTCGTCAAAACTCATCTGCCCGGGAAAGAAGCACAATACAGCAGCACCCATGCCGAGCGGCGCGGCGGTTATCGCCGGTATGCCCTTTGCATAGCAAGCTGCAAATACCGCACGACGGATATCAATAGCGAAGAAATCGAGGGAATCCACATACAGATCGACCCCATCCAGAAATGCATCCAGATTGTGGCCATCAACCCCGGCGGGAAACTGCCCGAGTCTCAGGTCGGGATTGATAGCCTGGGCCATTTCGATCATGACATCGAGCTTGTTGCGCCCGAGATTAGCCGTGTTTGCACCGGCCTGCCGGTTGAAATTAGCCAGTTCAAACCGGTCGAAATCAGCGAGGTTGAATTCACCGATGCCAAGCCGGGTCAGTGTCAGGAGGTGGCTGCCGCCAACGCCCCCCATTCCCGCAATGGCGATGCGCTTGTTGCGCAGGATTTCCTGCTCTGTCTGGGTCACCCACCCCAGATTGCGGGAAAAGGCCTCGTGGTAGTCAAATGGCATATTGCGCCCGGAAAAAGTGTGGCCATTGTGCTCGTTGCTCAACCTCAGCACGACCGGACCAGGACATCACAGGAGTGCTGCGCGCGCTGGCGGCACCCGCAGCGGTAAAATCGGCGCGAATAGCAGCATAAAAAGCTTTGAAATCCTCCGCCAGATTGCTTACACCCACACGGGTGTCCCAATAAAAAGGCGAACGGGTGCCATGATATTCGGTCTCTTTGCCAGCGGGGATCGGAATCAGTCCAGACCGTCCCAGCAGACGCGGTAAAAACGGCTCCATCATTGCAAAGCAGTGCGGCCGTCCAATCAGTTCGCTCATGGCAAGCGCCGACAGGATCGTCGCCAGCGCGACCAGCGGAAAGGTGCGTTGCTCGCGCTTGCTGCAATCCAGTGCAGCGATCTCGCCAAACCGTGACTCGCGCTCGCCCGGCCTGCGGCGAAAAGCACCGTCAACACCCAGTCTGGAGAATTCACAGATGGTGTCGCGCCGACCATCGAATCCCCGAATAATGCTCTCATCCATCGCATGCGCGCAGTATTTCTCCATGGGCATCAGCCGCTGCTCGTCCGCTAGAACCAGTCGCGCACAGCCGGCAGGCATACCGGACGCTTTATGCACCACCAGGCTATGCCTGGAATTGGCATCGAATTCGTCGGTTTCCAACTGGTTGGGAAAGGCTTCCGGCGTTTCATACTGGAATTCCTCGCAATAGACCCGATACCGCACCCTGTAGACGTTTTCCAGTTGCGCAGGCGTTGTCGCCTGCTCAATGCTGAAATACCGCTGGAATTCCTCAACCAGGGACGCATTATTCTTTTCCATAAGATTCCCCACGAGTCATATCAAAACCAGAGTCACCTGATGGTATTCCTCTTGCACCACCAGCACCTTCTGCGGGCTTCACAGTAGCGCTAAGCCCATACTGAGTAAAGCGGCTCATCACCCGATACGGCTCCTGATGTATGACAGCAGATCAGCCATGGCATCGTCGATAATCTGAAACACCCGTGCGAAACCATCGGCACTGCCAAAGTATGGGTCGGGCACCTCCAGCAGCGGTTGTCCCGCCTGGTGACCGAGCAAATACGAAATCTTGTCCTGGCGTTCCACCGGACAAATCTGCAAGAGATCGCGCATATTCGCGCTGTCCATCCAGGAGATGAAATCACTGCGCTGCAGATTGCGCGCCGTGACCCGGCGCGCCCTTATGCCGGAGATATCGATGCCCCGCGATGCAGCGACTTTTTGCGCGCGCTGATCCGGCCGACAGCCCGGCAGGGACGCTTTGGTGCCGACAGAACTTACCTCCACCCTGTTGCGCATCTCGGATTCCTGCAGGTAGTGGCGCAGCAAGCCCTCTGCCATTGGCGATCGACAAATATTCTCCGTACAGACCAGCAAAACACGGATCTTGCGCTGAAACAGGGTCAAACAGGGACCTCCGGTGGGCACAACTTGCGCAAGTATTCACGCCTCAGAAATACGCCGCACATGCTAACAGAGATTGAATGCCGGCTGCAGCGCGCCAGTGAGGGTAAAAACACATAAACGCGACACACCGTTCGTCAGTGTCGCGCAGCGACCACGCCATCGAGGAGGGGCTTGATGTATTTGGCGGGAATGGCATAGGTGATCCCCGTCGGCTGGGCTAACGTCGCCTCCCTGGTCTCCTTGATCAACACGCTATTGATCACCCCGATCACGCGCCCACTTCCCAGCTCGAATACCGGGCTGCCGCTGTTGCCGGGGTAGGCGGTGGCATCCAGTTGAAACGAGTCAAAGCCGTTGCGCATGCGCTATCTTCACCGAATTCAGCTGGTTGGCACGCGCAGAAGGCGGCGCAGCAGGGGTGATGGCAGAGACTGTGCCGCGGTGCGTGACGGGGTAAAGACCCAACGCCATGCCAAGGGGAAATCCTGTAAACGCAATATCCTGCCCTTCCCTTATCGTATCGGAGTTACCCAACTCCAGCGCCGGTAGTTTTGTTCCCTCGATGGCCAGCAGCACAAGATCGTGCTCCTCATCCCTGGCCACTTCCACCGCCGAATGCGCGTTGGCATCCATACCATGCCCGGAAAAAACGGCGAGCGTCTGGTTATTCTCCTTATCCAGTTTCACGCCTGTGACGTGGGCATTCGTGACAATATGCAGCCCATCTCCCACCACGAACCCCGTCGCCAGATAGACTGCGCTCTCGCCTTTCACATTTGGCTGGCGGGGCGGGTAGACAGTCCCCACCCCGACCACGCTGGGTCGGACTCGTGCAACCAGGTCAGGCAAATCTGATGACCAGGCAGGCAACGCCAGCGCCAGGCAGGCAGATCAACATACAGAGGCGAACAGGCGGGGCAAGGTCCTTCATGTGCAATTACTCACAGTTCACTGTTGGGGTCATTGTCCCAAGACGGCATTCGTCGCACAATCCATCACAACCGCGAGTATTGCGGACAATAACCGCACCCTTCCGCAGACGAGCCGCAAACCTCACCACAATGCCAGACCTGATCCATCAGTTTATCGCCCGCAGCGCGCAAACGTCACCCGTAGCGCCAGCGGTGCTGATCAAGGACCAATGCTTCACGTACGCGCAATTGCAGGACCAGGTCGATACGATGGCCAACGCGCTATTAGGGCTGGGGATCGGACCGGGCGAGCGGGTTGCAGTCTACCTGCCCAAGCAGCTGGAAACCGTGGTCGGACTATTCGGTACCGCGGCGGCAGGGGCGTGTTTTGTGCCGATCAACCCGCTGCTGAAACCGCGCCAGCTGGCGCATATCCTGCCGCACTGCAATGTGCGTGTATTGCTGACATCCGCCACGCGCCTGGAGTCCCTGCTGAGCGTGGTCGGTGCCTGCCCCGACTTGCATACCATTATCGTGGTGGAAGACGATATCCCGCAAACCGCGCGCGACATTCCAAAGCGCCTGCTCAGTTATCGCGAGTTTTGTGGCCTGTCGAGTGGTGGCCGCCTGCCACACCGCCGCATTGATACCGATATGACGGCTATCCTCTATACCTCGGGCAGTACGGGCAACCCCAAAGGCGTCGTGTTGTCCCACCGCAATATGGTGGCGGGCGCACGCAGCGTCGCCAGTTATCTGCAGAACACGCCGCATGACCGCATACTGGCCGTCCTCCCGCTTAGCTTTGACGCCGGCCTCAGCCAGCTGACCACGGCGTTTGCCGTGGGCGCTTCCGTGGTGCTGATGGACTACCTGCTGCCCCGCGACGTCATCCGCGCGGTCGAACGCTATGGCGTCACCGGCCTCGCAGCGGTGCCCCCGTTGTGGAACCAGCTCAAGGACCTGGAATGGCCTGCCGCAGCCGTGCAATCCCTGCGCTATATTACGAATACCGGTGGCGCGATGCCGGTACCCACCACGCGCGCGCTGCAACGCGCGCTGCCACACACGCAGATATTCCTGATGTACGGCCTCACTGAATCTTTCCGCTCGACCTATCTGCCCCCCGAGCAGGTCAACGTGCGGCCTGAGTCCATGGGTAAGGCCATCCCCAATGCCGAAATACTGGTGATCAATGAACTCGGGCGCGAGTGTGCACCGCATGAACCGGGTGAACTGGTCCATCGCGGCGCGCTGGTGAGCCTTGGCTACTGGAACGATCCCGAGAAAACGGCGGAACGCTTCAAGCCCTGCCCTGTCCAGCCGCCGGAAATACCCAACACTGAACTCGCGGTCTGGTCCGGCGACCAGGTCATGAAGGATGAAGAGGGGTATCTGTACTTCATCAGCCGCAAGGACGAAATGATCAAGACATCCGGCTATCGCGTGAGCCCGACAGAAGTCGAGGAGTGCGCCTATGCCTCGGAGCTGGTAACCGCCGCAGCCGCTGTGGGCCTCCCGCATGCCGCGCTCGGCCAGGCCATTCTGCTGATCGTAACGCCTGGCGCAGACGCCGCGAGCCGCGACAACCTCGAGGAATCCGTCATGGCGCATTGTCGCAGGGAGCTCCCCAACTTCATGGTGCCTGCGGCAATCCTGGCCCGCAGCGCCCTGCCGCACAACCAGAACGGCAAAATCGACCGGCGCGCACTCGCCGAGGAATACCAGGGGCTTTTTCAGGTCGCCTCGGCATGAGCGGCGACCCTCACGCGGCGACGCCGCCACAGCATGCGCCGATGCGCCAATTTGCTGTCGTGGACAACTGTCTGCAGATCGGTGGCCGGCCGCTTACCGAAGTCGCCAGGGCCGTAGGCAGAACGCCCTTCTATGCCTATGACCGCAGTGTGATCAACGACCGGGTCGCCGCATTGCGCAAGGCCCTGCCCCCGGACGTTCACCTGCACTATGCCATCAAGGCCAATCCCATGCCCGAGGTGGTCCGACATCTGGCGGCGCTCACCGATGGGCTGGATGTCGCATCCGCGGGCGAACTGCGAGTGGCGCTGGACACCGGAATAGCCCCTGCGAACATCAGTTTCGCGGGCCCGGGCAAATCCGCCACCGACCTCAGCGCCGCCCTGGCCGGCGGCGTGGTCATCAATATCGAGTCCGTTGGGGAGATGCAGCGCATCGCCGCGCTGGCCAAGGCGAGTGGTATACGTCCGCAGGTGGCGATCCGCGTGAACCCGGATTTCGAACTCAAGGCGGCAGGGATGAAAATGGGCAGCGGCCCCAAGCCGTTCGGTATTGATGCCGAGCAGGTACCGGCGGTGCTGCAGGCAATGGCGTCATTGCCACTCGACTTTGTCGGTTTCCACATTTTCGGTGGTTCCCAGAACCTGCGCGCCCAGGCCATCATCGACGCCCAGACCAAAACGTTCGAACTCGCCTTTCGCCTCAGCCGCTTCGCTCCCACACCGGTGCGCTGGCTGAATATCGGCGGCGGACTCGGCGTACCTTACTTTCCCGGTGAGGAACACCTGGACATAACGCCCATTGCCACTAATTTGGCAGCGCTGGTCACGGCGGCCAAGGTGCAGCTGCCGCGCGCTGAAATTGTGCTGGAACTCGGGCGCTACCTGGTGGCTGAAGCTGGCGTGTACGTGTGCGAGATCGTGGACAGGAAGGTATCCCGGGGCGAAACCTTCCTGATTACCAATGGCGGCCTGCACCACCACCTTGCCGCCTCCGGCAATTTCGGACAGGTGGTGCGTAAAAACTATCCCCTCTGCCTGGGAAATCGGGTGGCGGATGATGCCTGCGAGGTGGTTAACGTCGTGGGCCCACTGTGCACGCCGCTGGATGTGCTGGGACACAGGGTCGTACTGCCGGCTGGCGCCGCGCCGGGTGACCTGATTGTGGTGTTCCAGTCCGGCGCGTATGGTCTCACCGCCAGTCCGCTCAATTTTCTCAACCACCCCTACCCCGGGGAAATCCTCGTCTGAAGCGAGGATGGGCGCAATCTGCCCTACCGGAACTGGCATACCATCACCGTCACAACGGCACTGTAATACCCATGTAACAGCGTGCTGACACAGTAGGGGGAATAAGTTCACATTTCCGGGAGAATTTTCAGCAGGCGCGAAAAACCCGTGCTACTTTGTTTACTCGATCGGCAGGTTTGTGGATAAGTATGGCGATTTGTTGTGCATAACAATGAGTTAGCATCTCGCGTCCACGCATGCAGACAGCGAATTATCACAAGAGATCGAAGTCCTTTCACCCCCAGCAGCGGCAACGCTTTAGGTTAATACGGTGAAAATTGCGATCAGGGCAGTATAAAGGATTTGGGAATGGCTACGGTCAGGGTTTTCAACCACCACGTTCATACATCGTTTTATTGGCTTGCCTTGGTGGATGCGGCCCTTTTCGTGCTGGCCCTGTATGCCGGCAGCTACATTTATTCCCTTGTCTCGCTCCACCCCGGCAGTTTTCCGACCTCGTTTCCCGACCTCCCCAACCGTGCGCTGATCTACGGGTTCATTACCGTGTTAAGCCTGTTTGCGATGGGCCTCTACGAGCCGCGCATGCGCGAAGGCCGGTCCGGTGTTCTGGTTCGCACCCTCGGAGGGTTTGTGACAGCCAGCCTGCTGACCACAGGGGTCTTCTCGCTGCTACCTGAAGTCCAGCAATGGCGAGGCATACTGTTATACACCGTACTACTGTCCTTTAGCGCCAATCTGGTCAGTCGTATCGTGTTCATCAACCTGACAGACCTGGAACAGTTCAAGAGCCGGGTGCTGGTCTACGGTTCGGGATCGGCGGCTTCCACCATTACCAGTTCCATGCGGCGAAAAACTGATCGGCAGGGCTTTACCATAGTCGGATTCGTCCGGGTCGATGATGAGGAGCCCAAGGTGACGGGTGAGCGGGTAATCAACCTGCGCCAGCCACTGGCTGAATACGCTAAACAAACAGAGATCGACCAAATCGTGGTGGCGCTGGACAACAAACGCGACCAGACACCTTCGGAAGAGTTTTTCAAGTGCCGCCTGCAGGGCATCAAAGTCATGAACCTGGTGAATTTTTTTGAGCGGGAAGCAGGCAAAATCCTCGTCGACTTCGCCACCCCGGGCTGGATGACGCTGACCGAGGACCTGCGCAGCAACACGTCCAGCAGTATCACCAAACGGACTTTCGATATCTGTGCCAGTGTGGTGCTGTTGCTCGCAACCTGGCCCATTATGCTGATAACGGCGCTGGCTATCTGGATAGAGGACGGCCTGAATGCACCCGTATTTTTTAGCCAGCAGCGCGTCGGGCTGAATGGCAAAGCTTTCCAGGTCCTCAAGTTCCGCAGCATGAGCATTGACGCCGAAGGGGATGGCAAAGCGCGATGGGCCACGGTAAATGACAGCAGGGTCACACGGGTCGGCGCCTTCATTCGCCGAACACGTATCGACGAACTACCGCAAATATTCAATGTCCTGTCCGGCGAGATGGCCTTTATCGGGCCGCGACCTGAACGGCCCGAGTTTGTACAACAACTGGCCGAGCGCATTCCCTATTACAACTCCCGGCACGCGGTTAAGCCTGGTATTACGGGCTGGGCCCAGCTGTGTTACCCGTACGGCGCCTCAGAGGAGGATGCGCGGCAGAAACTGCAGTTTGATCTGTACTACGTCAAGAACCAGAGCCTGTTTCTGGACCTGATGGTCACCCTTAGGACCGTGGAGGTCGTGCTTTTCGGGAAAGGTGCCCGATAATAGTCAGCAGCGGCTGAATGCTCGCTAACCCAAATGTGTCAGGAATTTATACAACTCCCCTGTTGTTGGCGCTGATTTGCGGCGCTAACATGCTGCAAGCGCTTGTATTTTAAGCACTCACAAAATCGGCGCGGATTTTGCTTGTCCTTTGCACTTTCTGTATTTCTGGCCTATCAGGCGTTTTTTGTCATGGATGTGGTACTCATCGTCCTCGGCGTATTGGGTGTTGGTGCAATCGTAGTATCGACCTACGTGTTCACCGTCGCCGCCAGAACGTATGTATCCGATGAGCATCGACAACCGCGCGGAAACAGGAATGAATCGCAGCCACGTCAGCAGGTCGCGCGCAGCCCCAAAGACCGCCGCAGTGGTCGACCAGTGGCCTTTCCGCTCACGGTGAACAGCATTTTGATCGCCAATGATCGCCGCTCTCGCCCCGACCGACGCTTGAGTAACTGATTTCGTCATTTGCCTGCCGGTCTGGTATTGCTGCCATATATCTTCGATTGCACGCTTCAACTAACTCATGCTATTTTCCCCGCAAGTGCTTGTTTTTAGCTAAAAAAGCTGACTCAAAAGCCGTTGGTACAAATAAGAAATGCGGTCTGGCAACTGGCCAGGCGCTGCTTCCAAAGACCGGGGGATGAATTCATGGCAGCACTCGAAGCCGCAGGCGTGGCGTTCACCGCAGGGAGCGGAACCCGAAGCCCATGACGATTGCTGGCAAGATCAACGCACTGGTCATTTCCATCGCGGTTGCCGCCGGCTGCATACTCACGGCAACCATGTTGCAGCGCGAATACACCTCGCGCTGGGATGCGCTTCTAACACAGTCCGACAATCTGGTGCAAAAGCCAGCCGCAGCTGCAAGTGGCGATGTATTTCAATGATCAAGACGAGCTTCGGTCAACACTTCAGGATTTCCTGAAGTCCTCGCCCGCCATTCTTTACGCCGTTGCGCGCGACCAGGGTGGGGCGGAACTCAGCCGAGTGCAGCGAGCCGACACCCACGAGTACGCACTGGCGCCGTTTGACCAGATAAGGGGCAGCGCCTCTGTGCTGGAGACCAGCCTGACATCGCATAGCGGCAACTTCCTCGGTACGGATTCGGAGCAGCCCGCACCGCTCCCTGGCCAGGACCGCATCCTGGACCTGACCATTCCAGTATTTTCCGTGGTGAATCCACTGCTTAAGAATGTTGATCGCGCGGCATTCGGCACCACACTGGCCGCGTCACGCACGGCCACCAGTGTTTACGTGATCGGCTACGTGCAGCTGGGAATCAGCCTCCCGCAGTTACTACTCGAAAGTGTGCCCGCGATAGCGACGGTACTGGCAATCGCCGTCGCATTCGTGCTGCTCTGCATTATTTTCAGCAGGCACATGACGCGCAGGATAACGGCACCCTTCGCCATCATCAAACGCATGGCGGACGATATTTCATCGGGTACCGCAGTGCAGCCGGAAGGGCTGGAGAACAGCGGTGAGTTCAAGGAAATCGTTGTTCTGCTCAACACCATCATCGGCGGCCTCAACACCTACAAAACGCAGATGGAGGTCGACCATCACCTGCTCAGCATGAAGGTGGAGGAGCGCACGTCACAACTCTCCAAACGCAATGAGGAATTGAATCGAGCAGTCAAGGAAGTCACGGAAACCAAGAATCGCCTGCGCCAACTGGCGTACTACGATAGCCTGACGGGTCTTCCCAACCGCCGCCTGTTTACCGAACAACTGGATCTACTACTGAGACTGGCCAGGCGAAACAAGGAAATGCTGGCGCTGTTGTTTCTCGACCTGGACAATTTCAAACGCATTAATGACTCGCTGGGGCACAGCTCCGGCGACCTTTTGTTGCGCGAGGTGGCGAAGCGCCTGACATGGTGCGTGCGGGAGAGTGACGTCGTCGCCCACTACATAGAATCCAGTTCACGCATCGATGTCTCACGCCTCGGCGGGGATGAATTTACGGTAGTGCTCAATCAGCTCGACAGCGCAGAATCGGCAGGCAAAGTCGCGCAACGCCTGCTTGACATGTTTGCGCAACCCATCACCATCGATGGACATGACCTGGTAGTGACCCCCAGTATCGGCATCGCCATCGCCCAGGACGACACCGGCACCGTCGAAAACCTGCTCAAGGCGGCCGATACCGCCATGTACCATGCCAAGACGTCCGGCAGGAATAAATACATGTTCTATACCAGCAACATGGATGCTGCCGGCGTGGAACGACTGAAACTGGAAAATGATCTGCGCAGGGCGATTGAGCGCAAGGAACTGCAGCTACATTACCAGCCGCAGGTAAACACATTGACGGGCACAGTGACGGGGGCAGAAGCTCTGATGCGCTGGCAGCACCCCGAACTTGGCATAATCCCGCCGTTCAAATTTATTCCACTGGCGGAAGAGATGGGCTTGATCGGCGCGCTGGGCGAATGGGGCCTGCACGAGGCCTGTCGCCAGATGGTGGAGCTGCAGGCACTGGGCCGGGAACTGCCAAAGGTATCGGTCAACGTCTCCGCGCTGCAGTTCAACCAAAGCTTCATCAAGCGCGTTTCCGAGGTGTTGGCAGCGACGGGGCTGCGGCCCATGCGCCTGCAACTGGAACTGACCGAAGGCATCATGATGGACGACAAGGAGGCTACCCTGCGCGCGTTGACCCATCTCAAGGAACTGGGCGTGCAACTCTCCATCGATGATTTTGGCACCGGTTACTCATCGCTGAGCTATCTCAGTCGCTTTCCGCTGGACGAACTCAAAATCGACCGCAGTTTCGTCATCGATTTTGACAAGAGCCAGAACGACGCCAGCCTGGTGATCGCGATTATCGCGATGGCCAGGAGCATGCGCCTGCAACTGGTGGCCGAGGGCGTGGAAACCCGCGAGCAATACCACTTTTTGCGCAGCAATGGTGCGAGTGTTATCCAGGGATACCTGTTCAGCAAGCCGGTGCCTTTTGCGGAATTGAAGGACTTACTGGCACCGGGCTATTTCAAGGAGCAAATCGCGGAGCTCAACGCATACTAGCGGCAGCGCAATCATCCATGGCCGCAGCGCAATTGCATCAACTGCGCTCGACTGTGCCGCGACACAGGCAGTGCTGGGGTATACTGCCGCGCGATGAACAATGCACAGCAGATACTTCAATCCGTCTTTGGTTACGAATCCTTTCGCGACCCGCAGGACGACATCATCCAGACCGTGATCGCCGGCGGCGACGCGCTGGTGCTGATGCCTACCGGTGGCGGGAAATCCCTCTGCTACCAGATCCCCGCCCTCGCCCGCCCCGGCTGCGGCATCGTGATCTCGCCGCTGATCGCGTTGATGCAGGATCAGGTCAGCGCGATGCGACAACTGGGGGTGCGTGCGAGTTACCTGAACTCGACACTCGATGCAGGCGAAGCGCGCGACGTGGAACGGGCGCTGCTGGGTGGGCAACTGGACCTGCTTTATATCGCACCGGAACGCCTGACTCAGGAGCGCTGCCTGGCACTGCTGGAGCAGTCCTCCATCGCCCTGTTCGCGATAGATGAAGCACATTGCGTCTCCCAGTGGGGCCATGACTTCCGCGCCGACTACTTGCAGTTGAGCCTGTTGCATGAGCGCTTTCCTGCAATCCCGCGCATCGCTCTCACCGCTACGGCGGATGAACGCACCCGCGCGGAGATCATCATGCGGCTGGACCTGGCCGGCGCACGGCAGTTCATCGCCGGCTTCGATCGACCGAACATCCGTTACCGCATTGCGCTAAAAACGAACCCGCGAGCACAATTACTGCGCTTCCTCAAGGAGGAACACGCGGAGGATGCGGGTATCGTGTATTGCCTGTCTCGCAACAAAACAGAGGAAATCGCACACTGGCTGCAGGCGCAGGGATTCAATGCCCTGCCCTACCACGCCGGCCTGCCCGCAACCCTGCGCGCATCACCAGGCAAGATTTTTGCGCGAGGAAAGCGTGATCGTGGTCGCCACCATTGCGTTCGGCATGGGCATCGACAAACCGGATGTGCGGTTCGTGGCGCATCTGGATATGCCCAAAACCGTGGAGTCCTATTATCAGGAAACCGGGCGTGCCGGTCGCGATGGAGAGCCGGCGGACGCATGGATGATTTACGGCTTGCAGGATGTCATCAAGTTGCGCCAGATGATGGCGTCCTCCGAGGGCAGCGAGGAACACAAACGCGCGGAACAACACAGGCTGAATGCCATGCTGGGCTTGTGCGAGATCACCACCTGCCGCCGCGTGAGTTTGCTGAGCTACTTCGGTGACACCCTGGCGCAGCCCTGCGGCAACTGCGATACCTGCCTGGAGCCGGTGGACACCTGGGATGGCACCGAGGCCGCGCGCAAGGCCCTCAGCGTCGTGTACCGCACCGGCCAGCGCTTCGGCGTCACGCACCTGATCGACGTATTGCTGGGCGCGCAGACCGACAAGATCCTGCAATTCAACCACCAGCACCTGCCCACCCACGGCGTGGGCAAGGAGTTGGATAACGCGCAATGGCGTTCCGTCTTCCGGCAACTGGTAGCCCGCGGCTACCTGAGCGTGGATCTCGCGCAATTCGGCGCGCTGCGCCTGGAGGAAAAATGCCGTCCGCTGCTGCGCGCACAGCAGACGATTGAACTGCGTCGCGATGCAGGCAAGGCGATCGGGCACAAGGGTGGCAAAAAAGTCGCCAGACAGCAAACCCGGACGGCGCTGCCCGCCGACGTCGATGTCGGCCTGTGGGAGGCCTTGCGCGAATGCCGGCGCCTGCTGGCCGAGGAACAGGGTGTTCCCCCGTATGTAATTTTCCACGATCGCAGCCTGAAGGAGATGTGCGCGCTCCAGCCGCGCACGCCGCTGGAATTCGGGCGAATCACGGGCGTGGGTGAGCGCAAGCTGGACAAGTACGGCGCTGCGTTCCTGCGGGTGATCAATGAGTACCTGTAGCCCCAATGACACTGGCGGAGGTGTGCTCTCACAATAGAATGTTCCCTCGGTGCCTAGGCCGATGTGTTCACGCTTGCAGTGATCCTGCCAACTTTCGGCTCTGGCCGGGACAGCGTATTCGCTCGCTTCCCCGATACTCGCGAACGAATACGCTGTCCCGGCCAGAGCCTTGATCCCGACAAGTCGATGCGACAATGATTCGGTCGATGGTGCGAAACGAGGGTTTGGGCGGCAGCGTATTCGTTCGCGAGTATCGGGGAGGCGAGCGAATACGCTGCCCGGCCGCCCGAACCCGAAAGGTCACCCTGCTCAACAGGCCAGAGCGCCGACTATCGTGAGATCACCACTAGTGCCATCCCCTTTAACATGCTCCACGGATTGACCCACGCAGCCTAACCGCGTAATTTCAACGCCTTATCATTTGCGAGACATCCCGCATGAGCAAAAAAATTCCGCGCTCGAACGACGACGATTACAGCCTTGAGATCATCAAGGAGCGCCAGCAATTCATTGAAGAAAACACGCCGGCCAAGCTGGACCACACGAAACAGTTTTCCTTCGACCCGGCCACGATGTCCGGCAATATTGAGAATCTGTTTGGCGTTGCCCAGGTGCCGATTGGTCTCGCGGGTCCGCTGCTGATCAACGGTGAACATGCCAAAGGTGAGTTCACGTGCCCATGGCCACTGTCGAGGGCACCATGCTGGCCAGTTACAACCGCGGCATGCGTGTGATCCGCGAAAGCGGCGGCGTGATCACGACAGTCTCGGGCGAGGCCATGCAGCGCGCGCCGGTGTTTGTTTTTCCCAGCGCCCGCGAGGCCAGGGATTTTGGCCTGTGGCTGGATCAGAATTTCGAGCGCATCAAGGCGGTGGCGGAATCCACGACCTCGATCGGCAAACTGAATGAGATCGAGCACTACCACGCGCACAACATGGTCTTCACGCGCTTTGATTACAGCACGGGAGACGCCGCCGGACAGAATATGACCAGCAAGGCGACGTTCTTCGCCTGCGAGTGGATCAACAAGGAATTCAAGGGGCTGTCCCACTATTTGCTGTCGGGCAATTTTGATACCGAGAAAAAGACCTCGTCGGTGAATATGCTCAAGGGGCGCGGCAGGCGCGTCACCGCCGAGATCACCATTCCGCGCGACGTGATGCTAAACAACCTGCGCATCTCCCCGCAGCAGATGCACTACGGCCAGAGCATCAGCACCCTGAGCGCCTTTCTCTCGAACTCCTCCAACAACGCCGCCCACCCTGCAAACGGTCTCGCCGCGCTGTACCTGGCGACCGGACAGGATATCGCCAATATCGGCGAGTCCAACCAGTGCACCACCTACAACAAGGTGACCCGCGATGGCGATTACTACTTTTCCATCACGCTGCCGGCGCTGATCCTCGCTACCTACGGCGGCGGCACCGCGCTGCCAACGCAGCGCGAATGCCTGCAGATCATGGACTGCTTCGGTCCTGGCAAAGCGCTGAAACTGGCGGAAATTGCCGCGGCGCTGACGCTGGCCGGAGAACTCTCACTGGGCGCGGCCGCCAAGATCGACAAGGAGACACGTACCAACGAGTGGGTGGATGCGCATGAACGGCTCGGGCGCAATCGCTAGCGGCTGCGTGCCGCTCGCCGTTGTGCGTAGCATTGGAATCGCGTCGTGAGCCTGAAAATCACTAACCAGATCAGCATTCCGCTCGCGGAGATCCAGTTCCAGGCGATACGCGCACAGGGCGCGGGCGGGCAGAATGTCAACAAGGTGTCCTCAGCGGTCCATCTGCGCTTTGAGATCGACGCGTCTTCCCTGCCGGACACCTATAAAGAACGCCTGCGCAAACTCAGCGACCAGCGCATCACCGATAATGGCATCATCGTTATCAAGGCGCAGCGCTTTCGCAGCCAGGACAAAAACCGCGCGGATGCCCTCGCACGATTGGCGGAGATGGTCAAAGCGGCAGGCGCGGTGCCCAAAAAACGCAAACCCACCAAACCCAGCCGCAGCAGCCAGACCAAACGAATGGACAGCAAAACCAAACACGGCCAGCTCAAATCGCAGCGCGGTCGCGTCGAGATATAGGCAGCCGCAAAACCAATCGCAACCAGCCAAAGGACAGCAAGCGCATGCATGACAGTGAATCCAACAAGGCGATCGTCACCCGATTTTTCGACGCGCTGAACAGGGGCGACGTCGACGCCATCGTCGATGCGTATGCAGCGGATGGCTGCGTTCAGACCATGGGGGGGACGTTGATATCCGGCACGTTTAACAAAGAGCAGATTGCCGCCAGCGCCGGGGGTATTTTCGACGTGTTTCCGCAAGGCCTGACATTCACGCCTCTCGCCATGATCGCAGAGGGGAACAAGGTCGCAGTTGAAGCGACCAGCGAAGGAAAACATGTTTCCGGGCAGGTCTACCGCAACGAGTATCACTTCCTGTTTGAGTTCCGGGACGGCAAGCTGCTGAAACTCAAAGAGTACATGGATACCGAGCGCGTCACCGACGTGCTGTGCGCAGGTCAGCGGCCGCAGTTGGCTGGCCAGTAGCGCGCCTGCCAGTCAAACACGCTCCACGAATGCGCTTTTTATAAAAACACACAGCCAAACTGAAACAGGAGACATCACGATGCAGCGTCGCGAATTATTGAAAGGTGTCGCCCTGGGCGGCCTGGCAGCCACACTGCTGGCCCCGACCATCGCGGCCGTTGCGCAGGATAAAACAGCGAGCGAAGCCGCGCAGGCCCTGGCGGAACTGCAGAGTACGCTGGACGAACTGGAAGCCGCGTTCGCTACCCCCGCCTGGAATTTGCGCACGCCGCAGGACTACGCCGAGGCGCGACGCGTGACGTTGCACACGCTGCTGCACGGCCTGCAGTGCTGGCTGGAGGCGGACCCCGCGCGGCCATTCTTTACACTGTTTACCGACCAGCACAAGAAACTGCTCGGCGACAATCCCGATGCGCGCTACTACTCCGCCGTGATCGACGACCAGCACGGCTATCGAATTCGCGGCAACCTGGCGGGCGCCACCTACACCAGTTTCACTATTGAGCTGGCGGCCGGGACGGACGGCGGCGGCATCGGCTCCACCCTGAACGACACACAGTTCAAGGCGGACAAGAACGGCGATTACGAGATTATCGTCAGTGCCGAGAAGGTCGACGGCAACTGGCTGCCAATGAGCAAGGGCGCCACCAGCCTGACCACGCGCCACTATTACGAGCGCGAGCAATGCATCAACAATGATCGCCTGCACCACATCCCTATCGATATCCCGAATCTGCAAAAGGTACCGCCGCGACGCTCGCCCAACGATGCCGACATCGCCGCGGGCATTCGCCGTGTCACTGCGTTCGTAAAGGGCAATGTGATTCCGATGAACGGCGAGAACAGCCTGCCCTGGGTGTCGCGGGTTCCCAACCAGTTCAACCCGCCGAAGAAAGACGACAGCAACAATGCGGTGACCTACGCCGCGCGCGATAACGTTTACAGCATGGCGCCGTTCGTACTCGGCCCGGACCAGGCACTGCTGATTCGCGGTCGCTTCCCCACCTGCCGATTTTCCAACGTGGTTTTATTCAACCGTTTCCTGCAGACGCTGGACTACGAGGAGCGCAGCATCTCGCTGAACCGCGCGCAGGCAGTGCTGGATGCCGAGGGCAATTTCGAAATGATAGTGGCGCACCGCGATCCCGGTCGCCCCAACTGGCTGGATACAGAGGGCCGTCCCTTCGGCATCATGTTCTGGCGGTTTCAATTGCCCGAGGGGGATATCCCGCCGCTGGAAACCGAGGTGATTACGCTGTCGTGAGGCTGTTGCCCGGTGTGCGTCAGTTAGCAACCCTCTGCTGACGCGTCGATGAGCCAGACCAGCGCATTCTCCAACAACAATTGAAACTGCGGTTGCTCGAAAGCCTCGGCCTTGTGACCCATCGCGGTGTAGACCGTCCTGCCCGCGCCGACGCAATTGGTCCACACGACCGGATGATCGCCCATGCGCAGGTCCCGTTCATTGCCCCTGAAGTTCTGCACGGGCACATAGGAATTTTCATCGAGGGTGGAGAGAATCGTAAAGCCCTCCGTCCGCGGGCTGCGCTCCCAGGAATACCACTCCTCCTCGTGCTCCCAGACATTGGGCAAGCCGCGTAGCACCGGATGCTGGTGGTTTTCCAGAACGACCATCGCCGTCTGAAATTGCGGGCCCATGATGTGAGCGGTGAAGGTGGCTCCGATCAAATGCTCGCGATACCACTGCCACGCCAGGTGTGAGCCATCACCCGCCGCGTGGATACCCAACCACCCGCCGCCGGCCTGCAACCAGGATTCAAATGCGTGCTCCTGCTCATCGCTCAGCATATCGCCCGAGGCGTTGAGGAACACTACCGCGTCAAAGCGCGCCAGATCGCGCGCGTTGAATACGGCGCCGTTTTCTGTATGGAACATGCCCCAATTATTTCTTTGCGTTATCACTTGCAGGGCTTTTGCACCGCCTTCGATTCCCTCTACGTGGCGAAAGCTGTTGGTCTTGGAGAATACCAGCACGGCGGGAGACGCGAGGTCGCGGGGTATCACCGGCGCCTCGGTATCGTGCTGGTGGGAGGGAAATACCAGATGCCAGGCACCGATCTTCCACACGGCCACCAGCGACACGGCAACGCCGACCACGCCGAGGAACAACAGAATCCGCAGGGTCTTCATCAACAGGCTGCGTGATCTGGGCATTATGCTACTCCGCTGGACAGTTTCTGATGGCAACATCTGGCGGCAGCAAAAGACACTGCCGCGATGGCGTATTCTGCCTTGTCCCGCAGGCGATGGCTATTTCGCGCCATCAAACCAGTCGTTGAATCCAAGGACTGTCGATGGCCCGATGTGCATCTGTTCCAACACGCCGTGGCCGACCCTGTCGCCACAGGTCGCCGTGACGATCTGCTGGACATGCAGGTTTTCGAGGGCCAGCGGATCGAGATCACCGTCCTTCCAACTCTCGCCTGCAATCGCAAGCTCTCCCTGCCACTTGCCGTGCCCCCATTGCGGATGCTGGTAGCCCAGGCCCTTCATGCGGTGCACCAGCACCGGTTGCAGATGCACCTCCATGCGCTCGCCGGAGCGGTCGTGCATCGTAACAATCGCGGACTTCGCGCGTCGCGTGCCGGGAATCATCGCAATATCGTGCTCCACCACGCCCTGCCACACGCGGGCGTTGGGATCGGTGGTACCGGGGATCGCATCCATGCTGGGATAGTGCGGCAGGAACGCCTGGTCCGTGTGCCACTGGTGGCCGGTACCATCCTCGAACCAACCGGCCAGGCTGCACTCTGTCTCCCAGTGGATGGGCATCCAGCAGAAGTGCACCGCCTGATATTCCGCCATGGGCGCGCCGCCACTGTACGCCTCGCCCACCGGACGTATGCCCCAGGAGCGGTCTTTCAGTCCGTAGGTGGTGCGGCCATCGACTTTCAACTCCTTGCCGTCATACCGAATCCAGCCTGACCAAAAGCCGAACTGATCCAGCCGGGTGGCGTCCATCACGATAAAGCGCTCGTTGCGCAGCGTCTGGCGCCCCTCCTCGATACAGGCCGTGCGCGGCGTAAACACGAGGTCGCATTCAATGCCGGTGTCATTGGCGCCAATCACCAGGCGATGGCGGCCCATGGGTTCCAGTATCTGTAATGCGAACGGGCCTACCGTGGTATCCGTGGGTTCTTGTGGCGCGCGGCGCGAGCCGTGAAACGCGTACTGGTGGCCGTTGATGGCAAGACTAAGGCTGCAATCGAGTATGCCGAGATTGGCATAGCGGCACATCCCCACGCCAAAATAAAAGCTGCCGTCCTGGGCGTGGCCGTTGTACCAGTAGCGATCATAGAAAAAACGGTCACTGGTCGAGGTGCGAAACACCGGCTCGGGCGTCTGGTGAATCGGGTAATCGTCGAATTTGGACAGCATGGCAGCAGTACTCTAGCGTGTTCGGGGTGGCAAGAATGGACCACATTGCCACCGGCAACAAGCGGCGCGGGAAATCACCGCGCAGGCGTTTACTTACTCAAACTCCCGCTGCGGAGGCAATCCGCGATTCACGCTGCAACGCTTCCAGTTTCCCCTGCCGTATAAACAAAAACAGCGGAAACGCAAAGGCATAGGCGATTCCAAACGCGAGAATGATGTAGATCCAGAAGAAACGTAAACCGAGGCGCCTGGACTCGAAATAAATCCACAGCAGCCCCGCCAGGCAGGCGATAGTCAGGTCCCAGGTCAGGGATTTGGCCGCAGCCGTGGACGAACTTGCCGCCAAAAATGCGCCAATATCGAAGCTGCCTCCGGACTCCGCGATGAACTGCAGATTGTAGTACCAGGTCATGACGAGGCCGGCCAGCGCTAACAACAGGTAGAGAATTCTCGGGATACTCATGGGCACAGTGTCCTGTTAATGAATGATTATTTTTTGCAGTATACGTTTAAACCTTGGTGATAAGAATGCAACCGTTAGAGTACATTCACGGACTTCAACACATCGGGCAGACACACCGCGCGGACACCACGCAGAGACAGGAGCAACGCAGCATGGGCAGATTGGACGGCAAGCGTATCGTGATTACGGGCTCGTCCCGCAGCCTTGGTCGACACTTCGCGCTGGCCTGCGCGGCCGAAGGCGCATCGCTGATCGTCAATGGCACCAATGACGCTGCGCTGGCGGCGGTGGCGCAGGAGATTGCTGCGCTGGGCTCCCCCGTGCACGCGGTGCCCGGCTCGGTCGCGGAAACGCAGGTCTGCAATGCGCTGATAGAGACCTGCGTCGACAAATTCGGCGGCATCGATGTGCTGGTCAACAATGCCGGCATCGTGCGTGACCGCACCCTGCTGAAAATGAGCGACGAGGATTTTGACGCGGTGATCGCGGTGAATTTGCGCGGCCCGTTCCTGTGTATGCGCCGCGCAGCGCAGGCCATGGTTGCGCAGGGCAGCGGCCACATCATACAGATCACGTCGGCCTCAGGCCTGGTGGGAAACTTCGGCCAGACCAACTACGCGGCGGCCAAGGCCGGATTGATGGGCATGATGTACACCGCCACCAAGGAGTTGGCGCGCTACAACGTCCGCTGCAACGCAATGTGGCCGGTGGCCCGCACGGATATGACCCAGCCGCTGATCGACAAATCGGGCAAGTCTGCAGCGGAACTGGGCTTTGGCGAGCCGCAGGACGTAGCGCGCGGACTGGTGTGGCTGGCCAGTGACGCGGCCAGTGGCTTCAACGGACAGTGCCTGACATTCAACGGCCAGAAGACGGCGCTGTGGCATTCGCCGAGTGAGGCCTACGTGAAACAGGAACAGCACCCCATCAGCATCGAGGAACTGGAAGACTACTACGCCAGGCTGGCGCCTGTTCCGATTTACAGTAGCCGCAGCTGATGACGACTTGAGGCGGACCGAAAATCCGTCGACTCCTTGACCCGCTACCACCTCATGAATACAGTCATTGCTGTTACACGCCAATAAAGATAAACGAACCACCACGCTCACTCCGCCCTGGGAAATCCATCGATGAACCACTGCGTACCTACTTCCTGCGATAATTCGGCACAGGCTTCACCCGGACGCATGGAACCTGCCGCTGTCGAGCTTCGCCCGCGGATACAGCGGCGTGCACCTCGCCTGGCCAGCGCTCTGGCAGTCGCCGCACTGCTACTTGCGGCCTGTTCGGATTCCAGCGACAACACAACAAACCCTGCAGTGACATCGCACGATCACGCGGTGGGCGTGACGATGCTAACGTTCATTGACGAGACTCGCGGTACTGCGGCGCACGGACCTGTACCTGCAGCGCCTACCCGAACGCTTGCAACAACACTGGTATATCCCGCCGAGGGAGCGCCCGGCGGCGCTATCTCCGCAGACGCCCCGGTCGACGACACGGCAACGCCCTATCCCCTGGTCGTGCTGTCGCACGGGCTCGGAGGCAATATCGAATATTTGCTGCCGTTGGCCGAAGTGTGGGCGTCGAGAGGATACGTTGTCGCGCTGCCTCTTTTTCCACTCACCAACAACGCAACACCGGGCGGCCCCGTCGCCCAGGATACGCAGAATCAGCCGGCAGATGTGAGCTTCGTTATCGACGAAGTGCTGGCCGAATCCGACTCGTCGGGGCGATTACTCAGCAGCGCCGTCGACGGCGACACGATCGCAGCCAGTGGCCATTCCAATGGCGGAATCACCACCTACGGGCTGGTGGCAAACTCCTGCTGTCGCGACCGGCGTATCGACGCCGCCGTAATACTTTCGTCCGCTGCATCGCCCTATGCGGGAGGCAGCTATGACCTGGCGGACACACCGCCGATGCTGGTGGTACATGGCATCAATGACATTGCCGTAAACTACAATCAGGCCGTGCGCACATACAACTTGCTTGAACCCCCGAAGGGCTTCCACTCACTTGACGAATCCACCCACGGCTCCTACCTCATCCCGGGCGATCCGGCGTTCGATGTGTTCACAATGGCTGCTGTGGATTTTCTCGATGCGGAGCTGCGCAGTGACAGCGCGGCACTGGCAAGGCTGCCCG
Organism: Haliea sp.; assembly: GCA_016704305.1. Classification (GTDB taxonomy): domain Bacteria; phylum Pseudomonadota; class Gammaproteobacteria; order Pseudomonadales; family Halieaceae; genus Marimicrobium. The sequence goes on along the minus strand of JADJAL010000006.1, from coordinate 125,725 downwards.
AGCACGAGGTTCCCGGCGTAGCCGCCATGCATTGGGCACCTGACGACACGTCCAACGTCCCGGTGGAACCACTCCCGGAGCCGGAGACAAATCGCCAGGCGTTTATCAGCGCGGACAGCAACCTGACCGATGGGCAAGTCATCACTGTAACGTGGAGCGGATTCCTTCCTGACAAGGTGGTGAATGTAATGCAGTGCGCTGGTGTCGACGCCAGCAGCGGCGTTGCGGCCTGCAACATCTCCGGGGGCGTTCTCTTCCAGCCCAGTCCCAATGGCATGGGCAGTCTCGAATTGGTGATCCGCCATGGCCCTATCGGCAACGGCGTTTGCGATAGCGCCCACCCCTGCCAGGTAATCGTCAACGACTCTAGCCTGACTGACCCGGAGGCAACCCTTCGTATTCCGATCACACTCGCCAACTGACGCAATTCTGGATGTGCTGTATTGGATGCCGCGAGGTGGCGCGATGTCATTCGTCGACGCATCGCCAATGTCGGTAATTACTACGCCGGACTGGCTCCTGTCCATGGCGAATTCTCGCAATCCACTATCGTCCAGATCCAAGTAGTAAAGGCTCATCGTGGCTAGCGATGCCTGGTCATGCAAAGGACAGCCTATGGAGCGTAGATCTATTCCGCTGCAAATCCATTCTGCTGAAAAGTCAGTGGGTAATGGTAGTTATGGATCTATATACGCGTCGCATCATTGCCTTCTCTGTCGTTGCTAGGCATGTTGACGGTCCAACAATCTGCCGCATGTTCAACAACGCTACTTCTGGACAAAGCTGGCCAAAATATCTCAGTTCAGATAACGATCCACTGTTTCAGTATCACCGATGGAAAGCCAATCTGCGGGTACTTGATAACGTTGTTGATATTTTCAGCGACCGCTGGAAAAGCACTGTCGCGGTTTATTTCAGCTCCCCATGGCGGCCTGAGTTAGGAATTCGCCAGGGACACGCTTGTAAGTATTCATCCCGAGATTACCTCCCAGGTTAATTTAATTTGGCCGTAGCATTCCGCCAATTGCACTCCAAGCTTTACGTAAATCTACTCATCTACACCTTCGTATTCTTACGAATTGTTGATTCCTCCGCTAAAGCTAACCATAAGCCTAACGTTTAATTCGCGGGGACCGACGGTGGACCTCTGCGGTTCGAACCGCGTCATCTACCAATATGGTTTATAAGATGAAAGGTTTCAGAGCCCGATGTTGCGTGATAGCTGCTGCTCTGCTATTGAGTAGCTGCATTGTTGAAACCAACGACGCGACTGATATCAGGTCAGACGGTGCAAGGTTGCAGGGTACACTAACCTGTGACACGGGTGACTGTGATATCTACTTCGAATACTGGCAGCGCGACGCGGGCGCACAATGGGCTGTCTCGACCACACAATTCGAATTTCGAGATCTACCGCAAAAATCAACCAGGCCGGTTTATGCCGATATCACCGGTCTAGAGTCGGACACGCACTATGAATTTCGTTTTTGCGGTAGGGACTCAGTTGATAGTGAATTCTTGTGCGGCTTAGTAAAAACGTTTCGGACGTCACCTCCTCCGGAAATTGAGCAATTCTCAGCGGTTTTGTCGGCGCGCAATATAGTGACCTTGACGTGGGAGACCAGTGGCGGAACAGTTGGTGAACCGATACATATTTACGGTGAATTCCACGATCCAGTTACCGGCGAGCACTACAGAAACGTTGGATATCAAGCAGAGCATGACAATTCCGGCGGGTTGACGTTTCGTGTACGTCCCGGGCTTCACCGCTATGTGCTGGAGTTACCGACTGCGGCAGGCACGGTAACAAAAGTCTATGAATTGAATGTGCCGGCTCCAACTTCACCGGTGATTACCTCCCCTGCGAACTCACTCTATCCCGTAAACATTCCCGACCAAACGGTGACCTGGCCGGCGTTGGCAGGCGATGAATTTATGCTGATTCGCCCACCAGGTCAGCCACCGATTGAAGTGATCGGACAAAACAGCCATACATTTGCCGCTCAATATCTCACTGATACGTTAGGCGAAGGAGAGCACGCGATAGACTATTTTACCTGCGTTGACATGAGTGGCGCGAAACCAGCCATGAGTCGCGATTTTGCAGCTCACGCTCTCAAAATACCATTGTTATAGGAAGTGCTCGTTTTACTGGGCCAGAACGTCACTTTGCTGCACCAGGCGATAGCGTGACTCTTTCTTGGGATAACACAGGGGATAGCACTGTGTTGACAGCGCCATCGGTGCTGGGTGGCGTACAAACCACGACTGCGTTCAGTCACACGTTTACCAATTTGCCGATTGGCATTCATGACATAAGTATTGAATCGTGCATATCCACACCGGCAGATTGCGCCAATACGGAGGACGTTGTCTCACCGGTGTCGGGCTATGTAGTAGAGATTGAGAATCAACTCTCGATCTTCCTCGCCTATGGGTTTGCAGGGGCCCCAGTGGGCGATCAGCTTGCGCTCATTCAGTTGGACAACAGCACAACACAAGTTCCAGTGTTAGCCTCTGGCGTTGGGAATATCACCGAGGCCGAGCCGAATTTTAAAGTGGGTCAGCATGTCAACGCCGGAGACGTTTTAATGGTGCAGCAAACGGCCGCTCCGCCTAGAGCACAAATAGTGGTTAGCAATGAGAACTTCGAGCGCCGCCACTGGACACAGGATTTCTACAATTTCTTCCCTGCTCGCCTTGACCTGCCGAATACAAGCCACTGCCGACTCGGAGCGACCATGCCTCTGCTTGTAGCACGCGCTGGCTCAATTTGGTCCGGCGGTGAATTTTCCGACGGAGGCCTCACTCATATTACCGGTATTAACGCGAGCGAGGTGATCTCTGTGCTCGCCACGCCGTTACTTAATATTCCAAGTGATCCAGGTCCGGTTCCGGATCGGTTGTTACCCGTAAAGCCTTTTGATCAGCCATCGTTATTTCACTCGTCGTTGACGAAACAGGAATACCTTATTGAGGCAGGTGATTACATCTGGTCTGTCAATGGCGGGAGTGGCGACGCTGTCCCTGGAACCAATGATAATTGGAACAGGTTGATTAGCTTTAATCGGGCTGGAACAGACTCCGCCGCAACATTACAAGATGATCGATTCTGCGTGTACCACATTCCAAGGAACAACGCGGGCGTGATCGGTATAGATTGGGACGAGGCGAACGGTCGCATCTGGTATGTTGAGGGGCATGACAGGCTGGATGTTGCCCCCTGTACTAGCATGGTTCGACCCTAGCGAGCTAAGTTGCGAGAACTTTATTGATTACTCAGATCCGGATTCAATTGCATCTGTTACAACGCAATACTGCGCCAGCGCCGGCGATAGCGGCTGTATACATACTATATCTCTGGAAGACTCAGACGGATCTGGCCGAAAATTGACATTTGCAGCCCATGCTAAAGCTGACGTTGATGCTGTATGGGTCGCCGGGTACAACAGCTCAAACATTGCCCGTGTTGATCTCGCGACTGAGCGAGTCGATGTGTTGGATACTGACCCACCCTCTGTCACGCCTGGAACCGCAGCTTCATTCCTGGGCAGTGGACCTTGGCAGTTTTTGGTTGAGGGGGATCACGTGTATTTCACCGAGTTCTTTGACGGTGACATCGTCAAGCTGGATAAGACAGCTTTGGCAATGGACCTTGCGAGCCAGACGCATGCATGCAAAGACACGGGAGGCGGAGACAACCCTTGCATGGAAGAAATCCATGCAACCCAATTGATTAAGGAAATTGATTTACACGGAGACCGTCTGTATTTCGCAGGATATACAGAATTCGGGTACATCAATTTCAGTGCGTGGACACCAGGCGCACTTTACACCGGGCTGGAAGAAAGGCGTGATCCGGAGCGTGCTTGAAACGGTAAATTTATCAGCGGTGACCTTCTGTCGGGGACAATGGCATGGTTATTGTCAATGACTATAACGGGCGTTCAATCATGCCTTTCTATCCGAAACCCGGATAATGCTCTGCATGAGAAGGCGACCCGAAAATCCGTCGACTCCTTGACCCGCCTCATGGTTCATCCATGAAAGAGGTCTAGACTCAATTCAGGTTGTGAATTCACACAGCCATTTGCTGTCGCTCGCAGTGCATTCATGCTGGCTGCCAATGCCCCGGATTTAGTATGCCCAAGATGCCATCACACACCGATATCACGCTGCCCCCCGACCTGCACCGCAAGTCGGGTACAGGGCCGGTGCGGCTGCAGCAGCCTGTCTACGTCAACTCGCTGCCGCCGTGCAACCATGCCTGCCCGGCGGGCGAGGACATCCAGGGCTGGCTGGACAAGGCGCAGGCGGGCGAATTCGAGGCGGCCTGGCGCCTGCTGGTCCGCGACAATCCGCTGCCGGCCGTGCATGGACGGGTCTGCTATCACCCCTGCGAATCCGCGTGCAACCGCAGCCACGTGGATGACGCGGTGAGCATTCACGCGGTGGAGCGCTTCCTCGGCGACCTCGCGATCGAGCACGGCTGGGTTCCGTTGGTCGAGACCGAGCCCACGGGCCGCAGCGTACTGGTGATCGGCGCTGGGCCTTCGGGCCTGTCGGCGGCCTGGCACCTCGCGCAGATGGGTCACCGCGTCGAAATCCGCGAGGCCGGCACGATGGCCGGCGGGATGATGCGCTACGGTATCCCGGCCTACCGCATGCCGCGCGACATCCTGGACGCCGAAGTCGCCCGCATCGAACAACTGGGCGTGAAGGTCACCCTCGGCTGCAAGGTGGAGGATGTCATGGTGGCCAAGACGGAGGGAGGCTTCGATGCCGTCTTTATGGCCATCGGCGCGCACCTCGCCAAGCATGCCGCTATCCCCGCGCGCGACTGTGGGCGCATCCTGGACGCGGTCAGCTACCTCGCCGCAGTCGAGGCCGGTGATGCACCCAAGCTGGGGCGACGGGTGGCGGTCTACGGCGGCGGGAACACCGCCATGGACGCGGCGCGCACCGCCAAACGCCTCGGCGCCGAAGAAGCCATGATCATCTACCGCCGCGACCGCGAGCACATGCCGGCCCATGATTTTGAGGCGACCGAGGCGGAGTCGGAGGGCATCAGGATCAATTGGCTGCGCACGATTCGCGCCATCGACAGCACCACCTTCCAGGTGGAAGTCATGGAAATCGACGCGAACGGCCAGCCGCAGCCGACAGGCACATTTGAAACACTCGAAGCCGATTCGCTGGTGCTGGCCCTGGGCCAGGACGTCGACGCCAGCGTCATCGCGCGGATACCCGGCGTGTCGATCAGTCGCGACGGCGTGGTGGAGGTCGGCCCGAACATGATGACAGGCGCCGAGGGCGTCTTCGCCGGCGGCGACATGGTGCCCTCGGAACGCACCGTGACCATCGCCACCGGCCACGGCAAAAAGGCCGCACGCCATATCGACGCCTGGCTGCGCGGCGCTCCGTACACGAAAGCGCCACTGCAACCGCGCGTGCATTTCAACGACCTGCATCTGCACTACCACACGGAGGCGCAGCAGCAACAGCAGTCCATCCTGCCGCCACTGCAGCGCACCCGCGATTTCCATGAGGTGACCGCCGGACTCACCCGGCAGGAGGCGCTGTTCGAGGCCGCCCGCTGCTACTCCTGCGGCAACTGCTTCGAGTGCGACGGCTGCTACGGCGCCTGCCCCGAGCACGCGATCACTCGCCTGGGCCGCGGCAATGGCTACCACATCAACTACGACCAGTGCACCGGATGCCAGGCCTGCGTGCTGCAGTGCCCCTGCAACGCGATGGCGATGGTCCCTGCGGAGGTTGCGCCATGAGCGCGTTGAGCGGCAAGCAAGAGTCGCAGGCAACACCGGCAACGAACGCCGACATGTCCAGTGTGGATGGCAACGAGGCGGCCGCCTGGGTCGCCTACCGCCTCAGCGAAGTGTGCGCCATCTATCCGATCACGCCGTCATCGACGATGGCGGAACTGGCGGACGAATGGGCCGCGCACGACATTCCCAACCTGTGGGGCCAGGTACCCACAGTCGTCGAGATGCAGCACGAGGGCGGCGCCGCCGGGGCCGTGCACGGCGCACTGCAGGCCGGCGCGCTGTGCACCACGTTCACCGCCTCGCAGGGCCTGATGTTGATGCTGCCGAATATGTACAAGATTGCCGGGGAACTGACGCCGACGGTGTTCCACGTCGCCGCCCGCTCACTGGCCGCGCAGGGGCTGTCGATTTTCGGCGACCACCAGGATGTCATGGCGGCCCGCAGCACCGGCTTTGCGCTGCTGGCGTCGGCCTCCGTGCAAGAGGCGCACGACCTGGCGCTGGTCGCGCATGCCGCCACGCTGGAGGCGCGCATTCCGTTCCTGCACTTCTTTGACGGCTTTCGCACCTCGCACGAGATCAACAAGATCCACATGCTCAACGAGGCAATCCTCGCCAGGCTGGTGGATGACCAACTTGTGCTGGCCCACCGGCAGCGCGCACTGAACCCGGACGCACCCGTGATGCGCGGCACCGCGCAGAATCCGGACGTCTATTTCCAGGCCCGCGAAAGCGTCAATTCCTTTTACGAGGCGGTGCCGGACATCGTGCAGCGCAAGATGGACCAACTGGCTGCGGAGACCGGGCGTTGCTACCACCTGGTCGACTACTGCGGCCACCCGCAAGCCGAGTCCGTCATCATCGCGATGGGGTCCGGCGCATCCACCGTGCGCCAGACCGTCGAGTGGCTGAATGCAAACACCGACGGCCGCCATGGCGGCATCGTTGTGCGCCTGTTCCGCCCGTTTCCCGCCGAGGCCCTGCTCGCGGCGCTGCCGCGCAGCGCCACACGTATAGCCGTGCTGGACCGCACCAAGGAGCCCGGCGCCAACGGCGAGCCGCTGTACCAGGACGTGATGACGGCGCTTGCCCAGGCACTCTCCTGGGCGCGCTTAAGCGCATGCCGCTGGTCGCCGGCGGGCGCTACGGCCTGTCCTCCAAGGAATTCACGCCGGCCATGGTGCGCGCAGTATTCGACAACCTCGTCAGCGCCGCACCCAAACGCGTGTTCACCGTCGGCATCCACGACGACATCACGCTGCTCAGCCTCGATGTCGACGAGTCCTTCGACATCGAGCAGGACAACGTGGTGCGCGCCGTGTTCTACGGTTTGGGCGCCGATGGCACGGTGGGCGCCAACAAGAACAGCATCAAGATCATCGGCGCGGCCCCGGGGCGTTTCGGCCAGGCCTATTTCGTCTACGATTCGAAGAAATCCGGCGCGCAGACGGTTTCGCACCTGCGCTTCGGGCCCGCTCCGATCGACGCGCCCTACCTGCTGCAGTCGGTGAACTTCATCGGCTGCCACCAGTTCGATTTCGTGTTCAGCATCGACCTGCTGGCGCGCGCGGCACGCGGGGCGACCCTGCTGCTAAACAGCCACTATCCCCCCGATGAGTTGTGGCAGAAATTGCCCGAGCGGCTGCAGGCACAGATTGTCGACAAGGGCATCCGCCTGTACACCATCGACGCCTACCAGGTCGCGCAGGACACCGGCATGGGGCGGCGCATCAACACCATCATGCAGGTGTGCTTCTTCAAGCTGGCCGGCGTGATGGACACGGATGAAGCGATCGCGGCGATTAAACGGGCGATCGAAAAGACCTACGGCAAGAAGGGCGCGGCCCAGGTGAAGAGCAACTTCGCGGCAGTGGACCAGGCGCTGGCACACCTGCTGCAGGTGAACGTCGACGCAGCCATCCACAGCGGCATCGCGGAGCGTCCGGTAGTGCCTGCGATGGCGCCGATCTTCGTGCGCGACATCACCGGCGAAATGCTTGCCGGACGCGGTAATGCCCTGCCCGTGTCGAAACTGCCGAACGACGGCACCTACCCAACCGGCACCAGCCAGTGGGAGAAGCGCAGCATCGCGCAGTTCATTCCCGAGTGGCTGGACGAACACTGCATCCAGTGCGGCAACTGCTCGTTCGTCTGCCCGCACGCGGCGATCCGCGCCAAGTTCTGCCACGAGGACCAGGTCGCTGGCGCGCCTGCCGACTTCCAGTCCATGCCGATCAACGCGCGCGGCTTCCCGAGACGCGCTACGTGCTGCAGGTATACCCGGACGATTGCACCGGCTGCAATCTTTGCGTGGACGCCTGCCCGGTGCGCGCGCAGGACGCCGAAGGCAACGACGTCCGCGCGCTGCGGTTGATCGACAAGCAGCCGGTGCTGGAGCGCGAGCGCGTAAAACTCGACTGGTTCGAGCAACTGCCCTGGAACAGTCGCTCACAGATCGACTTTTCCAACGTGCGCGGCGTGCAGTTCCTGCAACCCCTGTTCGAGTTTTCCGGCGCCTGCGCCGGCTGCGGCGAAACGCCCTACCTGAAAATCATCACCCAGCTGTTCGGCGACCGCATGCTGGTGGCCAACGCCACCGGCTGCTCGTCGATTTACGGTGGCAACCTGCCGACCACGCCCTGGTCGAAGAACGCGGACGGGCGCGGGCCCGCCTGGTCGAACTCGCTGTTCGAGGACAACGCCGAGTTCGGCATGGGATTTAGGCTATCCGCCAACCACCATCACCGGCAGGCCGAAAAGGCCCTCGGTGAGTTGCGCGCGGAACTCACCGATGCGTTCGTCGACGCCATCCTCGACGCCCCGCAGCAGGTCGAATCGCAGATCCAGGCGCAGCGCGAACGCGTGGCCGAGCTGAAGTACCGACTCGAATTGCTCGACAGCACCGCCGCGCGGCAGCTCAAGTCCATGGCCGACCACCTGATCCGCCGCTCGATCTGGATCGTCGGCGGCGACGGCTGGGCCTACGACATCGGCTCCAGCGGACTCGACCATGCGCTGGCGTCGGGACTCGACATCAACATCCTGATCCTCGACACCGAGGTCTATTCCAACACCGGCGGCCAGATGTCGAAGTCCACGCCATTGGGCGCAGTCGCCAAGTTCGCCGCCGGCGGCAAGACCGTGGGCAAGAAAGACATCGCCCAGCAGGCCATCGCCTACGGCAATGTGTATGTCGCCCGCATCGCCATGGGCGCCAACCCGCAGCAGACACTGCAGGCGTTGCGCGAGGCCGAGGCCTACCCGGGGCCCTCGCTGATCATCGCCTATTCACACTGCATCGCGCACGGCATCGACATGGAACAGGGCCTGCAGCAGCAACGGCTCGCGGTCGCCTGCGGCCACTGGCCGTTGATCCGCTACAACCCGGTCATCCGCGACGAAGGCGGCGTGCCGTTCACGCTCGACTGCCTGCGCCCGAGCCTGCCGTTGTCCGCGTACCGCGCGAACGAGGGCCGCTTCCAGATGCTGGCCCAGGAACACCCCGAGGAGGCCGAACGCCTGCTGCACATTGCGCAGCAGGTGGTGTACCAGCGCTGGGACGTCTACGAGAAGATGGCGAGTCGTACCGCGTCGGAGTTCCCGCCGGACCCGCGGCGCGTTTGAAGGGGTTGCATCTACTGCCAGCGACTCAGCACACGGTCGCGACTGGTGGACATGCATGGCGGCGGCGATGTGCGCGCATTCAGATGAAGCGCAAGCAGGTCAGCGACCCCGGCGCACCGGCACCGGCACCGGCACCGGCACCGGCACCGGCACCGATTAGTTTAGGCCGCCTCCAGGACGAATGTTAGTACCGATCCTGCACCGATGAAGGATGACGGCCAAATACTATCGGGATGATAATATTCCTTGATGGCTCTATGGCGGACCTTCAGGCCAGCTTCTGTGATCCATTCCAGCATTTCCCGTTCGGAATGCTCCCTGACATGGATGTGGCCGCCACGTTCCCTTTCAGCGTCCTTCCGTGAGTAGACCGCTGACGGACTTTTCCGCTCGAATATGGCAAGCATCGCCCCGTACCCAATGCCGTTTGGTGTCGTTAGATAGATCGCGTCATCTTTAGCTAAAAGGCGCTTGAGGTCCGTTAAGATTTCGGACGGAGTAACGCGCAGATGCTCCAATACTTCGCAGAATAAAATGGCGTGGAATTTTCCGATTGTCTCTGGATAGCGTTCTCCTATGTCTTCGTTCTCCAGATCAACGGGGTAGAAGTTCGGTGACCCGAACTTCTCAATGTGTTCGACACGGCGAGGATGATCGCACGTAAAAAGCTCCAGTCCTTCGACTGATTCCTGGTACATCAACGACACGGCCATCACCCCGATATCCAGCACGTTGATTTTTGGTAAAGTCGGAAAATGCTTTGTTTTGATTGCTGCCAATGCGCGGCACTGGTCATAGAATCTGTTGCGGTGGAATATCGAATATTCATCGTCAGGTGCTGACACGACGCTTTTTATGCGACTGTGCATAGCCTCTCCGACATTCAGCCACGCATCCATTTGCTTTTCGTTGGTGAGATTCTGCTTCTCGGTCGGGCCATACAGGAACGACATAATATCCATTATCCGAGCGCGTCGCTTTGTCTCGGGTAACTTCATCATATAATTGTGCAGTTGTTGTTCGGTGTCGATTTCTTCTGCTATGAGTGCCGCTCTTTCCGGCGCTGGTTCTCGCCCCAATACCATGCGAAATGCGGTCATGACTTGTTCTGGTGTAATTGCCACACTATCGTCCTCCTTAACGTAACGGTGTGTTGTCGATGGCAAATTTCGTCAAGACATCCCACCTGCGGGCAGGTCGCCCCTATCACTAGCGTTTATTGTTCCTTCGAATGATGCAATCTCAGCGACAGGATGCTCGCGCCCTGATTCAGTATCACAATCATTCCTCGTCCTGGCTATCTGAATCATCGTCCAGAGTATAGTAAGTACAAACGTTGTGTGTGCTGCAGCTCGGCTACGTCTGGGCCGTCGTCCCGGCGTGCTCCCTGCCGAGGTGCCGACGCACGAAATCGCTGACCCTGGCCAGCGCTTCCACCGCTTCAGGTATCACACCGAATATATGCCAATCATGCGGCAAGCCCTCCCACACTTCGACTTCGAAGTCCACGCCCTGGCCACGCGCCTTGCGCGCGACACGCAGGGTATCGTCGAGCAGTGTCTCCGTGCTGCTGACCTGCGCGAAAATCGGGGGAAACCCGCGGAAGTTGCCGAACACGGGTGACAGCAGCGGGTGGTCGGCCGGTGCCTTGCCGCGGTAGATCTTGTAGTTCTGCATGTCGCGCCGCACCGGCAACAGCGTGTCCCGCCAGCGGTTGAAGCGTTGGGAAGGGTTGGTGAGGCTAAGATCGGTGAGGGCGGACAGCAGCACGACCCCGCACGGTAGCGGCAGGCCCTGCTGCTTCAGCGCCAGCACCAGCGACAGCGCCAATCCACCTCCCGCGGAATCGCCCATGATGACGATGTTGCGCGGCTCGATGCCGTTATCGAGCAGGTATCCATAGGCCGCAAGCGCGTCTTCCAGGCCGGCGGGGAAGGGATGCTCAGGGGCCAGTCGATAATGCACGAGGAGTCCATCGGCGTCACAGGCGCGGCATACGCGATCGAGCATCGTGCGGTGTCCCGGTGTCGCGGGGAGGATGAAGGCCCCTCCGGGCAAGTGCAGGATCACGCGTTCCCGCGCTTTGGCGCCGGTTCTCAGCCATTCTCCCCGGAACTGGCTGGTTGCAAGCGGCGTGCTTTTCACGCCGGTAGGAACCCGGTCCAGGACATGCACCAGCTGTTGCAGGTCGCCCGCGCGATCGAGGCTGACCCAGGCCATCATCTGCTTTACCGTCAGCCGCAGCAGCAGATTCATCGCGACCGCCTGCCAGCTCACTCCGGCGAGCCGCCGCTGCGGCAAGGGGTTTTCCATGAAGGTCTCCAGCTCCTTGCGGGCTTTCAAGCTGCGGCGCTGCGGAGCACGTGCGCGATTTTCCAAAGCCTGCAATTCATCGGGTTCCAGGGCCGCAAGCAGCATTGCGATCGATGTCCTGATCCAATCGATCTGAATGTCCGAAATCCGGCGCAGGGACCTGAACGTCGCCTTCGCTCCTCGCGCCCGCGCCGTCTTGCGCAGCAATTGCAGTTGGCGGCGCGTGGATCGCTCGCCTTCCTGCAGCAGGCGCCACGACAGGTCGCCGATCGCCACGCCGGCATGCAGCGCCTGCTCGGCGCCGGCGGCAACGCCCTCGATGAGCATGAAGGGAACCGCGCCGGTGGCAATCCTGGACGCGCGGTTCAGGTACTTGCCGAAGATCGGCAGATACTCCTCCGCCACGGTGTCGCTGAATACCGGATCCAGCACGGGCTTGATGAGGCGGTCTATTTCACGCCAGTCGGCGGCGCGCAGCTGCGCGACTGCGGGGACGAATACCCGGGTTTCCTCCGTCTCCATGTGTTCGCGAAGACCATTCACGTAGTGGCGCAGGTCGTTGCACAGATCCCGCAGATCGCCAGGCTTTCCGCTCGCGGCGGCGGTGGTGGCCTTCTCGAGCAGGCTGCGGCCGCTGGCGACGATCGCGCGGTGTCCTTCCCGGAGCCGCTGTATCGTCTCTGCGAGTTCCGCGTCGGCCCCCGACATGCGTTCGAAGATCAGGTCCTCCTTGGGGTGATGGAAGACGTCGGGAATGTTCACCATGTAGCGCATGACGCCGCCAATGGTGTCGTAGTCCACCTCGCCATGGTGCTCGATGGCGGCGATCTGGTCCTGCAGCAATAGCAGCAGGCGCGCGATGTACTTGTGTTCGTCGAGGATGGCGAGCACGGGGCCCGGCAATCGCGCGCGGTCAATCTGCGCTCGGCTGCCCGGCTGGGCGCGCCGACCCTTGCGAGGCGTCGATCGAGCCTTGCGGCGAACCGGCTTGCGCTTCTTTTCATTCATTCCGGAGCCCGGGCTGGCATCGCCAAGTTACTAGTGCATACGCTGCGGGTGGATTGCGGTTGCGCTCAACGCTAAGCACGCTGTGCGCGCGCGGCTTCGAGCACCAGGCGCTGCTCCGCCGAAGCCACCACCCTGCGCGCAGCGGCCACCGCGTCCGCGTTCACCGAAATGGAAGTGATGCCCGCGCGAACGAGCAGCTCCGCGAATTCGGGGCGGTTGGAGGGCGCCTGTCCACACAACGAGGAAGTCAGTCCATGCGCTTTGGCCGCCGCGATAATGCGCTGGATCGCATCGACGACCGCGCCGTCTGATTCGTCGAACAGCTCGGCACAGGTCGCGGAGTCGCGGTCCACGCCGAGCATCAGCTGCGTGAGGTCATTGGAGCCGATCGACACGCCGTGGATGCCCAACCTCGCATACTCGGGAATCCAGTAAGCCACCGAGGGAACCTCCGCCATCACCCAGCGCAACAGTGCGCGATCGCTGCCGAGCGGGCTCTCATCGATCAACTCCAGGCAGCGCTCGAGCTCCCACTTCGTGCGCACGAACGGGATCATGATATGCAGGTTCGGTGTTTGCTCCCGCACCCGCGCCAGGGTTGCAAGCTCCAGGCGAAACAGCTCGGGGTCCTTCACATAGCGAAAGCACCCACGGTAACCGATCATCGGGTTTTCCTCATGGGGCTCATAGCGGTCGCCGCCGGTGAGGCCGCGAAACTCGTTGGTGCGAAAGTCATAGGTGCGGTAGATAACCGGCCGCGGCATGAACGCGCGCGTGATGCGCAGCAGATGCTCGCTCATTTTGGCCACGAAGGCGTCGCTACCCTGGGTGGCCAACACCTCGCGCGGGTGCTTGCCCTGCAGCGCGTCGAGGATCATGAATTCCGCGCGCAACAGGCCCACGCCGTCCACGGGCAGCGCTGCAGCGGCTTCCGCGTGGTCGGCCATCGCCAGATTCACGTAGAGCCGGGTGGCGAGCGGCGTGACCGACACCTCAAGGCTGGGAGCAGCTACCGCCACCGGGGCTGCCTTGATCACAGGTGCAGTGGACGCACCTGCGGTGACCTGGCCACGTCGGCCATCCACCGTCACCACTTCACCATCGCGCAGCACGGATGTGGCCGTGCGCGCGCCGACGATGCAGGGAATGCCGAGCTCCCGGCTCACGATCGCCGCGTGGCAGGTCATGCCCCCACTGTCGGTCACCACGGCGGCCGCACGGCGCATCGTGGGCACCCAATCCGGTGACGTCATCGGCGCCACCAACACTTCGCCATCGAGCAGCTGCGCCCGTTGTTCCGGCGAGCTGAGCACACGCACCTTGCCACTGGCCACGGCCGGCGATGCACCCAGGCCGGTGACGAGCACCCTGGAGGTGTCGTCGCCGGGCGCGGCCAGTGTGGTAATGGGGCGCGTTTGCACCAGGTAGAACTGGCCGTCGGCGAACGCCCATTCCATGTCCTGGGGTGCGCCGTAATGTTTTTCCACACGCAATGCGAGGGTGGCCAACTGCAACACCTCATCGTCCGTGAGCACGCGGCGTGCGGCGTCATCTTCGTTCAGCGGCACCTGCTGCTCGCTGCCGTCTGCCGCACGCACGATCTTGAACGCCTTGTTGCCGGCACGCACCTGGCGCAACCGCGGCCCGGCCTTGGTCACCTGGTAGGTGTCCACTTCCACCTGTCCAGCCACGACCACTTCGCCGAGGCCAAACGCGCCTTCAATGACGATAATGTCCGCGTCGTTGGTGGCAGGGTCCGCCGTGAATATCACGCCAGAACGTTGCGAGTCGAGCATGGTTTGCACCACGACAGCCAGCGTGGGCTCTTCGGTCATCGCCTGCGACTTGCGGTAGGAGATCACGCGTTGCCCATACGCCGATGCCCAACAGGCGACCACGCGTTGCACCAGCGCATCCACGCCATTCACGTTGGTAAACGTTTCGTGCATGCCGGCGAAGGATGTGGAGCCCGTGTCTTCGCTGGTCGCCGATGACCGCACTGCCACGGCGCCCGCGCCGAGCTTTACATAGGCCTTCGCGATGGCGTCGCACACGTCCTGCGGCACTTTCACGCCCTCGATGAGCGCGCGCATGCCGGCGGATGCTTCCGCCAGCGCCGTGGAGTCGTTGCCGGGGCTGCCAGCGAACAGGCGCGCAAGCTCGCTGCGAACGCCGCAGGCATCCAGTGTCGAGAGGAACGCATCGGTCGTGACCACGAAGCCCGGCGGCACCGGCAGCCCGGCGCGCGTCATCTCACCAAGATTCGCGCCTTTGCCGCCGGCATTCTCGATGCTGTCGCGCGAGAGCTCTTCAAACCAGGCGATGTAACTGGTCATACGCATATCTCCTTCTATGGGTTGGCGTTCGTGCACGGCACTCATGCGCACAGGCGACCGCTTCAGGCTTTGATCACCAGCGCGGCATAGCCCCGCGCCCAGTGCGACAAGCGCCAGCGGGAATTCCACGATGTGTGTAGTGCGGACAGTCCGCTGGAGCAGGTTGATGGTGGTGTCCACGCCCGCAAAGGTGAGGCAATTGGCAAACAGCGTGGATTCCTCGGGAGTCAAAAGGCCCTGGGCCTCCTGCTGCACCAGCCACGTGAGATGATCGTTGCCGGGATTGCGGCGTTTTTCCGCCAGTACGGCCTGCACCATCGTCGCCACGGCATCCAGATCCCTGATTGCGACCTCGGCGCTGGTCGGTGAATCATCCTGCGGGTCCTGGCCCATCAGGATATCGCCGAGCGCATACCAAAGCGGGGCCGATCCCTCAGGGAACCCGAGGAAACGGGTCATGAATTCCTGGGGAATGCACTTGATCACCTCGTGGTAGAGGTCGATTTCGCCCGAGGTCGGCAGGCGCGCGAAGCACTCATCGACGATCCGCGCAATCACCGGCTCCAACTGCGTCGCAACGGCTTTCGAAAACATCGGGATCACGTGGCTGCGGACCTTGTTGTGCAGCTCGCCGTCGGAGGTCGCCAGCGTAGGAATATAGCTGTGCCCCGTGCTGCCATTTAAGGTCCCGTCCGGATGGCGCAGCAAGCGGCGCACATCCTCGTAACGGGTAATCATCCAGATGTTGCGGCTGGCGTCAAAATAGACGGGGTGCTCATCACGCAGCGCCGCGTAGCGTTGGTAGAGCTGGTCGTGATAATCGGTCGCGAGAACATCAACGATCACTGGCATGGACACAGCTCTTTGTCATCACTGCTTCGCCGCAAGGCAACGTCAATTCACCTGCCCGCAGGCACCGGCTGGCATGGGTCAGCGGACACCGCCGCGGGCCATGCCTTCGGATGTGAAGTAGCTATCCGGCTTATCGACGGTGTTACTGTACGTCCCGGGAATCGGCTTGCCGCTCAGGTTGTACACATCCTGTGCGATGTCATAGGAGCCATAGGCCAGGGAAAAATCCATTTTGCGATCATACAGGTTGGCGAGGTACGCATACTGTATGCGCCACAGCTGGCCACGTCCGTCGTACATCTCGCCCGAAACCGCTGTCCAGGTGTCCTCATTGAGATAGAACGTGCGTCGACTATAGATGTGCCGATTGCCTTCTTTCAGATTCGAATCCACGACCCACACGCGTTGCTTTTCCCAGCGAATTTTTTCCGGGTTGAGGAACTTCTCGCCCAGCAAGTCCTCGACCTTGTCCTGGAATATCATGTCGTAATTGCCGGCGGGAAGGATCATTTCCTTCTTGCCCACCAGCGTCCAGGTAAAACGCTCCGGGGAACCGTTGTAAACATAGGCGTCGTCATACGTTGAAGTACCGGCTACACCCGGGTTGGGTGTATCGAAGGAAACGGCAGGCGCCAGGCGCACCCGACGCTGGCCCACCAGGTATTGCCAGGCCTTGCGGCCCTTGCCCTTGGTGTAGTCCGCTGCCGGTTCATGCACCAGCAAAATCTCACCGGCGCGGCGTGCGGGTGCATCGTAGTTGATGCGAAGCAAGCCCCAGGGTTCATCACCCACCACCTGGTCCGGGTTTTTGAATATGGGAAATATCTGGACTGATGAACCGGTGGTTGCCAGCACGGGTTTGCCGTTGGAGCCGACATAGTAGACATCGTATTGCAGCAACGAGTCTTCCTGGTAGCGAATCATGTGGTTCCACATGGCCTCCAGCCCGGACTGCGGGATCGGGAAAGGTACGCCAGGATAATTGCCCTCAATTTTTTGGCCGTCTTCCACCAGCGTGGCGCCGGTGGCATTTTTCAGTGTATTGGCATTGAACCAGTCGGGCCGGATGCTTCCCCGATGCGAGGGGTACACATGGATCTTGAATCCGTCAGCGCCGTATTTCTTGAACAACCCCTGCGTACCCACCGTGAGCATGTCGGCATACTCCTGCCAATTGCTGCCATCGATCGTGTAGAGGGGCTTTTCATCCGGGTAGGGGTTGACGTAATTGTCCGAGCCGGCCACAAATTTCGCTGGCACCGGCACGCCCTTGGGATCCCAGGGTGGAATTGTGCCGTCGGCGTTGCCCGCCATTTCGGCGCCTACCGGTGTCAGGTCCTTGCCCAAGCGGGCGGCTTGCTCGGGGGAAACCGCTGCAAGCACTGTACCGGCGGTAATCGAAGAAAGGCAGAACGCTGCCAGGATGTTTTTAATCGTCATCAATATCACTCCTTTAGCAAAACCAGTACGTGCGGCGTACCTTGTCAGTCACAGAATAGCCTAATTCTGCGTGAATTCGACTCGACGCATATTGACCAGGATCAGGTACTGACAATTTAATGGTCGAAAATGGGGCACGCCGGAATGCCGTTGACAGAGGCTCACCGTGGTGGCCCGTCGCGGCAAGTCGACTTACCCACCATAACTATAAGAGGTGGAACAATGGAAACAGAAGCGATCCTCGACACTATCCTGATCCCCAGGCCCAATGGCAGCGAGAATCTGGACACGGTAGCCAGTGCGCTCGCCGAAAGCCTGGCCAACGCCGGCGCGCTGGTGAGCGAACAATACTTCACGGCCACCGCCCACGGCTTCCAACTGGTATTGCCATCGGCTTCCCGCTGCTGGCCCTCTGGTTGCGCCGCAAGGGCAAGGCGATTCCAATGCCTGTCACCGGAACCGTCATTGCTCTTGCTGCGGCACCGTTCATCGCAATGTTCTGGTTTCAATCGGTTGGGCCATTGGTGCGCGCACCCAGCATCGGCGCCATCGACAACGGCGGCTCCGTAACCGCATTGCTGCTGTTGGCACAGGAGCTGGGGCAACGCCCGCAACAATCGGGCAGCACCGTTGAAATCGCTTTTCTTGCAGCGGAGGAAGAGCGCACGCTGGGTTCCTGGGCGTATGTGAAACGTCTTCTCGATGCAACGGAGACAACAGCGCAAAGGACATCACCGCACCGCGTCAGAGTCGTCAATCTTGAATCGATAGGAACAACTGACGAACTGGCGTACATCTCCGAGGATGGTTTCGCCACGCGGCGGTTTTACAGTTCACAGGCCATGATCGATTTCGTGAATCGCGGCGCCGAAGCGATTTACGGAAAGCCCCTGCAAGCGCGCGAACTACCGTTTGGCGTGCTGACCGACGGCCGCAGTTTCCTGGCGCACGGGGTGGAGGCCATCACGCTCCGCTCATTTGAGGGTGGCGAGTTCCCGCGCGACCTGCATTCGGAGCATGATTCACGCGACCGATTGTCGATCAAGGGAATTAAAAGGAGCGTCCTGTTGCTGAAGGAACTCGTGCGGCAGGCCGAATCGTAAGGCGGGCCTGCCATCCCAACCACAATGGACTTTTCACCCGGCCTGCTCTAACGTCCGGGGTTTCGTGTTGAAGAGATTCCCCGATGTCACAGGCCCTGCTCGGCCTCCCCTGTATCATCCTGCTCGCCTGGCTCTGCAGCAGCAACCGCCGCCGCTTCCCGCTGCGACTGGTGCTCACCGGCCTCATCGCGCAACTGGTTTTGGCCGCGATATTCCTCAAAGTGCCGCTGCTGCAGGATGCACTGCTGTGGGTGAACCGACTGGTGTTGACGCTGGAGGCCGCCACCGGACAGGGCACTGCGATGGTGTTCGGTTTCCTCGGCGGGGCAGCGGCGCCGTACGATGTCACCGCGCCGCAATACAGCTTCATACTGGCGTTTCGCGCGCTGCCCATTGTGCTGGTCTTTGCCGCGCTGAGCGCATTGCTGTGGCACTGGCGCATTATCCCGGTGGTGATCGCGGCGCTGGCGCGCCTGCTGCGACAGTCGATGGGCCTCGGTGGCGCCGTGAGCATGGGCGCGGCCAGCTCCATTTTCATTGGCATGGTGGAATCGCCACTGCTGATCAAGCCGCACCTGCGAACAATGTCGAGCAGCGAACTGTTCATGCTGATGAGCTGCGGCATGGCCACCGTGGCCGGCACGGTGATGGGCCTGTACGCCGGCATTCTTGCGAGCACCGTGCCCACGGCGCTGAGTCATATCCTGGTGGCGTCACTGATCAGCGCGCCGGCAGCGATTTTGCTCGCGGCCGTGATGGTGCCGCCAGAAGCGGGAGCGCGCGACGAAGCTGTCACGATGCATTCGCCGTACAGCGGCAGCATGGATGCACTGGTCAGTGGCACCGGCGAGGGCTTGCGGCTGCTGGCCAACATCATCGGCATGCTGATTGTGTTCGTCGCGCTGGTGTACCTCGCCGACCGACTGCTGGGGCTGGTGCCGTCAGGCGGCGTACTTTTACGCTGGTTGGCGTGTTCGGCCAGCTGCTGGCGCCGCTGGCCTGGCTGACCGGCATCCCGTGGCAGGAGGCGCGCACCGCCGGCGAGTTGTTGGCGACCAAGGTATTCATCAACGAGCTTGTGGCCTACCTGCAACTGGCGGCACTGGGGCCGGAGGTGCTTAGCGAACGCAGCCGCCTGATCATGACCTACGCGCTGTGCGGCTTCGCCAACTTCGGCAGCCTCGGCATCATGATCGGCGGCATGACAGCGATGTGCCCGGAACGCACCGCCGACATCCTGCGCCTGGCGCCGCGCTCGATCTGGTCGGGCCTGCTGGCCACGTGCATGACGGGCTGCATTGTCGGATTGATTCTGTGAACTGCTTACTGTGAACTGCTTACTGTGAACCGCTTACTGTGAACGCCTTTTCGCCCGACGACTGAACACCATCATCAGTATTTTGATCACCAGCGCCAGCGCCAACAGCACCACGCACACGGCAGCGGCGATGCCGTACCACAGATTCTCCCAGCCAGCGGCATCGCGCTCGCCCGCCTGCGCATTGACGGGTGCCCGCATCACGTTCTGCGCTTCAAACTCCGCCATCATCTGACGCAGTCGTTGCGCCACCTCCGGGTGATCGTCAATGACGTTGCGGGTCTCGCCAGGGTCACTCGCGAGATCAAACAGCAACTCACCGTGGTGGAACAGGCCGACCGCCATCAGCGGCTCAAGCATGCGCGGATAATAGCCGCGCTGCGGCGCATGCAGTTTCCAGTTGCCGTCGCGCACCGCCGCCAGCCGGTGCGCCTGTTGCTCATGTGGCGGGCGCAACGCGAAGTAAAAGAAGGGTGTCTCTTCCCGCTTGCCCTCGCCTTCCAGCACGCCCTGCAGCGACTTGCCGTCGATGGCCCGATCACCGGGCACGGTGGCACCGGCATACCCGGCCAGTGTCACGAACCAGTCCATCATCGTTGCCAGTTCCTTATTGACCTGGCCGGCGGGTATCACGCGCGGCCAGCGCACCAGCGCGGGGACGCGATGCCCGCCTTCGAACGCCGTGAGCTTGCCGCCACTGAGGATACCGTTGCTGCCGCCGTGGTCGCGCATGGTGCGCCACGCGCCATTGTCGCTGCTGAAGACCACGATGGTGTTCTCATCCATGCCCAGCTCGGACAGTTTCGCCAGCACCTGCGCTACCGAATCGTCCAGTTCCTGCACGACATCACCGTAAAGACCGCGCTGCGAACTCCCCACGAAACGCGGATGCGGGTGCAGGGGGATATGCGCGATGGTGTGTGGCAGGTAGAGGAAAAAGGGCTGGGTCGAGCCCTGTTGCGCGTCGAGAAAGCGCAGCGCTTTCTCGGTGTAACGTTGCGTCAGTAATGTCTGGTCCACGCGCTCGGGAAAGCGCTGGTACTGTTTGCCATGCGATTCGTACAGGTAAAAGTTGTTGTCGTCGTTGCTGGTGGCCGGACCAAAGAAATAATCAAAGCCCTGCTGCCATGGCATGAAAGCCTCTACCTGTCCGAGATGCCACTTGCCGATGATTGCAGTGGTATATCCCGCATCGCGCAACATCTCCGCCAGCGTTATCTCGTCGAGCGGCAGGCCTTCCACCGTGTCGTGTCCCAACACTGCGTTGACGCCGGTGCGCGGCGGGTAACGGCCCGTCATCAGCGCCGCGCGCGTGGGGGAGCACGTATTCGCCGGCGTGTAGTAATCGGTGAAGCGGATGCCCTCTGCAGCCAGGCGATCGATGTTCGGCGTGGCAATATCGCTGGCACCGTAGGAGGACAGGTCGCCGTACCCCAGATCGTCCGCCAGGATGAACACGATATTGGGTCGCGGTGCCGCTATGGTTGCTGAGCTTAAGAGCACGGCGCAGAGCAGGATGAAAGTTCGCATCGACAGAATGTCTCCAGATTCAGGGTATCGGCACTGTCAGACGGCGCTTTGGCCAAAGGCACTAATTCAAGGACAATCGCCGACGTTTCAGCTTCCAGGGTCCGCCGGGACACGCCGTGAACCCATCCATGGGGGCTCGGGCTCGGCGTCCTGCCTCGCACGGTCCCGACGCACCCTGGAAGCTGAAACGCCTACGCCGATACCAGCCCCAAGTTAGTGCCATTCGTGCATGGATGATCGTATAGCTTTTCAGCTCGATGTCCACGAAGGGACCGCAACAAAACGGTTGTCGAAATACTGCGGTTTGTTACTCTTCGCGTCTCACCCAAAAAGGACTGATGGACACCATGCCCGGCAAATACAACATCCATCCGGATTTCGCCAAAATTCCCTCGATCACCTTTCGGTTCAGCGCACCCATCATGTGGCTGATAAATTCACTGATGAAAATGCAGCGCAAGTTCGCCAGGCGCGAGCTTGCACTCGATTGCAAAACCCTTGCGCTTGCCAGCGCGGATGGCGGTCACTTTGACGTGCTCGTGATGACGCCCCACAACCTGGACAAGCCAGCGCCCGCGCTGCTGTATTACCACGGCGGCGCGTTCGCGATGAGTTGTGCCAGCATGCATATCGACAGCTGCGAACGCTACGCCAACGACGCGGGCTGCGTGGTGGTCTTTGTCGATTACCGGCTGGGGCCAAAATACCCCTTCCCGAACGGCTTTGACGATTGCTACGCCGCATTGGCATGGGTGGTGCGCGAAGCTGGCCGCCTGGGCGTCGACATCAGCCGCATTGCCGTGGGCGGAGACAGCGCCGGCGGCGCGCTGGCGGCCGGCGTGGCCCAGAAGGCGCGCGATGAGAAGCTCGTGGCACTGTGCGGACAACTGCTCATTTACCCGGTACTGGACAATACCTGTTCCACGCCGTCAGCGACCGAATTTGTGGATGTTCCGCTGTGGAATGCCATTTCCAATCGCCGCATGTGGGCGATGTACCTGAGTCGCTACCGCCAGGGAGAACTGCCGCCCTACGCCGCGCCGGGCCTGGGTCAGCTGCAAGGCCTGCCGCTGAGTTACGTGGAGACTGCGGAATTCGACCCGTTGCGGGACGAGGGCCGGAACTACATCGGCGCATTGCGGGCGCAGGGCGTCGAGGTGATCGTCAACGAGACGCGGCAAACCATCCACGGCTACGACGGCGTCGCTACCAATGCGATTGCGCAAAAATCCATGCTGGAGAGAATCAGGTTCCTGCAGCAGGCGTTCACGCCCCGCGTCTCCTAGTCGCTGCTGCGGAACGCCGCGTCACGGACGCAGCGCAGCGATGATCGCGGCAAAATTCTGGTCGACGGGATACTCGGTCGTGCTCCAACCGAGGCGCACGATCACCGCGCGGTGCGATGGCAGCATCATCACCACCTGCTCGCGGTTGCCCTGCATTGCGTAGGCCGAGGCAGGCAGTGACGGCCAGCGCAATTCGCCGCCGCCGGCATTGAGCCAAAATTGGTAGCCGTAGCGCGGCTCGTTGCCGCTGCCGTTGGGCTGCACCGCGCGCGCAATCCACTCCTCGCTGAGCAACCGTTGACCGTTGATTTCTCCGCCATTGACCAGCAGCCAGGCAAAGCGCGCCCAGTCACGCGCGGGCGCATAGATAAACGAGCTGCCAACGAAGACACCGCTGGCATCCGGCTCCAGCGTGGTCGCCTCCAATCCCAGCGGCGCGCTGATTTCGCGCGTGATGAAATCCAGTTGCGCCTGTGGGGACGCGCCGACCCGTTCGTACACCAGCCGCGCCAGCAGGTTGCTGGTACCCGATGAGTAGGACCACACCGTGCCGGGCGCGTGCGCCAGCGGGCTGTCCAGCGCCACGGCCGATGCGCTGGGCGACATGAACAGCATGCGGGTGGAGTCGCTGCCGGGCACATAGTCCTCGCTAAACGCCAGGCCGGAAGACATCTGCAGCAGGTTCTCCAGCGAGATGCCGGCGCGCTCGTCCGCCGCCCAGGACGGAAACAGCGCCTGTTCCGTGACCGCGATTTTCCCCATCGCCTCCAGCCGCCCCAGCATGATAGCGGTGACTGACTTGCCCATGGACCAGCCCAGCAAGGGGGTGCCTGCGCTGATGCCGGGGGCGTACGCCTCCGCGATGACGCGCCCATCCTGCACGACCAACAGCGCGCGCGTATCGAGCACCTGCGCGTTGTCCGCTGCCAACAGCGCGGACAACACTGCCGCTATTTCCGGATCAGCGGGCCCCACCACACTGCCGCCGGGCCAGGGTGCGTCCGCGTTGCTCGCGGGCGCGGCATACGCCACCTCGTCGAGCACACTGGCGCTGCCGTATTCGAGCGCACACCCCAGTCCCGGTCGGTAACGCGCTACCGCGTCCGGGCTGCCCAGCAGGCTTGCGGCAACGCCACCCTGCGCGACGGCACGTATATCGAGCAGCCGAGTCAGTGCTGAATACGTCGCCAGATCGTCGGCATTGCGCTGCTCGCTGAAGCCCGAGAGATACGTGCCGGAGCAGGCCAGTTTGGCGCCGAGGCCAGTCGCCAATCCAGCGGCGGAGGGCAACTGGCGCGGCGCGATGCCCGCCAGCAGCCAGAGCAGTGCAATGCCGAGTACGAACGCAGTGAGTAGACCAATGGCCAGGCGTTGCAACACGTTGCTGGTACTCCGGAGAAAAAATGTAGTTTGCCTGCAAGAGCTTTCGCCTACACTGTCTTGAGTAGTCAGTTTAGGGAGGGTGCAGCGCTATGGTCGCCAGAGTCTACACATCAATGTCCCCTGCGGTATATCGCAGGTGGCTGCCAGCCCTGCTGGTTTTGCCGTTGTTCCTGCCCGGCACCGCCACGGCCTGCAGCGTGTACGGCAAGGGTTGGGGCAGCAAATGGGACAATCCCGTCTGGCCCAATAGCGCGACAATAACCTGGAGCTTCATGACGCCGGGGGTCGGCCTGGGGCCATTGGCGCCGCCGTCCTGGAGCGGGGTCAACACTCTGGGCTCCGGCGGTGCCAAGGATCTGCGCAAGATCATTGATGCGACCCATGGGACTGGCGCCTTCAACGCCGCCGTACAGCGCGCCTTCAACAAATGGGCGGCTGCAGCCAACCTGCAGTTTATGAAGGTCGCTGACCAGGGCGGCAATTTCGGCACCGTCACCCAACCGGACATCCGCATCGGCGCGTTCAGTTTTGGCGTGGGCGACTACGCCGGCGCGGCCGGTTTCGGCCCCCCGGGCAATGACGTGAATTTTCCCGACCCGCTGTCCGGGGATATCGCCTTCAATGACATGAACAATTTCAACATCGACCCCGGCAGCGAGGGCGCACCGCTGCAGACCGGCCCCGGCGGCCTGTACCTGAACGATATCGAGGGGCTGTTGATCCATGAGATCGGGCATACGCTGGGCATTGGACATTCCGCGATGCCGGATGCCGTCCTCTGTGGTTACCAGTCGCCGATGTTCGATGGTTCTGCCTGCGACTACACGCACGTCAATCGCGTGCTGACGGCGGATGACCGCAAGGCGGTGAAGAACATCTATGGTCCGGCACCGCCACCGGACGGCGACATCTCATTCGACTGCATCGTGGATGAAGCCGATGCGGTGCTCACCAATCGCATTGTTATCGGCTTGCTCACACCGAATGACGCGCAGAAAGCGCGCGCGGACGTGGCGCCGCTGGTAGGCGGCACGCCGGTACCCGACGGACAGATTACGATTGCCGATCTGCTGGTGATACTGCGCAAGGGCCGTGGCCAGATTAATTTCTGAGCGCGCGCTTCACGCGGGATTGACGGATACAAAACCCGCTCTGTCGAATGCCCGCTGGCTAGATGGTTGGAGTGGTTATCACCAACGCATCGGTATTGAGTTCAGCCCCGTTGATTCCGTAGCCCGTGACGTCACTCGCGCTGGCGAACAGCGATGCATTGACCTGCGGCGGGTAGACAACACTGAAACGGACAGCCTGGATGCGGCTGGCCTGGTAAAACTCCGGCGTCGCCAGGCTCTCCGGAGACACCGCGCCAATCCCGGCCGGGTTTAACACGACGACATGGAGTGTGTTCGTCCCGCCGTCCGAACTGGTAAAGCTCTGTATCTGTAAATGCTCATTGTTGGTGGCCGATACTCCCCTGGGCCAGTTGGCGGGGGGCAGGCCTGCGACATTGGCCGCAGGGTACTGGAACTGAAACTCGATGGCGCCCAACAGGTTTTGCTCGTTGAACACCAGTTGCGGGTCGCTGAGCAGGTATTTCACCTGGTTTGCCGGCCGCAGGAAATTCAGCGTGTTGATAGTGCCAAACGACATGATGGGGTTGATCGCACCCGCTCCCGGCAGTATTTTCACGGACCGCGTCTGCGGGCTGGACAAGCCCTGTATCTCCAGGGTGGCATTGCCGGCAGCCAGGTTGGTCGCCAGGCCTGAAACCGGGTCGACCAGATCGATAGCGGCGAACCAGAAGCCACTGTGGCCATCGACGTCGGGCGAGGCGGCATGGTTCAGGGTACTCGTCTTGTCGACATTGAGCGGAAACACCTCCCGCACTTTTACATTGGCCTGGGCACTGCCGCTATCAATCATTTTGGCGCTCAGGTTGGCCGCTGCCAGATTCACCTGCCCCAGCTCCTCGTGCGAGCCCAGGGACACCAGTATCGTGCCGCCGTTCTGCACGATTTTGTTCATGGAGTCGCTGGCGCTGCACGCGACCAGCCACTGCGAAACGATAACGACCAGCGCCAATAATCGGATAAATTTCATTTGACCCTCCCGGGTTCAATACTTTCGGTTCGATCAGAAAAACCCCAATGGATTGATATCGTAACTCACCAGCAGGTTCTTGGTCTGCTGGTAGTGCTCCAGCGCCACCTTGTGGGTCTCGCGGCCGATACCGGATTTCTTATAGCCGCCAAATGCCGCGTGGGCGGGATAAGCATGGTAACAGTTCATCCACACGCGGCCGGCCTTGATGCCGCGACCCATGCGAAATGCCCGGTTGGTATCGCGCGTCCAGACACCCGCGCCCAGGCCGTACTCGGTGGCGTTGGCGATAGCCAGCGCCTCGGCTTCATCCTTGAACGTCGTCACCCCCAGGGTCGGCCCGAAGATCTCCTCCTGGAAAACCCGCATGTCGTTGCTGCCCTGCAGCAGCGTCGGTTGCACATAGAAGCCGCCGGCGATATCACTGCCCACCACCGCCTTTTCACCGCCGAGCAGAAATTTCGCACCGTCCGCGCGCGCGACATCCATATAGCCCATGATCCGGTCGAACTGCTCGCGCGAGACCTGGGCGCCCACCATGGTCTCGGTGTCCAGCGGATTGCCCTGCTTGATCTGTTTCGCCCGCACCAGGACCCGCTCGATAAAGTCGTCGTAGATGCTCTCCTGCACCAGCGCGCGC
This sequence comes from Haliea sp., assembly GCA_016704305.1. GTDB lineage: Bacteria > Pseudomonadota > Gammaproteobacteria > Pseudomonadales > Halieaceae > Marimicrobium. The sequence goes on along the minus strand of JADJAL010000006.1, from coordinate 99,006 downwards.
GAGGGGCAGGTACACACTTCCCCCTGGTTGAAAAAGCCCAGCAACAGGCCCTCGACGCATTTACTGACAAACGCATCCTCCTGCGCCATCACATCCTCGAAATAGATGTTGGGCGACTTGCCGCCCAGCTCCACCGTGGACGGAATCAGTGTTTTGGCGGCGTTTGCGAGTATCAGGTGCCCCACGGCGGTGGACCCGGTAAACGCAATCTTGGCGATGCGATTCGAACTGGCCAGCGCCTGGCCAATTTCCTCGCCGTAGCCGTTCAGGATATTCACGACACCCGGCGGGAGCAGGTCGGCGATCATTTCCATCAGCACCAGGATGGAAACCGGTGTCTGCTCCGCCGGCTTCAGGATCACGCAATTGCCCGCCGCCAGCGCAGGCGCCAGCTTCCAGCCCGCCATCAGCAGCGGGAAGTTCCACGGAATGATCTGCCCCACCACGCCCAGCGGTTCGTGGAAGTGGTAACTGACGGTATTGCCGTCGATATCGCTGGCGCTGCCCTCCTGGGCGCGCAGGCAGCCGGCAAAATAGCGAAAGTGATCGACCAGCAGCGGAATATCGGCATTGAGCGTTTCACGGATGCCCTTGCCGTTCTCCCAGGTCTCCACATAGGCCAGCGTTTCCAGGTTCGCTTCAATGCGATCGGCGATTCTCAACAGCGTGTTGGAGCGCTCCGCCACCGGCGTCCTGCCCCAGGCGGGCGCCGCTGCATGGGCGGCGTCAAGGGCCTTGTGCAGGTCGGCTGGCGTGGAGCGCGCCACCTCGCAAAACACGGCGCCCGTCACCGGCGTCACATTCTCGAAGTACCTGCCCTCCAGAGGCGCCACCCACTCGCCCCCGATGAAATTGTCGTAGCGGTTGCGGAATGTGAACAGCGCATTGTCTGATCCGGGCATGGCGTACAGCATGGGTTAAATCCTCAAGAGTGCGTGATGTCAAACAGTCAATATAGTTCACTGCGCATTAAATTACAGAACCACCGTCTTGCGGGGGCGGGCGGGTACAGGAGTACCCTTGGATCGAACGGCTGTGATGGCGTGACTAAACGCCCCGTCGGGACCAGGTTAAGTCTATGGAAGCAGAGTCAACTTACCTGCCCATATCCCCACACTGCAACTGTGCGAGGTATGGACTTTGAAACGCGCACTCAGGTTCATCGCCCTGTTCGTCCTCGTTGCCACCGCTTCTATCGCCGTCTGGCAATCCTGGGAACAATGGCGGACCGGCAGGGACGCGACGGAAACCGCGTTGGCGCCACAGGGGAAATTGCCTCCCGAGGTCACCCCCACGCACTACACGGTAATGCTGCGCATCGACCCGGAGCAGAATCACTTCAGCGGCAGCGTGACGATCGATGTTGATATCACCCATCCGCTGGATGTTATCTGGCTGCACGGCAAGGACATAAAAGCGCGCAGCGCCGTGCTCGAGCACGAAGGCGGCACCCAAAGTACGCTGCATTACAAGGAAATGGGGCACTCCGGCATCGTGCGCCTGACCGCCGCCCGGCCTATAGCGCCACAACACGCCCGCATTCACATCCGCTTTGACGCACCGTTCAGTACGAAACTCGATGGACTCTACCTCACGGAGGACGAGGGCAGGCGTTACGCGTTTACCCAGTTTGAACCGGTGCTCGCCAGGCAGGCGTTCCCTCAGTTTGACGAGCCGCGCTTCAAAGTGCCTTACGACATCAGTCTCGAGATCCGGCAGGGGCATCGCGGCTTCGGGAATACGCCCGTCATCAGGGAAGAAATACTGACCGACGGATTCAAACGCCTCACCCTGGCCACCACGCCGCCAATGCCGAGTTACCTGCTGGCCTTTGCGGTCGGCGAGCTGGATGTGGTCGAGTACGCAGACATTCCACCCACCGCTGTCCGCGATTTTCCAATTCCGCTGCGAGGTATCGCCACCAAAGGCAAGGCCCAACAATTGGACTACGCGCTAAAGCATACCGCCGCGCTGCTCACCAGCCTGGAGGCGTATTTCGGCATTCCCTATCCGTTTGCGAAACTCGATATCGTCGCGGTGCCGGACTTTGCCTGGGGCGCGATGGAAAACGTGGGCCTGGTGACGTACCGCGAGTCCATTATTCTGCTGGATGAAAATCCCTCGGCCAGCCAGCAGCGCCGACTGGCGACGGTGCATGCCCATGAGATCGCCCACCAATGGCTGGGCAACCTGGTGACGATGCCGTGGTGGGACGATATCTGGCTCAATGAATCGTTCGCTACCTGGATCGCGTCCAGGACGGTGCACCAGTGGAACCCTGCGCTGGAGGTCGATCGCGACATCCTGCAGGGCGGCCATCGCGTGATGGACGAGGATATCTACGCGGATTCGCGCAGCGTGCGCGAACCCGTCAGGAACAACGAGGACATCGCGAATGTGTTCGACGACATCAGCTACTCAAAAGGTGGCGCGGTATTGCAAATGCTGGAAAGCGCGGTAACCCCGGAGGTGTTCCGACGCGGGATTCAACAGTATCTGCGCCAGCACGCCTGGGGCACGGCCACGGCAGAGGATCTGATGCAGGCGCTGGAACACGCAGCGGGTGACTCGCAGGCGACAAAAATCACGGAATCGTACATCAACCAACCCGGTATTCCGCTGATCACATTGGACTGGCGATGCGATGACGGCGAACTGGCCATCGATATCGAGCAGCAGCGCTACCTGCCTGTCGGCTCCGCCGTCAGCCCCGATCAGGAATGGGTAGTGCCAATCTGCCTCACACTGCTCAGCGGCGACGCCTCCGGGCATCGGTGCGATGTACTGGACCGGCGCCAGCAACGCTTCACGTATCCCGTGCAACAGTGTCCTGGCGCTGTCATGCCCAACTACAATGGCCACGGCTATTACCGCTTCACATTGCCAAAGCACCAGTGGCGCGCCCTGCTCGACCACATCGGCGCGTTAAGCCCCGGTGAAAAATTTTCCCTGGCAAACAACCTCGCGGCGGAATACCAGGCCGCCCGTATTGATACCACCTTCTACCTGCAAGCCATTGCCCCGGTGATTGCACAGCCGGAATGGGACGTGCGCACGGAACCGACCGTTCAGGTCAAGCAAATTTGGGACACGATTGCGACGAAGGAGCAACAAGCGCAACTCTCCGATTACATCTACCGTCAGTACAAGCCCCTGCTGGATAATCTTGGCCTGGCGCCGGATACACGCGCTGACGCAGAAGCCCCGGTTGCAACGCAACTATTGCGAGAGAACGCGCTTGATCTGGTGGCGATCTCGCTGGAACAACCCGAACTGCTGGCAAGCCTGGCCGAACGCGGCAAGGCACTGATTGGTTACGGCATGGATACGGGATTCAATGGCGATGCAATCGACCGCCAGTTGTATGCCCTCGCAATGGCAAGCGCGGTGATCACCGAGGGCGCGCCGTACTTTGATGCACTGGCAGGCACGGCGCTGGCGTCCAACGATGCCAACTTGCGCGATGACGCTTTCTGGGCACTGGGTCAAACCTCCGAACCCGAGCTCAGCCGGAAAATCCTTGACCTGCGCTGGCTGTTCAATGTCGGCGTCACCGACACAGTGACATTGATTCAATCCCACATCAGTAAAATGGACAATCGGCAGCGCGCATTCGCCTGGTTTAAACGGTACTACCCGGCAATTGCGGTAGCGCTGCCAACACCTTACCTCGCGAGCACACCGGCGCTATCCAGGGGATTGTGCAGCCGTGAGGACTACGCCGATGCGCAGGCGTTCTTCAGCCCGAAGGTGGGACAGGTTGAGGGGATGCAAAGGATGTTGCGCCAGAACCTGGAAAAAATTCAATTGTGCTATTCGCTGGTGGAGGCGCAGCGCAGCAGTGACTGGAAACTGGCAACGGCGCTTGTCCGTGCAGATACACATTCGGACAAACGTTCACAATCAGAGATCGGCAACAATCCCCAGTAACTGTTCGTGACTACGCAGCTCCTCGTCTGCAGCAATCCCCGTTATGCCTGCCCGGACAATCAGGTGACTGAAGTTCAGAGTCGCCTTGTATTCCTGCAGCTTGTCCCGTGCGTAATCGCGATCGCCGACGATGGCCCAGTCGTCGACCGCAGTGTCCTTGCTACGCAGCGCGGAGGGCACCGCAGCAGCGAGCGCCGTTCGCACGCGCTCTTGCTGCACGCGATCCTGCGTGACGAACACTGTGCGCATCACCGGAATGGTTGCCACCGCAGGTTGTCCGGCGGCGGCCACATCGAGATGATAGCGCCGGTAGTTCGCTTCCAGCACGGCGAGGGATTCCACCGGTGACGCGAGATACGGCAGGCCCAACCCGGCCACTTGCTTAAGCGCCAGCGGTCCAAACGCCGCGACCCACAGCGGTGGTGACGGTTGTTGCACCGGCAGTGGCGCGAGATGGATCGGTTGGCCGTTTTCATCCGCGCCAACCGCATCGCCGCGCCACGCGCTCCGCATCACCGCCAGGTTCGCCTGGAACAGTTTGCGCTTGTCGCCTGCGGCCACGCCGAAGGCCTTGAACATCGCGGCGGAGAGTCCGCGTCCCAGTCCCAGTATCAAACGCCCTTCACACAATTGATCCAGCACCGCCACCTCCTCCGCCGCCAGCAGCGGATGACGGATGGGCAACAGGTAAGACGTGCAGCCCAGTCGAATGCGCCGGGTCCGCGCGGCGACAGAGGCCAACAGCAGCAGCGGCGCCGGGATAGCGACCCTGGCGCCGAAATGGTTCTCCGGCAACCAGAAGGAATCGAAGCCCAGCGCCTCGGCGTGCTCGGCTTGCGCGCACAGTGTCGCAGCGCTGCCGAGCGCGTCCCAGGACCAGGCTGTAACACCTACGTGCTCGGATTCCCAGCCACATCTGACGCAAAAAGAACCCTCGTTGTGGAATTCTGCCGCATCATAACGCAGTGAGTTTTGGCTCCGCTTGCCACGGGGTAGCCTGTTAAACCGACAGGCGCATTCACCTGCCCCGCACTAACCCGTCTGTGCGGAAGTTAAGTACACTGCCGTGCATACCCGCAAGAGGCTAAGACGATGTACGACCTGGTGATTAAAAACGCAACGCTGGTGGATGGCACTGGCAAACCTGCATTCAAGGGCGATCTTGCCGTCGACAATGGCAAGATCGCCGCCGTTGGCGTGGTCAGCGGCCCAGGCAAAAAAGAAATCGATGCCCAGGGCAAGCTGCTCACCCCGGGCTGGGTGGATGTGCATTCGCACATGGACGGCCAGGCGACCTGGGATCCGCTGTGCAGCCCCGCCGCCAACCACGGCATCACCACGCTGGTGATGGGAAACTGCGGCATCGGCTTCGCGCCCTGCGCGCCCAACAAAGAGGCGCAGGCCCGCCTGATTACCGTCGTCGAGGATGTGGAAGACATCCCCGGCACAGCCCTGCATGAAGGCGTGAAATGGGACTGGGAGAGCTTTCCGGAATATCTGGACGCCGTGGAGAGATTCCCACGCGCGATAGATGTCGGCGCCCAGGTGCCGCATTGCGCGGTGCGCACCTACGTGATGGGCGAACGCGGCGCGAAAAATGAATTCGCGACACCCGAGGATGTGGCGTCCATGGCCGCCATCGTCAAGGAGGGCATCGAGCACGGCGCGCTGGGTTTCACCACCTCACGCACGGAACTGCACACCACCGGCGGCGACCAGGCCATGCCCGGCACCTACGCCGACGAAGCTGAATTGCTGGGTATCGGCAAGGTCATCGGCGAGTTGGGCGGCAAGGGGATATTCGGGCTGGTGTCCGATTTCCATGACTGGGAAAAGGAGATGGATTGGATGAAGCGCCTCTCCATCGAAAACAATTGCCAGATCAACTTCGTGCTGTTCTTTCGCGAGGAAGCGGACTGGGAGCGCGTGCTGAAGCAGCTGGATTACTGTCACCGGGCGAAGGCCGAAGGCGCGCAACTGATACCCCACGTCGGCGCGCGCCCGGTGAACATCCTGCTGAGCTGGGATGGCACCATCAACCCGTTCAGTTTCCACACCCACTATGCCCCGCTGTCGATCATGGAGCATGAGCAGCGACTCGCGCAATTGCAAAAGCCGGAAGTCCGCGCGGCAATTCTCGCCGAGGAACTGCCGCTGATGGGCGACACTTTCATGGATACCATTATCGGCGGTTACGACAAGCTCTATCCGCTCGGCACCCCGCCCAACTATGAGCCCGGCCCCGAGGACAGCATTGCCGCGCTGGCTGCCAAAGCGGGCGTGTCGCCGCAGGAATACTGCTACGACCTGATGATGCAGGACGGTGGCAAAACCGTGGTGTACTTCCCCTGCTTCGGCTACGGCGCCAATGACCTGAGCCGCCAGGTTGCGCTGCTCGAGGACGACAGCACGATACTCTCCCTCGCTGACACCGGCGCCCATTGCGGCGTGCTGTGTGACGCGAGTGTCCCCCCACGCAGATGCTCAGCTACTACGTGCGCGACCGCCAGCGCGGCCATCGCCTGAAACTGGAGGACGTCGTCAAAATGCAGACCCACGACACGGCGCGCTGTGTCGGCCTGGAGGATCGCGGCACGCTGGAAGTCGGCATGAAAGCGGATCTGAACCTCATCGACTTTGATGCGCTACAACTGGAAGCGCCGCACATTATTTTCGACCTGCCGGCAGGCGGGCGGCGCATGTTCCAGGGCGCACGCGGTTACGTCGCCACCATTGTCAGCGGCGAGATCATCATGGAGAACGGCCATTACACCGGCGCAGTGCCGGGCAAACTGATTCGCGGCACACAGGCGGCGCCGATCGCTGCCTGAGCGCCGACCGGGCTGCGCTGCCCGATCTGCGCGGCAGGGCCTGCGCCGCCCCATCTTCTTGCTTGAATCTCCAAAGGGACAGGATCGATGCCATCCATCAATAGCAACCTGCGCCTTAACCTGACCGGCGCGGAGAGCGATCCCGCGCTGCGCTCCTTGCGCTATCGCACCGCAATCGACATGGCCGCCTACGCCGACCAGCAGGGTTTCTCCAGTGTGAATGTGGAGGAACACCATGTAGCGGAGAATGGCTGGCTGCCCTCGCCGCTGACCATGGCCGCGGCTATCGCCGCGCGCACCGAGCGTTGCAACATCGGTGTGATGGCGCTGCTGGTCACCCTGTACGATCCCATCCGGCTTGCCGAGGACATCGCGGTCGTCGACCTGCTCAGCCAGGGGCGGCTGAACTTCATCGCCGGCATGGGTTACCGCGAAGTGGAGTTCCATATTGCCAACAAGCCCTTCGCCGAGCGCGGCCAGTGGATGGACCACGTGCTGGAGACCTTGCTGAAGGCCTGGTCGGACGAGCCGTTCGAGTACAACGGCAGGATGGTCAACGTCACCCCCAAGCCTTACAGCCGTCCCCACCCGATGTTCCTGGTGGGCGGCATGAGCAAACCTGCCGCGAAGCGGGCGGCGCGCCTTGGCCTGCCGTTTGCGCCACCGGTAGCGGACCCGGTGCTGAGCGCCTACTACTACGAGCAACTGAAGGTTTACGGCAAGCAGGGCTTCACGCACTCACCGCCTGCGGACTTTTCCATTTTGTTCATCCACGAGAATCCCGACCAGGCGTGGGATGAACTCGGTCACCATTTCCTCAATGAAGTGATCGAGTACAGCAGTTGGAAAACGGCGGGGGTAAACCGGCCGCTGGAGTTCAGCAGCGATTCAGTGGATGCGCTGCGCGCCGAAAAGCGTTACGAAATCATCACGCCCGCCGAATGCATGCGGCGCCATCGGGAGCGCGATGACTTTTTCGCCGCGATTCACCCACTGATCGGCGGCATGCCGCTGGATACCGCCTGGAACTGCCTGCGTATTTACAGCGAACAGGTGCTGGCGCCGCTGAAGGCGGAACAGGGCGCCTGACCGGACAGCAGAGATCACAGAACAAACCGGAACGTCAAATTTATCCGCTCGCCCAGTGGCTGCCGGGATTTGGCAATGCAATGCAACCAGTGGTGTTGCGTCGGCCCTTGCATCAGCAGGAAGCTGCCGTTGGACAGGGGAATGTTGCGCCGGTTGGCTTTGTCGGTTTTATGTTTCAGTTGCAGGACCCGACTCTGGCCAAGGCTCACGGAACCGATAACGGGATTGCGCCCCAGTTCCGCCTCGTCATCGGCATGCCATGACATCGAGTCCGCGCCATCGCGATAAAGATTGAGCAGGACACTATTGAAGGTCGCCTGCGCGACGCCCTCAATACGTTCTTTGATAGCCAGTAACGCCGGTATCCACGGCGTGGCATTCAGCGTGATGCCGGAATAGCTGTACACCGTATTGGGCTCGCCATACCAGGCCGTTAATCGCGGCTGTTGGTGGACGCGTCCATACACCCTGATCGCCTCCTGTCGCCACAAAATGTCGCGCCGTAACACAGCGAACAATTGATTTGCCTCAGCCTGCGAAAACAAAAACGGGTACAACGTGACGTCCGCATCCTGCATCTCGATGCGTGAAAGCGCATCCGAACATTCATCCGCAGATGAGAAAAGGTCTTCAGTCATCGCAAACCCCTGGCATCCTCTCCAACTTGATGGCGCACCCCAACCCGACTAATGCCTTGCCGGCGCTCGCTGTGTAAACTTGCAGTCCGCAATTCTATCGCACTCACAGACCAGCAAGGAGTTCACCATGCGCAAGACCCTGGAGTTTTACTACGATTTTGGCAGCCCCACCGCCTACCTCGCGCACAAACGCCTGCGCCAGCTCGCCGACCAATACGCGCTGGACGTCATCTACAAACCCATGTTGCTGGGCGGTGTATTCAAAGCCACAGGCAATAATTCTCCCGTCGCGATTCCCGCCAAGGGACACTACATGATGACGCACGATCTGCCGCGCTTTGCGCGTCGCTACGGCGTTGCGCTGAATCCCAACCCGTTCTTCCCGATCAATACGCTCAACCTGATGCGCACGGCAATCGCCGCGCAACGCCTGGATTGTGCGAGCACCGTGATTGACGCCGTGTACGACGCAGTCTGGGTGCAGGAAAAAAACATGGGCGATACTGCGGTGGTCACCACCGTGCTGGCAGAGCACGGGCTGGATTGCGAATCGCTACTGGCGCTGTCGCAAGACCCCGAGGTGAAAGCCGAGCTGATTGCATGCACCGATGCTGCAGTGGCGCGCGGCGTTTTCGGCGCGCCGACTTTTTTCATGGACGGCGAAATGTACTTCGGCCAGGATCGCCTGGACTTTGTGCAGGAAGCGCTGCAGCCCTGACACCGCGCGCTGCATGTTCGCGCGCACAACCTCGATGGCGCAGGCGGAAACTGCTGGTGCGGCAATGACGAAGTTAGTATTGTCCATGGCGAAAGCCGTGTGCAATAAAAGCAATGCCAAGGGGCGTTTATGACTCGCAGTATCTCCGCAGCAATATTGGATGTATTGGCAGAAGCCGGCGCGCGCGATGTGTTCGGCGTGGTGGGCGACGTGATCAACCCGTTTGTGTTGCAGACGATCAAGGACCCGCGTTTTCGCTGGATTACCGTACGGCATGAAGAACATGCGGGTTATGCGGCTGCCGCCCAGGCTCAGTTGACCGGTCGTATCGGCGTCTGCGCCGGCACCGCAGGGCCGGGCGCATTGCATCTGATCAACGGCTTGTACAACGCGCAAAAGGAAGGCGCTGCGGTGATTGCGATCACAGGCCAGGTGCCGACAGCGCAGCGCGGCAGCGATTTTCACAAGGAGATGGATCTCACCAAAGTGTTCGACGATGTCTGCGCCTACCAGGCCATCATCCACAGTCCGGCACAAGTGCCGCGCATGGTCGAGATCGCGGTGCAGAAGGCGCTGACGGAAAGGGTGGTGACCCGCATCGAGGTCGCCGCGGATATTTTCGTCCAGGATATCGCCAGCGAACATTACACGCACCCGCTGGTGCACGCGCTGCCGGCCGTCTCCGCGCCGCTCGCGGAACTTGCCAAAGCAGCCAGCCTGCTGCAACAGGGCAGCCGCGTGACGCTGTTTTGCGGCATCGGCTGCCGCGCCGCCAAAGTCGATGTGCTGGCGCTGGCTGAAAAGTTGGGGGCACCCATCGCGCACACGCTGCGTGCGCTCGACATTTTCTCGTACGACGACGGCCCGGTCGTCGGACTCACCGGCCATATCGGCAATCCGGCGGGACTGCACGCCGTCAACGATTGCGATGTGCTGTTGATGCTGGGCACGGATTTTCCGTACTCGGAGTTCCTGCCCGAAGGTCGGCCGATTATTCAGGTGGACAATAACGTCGACCATATCGGACGGCGCGCACCAGTCACCCTCGGTCTGGTGGGCGATGTGGGTGAAACCGTGCGTGCGCTGCTGCCATTGCTGGGCAATGAGCAGAAATCGGTCAAGTTTCGCGACCATCTCGTCCATCTGCGCCAGAAGTGGTGCAGGCACATGGACGCACAGGCGAGCTTGTCGCGCACAGACGAACCCTTGCACCCGCAACTGTTTGCCAGGGCGATCAGCGACGCTGCCGCCGACAACGCGATTTTCGCGGTGGATGTCGGCGAATGCGCGATCTGGGTCGCCAGGCAGATGGCGATGAGCGGCGAACGGCGCATGATCGGCGGCTTCAATCACGGCTCACTCGGCTCGGGACTCCCCACGGCGCTCGGCGCCTCTGCCCTCGATCCTTCGCGGCAGGTGTGGGCGCTGTGTGGCGACGGCGGCTTCGGCATGTCGATGAACGACTTCGTCACTGCCGTCCGCTACGGCTGGCCGATCAAGGTGTTGATCTTTAACAACAGCGAGCTCGGGTTTGTAGCGATGGAAATGCAAGTCGCCGGCATGCCGAAGAACGAGGAGGCAACCGGTTTGACGAATCCCGATTTTGCCGCGTACGCGAAAGCCTGTGGCGGCGACGGCGTCCGGGTCGAGCACGCCGCGGACATCCTGCCTGCGATCGAACGTGCCATCGCATCGGACAAGCCGTTTATCATCGATGCCATCGTCAGTTCCGGCGAACTCGCAATGCCCCCGCACGTCGGCATGGACGAGTTCTACGGCTTCGGTGTCTCCAAACTCAAGGAAGGTATCCTTGGCATCAAGGGCGATCATCGCGTGTGGAAAGAATGGCGCGATGAATTCAAGGCATTTTTTTCCTGAGCCCCGGGTTTCTATCTCCCGGGTTTCTATCTCCTGGGTTTCTAAATCCAGGATTTCTGACGTCTGGATTTAACAACGACCGGAGTACACCGTGACTTTCATGCAAAAGCTTTTCTGGATCATCGCGCTGGTTGCGTTTCCTGCCGCTGTGTACCTCGCGAACAACCTCTGGGCGCCCGCGCATGTGCTTTCGATCACTCTGGGCGTGTACGTCATGGTTGGTATTTACGATATGTGGTTCAGCCCGCATACCCTCAATCGACTTTATCCGGTCGCCGCGTATATTCGCTATGCACTGGAATTCATACGCCCCGAGATACGCCAGTACTTTATCGCTGCTGATACCGAGGAACTGCCGTTCAATCGCGAGCAGCGCGACCTCGTGTACCGTCGCGCGCAGGGACTGGACGACACCCAGCCGTTCGGCACTGAACACGACATCACCTCCGCCGGGTGGCTCGGCGCCGCGCATTCCATTGCGCCGACCGTGGTGAAAGAGGAAACCAAACGCGTGCTGATCGGCGGCGCGCACTGCGAACAGCCGTATAGCGCGGCGCGACTGAATTGCTCCGCAATGAGTTTTGGTGCGCTCAGTGCGAACGCAATCATCGCGCTTAACAAAGGCGCAAAGCTCGGCAATTTTTACCACAACACCGGCGAAGGCGGGTTAAGCCCCTACCACCAACAGGGCGGCGACCTCGTCTGGCAAATTGGCACCGGTTACTTCGGCTGTCGCACCTCCGACGGCGGCTTCAATCCCGAAGCCTTCAAACGAACGGCGAGCCTCGAACAGGTCAAGATGATTGAAATCAAGATTTCGCAGGGCGCCAAACCCTCGCACGGCGGCGTGCTGCCGGCGGCAAAGGTGTCAGAAGAAATTGCCAGGATACGCCTGGTCGACATGGGTAGGGACGTCATTTCACCACCCGCTCATCGCGAGTTCAGCACGCCCAGGGCCCTGCTGGATTTCGTGGTGAAACTGCGCGATTTAAGCGGCGGAAAGCCCGTGGGATTCAAGTTGTGCATTGGTCGAAAATACGAATTTCTGGCGATCTGCAAAGCCATGCTGGCCACCGGCATCACACCCGATTTCATCACTGTCGATGGCGCGGAAGGTGGCACCGGCGCAGCGCCGGTGGAGTTCACCAACCGCCTGGGCGTGCCCTGCCTGGAGGGCACCAACTTCGTACACAATTGCCTGGTCGGAACGGGATTGCGCGACCGGATACGGGTCATTTCCTCCGGCAAAACCGCGGACGGCTTTGACATCGTCACCAAGCTCGCCATCGGCGCCGACTTGGTCAATGCCGCGCGCACGATGATGCTGTCGCTGGGCTGCATTCAATCGCAGTCGTGCAACAGCAACAAATGCCCCACTGGCATTGCAACGCAGGATCCGGTGCGGGGCAAGGCACTGGACGTGGAGACACGCCACAAGCGTGTTGCCAGTTTCCAGCAACGCACCTTGCATTCAGCGTTCGATCTGATTGGAGCCATGGGACTGGACGATCCCGACAAGTTGTTCCCGCACCTGATCTGGCGACGGGGCGCCGACGGCATCAATCAACACTTTGACGATGTCTTCCCCGCGCTGATGGCCAATGTCCTGATGGGAGAAAAGATACCCGGGGCCTGGGTACAGGATTGGCAGTTGGCCTCGGCGGACAGCTTTGCACCCAACCTGAGTGCGTTGCAGCAATTCTAGCGCCAGCCGGCTCGATCAATCAGCAGACTGCGGGGACGCGGACGACGCATCCTGTGAGTCCGGTCCGCGCTTATGCATACTGACGGCGACAAGCCAATACGTCACACCCAATGCCAGTGTTACCACGCCGATCGCATACACATACTCGGGAGGCGTTTCTTTCAAATCGAGAACGATGACCTTACGGGCGATAGCCATCAGGGCTGTCGCGATCACCAGTTGGATAGGCAAGGTATTGGAACCCAGGTACAGCCGAATATTGATAAATATCTCGACGGCAATCAGCACCACCATAAACGTGCCGAAAATGGCGAATATCTCACTGACCGACAGGTACAGTAGTGGAGGTGTACTCAAATCATTGTAGAGCTGATAAACGACGTCCAGCACGCCAAGAAAAATCACAAAGACCATCAACACCGCCAGGAGTTTGATGCAAACCCTGATGGCGTGATGCAAAACACGAATGAGTGGATCGTGGTGTTTCGTCGATAATTCCTCGTGAATCGCAGAATCGTCGTACTCTTCTTCCCGTTCCATGCTTCGATTTCTCCACGGTGCCCCGGCGCCTGTGTCCAGGTTGATGCGCAGAAAGTACTGTTATTTCAATACTCAGGCAAGGTCCCGCGACGAATTAGCAGTGCAGGTGGAGTTAGTCCTCCTTCGAATGCTTGAAGTGCTCCGCCGTGAATCCGCGGTGCTGCATAAATCGGGCGCGACGGGCTTCTTCCTTTAGATCGCGTGGTGGTAACCCGCCGAACTTATGCTGCATCACCTGCAGCGCATGCGCGCGCCAATCAATTGCAAGCTCGTCCATAAGCTGCGCGATGTCTGTGCGGGAGATTCCGCGTTCGCGCAATTCCTCGCGCAAGCGCACAGGCCCGTAACCGCGATAGATACGTTGGCGGATGTAACTCTCGGCGAAGCGCATGTCGCTCTGGAGATTCTGCTCGGCGAGTCGGGATAGTTGTTCATCCAGCAGGGTGTCATCGGGAAAACGGGTTCTGAGTTTCCTGCGCAATTCCCACACGGAGTGTTCTCGACGCGCAAGCAGGTTCATCGCGGCAAGGCGTATCTCGGCCGGGTCGATGACAGGGGTTGTCGCGTCTATCTCGGACATGAACTCAGGCTCGGACATGAACCCAGACAGGAGAAAAAAAGGCGTCGGGTACGTGAATGGGGTACGCGGGGTCCCGACGCCTGTGGAAATGGTTCATCGAACGTATTGCCTGGCGGAGTGTATTACTCCTCGGACAGACTCTCCTCATCCTGAGCAGCTGCGGGAACCTTGATCGGCGCGTCGATGTTTAACATTTGCGCGCGGATTTGCCCTTCAATCTCACTGGATAACGCGGGATTGCTTCCCAGGAACTTGGCGGCATTGGCTTTACCCTGGCCTATTTTGTCGCCCTTGTAGGAATACCAGGCCCCGGCCTTGTCTATCAGGTTCAGTTTGACGCCCCAGTCAATAAGCTCGCCCATACGGTAAATGCCTGAACCGTACAGGATCTGGAACTCCGCCTGCTTGAACGGTGGCGACACCTTATTCTTCACCACCTTGACGCGTGTTTCGTTGCCGATGACTTCATCGCCCTCCGTGACAGAACCCGTGCGGCGAATATCCAGTCGTACGGAAGAATAGAACTTGAGCGCATTACCGCCCGTCGTGGTTTCCGGACTGCCAAACATCACACCGATCTTCATACGGATCTGGTTGATAAAAATCACGAGGCAGTTGGTCTGCTTGATCGCTGCGGTCAGCTTGCGCATGGCCTGGCTGAGCAAACGAGCCTGCAAGCCCATATGCGACGCACCCATTTCACCCTCAATTTCCGCTTTCGGTGTCAATGCCGCTACCGAGTCGATGACCAGTACGTCTACTGCGCCGGAACGCACCAGCATCTCCGCCACTTCCAGTGCCTGTTCGCCGGTATCGGGCTGGGACATGATCAACTCGTCCACCTTCACGCCCAATTTTTCTGCGTAGGACGGATCAAGTGCGTGTTCCGCATCGATAAAAGCCGCCGTACCGCCCAGCTTCTGGCTCTCGGCGATCACCTGCAGTGTCAGGGTTGTTTTGCCGGATGACTCGGGCCCGTAAATTTCACAGATACGGCCCCGTGGCAAGCCGCCGATGCCGAGCGCGATATCCAATCCCAGAGAACCCGTGGAAATGGAGGGAATGGCCACCCGCTCCTTGTCCCCCATGCGCATGACGGTGCCCTTGCCGAACTGCCGCTCGATCTGGCTCAGTGCTGCATCGAGTGCTTTTGTCTTGTTAGCGTCCATAGTAGCCTCTCTCTTTGTGCTGGTTTTCAACGGATTCCCTTTTGTGCTGCCGGTTTGTTTCCAGTTTGTCCTGCTGCATAGCGGTTATCCACCGGCTCTTGCTGCACAGCAAAACTACTGTATATATACTCAGTGGTTTGAATCTGGATTGCAAGCCCTGAAAGCGATTAAATTCGGTCATTTGGCAGGGGCCGAAAAAACGTGTCTGAATTATCGACACGTGGCGCGAGCGGTCCAGCGAAGCCCTGTGCAACAGCGGCGCGTTGCAGGTGCTATTGCGATATTTCATTCACAGCCCTTCGGGCATCACAGAGGCAGGACTATGGCGCGCTATACGCGTAGAGCAACAGCGGAGCAGGTCAGTGCGGGCATCGATCTCTCGGGCACCAATGCACTGGTCACCGGCGCCAATACTGGCCTGGGCATGGAGACCACGCGTGTTCTCGCCCTGCGCGGCGCGAATGTCACGATGGCCTGTCGCGATCTCGACAAGGCCGAACGCGCCAGGCGCTCTATCTTGGACACTGCCGGCGGCCGTATCGACGCCAGTCAGCTCGATCTGCTGGAACTTGATCTCAACTCGCTCGCTCGCACCCGGGAGTCCGCTCGGGAATTCACCCGGCGCGGCCGGCCGCTACACCTGCTGATCAACAATGCCGGCATCATGATTCCGATGGAGCGGCGCACAGCGGATGGCTTTGAAGCGCATTTCGGGATCAACCATCTCGCCCATTTCCTGTTTACCAACCTGCTGGTGGATTCCCTGCGCGCCGCCGGGCGCGCCCGCGTGGTTGTGCTGGCCTCCGCCGCCATGGACATGGCGACGCTGACGCCCGCTCTGCAAGACCTCAACTGGGAGCAGCGTAAATTCAATGGCTTTCGCTCCTACGGCGATTCCAAACTGATGAACCTGATGTTTGCCAGGGAGTTCAACCGTCGCCACGGCAAGAGCGGCATCGTGGCCAACGCCCTGCACCCGGGTGTCATCGCGACCGAGCTGGCCAGGGACCAGTCCCTGCCTTTTGTGCTGATGGGCATGTTCGCGCTGCCGTTCATGAAGTCGGTTCCGCAGGGCGCTGCCACAACGGTCTACGTGGCGACCAGCCCCGATTACCAGACGCGCGGCGGCCTGTATTTCAGCGATTGCCGCGAAAAGAAGCCGCTGCACAAGCTGGCGCTCGACGATGCGGTTTGCCGCGCGGTGTGGGAGCGCAGCTGCGAACTCACCGCTGTGGAAACATGACAGTCCTGCGACAGGAAACCACCGCGCAGCAATGACACGCTTTCAGCGCTAACCAACAACCTCAGGAACTTTGATATGGCCTCACTGGCAGGAAAAACAGCGGTGATTCTCGGCGCATCCGGCAGCGCAAATTTTGGCTCCGCCATTGCGCGGCGCCTGGCAGCCGAGGGCGCCAATACCGTGGTGTCCGCGCGACGCGCCGAGCCGCTCACGCAACTGGCCTCCGAGCTGGGCGGCACGGCTGTGCAATGTGACGTGACCCGCGAGGGCGATATCGAGCTGCTGTTCAAGCAGGCTTTGGAGACGCATGGGCGCGTGGATATCGCCGTTTTTTCCGCCGGTATTCACTCCGGCGTCGCCATCGCCGATCTGACCGCGGAGGCGATCCGCCCAACCGCCGAGATCAGCTTCATCGGTGCACTGCTGTTCTTCCGCTACGCCGCCGAGGCGATGCGCGACGGTGGATCCGTTATCACTGTTTCGTCACTGACCGCGCGCATACCCGGCCCCGGTCTTGCGGTCTATTCCGCCGCGCGCGCCGGCATTGATTACGCGACCAAGGTCGCGGCGGTGGAGTATGGCGAGCGCAGGGTGAGGTTCAATTCCATTGCCGCCGGGCTGATTCAGACGGATATGACGGATGACTTTTTCGCCATGCAGTCGATCATCGATGCGCATATCAATGCCACGCCCTGCGGGCGCATGGGCACGCTCGACGACATGGCGGAAGCGGCGCTCTTCCTCGCCGACGAACGGCGCTCCGGTTACATCAACGGCCAGGTGCTCGATCTGGCGGGCGGCCAGCAGAATGGGCGGCTGCCGCGTTTTTGACTATGTCTATGTCGCGACAAACCTTTCCATAAAAACAATCAGTCCCTACTGTTTTCTCTGCTCCGGGATTGGCCTAGACTTGGTCCCACCCGCAGGACCCTGAACCAACCCCCGGAAACACACATGCCGCAACTCAACCTGAGCGCCGACGAGGTGCTGACAACCACACGCGCTGTGCGCAAGCGCCTGGACCTGGACAGGCCAGTGCCTGATTCCCTGCTGCGCGAATGCCTGGAAATCGCCGTGCAGGCACCTTCGGGCTCCAACTCGCAGGGCTGGCACTTTATGCTGGTGACCGACCAGGCGAAAAAATCTGCCATTGCGGATTACTACCGCAGGGCCTTCGACACCTACCAGGAAAGCCCCAATCGCCCCACCCGGACCTTCAGCGAACCGGCGATGGCGGTCGCCCATGAGCGCATCCTCGACTCCGCGCGCTATCTGGTCGACAACCTCGCGCGAGTGCCGGCGCTGATGATTCCCTGCTGCACCGGCCGCCCCGATGCCCGGGGCATGAACCTGATATCGATGGCGAGCGTGTTCGGTTCCATCCTGCCTGCCGTGTGGAGCTTTATGCTGGCGGCGAGGGAGCGCGGCCTCGGCACCTGCTGGACCACACTGCACCTCACCTACGAAAAAGAGATCGCCACGCTGCTGGGCATACCCGAGACCCACGCACAGGTCGCGCTGATTCCTGTCGCCTTTACACGCGGCACCGATTTTCAACCGGCGCCACGCAAGGATCTGGACACCCTACTGCACACCAACAGCTGGTAGAAAGCCAAACAGATCAAGGGGTCAGATCAAGGGGTCAGAGTACTTGAAATTCTCAATTTCAAGTACTCTGACCCCTTGATCCCACTCTGACCCCTTGATCCCGTAACCGGAAGTTCTATATGACAATCACTGCGACCACACTTGAATACCGCGACGGCGACACCGTCTGCAGGGGCGTTTACTTCACACCTGCGCAATCGGCCGGGCCTCTGCCGCTGGTGCTGGTAGCCCACGCCTGGGACGGGGTGAACGACGAGGTGCGAAGCAAGGCCACACGGCTGGCGGAGGCAGGCTACCTGGCCTTTGCCATCGACGTGCTTGGCGGCGGCAAGGTCATGACTGATTTCGCCGACCTGATGCCGACGCTCACGCCATTCATGGCGGATCGCGGCATGCTGACGCGGCGGGTACAGGCTGGCCTGGCGGCGGCAAAAACGATTCCCGGCGCCGACCCTGCGCGCATCGGTGCGATGGGTTATTGCTTCGGCGGCACTGCGGTGCTGGACCTCGCACGGGCCGGTGGTGACGATGTCAAGGCGGTAGTGAGCTTTCATGGCGGGCTGCAGGGAAACACGCTCGACAACCCCAAAACCCTGAGCACAAAAATACTCATTCTGCACGGCGATGCCGACCCGCTCGTCCCGCCGGAACAGGTGGCGGACTTCAAAGCCGAGATGAACGCGAAGCAGGTGGACTGGCAACTGCACGCCTACGGCCACACGGTGCATGCCTTCACGCGGCCCGGAGCTAACGATCCAGCCTTCGGCGCGGTCTACAACGCGAACGCCGACCGCCGCTCCTGGCAGGCCATGCTGAATTTTTTCGCTGAAACACTGTAAAGCGCTCGCGTGATGGATAAACCGATTCCCGCAGAGGCGGACTTCACCGGGTTGGCGGGCCACCGCTTTCCCGGCGGCTATTACACCGTCGCGCACTGGGAGAACGCGCTGCTGACCGAGTGCACCGGCGCGACCCTGCTCCCCGGCGGCCGCGTTCATCCGGTGGCGCTGTTCCACCTTCCCATCACCGGCGCGGGCACGACAATCGCCGAAATGTTTGCGTTGGGCCAGGCCGAGTCGGACCTCTCGATCATGATCGAGAGTTACGACTGGGAAACGTTCCTGCCGCTGCGCGAGGAGATTCGCTACAGCGTCTGCGGCGGGATCGAAAGTGCGCAGCGCTGCACCAATCCCGCAGGCCAGTTCTATGATCGCATCCAGTTCCGCTTCGAAGTGCGCACACCCGAGGATGCGCTCGCGGCACGCACCACCATCACCTGGCATTACACGAGGAACACGCTGTGAGCGTTGCGGTGGGTGATCGGATTCCCGAGTGGGTGATGGACAGCGTCTGCCCGGCGCGCATGCGCACCATGGCCGCGCTGCTGCGTGACCCGAATCCGCTGCACTGGGACCGTGACGCCGTGGCCGCGCTGCCGCTCGGCCTGGGACGACGGACGATCAACCAGGGACCGCTGGGACTCTCCTACATGATCAACATGCTGCACGCATGGGCGGGACCAGACTGCCTGCGCCGCATCAATATGCGCTTCCCGCAGGTAGTGCTGGACGGGGAACGCGTGGTCGCGCGCGGTGAAATCACCGCGCTGTGGGACGACAATGGCGAGACGCTGGCCGAGTGCAGTATCTGGCTGCAACACGAGGAGCGCGGTGTACTGCTCGAAGGCACCGCCACCGTTGTATTGCCAAAAGGCGGCGCTTGATCGGTCAATCAGCGCGCGCTGAAACGAATGTGCACCTCTTTCAGGCCGCGCAGGACAATGTTCGGCCAGTAGCCCAGGTCGGATTTTTCCTCGATCAACTGGAAATTTTCCAGGCGGGCGAGCAGCGCGCGCAGCGCTACGGTCATCTCCTTGCGCGCCAGCATCGCGCCCGGGCAGAAGTGCACGCCCTGGCCGAAGGCGATGTGCTCCTCGGCATTGGCGCGATCGATATCCAGCGCATTGGGATCCGTGAACAGCGCCCGGTCGCGGTTCGCCGCGTGGTACCGCAGCATCAACAGTGAATCCTTCGGGATGCTGACGCCATGAACGTCGCTGTCCTTTTTCACCACACGCCACATGCCCGCACTGGGCGATTCCATGCGCAGGATTTCTTCGACCGCATTGGGGATTTTCTCGGGATGCTCCTGCAGCTCTTTCAACTGCGCGGGATTCTGGATCAGGCTGACCATGCCCCCGGTCAGGGCTGAGGTCGTTGTCTCATTGCCCGCCACCAACAACTGCTGCAACAGGCTCTGCAACTCCTCCATATTCAGTGGGCGAATTTCACCGTTGTCCGGATCCTCTATCTCGGTCGTCACCAGGTCAGAAATCATATCGTCGCGTGGGTCAGCGCGGCGACGCGCGATCATGTCGGCGAAGTACATCTGGAACTCCACGATATTCCTGGCGTCTTCCAGTTGCTCTTCGGGCGTCGCCATCTGGCTGAGACGACGCGCAAACGAATCCGACCAGCGCTTGAAAGCCGTGAGGTCGGCGCGCGGCACGCCGAGCTGGTCCGCGATGACGTATACCGGCAGCGGCGTGGTGAAATCGCGCACGAAGTCGCACTCGCCGCGCGCGATAAAGCTGTCGATCAGTTCGTGCACGATGGCGGTCATATAGTCTTCCATGGCGTCCACGCGCTTGGCGTTGAAGACCTTGTTCACCAGCGTGCGATAGGTTTTGTGGCGCGGCGGATCGGCGGTGATCAGCGTATCGACCGGTTGCCAGGCTTGCGCGTAGATGGCCGTCACTTCCGGCGCCGGCTCCGGTCCCTTCAGTAGATGATTAAAGTTGTTGGAGTAGACCTCCGTGTCCTTCAACAGCTTTTTGATGTCCGCATGGCGGGTCACCATGTAGATATTGGTGCCCGGCAAATGGTAGACGGGCGCCTGCTCCTGCAGGGTGCGGTAGAACTCATAGGGGCAGTTCAGCACCTGCTGGTCAAAAAAATTGAAGTCGGCGGGACATTTGCTCATGGTGTTTTTCCTTGTAGGGCGTTCAATAGGTCGGGCTTACAATTCGCCGTTCATGTACTTGTCGATGGTCTGGTGAAAGTGGCGTATGCGCACCTCGTGGTAGTTGGCCAGCACCAGTTCACGCGAGACCACGTTGTGCAGCCCCTTCTGGATCATCGGCATGTTGAACAGGTCCTGGTCGAAGATAGTGCCGAGGCTCACGCCCAGCTCGGGCGCTTCGGAGAATAATTCGCTTTCGCCAAGACGCCGCACCGGTACATCGCGCGGCCGCTGTGCGCCCGTGGGCAACTGTTGAATCACGATGATTTCCATCAGGGCCGTGGTGTGGTCGTCACCGTTCGGCCGGAAGCGATAGGTGATGTTGGGATGGAATCCGGCCCAGGGCGCAAAGTTGGGGAAGATCGAATACAGGATGGAATCCATCCGCTCCGCGTTGGTGGCGAAGGTGTCCAGCTGGCGGTCGTGGTTGCGGCTGAACTCATCGGAGTTCAACTGCGCGATGAACTCCCTGGCTGTCATGCCTTCGGGCACCTTCGCATGCGTCGGCCTGGCCACCATGGCCGATACGCCGAGCATATTGTCGACCACGTCCTGGTCGGTGACATCCTTCAGGTGAAAGCTCGGCACGCCTAAGGCGGTGATGGTGCGGCTGATGTGATCGCCCCACACGTCGTATTGCGAGTCGGCATCCTCGGTGTAGGGCAATATCTGCGGGTGCGTCGCGATGGCGTGGTAGGACTCGATAAATGCCTCCCAGCCGATCTTCCAGTTGCAGGGAATCACCTTTTCCACATGCACTGCCTTGTAGCCGTTTTCCGGCTTCCAGCGCTCGAAGTGCGTCGGCAGCACGCCCAGGTATTCGTGCAGCGGTACGGCGTTCGGATCCATGTTGATAAATACCCAGCCGCCCCAGGTATCCACCTGTACTTCCGGCAGGCTGAATTCATCGTCCTTGATATGCGCAAAATCCCACTTGCACGGCGCGCCCTTGAAACGGCCGTCCAGTTCCCAGCTGAACGCGTGATAGGGACAGCGGAATTTACCGTAGTTGCCGTTGCTGTCCACCAGTTGCCTGCCGCGGTGCAGGCAGGCGTTGTGGAAGGCCTTCAGTTCGCCCGTGGCGGTGCGCGTTACGATGATGGAGAAGCGGGTGATGTCGTACACGAACGTGTCGCCCACCTGCGCAATTTCGGTGGCGCGGCACACAGCCTGCCAGGTGCGCTTCCAGACATGTTCGATCTCTTTCTCATGGAATTCGCGCGACAGGTAGCGGTCCACAGACAGGTTCTCCGACCCGAGATACGGGTTGGTGTTCTCGCGCAAACAGTCCGGTACAGGATGTATCTCCGTGTCCAGCAACTGCTGGTAGGACGGTCCGGGTGAGCGGGCCCCTGCGCCCGCACCCGCTGCTCTGTTCATCGAATCGGCCATTGCGAACCCTCTCCTTCGGCGGTGTGCATTGGCCGCGAGTATAAATTTGGCGCCACAATATAAACAGGACTGACTGTTTTATTTTGAGCCACTCCTGATCCAGATCAATTTTTTTGCGCAGCCACGCTTGCACCAGCAGGAGCGTAAGAAACAAACCGTATTGCCTGTTTTATTAAATGCCGGCCTCACTTACACTCCCAAGCCTATGACGCAGAAGACGCCCAACCATCGCCTCGGCCCCCTGGCCTGTCCGGTTACCCTGGCCGACGTGGACCTGTTCGCTCCCGGCGCCCAGGAGCACTGGTACGAGGCCTACCCGATCCTGCACCGGGAGGCGCCGGTGCAGGTGTTGCGTGGCGCAGGCATGAACGGCGTCGGTGATGCGTTTGTCCTGACCTGCTATGAGGATATCGAGCGCGTCGTCAAGGACCCGGAGCGCTACACACCGGTGATGAGCATGCTGGTCGCACAACTGCAGGACATGCTGGAGCGCGGCGAGCGGCCGCCGCAAGATCCCTCGCGCTTCGACCTCGCGCTGGAATCCGTGCGTACACTGCGCCCAACACTCGAACTGTGGCGGGCCCATCGCCAGGAACTCACTGATCCATGGGTGGGACCCGGCGCCAAACGGCACACTGCAATGATTACGCAGGTGGTGGATGAGCTGATCGATCGCTGGATCGCGCGCGATGACGGCGACGGCAAGGGCACGGTGGAGTTCATCCAGGAATTTGCGCGCCCGCTGCCGCAGATCGTGACGGCCAGAGTACTCGGATTGCCGCTCGCGGATATCCCACGGCTGGCTGACTGGGGCAGCGCTCAGGTCATGCAGTACGTGTACGGGCGCGGCCACGCCAACCAGCTCGACGAGGATCAACAGGCCGAGCAGGCAAGACAACTGGACGGCTTTGCCGACTACCTCGCCGACCTCGTCGCCAGCAAGCGACGCCATCCCGAGGACGACATGATCAGCGCGCTGACGCAGGTTCACTATCGCGCGCTGGATCGCAAGCTGACCGACGACGAGGTCTACGGCATCATCTACTTCATGGTGCTGGGCGGACTGGAGACCACGCAGTACGCGCTGGAGGAAGAGGCGCAACTGCTGTGCGACGATCCCGGCCTGTTCGCTGCGGTGAAGGCCGACCGGGCGCAGATACGCGCCTTCACCGAGGAGGCGATGCGGTTGCGCGCGCCCACCCAGGGCCTGTCGACGCGCGTCACCACGCGCGACGAAATCTTCCAGGGCATTGGCGTGCCCGCAGGCTCGATACTGCACCTGCGCTTCGGCGCCGGCAACGTGGATCCGCGCCAGTACGACTGTCCCTACCAGATCGATCTGGCGCGCAAGTCGCTCGGCAATCACCTCACGTTCTCGCAGGGCCCGCGCACTTGCCCGGGCGCCGGCATCTCCCGGCTCGAGCAGGTGATCGCATGGGAGCGACTGTTCGAGCGACTTGAGGGCATCGAATATGCCGATGGCAACACCTTTGAGCACCAACCCGGCATCATGCTCGGCACACTGGGATTGAAACTGCGCTTTCGCCGCGCCGGCTAGTCGATCCGCCTGCGGTGGTTGACAGCGCCTGCTATGCTGCCACTTAACATCTCGCACCGGGACTAACACCATGCAGCAATTCGCGACCGAACTCTTCGAACATCTCACGGTGACTTACATCGTTTTATTTCTTGCCTATTTCTCGCTGCTGTTGAGCTGGCCGCTATTTTTATGGCTGGAAAAACGCTATCGAGTCCATCAACCCACGCCGCGCTCCAACTATATTTTCAATTGGCAGGTGACTGCCAGCAATCTTCTGCTGGCTCCCGCATTCCTGGCGCTGGCCGTGCTGTCGATGTTGTACGTGGCACGCGCCACGGGATTCCCCAGCCTCAGCATTTCAACGTCCGGTATCTCCGTCGGCATACCGCTGTTGGATCTCCTTTTACAGGCCGCGGTGATTTTCTTCACCTCGGTGTTCCTCGGGGATTTTTCGTATTACTGGTGGCACCGGTTCCAGCACAAGAACGCGTTCCTGTGGGAGATCCATAAGCTGCACCACAGCGAAGAGAACCTCAACAGCACCACGATTTACCGCTCACACTTTTTGGAACCGGCCGGACAGGCCATAGTGAAGGGCCTGACCATCGGCTTGATCTTCGATACATCCGAGGCTCCACAAACGATTCTGGCAGTGGTGGCCGGCATTCTGTTGCCCGCCCTCTGGGACTATTTCATCCACGCCAATGTCAGGATTGATGCCTTGCATCGCTGGCTGCCGTTTTTCTCCGTGCCACAGTTTCACTGGATACACCATTCCAGGATGTCCGAGCACCGGGACAGGAATTTCGCCATCTGGCTGCCGATGTTTGACATCGCATTTGGCAGTTACTACCACCCAAAAGTCGATGAATATCCACCGACCGGATTAGCCTCCGGGGAAAAAATGGAGTCGGTGTGGGGGGCGCAACGCGAGCCCTTTGCGGCATGGGCCCGCATGCTGAAGAGCCGCTCCCTGCGCCGCTTCAGTGAGCGGCCGGGTTGACACGCTATCCGCATCTGAACCCGCTGCGCTCAGGAGGCGAGGAAGGAAGCCACCCAGTCGTGGAAGTGCTGTACCCGCACCTCATCCTGGTTCAACACGCCCGTGTCGAAACCGCGCGAATGCATGCCCGCCTGCATATCGGCCAGGTAGTGGATGTCCTGGTCCAGGGTAATCGTAAGAGAGTGCTCGCCAGCGATAACATCCGCTGCGGTGAACACTTCATGCGGCGGACGCTGATCTTCACGTGACACCATCAGGCCTGGGTTCAGCGTGAGGCCGCGCGCCGCGTCACAGCCTACTTCCAGCGGAATCTGCAACGTCCATTTATCGAAGAAACATTTGTCGACATCGGTGGGGTGCGGCCTGGGGCCGTAAATCCACACCTCCTCTGCTTGTATGGTCATGAAGGTGTTCGGAAAAATATCGTACTGCCAGATATCCGACACTTGCGCGTCTGTAAATCCGGAATAATCAAATCCCAGTTCCTTGCCGACCTTGCGCTTGTGCGTTGACCACCTTGGATGTCGGGCCCCCCCCTCCCCCCCCCCCTACCCCCCCCCCCTCCCCCCCCTCCTTTCCCGCCCCCCGGCCACCGGGTAACCCCCCCCCCCCCCCCCCCCCCAATTTTCTTTCCTTTCCCCACCACAACCGCCCCCCCCCCCCCCCCCCCCCCCCCCCCCCTTTTCCCTCCCCCCACCCCCCCCCCTCTTTTTTTCCCCCCTCCCCCCCCCCAAAGGCTTCCCCCCCCCCCCCCCTCCCCCCCCCCCCCCCCCCCCCCCCCCCTCCCCCCCCCCCCCCCCCCCCCCCCCCCCCCTTTCCACCCCCCCTCTTTCCCCCCCGCAAACCCCCCCCCCCGGGCCCCCCCCCCCGACCCCCCCCCCCCCCCCCCCCCCCCCCCCCGGCCCCCCCCCCCCCCCCCCCCCCCCCCCCCCCCCCCCCCCCCCCCCCCCCCCCCTCCTTTTCCCCCCCCCCCCCCCCCCCCCCCCCCCCCCCCCCCCCCCCCCCCAACCCCCCGCCCCCCCCCCCCCCCCCCCCCCCCCCCCCCCCCCCCCCCCCCCCCCCCCCCCCCCCCCCCCCTCCGCGGGGGCCCCCCCCCGGCCCCCCCCCGCCCCCCCCCCCGCCCCCCGGGGGGGGGCGCCCGGGGGCCCGCCCGCCCCCCGGGCCCGGGGAGGGGGAGGCGGGAGCGGGCCCCCCCCCCCCCCGCCCCCCCGGGGCCCCCGGGGCCCCCCGCCCCCCCCCGGGGCCGCGGAAGCCGGCGGGGGGGGGGGGGGGGGGGGGGGGGGGGGCCCCCGCGGAAAACCGGGGGGGGGCCCCCCCCCCCCCCCCCGCCGGAGACGGGCCCCCCCGCCCCGCCCCCGGCCCCCCCCCCCCCCCGGGGGGGGGGGGGGGGGGCCCCCCGCCCCCCCCCCGGCCCCCCCGGGGGAGAGGCCCCCCCCCCCCCCCCCCCCCCCCCCCCCCCCCCCCCCCCCCCCCCCCCCCCCCCCCCCCGCCGGGGGGGGCCCCCCCCCCCCCCCGGGGGGGGGCCCCCCCCCCCGGGGCCCCCCCCCCGCCCCCCCCCCCCCCCGGCCCCCCGCCCGGGGGGGGGGCGGCCCCCCCCCCCCCCCGCCCCCCCCCGGCGGGGAAGGCCCCCCCCCGCCCCCCCGGGCGCGGAGGGGAGCCCCGGCCCCCCCCCCCCCCCCCCCCCCCCCCCCCCCCCCCCCCCCCCCCCCCCCCCCCGGGGGGGGGGGGCGGGGGCCCCGGGGGGCGGCCGGGGGGCCCGCGAACCCCCCGCGGGGCCCCCCCGCCCCCCCCCCCCCCCCCCCGGGGGGGGGGGGGGGGGGGCGGGGGCGGGCGGGGGCTCCCCTTTGCGGGTGCGGGCATTGATGGCTCCCGCAAAAGACTCCTCAACAGTGACCTGCGGCATCAGTTGTCTCCCGCAACGGCCAACACCAAGCTGACACCGTCCTCATCGACCCGCACCGGATACGTGGCAAGTGCGACAGATGCCGGGCGTGTCAGGGCGCTGCCATCACGCACATCGAAAGCGGCGCCGTGCAGGGGGCACAGGATGCGATGCCCCTTCAGCTTGCCCTCACACAATCGCGCCGCCGCGTGGGTACACAGGTTGTCCACCGCATAAACGCCGTCGCTTGTGTGACACAACAGGATTTCCCGGCCGTCCACGGCAACGCACAGCGTCTTGCCGCTGGCGATATCCTGTACTGCGGCGACTTTACGCCATTCCTGATCCGCCACCGACTCACTCCCTGGCTGTGGCGCCGGACATAAATTCATCCAGCGTGATGTGCACCCTTCGAATGCGCGACTCCTGGTAGTTGCCCAGGGTCAGCCCCTTCTTGCGACTCGTCTTGAAACCCTGTTGCTGCATGGCGAGATTGCCGGTGTCCTGGTCATAGACCGGACCCAACCAACCCAAATCCTCCACCTCGGTATACGACTGTTCCACATTGAGTCGCACGGGCTCAGGCGGTTGCGGATGCTGGGCGCCATCGGGCAGTGGCTCCAGGATCAGCACATCAAAGAGACTGCTGTCGACATCCATCCCGTTGGGGCGAAAGCGATAGGCCATGGGGATGTTGATTCCGGGAAAGAAAAACATATTGGGAAACAGGTGGTACTCGATGGAATCGAGCATCAGGCATTCGCTGACGTTTGAAAAATCGATGCCCAGTGTTTCACTAAAATAACGGCGCAGGGCCTGCGCAATATGCGCGCGAGCTGTCTCTCCTTCAGGCACCTTGCCGGGATCAAGTCCATAAACACCGAGGAAGGCGATCATTTCGTCGTCCGTCATGGGAGGCTTGCGCCATT
This sequence comes from Haliea sp., assembly GCA_016704305.1. Lineage (GTDB taxonomy): Bacteria > Pseudomonadota > Gammaproteobacteria > Pseudomonadales > Halieaceae > Marimicrobium. Next base: position 71,310 of record JADJAL010000006.1, on the reverse strand, counting down.
TGCCACCAGGGTAATCATCCAGTGACTCGGGGCTGTAGTTGCCGATATTGTGAATGAAGCGGCTGACATACTTGCCGAAAATGTCGTACTGGGTGTTGCCGCCGTTGGGCGAGTCGTGGGTTTCGAAGTTGTGATAGGCCTCCATGAAAGCCTCTTGCGCCGCTTTCCAGTTGCAGGGCAAGGTCTTTTGCACGTGCAACCTTATGCGGCGGCGCTCCAGCGGAAAGTGCTGGAAATGCTCGGGCAAAACGTCGAGGTACTGCGCCAGCGGCCTGGCGTCAGGGTCCATGTTGATAAAGACGAAGCCACCCCAGCGCTCACACTTGACCGCCTGCAGGTCATGCGTGTCGTGACACACATGGGGGAAATCCCAGCGCCCGGGAATATTCCTGATCGAGCCGTTGAGCTCCCACGACCAGCCGTGGAAAGGGCAGGTAAACGCGGGACTGAAGCCACTGCCTTCCCCGGCCAGCAGTCGAGTCCCCCGGTGGGTGCAGCTGTTCAGGAACGCCTGTATGGTATCGATAGCAGAGCGCACCACAATCACGGAATACGGTCCTATATCGTAAACATAGGTGTCGCCGATATCGGGCAGATGTTCTTCGCGGCAGGCCCACTGCCAGGCGCGCGGCCACAGTTCACGCAGCTCGCGCTGAAAAAACTCAGGGGAAGTGTAGCGCTCGAAAGGAATATCCTTATCGCCGAGGAACTCATAGCGACTCTCGAGCAAAGGCGGTGGTGGCCGGTGGCGGTCACTGGCGAGGGTGTCGGCAACGGACGGGCCGCTGGCCCGTGCCTCACCGGGATGATGAAGATTGTCTCCCGTCATATGTATCAGGCCCTTGGCTGGGTGGTGAAATTCCTGGGTGGTTAAATTCATAGACATCCGATCAAACCTGATAATACAATCAGGACTGACTGTTTTTAAGTATGTACGTTTTCAAGCCTTCAGCGCAAGTATTGCCGCGCGCGTAAATTCCAACGAGACTGCCGATATGACTGCTGACACCGGTATCACTCCCACCCTCGAACAGGTCGCTGATCGACTTGCGATCCAGGATGTGTTGCACCTGCACTGCCGCGGCCTGGATCGCCTGGACAAGAGTGCTATCGAGAGCGCCTACTGGCCGGATGCCGAGGTCGACTACGGGAGCTACAAGGGCAGCGCGCATGTCTTCGCAGGTTTGGTCGTGGGCGCGCTGGGCCAGGCCTACGAACTTACCCGGCATAGCCTGAGCAATACGCTCGTCACATTTTCAAACAACCGCGCATGGTCTGAGTCCAGTGTCCACGCCGCTCACCTGCTGCAAGGCACCCGGGAAGAGATGTTGTTCTATGGCCGCTACCTCGACAAACTGGAAAAGCGCGATGGCCAGTGGAAGATCCTGCACCGGCAGGTGGTCATCGACTGGAGCAAGCGACTGCAGGTGGAGGACGAGCGCGACGGCGAGGCATTCGGTGCCCTGGCCAAAGGCGCCCATCTTGACACCGATCCTCTCTATCCCTTTCTCCGATCAAAGTAACGAAGAAGTATGCAGAGGTACGACACTGTGAATGACAGGCTGGAAGCGCTGCTCGCCAAGCAGGATATTTATGAATTGTCCTGTAAATACATGCGCGGACTCGACCGCTTGGACGAGGCGCTGCTGGTGTCGGTATTTTTGACGACGCCTGGTGTGATTACGGCTTCACCAGCGGTTCACCCGGCCAGTTTGCGCACTTTTGCATTACCGCCCTGCGCTCACACGCCGCCAACCAGCACATGATCGGCAATGTGTTGATCGACGTGGAGGGCGACGAGGCTTTCGGGGAGGTGTATTTCAACGCCTACCACAAGGTAGAGGTGAGAGCGGGTTTGAAGACGTTATTATCGCGGGGCGCTACCTGGACCGTTATGAACGGCGCGATGGCATCTGGAAGTTTGCCTATCGCAGCGAGCGCGTCGACTGGAGTCGCACCCAGCCCACCTGCGACACCTATTTTGATCTGGCCCCTGACTGCCTCCAGAGGCGGACGGCAAGACGATCTCGTTTACGACAGGGCAAACCGGCGGCGCAAGCAAGCGGAGCCATGAACCATTGAAAGGCTGCAGCGATCCTGCGCAGACTTCTTTGGGTAATCCACGATGAGGACAGTATTTTCAGCACTGGCGCTCACGATTCTTTTTGTCGCAGGCAGTGTTCAAGCCCTGCTCGCTGAGGTGGACGTGCCTCCTTCCGAATTCAGGTTTCCGCTGATCAGTCCCCGTCACGAAAACATGCAACGACTGCTCATCAATGCGATGGGCTACCTGCAACCCGGGCACGGGCTGGTCGACCCGGTTTCCGGTTATCCCGTGGAAGGCTGGAATCAGGAACCCGAGCGTGGACTCTACCTGCGCTCCTTTACGCAACTCACCGCCATCGGCGAGCAACTTGAACTGCTGGCCAGCATCGCCGCAGGTTATGCGGATAATCCCTACGTTTCACGCGCCCAGGCGCTCAGTCAGATCGAGCGGATGGCATCCAGTCTACTTATCGACCAAAGCGATCCCACATTGAGCGCAGGCGGACTCCTCGGGAATTTTCTTGGCCTGGAGGCGACTGGACGCATAGGGCCGCTGAGCGAGGAAGTACGGAAGCATCAGTTTGTCGAACTGTTCGGTGATGAGCGGGCCAACCAGATATGGACTGCACTTATCGCCGACGGATGGATCGTCCCTTTGCCAGAAGGCTCATACGCAACGATTACGCGCAAGGAAAACTATGGCGACACATTTTTCCCCGACGAACTTGCATCGATTATTGATAGCGATGCCCGCGCACGAATCATGGCTGTACTGGACGCGCGCGTCGTGCAGATCATTTTTGGCGACAATGCCAACCTGACAGCATCGGTGGCGAAGGCGATCGGTGCGCTGCTGCACCCTTCAATTGCCGATGATCCCGAGGTCGCGGGACTGCGCAACAAACTTGAGCGGTTTATTGCGCATCAGGACGCGGGCTATCGCCAGCTTTATGACGAAAGTTCAGGCACGTTCTACTTTGGCTGGAATGCGACGCATGACCGTTATACCGGGTGGAATGACGGCAACGGAAACTGGATCATCGGACACATGGATTATTTTGTGAACGAATTCCGCGGCCCGCTGACATTTGTGGCACAGCGTTTCGCGCTGCCGACGGATGTGATCAAAAACAACGGTTTCAAAATCAAACCGTACCGCATGGCAGACGGGCGAGATGTCTACTCACTGGCAACATGGAATGGCTCGGCGTTTGAATCACTGGGCCTTTCCCTCTTCATGGGAGAGCTGGACGCGCCAGGCTGGCGCGAAAATCTGCAGAATTCCGTGGACATCCAACTCGATTTTTCTCGTCGACACAAACTGCCCGGGCTGTTGAGTGAGGCGTACAGCGGCAACGGCGTCGAATACACCGGCAACATCGGCATTGCGGAGGTGGCCGTGACCAATCTGCCACGCATCACCGACGCACCTTCGCTCTATATGCTGGGACCGGCCTATGCGGTTGCGCCTGACAGCATTGAACAATTCCTGGCGGATAACCGGGAACAGATTGAGGGACTGTTCACGAATCACGGCCCGTGGGAAGGCTATAACACAACCCTGGACAAACCGACCGAGGTACAGACCGCCGCGCACACGCTGGCACTGATTCTGGGTGGCATCGGGTCTGCCGGGCAGAATATGCAGCGCTACCTGGCATGGAAGGGAATCGGTCCGCCCTTTGATCCCACTGGCATCGCAGTCAATTTTTTGGGAGAGAGTGTGCGCTGGATTCCGTCGAATCCAAGCGGCAACTCGATCGCTGCGTCGCGCACGGGGAATGCAGTGCATATCAGCGCCAACGCGGTGCGCAGGGGCGCGGTTACCGTACAATTCGCACAGGCCGGAGGCATTGATTTGTCGAACGGGGCGCTGCTAATCCGCTACCGGTCTTCACAGCCCCTGACTGCGGTAATGACGCTCGTTGGCGGCCCGACCATCTTCCAAAATGAAATTTTCCTGCGCTTTGACCTTACGGACGTGGAAAAAGACATCCGTATCCCAATGCCTGAAACGCCCGCACTGGAAGGCGTCAGTGAACTCGTCATCCGCTTCGAAGACGAGCACAAGCCGTTCGCGGTGGACCTGGCCCTCACTCGCTTCGAGTTTGTCCCCGCGCAGTGATTCCCAGACGGATGGGCAGAAACGCATCCAATGCCATTAACTCGCTCACCGTGACGAATCGATAGCCTCGAGCTTTCAGTGCTTCGATGACAATGCCCGTTGCCGCCACGCTGGGTGCGCGGCTCTGCTGGGCGGCCGGTTCATCAACGTCACCATGGCCGTCGTGCAACAGTATGATGTCTCCGGGCGCTATCGATTCGAGTATCTTGTTCGCGATCAGGCCTGGATCGGTTTCCTCCCAGTCGGCCCCGTTGCTGTTCATCAGTATCGAGGGCATGCCCAATTCATCCACCGCCATTTTCAAGCCCGGTCCCTGCAATCCATACGGCGGGCGAAACAGTACGGGCCGCTGACCAAGGAGATTCTCGATAAGATCACTGGTGCGCACCAGCTCCTCACGCATGGCCGATTGGCTCAACGACAGCATTGGCCGGTGGGAATAACTGTGGTTGCCAATTTCGTGCCCGGCCCGCGCTACCGGCTGCACTGACTCAGGAAAGGCTTCGACATTGCGACCCTTGAGGAAAAACGTTGCCCTCACCCCATGTTGCGCCAGCATCTCTAGCAGCGCCTGCGTATGCGGTGGATTGGGGCCGTCATCATAGGTCAGCGCCACTACCTTCTCATCGAGAGGCACGCTCACCACGGCATCGCTATACGACCAGAACATCACCGCTCAGAGCAAGATGACGACAACAACCATCGCGGAGAACAATTTCCTCAACATAGTTAACTCCGCACCTGTCAAAAGGGGCGACGATAACACGCCCCAATCATCACCTGCAGCTGCGTATGTCGTGCATTTTCGAAGCCTGGATTAGCCAAGGGACGCCCAGCCGAAGCTGTGGCGCTCGTCGCATGGCCGGGGCCGCCGCCCATCCCCAGCGCATACGCCTGTGCAAACAACAGGTAATGGCATTTAATAGCCGTCAATTATTGAGTCGGCTGCGGCAGTGCTGCTTGCCTGCATGGTCACGATGTTGCCGTATTCCGTTAGCTAGGCGGCCAACCCGGCCTCTGTGAACAGCGCGGCGACTGGCGTGTTCAATTTCCAGTTACACAGACGTACGATGAAACACAAGATTGGAACGGGCAAATACGAAAGCTGGTGCAGCGCTGTCGCAAGCTCGCGCCGATTACGTGGCGTCCTGCCGCGAGGAAATGTGAGATTGGCCTGGGAGGACAGATCGTATGAATGACTATGTGCTGGTGCTGAATGCCGGCTCATCGAGCCTCAAATTTTCGGTGTACATGCGACCGGAGGGAGGCGACTGGCGTCCACAGTCCCGTGGCCAGATTGAAGGTATCGGGACTGCGCCACGCTTTTTTGCAAAGGATGCCAGCAGCGCAGTAATTGCGAAGGAAAATTTGGGTGACGCGGTGTGCGATGCGCAATCCGCGTTGGAGTCGCTCGCCGACTGGCTGCGGGACCGGTACGGCGGCGGCAGGATACTCGGTGTCGGGCATCGCGTGGTGCATGGGGGAGCGCAGTTTACGGCGCCGACCATTGTGACGCCCGGGGTCATGGCAAGACTGCGCGAACTCATACCGCTGGCACCCCTGCATCAACCCTACAACCTGGCGGCCATCGACGCGGTAGCGCAGCGCAACCCCGGTGTACCGCAGGTAGCCTGCTTCGACACCAGCTTTCACCGCGGCCAGCCGGCGGTCGCCGAGTTGGTTCCGCTGCCGCGGGATATACGCAGCAAGGGCGTGCAGCGCTATGGCTTCCATGGTTTGTCGTATGAATACATCGCGTCGGTGATGCCCGAGGTCGCGCCGGACATCGCGTCAGGGCGCGTGATCGTTGCGCACCTGGGCAGCGGGGCCAGCCTCTGCGCCATGCAGGGCGGCAAGAGCGAGGACAGCTCATTTGGTTTCACGGCCCTTGACGGGCTCTGCATGGGCACGCGCCCGGGCGCCATTGATCCTGGCGTTGTCCTCTACCTGTTCCAGTCGCTCGGTCTTTCGGCGCAGGCGGTGGAGGACATGCTCTACAAAAAATCCGGATTGCTGGCTATTTCAGGGGTCAGTAACGACATGCGCGACCTGCTGGACAGCGACGAACCCAACGCGCGGCTGGCGGTGGATTTCTTCGTGTACCGCGCGGCAAAGGAAATTGGCGCATTGGCCGCTGCTCTTCGCGGGCTGGACGGATTGGTGTTTACCGCCGGTATCGGGGAAAACTCCGCCGAGGTGCGCCGCCGCATCTGTGAAGCCTCGGCCTGGCTGGGACTGGAGCTGGATGCGCAGGCCAACCTGGGGCACGGGCCGCGTATTTCCAGCGCGGGCAGCCGCTTGTCGGCCTGGGTCATCCCGACCAACGAGGAAATGATGATCGCGCAACATACCGGGCGATTACTGGGATTGACAGGAACGCGCGCCCGGTAACGCGCTCTGCGTTCAAGCAACAGGACAGGAGAGAATCATGGCAACAAACACCAAACAGCAGCAGGACTACGGTGTGTGCGCGAACAGCTGATTGCAATGGGAGTGCTGCGGTAGCTGTGTTATTCCTCCAGCCATGTCAGCGCCGCTATTGTCCCATCCTCATTGTGTGGGCGTTAAGCTCTTCGCGGAATGCGGGATGGGAGATGGCGATCAGCGCGCGAGCGCGCTCGTCCAGCGATTTGCCCTTCAGGCGCGCCACCCCGTACTCCGTGGCAATGTAATCCACGTGGGCGCGAGTGGTTACCACACCGGCGCCGTGGCTCAAGTAGGGCACGATGCGCGACACTGTGCCGCCCACCGCCGTACTGGGCAGCGCAATGATCGAGCGACCTTCTTCCGCGAGTTGCGCGCCCAGCACAAAATCCAGTTGCCCGCCGACCCCGGAGTAGATCCGGCTGCCGATGGAATCGGAGCACACCTGTCCGGTGAGGTCCACCTGTATCGCGCTGTTGATGGAGACCATTTGCCGGTTCTTGCGGATCGTTGCGATGTTGTTGACATACTGCACATCGAGCATGCGGATCAACGGGTTATCATCGACGAAATCGTACAGCTTGCGCGTGCCCATGACGAAGGTCGCAACGACCTTGCCGGGATGGATATTCTTGTTACTGTTGTCCACCACGCCGGACTCCAGCAGCGGCAGCAGGCCATCGGAGAACATCTCGGTGTGTATACCGAGGTGACGGTGGTCTCCGAGGCAGGCCAGCACCGCATCCGGCACGCCGCCAATACCCAGTTGCAGGCAGTCGCCGTCGCGCACCAGTTCCGCCACCTGCCGCCCTATGGCCTCCATGTCCGGCGTGATGGGGTATGGGATATGTTCGATAACGTCGGCGGCCTGCTCGAAAGCAACATCGATATCCGACAGCGCCAGGTAACTATCGCCATGACTGCGCGGCATGTTGGGATTGATGTGGGCGATGATTTTTTTCGCCACCTCACAGGCGGCCCTGGTCACCTCAACCGACACTCCCAGTGAGCAAAAGCCATGCCGGTCAGGCGGCGAAACCTGTACAAGCGCCACATCGACTGACTGGTATCCCTGGCGTAACAGGCGCGGAATCTCGGACAGGAATACGGGCACATAATCCGCCAGACCATTGTTGATGAGGTCACGCGTACTGGAACTGGCGAAGAAGACGCGGTTGCGCAGCCTGCCATACAACGCCGGGTCTGCCAGCGCTTCGGCGTGCTCCAGGTGCATCTGCATCACGGTGAGGCCCTGCAGGTCCAACGCGTGTTTTGCCAACGCCTGCAACAGCAACACGGGGCTGGCTGCCATCGAATGAACCCAAATGTTCTGTCCGCTCCGTATACTCGCAACAGCCTCTTCGGCACTGCTAACAAACGTGGTCACAGCAAGTCCCTCCGGGGCGCACAGGATACAAGCGCATATTGCGCTATTTTTTGGCATCCTGCGCGGCAAACTCGGCGTATGCCTGGTCGGTGGCCCTGGCCATCTTGTCGCCATCGAAGGGTATCGACATTTCGGGCGTGAACTCCAGCACGATGCGCTCCGGCGTATCCAGGAAGCGAATGAACATCTGCGGGTCGATCCCCGCGGTAAAAGCATTGTCCTTGTCCTGCTCGCCGGCGCTGGCGATGCCGCCGGCCAGCAGTTTATACATCCACTGTTTGGTCTCATCGTCATCGTGAATCACGGTATGGCCCTTGTAGGTCACCGTCTTGCCGCCGCCCATCGGCGTGCCCTTGCTGGTGATCACCACCGACGAACGCCCGTCGCGGGCGATCGCCTTGATGCGCACCCGCTCCCGCGTTGCCGTCATCCATATCTTGCCCTTCACTGCGACATAGGCCGTGGTGACACCCAGCGGATGACCGGATTTATTGGCCCAGATAAAGGTGCATTCGCCGCCCGTCCTGAGCAGTTCCTGTTCCCGCTCCGGGTCCAGCCGGTACTGTTTCACGTCGTCGTAATTTACGGCTTGCTCGGTCATATCATGGACTCTCGGGATCATGGAATTGCGGAATTTGCGGCGAGCGGTGCGCCACGGCGGATGTGTTGCCGTCTTGATAGCCCATTTGATTAAAACAGTCAATCCTGTTTTTATTCTTGCGTAATGGCCGTGTGGTGGTCGCGAGACGCTCAGTGCTAGACTCCCGAACAGTTGATCCATGGCCGGCAGGAGAGTCTCATGGCCTTGTTCCGCGAATATTCCATTACTGAGCGATGCCTGGGACCGGTCAGTCAGCTTGCTGACACGCCCGACTGGATCTACACGCTGGACAATCCCTACCTGCACGGTGTTTATGCACCGACGCTCAACGAAATGCACGTCGACAACCTGCCTGTCAGCGGTGAACTGCCCGCGGACCTCGTCGGCGCGTATTTTCGCAATGGCCCTAACCCGCGCTTCCAACCGCGCAATCGGCATCACCCGTTTGATGGCGATGGCATGGTGCATGGCGTGTATTTTCGTGATGGCAAGGCCAGCTACCGCAATCGCCATGTGCAGACCGCTGCGTTGGCGCAGGAGCTGGCTTCAGGTAAATCCATTTCTCCGGGTGTGATGGGCCCCTTCGACTACAACATCTCCCGCTTCGGCATCAAGGACACCGCAAACACCGACGTGTTGTGGTATGCCGGCGACCTGGTAGCGCTCTGGTACAACGCGGGCGACCCGTATCGCCTCGACGGCAATGACCTGCGGACAAAAGGGCATTTTAACCTGCATGGCAGGGCGCAGACGCGCATGTCTGCTCACGCCAAGGTCGATGCGAGCAACGGCGAGCTGTTGTTCTTTGACTACGGTGATGAACCGCCCTACATGACCTACGGCGTGGCCGATGCCCGCGGCAACCTGTTGCATGAGGTTGCAATCGATCTTCCGGGGCCGCGGCTACCCCACGATATCGGATTCACGCAGCACTACGCCGTGGTACACGACCTCCCCTTCTTCCATGACATGAATGTGCTGCGCAAGCACGGTTACCGTGTACTGACCTTTCATCGCGATATACCCACGCGATTCGGCATCATTCCACGCCGTGGGCAGAGCGCGGACGTGCGTTGGTTTGAATGCCAGCCCTGTTACATCCTGCACGTCACCAACTGCTGGGAAGAGGATGACTGGGTGGTGATGGACGGCTGCCGCTCGCTGAATCCCATGCCCGATGCGCAGGCCGGCGAAGGCAAGCTCGCCTCCATGCTGGCGTATATGCGACTGGAGGCGAACGCCTACCGCTGGCGCTTCAACCTCAAAACAGGGGAAGTGCGCGAGGGTGATATCGACGACCTCAACACGGAATTCAACAAGTCCAATCCCCTCTTCCACGGGGTGCGCAGCAGGTACGCCTACCACCAGAGGATTCCCCTGCTGCACGAGGGCGGCCACACACTGCGCTTCACCGCGCTGGTGAAGTACGACAACGACACCGGGCGGAGCTCCCAGTGGGACTATGGTGTTGGCGTCTTTGGCAGCGAGGCGGTGTTTGCGCCAAAACCCGGCGCTGATCGCAGCTGCGCAGAAGACGATGGCTATGTCATCACGCTGGTCACCGACAGCAAGGACTGGACCTCAAACTGCCTGGTGTTCGACGCGACCGATATTGCAAAGGGGCCTGTGGCGCGCGTGCGCCTGCCGCAGCGCGTGCCCTTCGGGTTTCATGCGACCTGGGCGCGCGGGGAAGAACTCTATGCTGTCAGGCAAATTCTCGAGCCAGCGCGCTGACCATTTCTGCGACGGTGCTATCTATCAAGGTGATACCGACAGCTGCCGTGGCCGCCCGCGCTGGCGCAAGCACGCCGGATTCAGGCACGCCGCGGCTGTGGTGCGGGTAGCTGTCATGCGCAGGAAACTGCCCGGTCGCATCTTCCGGAATGGCGTCCATCGCAACCAGTTCCGGATGCAAGGCCAGCATCATGGAGGTTTCAAGCAGCGCGGCGTGTTCAAGATCGACACCGGGAAACGCGCCTGCAAAAATGCCCTTGAGAATAGCCTGGGGCGTGTAATTCCAGTATTCGCATCGTACGATCTGCATCTGACGGTTGCTTGACGCAAGCTCACGCAATGCAAGATCAATACCTTCCGTCAGAAACCACTGGTTCTCGACATGCCCATTCACAATCGCAATGCGACGCCCTCCGTGCCGCGCCACTTCGCGGATAATGTCGCGCACCAACGACGTCAGCGTCGCACCATCGAGGCTGGTGGTCCCGGGAAATGTCTGCCCACCCCCGCTGCGCGCCTGCGACTTGTAGCCATACGTCAAAGCTGGCAGTTGCAAGCCATCGAGCGCTTCGGCCACCCGCGCCGTTATCGCCGCAGCAAGAATGGCATCGCAGCCCATCGGCAAATGCGGCCCGTGCTGCTCCAGCGCGCCCACTGGCAGGAATATAATCGGGTCGTCGAGCAGGCGATCCCGATAGGTCGTCCACGACATCAGGTCGATCCGTCGATGGGCATAGCCTGCTTGCCTATCGTCAGCTTGAACACAGCCAGCTTCAATCATGTCATCTCCCGATCACCCGTCTCATTTCAACGCATCACCGCGCCACCGTTCGGGCTGATGATATCGCCACAAAAATAGCTCGCCCGGGACGACGCGAGAAACACAATGCTCTCGGCAATCTCTTGCGGCTGTGCAAAGCGGCCCAGGGGAATATCACCGGGGTCTTCGGAGTGCCCTGGAACGAGGGCTTCGCTATCGAGCATCGGCGTGCGCGTCGGCCCCGGCGCGACGGCGTTGACGCGTATTGTCGGCGCAAACTCGCGCGCCAGCGACCGCGTGAGGCTGATGACCCCACCCTTGGCAGCCGTATACGGACCAAAACGCGCCCGCCCACTCAGCGCAAGTTCGGATGCAACATTGACTATCGACCCGCCCCGCTCCAGCAAATGCGGTATCGCCGCACGGCAACAGAGAAAGACCGATTTTAGATCGGTGTCGATAATCCTGTCCCAGTCCTCTTCGCTGGTCTCCAGAAAGGGTTTGATTTGCGAGATGCCCGCGTTGTTCACCAGCACATCGATACGCCCTGTGCGTGCAATCAGCAAGTTGATCATCTCCTGCACAGCGGTGCCATTGCTCACATCGGCTTCCAACTCAAGGAGCTGCCCCGGCAGTTCTCGCAGAGCTTCCGCCATCGCGGCAAACAGCTGCGACTGCCCCAGGTGATTGACACCCACGATTGCACCTTCGCGCAGGAAGGCTTCAGCGGTGGCACGACCGATGCCACTGGTTGCGCCGGTAACTAACACGGTCTTCCCGGAGAACGTCATCTGTCACACCACGGTCAGGAAGGAGACGCCGTGCACGCCGAGAAATCCATCGGCACGACCGGGCCCCGAGCCAACGTCGCCTGCATCCAGCGCTTCAATACGCTTCAGGCGATTGGTATGAAAGGAGCGCCATAATTCCCTGTACGGCAGCACCTGCGGGGCGTTCGCCGCATACGTCCGCCGGTGCACTTCCGGCAGGCGGTACCACGGAGTGGCCGGACGGTCGTGATGTACGGAGTGGTAACCAAAATTTAAATTCAGCAGATTCATCCAAGGCCAACGTTCTGAAATGAGGTTTGAATAGGTGTGGTGCTTGTCATAATCGTCTTCCCCACGCCCTTCGCGCGACACCTTCTCGTTGACATCCGCAACCAGGAAGAACTCATAGGTGTGCGCATAGGCATCGGCCACAAACAGCGCCGTCAGAAACACCATGTAGGCCACCGCATAGCCCAGCAGCGCCCAGGGGCTGAGCATGAAAATCACGGTGAAAAATGCGATGCGGCTCGCCCCCATCACAATCACGCGCAAACGATCTGCCGCGAAGGCTTTGTCGGTAAAGGGCCGCACGACGATCTGGTAGTGCATTATCAGTTCCACCGCCGGGATGTAGCACCACTCCGCCATGTAGACCAAACGGCGCAACAAGGCCGACGTGCCAGCGAGAAAAACACGCGGATCAAACAAGGCGAGATCAGCTCTATCGACATGGTGGCGCATATGAATGCGGACGATGCGCCCGATCGGGGCATAGGCAGATCCGCAGAGCCACGACAGTATTTCTCCCGTGACAAGGGTGGCCCGACGGCTGCGAAAAACGGCCATATGGGCACAGTCGTGAATCATATAGGCCGCGATTACCAGTGAATGCCCCAGCAGCAACACGCCCATCAGCCACGCCAGCGGATGCCCCACCGCCAGCAGCGCGATGCCGCCGACATGCGACGCCGCTATATAGCCGAAGGCGAGCAGATTGGGCACTGCTCCGTCGTCGTGGCGCCAAAATGTCGAATGGGATTTCGATGTCTGGGATGCCATGGCCGGAATTCCTCGCGCTGCGATACTTCTGCAAGGCCAATACTAACTATATTACATACAATTTTACTAGTATTTTTATTTATAGTTTTATTTATTGTTTTGTGCTCAGATAAGACAGGATACCGGTCAGGAAGAATATGAATAAAGCGATGAAAGCAGCCGAACGCCACCATCAGCGCCACCAGTTTGTAACGGCCTTGAACAGCATGGACAGCGCATGGGTGCGTTTCCTGCAGGACAAGGACATTCTGGATATCAACTATTCGGATTTGTACACCGGCCTGTGGTCAGCCGAACAGCCTCTGCGCAAACAGGAAGCACTGCTCCTTATGCGCCATTTAAGCCCGCAGACTGCCAAGAAGTATCTCGACAATGCCATTGCCAAGGGCCTGCTCGTTGAACTGCAAGACCCGAGTGATGGCCGCGCCAAACTGATTGCGCTCTCCCCGGAACTCAAGCGCAGGCTCGAAGACTTCTTCGACCATGCAATTGAACTGTTCCGGGACGCCTTGAAATAGGCGCTTTCTCCACTCAAGCAATCAAGGGGTCAGAGTGCTTGATTCAATCTAATCAAGCACTCTGACCCCTTGATTGCCATCCAACCCTCACCTCTTGATTCAAGAACTCTGACCCCTTGATTGGTGAACCGTTTAGCGAAAGCGAACGTATCCGTGTGACAGATTAATCGAGGAAACTTTAGATGAAACACTTCATTGTGGATATTTGGTCATTGGTGATGGACAGCCGGCACAATCCGATGCGGCATCTTGATCTGGCCTCCCAGCACTATTTCATGCAGGTCTTGGGATGGATGTGGAGCATGGTGTTTAGCCTGTCGTTCCTCTCCATCTTTCACTTCGGAGTTGTATGGATGGCACATGTGCTGATTTTTGGCGGCGTGGCGTTCACCGTCGCTGTCTTCAGGGAGGGGGAAAAAAGATTGGTCGCTGCTGAAGCGGCGACCAGGTCATTGAACCAAGCCTCGCGCTGTGTGTGGAAGTTGGACAGCGAGGCGTGACTGTTCGGATATTGCGACAACAACTGTTAAACACCTGAGGCACCATCATGCGTTTCCACGCTCCCATTACCGATATGAAGTTCTTGCTGTTCGATGTTCTGCATGCAGACGAGTTGCAGGGCATGGAGAAATACCAGGAGGCTACGCCGGATGTTCTGGTGGCCATCATGGAAGCAATGGGGAGTTTTGCGGCCGATGTCCTGCAACCTACCAACAAAGTCGGAGATGTGCAGGGATGCTCGTTTGACGCCCAGACGCGCGCTGTCTCAACGCCACAGGGATTCAGGGAGGCCTATCAGCAATTTGCCCAGGCTGGCTGGACCAGCCTCGATGCGCCGGTTCGCTTTGGCGGGCAGGGCCTGCCCCATGTGCTGAAATTTATCGTCGACGAGATGGTGTGTTCGACCAACCTGTCGTTGGGCATGTACGCCGGGCTTAGCCACGGTGCTATCAGTGCCCTGTACAGCCACGGAGACTCCAGGCTGCAGGACATTTATTTACCGCGCCTGGTCAGTGGCGAGTGGACGGGGACCATGTGTCTCACGGAACCGCAGTGCGGCACTGACCTCGGTTTGATTCGCACCCGCGCCACACCCAACGATGACGGCACCTACAGCATCGAAGGCACGAAGATCTGGATCACCGGCGGTGAGCATGATCTTGCCGACAACATCGTGCACCTTGTACTTGCCAAACTGCCCGGTATGCCCGACACCACGAAGGGTATCTCACTGTTCGTCGTACCCAAGTTCTTTCCCGACAGCGGCGATCGCAATGCGGTTTACTGTGGTGGACTTGAGCATAAGATGGGTATCAAGGGCTCCTCCACCTGCGTGATGAATTTCGAAGGCGCCCGCGGTTGGTTGGTGGGTGAACCCAACGATGGTATGCGAGCCATGTTCACCATGATGAACGAGGCGCGGCTCATGGTGGGCATGCAAGGGCTTGGGCTGGCGGAAATGGCGTTCCAGGAGAGTCTCGCCTTCGCCCATGAGCGCTTGCAGAGTCGCTCTCCTGCGGGGCCAGCCAATCCCGATGGACCGGCTGACCCCATCATTGTGCAACCCGATGTGCGACGCATGCTGATGCGCCAGAAGGTGTTGAATGAGGGTATGCGCGCGCTGGCGCTGTTTACCGGGCATCAGTTGGACTTGTCTGTCGCGCACCCGGACGCCGCAGCGCGGCAGGCGGCGGATGATCTTGTGCAACTGCTCACCCCGGTCGTGAAAGCGTTCCTCACCGACGAGGGGTTCAACAATACCAATATGGGATTGCAGGTACTCGGTGGTTCGGGTTTCACCACCGATTGGCCGCTGGAGCAACTGGTTAGGGATGGCCGGATTGCGCGTATCTACGAGGGCACCAACGGTATCCAGGCGATGGATCTGGTCGGCAGGAAGCTGAGCCTCGCGGGCGGACGCTTGATCAATACCCCGTTCGAACTTCTGGACAATTACCTGCAACAACATTCTGGCGCACCATTTGCCGACCCGCTGAAAGACAGCATCGCGGCGCTAAAAGAGGCTACGCTGTGGATCGCCACGCACGGGCCACAGGACCCAGAGCAGGCTGCCGCCGCCGCGACGCCCTACCTGAGGTTAATGGCGCTCACCGTTATCGCCTACCTTTGGTCCAGGATGGCAATGGTGGCCACAGAGTGCATGGCATCCGGAGCGGGCAACCATTCCTGGTTCAAGGGCAAGCAGACGTCGGCGCAGTTCTATTTTGAGAAGCTGTTACCGGAGAACCGCTGGCTGCTGTCGGATATCACGAGTGGCAAGGAAAGCGTGATGGGCGTGTCGGGCGACCAGTGGTAAGTCTGGAGATCGCGCTCGCCTGTAGCGGGTGCGCAATAGACTTCACACGTCAATGACGCTATATTTTTCACCCCATCGCGCCGCTTGAATTTCCTGTATCGGATGACCCTTTTACCTTGCCGGAGAGCTTGCTCATGAACATTACCCGATCCATTGTCGCTGCAACCCTTCTGGGTGCTGCAACTCTGATGACTGCGTGTGAAACGACCAACAACGCCAGCACTTTCTCGGGCAGCGAGGCCGGACGTGCGCAGTCAGTCCAACTAGGCATGGTGTACGCCGTGCGTGATGTCAGCATACAAAATGCCCCGAGTCGCGTCGGAACCGCCACTGGCGCCGCGCTCGGCGGCATCGCTGGCAGCGCGCTGGGCAGCAGCAACCGCGCCAATACCGCGGGTGCAGTGGCCGGTGCCGTGGCCGGTGGCGCGGCGGCAAATGCCGTGACCCGATCCACCACCCCCGGTGTTGAGATCACCGTGCGACTGGAAAGCAACCAATTGATGTCGGTGGTGCAGGCCGGTTCGTCCAATGAGTTCCGCGTCGGTGATTCTGTCAGGGTGACTTCAGACGGTATCACCACTCGCGTGGTGCGCAACTGACGACTGTTGCAAGGTACTCGGGGGTTGCGAGCGGATTCTCACCGCGGGCGTAACGGCTCGACACAGTCGCTCTGCAGCAGCCAGGTCAAGGTTGGTTTAGCTCGCGCAACGTCGGGTACAAGTCGCGCTCCAACATGTCGCGATCGCCCGCTTGCAGGGCACGCCAGCTCGCCTGCACTTCGCGCCAGACACGAACCTGGAATGTCTTCACCACTGCCCTAAAGGGATACCCCAACAACTGCCCATCGTACAATGCGCGGCCGCGCGCAAACGCTGCCTCGTTGAACAGTGTCTCTCCGCGCGCACGCGCCACTTCGTAAGCCGCCTCGTTCTGCCTCATCAGGGGAATGAAGGTCTCGCTGATCACCGCCATAAGAGGCTGCAGCGCCGGTGTCAACGCGAGCTCTCCCTTGGCTGAGCGATGCTCACCGCCACGAATAGCGCACAGCCAGCGCCAGGTGCGTGGCGCGAGCTCTTGCAACAGTGCGGCGGCCTCGGGGTCGACCATGTTCATGCCCAGCTGCCCATACGCACTCGCATCGGCCAGCGTGAAGCGTCCGCCGAGCAGGAACGGCTGCTGCGCCAGCAGTGACTCCATCGCGGCAACGTAGCGCCGCCATGCCTCGTCGAGCAGCGCGTGCGTCGGCGGAAAGCCGGCGCGCGCGGGCGGCGTCCTGAGCGGGCTCATACCGACGTCAAAACCTTCCGGCGCCACGCTGAACAGGTAGGGACAACGCGACACCTGCCGGTGGTACAGGCGACTTGCCAATAGGGGCGTAAAACCCGGCGGCAGGAGCGCGCGCAGTTCACGCGCGGTCATATCACCCATGGGCGTGGTGCGCGCGGAGGTCACCCAACGCATGTGATGCACCATGTACAGGCCAAATTCGTCGAATGCCTCGTCGAGCAACTGGCACACGAATGTCATCCGGGAATCGCGCGGCACGAGCGGCGGGTGATCCAGTTGTTGGCGATCATCCAGATGGTGCGCGAGGGCGGACGAGTCATAGTAGAAAACATCGCCGTCCTGCGTATAGAACGGCACCGCCGGGTATTCATCGAACTGCGCTGACATCGCCGGAAACCGCCGCACCGCACCCCGGCGCTTCGCCGACTGCAGGCGCACCGCCATGGTCAGCGCGGACCAGCGACCCGCCTGATCGGGCCAACGTTCCCAACTGTGGCCGGCATAGTCGAGCAACGACTGCATCTTCAGTTGGTACGGCGAGGCTGTCAGGCCCCAGAGTATGAATTGCGTCATTGCTCGGGAATCAAGGAATCAAGGGGTCAGAGTACTTGATTTTCAGGAGCAGGCATAATCTACGTGGCGCCAACAATCCAGGTGTGGCAAGGCAGCCAAGGCTACGTATGCAGGGTAGTGCGCAGCGTACTGAATGCAGAGGCCATGACGATTTCGATTGCAGACTGAACGAGCGTAGAACTGAACACTCAACGGCAGGCAATCGCGTAGTGGCAATGAACCTGTAGCCACTAGTGAAAATCAAGAACTCTGACCCCTTGATTAGAAAGCTTAGCAACCCGGCGGCAGGCTGACGCAGGCGTCACCCCTGCTACCGCCATTAGTATTTTCCTGGTTGGGATTGGATATCTTTGGACAATTATCGTCTGCGTCAAACAAGTCATCATTGTCATTATCGGTATCGCATGCATCGCCGCCATCATCCGCACCATCAAAATTGATTTGATCTGGATTTGGAATTAGCGGGCAGTTATCAATAGCATCGACTATTCCATCGCCATCGGCATCCGGCACCGTATTTATCATGAGTCCAAACACCCTCTGGTGAACGGCATTCAACTCATCGTTGACCTCGACCTGCACACTGAACATCCCGTGTTCCGCTGGTATACCGCTTAACCAACCCATATCGCTCAACACCATGCCCGCAGGCAGGCGTCCCCCGATGATGTTCCAGTTATACATTCCCATTCCGTTCGACGCATGCAGCTGAAATTCATAAGGTTCGCCCCTAATCGCAGCGGGGAGCCTATTCGTACTTATCATCATCGTTGGGTTGTCGTTTTCCCTTGGCTTATATATCCAGATATCACCCGTGTGTCCGTTGGATACGCCAATAAAAGCATCTTCATTCGGCATATAGTAAAACTTCCCCCATATACCGGTGCTATTGGCGTCGATGGGAGTGTCTCCACCAGGGATGATTTTCTCCATCACCCAACCATCGGGGCCCATGACGTCAGGAGGCGTCAAGCGCCATAACGTGGCATCGCCTTTCCAAAAAACAAACTCCCTCCGAACCTGATCGTATGCGACACCAACGCCGTCATCGACGGTGAATTCGGCACCGCCAATAACCGTGTAATTTATTTTTATGTTTGGATTTTCAGGTCCGGGTGTGGAGGTGTCCCAATACAGCAGAGCTCTGCTCTTTGCTACCAGGTATATCTCCCGATCGGGAGCATATGCTCCGGTTCCCGCTCCTCCATAACCGTTATACCTCCCAAACAAATTCCATTCATCCTGGGTGCGATCAAGACTGTTGACTGTATAAGTCAACAGGCTGCCTGGATACGGTGTATCTGAGCCGCCGGCGTTAACGCTATAAAAGACGACATCTTTGCCATTCATCACGCTGACGTCCGTCGTACTACCCCATACCATGCCCGGCAATCTATTCACTGCCGGATTATCGCGGTTTTCCCACATCCCCCCACCAGCAACATCTGGAAATTCATGGGGCCTTACCTGGGTTCCCTCGAGCCCCCCCACTGAATTTGCATACGCTTTGGATGGGTTCCAGAAATACGGTCCCTCCCGGCTACTCGACTCCGGACCATTTGTAGCTATTCCAAATACCACCATTCGATCGACCATTGGGAGAAACGCGATAGAGTCATACGATTCGCCAGCCGTAGGTGAGAACTCCGGGCCATCCAGCGAAAAAGGCCTGCCCCCTGAATCGAGCCGCAGTTCGCTTGGCAAAGACCCCCGCTCCCACATAAGTGTTGACGAACGCCACCGATAGACGTCATTGCCTGCCCAGCAACAAACAGAACTTCCCTCACCACCAAAAACAATCAGATCACCTCGATTACTGTCCCAGGCTGCAGCTCCCCATGCTGTGATTATGTATCCTGGCCATAAGCCATAAGTGCCCAGCGTTGCCGAGGCTCGCTGTCTTTCCGGTGTGAAAACATCACTAAAGTAATTGAGATTGACCCGCTTCCAGCTATTGGCAGGACTCGCGTCAATAATATCTTGTAGCTCAGAATTGGCGGCGGCGATTGCGGGCAAAAAAAGCACTGGTGCAACGAGCAAAAACAGCAGGAATCCAATGGCGTTGAATCGTATCGGATATTCTCGTCCGCGAGATTTTGGATCATGTTGCATACTCACCCGACGCCCCTTTTTTCCATCGCCCTTTATAAGAATTTTGTCGCTATGCATGTTTGTCGACCGGGCAGTGTCGCTGACACCCACTTCAATCTCTCTTGACCGAGTAGTTAGCACACACAGGATAGCACTAAGGTGTCAGGAACATTGACCGCTGACTACAACTAACTGCTTAAATCTAACTTTATTCTCGGAATCAAGGGGTCAGAGTTCTTGATTTCCGCGACAGGGCACAACCCATGCGGCATTGAGTGTCTAAGCATGGCGCGACAGCCAAGGATGCAACTGCAGGGCTGTGCGTAGCGTGTCGAAGTAAAATACCCTGAACAATTCGATGGCAGTGTGAAGTGACGTGCAACAGGAGATTGAACGGCAAGCAAGGGGTCGTGACAGTGAGGCTGTGGTCTTTGGTGAAAATCAAGAACTCTGACCCCTTGATCCCAATTCCGGCAACCTTCACTTTTCCCCACGCCAGTTGGATTCAGGCGTGATACAGATCAACACCCACCAAAATGATCCCCGTTATCCTGCGCAGATGTGGCCAACTTATGCACTTGGAGATCGCAATGCCCCAGTATTTCTTTGCCAACCTTGCCGGAATCAGAAGCCCGGAGACCGGCGCCGAGGGCATGCCCCTCGATGCACTGAGGACCAGTCGACAAGCTCCGCCCGCGCGCTATCTGGACAGCTCCAGCCAGGGAGGCCCCAACTGGCTGATCACTTGCCGCAGCGCGGTTGATTCCGTGTCCAAATCCATTTGGTTTGCGTTGGCCATTGTGCTGGCCTGCTTCGCGCTGGCCAGTTGCAGCAACAGCAGCGACAGCACCGCCAGCGACGCGAGCGATGAGACATCCCATGCCGAGGCGGTGGCCGCACTCGTCGGTTTGCTACCGGCAGACGCGCGCGGAATCTTCGCGGTAGACCTCGCCGCCCTGCTCTCGGGCGGATCGTCGGCGGAAGTCACCGCCCTGCTGCAGGGCGAAGGTGGCGACCCGATTTTCGCTGAACTGTTCGCAGCCATCGGTTCGCTCTCTGCGACGGTCGACGTGCCCGGTGAGATGTCGAGCGCGCTGCTCGCGCAGACGACCGATGCCGCCGATGGCGTGTTCCTGTTGGCCAAATTGCGAAATGACACGGTCGAAGAGGTGATAATTGGTGCCATGCCGGAGCCTGCTGGAACTGCAGGGCCGCAATCCAGAGCGCTGTATGTCGATGGCAACGGCAACTATCTCACGCTTCTGCCGGGTGGACTGTTGGTCGTCGGCGAGAAGTCCGCCGTGGAGTCGGTGGTGGATGTCGCCGACGGGGCGACGCCCTCGGGCGAGAGCGACATCATGCCCTTCCTCGCTGCGCTCGACAGCACAACCCATATCAGCTTCGTCTACGGCCTGCGGGCGTTGTTCGAGGACGTGAGCCCCGACGGGACGCTGCGCAGCGCAGCCGTCATGAGCGGCGCATTCGACGTGACCGACGGTGACATCGCCGGGGCCATGGCCTTCCACACTGCCAACGCCTCCCAGTTCATCGAGGACTACAACTTCCTCAACCGCCACGCGGTATTGGGCGAGGACCCGACGGACGAACCGCTGAGCATGGCCGAACCGGTCGCAATGGACCTCGAACAGATCGTGGTACCCCTGCCCCCAGCCCCATCGACGCATCGGTCGAGGATACTGTCACTGTGCGCAACATCGCCAAGAAGCTCTTCGTCGGCATGGAGGCGCACGACTACGCGGAGGGTGTCTCCAGCAGCGGCAACAAGGCGTGGATAGACCTCATCATCAAGAGCGAGGCTGATGGCGATACGCCGCCGTCGCCGGGCGCGGTCTTCTTCCGCTGGGAGTTCCGCGACCAGGCGGCCATGGACGCCTTCGTGGCGAACGAGCTCCCGCCGGGATTCGCGCTGGCGCCGACCCAGTTCCTGGAGTCCGACGATCCCGAGGGCGTGCACTGCCTCCTCCTCATGCTCTACAACGCGGGCGGCGGCTCCATCGTGGACGGCGCGCGAGCAGAGTGGGACGTCTTCGTCAGTCCACCCAAGGGTGCGGATCCCGATGCGCCCGTGCGCCCCCGGTATATGATCATCCAGGCGCTTTCGGAAAAAGTGTCCTTCGACCCGGTTACGCTGCTGTCGCGGGCCAATCCGCTCTCGTACAAGTTCGAAGGTAATAACGTGGTGGCAAGCATCGGGGAGCGCAAGGAAGACGGCAGCGAGGTCACGGTATTCGAGGCGTCCTTCCCCAAGCCTGACCCCAACACGTCCACAGTCATGCGCTGGACCGCGGAGATGGCGATCGCCAACGACTATATGCATTGGACCAACGGGGTATACGACGAGATCGTGTACAACGCAACGACATACAACTGGGAAGGCTATTTCATCGACACCGCGCAAACCATGATCACCGACAACTCACACTGGGCGCAGTACCTGAAGCCAGGCCTGAAGGATGCGACGTTTTATGTGAACACCCTGGAGTACGTCGCCTCGCCGCTGGCGAACCTGGAGTCCGAGTTCCTCGACGTCACCCCCGAGGAGCGTGCGAACCTGATCGCCTTCAAGAACAACGGCCACCAGCGAGGCATCATGCACAGGGATGTCGAGGAGATGTTCCTGGGCCAGGGTGACGCCTACGTGGGTAGCCGCGTCGCCAACGAAACGCCGTCGACCTTCTACAACTTCGAGATCACTGATCCCAGTGGATTGGAAGCCGCGCTCGATCTCCCCGCCGGCCACAGCCTCGCTCCGATCCGGATCTTCGAAGACGGGGCGGAGGGATACTACCTGACCCTGTCGGTGTTGCAGTTCGAGGACGCCATCGAGGGGATGAGGGCGCAGTGGAGCGTCTACGTTGACGATGGCAGCGGGCGCCCGCAGCAGCGGGTCATCGACCTGATGACCGCAGACGTGGGCATTGATCCGGTCAGTATCATCAACCTGCCCAGCAAGGTGCGTCACAGCCTCGCAGGTGGCGTGCTCAGCACCCGGCTGTCCTCGGCGGCGATCACCTTCGATGCCTCGTTCAACACGGCTGGCGCACAAGACGAAGCGCTCACGATGAACTGGGTCGAGGCGGGCGACAATGTCTGCTACGCCAACGGCGTCTGCGACAAGTTCTACTACAACGCCGAGACGCTGGACACGCCCGTGCATCGCGCCGCCGATGTGACGGTGAATGCGTTCGCCACGCCGTGGAGCCAGTTTGTCAGCGCGACGCCGAGCATCGTCTTCTACCGCGACAACGCCCAGCAGTATGCCGTCAAGCGCTGGCACAATCTCAAGGTCGAGGTCGAGGTCGTTCCTGTCGATGGACTGGAGGGCGCCACGCACAACATGAGTGGCATCGGAACGCTGGTCGGACGAGAAAACAATTTCGCGGACTCTGCCTATGCCTACACCGGCGAAGCGGCGGTCGAGGGCAATCAGCTGACGTTCGTGATCGACCAGCAGGTGGTCAACGTCCTGGGCGTCTCACACATCTACACCAGGGGCAACTTCGACCTGACGACCGGGAACGGCACGCAGACGGTGGTCGATTGCCAGGGCCCCGCGCTGATGTGCAGCAATATCGTGCCGGGCTCGGAAGCGCCGTACACCGCCCAGGACTTGAACGCGTCCAACCGCGACGTCATCACCTGGAAGGTAAACGTCGAGGTCGACCTGACCAACTTCGGGTTGGCGGACAGCGCATCCACGTTCGCCGCAACAGTCAAGAAATGAGGCGCACAGATTGCGACATTGCCTGGTGAGTACAACAGATGAGTGACCCTGCCTGGATTCACGTCTTTGACCCGTGCGCGGAAGCGCACGTTCCTGTCGAGACTGTCAGCGGCAAGGTGCCGAGCGAGCTGGTCGGCACGCTCTATCGCAACGGCGGGGTGCATTCCCCCGATGTCAGGCACCTGTTCGACGGAGACGGCATGATCCGCGCGTTGCGCTTCCAGCCCGGCGGCACTGTGCGCTATGAAAGCCGCTTCGTGCAGTCGGCGACACATCGCTACCGCGTGCGGAACGAGCGTTGGCCAGGTGTTGGGTTTGGCACCCGGCCGCGCTTTCGCCTGCCGCGGCTGCCCGGTCGTGTGATGGGTGCGAGCAACGCGGGCAATACGCATGTCGTTTATCACAACGGCGCGCTCTATGCGCTGTGGGAAGGCGGTGAAGCCTACGAGATCGACCCTGCCTCACTCGAAACCAGGGGTGTGCAGAATTTCGGCGGCCTGGTGAGCATCGAGCACCCGTTCAGCGCGCATCCAAAGCTCGACCCGCGCACGGGCACGCTTTGGAACTTCGGCATGGTGTACGGGCGCTTCAACAAGATTCGCCTGTACGCCATAGACAAGCACGGCAAGTCTACGCTTGCGCATTCTGTCACGGTGCCACACGCCGTCATCAATCACGACTTCGTCTTAAGCGAGAGGCATGCCGTGTTCTTCCTCTGCAGCATGCGCGCGCGACCTAACGTGCTGCTCATGCCATTTGGCCTGCGCACCATCGACGAGTGCATGCGATGGGACGAACGCTACCCGACGCTCGTAGTCGCGGTGCCGCTCGATGGCGGCGAGGCGACGATGTTCGAAACACAAAGCTGGGCGCAGTTTCACTTCGCGCGCGCCTCGGAAGCGAGCGGTGAGTTGGTGGTCGACTTTTCACGCACCGTCAATCCAACGATGTTTGGCGCGGCGGCCCGCGACTTTCGCCACGCCACTTTCGCTGCGCCCTACGGGCAGCTCAATCGCGCGCGCATTGATCTCAAAGCCGGGAAGCTGCTCTCGCTTGAGCCGCGCGTCGATTTCAACACAGAGTTTCCGGCAGTGGATCCGCGCGACCCGTTTGCAGACGACCTCGTGTTCACGGCCGCGACGCCAAAGGGCCAACAGGGCCTGCAGCGCGCCATCGGCTGGCTGCGGCCACGCGATGGCACAAGTGATATTTATGACTTTGGCGCGGGCTGCGTCGTCAGCGAACCCGTATTCGTGCCGAGGAGCCCGGCGGCTGCACTGAGCGACGGATTCCTGCTCGCCTATGTGCATAACCCGAAGCAGTTCGGGACGTTAATCGCAGTGTTCGACGCACAGGCACCGTCGAACGGGCCTGTGTATCTCGGGCGCATCGGCGTGAATGCGGGCTTTACATTCCACGGCTCGTGGGTCGCCGCCACGTAGCGATGGGCGCAGGATACGCTTCGCCGGCTGCCCGATCAGGCGCGCCTGCTAGCCGTCTGTGACCCCATCGCAGTTGTCGTCAATCGCGTTGTCCATTATTTCCATCACCCCCGGATTGATGTCGGCACTGTAGTCGTTGCAGTCCAATGCCGTGTGCGTGCAGCCGAGGGATGCCGCGTATTTCGGGAAACCATCCCCGTCATCATCGACGCACCTGCCAGTGAGCTGAAGCTGGCGCAAGACGGTGTCCCGTTTGTCGCGCACCTGTTGTTGCGCGAACGACATACCCCACCATGTGTCGCCCTCCGAGAAATAGTCGCGCTGGTAGGCGGCGCAGCCCTCGCCGGGACGAAACTTGACGACGGAAATCCCCGGCTGCTCGTAATAGCCACTGTCTGTATTGCCGAACCACAGGTTCACCACCATGTAGGTCATGCTGTCGTCCGGGTGGGTTTCCCATATCTCATCCAGCACCAGGAGTTCCATATCGGAGGACCAGTCGAACACGACATCAAGGTAATCCCACATCTCCTGGCGCGTATGATTGCTGAGGATGGATTCGCGATAGACGGCGCCGTCCTCGCCGATCCCGTCTTCGCCAGAGCCGCGCTCCGCCCAGAAGTTGATAACCCTGTGATAGTGATCGACATCCTCGACCCCGGTGAGAGGATCGACGCGCGCGTTTACCTTGAGGATTGACCTGGCGGTCTCGACGCGGGCGTCCTCGTCGGCGTCGCGGTGACATCCGGGAATCACCTGGGCGTGCAGCCCGGATGCCATGCAACACAGCAGCGACAGGCAAGCCACCCGCAGTTGATCGCGCAATGTCATATTAGCCTCCCGCGCCTGCCGCGCTATTCACTGGAAACCCTGCGACGCCGGATCTTCGAAGGGCGTGGCGACATCGCAGTCCTCGTCGATCCCGTTGCCGGGAATCTCCATCGCCGCAGGATTGATCTCGGGCACGAAGTCGTTGCAGTCGCGGCCCGCCAGGGGACATCCCAATGAACTTACGTACTTGGCAAAACCATCGGCATCGTCATCGAAACACCGCAGGGACAATCCGAAGATGGCTATGTACATATTGCGCAACCCTTCGACGCCGGGTTTGAAAGCCGGTATGTTCCACCATGAATCGCCCTCGGTGAAATAATCCCTTTGGTAAGAAGCACAACCTTCCCCGGGCCGGAACTTGACGATCGACATACCATTCTGCAGAAAGAAATCGTTGCCGGCGGTGCCAGACCACTGCACCGTGGCCATATACGTCATGCTGCCATCCTCCCGTGATTTGTAGACCTCATCCCTGACGACGACCTTTCGGTCCAGGGGAAAGCCATAGGGCGAGCCGGAAAACATCGCCGCAAAATACTCGGCGACCTCCGCACGACCCGTATTGGTCAGCACGGGTTCCCTGTGTACGACGTCCTGCGCCCAATAGTCGATCAGAGTCCGGAAGTTGGATGCGTCCACGGTGACCAGCGCACGCGCGGTCTCGACCCGGCTCGACTCATCCGCCGGGCGCGAACAGGCGGCGGCATCCTGCTGCGAGTGATCGGAGCAGGCTGAGACAACAAGCGCGACACAGATTGCGGCAATAACCGAAGCTCGCTTCATGGAATGCCTCGCAATGACATAACATTTTCCCGAATGCTTTATGAAAGTATGGCCCGCGGTAATCCAGGGCGACATGATGCAAATCAACCACCGGCAGAATGACACGTGCGCTATCGACACACGTTGAATACTGCTTATACTCACCCGCTGTTGTCGGGTTGGCAGGGCGAACCGACGCACCGCCAATACGGTGAAAATCCCGGCGGACAAATCAATAACAACAGGTGTCTCAGGCGTGCAGATTCTCACCGGCAGGGAAAAGTGGACTTACGCCATCGGCAACATTCCCTTCTCCGTAAAGGATGCTGCCTATGCCAACTTCGTGGTGTTCTATTACACGCAGGTTCACGGCCTGAGCGGAACGCTCGCGGGCCTCGCCATGTTCATCGCGCTGACCTGGGACGCCGTCACGGATCCTGTCGTGGGCAGTTGGTCCGACAGCCTGCGCTCGCGCTGGGGGCGACGCCATCCGTTGCTGGTCGCGGGCGGTTTGCCGACCGCGCTGCTCTTCCTCGCGCTGTTCATGCCGCCCGACGGTCTCGGCGAGATCGGGATATTCCTGTGGTTGCTGGGCGTTTCCGTCCTGCTGCGCACCTTCCTCACCCTCTACTTCATCCCCTACTCGGCGATGGGCGCGGAACTGTCCTCCGACTACGACGAACGCACCGTCATTGCCAAGGCGCGCGTCACGATGGGATGGATTGCCGGCGGCTCGCTGCCGGCGATCGCGTTCGCCGTGTTCTTCCGCGCGCAGGACGGCGTGGACGGGCGACTCGTGGCGGGGAACTACTGGCAGTACGGCGTGCTGTCGGCGCTGCTGGCGGCGGTTGCCGCGCTCGTCTGCGTGATCGGCACCCGCAGCGCCATTCCGCGCCTGCCGCAGGCCGCGCCGGGACAGATGTTCAACTGGTCGCAACCGTTCAACGACTTCCGGCTGATCCTGCGCAACTACAATTTCAGGATGCACATGGGCGCCAATCTCGCCTTCGGTGTCTGCGCCGGCGTGTACACAACGCTGAGCCTGTACCTGGGCACGTATTTCTGGGAGTTCAGCACGGAACAGATGGCGGGGCTGGTGGTGCCCGGCGCCGTGGCCACCGCGCTCGCGTTCGTCATCCTCAATCGCGCTGGTCGCCGCTTCGACAAGCCGGTGCTGCTGGCCTTCGCCAGCTTCGCGCTGGCCGCCAACCTCGTGTGGTTCATCGGCGCGCGCCTGCTGGGCCTGTTGCCCGAGAATGGCGATCCCCTCGTTTACGCGTTGCAGTGGTTGAATGCCGGCATCGGCGTGTTGCTGATCATCACGCTGCAGGTGGTGGGCATTTCGCTCTCCGCGGATATCGTGGATGAGCAGGAACTGCTGACCGGCCGACGCCAGGAGGGCGTGGTGTTCGCCGCGGGCGCATTTCTCGGCAAGGCCACCACGGGGTTGGGTTCACTGTTCGCGGGCATCGTCATCGACCTTTCCGGCATGACGCCCGGTCTCGCGCCCGGCGCCGTCGCCGACAACGTGCTGCAATCCCTGGGCCTGTTCACGCTGATCACCATTGCCGGACTGGCGTTCGTCGCCGGCGTGTTCAACACCCGCCTGCGCCTGCAAGCGCGCCGACCATGCCCGGGTCGCCGCCCAACTGGCAGCGCGATCAAGGGGTCAGAGTCTTTGATAAACGAGCAAGGGGTCAGAGCCGTTTTCAACAAATGGACTCGCACACTTGGGTCTGGAACCAGGTCGCGACCACAATACAGCCCGGGTGCAACTGCGGTCACGGTACTGTGGTTGCTGGCCATCGCCCTTTACGGCTGTGAAAAACGGGAGATATCGCCCGCCTTCACGCAGAGCCAGAAACCGCACGCGCAGCCTGAACAGGAATGGCGCTCCTACCTCGCTGACAAGGGCCACAGCCACGCCTCAACGCTGTCGCAGATTGACAAGGACAACGTCAGCAGCTTGCGTGAAGCATGGCGTTACGACGCCGGCGGCGGCGCGAACGATGGCTCGACGCAGATGCAATGCAGCCCGATTGTGGTGAAGGGGATTCTCTATTGCACGTCTCCACTGCTGCACGCGTTCGCGCTCAATGCCGCGACAGGCGAGGAGTTGTGGCGCTTCGACCCGCCGTCAGGCAGTGGCCTGATTCCCAACCCGAATCGCGGGGTCGTGTACTGGGAGGCGCAAGGGGAGGATTTGCAACGTACATCGCCCGACGAGCGGCAGCGCATACTCTACACGGCGGGGTCGTTCCTCTACGCGCTTGACGCCCGCACCGGAGAGTCCATCCGTTCCTTCGGTGACAACGGGAGGGTGGACCTGCACACGGGCTTGCCTGAGCAGTTTGCAGACGAAACCGTCATCGCCACGACCCCTGGCAGCATTTACCGCGACCTGATCATCCTCGGCTCGCGCGTCAATGAGTTCAAGGGCGCGGCGCCCGGACACATCCGTGCCTTTGATGTGGTGACCGGTGAATTGCGCTGGGTCTTTCACACGATTCCGCAGCCAGGGCAATACGGCGCGTCCACCTGGCCCGCCGAGCGGCTCGCGGAGGCCGGCGGCGCCAACTCCTGGGCCGGTATCGCCATCGACGAGGAGCGCGGACTGGCATTCGTGCCCACCGGGTCAGCGTCTTTTGATTTCTACGGCGGTGACCGCCACGGCGACAACCTGTTCGCCAATTCACTGCTGGCGCTGAATGCCCGGACGGGCGAGCGCGTCTGGCATTACCAGTTCGTTCGCCATGACCTGTGGGATCGCGACCTGCCCTCCCCGCCCAACCTGATTACGCTGGAGCGCGACGGCGTGCAGATTCCCGCCGTTTCCCAAGCCCCCAAGACGGGGCACCTGTTCGTGTTTCATCGCGAGACCGGCGAGCCGCTGTTCCCGATGCAGGAGGTCCCCGTCACCGGTGAAGGCGTGCCGGGCGAGAAGCCCGCAGCCAGCCAACCGTTGCCACTCGCGCCGCCGCCGTTCAGCGAGCAGGTATTTGTGCCTACCGACAGGAGCCCGGCGCTGACGGACCTGGTCGAGCGGCGTGTCGCCAACCTGGACAGCGGACAACCCTTCATAGCACCCAGCGAGAAGGGAATGGTGCTCTACCCCGGCATGGACGGCGGTGCCGAGTGGGGAGGTGCAGCGTACGACGAGCACGCACAGCGCCTGTACATCAACAGCAACGAAGTGCCCTACCTGCTGCAACTGACCGCCGTACCGAAGGACATGGGCATGAGCCCCAGGTTTGCGTATCTGGTGATGTGCGGCGGCTGCCACGGCGCCGATATGCAGGGCGATGGCGTGTCCGTGCCGCCACTGCTGCAACTGTCCGAGCGACCGTCACCACTTGAGGCCTATGACATTGTCAGCCAGGGCCGCGGCCGCATGCCGGCATTCACGCAAATACCGTGGTACGCGAAGGCCGCAATCCTGTGGCATGTCTATACGGGAGAGGCGACACCCGACGAGGAGCGCAGTGAGCCGGGCACAGCGGCCGTGGAAAATGACTACCTGAACGCCGGATTCCAGCGGCTTCTGGATCTCGAAGGCCTGCCCGCCTCGCGTCCACCGTGGGGCACGCTGACCGCCATCGACTTGAAAAAGGCAGACATTCTCTGGCGCATTCCCCTCGGTGACTATCCGCAAGTGCTCGCGCAAAACCAGTCTGGCCTCGGCGCCGAGAACTACGGCGGCCCACTGGTGACCGCCGGCGACCTGCTGTTCATCGCCGCGACACCCGACCGACAGTTGCGCGCCCTCGACAAGCACACGGGCGAACAGTTATGGCAGGCGACCCTCCCGGCGGCCGGTTTCGCCACACCGATTACCTATGCGGTGGACGGCAGGCAATACGTGGTGATCGCGGCGGGCGGCGGCAAACTGGGCGAACCGAGCGGCAGTTCCTACATCGCCTTCGCCCTGCCTGACGAGCAGTAAGGGGAGAATCAAGGGACGGCAAGCCTAACCGGGCGCGGACGCCAGGTCCTCGCGCAGGGTGCGCGCCGCCAGCAAGAAGTGGCAGGCGGACCAGAACATCACAGCGGGCAACACATACAACATGGCGTAGCGCAGCGACTGTGCCCCCAGCGTGGGTTGCAGGTAATCGCTGAACATACCGGTCGTCCAGGGCCCGAGGCCCAGCCCGATAATATTGAGTATCAGGAACAGGATCGCCGAGGACAGCGCGCGCATGCGCAACCCCACGAGGCCGTGGGTGGTGGCGATAGTGTTGCCCAGGTAGACGTTGAAGAGTATGCCGGGGATGATGCCCAGCGCCAGGGCCGCGTACGCACCTGGCGCCAGGTAGACCAGCGCCATAAACGGCACGCAGATAAAACCCGTCAGCGCAGGCAGCCACACGTACCAGCGCTGGTCGCGCCGCGCCAACCGGTCGGCGATCAGGCCGCCGCAGAAAACGCCCACGGCGCCACCCAATCCCATCGTAAGGGCCAGCCAGGTACCGAGTTCGCCGGTGCTCATGCCGTGGGAACGGATCATGAACGAGGCCGTCCAGTTGCTGGAGCTGTAACCGGCAAAGGAATTCAGCGCCGCCGCAAATGCCATGTGCCGAAAAGAGCGCCGACTCCACAACAGGGCGAGCACCTGCCCGAGCGGCACCGGCGCGCTGCTGTCCACGCGTTGCTCGTTCAGGCCGCGCACGGGTTCGGCGAGCGTCATGCGCAGGATGATCGCCAGCAAAATGCCGGGGGCGCCCACAACCGCGAACGCCACGCGCCAGCCAAAGTATTCATTCAGCCAGCCGCCCGCCAGAAAGCCAAACAGGATGCCGATGCTCACGCCCATCGAGTAGAACCCGAGCGCGGAGGCGCGCTCGGTAGGCGGGAAAATATCGGAAATAATGGAGTGCGATGGCGGGCTGCCACCCGCCTCTCCCACCCCCACGCCGATCCGGGCGAGCAGCAGCTGGGCCTAATTCTGTACCATGCCGCTGATCGCGGTCATGAAACTCCAGATGAACAACGACAGCGCCACGATGTCGCGCCGGTTCCCGCGGTCCGCCCAGCGCGCAATGGGAATGCCTGCGATCACGTAGAACGCGGCGAAGGCAAAGCCGGTCAACAGTCCCAGCTGGCTGTCCGACAGATCGAGGTCAGCCTTGACCGATTCCTGCAGGATCGCCAGCAATTGCCGGTCGATGAAATTGAAGCTGTAGACAATGGTCAACAAGACCAGTGCGTAGTACGCCTTTTTCCTCGACGCGTAGGGATTTGTCGTCACTGTCGTTGCCTTTATGGTTGTTATTGTGCAGCCGCAAGATACCATGGCACGCCACACTGGCAACCACTCTGCCTGCTTTGCTACCATCGCGCCACCTGTTCACGCGCCTGTTGACTGGTTTGTCTGTGCAACCTGGCAAGCAAGGCTGTCGCCATCGAAACTATCGAATCCCACGCGAGGACCCTGTCGATGATCAATGCCTTCGCAGCCATGCAGGCAAAAGGCTCACTGGAGGCGTTTCACTACGATCCGGGACCACTCGGCCACACCGACGTCGAGATTGAGGTCGAGTATTGCGGTATCTGCCACAGCGACCTATCCATGATCGACAATGATTGGGGCCGCTCTGCCTATCCGCTGGTGCCCGGCCATGAAGTGATCGGCACGGTTGCCGCCACGGGTGCAGGCGTCACGACGCTGGCAGTCGGTGACGTGGTCGGCCTCGGTTGGCACTCGCAGTACTGCATGGCGTGCAGCCTGTGCGCGAGCCGCGACACAATCTCTGCCTGTCGGCGCAACCCACCATCGTGGGACGCCACGGCGGTTTTGCCGACAAGGTGCGCGCATCGGCCACCAGCGTGGTCAAGCTGCCACCCGGCATCGATAAGGCAACGGCAGGGCCATTGTTCTGCGCCGGGATTACGGTGTTCAACCCGTTGCTTGAGTTCGATATACAGGCGACGGACCGTGTCGCGGTCATAGGCATTGGCGGGTTGGGGCATCTCGCGCTCAAATTCCTCAAGGCCTGGGGTTGCGACGCCACTGCGTTCACGTCCGCGGAATCGAAACGGCAGGAGGCGCTCGAAATGGGAGCCAGCCATACCATCGACTCCACCGACCCGGCCGCTATTCGAAAACACGCCAACACGTTCGACCTGATCCTCTCAACCGTGGACGTCAAGCTGGACTGGTCGGATTTCCTGCTCACGCTCAAACCCAGGGGACGCCTGCACTTTGTCGGCATCCCATTGCAACCGCTGGATATCGCCGTGGTATCGCTGCTGCGAGGGCAGAAATCCGTCTCGGCGTCGCCTGTCGGTTCGCCAGACGCGATCGCGCGGATGCTCGACTTTGCCGCGTTACACGGCATCAGGCCGGAGGTGGAGGAATACCCGGTAGCGCGCATCAACGAGGCGATAGCGCGCGTGCGCAGTGGCGCGGCGCGCTATCGCGTGGTGCTCAAGCGCACGCACGGTTCGCCATAGCAGCCTTGCGATATCCAAATCAAGGGGTCAGAGTGCTTGATCCGGCTCGAAACATCGTCACCGGATCAAGCACTCTGACCCCTTGATCCGGTGACGATGTTTCGAGCCGACATACGGAGCCAGCGGCCAAACAATTTCAGGACGCGTTTCAGGTCTCGCGACGACCATCGAAGCCGTTCTCGCAAGCGAAATGCGCCAGGCACCCGTTCATAGTGATGCCGCCACACCGAGTAACCGGTGGATTCAGGCAGTTGTTCATAGCCAGTCGCGACATAGCGACCTGTGCGTCTGCCGACATAAGCCCACAGGGATGCGTAGAGAGTGAACAAAAGCCCGCTACAGAAATAGGAAGGCGATGGACTCTTCGAACCCATCCAGTGAATCACATGGAAAGCACATGATTCACCCCTTACGTCCTCCATTGGCACATAGACTGAACTCGCGCCAGACACACAGATTAATTCCGGCTCCAGGGGCAGTGTGGGAATCGATAATTTCCGCACCAGGTAATTGAGGCGGCCCTGGTCGCGGAAAAATAGCTCACTGGATTTCCATGTCCATTCCCCAATACCCAGCGCATCGCGATAAAAGTTTCGCTCAGCCTTGTTCAGCGCAGCCAGGTCGGAGTCTTTGATGGCGAGTCGACTACCGGCGAACACGCCCGAATTAAATGGCTTGTATGCAAAAAAATCATGCTCAGGATCAAACTCTGCCAGGGGCCCTATGCCGATATCCCTAGCGATGGTTTGCCGGTACTTAGTGTGATCGGGGTGTGCCGGATCCTGTGTCACCAAGCGCCACGTGTCGTCATCTACCCAGTCCTGAATAGCGACAAAATCGCCTTGCTGCGTGCTTAATCGCTTTGCCAGGGGCATCAGTGATTTCACGACAATAGTGTCGGCATCAAGGTACAGGAACGTTTCAAACGGGCCCTGGAATGCCCAAAAATCCCTGTCCTGATGGCCGATCTCTGCCCAGAATCCGTCCGTCGGCAACGGCATGACTGGCACATCAAACGGGTGATTCTCCAGATCGAATCCCTCGCCAGGAATAATCATGATGGGAATATCAGGGCTGACATCCTGGATGCTGCGCACCAGCATCGTGGACAGGTGAAAGTCACCCGGATAGGTCATTACATAAATTCCAAATTGTGTTGTTCGCATTCCATTCCTCCCGATCAAGGGGTCAGAGTACTTGATTTTTTTTAAAGCCCACTGACTTTCTGTCCCCACCCCATCTCCTGGTATTTATTTTACGTTTGCATGCTGCCTCAATCTGCCGATTAAAATCGTAGTTGCCTACAACCCGTTCCTTATTGATAAACAACAAGCGGTAAGCCCGCATTCGGGCAGCACGGGTTTCACCCAGCCTCTGGTACAGGGCATGCTCCGTTATCAAGCGAATCGTCTTGCCCATGCCGTTATGGCGATAACTCGACCAGGGATGGGCATGAGGGCACGTCACCAGCCTGGCCCGGACCGGGTTCATTTCGATGTATCGCATGACTGCCAGGAAGTAAGCATCCGAGGAAACGAGCGATGCCTTGTAACGCCCTTCCCACAATGTGCCGGTGCGACGGTACATGATGTTGATGTACCGAACGTAACTGCGTCCGAGGGCTTGCATCATGGACGAAATGCCGGATTCACTCGCTGGCGTTACCAACAAATGCACGTGGTTCGTCATCAGCACAAACGCGTGAATCGCCACCTGGTGCGTTCGCGCTGCTTCCTGCAGCTTTTGCAGGTAAAACGCATAATCCGCATCGGTGTAAAAACAGACAGAC
The DNA here is from genome assembly GCA_016704305.1 of Haliea sp. Taxonomy (GTDB): domain Bacteria; phylum Pseudomonadota; class Gammaproteobacteria; order Pseudomonadales; family Halieaceae; genus Marimicrobium. Next base: position 36,596 of record JADJAL010000006.1, on the reverse strand, counting down.
CGGTTATTGCCTCTCTGTACGACATGCTGGGCACAGCCCTGCATATAAATTCTTGGCAATCTTGCCATACCTGAATCCTCCATGACTCATGGAATACGTTATACCTTCAAACGGAAAATGAAGCACTCTGGCGCCTCGATCAAAATCAAGCACTCTGACCCCTTGATCAGGGGTAATAGCGCGCCGCGAAGCGCTCGATGAAACTGACTAGGTTGGCGTGGCCCGCGATGCTCGCTTTCATCGGGCTGGAGAAGCCTACGCTGTGGATGTTTGCGAGCTGGCCGTAGGCAACCGCGTCGGTCTCGGTGGGTTCATCGCCGAAAAACCACGGCTTGTCGCCCAGTAGCGCGGCAAGCGCGTCGATGTCGCGCGTGCCGATGGCGGCTATTTCCTGTGCGCTGTGTTTGCCCATGCCATGGCCGGCAAGTTGCTTCATCACCCCGCGCCGCGCGATCGGCGCCAGCAGTTCGCGGGGCAGCCTGGGCAAGCTGCCCAGCACAGTGGATTTCAAAATGGGCCAGTTTTCGGGCGTGTTCCAGCGGTCGTTGACCATCACCCAGTAGAGGTTTTCCTCAATCATCCGCTGTATGGACAGCGCAATCCCCTGTTGCTCCTCACTGAGCGCCTGGTTCGGGTCAACGCCGAAGCGCTCTTTCAAATAGAGAATGATGTGCGTGGAGTCGCCGATCTTGCGCCCCTCATGTTCGATCCACGGCGCCTTGCGCTTGGGCCCGCCAAACGGCGTTGGCGTGGTCACTGCGTCATGCTCGATCCCTGTCATGCGCAAAAACGCGTCGAGCTTCAGGCAGAAGGGACTCACCGACACCAGGCCCCATGCGCCCGGCAAATGATAGGCCACCAATTTTCCCATAACTTCTGCTCCCGCCTGCTGCGCTGTGCGGCACAGCATAGCAGGCAGGAGCGACCCGACTGAAGCGCCTAGCGTTTTCCCAGCTTGCGGATGTTGCTCGGTGAAAAATAGGCGGGCCCTTTCACCTCATTCACGTCATACAACATCGGCGCGCTGTCGTTGATCAGGCGCTCGGCGATATACGCGCCGGCGCGCAGGTCGTGGTACATCTCGACACGCCTGTCGTAGGCCTGCCCGCCGTATTCGTAGAAATTCGTGGTCAGTGCGACCTTCCACAGCTCGCCGCGGCCGTCGTAGTTTTCGGTGATGACCGTGAGGCCAGTGTCCTCGTCGACATAAAGGCGGCGCTTGGCGTAGATGTGGCGCTGGCCTTCCTTCAGCGTTGCCTCCGCCACCCAGACGCGCTTCAGTTCGTAGCGCATGTAATCCGGGTTGATGTGGTGCTTGGTCAGCAGTTCGTCGTAGCTGACATCGGGATCATCGAGCTGGTAGTTGTGATAGGGGATGAAAATCTCCTCACGTCCCAGCAGTTTCCAGTCGAAGCGCTCCATCGAGCCGTTGAATCCGCGCACCTCGTCGACCGTCTTCAGGCCACCGGGGCCGTCGGGCGTATCGAAGCCGACCGTGGGCGCGCGGCGCACGCGGCGCGAACCGGGCAGGTAGCGCCACACTTCCCTGTCGGTCTGCGAATAATCGAAGGGCTCCTGCACCGTCGTAATCAGCCCCTTGTCGCGCGCCGGCTCGGTGACGTAGGTCATGATGTAGCCTGCGTAATCGCCGAGCTTGGGGTATTCATAGTCCGCGGAGATCGGATTGTTGCGACTGGCGTAGGGCGACTCCTGCAGGAACTGGGACCGCCGCACGGAGCGTGTTTCGTTGGGGAACACGGCGATATCGCTGTATTCACCATCCACCGTTTCGTAGGCGCCGGTCGTGCGGGTGAACCATACCGCTTCGGGTCCTGTGGTGGGCACCGGGAACGTCGCGCCGCCGATAAACCCCGTGATGCCCTCGTTGTCGTTGGTCAAATCGCTGTGCTCGGCGTTGTAACGCACCTTCTCGTAATACTTCGGATAGTAGGCAAACTCGCGGTGCCCGGGATACACGGGCATGCGAAAGGTCTCGGGATAGGTTTCAAACAGCGCGATTTGTCCGGGACTGAGGCGCGCCCGGTACTGGTCCAGGTTGTCCTTCGTGATGACGAACAGCGGTTTTTCGTCCGGCCAGGGATTGGGGTAAGGCTTGCCGGGGCCGTCCCATTGCACGCCCGGCGGCAAACCGATCACGCTGCCCGTCCACTCGGGAATCAGGCCGTCCTCGCTGCCCGCCTTGATCGCCCCCATCGGCGTGAGATCATTACCCAGGCGGGCCACATCCTCGGCCGACATTTTAGCCACCGCGCTAACGGATAACACCGACAGTGCCAAAGCCATTGCCACGCTCTTGGTTGTTTGCATTGTTGTTTCCTCCGGGTTATCTCAGAAACTGTAAGACACAGTGAGCGCGACGTTGTCGCGGTCGTTGATGTACGTGTTTTCGCCACCGTCGAAAAAATTACTATAGCCAACGGAGGTGATGAAATTATTCAGGTAGACGAGCTGGAACGTGATGTTGACGGCAGAAGAGTCCTCCACCATCTCGCTCTCCAGGATGTTGCCTTCGAGACCGCGACGCAAAAAAACCGGCACCTTGAGATCAAGCCCCTGCGCCACGTTCAGGTAAGCCAATTCCAGTCGCGCATTGATCACGGTCGCATGGTCGTCGTACAGCAGTTCAGCGCTGTCCTCGGACGTGACGTATGCGCCGGCCAACTCGAAGACCAGTACGGCATCGTCCCAGAGTTTGGTCGGTTCAAAAACATAGGAACCGCCGAACTGGTAGGCGGCGAGGTCGCCTTCCACCGGTTCGCCGCTCGCCAGCACCACCGGCACGCCGGTCTTGTAGGAGACCTCGCCCTGCACGTTGGTGTCCGCCAGCACGGTGGTGAAGCTGCCGGCGTAACCCTGGATGTCTTCGAAGTACCTGATTGTGTAGGACTCCGGAAAGATGCCGCCCACCGGATAGTTAATCTGGTAAGCGGGCGCCTTGCTGTGGGCATTGATGTAATAGAGGCCAATATCGGTATCCTCCAGCACGATGAAGTGCAGGGCCGCTCCCCACTGCCCGCTGTCGGATGCCGCTTCATCTGCGGTTCTTGGAATGGGGGTCAAGTTGTTCGGGCCGATAGGAATGAGAAAGTTCAGCGCGCCAGGTCCGAGAAAGTCGCGGTCGCTGAAATAGCTGCCCACGCCATTGAGTTCCGTTTTTTTCCACTCGTACTGGTAATAGGCCTCGAAGGTCACATCGCTCATCACGTCGACCTGGCCGTACAGCGCGCCGGTCGGCAGCAGGATTTCCTTTACCTCCACGCCCGGCGTGTTGCGCGCGATAAGGTCGGCGCGGTTCTGCAGGCCGTTGATCCCGGCGGTAAACGTCGCCTCGCCCCAGTTGATCACCTGGCTGCCAAGCCTGACATTGAATGGGCGGTCGCCGGGAAGCGCGCCGCTGGCGTACAGGAAATAATCGAGCATCTCGAGACGATCTCGGTGCTCTTTGACGGTATCTGGCGGAAATTCCCGGAAGTCGGCGTCGCCATTGGGAAAGTTCGTGCTGTTGTTGTAGGTGAGGAAAGCCTCCTCGTCCTGCTGCGTGTTCTGGTCGTACACGTCATCGTAGTAGCCGCGCGCCCGGGCAAACAGGCCATAATCGTCGTGCTTGAGATCCATCTCTGTCACGAATGACGCCTTGTTCTGCGTCGGGCTGCCGCGTTTGAAGTTGTTGTCGCCATCGTTGGCGTTAATCAGCACCGCATAGGCCCGGCTGTCGGCTTCTATATTGCCGGTGTCCTTGTAGCGAAACTGGTCACTGTCCGGCTTCGCCACGCGAAACTGCGCGGTATAGGCGACATTGGTATCCCAATCGAGCGTCCATTCGCTGCTCTCCCCCAATTCAAAGGTCATGGCCTGTGCAACAGCCGCACCGGCGGCAAGCGCAGAGCCGACCACCGCCTTTGTGAAAGATTTGTCACGCGATTTACGTTGTTTATGCATAGTGCTACCTGTTGGTTGAAAGTCTGCGCCGCGGCTTTGCTTCCCGCCCGCTTTGACGGCTTGCTCAGGTAACAGGCCAGTGCCGGCAGCAGCCACAGCGCGCCCACCATGTTCCACACGAACATAAAGGTCAGCAGCAATCCCATATCCGCCTGGAACTTGATGGGCGACCAGATCCACGTGCCGACACCCACCGCCAGCATGGTGGCGGTCAGGCTGACCGCCTCGCCGGTGGTGGTGAGCGTGTTGTAGTAAGCCTCCTGCACGGACATGCCGCTGCGCAGGAAGGCCGTCAGCTTGCTGTAGATGTAGATGCCATAGTCGACGCCTACCCCCACGCCCAGCGCGATCACAGGCAGGGTAGCGACTTTCACGCCGATACCCAGGTACGCCATCAATGCCTCGGCCAGGAAAGAGGTAAGTGCAAGCGGCACCATGATGCAGATGACCGCGCGCCAGGACGCGAAGCTGATGAGCACCATGACTCCGACGACACCGTAGATCAGCAGCAGCATGCGCGTCTGCGCAACAGCGATCTCCTGGTTGGTCGCCACTTCGATCCCGGCGTTGCCCGCTGCCAGCGCAAAGTGAATGCCGTCCTGCTTGTTCTGCGCGGCGAATTCCTGCGCTGCATCGACGACGCGCTGCAGGGTTTGCGCCTTGTGGTCACTGAGGAACAGGGCGACCGGCAACAGGCTGCAGCGGGTATTCATCAGCGCCCCGGGCATCGGGTCGAACGTGGAGCCGAGCAGCCGTTGGTCGCGGCTGATCGTGGCCCATTTGAGATTGCCCTCGTTGTAACCGGCGGCGACGAGCTTGGACACTTCCGAGGCACCGATGGCGGAATTCACGCCCGGCACGTTCTGCATGTGCCAGATAAAACGATCCACCAGTGCCAGGTTCTGGTATTGCGCGCACGCCTCTTCATCGGTCTCCACCATGACCACGAAAACGTCGGAGCTGGTGGCGTAGTTGTCGGTGATGTATTTGTTGTCGATGTTATACCGCGAGTCCGTGTGCAGCTCCGGCGCGCCCTGGTCAAGGTCGCCGATCTGCAGGTTCTGCCTGCCGTGGATGCCGATGGCAAAACCGATGACGGCTATGACGATCGATACCCGGGCGACACGCGGATTGGCGAAGTTCGCGAGCAGGCGCCATGCCCGGCCGCGGGTTGAGTCCTGCCTGTTCTTGACATGGTAGGCCAGCGTCTTTTGGGTAATGCCCAGGTAGGACATCATCACTGGCAGCAGGACCAGGTTGGTGAGCACCACGACGCCAACCCCGACGCTGGCCGCGATACCGAGATCCTTGATGACCGCTATCGGTATCATCAGCATCGTAAGGAATCCGATGGCGTCGGTGACCAGCGCCGTCATGCCCGGCACATACAGCGAGCGGAATGCGCGCCTGGAACTGGTCATCCGGTCATTGCCGGCGATACTTTCCTCGAGTACCGCATTGATGATCTGCACGCCGTGGCTGACGCCAATTGCGAAAATCAGGAACGGGATCAGGATCGAATACGCATTGAGTCCATAGCCCATCGTGGTGAGCAGGCCGAGCTGCCAGATCACCGCGATCACGGAGCAAAGCAGTGGCGACAACGTGCCGCGCACGCTGCGTGTGTAGAGGAATAGCAGGATTGACGTTATTACCAGCGTGATGATGGCGAAGAGAAATATCGCCGTGATGCCATCGAGCAGATCGCCAATCATTTTGGCGAAACCGATAATGTGGATTCGGACCTGCGGCTGCCCGTTGCCGCCTGCGGACAGCTGCTCGTATTTTTCCCGCACATCGCGCTCCAGCGCTTCTGACAACGCCCAGTAGTCCAGCGGTTCACCGGAGGTTGGATCCACGTCGATCAGGGGTGCCTGTACGATACTGGAGCGAAAATCATCGGCGACCAGTCGTCCGACCTCGCCGGAACGCAGGATATTGCGGCGCAGTGTCTGCATGGCCTGCTCGGAGCCGTCGTAGTGGGCGTCGATAACCTTGTCGCCCTCGAAGCCCTTTTCCGTCACTTCTATCCAGCGCACATTGGGTGTCCACAGCGAGCGCATCCTGTTGCGGTCCACGCCCGGCAGGTAAAACACTTCATCGTTCACCTTCTGCAGCAGATCGAGGTACTCGGGGTCGAAAATGTCGCCCGAGGTGTTTTCCACCGCGACCTGGATCGTGGTGCCTGCCGCGCCAAGATCAGACATGTGCTTCATGAATGCCTGGACAAACGGGTGCTCCATCGGAATCATTTTTTCGAAACTGGCGTCCGGCTTCAGTTTCGTAATCTGGTACGCGAAAAACACGGTCGCAACCAGGAAAACGAACAGCAGTAACGGCCGGTACGAGAAGATCAGTCGCTCCAGCAATGCCTCTTCCTTGCCGTACTGATAGGTATGAAGCGATTCGCCGTTCTCGTTGCCTGGGCTATTCATGGTCTGTTCCATCCGCGCCGCTCTTCTCTTCGCTCCTGACGCCGCTCTTGACCCCGCCCTGCCCGACCAGAATCAGTTTGCCGTTGCGGCTCAATCCGGAACTCAGGCTGAGATGATCCTGCAGCGAGTCCTGCCTGAATGTTTGTCCGCCATCGGCACTCAGCAGTACGGTGCCGTCCCCCCCTGCCAGCACGATGCCGCCTTCGGCGGACGAATTCCCGCCGGCGAGCGTGTTGCTGTTGCCTGCGCCTGTCGGCTCCCAGGTGCCGCCGAAATCGGTGGAGCGGTAGAGATGGCCGCGCAGGCCGAATACCAGAAGCGTGTCGTGCCGCGCGTCGTACACCGCGCCGAACCAGCTGCCGTCATAAAAGGGCTCCAGCGACTCCCAGCTATGGCCACTGTCCAGCGAGCGGAACATGACGCCGCCTTCGCCAGCGATAAACACGCGCCCATGGCCGTCACCGGTAACGGTGTTCAGATGGAACTGGTCGGGATTGTTGAGGACACTGTCGCTGTTGACCCAGTGCTGCCCGCCGTCCCGGGTGGCAACCAGCGTGTTGAATGCACCGACCGCCCAACCCACGTTCGCGTCCTGGAACCACACGTCCATCAGTGGCGAGGTGAATACCGGCTCCTCCAGGGTTAGATCCGCGTCCTCCAGCTCGATGCGCGCGTCGTCGAGGTCAACCTCCAGTTGCTCTTTGCTTGCCCGTCGCTTGCATCGTCGCTTGCCCCGTCTGCTGTCGCCAGCCGCTGTTGCAATTCCTCCACGCGGCGATGAGCCGCTTCACGCGTTTCAAGGTTGGTTTGGTGTTGTATCGCAAGGCCATCGCGCTGGATGCGCCAGTTTTCACCGCCGTCGTCGCTGACCAGGATCAGTCCATCGTGGCCCACTGCCCAGCCTTTCTGGCGATCCACAAAGTGGATACCGGTGAGCATGTGATGGGTCGGCACCATCGCCTGCTGCCAGTGGTCGCCGTCGTCGTCGGAGTACAGAATGATGCCGTGCTCGCCGGCGACCAGCACGCGTTCACCGGCGGCAGCGACATCCAGCAGCAGTGCCTTGTGCGCCAGTGGCATGATGGGCGCGCCCTCCCGCGCCTGGGCATGCCCTGCTAACGAGGACAGCAGGGAGAGCATCGCCACAAGCGCGAGCACGGTGAATTTTGGGGACATTTCTCAGCACACCTTTATATTTATCGAGCGGGCATGTCCTCCATTTTTATCGTTGTGGGCGCTGTCCGACATGATGCCGGTCAACTTTTCGTCAGTTCCTCCCAACTGCGTGCCAGCGCGGCAGCGTAGGCATGGCCATCATCGAGGAAGGCCGGCGTACTCAGGAAGCTGACATTGACGTGGTCGGGCGTGCTGGAGACTGTGTGGAACAAGCCGACGTTGGGCGCCAGCGGGCCGAATCCCAGGTAATCGACCAGCTTTGCGCCGGCGAGGTAGGCATCTGTCGCGAGGCCGGGCACGTTGGTGACAACGGTGTTCACCATTGTCGGCAGATCTTCCAGATGCCCGGATGCGACCAGCCACTGTCCCAGCCACAGGATGATGGCCGGGTGGATATCATCGACCAGCCGGAGCAGCGCGTGGCCGTCAGTCTTCTTGCTGCGCTTTTTACTGGTGCCGGAGCCCTTGCTGATGGCCTGCAGGCGCGCGCCTGCGTCGGCGATAGTCGTGTACAGGCACACCTTTGCCACGCTCACATGGTTGCCGATCGTGCCATCCTTGTTCTCGCGACGGATGTCGATCGGCATAAGGGTTACGAGGTTTTGCTGCGGCAGCTCATTTTCCTCGCGCAGGAATTCACGCATGCCTCCCGCGACCACGCACAGCGCGATGTCATTGATGGTGCAGGCGTACTTCCGCTTGAGTTTGCGCAGCTGCTTTACATCCATGCGCACATGACCGATCACCCGTTCAGCGGACAGGGCGTGGTTGAACCGGGTCTGCGGGATAACCTGCTTCCGCCGACTCCCTGCGCCATCGCCAGCGCCATCGCCAGCGGCATCGTCCGTGGCATCGTCTGCCTTTAACAGCGTCGGCAGGATCTTTACCAGCGTGCCCACCATGTCGAGCGGCCGCTCAATACTGTGCCACCATGCCCGGCCGTATTTCTCCCACCAGGTGGGTGCCTGGTAGTCCATGTCCACGGGTTTCTCGTCAGGCATCGACGCGGCCAGCGGCGGAGAATCCGGATCGGCCGTCAGGCTGTGCAACGACGTGATCAGCCGCAGCGCGCTTTTGCCGTCCATCACCGCATGGTGGATTTTCAGGAACAGCGCCGTGCTGCCGCGCTCGATACCCTCGACACGGTCCAGCCCCTCTACCAGCATGACCTGCCACAGCGGCCGGGCGCGATCGAGTGGCTGGGCATGAAACTGCGCGAACAGTGCATGCAGGGACTGCCAGTTCTGCGGTTTGGGCAGCGCGACGCGCGCAATGTGGTAGTTGGCGCTGAAGTTGCTGTCTTCCACCCAGTACGCCTTGTCCATTTGCAGTAACACTTCTTCCAGCCGGCAGCGCAGTATCGGAAAGTGGCTGACGGCAAGCTCGTTGAAGTTCGCCTCGAGCGTCTTGTACAGCGCGGTGGCACCTCGCTTGCCGTGCGTCTCGTAGATCATCAGGGCGGACATGTGCATGGGAACATGGGGCAGTTCGCCCTCGATCATAAGGTTGTCGAGCCCACCGAGCTGTCGCATCCTACCTACTCCTCTGACTGGCTTTCATGTGGCGGCCTTGATCAACGCCATTACACCCGTGAACGTCATCTGGATGCCGATGCAGAACACCAGGAAGGACATCATGCGGTTCACGACCTGGCTGCCGTTGGGCCCCAGCTTTCGCACCAACCGGCTGGCGTTGAAGAAACAAAAATAGGCGATGACGAGCACAACCAGCAACGACAAGGCGATAGCAGTCAATTTGGGCGACAGCCAATTACCCGCATCACCGTGGACATGCGCGCCCAACGCAATCAGGGTCGATATACCGCCCGGGCCCAGCGTGAGCGGGAAGGACAACGGATAGAATATGCTGTTCTCCACCCTGCTCCCCGACACAACGTCCGCGCCGCTGGCCGCGCTGCTGTTCAGGAGATTGAAGCCAAGTATCGCGATGACGATGCCGCCCGCGGTTTGCGTTGCCGGTATCGACACGCCCATCAACTTCAACACGAAACTGCCAAGGTGCAGCGCCACGAGCCCCATCACGAAGCAGATCACCACGATTCGCAGCACATCCCGCCGCCGTGTGGCATCGTCGATACTGGAAAAATAAGGCTGGATGATAAAAGCGGTGCATATCGGGTTGATCAGGGGAAACAGGGAGCTGAAGCCGAGCAGGAACGTGGGTAACAAATCTGACAGGTCTGCACTCATCTATGCACTCGTCCGCTTCGCAGAATCGACAGGAAGAATAGAAAGAAAAATCGGCGGCGTCCATCGCTGTTACCGAATATACGGATGCACCTCGCGCTCATACAGTTTCAGCATCTGCCAGGAAATTTCGGGATCGATTCCAGCGAGTAGCGGGTTGAGATACAGCACGCTGTGCTGTCCCAGCGTTGCTACAAGTTCCAGCGCCTGGTCCGGCGTCAGCACTTTATAGGCCGGGCTCTGCCTGATCGTCTCCGGCGTCATCTGCTTGCCCGCATAGGGTCCCGCGGGTTTACCGAAGGCCTCCTGCGTCCACTGCGAGTACGACTGCAGTTGATGTTGCACGTGCGGCAACACCTGTTCCCAGGCCTTTTCCGGATTTGCCGCGATCCACAGGAATATAGGGCCCTGCTTCGGGTACGTGCCCGGGTCGGGTTTGCCCAGTTTGATGCACTCCTCGCGATACGGCGGCCACAATTTCTCCTCCAGCGGGGGGAACCAGTCGTCGGCGATATGGGCGGCGCGACGAGCCGCAGCCGCGGAGCTGCCACCCAACAGGATGGGTGGCGCGAACGGCTCCGGCTTCGGTGTGACGATACAGGTGCGCCCCTACCAGGCGAAAGGCTCGCCGGTCCACGCCTGGCGCAGGAACTCGCAGGCCTCGCCCATCGCCTGCCAGCGATCCTGCAGTCGCCGATTGAAGCTTTCAAACTCGCAGGGGCGATAACCCGCGCCAATACCCAGCAACAGGCGGCCGTTGCTGATGATCTGGGTGATGGCGGCGTCTTCCGCCAGCTTGACGAGGTCGTACAGCGGCGCCAATAGCACCGATGTCCGCAGCTTGATCTGACGGGTGCGCGCCGCCATCGCACAGGCTAACGGCAACGGCGAGGGATTGTAGCCGTCATCGCTGCAATGATGTTCGCCGAGGCCGACCACGTCGAAGCCCAACTCATCGGCCCAGGCCACCTGGTCCAGCGCCGCCTGAAAGAGTGCATTGCGCGGTGCGCCGAACGCGGGGGCGCGCATGTCGTAGGTGATTGTCAGTTCCACAGGATTTTCGGTCGCGCCGCTCCGTTGTTGTCGCCGCCTTTGGCCGGGCAATTCTGGCCGGGCAATGCTAGCATCAAACGAACTACAGGAGACTGTGCCATGAGGTCGAATAACACCGTCATCGTCGCTGCGGCGATAGCCCTGGCTGCTATAGCGGCGCTGCCCGCTTGCACACGGGACGCACCGCCTGCCAGCCACGCCCCGCGTTCAGTGAATGATGTCTTTGCCGATGACATTCCCGTCGCCCACACGCCGCCTGGCGGTTACGGCAATTCGTTCCCGCCCCCCGTGCTGGAGCGCTGCACGGAACCGCTGGTGGAAGGGGCGCCTGACCTGCGCGGCATCTGGAAAGCGGTGCGCGTGGAGCGCGACGGCGAACTGATGCCCGAGAGTGATCGCCTGTACAACTGGGTGGAGCGCATCGAGCAATGCGGCGACCGCATCGTCGACATGGGCGGCGGCACGATTGCGGATGGTCGCGCGGACGGCAGCGCCGAAAATGGCGTGCATGACGTGCTGGTATTCGACTACAAGACACCCATCCACGTCGTCGTGACGTACGAGGAAGGCACGACCTATGTCCTGCAGCCGATGCTGGTCACGGTGATTGCGAGGGTACTGCCTGCGGTGAATATTCCGTGGTCGTGGCTGCCCCTGCGGGTGCCCGGCGTCAAGGTCGCCCGCCGCCTCACTCCCGATGGACACATGGTATGGGATCGACCCGACCAGGGATTCGTGATGACGCTGGAGCGCATCGGCGGACCGAACGACCCCTACACTCGCAAGGACCTGCCCGATAGCACCACGGGCGGAAGTGGTTTGCCGCTGGCTGAATAAGCCGGACTACGTGCGACGACGTTAGCCTTTCAAGGCTCTGAGTTCAGGACAGCGCCGCGCGCCACAGTTGATGCCAGAAGTGCAGCAGCGGCTCATTCCTGCCAAGCAACTGGTCGCGCCTGCCCGCGACCAGTCCCCGCTGGCAGTCCTCGGCAATCGGCAGGTCTTCTCGCTCAAAAACTTCACCGCCGAAGTCCCAGGCCTGTCGCGCCTGCTCAACGTCGCAGCCGGGGCCGCTGACTCCGACGAACGTGACCCGCGACTCGCCCGGCCCTGCGCCGGGTTCAGCCCGGATCATCTGTGCGCCGAGTGAATTGACAACAAACATCACGCCCGGATACAGGGTGAACGTGCACGAGCCCTGTACCGTATCCGGCCAACTGTCCTCGTCGCGCTCGCCAAGCTGCGCAATCGATTTGAACGGAAAGGCCCACAGGCTGTGCCGCCCAAAGGTGTCCACCACCGCATTGGCGGCCAGTATGCGGGCCACGCTGTCGCGATGCAGGGTCTTGAAATGGTAGCTCTCGAGACTGAGGTCACTGACCAGTTTCCAGTTGGCCGCGACATCAAAATGGCGTCGCTCCAGCGCGCGGTAGTGTTGAAACCCGATGCCTTCGAGGTGCTCGCCGATCTCGTCCAGTGCGCTGTCCACCGCGTGCTGCGTGCCGTCAACAGTGAGGGCCACGACCACCACGCCGTATTTCTCCGACACCGCCAGCGGCGTGAGCGCGCAATCGTCAACAGGTGTGCTGAAGCACCCATCCTCCGGTCGCCCGCGCAGTGCACCGTCCAGCGCATAAGCCCAGCCGTGAAACGGACAGACCAGGCTGCGCGCCTGTCCCGAACCGCTCGCGACACGCGCGCCGCGGTGTGAGCAGGCGTTGATGAACGCTCGCAGTTGCCCGCGCTCGTCCCGGGTCAGCAGCACGGGGATATCGAGCATTTGCAGGGCCAGGTAACTGCCGGGCCCGGGCAGCTCGCCGGAAAATGCCACGGGCTGTGGCGTGTTGATGAACAGGTGTTGTCGCTCCGCTGCCAGGATATCGGGGCAGTAGAATTCACTGGCCGCAATGCGCGTCTCACTCGCGGCCATGTCAGTGGTGTTGTTGCGCAGGTTTTCCAGCAGGCGCCGGTTGATGCTGTTGATGGTCGCTCTATTCAAGGATGTTCCTTCACGCCTGGTGCGACGAACTGTGGATGCGCAATGCTACATGATCAGCATAAATCGCGGCCAGTGCTCCTTGAATGGTGGGATAGGTAAATGCGAATCCCGCGCTCTCCAGCGCATGTGGCAGCACGCGCTGCCCGGCCAGCAGCAACTCATCCGCCATCTCGCCGACCAATACGCGCATCACCGGCGCCGGAACGCCAGCGCGCAGGAAGGTGCGATGGTGGGCCTGCAGCGCCTGCGCGAAGTCGCGCCCCGTGACGGGCTCCGGACTGGTGATGTTGAAAGGCCCCTGCAAGTCGTCGCGCTGCAGCAGGAACTGTATGGCGCGGACGACATCCTGCCTGTGCACCCAGCTCAACCACTGCTCGCCGCTGCCCAGCCAGCTGGCAACGCCGAAGCGAAAGGATTTTGCCATCTCCAGCAACGCGCCCCCGCCGCCGTCCAGCACGACGCCCAGGCGCAGCAGGCAAACGCGCACACCGTATTGGCTTGCCTGCAGCGCCAGCGCCTCCCAGTCGCTGCACAAGCGCTGGGCAAAGCCGGGCTTTGCCTGTGGGCTTAACGTTGAGGTCAACGGTGAAGTCAGCAGCGAGGTTTCCGTCAGGCACTCGTCGCCGTGGTGCCCGTAATACCCGATGGCGCTGGCGCTCAGAAGCGCTTCAGGAGGGCGCTCGAGTCGCGCGAACAATTCGAGCAGCTGCCGGGTGACGCCGGTGCGGCTTGCCACGATCTCACGCTTGTACCCGGCACTCCAGCGACGCGCGGCGAGCGACGCGCCTGCCAGGTTGATCGCAGCATCCAGTGGCTCTGTCGCCGCTATCTCATCCAGCGAGCGAACAAAACGGCAGCCGATTCGTTTGGCATGTACGCCCCTGCTGAGAATAATCAACTCGCAGCCACTGGACAGCAGCGCTTCGGTGAGCGCCGTGCCGATGAATCCCGTGCCGCCTGTGAGCAAAATTCGCATGTGCAATAGTCCTAGCCAGCACTCATCCGCTCACGGTAATCCCAGCTGAACAGCCGCAGCGGCGTGATCGTGATCAGCACCTCGTCCTCGGCCCGCGACAACAACCAGTTTCCCAGTTTTGATTCGGTGCCGCCGAGGTAGCGCTGCAACATCTCGCCGAGCACCACGCCGTCGGCATCGGAGTCCAATGTCGCAATGCCCTGCCCGCGCACGCCGTGATAGGGCGGCTCATTGGGCGCCAGTTCAAAACCAACCCGGTTGCAGCGTTGCAACAGGCCGACCAGTTGCGAGGAGCGGTGCGAGACACAGCGCAGGCTGTGCCCGTCATAGCCAAACCACACCGACACCACGCGCGGGAAACCGTCCTCGGCGACACATGCAAGGCGCAGGGGAAACGTAGTGCTTGTCAGGAAGGAATCGATCTGGGCCTTGTCCCAGGGGCCTTTCAATGTGAGGGCCATAAGGTCTGTTCTCCTGCGGAACCACTCCGCTTCCTAAGTGCGAACAGTACACCACCGTTTAGGTGCCATTGCTAATACCGACATCACCTACAAATGCACAGACGGCGCGGCACGCGTGAAATCGCGCGGCAATGTTTCAGTCGCAGCGGCCTCCTGCGTCAAGACTTCCTCGTCTACCGCGCAATCGAGTGCGACCACGTCGTCGTACCGGTAATGGATGTCCACCGCCAGCGCCTCGCCCTGGCCGTCGCTGATATTGGAAATCCCGCGGAACCGCGTAAGGCGCTGCAGTTTGGCGTCATATCCCAGTTCAATGGGATCGGCCAATATGTTCAGCAGCCAGTTGTTCAACTCCAGGCTGAAGCATTGATCAGAGTCTGTGGCGTAGCTGCAGCTCGCGCTGGCGATACTCAACTCCACCAGGCTTTCACGCGCGGCAAAAGGAAACTGGAACTGCTTGCTCTCCCCGGCGACGAGGCTTTGCCAGTTTTCCCGCACGAATGCATCGAAACCGGCATCAATGACCACCGGCAATGCAGCACTGGGCTTTACTGACGCCACACTCGGCTGCTCGGAGCGGTTGGCATCCGTGGCCGTGAAAATAATTTCCTGCCGCTCCTGTTCCAGTTCGACCGCGATCGAATCCTGGGAGTGCACATTGTGCTGCACGTAGGAGGGCGTGTTCGAACCCGTATCGTAGCGCAACACCTTGTAGGCAATGAGCTGGTTCTCGGGATCTTTATAGATCACCTCACGCGTGAGCGCGTCGCCGCTGACACAGTGGGTTTCACTGTACAGCGGCTTGTTGGTGTTCAGGTCAAACGCCTCGCCTATTGTCTGGGCGACTGTCTGGGCGACTGTTTGGGCGCCTGTCTGCGCGACTGTCTGGGTGACGAGGGTGTTGGCGTGCGCGGCCTGTGCCAGCGTAAACAGTGCCGGCACCAGCAGTGACCGGGTTGCGGCTGTTGCCAATAAACGTCGCATATCATTCCCCTTTCGTCTCGACAAACTTACGCGAGGAAGGTGGTCCCGGATCATTTAAGTCGCAACGGGGTTGATGTAGAGATCGAATTTACGTTGTGTCAGTCGGAGAGTTGGAGATTGCGGTGAATGGGCACCTTCTTCGCCGGCGGGGAACCGTGATCTGCTTAGCTTCCGAGGCTTTACGCGGGCGATGAATTTTCCGTAACCTCATGTTTTACATTGCTTTTTATATCTTTTTACTGTACATTTAAACAGTATATTAGCAAGGACGCCGAGGCCCCCACCATGAACCAACACCCCACCCCCTCCACACAAACACCCATCCGCAATCTGGCCGCACTCGAAGACGAAATCACCGAATTGTCCGCCCATCTGAACGCGGCAACCTACCGGCTGCTAACCCTGATCCGCGAATTCCACGAGCGCCACGGCTGGAGCGGCGCCGGCATGAAATCCTGCGCCCACTGGCTGAACTGGAAATGCGGCATCGCCCTCGGCGCGGCGCGCGAGAAGGTACGCGTCGCCCACGCCCTCGATGCCCTGCCAAACATCAGCTCGGCCCTGCGTGCAGGCCAGATCAGCTTTTCCAAGGTGCGCGCAATGACCCGTGTCGCCACGCCGCAGAACGAGGACTACCTGCTGATGATCGCCAACCACGGCACGGCCGCCCACGTCGAGCGTCTGGTGCCAGTACCGCCGGGTGAAACGCAGCGGGCGCTGGAACAGGAAAACGCGCGCCACGCGCTGCGCGAACTAACCTGGTACATCGACAGCGACGGCAGCTACGTGCTCAAGGCGCGCCTCGCTCCCGAACAGGGTGCGCGCGTTGTGCAGGCACTTAAGATAGCGATGGAGTCTGAAAACGTTTCTGCGGAAAGGTCTTTCCATCCTGAAACCGGAGCCCCGGTAGAAACACCCATCGCCGCACGCCGCGCCGACGCACTGGAACGCATCGCCGACCACTTCCTCACCAGTGACAAGAGCACTGCCACCGGCGGCGACCGCTATACCATCAATATCCATACCGACATGAACACGCTGAAAGCAGACGGCGAAGGCGCTGAGTCAGAACTCACCGAGGGCGGAAACGTTTCCGCAGAAACGTCCCGCCGCCTCGCCTGCGACTGCGGCGTGGTGCACTGGCTGAAAAACGGAAACGGCACTGTTCACAAGAGCGCGCTCGACATCGGCCGCCGCACACGCAGCATTCCGCCGGCCATCCGCCGCGCACTGGAGCGCCGCGACGGCGGCTGTCGCTTCCCCGGCTGCACCGCGCGGCATTATGTGGACGCGCACCATATCAAGCATTGGGCCGACGGCGGCGAGACCAAGCTCGACAACCTGCTGTTACTGTGCCACCACCATCACCGCCTGGTGCACGAAGGCGGGTACGGCCTTGCAATGCCTGTAGGCGGCGAGCCGGTATTCTCCGCTCCGAACGGCAGGCCGATCCCCAGCGGTCCCGATATGCGTTTCCGCGGAAACGTGTTTGCGCTCACCACGGGTAACCAGCGCGAGAAGATCGAGATCGGGCCGGGGACTGTCGTGCCCCAGTGGCACGGAGACAGGATGGATGATGCGATGGCGGTGGAGGGCTTGATTCGGCGGGAGTGATCGAAATTCACCCCGCGCCCGTAATACCTCCACGGATCACAGAGGCACACACGATGCGCAATATAATTTTGGCAGTACTTTGCGGAGCATTGATGGCCTGCTCCCAGGTAACAGTGACCGACTACAGTGATGCGAAGCCGCTGCTGGATATCGAGCAGTTCTTCACTGGCAACTTGCAGGCCCATGGGGTGGTGAAAGACCGGGGCGGCAAGGTGATTCGCCATTTCAATGCGGATATCGTGGCACACTGGGCTGATGGCGTAGGCACCCTGACGGAAGACTTCGTGTTTGACGATGGCGAAAAGCAGCGCAGGGTCTGGACACTCACGCCAACTGGCGACGGGCGCTACACGGGCACGGCCGGTGATGTGGTTGGCGAGGCAACGTTACAGCAGGCGGGCAACAGCCTTTTTCTCGACTATGTCCTGCGCTTGCCCTATAACGGCAGTGAAGTGGACGTCCGCGTGGACGACAGGATGTATCTCGTCGCGCCTGACGTCCTGATCAACGAATCCAGCCTGAGCAAATTCGGCGTGCGAGTGGGCAACCTGCTACTGGTGATCACCCGGCAGCCGGAAAGTGTATAAACGATTAGTGGCATAACAAGCATGGACGAAACAACTGTTGACAGTGCGTTGCAGGAACTGGCGTCAACGCTACCGATCTAATGCAGCAGGCACGCACACTACAGTCACAGGAGACCACCAGCGGCATCCGTTGCCATCGCCGCTGGAACCCGGCGGCGCGAACCTTCACCTATCACACCCATGTCGTGGTGCCAGGCATTGCCGCCTCGGCAGTGGAACACCTCAGCACGTTGTTTTTCAACGCCTACAGCCTGCAGCAACACGGCTGGTACTCGCAATTTTCGAGCGGCACCATGCGCCCGCTAGCGTTTACGCCCGATGTGCACGGAGAGCATCAGTTGGGGCAGGGCTACTTCGATTTTGGCGTGGGCGCATTGCGGCGCTACCACGTACTGTTTTCCAGGGTTCGCAGCGATGCGCAGACGCAGGCCGTGGTTTTGCGCAGCGTGGAGGAGGACGTACCCGTGCTGCAGGCGTCAAAGCAGGTGTTCATCCTGCCGCCAACCGGGGATGTATTTGCGCTGGACGCCGCGGGCTTGCACTGGCACCACATCTGCACCACTGCCGGCGTGCGCCTGTTGCCCGGCGTGCTTGATCGCTGGCTTATGAACGTGTTGCGCGCCACCGGCCTTGATCACAAGGAGCGGCAAACCTATATCACTGAAGCCGAGGCGTTTACACGTTTTGCCAGGACGCTCTAGTCGTCACTGCGCCTCGACCACATCCAGATAGCAATCGGGCGGATAATAGTGCGCTTCCGTCACATCATGGTTCGGATACCAGACCTGCGCGAAGAAAGGATTGTACATGGCTTCCTGGTCATAATCCCAGCCATGTATCGACGGCGCGCAGTGCGGGCACCAATGCCCGCCTTTCAATACGGCGTTCGGGCTCATGCTAAATGCATGTCCGCGCCAGCACTGCCAGTCCAGCGGCGCAAACAAATCCCCTACCTGCATCGACGCAGCCATGCATTGCCCGCCCCTGAAGCGCGCGGCCTTTTGCAGTTGCGGCCAGTTGAGTTCGCTTTCGGGCAATGACTCATCGTAACCGTGATCCAGGCGCCGGTAGTGCTGGTAACTCGGTCGCCGGATGTCATCCCACGTGGTTGGTATCGCCTGCCACGACTGCTTGTCCTTGAAAAAAGCCGAGATGCGATCGGGCAGGTTGTTTCGCACCCAGTACATCGTCGAGTCGCGGGACGCAAACGCCAACGGCTGCATCAGGAATTTGCGTATCAGCCTTTGCACCGGCCGCAGCTGCATGATCGTACGCATGACAGGTTTGTTCGCAAGCGTGACAAACCAGGGCGAGCCATCCAACACCGACGCCACATAGTCATCCACGCCCATCGTCTGGAAGTGCAGGTACTCATTCAAGGTGCCGGAGTCTTCAAACCAGTGGCAGTGAAAGTTCCTAAGGGCAAACCAGTTCCTGTCCGTCAACATGGCGGGCGCGCCCAGGCCCAGCGCGCCGTAGACGCGCTCCATCAATGCAAGGAACGTCAGCCGCGCATTGGGTCCACCGCCGATATTGTAAAAGCGACGCCAGAATTCCTCGGGCACGGAATCTTCACAGGCATTGGCCAGCAACAGGCCGGCATCGTGCTGCGTGCACAACTCGATGCAGGTATCGAGTGGCTGGTGAAACATAATCGGGTCCATCAGCGCCAACGTATCCGGTATCGCCACGAATGTCTGGCGCAGGCTGACCCAGTATTTCAACTGCGACTCCGCCACCACGCGCTCCGCATCGATTTTGCTGCAGGCGTAGGCGTCATAGATGCTGGGCTTGAACGGATCGCCGGTGCGCCCCACGTGGATGGGATAGAGGCGATCACCGGTCATCGCGACTGAGCCAATGTTGACCAGCTTGATACTGTCGGGGTCCGGCTGGGCCTTGATCGCACGCACGATGTTTTCGATGGAACCGACGTTGATTTTTCGCGCAAGCACCGGGTCGTGGTCCGCTTCCGGTGCGATCATCGCGGCAGGATGCAGGACGATGTCCGCGCCGGTCACGCACGCCAGTACATCCTCGTAATTCGTCAGGTCGCCCCACACGATCCTCAGCCCCGTCTCGGTGGCATACGGGCGCATTATTTTCCTGTTCTTTTCCGAGGGCCGAACCAGGGTGACGATATTAAACCGGTCTCTTCGTTCGAGCAGAATTTTGAGTCCTGCGCTGCCCATCGAACCGGTGGTGCCGGTGATGAAAACGGTCTTTTTCTTCATACTGATTCGTCCCTGCTGCCAAGCGCGGCATGGCGCCCTGCCCTGCGACCAGAAAATATACAGTCCGCTATGGATAAGCCGCTGACATAGGAGCGCGAGGCGACGCCCACCGCGCTGCGCCCGGCAGCATACAAACCACCGACAGGCATGTTAGCAGCAGCAAGCACCTGCCCACTGGCTTCCTCAACCTTCAGTCCGCCGAGGCTCAACGCGGGGCACAGCATCAGCGAGTCGGCCGAACAATCGAGCGCATAGTAAGGGCCTTCCCCGAGGGCCGTGCAATACTCCGCGGGCTTGCCCATCGTATCCACGGCGCCTTGCACGGCCAACTTGTTGTAATCTGCAACCGTCCGCGCCAGTGCCTCAGCCGGTATGTGCAGCTTGCCAGCCAGTTGCTTCAGGCTGGCCGCGCGCGAACGCGCGAGATACAGGAACATGAGCGCGGAGACAGACTGAAACCACATCGCACGGCCGGGGCCCAGTTCCCGATGCGCCTGCCTGAACAGGGCGCTGTCGATGATCAGCCATGCCTTGCCCGCGGCCTGCTGCATGATGCGCTCGGACAACTGCGCGCCGTACAACATTTCATTGCAGATGCGCTCACCTTTTTGATCGACCAGGACACCGCGCGCAAAGGCTTCGGGAGGATTGATAAAGCGCCAGGCGGAGATGTTGCCCATCAGGGCCGTCTGGCCGCCAACGCTTTCGCCCAGTTGTATGCCGCTGCCGTTGTCGGCGATGGTACCCAGCGGCACGCCCGACAGATATTCGGGCGCATAGCGCCTGACCATGTTGCGGTTGAAGTAGAAGCCGCCACTGCTGATGACGACTGCCCGGCGCGCGAATACCGAGGTTGATACCGAGAAGCGATTCTCCAGCGCTTCAATAATCCCGCGCATGCCATAGTTTACGAAGGGCGTGAAGATAGTGACGTAGCGCAGGAACACCATCAACGCACTCAACTGCCGGTGCAGCCAGCCGCTGACGGAGCCCGGCTGCATGGCTTGCAATTCGACGCCGATCACCTTGCCGGCCTCGTCGGTGAGCAGTCGCACGGCCTTGTGCTGCTCCAGTATTCGGACGCCCTTGCGCAACGCACTCTCGCGCAGCGGCGTGAAGAGTGCTGCCCCGGACACGCCTTTGCCATGCGCTCGATGCCCTCTCGCTGCGGGTTTGGCGTGCTCGGAATAGGGAGGGAATGATTCATTGCCTGAGTAGTAAAAGTAGTAACGGTTCGACGGATAGGACGTTTTGAACGGACACTGGCTTGCCTCGAAGGGGACGCCCTGCGCTACCAGCCAGTCGAAATTTTCCGGACTCTGCTCGCAGAATTCACGCAGCGTTTGCTCGCTGACCGCATCGCGGACTTCCTGCTGCAAATAGCGGTACATGTTCTCGGGAGAATCCTCCACACCGGCCCGCCGCTGGATATCAGTACCCCCACCGGCGTAGTAAATGCCGCCACTGATCCGCGTTGAGCCGCCCCCGCAAAAGCGGTCTGCCACCAACACATCCGCACCGTTATCCCGCGCCTCAATGGCTGCTGCTGCGCCGGCTCCCCCGAAGCCAATCACGGCGACGTCGACCTGGTAGTCCCAGCGCTGTCGGGCCACGTCAGCAGCAGTCATATGCCTGGATGGATAAACCTGGGCCTCACCCGAAGCAAGTTGTCGACAGGCAGCTATCAAACGAGTGAACATGCCAAAACTTCCCCAGCGTCGAGATGCGATGCATCCCAGCGGCACCAGCTTATACAGTTGCCGCGATCCAAATACTGTTCGAAATCAAGAATTCCTCGCGCTGGCGCGCATCCAATCCTGCCCGGCGTGCGTAAGCATCACGGACAGGCAGAGAGCGACCCATTCCGGAGATAGCAATGAACATCACCCTGACACCTGAGCAGTTGGCCCTGCGCGATGACATTCGCGACTATATGGCGAGGCTGATGACGCCCGCTTTGCTTGCGGAGTTGCAGGGCGAGCAGCGCGAGGGTGGCGGCCCGGAGCACCGCAAGGCGCTGAAGCAGATGGGCGCAGATGGCTGGGTCGTGCGCAGTTGGCCGCGAGAATACGGCGGGCAGGACGCAGGACCCATCGAGCAGTACATATTTTGCGACGAGGTGATCCGCGCCGGCTTCCCCTACCCCTTTCTCACCACCGACGGCGTCGGCCCGGTACTCGCGGAGGTGGCCAGCGAGGAGATTCGCCACAGCGTGGTCGATCCGATCCTGCGCGGGGAATGCATCATCGCCATTGGCTACTCGGAACCCGCGGCGGGCACGGACCTCGCGTCACTCACGACGCGCGCCGAGCGCAGCGGCGACAAGTGGTTGATCAACGGCCAGAAGATCTGGACCAGCTATGGCAACGTGGCCGATTACGTGTGGCTGGCCGCTCGCACGGACCCGCACGCGGCCAAGAAGCACCACGGTATTTCCATGTTCCTGGTCCCTACCTCCTCACCGGGATTCAGTTTTACCCCGATCAACACGCTGGGCGTTCGCACCAATGCCACCTATTACGAAAACATCGAGTTGGAAGACAAATGGCAGGTGGGGCCGCTCAACCAGGGCTGGCGCATGATCACCGAGCAGCTGAACCGCGAGCGCCTCAGCCTGGTCAACCACGGTCCGTGCGAACTGTTGTATGAGCGCGTGGCGACGTGGGCCGCGCAAACCGACGCCGGCGGCAGCGCCGGCAGCAGCCCCGTTAAGGTCATTGACCTGCCCTGGGTGCGCACCAACCTTGCCAGGGTCAAGTCCGGCCTGGAGATTTTGCGCCTGGTCTGCTTCAAGCAGGCCTGGAGCATGAGTCATTCCAGCCTGGACATGGCGCAGGCGTCAGCCGCGAAAATCTACGGCTCGGAGTTCTTTGTCGAGGCCTGGCGCCTGTTGCTGGAGATCGTCGGACAGGCCGGCGCGCTGCGCCACGATTCAGAAGGTGCCGTACTACAGGGCGTACTGGAGCATCGCTATCGCTCCGGTTCGGTGTTGACGTTTGGCGGCGGCACCAACGAGGTGCAGCGTGACATCGTGGCGGCGGCCGGTTTGCTGATGCCGCGCTATCGTTGATACCGCATTTTTTTAAAGGAGAGGGTGCATGGATTTTTCATTATCGGAAGAGCAACGGGACGTACAGCAACTGGCCGCCAAAATCCTCGCCCGCGAGGTGACCGTTGATCGACTCAAGGCGATCGAGGCGGGAGCGGACCGCTTTGACGAGGCGCTCTGGTTGCAGCTCGCCGAGGCGGGGCTACTGGGTGTCGCGATCGACGAGGCCTGGGGCGGCATGGGATTTGATTTCGAGACCCTGTGCCTGCTGATCGAGGAGGTCGGAAAGACCGTGGCAGCCGTGCCGGTTGTTCCGGTGCTGGCGAGTGCGGCACTCACCTTGCAGCAGTTCGCAACGGCGCAGCAGTGTGAACGCTGGCTGCCTGGCCTTGTACGTGGCGAGCTCCTTCTCACCGCCTCCCTGACAGAACCGGGCCGCGACAACCCCTGCAGCCCGGCGACGCGCCTGGAATCGGCGGGCGGCGGATGGAAACTCCATGGCCACAAGCACATGGTGGTGTGCGCCGACCGGGCCAGCGCTGTGCTGTTGTCTGCATGCATCGAGGATGAGTTGGTGCTACTTGCGATTAATCCCACGGCACCCCATGTGAAAATCGTCCCTCAACACGTCACCACCGGTGAACCACAGTTTTCGCTGGTATTCGATGGCGCCAGCATTACCGATGACGACATCATCGCGCGCGGCGCCAATGCGCAGTGTGCTGTGCAGTCGATGCTGCAACATACTCTGGTGGCTAACAGCGTGATGACACTCGGCGTTACCGACACCATGTTGAAAATGACCGCCGCCTACACCGCGCAAAGGGAGCAGTTCGGCCGGCCTATCGCCACGTTCCAGGCGGTATCCCACCGCGCGGCCGACGCGTATATCGACGTGCAGAACCTGCGCCTCGCCTGCCAACAGGCGGCGTCGCTGCCGCGCGCGCGTGCTGATGCCGCCGAAGCAGTGCTGATCGCCAAGATCTGGGCGAGCGATGTCGCGCATCGGGTGAGCCAGTCGTCGCAACACCTGCACGGCGGGATCGGGGTCGACCGCGACTACCCGTTGTTCCGCTTCTGCCTGTGGGCGAAACAACTGGAGTTGACGCTGGGCGGCGGCAACAGCTACCTGACGGCGCTGGGGGATGCGATCGCTGCAGCATTCAAACAGCGAGCGGCCATCGTCGCGCCTGCATAATCTCCCGCGCACAGTTACCAGGGCACCGTCTTCCCGTCCCAATCCAGGAACGACAATTTCCCGTCGGGTTCGAGCCCTTGCAGCAGGCAGAGGAATCGTTGCGCTACAAACGCAGGGGCAAACAGCTTGCCCTCTGCAACACCCTTTTGGAAAGGCCTGGACAGTGCGGTATCGGTGGTGCCTGGATGGAACGCCACCAGCTTCACGCCCGGTGCGCGCCGCGCATACTCAATGGCCGCAGTCTGCAAAAACATATTGAGCGCCGCCTTGGCGGTGCGGTAGCTGTACCACCCTCCGAGGCGATTATCGCTGATACTGCCGACGCGAGCGCTCAGCACAGCGATATTGCAGCGCGCAGAGCGCTGTAACAGGCGCGCCAGATGACTGACCCAGAGCGCGGGCACGATCACATTGGCGGCGAACACCGTTGCCATCGCATCGCCGCTCACCTTTTCCAGTGCTTTTTCCGGTTGCAAATCCCCGTTGTGCAGGATGCCGTTACTGATCACGATACTGCGCAGCGCGATTCCCTTCCCGGCGAGGGCGTGGGTGATGGATGCGATCGACGCTTCACTGTAGTCACTGCGCAGCCAGTGCAGGCGCTCGTGATGGCGCGAAAAATCGCCAGGACACGGGCCACGACTCACGGCGATCACGTGCGCGAAGCGGGTGTCCTGCAGGTAGCACTGCAGCACTGCTGAGCCGATGCCGCCGGAGGCGCCCACCACCAGCGCAGCGTCTGTATTTGTCACAATGCCTTTCAAGGCGCACGCCCCGTTTTGTTTGTCCATACAGGCTTACGTCGGGCAGGGAGAATTGGTTCAACCCCTGATCCGCAAAGCGCGTCTGCTCGTATTACCCGTACATCGCAAGAATCCCAGGGCGTTCCCCGGGCAGTATGGAGATTATAATGGCCTCACGTTTCGCCAACATTGAACAAAGTGTGTTTCGCGCGCTCAACGCAGTTGTGGAACCTGCGGTGCGCAGAGGTATCGGGTCGTCATCACTCACACCCGCCAGCCTGATTGTCCTCGAGACCGTCGGCTTCAAAAGTGGCGCGACACGTCGCACGCCACTCTGGAGCATTTGCCTCGGACGCTACCGCATCGTCAGCACGGCGCGAGGCGATCGCTCTTTCTGGGTGAAAAACCTGCTGAAACAACCGAAGATCCGCTATTACGTGGGCGGAAAGCCCCGTGAATCGAAGGCTATCGTTATCGCGCCCGGCACTGCGATGCAACCATCACAGCGTCTTACACCTGTGATGCGCAAACTGGTAAAACTATTGTCCACAATGTCGCAAGCAGGCTGGGCCTTTGCGATTCTTGGCCCATCCAAAGACTGACGCACGTTAGCAGGGCGCGCTTCCACCCGTGTTTTCGGGTGTCAAGGTTCTCCACGGCCGCCCATCGCAGATTGCATAATGCTTGCAATCGCTGCTACAGCCGCGGCAGGGCAACCGCACACGCATAGCGCCTGCGTCCGTGGGAGCATCTGCGTCCGGCTTGCCTTGTGTCACTACTTTCATGCGCTTGCATCCTTGTTTGATTCGTTAGGTATACGCAGCGAGACCACAAACAGATTCAGTTCCCGCTCATGCGGTAAAGACGTAAGCTTATTCCCCGCCGCAACCTGAATAAAAAACAATGCCACAGGAGCCAAAGATCATGGGAAACGCAACGGGACTCAACGGGAAGGTCGCATTGATCACGGGAGCCGCCCGTTACCGGGGCATTGGGCGGGCGATCGCACTGCGACTGGCAGATGATGGGGCCGACATTGTCGTGTGTGGCCGACCGCGCGCACCGTCATCCTTCCCTCCACATGAGCAGGCAATGGGTTGGCAGGGAGTCCCATCACTCGCCGAGGAAATCCGCGCAAAAGGACGCAGGGCGCTCGCGCTGGACTGCGATGTCACGAAGAAAGAACAGGTCGTGGCGATGATTGACGCGGTGCGAGCGGCGTTCGGACGGCTGGACATCATCGTCAACAATGCCGGCGTCCCGAGCAGCGCAGGATCATCGCCTATCCTGGATACCGAGGAAGATGTCTGGTACGAGACCATCGACGTCAACATCAACGGCGTGTTCCTGGTGACCAAATACGGTGGCCGCTTCATGCGCGATTGCGGCAACGGCGGCGCGATCGTGATGATCGCCTCCCTGGCCGGCCGGGTAGGACTGCAGGATTACGGGGCGTACTGCGCGTCAAAGTTCGGTGTGGTCGGGATGACGCAGCAGTTGGCGCTGGAACTCGCGAAGACCGGCATTCGGGTGAACTGCGTGAGTCCCGGCTCCCACGACACCGACATGATGGACGGCACGATTGCCAGGGCCACGCAGAAGTACGACCTTCCGGAAGGTTCGTTCAAGGAACAACTGGAGAACTTTATTCCCATGGGTCGCCAGGGCAAGGTCTCGGAGCTGGCTGCCGTTGTCTCGTTCGTGTGCTCAGCGGACGCCAGTTATGTGACAGGCCAGACCATCAATGTCGACGGTGGCGCCCGGCTGGATTGATTGCATGGAAATCCGATCAATAGCAGGTGAGAGACCAGCATGAAGACAGTAGCCATCATTGGAGCGGGCTTATGCGGCGCAACCGCCGCGGCCAAGCTGGTGCGATCCGGCCATAACGTGGCCGTCTTTGATAAAGGTCGCTCTGTCGGTGGCCGCATGAGCAGCAAGAGAACCGACGCGGGTTACCTGGACATGGGCGCGCAATATTTCACCGCGCGCAGTGAGACGTTCCAGCGTCAGGTGCAGTCATGGCTTGAAGTGGGATGCGTTGAAGTGTGGAACTGCAACACCGCCTCGCTTGCCGATGACGAGGGACGCTCGGCTTTGGACAGCTCCCCGGACCAGCAACTTCGCTATATCGGTACACCCTCGATGCAGGCGCCGGTCAAAGCTGTATTGGCAGGCATACCGGTGCTAACAAACTGCCGTATCCACGCCCTGCAACGACAGGGGCCCGGCTGGACGTTGATCGATGATTCCGGGGCAAGGCATACCGGTTTTTCGTCCGTGCTGCTGACCGTACCACCGGCGCAGGCAGAGCAACTACTGGTAAACAGCGGACTGCCCGGGATGCTCACTGCGCAGGATTCGCTACTAGAGCCTTGCTGGGCGGTGGCCGTGCGCACTGACGCAACGACCAGCCCGGACGCTATTTTCTGCCAGCATCCCAGGCTGCGCTTCATCAGTCATCAAGCGACAAAGACGGGGCGCAGCCGTTGTTATGTTTTGCATTTCAACGCCGAATTCAGCCGCGACCATCTCGATCAGCCCGCGGACTTCTGGTTTGGGCAGGCTGTCGACGTTCTGCAGTCCGCACTGGGAATTGAGGGGGTTATCGAACCTGTCGCCGCGCATCGCTGGTTGTATGCCAGCCAAAATCCCGCGTTGGAACCGCCCGGCATCATCGCCCTGCCCGACGGCAACCTGTGGTTAGGTGGCGACTGGAGTTACGGTGGTCGCGTCGAAAATGCCTGGCTCGCCGGCCTCGATCTGGCGGCAAACGTCATACGCTATGGCAATCGTTGATACGGCTCAGGGGGCGCGATCGACAGCCGCTGGCGCACTTCATCCAGCGGCAGCGGCAACATCGCCTCCCAGTCTACCGCGACGAGCAATGCCGCCTTGCGCCCGCGGCGCATTGCGTTGCGCAGATAGCCGATGCCCTCAAAACGCCCTTTCGTCGCCAGAATGCTGTTCGCGATAACGCCAAGTATGAGCCAGGCCCAGCCTCCGAGTTGGGCGTAGCTGTAACCCAGCAGGTGAATTTCGCCGAAAATATCCGAGTCCCATCCGTTCAGGATGTGCCAGAGATCGTGCATATCGACCACGCGCGCCCCCATCGTTGCGCGCGGGTTGTCGAGTTCAGGTCCGTGCGATGCGGATTCCGGCGCAGTTCACCGAGCACGCCAAATGCCTTGACGATGTCCAGGGGGTGAACCCACCCCCTGTCTGCACCAACTGATTCCATCAGCAAGCGGTCACGACTTAAACACCCGGGCGCCAGCCGCCGTGAAACCCGGCGGGCACGCGGTGGGACAGGTGCACCTTGGCCAGCGGCCCGTCGGCGAGCTTGAGCGCGTTGAAGATATACAGGCTGCTGGTGCGCGTCTCGAAGTTGGTCACCACGGACAGCAGGTAACCCTCGCCTTCCGCGGCCGTTGCGGATTTCGGCACGAAGATCGCTTCGGAGGTCATCGCCTGCCCGAACGAGTAGCGGTCGACAGCACCGGTCTTGTGGTCGAAGTGCCCGACCACGTTGTAGAAGTCATCGTTCTCGGTAATGGTGCTCTTCGCCGTGCCATCGGGCGAAGTGTACCAGCCATGGCGGTATTCCTTCCCGGTGTAGCGCGGATCGCACTGCGGAAACTCCGACTGGAACTCATCGATGCGCTTGAAGGTGGCGCGCGACTTCGGATCGTTCATGTCGATAGTCCAACGCGTCAGGAAGGGCTCGGACTTGCCGGTGGCCTTGCCGTCGGGCGTCGGGAACAGCGGTGCGGTTTCAAACTGGCAGGCGTCGACCGAAATCACGCCGTCCTTGTCGAACGCGTTCATGAAATGGAACGCAAAGCTCACGTCCATTTCCACCCAGCGGATGTTTTCCGCCGTGCCGCCGTGGCGGGGTAACACGCCGAGGAATACGCCTTTCTCCGGTTCCCACGCAAAAGGCGGCCCACCGACCATGGCGCGATCGAGGCTGCCGGTGATCGGCATCACCGGAATCACAATGTAATTCTCCGTGATGACGAAGTCGTGCACCATGGAGGAGTAAGGCGTTTCAATGCGGACGCTCTCGGTCAATATCCCCTGCGCGTTGACCTTGTGGACCATGACGTCGGGCGAAAATGCCCCGCTGGCCATGTAGGCAAAGAACACCATCTCGCCCGTGACGGGATCAATTTTCGGGTGGGCTGTCATTGCCGTGGTCAGCTTGCCGCGAAAGCTCCAGCTGCCGATCGACTCGAGCGTGTCCGGATCGATTTCAAACGGCGGATGGCCCTCCTCCATCACCAGCATGCGGCCGCCGTGCCATACGACGGCGGTATTCGCCGTGCCGTCCTTGTCGGTGAACACGAAGTCACTGTAGGCAGGATCACAGTCGAAGGGATTCATGGGGTTGATCAGCGCACGCGCTTCCCTGTCTTCCAGCTTCCATTTATTGGTGCGGACCCAGCGATTGTTGTAGTTCACCTTGCCGTCCCGGATGTGGAAGGCGTGCACCATGCCGTCGCCCATGAACAGGTGATAATCGCCACGGGGCTTGAAGCGCTGGTTGGGCCCCGCACGAAACAAGGTGCCGCACAGGTCGGCGGGGACTTCGCCCTCCACGACCAGGTCGTGGGCCTCGCACTCCATCTGGATCGGGCCATAGGGAAAGTTCAGGAACGGGTTGGTGGCGGACATCGGCTGGGCCATGGGAGATCCTCTTTAGGGTTGTTATCGACGCGTGAGCGCTAAATAGTGTTCAAATAATGTAGTGAGTGTAGACGGTAGAAACATTACCATCCGATCTCGATGTTGACAATAGAAACACTGGATTGAATTTGTTAACATGGAACCATCACACTCTTTATGGAAATGGCGCGTGACAGCGGCAAAAGAAAAATACCATCACGGCGACCTGCGCGCCGCATTGCTGGACGCTGCGCTGGCAGTGGTCAACGAGGTCGGCCCCCAGGGCCTGTCGATGCGCGAGGTCGCGCGCCGCGCCGGCGTATCGCATGCCGCCCCCTACCGGCATTTTGCCGACCGCGATGAACTGATCCTGGCGGTGGTGGAACAGGGCTTTAACCTGATGCAGCAGACCATGCAGGCCCAAAAGGCAGCCGCACCCGACGACCCGCTCAACCAGTTCGCCGCCAGCGGCCTGGCCTATGTGAATTTTGCCTTCGAACATCCGGCCTACTACCAGGTGATGTTCAGCGGCGACCTGCTGAGCAGCACCGGACATCTTTCGCTGCGCCACACCAGTCGCGAGGCACTGCAGGAAATGGTAGCCAACATCGAGCAGTGCCAGCGGTTGGGCGTCGTGCGCGCTGGCGATCCGGTGCTGCAAGCGCTCGCCATCCTGTCGACCATCCACGGTTTCGTGTCACTGGTGAACGACAACCGGATCGGCCATCTGCTGGGCAACCCCTACTCCCTCGAGAACGTCCGCGACGCCGTCCTCGTTTCGATCTTCGAGGGACTGGGCGCAACGCCAGCATAGCGCTCGTACCCCGTTTTGGCGTGCACCGCGGCCCTCCTGCGCTTGCCCGCGCTATCGCTTCGGTGCACAGTAATCGTTCTAATAATAAAGCGAGGTGCAGGCCGTGCAGCAACTAACGGAAATGGACGCCAATTTCCTGCAACAGGAGTCCGCGCGCACGCCCATGCACATCAGCCCCGTGATCGTGTACGACCAGTCCGGGCGCAAGGAAGGCAAAGTCCGCTTCAAGGAAATTCTCACCACCTTTGAACGCAACCTGCACAAATCCGCGATCTTCAGGCGCAAACTGGCGGGCGGTGCGATGGGGCTGGACACCCCTTACTGGGTAGAGGATGAGGGCTTCGACCTGGAGTTCCACGTGCGGCATCTCGCGCTGCCCAAGCCCGGCGACTGGCGCCAGTTCTGTATCCTGCTGGCCCGTTTGCAGGCACGCGGACTGGACATGAAGCGACCGCTGTGGGAGGCCTACGTGATTGAAGGGCTCAACAAGGTGCAGGGATTGCCCGAAAACAGTTTCGCCATCATGCTCAAGATTCACCACTCCGCTATCGACGGTATTTCCGGAGCCGAGATCATCACCGCCATTCACCGCCTGAGCAGCGAGATTGCACCGCCCGTGGTCGACACCTGGCGGGGTGAGAGCGCACCGTCCCCGTGGCAGGTGTGGTCACGCGCCTACGTCCATAACCTGCAGCGTCCGGTGAAGTTTGTGGCGACCGTCAGCCGACTCGTGCCGGCCATCCTGCGCGCCAGGAAACTGAGTGCGAACCCCGTTAATGACCGCCGCAAGACGCTGACAGAAAAAACCCGCTTCAACACGCGCATCAGCAGCAATCGCGTGGTTGACGCACTGATCATGGATCTGGCCGAGGTCAAATCCATGCGCAAGGCCCTGCACGATGTCACGATCAACGATATCGTCGTCGCCGTCATCGGCGGTGCCCTGCGCAAGTATTTGCTCGCCAAGGGCGAGTTGCCCGAGAGCAGCCTGATCGCCGGCGCGCCGGTCAACGTGCGCAGTGAAAGCAGCAGTGATTCCAGCGGCAACCAGGTGAGCCTGATGAGAATCGATATGGCGACGAATATTGCTGATCCCGAGGAGCGCCTGCAGGCCGTTCACGCCAGCGCGCAGCAATCCAAGGCGTTTTCCAATGCGCTGGGCGCCAGCGTGATGATGAACGTGAGCGAGATTCTCATCCCCCAGGTGCTGGGCTGGGGATTTCGCGTGGCGACACTGGCGGCGGCGCGCACGGCCAGGCCAATGCCCTGCCATGTCGTGATCTCCAACGTACCGGGGCCACAATTTCCGATCTACCTGGCGGGCGCCAGGGTTCACCTGATAATGGGACTCGGGCCGCTGCTGGATTTAATGGGGTTGTTCCACGCCGTACTCTCCGGCGCCGGACACGTCACCATCACGTTCACTTCCTGTCGCGAGATGATGCCGGACCCGCAGTTTTACAAAACCTGCCTTGAGGAATCCTTCGAGGAGTTGCGTGTGGCCGCGCACCAGGCGAGCCAACGCGCTGCCACAGCGGAAAAACGTAAGGCCAAAACTAAAAACAAGGCAAAAGCCGCGAAGCGCTAAGCAATCTGGCGCTTGCTGCGCACGTCGTCCGCCATCGCCTCCAGTAGACGAAACGTGCCAGTGGGATCCTGGCGCTTGAGTTCCAGCAGGCCCATCTCAGGCCCGGAGCCCACGGCAATCTCCTCCACGCCACCTGCGATACCCTGCAGGATAAGGTCGGCACATTCGGTGACATCCATGCCCCCTTCAATATCCTCATCCGCCTTGCCGGTAGGTGCGCCCGTACCGGTCAGGGCATTGCTGCCAATATTGGTGCGGATGAATCCCGGCACAATGGTCGTCACCTTGATGCCCAGGTAGGCCACCTCGGTGCGCAGGGCATCAAAAAATCCCATCACCGCGTGCTTCGCCGCGCAATAACCGGTGCGCAATGGTGCGCCCACTTTGCCCGCCACACTGGCCGTTACCAGCACGTGCCCGCCACCCTGTTCAACCATCACGGGCAGCACTGCCTTGGTGAGGGCAATCTGCGCGATGACATTCAGTTCGAACAGGGTGCGATAGACCTGCAACTCCGTTTCCAGGCAGAACGAGCGCTGGGAAGTACCGGCATTGTTGATCAGCAGGTCAATGCGGCCAAAGGTGTTTCGCACGGTATTTACCGCTTCTGGCAGCGCGTCGTAGTCCAGCACATCCAGCGGCAGCACCAACACGGTGCCAGTTGCTGCGCCCGCTGCGATACACTCCTCGCGCACACGGTTCAATTCTGCGGTATTGCGCGCTGACAACACCACGCTGGCGCCGCTGTGCGAAAAGGCCTTGGCGAGTGCCTCACCAATCCCGGACGAGGCGCCGGTAATCCAGACGACCTGGTCCTTAAATGAATGTTCCTTCGCGTTTACTGCTGACATAGTTCTCTCCTAATGATTCCACCAGGCGCGATCGCCAAACGAGCGCAGATCCAGTTCATGCGTCCAGGTGGAACGGTGCTGGTGTGCGATGTGCCAGTAGGTATCGGCGATCATTGCCGGCAGCATCAATCCGTCATGGTCCATGCCACGGCTCTCCCGCAACGATTGAAACGCATCGGCGCCCAGCATTTTTCCCAGCGTGTCGGGGGCATCGACCGCACCATCGATCAAAATGTGCGCGACGTGCAGGCTGCGGTGCGAACTCGGCATTCAGTGACTGGCATAGCATACGACGCCCACCCATCGCGGCTGCGTGCGCGTGCTGGCCCGCGTTCCCGCGCACCGCAGCCGTCGAAGACGTGACCAGCAAACTCCCGTTGCCGCGCGCGGCCATGATCGGGCAGAGCACGGACGCGACACGAAACAACGCAAAGGTGGCGAGGCGCCAGCACATTTCAAAAGACTTGTAGGACGTATCCTGCAGCGCGCGATCACCGATCTGGGCACCGAGGTTAAACACCAGCACTGCAATCGGGCCAGTGTCGCGTTCGGTGGTGGTAATCAAATTCTCCAGGGCATCGTCCGCCACCGCATTCAGCAGCAAGCCGGACGCCTCGCCACCCTCGTCTGCTATCTGCGCGACCAGCGCATCAAGCCCCTGCTGATCGCTGCGGCGACACAGAACGGCGTGATAACCCCCGGCGGCGAATCGCCTGCCGACCGTGCCGCCGATCCCGGCACCGGCGCCGATCACCAGGCAGACAGGTTTTTGCACAGTCATAACGCGCGCGACCCATTTAAGGTGTTCACTGGACTATCGCCAACGACACGTTGACGGTCACTGTGTAGGTATTCTCACCTGCGGCAATGGGCGGCGCTCCCGCGCTGTCCATTGCCATTTCCATCTTGGCCATCATCGGCATCGGCCGGGGACTGAAGTTCTGCTCGGAAACATCGAGCACGTTGCCCAATTTCACGCCTGCGGCCTCCGCGAGCGTGCGGGCTTTGGCGAGTGCCTCCTGCATCGCCTTGACCCGCGCCTGGGTAATGGCTGCGGAGGGATCATCGTTGGTAAACAGGATGCTGCCACCTTCATTGACGCCCAGCGTTACCGATGTGTCGAGCACCTCGCCCACGCGGCTGATATCGCGTACGCGGACCGAGAGTGAGTTGCGCACAATATAACCCACCAACCGGGGCGCTTCGCCGGAACCGTCGGGTCGAGTCGGGTAGGTGTAACGCGGCTGGATGTCGAAATTGGCCGTCTGCAGGTCGCGCTTGTCGATACCGAGCGCCGTCATAGCCCCCAGCACTTTGCTCATCGCCGCAGAATTGGCGGTGAGCGCTTCTCGCGCCGTGGTGGCCTCCCGATTGACGCTCAGGACCAGCACAGCCATATCCGGCGGGATGTCAACCTTACCCTCGCCGGTGACTGAAATGCGTGGCACCGGTTCATCGCTGGCCGCGGCAACCTCCCCCGCGATGACGCAGGACAGGAACAGAATATTCAACAACGCAAATCGAAACTTGACTCGTGTATTCACCCTAAACTCCCGCTGGTTTGGATTAACCGTTTGCGCGTGCAACTGGCATTCAGTAGATCAATAGTATCGTCATTGCGATACCAGACAGGCTCGCGACAACGAAGCTGCGCATCAGCAGCGCCTTGTCGATTTTTGACAACTCGCCCAGGGGATCACCGCTGTATCTGCACCGACGAATCACCGGCCACTCAATCATTGCGGAGTAGATGACACTGGCGACGGCAGCGCTGCGCAGGACCGCGCGAGCCAGGGTGTCGGCGGGCACGGTAGTCCATAACAGCGCTACCGCGAATACGCTGCCAATGGTGCCGGCAATACTCATGATCAGGAACTGGCCCGTGCTGTTGCGGCCGAAATCCCAGACATAAACAAACAAACCTTGCCGGGTAGGTATACTGACATGCGCTCGTGCAAATCGAGCGCCCCAGTAATGAAACCACTCGTGTACCAGCGTGGTAATGGTGATACCAGCCAGCGCGGCAATCGTGACACAGAGTAAGTCTGCAATCAGCAGCCCGCTCAATACGTTCCAGGTATCGGCTGCCGCGAACGACAGTATGGCCACGAGGAACACCAGGCCGTGATTGCGCGCCAGCCTCGCCAGGCGCACACGGGCGGCCTTTGGTTGACTGGCCGATTCAGGAATCTCGTTCTCGTCATGTGGGAACCACTGGCCAACCCGGGCGTTTTCCCCGAATACTTCAGGCTCGATGACATGTTCCGAGGACTGGCCTGCTTGTGCTCCATCATTGCTCATGGCGACATCACCTGATATTCAACTGCCCCGCTCCGGTGATACGCGGGAGATCAATTACTGTCACTATACCCGGCTTTGCGCTGCAGACACCGGGCAGCGCATTGACTATCCAGTTGGCTGCCGAGGCGTTCCCACCGCCAGCCACGCCGGGCTCGTGGTGATCCTCGGCGTGCACGCTGACATGCAAATCCGGGTCGCCGCTGATGATCACCTGGTGGCAGCCGCGACCTTCGGGCGGGTACGGCCAGTGCGGCGCACACGCATCGTCTATGCGGGTAATATGCTCCAGTGCGTACAGAGGCTTACCCGCGTGATAACCGAGTACCTCGAAGCGAAAGGCGCCCTGCGTCCCCGCCGCGAAAGTACCCATGCCAGGCACTTCAATCGTGCGTTCCAGTGGCAGGCGTTCGACGCTTACGGCGATCTTCTCCACCGGCTTGCCCATTGCCTCACCGACCAGGCGCACCATCGGTGCCCACACGAACTCAATCGCAAAATCGTGCAGCATCATCGGCACTGCGTCCATGGACCCGCCAAAGCCGATCACCTCGCGCACGACGTGCGGCTGGTCGTAGAGGGCATAATTGAAAATTTCCCGGGTGCGAATTTCGCGGATACCGGACACTGCTCCACTTAGAACAACAGGCAACGAGTCCATGACCCAACCGGGATCGATACCCGAGACAAACAGCGACGCGCCCGTTCTGGCGCAGGTCTCCTGCACGGGTTGAAGTGCCTCTTGCGGACAGGATCCGGGATGAAGAAATGCATAGAAGGCGCTGGACACCACGTTGATACCGGCATCCAGGCACGCCATCAGGTCATTCATGGCCTCTACCGGGCGGATATCCGCCGTGGCGGTGTAGATAACCGCATCGGCACCGGCATCCAACACGCTGCGCCAGTCATCAGTAGCGAGAACGCCGGTCGCAGCCACGTCGGCAATCTCGCCTGCATCAAGACCCACTTTGTCCTTGCTGGCAACAATCACGCCAACCAGTTCAAGTTCGCTGTGTGACAACACCGCCCTGATTGCTGGGCGACCTACGTTACCCGTTCCCCACACCACCACTTTCAATGCCATATATCCATGCCCCTCGCGAGTGAGCGGGTAGTATATAAGATGACAGCACATAACACATGACTGATGGTGGGTATTCGTACTCCGTTAGCCCTGCCTGTTTGAGGTCACCAGGTTGTGGTAATAATCGTAGGTCTTGTCATCCACCGTGCCAATAGAGGTCACAATGTTACTTTCCCTGGCCGCTTCTTCCTTTTTCGAGTACGAGTAAGTCGGATAACTTGCCATCTCAGCGTAGCCGCCGTAGTTCATCTCCTGAGGTAGATCGATAAGAAACTCAAACGTTGCTCGCAAGTCCGCTTCTGTTTCAAATGCCGATTTGGTAATGAGGTCAAAGTAACCAATAATTCCGGCGTCGATAATTTCCTGTGCCGCTTCGATAACACGATCCAGCGGTGTAGGACGGTTGTACACATCCTCCAGAATGCGCTTGCTACCCGATTGGATTCCCATTGTCATGGTATTGCAACCAGCTTCTTTTATATCCTTCAATAATTGGAAGTTATGGGTGGTCGGATAGGTGTAGCACCAGAAGGGAATACCTATTTTTTCCTTGTACTTGGGCAGAAAGTCATTCAACCAGCGTGGATTAACGGTAAATACATCGTCCCAGAACC
>JADJAL010000005.1 GCA_016704305.1 Haliea sp. | reverse complement strand
CGAAACCGCGTGGGCCTGCAGCAGCGAAAGACCGTCGTCGACCTCAAGGTGCAACTGGATGAACGTCGCGATGCCGGAGCGCCGTGAGCGCAGGTCATGCATGCCACGCACATCCGCATGCGACAGCGCGATACGCTTGATCTCCTCGCGTTCCGCATCCGGCAGTTCCCTGTCCATCAGGTCATCCAGCGATTGCCGCACGATTTCCCAGGAACTGTACAGGATGTAGATCGCGATGCCGATGGCGAAGATGGCATCAAAGCCTTCCCAACCCTCTACCGCCAGCAGTAGTGCGACGATGACGGACGTATTCACCATGAAATCGGTGCGGTAGTGCAGCGCATCCGCCTTGATCGCGGTGGAATCGGTTTTGCGAATCACATGCCGCTGAAAGGCCATCAGCGCCAGCGTAAGCGCGATCGAGAGGATCATCACCAGCACACCCGGGCCATAGGATTCGAGCGGCACCGGATTGAGCAGGCGCCGCCCTGACTCCAGCAGCAGGAAGCCCGCGGAACCGGCGATGAAGGCCGACTGCCCCAAGCCCGCCAGCGCCTCCGCCTTGCCGTGCCCGAAGCGGTGCTCTCTATCGGCGGGCATGAGTGCGTGTCGCACGGCGAACAGGTTGATCAGCGACGCCATGCTGTCGAGCGTGGAGTCGATCAGCGTCGCGAGCAGCACGACAGAATCGGTGAGCACCCAGGCCACGGTCTTCGCCAGCACCAGGATGAGCGCCACGCTGATCGATGCGTAGGTCGCCAAACGCATCAGGCGCGCGGAGTCCGCTGACATGGTCGATGCGGAAGCGGGAGGTGGAGTTATCATGTAAAAATTCGACGCAGGGAAATCGGCACCAGTCTAACAAATGCTACAGGCGATGCACCCGAACATTCGCTCCCGTCAGGCATGCGCAGGCTGGTGCGAGGCGTCCATCGCCGGGGGTTGATCGGCCGCAGCGTGCCCTAGGCAGATAATGAGTCGAGGATCCTGTCCGGGGCCCAGCGCGAGCAGCCGCGCCACTGCGGCGCGACTGAACGATGTCACGGGGCATGACGCCAGCCCTACCGCCTGCGCGGCGAGCAACATCGTTGCGGCGGCAGTACCGACGTCGATAAAAAGTCCGGGCGCATGCGGATCGAACCCGAAGTCGACCGCGCGCGCGGTGTCGATGCAGATCACCACCGCCGCCATCGGCCGCGCAACCATGCCGGGCGAGACCTGGCGCAACAGTTGCAGCATGCGCTGGTCCGCCACCGGGACGATCGTCTGGAGCCTGCGATTCCCGGCATTGGGCGCGTAGCGTGCCGCTTGCACCACGAGGTCCAAGTGACTTGAATCGACCGGCTCAGGCGTCATGTTGCGAGTGACGCGTCGTGCGCGCAGCGCCTCGTACAGTACGGTGTTCACAGGGGTGAGTCTGGCGGATTCACTGCGAGGAGGCAGTCGGCCGCTGCAACGCAGATCTCGTCCACGCGTGCCACATACGCGTCTCTGTCGGATCGGGGCACCGCCGTCACCGGCATCGTCGCGATCGCCGCGATCAGCGCGCGCACCGGCGCAGAGGCATCCGCGCTGATACTGTCCGCCAGTTTTTGCGCCGCCGTCATCAATCGCAGCGGCGCATACTCTGCGGCCTCGTCGATCTGGGTGCGTGCAGCAGTCACCAGGTAGGCGAGCACCTCCACGGCAGCGGCCTCCGACAGCAACTGCCTACCCGCGCCTTCTTCCGCCATACCGCCTCCCAACAACTACTGAGCACCCTGTTATTGGCGTCATACTACCGCGCCCCTCGCTGCAAGCGCACAAGCATCGATCAGAAAGTCGACGTGCAGGCCGCGCAATACGTTTGGGGTGTGAGAGGTGTTTGCTTACAGGGGAGGGGTGATCGAACAGCGGGTATACAGGGCAGGTCATGTCCCGGACTTGCGTCCGGGACACGGGGTCCATCAGTCCTCCAGGGGACGACGGTTCCCTCCGCTTTTTGAACGCATCATGCGCACCGTACGCTGGCAGGTTTCTTCCCACTGCTGCACGGTGTCGGTTTTCAAGGCGCGCACATAGCCGCGTTCAGTCAGGCAGGCGATGCTCGTTTTGTTGGGCGTCCAGTCACCTTCCTTTGGCCGCGGTTTGCGCGAGCTGTAATACCAAAGCCCGCGCCTGTCCTGCATCACGTACCTGGCGTCAACGGGCAGGAACACCTTCTTGCCGCCGATTACTGCAAACACTTCCGGTCCCTCGGTAGGAACCTTGTCCATCATTGCCGTCGGAGTTATTGTCAACATCGCTGCTTGCCCCCACTGATCTATCTTCTGAATCTGGTTGTATGCACCGGGGGGTGTGTTGGCTCGAGTTGACGGGCCTGCAACGCTCTCCCTGGGTCACCGCCAATTCTGTGGTGACGATTCAGTTATAAGCTGGAGTCGGCAACGCGACAATGAGCAAAGCGCCATTTTTTTAGCCAATTTTATTTTTGGGCCATTTATTGGCCATATTTTTATATTATTTTTGATTTTAGTAGACATTTTCTCTGTTAATGCCATTTTTTAACGAGATATTCGAATTGTTTTGATCAGATCGAGATGCCACGAGCGCTGCTCGCAGGGTAAATCGGCACGCAATCACAGTGCCGAAGGCGGCGGATTAATTGGGTACCAGCTTGATATGGGACTGTTTCCTCGGCATCGGCTTGAGTGGCTTCAGCTTCTCCATGTCAGCGCTGGATACGACCAGGTCCCTGACCTCTTCAACCGAGCTCATCAGCATGAACAGCGCCAATGTCGCGCGACTGTCCTCGGACACCAGTTGCGATGCGAATGCCGCCAGCCCGCCTTCCGTGAGTTCGCCCAGCACCACGGCATTGGTCAGGTAATCGCGAATAATTTGTCGATTGCCCTGGTCCTGCAAATACCGCTGATAGCCGGAATTGCCGAATATTTTCTTCAGGGCTTCCACGTCTGAATACGCCGGGCGCGGCGTTACTTCACCGAAGGCCGCATTGATCCAGTTAACTATTTCATCCAGTTGCAATGTGTCTATCTCCCATGCACGTCAGGCAGCCATCTGGCTGGCTGCAATCTTTTTCTGAAAAGCGTCCAGATCCGGCACCTGGCACAGCACGCCGTTGAACATGAACGCCGCCGTGGCGTGCTCCAGCGCACGCCCGGGCACATCCTCCACCGTCTCTGGCGACAGGCCGGCGACCACCAGTCGCTCCCCGCGCACCGCAACACCCCAATACTCACACCCCTCGCCCTTGAGCCCGAGGAATATCGCCACCAACCCCGTCTCCCGACGCGGCTGCTGCCACAGGGAGCCGTCGCCGTTGCCGAGATCCAGCACCGGCACCGTGCGCTCCCGCCACTGCACCTGCTGTGGCGGCTGCTGTGTATCGGCCTGTAACGTCACGATTTCCGCGAGGCAGTTCTGCGGCACCGCCCAGGTTTCCGTGCTGGAACACGGGATAAGTACGCACCAGCGTTTTGTGTTGTCCGCCATCACTACACCCTTAACTCAGTTGCAGATCGTGCCCGGTCAATTCGTTAATCTGGCGAATCAACTCGGGGAAATTAAAAGGTTTGCCCATGTACGCATTGCAACCGGCCTCGCTGGCCAGCGCGCGGTGTTTTGCACCCGTGCGCGAGGTGACCATGATCACCGGCAAGTGGCCGTAGCGTCGCGATTTGCGAATCTCGCGCAGCGTCTGGATGCCATCCTTCACCGGCATCTCCACATCCAGCAGGATCACATCCGGCAAGCGGTGGGTCGCGTTGAGCAAATCGATCGCCACCAGGCCATTTTCCGCCGTCACGGTTTCGACACCCACGCTGTCCAGCTGGCTGGTGGCGACCATGCGCTGCGTGCGCGAATCATCGACCACCAGCGCCAGCAGCGTCGTGGACTTGGGCTGGCTCACGGCGACGGGCGCTATGCCATCGGCACCGGCGCTGCTCACCAGCAGGTTGAGATCCAGCGCGATGATGGCCTCGCCTTCCGCAGTCGTCGCCGCGCCGGCCACGCCGGGAACGGTGGAGAACTGCGAACCCAACGAACGCACCACCAGTTCCAAAGCCTCTTCCAGGCTGTCGATGGCGATGGCCATCTGGCGCTCCGGGGTGCCGGCCACAATCACCGGCACGAATTTGCCCCAGGCGCTGCGATCCGGCAGGCCCACGCCCTGGCACAGGGTCGCCAGGTACGTCGGCTCGCACTGCATGCCGGCAATCGGTAGAGTGCCGCCCTCTTCCACGGCAGCAAAGAAATCCTGCGCCGGAATCTGGTCGACCGCGATCAGGCCGTTGAGCGGGATCGCATAGGATTCGCCCGCCGAGCGCACGAGCAGTGCGCCATTGACGGAGACATTGCTGGGAATGCGCACTTCAAACGACGTGCCGACGCCGACGGTCGATTCAATCCGCACATCGCCGCCGATCTGCTGCAGTTCGGTCAGCACGATATCCATCCCGACGCCGCGCCCTGAAATTTCACTCAGCGTGCTGGCGGTGGAGAAGCCCTTGTGGAATATCAGGCGGATAGCTTCTTCATCGCTCAGCGCATCGACATCCACGTCCAGGCCTTTCTCATAGGCGGACTCGCGAATCGCATCGGGGTCTATGCCCCTGCCATCATCGGACAGGCAGACCAGGTAATCACTGCCCGACTTGCGCACGTCGATCGTGATGCGCCCGCCGGTGGGCTTGCCCATCGCCACGCGTTCATCCGGTGACTCAATGCCGTGGTCGAGCGCATTGCGCACCATGTGCTCCATGATCACCTGCAGGCGCGCGTAGTGGTCCCGATCGAGCGCACCGGTTTCGTTCAGCACCTTGAATGCGACGATCTTGCCAAGATCCGTACTGACGGTGCGCACGATACGGCGCAGGCCAGGCATCAGGCGCGACACCGGCACGACCCTGGCGCCCTGTATGGATGACGAGATACTGGAGATGACCGATGACTGCTGTTTCAACAGCTTCTCGATCTGCATGTTCTGGCGGCTCACCACATCCACAAGGTCGGCGAGGTCCTCCACGCCTTCGCGCAGGATGCTGGCTGCTTCCTGCAGCTCTGAATACTGGTCCATCTCCAGCGCGTCCAGGTCCGGCCTGGCACTGCCCGGTCGCGCATTCACATCGAGCAGCGCGCGATCGGCGATCTTGCGGATGTGGGTGCGCACCGACGACAGCCGCGCCTGCAAT
This sequence comes from Haliea sp., assembly GCA_016704305.1. GTDB lineage: Bacteria > Pseudomonadota > Gammaproteobacteria > Pseudomonadales > Halieaceae > Marimicrobium. Next base: position 154,115 of record JADJAL010000005.1, on the reverse strand, counting down.
TCGGCGGACGAGCGCTTGCTGCGCGTGGTGTTCTGCGAGGCGCGCACGCCCAACTGCTGCGCCTGGCTGGTGAGATTCAACAGGTGGTCCAGCTTCTCGGAGGTGATGCGCACCGACTGCTGGGCCGCCAGCACCTTCGCGCCCTCGTCGGCCAGCTGCTGGTCGCGCTTTTTCTCCAGTGCCGACACAACGGTTGCCTTGTTGTCCTCGCGGTCGACCTGTACAGCCTCCGGCTCTGGCGCGACAGCGCTGGCCACCGGGGTTGCGCCCTGCTGTTCGGGCGCGGTTTCACCCAGCGGCGCGGGGAATTCACTGGCCACGTCGGCGCGCTTCTCGGTGACATGCTCGACGCCGCGTACTATCGCGTCCAGCCATGCATTCACGGTACGGAAATAGGTCTGCGATTCACCGGCAATCGGCCGCGGCATTTTCTCCAGCAGCGTCTCGAAGTTATGCACCAGCGTACCGAGGCGCTGCAGGCCGACGCCTTTGGCAATGCCCTTTATCGTATGCAGGGTGCGGGACACCTTGGCGAACAGGGGTTCGCTGGCGATATTCTTCTCCCACTCGCCCACTTCGTTTTCGAGTTTTTCAACTTCCGCGGAACCTTCCTCAATGAACGCATCGAGAAAGTCGGTAAATATTTCCGCATTGCTCTGGCTGGAGTAGCTGAACGTGATGTAGTCCGGCACGAACCCGTCCACGCACGTCCCGTCGAAGGCCGCCACATCAGTGAGTTCAACACTGTCGACCTCGACAGCTGCCTCGACCTGTTCAGGCATCGCTGCGGCCAGCGCAACGGGTAACGCAACGGCTAGTTCAGTGGGTAGTTCAGGGGGCAGTGCAGCGAATGGTTCAGCAGGCTGCGCAACGGGCTGTGCCTGCGCACCCTGTTCGCGGGTATAGCCATACTGCAAGGCCTCCAGGCTCATCTGGTCCTGGGCCGCTGCCTCGAACGCATCGACGCCGACGCCGCAGATTTCATCGCGGCTATCCTCGAACTGCGACACGGCGGCAAATACCGCTTCAATATCCTGCGCCGCCAGTCCCGCATCCGGCGCCAGCGCCAGAACGGAGAAATCGTCCGCGAAATCGTCGCCGAAGATGTCTTCGCCGAAGCCGGTGTCGAGCGCCCAATCGGTTGGCGGCTCCTCCACGACAATCGGAGTAGCGACTACCTCGACAGGCATCGCGGGGGCAGGGTCGAAACTCTCCGTTAGTCCAAAGTCTTCGTGGTAATCGATCTGCACCACGCTGGAAGGGTCGACAGACAGCACACCGTCATCACGCGCCACCACCAACTCTTCCGGATCGGAGCCCAGGTCCGGGAGGTGCTCCCCGGCCAGCAGGTAGTTGTCGAACTGGGCATCATCCAGCGACGCTGGAAGAGTTGCGGCGTATTCGTGGACGTTGGGGTACGGCGCATTGCTTTCGAGCACGGCAGCGAGCTTGGCTTCCGCACGTTCGACACTGCTGCGCGGCGACATTGACTCCACGGGCAGGACGGGCGTGACGATAAGGTCCATCTCGGGTGGTGCGCTTTGCACTACCACCGGCTTGACGCGCTTGATCGACACGAATTTCTCGCCGATATCATCATCGCCCGACAGGCCGAGGATATCGGCACCATCCGCCAAATCACCGCTGAAAATGGCTTCCACGTCATCGCGAACGCGCGAAAAGTCGAGGGCCATGACCTGCTCGTCGCGTCCATTGCGCGAGGATTCGAGCACCGACGACTGTTCATTGCGATGGTAGATATCATTGCCAGAACCGGTGGAAGAGATGACGATTTCTTCCTCAATGTACGTCGCAAGATCGTCACTCCTGGCATTGCCCCGGACCAACGGTCGTCCGGCAACCTCAGCCTCAAACGCCGAGAGACCGGCATCGAAGTAATCGTTGCCGGCGACGGTGAACAGTGTTTCCTGCGGTTCGGACAGATCCATGTCCAACAACCAGCGCAGGCTTTTCTCCTGGTCGCTTTCTTCCAGATCCGCGGCGACGCCAAGGCTCATGTTGCTCAGGCTCTTATCAGTTTGCACAGTCATTTCCCCCATCCGGCCCTGGTTCAGCTCCGCCAGATCAATGTGTCAGAGTGCTAGTGGCAGCGAGGTTATCTGCCGGTGCGCCGGTATCGCCGGATGCCGCCAGCGAAAAGCAGGCATTGGTCAACTGGCGAATTCGCCCGACATCCGGGCCGGTGGCATTGCTGTAGGAGCGGACCAGGTCAGGCAGCGCGCTGACCACCTCGTTGACGAGGGTTTGCACGTGGGCGTCTGGCGCCAGTTCGCCGTCCAGCGAACGATCCAGCATGTCCTGGGCGGCCCAACCCAGTTCACCGAGGATATTGGCGCCGACTGCGCGGCCATTCCCCTTGAACGTGTGGAAGTGCCGGCGGATATCGCGCAGCACGTCGCTGTTATTCGGATCCTGCAGCCAGTCCATGGTCAGCCTGCCGAGCTCGGCGACCATCTCCTCGGACTCTTCAATGAAGACATCGCGAAACTCCGGCGGAATCTCCGTGTCCTGCACCAGCAGGTCTTCCTGTACATCCGCCAGACCGTCTGTCGCAGTCAGGATCTCGCCAATCTTGCGCCCGGGCGACAGGTTGGCCATGGCGCGGTCCAACTGCGCGGCGCGTTGCTCGGCGATTGTGAGTATGTACGAGGTGTCTTCGAGCGGGTCGAGGATAGAGCGTTGCAAATGCATCTCGATCTGCGCAAAGGCGTCCGCGAAACAGCGGAATGCATCGTCTTCACGCACGCTGCCCGCATCGCTGGCCGCCGACAGCCACTTGTGGCACTGCTCGATCACCGCGCCTTCGCGCGTCATGCCCGCAAAATGCAATGCGCCGCAAATCTCATCGAGTAATTGCAGGGATTCGCTGATGGCCTTGCGGTCGGGAATGGAATCCAGTTGACCCAGGAATTCCACGGCCAGCGCGTACAACAGGTCGAGATCCGGATCGCCGTTGTCGGCATCCCTGATCGCCTGGCGCAATTCCTCGTGGCCCTGGTCGGTTTTGTTCAGGTGGCGTTGCAACGCCGTGGTCAGGCGCAACACGCTGGGGGTATCGAGCGGCTTTTTGTCCAGCGCGCTTTTCAGCGCCTTGCGCCTGAGGATTTTGTGCAGATAGTCTTCCACCAGCCCCATCTGCCGGAATGTCGCAGTGGCGACGCTCGCCCGCAGCTCGAAGTCCTTGCCGGCATAGGAGCTGTTCAGCCCGTGTTCCAGCTTGTGCTCGATGTCCGCCTTGACGTCGGTGATACCCAGGGTAATGGCGCGCACGCCGTCGGCCACCTTGTGCAGCTCGTCGATCCCCTTGCCGGTGAAAAACTGCCTGACCTGTTGCTGCACCTTCCGCAGTGATTCCGCATGCAGCAATTGGCCAGCGGCGATCAGCCGTTGCTCCGCCGCGTCGATCGCTTCCAGAACGCTGGTGTCCTGGGCGTCCGGCTTTTGCCGCGCGATCTTCACCAGGTCATGCGTCGTCAAATACTCGACCGCGACATTGATGTGCTTCAGCGCGCCCTTGAGCGTGATTATGATCGCGTCGCTGTGCACCAGGCCCTGGCTGGCATCGCTGATGGTGTTGTCGGTAATGCCAAACGCCTTGCGAATACTCGCGATATGCACGGGCCTGGAGCGGCAGGATGCAATGTAGAACAGCATCTGCTGCTGGTAACTTTCGTAGTCGATGGAGTCGTCAACGCGGCTGCCGTTCTCGCGCGCAAACTTGATTGCGAAGGCGCCGGATTTGAAGATCTGGGCAATGCATTCGTCCGGCACGATCAGGCCGCCTGCGATACCCTCGCACAGGCCGATCATCGTGAACCAGAAGCGCTCCTGCTCGGTGCCCGCCAACAACACCTGCATCTTCCTGGCGATGCGCGCCACCGTTTTCATGCTCTCGCTGACGTTGCGCTTGCGCAGTGCCTGTTTCGCCATTTCCAGGTACAGCGCGAGCATCACATTGGCGCGGCTCTTGATCTCTTCATCGGCGGCAGGGCTGGCATTTGCGGTAATACCCGCGTCCGCAGCGATTTCCATCGTGAAGAAGAACGCCCTCGGTCGCGGCCGCTCGCCCACCCAGCGCCGCAGGTCGTTGACGAACTGCTCCAGGCCCCGCCCGGTATCGACGCGCTGGTTCTGCGTGTGTTCCAGGTACGCGGGAATAATCTTCAGCGCCTGCATCAGGCCGCCCATCGCGAGCTTGCGGCGCTCGCCGACCACCTTGTCCTTGTACAGAAAATTAAGGCTGCGCTCCATTTCCAGCGTCAGCATTTCCGCCTTGCGCATACCCAGCGCCCTGAGCGTGGAGGTAATCTGGTGCACCGACCACATGCAGCGCAGCACTGCCTGCTTCTGCGTGGTGTCCTGGCCGTACTCAACCAGCGCGGCCTCGGCGGCATCGGCTTGCGCGTTGATCAGCCCAACCACCCATTTAAGGGAGACGATATCCGGTTTTCTATTCACTCGCTCAACCTCCAGTTTTCTGATACGCGCACACGCCCGGCCACTGCAACCGACGCACGTTCTGCGCCAACCAGCACGCATCCTCGCCAGCGCCCAGCACCAGCAGGCCACCCACGCGCAAGCGATCGACCAGTTGATCAATGATCCAGCGCTGCCTGTCGCGCTCGAAGTAAATCAGCGTGTTCTGGCAAAAAATAATATTGAAGTCGGCAAACGGCGCACTGTCGACGTGCAGCAGGTTGCTGTGGAAAAAATGCGTTCTGGCGCGAATATCAGCAGTCACCCGACGTCGTCCGCCCAGTTTGTGATCCATGCAGCTCTCGCGATACTCCAGCGGGATGAACTGCATCGCCGCTTCCGGATAGATCGCCTGCTGCGCCTCGCGAATTGCGTTAAAGCTGATGTCCGTGCCTATGCCGTGCCACTGCAACCAGGGCTTGTGCCGCGCCGCGACGCCCGCCACCACCATCGCCATCGAGTACAGTTCCTGTCCATGCGAGCAACCCGCGCTCCAGAACGACAGTTCACTCGGCGCCGGGCCTGCGGTGAGTAATTCATCCACGTAATGCGCCAGGCACTTGTAGGCATCGGGCTGACGGAAAAATCGCGTCTCCTTTACTGTCAGCAAATCGATCAGGGCCAACCATTCCGCACGGGCGTTGATGCTGTCATCGAAGATCGCCAGGTAATGCTCGGCATCCTGCAAGCCCAGGTACGCCATGCGCGCCCCGATTGAACCCGCTATCACAGTCCTGGTGCTATCAATACGGATACCCGCGTGCGTATGCAGCTTCTGCATCAGCACTCCGAGCTGGCCGCTGCGCAGCTCGGGCGGACGAATGGCGGGATCGAAGTTCACACGGATGCCCGCGCTAACCTGGCTTGCTCCAGTGCGGTCATCTCTTCTTCACGGTACACGCGTCGCGCGCCCTGTATTTTCTTCAGGTCTTCAAGCGCAGCCAGCGTGCGGTCGGTCTCGGTGACCTCCTCAATGCGGAACTGGCTGAGACTGTCGGCCACATCGCGCATGGAGGTCTTCAGGCTGCCCACGCCCACCAGCGTGGACTCGCTGTATTCGCTGATATCCAGGTTGCGCTCGCGTATCGCGTCCATCGAGCTGTTCATGTGGCGAGCGGTGGTGGCCGACTGGCCGGCCGCGTCATCCACCGAGGTAATGATCTTGGTGATCGCAGACGAGCCGGCGTTGATTTCCTCCAGCGAGCTGTCCAGCCGATCGATGTATTCCAGGATCGTCACCACGGTGCCGACGGTGTTTTCCATGCTGGAGAGATTGTCGGCGGACAGGTTCTGCAACATGCGCACCTGCGAAATAATCTTGCGTCCCTCTTCCTCGGCTTCGCGCATCAGGTCGCCAATCGCCTCGGCGATCCCGAGGAAAGGCCTTCCGTGCTCGCCCGCTTTCTCCGCCTCGATGCGGGTGTTGATCGCGACCACCGAGATTTTGGTGTTCAACGCCTGGATATACTCGGCGGCAGCGGTCACCGATTGAATCAATTCGCCCTGGCGCTTGGCGGACTTGGACGTCTCCTGCACGGATTCGCGCACATCGGCCGAGGCCTTGGACATATCCTTGGTCAGCTCATAACCCTGCGCGACGCGCTGCCGGTTGCGCTCGGACGTCCTGGCGGCTTCCGCCGTCGATTTCTTGATCTCCTCGCTGGTGCGCACCATTTCGGTTGCCGCAGTCGTCGACTCAACCACGGAGCGGGTCAGCTCACGGCCTTTTCCACCTGGCCTTCGGCGATTCCGCCGATCTTGTTGATCGCTTCCGGTGGAGACCTTGAACGGCGTTTTGATGTTGCGGATCAGCTCGCGCTGGCGTGGGTGGAGCGTTGATTTCCCTGGCGATATCGCGGGTCATCGTGTTGTCCTCGGGCACCCGCACGGTGAGGTCGCCCTCGGCAATCTTCACCAGCGCGCTGTTGATCTCGGCCACCCCCCTTCTCGGTGTACTCGACCCGGCGACGCTGTCCGCGATAACCCAGCAGCGCGACCGCCAACACCCCCGGTGCGCCGATCAGCACCATCAGGGTGCCGGCTTCCAGCTTCATCTTGAACATCGCGTAGGCTATCCCCAGCAGGCAGCCGAGAAACCCGATGGCCATTACCGCCAACCACAGATTGGGAACGCCCAGTTTCAATATCTTATTCATTACCTTTCCCCTTGCTTGAAGAAACCCTTGCGGCGGCTGCGTTGGACAATTCGTCGTCCGCCACCAACTTGTCGATATCAAGAACCGCCAGGAAGTCACCCTTGTACATAAACCCGCCAAGTGTGTATCCGGCGAAATCGGGATCAACCGCGTGGTCCATGACCCGCTGCGCGATCGGGAACCGCAGATCGCGCTGGACATGGCTCAGGGTGAGTCCGAAATACATGCCGGGCCGGCGAATCACCATGCAGTAATCCCGCAGCCGACCGATATAGGGGCGTTTGCGAAACAGTACGTCCCCGCTGAATATGGGCAGCAACCCGCCTTTGAACGCCGCCACGCCGAGCACCCACGCCTTGGTGCCGGGGATGGTCGTCACTGCCGGTGTTTCAATAATCTCGTCCATTTCGCCGGCACCGATCAGTACCGGGACACCGGCGATGCCCAGCGAGGTGCCCACCCAGGTCACCGGCGGCGCCGCAAGTTCCGGGGCCTGCACACTGTCGTACGCGTGCAGGCGCTCCAGCAATTCCAGGGACTGTAGTGCCGGGATGCTCATGGTCAGGCGGCCGCCTTCCTGTGCGTATGGTTGAAAATCAGTTCACGCAGGACGCTTTCCGGCGGAATCTTGGTGACGTGGGCGGTGGCCCCGCGCGCCCGTCCCTTGGCGATATCGAAAATGCCATCGGACGACGACAACATCACCACGGGGGTGCCGCGCGTGTCCTCGGCGTTGCGAATCAGGGTGCAGGTCTGGTAGCCATCCAGTTCCGGCATGGTGATGTCGAGGAAGATCAGGTCGGGCTTGAAGCGCCGCAACATGCCGAGCGCCTTGTAGCCATCCTCGGCGCATTCCACCTCGCAACCCATGCTGCGCAGGGTGTGGGACATCATCATGCGGATGGTTTTCGCATCATCAATGACGGCGATTTTGACGCCGCTGATATCGAGCTGTGCTGTTTCGTTGTTCATGACTCCCTCACATCCTGATTAGTTATGCCACTGGGTTATGGTTATAGAGTATTTACATGCCAGTCATTGGCAGCAAGAGAAAACTGGAGATTTCTGCATAAAGTGGAGATTTGAGAATGCGCGGGCGCGCGATCAGCTTATTGGCACTGAGGAGTAAGGCATCAATGCCGCCTACATAAGCCTAATAGTGGCACATAGGCGGCAAATCGAATGGCATAGGGGCGGGACTGTGCGAGGCAGGACGCCGAGCTCAAGCCCCCATGGATGGGTTTACGGCGTGTCCCGCCCCTATGCCATTCGAGTTGCCGCCGGTCTCGCAGCAATAAAGTGCCATTTAACCTATGGTATATACAGCGCCGCGAGTGCATGTGCCAACGCCGCCGGATCAGCCGTTCGCTGCACCAGCCCAGTGTCGATGGCGGCCTTCGGCATTGCCGGGCAGACCGCACTGGCGGGGGATTGGGCCCAGACCCGCCCGCCGGCTGCGGCAAAGACCGGCAGCGCCGCCGTGCCGTCATTGCCCATGCCGCTGAAGATGATGACCCCCGGGGCAGGCAGCTTCGCCGCGCTCAGGATCACCAGCAACTCGTTGATATCCGGCGTGTGCTGCCCACCCCAGTCCTCGCGGGTGGCGGTCAGTTGGCCGAATTCTGTCACGGCCACCTTGCGCCGTGGCGACACCATCACCACCCGGGCGGTCTGCAGCATGTGCGCACCCTCCCCGGCGCGCAGGGAAAACGCCCTGTTTTGCACGGTGAAGGTGTGCCAATGTTGTTGCTGGGCGGGATCGAGGTGCTGTGCGTACAGGAAGGCGACCGGCGGCGGCTGCGCAAAACCATTGAGGAAGGCCTGGATCGCGGCGGTGGCGCCGGCGGACCCCGCCAACAGCCAGACGCCGCGCACCTCGCCCCAACGGCTGGCGTCCAGATGGGTGGCGGTCGCAGCGCCTCGCGACATCATCGCCACATCCAGTTGGGCCATCAAACCCTCGACCCAGGCCAGCAGCGCGCTGGTTGCGGCGGTGTCGGGAATATTGTCCGCCGGCAGCAGGAAGCGCCCGGTTGGCAGCAGCAGTTCCAGCACATCGTCGGCGCGGGCGTCGAAGATCCACGCATCCACGATGTCCCGCGCGATGAGTGCGCGCGCGCGCGCCGGCGTCGCGGCGATATGCACCTCGTATCCCGCTTGCGACAGGGCGACAACCACCGCGTCGCGGGCCGCGCCCGTGAGCATCAGGCCGATATTCGCTACCGCGCTACGCACCCGGGAACATATAGCTCTTGAACGGTTCCAGATGGCCGGCCTGGAAATCACGCAGCTCGTAGATATTGAACTTGTGCATGAGGGTCAGGCAGCGCTGGAAGACCTGGTCGGCCTCGTAGGCAGAGGGCGGTATGCGGTATTCATCGGTGATCTGCGCAAAGATCGTGGACGCTATCTCGCGACGTGTCTGGTCCTCGCGGTACAGGGTCTGGTTGACCGGCGACGACACGATGGGCGAACCGTAGATCAGGAACGCCTCCCAGCGGCGCACATCCTGTCCCTGCCCCAGCTGCCCGACCAGAAACTTCACCATGTTGTGCAGGTCGATACGCGGCGGCAGCACGTCCTTTTGCAGCCACTTGCGCACGTCCGATTCGCGCCACTGCCGGTTTATTCCCAGCACGCTGATCACGCGTCCCCTCGGTCTGCGGCGGCGCCGCACCCGCCAGGTCCCACAGCATGTTCAGGCGCGCGGAGAAGCCGAGGCTGACCGGCAGTTCGGTGTCCGCGCCCTGCTCGAACGCGCGCGCGTAATCCTCCACGCTCTGTGCACCGGGCGCCCGGGCTTTGGTACGGCCACTGGTGATTTTGTCCGCCATCTGCAATCCCCTGCTAAGTGTGTCCGGCTTCGCGGCAGCGTTTCAGGTAGGTGGGCGTCGAGATACCCATGATTTGTGCGCGCGTGGTGGAGCCCAGCGCGCCTCCCTGTTCATTCACATGCGCCATCAATGTATTTGCCATCAACAACAGCGGCGACTCCTGCGCATGCGCGGACTCCCTGACCCACTCGCGCAACAGGCGGCGCGGCTTCTGCCACAGGGCGCTGCCGCTGCGCTCGTCCTCGCGCGCGGCAATTTTCGGCAGCCAGCGACTGATATTGCGCGGCTTGGTGTGCAGGAAATCACCGGTCCGGCGCAGGTCGCCGCGGTACCGATCCAGCGCCGCAAGCACCAGTTCATCCTCCAGCCATGCCCCCAGCGGCTTGATCATGTTCAATGCCAGCAAACTGTGCACCGCCTCACCCAGCGCCACGTGCAGCGCCTCCTGCGTGGACGGGAGATAGTTTTCATCCGCGCTTTCGGCGCTGGCCACGGTCGCCAGAAACGGCTTGGGCTCGCTCTGGTAGGGTGCGCCATCGGGACTGATGCCGGTGAACAGGCCCAGATCGACCGGCGTCAGCCAGTCCTTGTCCGTCTTTTCCAGCGCGTCCTGGATCAACTGGCGCATCTCACTGATATTGCCGGGCCAGTCATACTGCAGCATCGCCTGTTCAGCATCCGGCGTAAATCCTTTCATATCGCGGTCGCGCGTCGCACCTTCCTAACCGAGAATCTTGTGCGCCCAGCGCAGGACGGCCTGTTTGCGATCCCGGATGGGCGGCACGGTAATCGGGTAGCCGGCAAAGGCGCTGGCGAGCGCTTCCACCAACTCGCCGCGCCGGATCAGGACTTCCAGCTTCTCCGGGAACAGCGCAATCAACTTGATCTGCGGCAGATAACGGGGCGGACTGACATCCGCCAGCGTGCGCGAGCTGATCTGCCTGGCCAGTTTGAGTTGCACTTCGGCGTGCATCAGGTGCGGTGATTTGAACACCAGTGTTTTGCCTTCGCCGCGCGACAGCTCGCGCGCAATGCGCGTATGCGCCGCGCCGCGGGTGCGAAACTCGCGACAATCGATAGGTATGAACATGTCGCCCGCGCCGCCGGATTCGTCGTGAATAATGCGTGCGACATACATTTTCCCCGTGCCGACGGGGCCGATGATCGCCACCGGTATGTCCAGGTGCGCCAGGAAAATGGCCTGGTCGACGGCGCCTTCCATATTGTCGACGACGTAGCCCTCGATGTTCTTTTCGATCGGCGCGAGCGGCGGCGTGGCCTTCTTCGTCGGAGACTTGTCCGTCTCCGCGCTGTCCGCGCCGGATTCGGGCGCGCTTGCCAGGAGGACTCGAGTGAAAATCCCGCTGCGGTTGACGATCGCCCCGGTAATCCGCCGGTGATCGTCCTCGGTCGCCACGCGAATCGGCTCGGCGGCGCCGATCGCCTGGGCCTGCAGCATCGCATTGTTGGCTGCCAGCAAGGTTGCCAACGCGCTGCTGCCGGTCGCCCGATGCGCCAGGCCGACACAAATACGGGCATCGGCCGTCGCTGTGTCCGGCCCGATATGCATCCGGCGCACATGCGACAGTGCGGCGCGACAGATGTTGCGCGCGTCCTTGATGTCGACGTCGCGCAGTGTAATCAGGATGGCATTTGCTATGGGTTGGCCCACCGTGTCGCCACTGCGCACGATTTCCAGCAGGCTGCCGCGGATATCCGCCATCAGGCGGGCTGTTTCCTGCACGCCCCACTGCGCGTCGTAACGCAGCTGATCGACCCCCAGCACCGCGAGCGTATCCGAGGAAGCGAGCTCGTGCGGCACGCACAGCTGGGATTCATCGAGTAGCCGCCACAAGATCAGGGTGGATGTCGCGTCCCGGGTATCCGGCGCACCGGGCAGTAGCAGCCCACCAACGGCAATATCCGCTGCCTGCGGACTGAGCAGAAGCAGCGGCGGCAGCATGATGCGGCAAGCAGCCTGCAATGCATGCGCCAGCACACTGTTGGATTGTGCATCCCATGGAATTGCGCGCTGCCACAGTTGTCCGAGCAACGCGCTGGAAGAGACGCCAAGCAGGTCGGCGGCCGCTGCATTGCAGGCGAGGATTTCGCCGCTGTGGACGGCAATGGATAAACGACTTTCGTCCTGCGGACCCGCCATGGTCATGGTCGGCTGCGGCCTGCGAAAGCGCGCGACACTGCTTTATTCCACCGCCTGCGCCGGTGGCTCTGCCTCGGCGAACTGGCGCATCGCGTAATCCACGCGTTGCTCGGTACGAAAGCGCCGGTTCAGTGTCATGCTTTCGATGTGTCGCAGGCGCGGCAATAATCCCCGTCCATTGGTGATCTGGATTGCCAGTCCAGGCCGGGCATTCAGCTCCAGCAGCTGCGGACCGGCGTTCTTGTCCAATACGATATCGGTGCCGATGTAGCCAAGGCCGGTCATCTCATAGCACTGGGACGCGAGCAGCAAAATATCCCGCCAGCCCGCGATATGGATATCACTCAACGGACGGCCCGTGTCCGGATGCAACTTGATCCTGCGCCCAAACTGCGCGGCGTTGAGGCAGCGCCCGGTGTCCAGCGTCAGCCCCACGCCGACCGCGCCCTGGTGCAGGTTGGCCTTGCCGTCGGATGCTGCCGTGGCCAGGCGCAACATCGCCATGACGGGATAGCCGCGAAACACGATGATGCGAATATCCGGCACGCCTTCATGGGAATAACCGGCGAAGCAGTCGTCGAACGCGATGAGGTCCTCGATGATCGCCACGTCGGCGGACCCACCCAGGGAATACAGTCCCGCCAGAATGTTGCTCATGTGGCGGCGAATATCGGTGATGTCCATCAGCGCGCCGGAGCTGCGCACGAACTGCTCACCCTGCCGGCCGACGATGACCAGTATGCCTTTGCCACCCGAACCCTTGGCCGGTTTGAGTGCAAAGCTCTCCAGCCCGGCCAGCTCGCGCTCGATATGGCTGATCTCGTGCTGTTCGCGCACGACAAATTTGAGCGCCGGGGTCGGCACGTCGAACTCCTGTGCCAGCAATTTGGTCTTCAGCTTGTTATCAACCAGCGGGAACAGCCTGCGCGGGTTATAGCGATTGATGAAATCCACGTTGCGGCAATTCATGCCCAACATGCCAAATTCCTTGAGGCGCCTGACCGAGACCCATGCGTGTGTCATCAGAGGTCATCCATCGCTCGAAAGCGCCGCAATTCCGACAGTTTGTAGCCGGTGTACTGACCCATCGCCAGGATGCATGCCAACAACACCAGGTTCAGCTCCGGAAAGTTGAACGTGAGGTGGACGAAAATCGGCATCTGCATCATCAGGTAGGCGAGCACCGCCACCAGCAGGCTGCCACCGCCCTGGCGCACTACTTCGCTGGGGCCGTCTTCCTCCCACAGGATCGACATCCGTTCGATGGTCCACGCGATAATGATCATCGGGAAAAACGTGATCGTCATGCCGGTGCTGAACCCCAACTGGTAGCCGATGATGCTGAACGCCGAAATCATGAACACCACCAGCACGATCAACGTGGCGATGCGCGACACCAGCAGCAGGGTCAAGCGCGACAGGTAACTGCGCAGGGCGAGGCCAGCGGCGACAATCAGTACGAAGCTGGTCAGTCCAGCCACCAGCGAGGTCTGCAGGAATGCGAGTGCAATCAGCACTGGCATGAAGGTCCCCGATGTCTTCAGGCCGATGATCACGCGCATGAACACCACCACCGCTGCACCCAGCGGCAGCAACAGCAGCAGCTTGAACATGCTCTGCTCTTCGATCGGAAGACGCTGCACGCCCAGGCGGGTGAACAGGCTGTCGCTGTCTTTTACCTGCGCCAGTTGCACCGCGGGCACGGTCTGGCGAATCATCGAGAAATGCACGCGCGACTTGCTGCCGCCGGAGACATCCAGCACGGAAACGCCCCTCTGTGCCAGAGCAGTAGATTCGGCGGGACGCCGAATTCACCTGAGACAGGATTGACCAGCAACCACTGCTCACCGGTATAAATTTCGACCATTGGCGTCAGTGTCTGCCTGCGCCTGGCATCCTCCAGGTACAGACCCATCACTGAACGCGTGGCAATGCCCGCGCGCCCCAGCAGATGCATCAGCAACTCGGCCTGGCTCCCCGTGTTTGAGCGCAACAACGCGGTGTTCTGTGACTCCGGGCTATTCAGCGATTTGACCAGCTCGCGCGTCAGGCTCTCGGGCGAGCTGGACGTGGCGCGCGCGCGGTCCAGCACTTCGCTGGCTGCCAGTTCCTGCGCCTCCTCCCAGTAATCCAGTTGGGTCTCGCCGATGCCCGGTTCGTCCGCACTCCCGGTGCTGTCGCTGTCGGTCTCCACCAACTGGGCGCTGTAGTAGAGCGACTGCGCACCCTGTGCTTCCCGCTTGGTCCACTGGGCACGGCGATTGCCGTTTTCCGTCAGGATGACAAACCCGTAGCCGGGCGACGCCGCCTGTTCCTGGTACAGTTCGAAGCCCGGCATTTTCGCATCGGGCAAACTGAGGCTCGCGGTAACGGGGCCGCCGTCGGCTTCAAAATCGATCCTGGCTTCCACCAGCCACACAGACCTTTCCTGCCCTGGCAGGTAGGGCGTACCGGTTGCGATATGCCGCAGTACCGCTATCAGGATACCGGCCAATGCCATCAGTACGAGAATCGTGAAGAACGTGCGCTTCTGGTTCACTGCGCTGCTCCGTCTGCATTCGACTTTTTATCGGGAGGGACAAAGGGCGCGATATTTTTCTTGCTCACATCCACCACCATCACGTCTTTCAGGATGCTGCGCCCGATAATCACCTGGTAGCCCGTGTGGCTGCGATCACTCAGGCCAAACTCCGCCGTCTGCTCCACCTGCCCGATCAGGATGCCCAGCTTGACCACCGGGCGCCGCTTTGCTTCGGCAGCGCCGGACTGATAAATGCCCACGGTGCGCACCAGCCTGCGCTCCAGTGTTTCGGGTGTGTCCGTTTTGGGATTGGTTATCGTGAAGCGCACCCAGGGTTTGCCATCGCGTTCAAACTGCTGGATCTCGCGCGCATCCAGTGACGCAGTTTCGGCGCCGGTATCAATCCTGGCCGTCAACTCCAACCCCAGGTCGGGAAACCAGACCGCCTCCAGCCCACCCACGACCATCTTCGTGGACGATTCCGGCACGGGGGGGCAGGCCACTGCCTTTGGACACTCGACTGGCTCAGGCACATTGAGCGCCTTGCCGAGATTCTGATTGAGGGCGGCCAGGTTCTGGCCCTGGCTTTCCAGCTGTTGTTGTTGCGCCTGCAATTGCGCGTTCGCGGCTGCCTGGTTTGCGAGCGATTTATCCAGCTGGGCCACCACGAGATCGAGGCGCGCATCCTTCTCCGCGCTCTCCTTCGGCGGCTGGGTGACACAGCCACCCGCTAACAGGAACAGCGCTATCGCTACAGGAAGTAGGGAAACATTTCGATTCGTCATAAAGACCCAGGGATGAGCACTGCTACCATTTTTAGGATGTGCAACTCTAACGAGCACGACACATAAAGTAAATTACCGCTGTGTTGCAACGGGCATGACTCGTGCCTGCAGCATCACCCGCAGCCGGGCAGGACGGCTCACACGCTGGCCCTGGCGCGGATTTTTTGCAGCAGTCGCACAAAGGCATCCGCTTCCTGCGCGCCGGGCACCATGTACTGCTGCTGGAAGTAGAACGTCGGCACGGCGTGGACCTCGTGCTCCAGCCAGTACTGTTGCTCCTCGCGCACCACCTGCGCATAGCGCGCATCCGCCAATACGGCGCTTGCCTCCACTGCATCCAACCCTGCCCTGGCTGCAGCGTCAGCCAGTATGCCTGCATCGTTCACATCCTCACGGCGGCTGAAAAACGCCTCGAACAGCGCCAGCTTCAGTGCCGTCTGCCGGCCCATGCCTGCGGCCCAGTGCAGCAACTGATGGGCGCGAAAGGTGTTGACCATGCGCATGCCGTCAAAATAATCGAAGGTGAAACCCAGCGACTCGCCCAGTGCCGACAGTCGCGCCCTGGCACCCTGGCTCTGCTCGGGCGTCGTACCGTATTTCTGTGCCAGGTGTTCGCGCAGGTCCTGACCGGCCATGGGCATGCCGGGATTAAGCTCAAACGGGTGCCAGCGCAGCGTCACGTCGAACTGCCCCGGCAGCGCTGCGAGCGCCTTCATTAATTGCTTGTAACCGATGATGCACCAGGGGCACACCACATCGGAGACGATGTCCACCTGCAGGGGCAGTGCGGGTGGCGTTTGTGTTGATTGCGTTGATTGAGTTGTTGGTGGTGTTAGTGTCATCGTGCCTCCGGCGCTGGCTTGCGCGTCATCATAGGACCATAGAGTGCCTGAAGCGAGAAACGACCAATACGAACGTACAAGGACACGCACTGGTGTGATCGCAACGGGGAACCGTGAACTGCAGCAGGTTTTCACCCACTATCTGTAGTTTTCTCCAGTTTTTGGTTTGCTTTCCATCTGCCCACTGTTAAAAACGGCTTTAGATCGGGTTTCGCCGTATCCGCTATACTTGGAACGAAGCTGCCTTACTCTGGTCTACGTACTGTTTTGGCAAGTGGAGATAGCGATGATTAATTTACTTGATTACAGCGCCCAGGGCGCCACCATCCAGTTGGGCCAGCGTGAATTGCTACTGGTTATGGCCCTGATCCAGGAGGGCCGCGAGTCCTTCGGCTGCAAAACCGATACCGGAGAAGCACTCGATGAGTTCTTCTGCTCGATCAATATCCACGTGGAAGAGGCGCGCCGCAAGCAGCTGAAAAAAGCCATGATGCGCCAGAAAATCAGCGTTGTAACCGAACCCTACTGCGAATCGCGCTCAGGCGCTTCCAACGCCTGATTACCCGCCGCAATTGCAGCAAACCTCACGGCTTTGCCCCGGGTCGTGCCAGGTTCCAGCCCACCGCAAACACCAGGACCGGTAACCGTCACTTCCGGAGTAAGCTGCCCGCATCATTTTAATTGCACGTACATCGATTCAGAAAACACCTCTCCCCATAGTATTATTCCGACATTACTGGCTGGCGAACCGGGCAGATAGTATTCTGTCCAACAACACGAATGGACACCGTCCCACCGCCCGGCCGCGCAGCGCAGCGCCATCAAGCTATTCACGCAAGGAGTACCCGCAATGAGAGCAGACCCTGACGATGTTATCAGCCGCGATACGCGGCGCAGCAGGTTTCCGCTTGTGGAGTTGGTTCTTGCTCTGGCTGTGATCGCAGGGCTGGTGATCTTCTGGTTCTGGTCGGAAGAGAAACCTGCCGAGACCGCTGCCAGCCTGCCGCCTGTCGTCGTCCCCGCAGTTGTTCCTGAACTCCCGCCCACGCCCGATATACCTGAGCGAGAGGAGGCCGTGACCGTAACCGTACCCGATGCCACTGCGGCAGAATCGGATGCACTCGCGGCAGGACAAATCCCGCAGGACGCGGCTGCTCAGCAAATACCCGTGGATGGCGATGCCGTGTTGCGCCAGCAGGTAGCGGCAGCAGGCGCGGGCAACTTGCTCAGCAAACTGGCGAGCAACGAACACCCGCTGGATGTGACCGCGGCGCTGGTCGATGCGCTCGGACGCGGCATTATCCTGCGCAAAATGTTGCCGACAGAGCCTCTAACGCAGGCCTTCAGCGTGGAACGGCAGGGCGACCTGCTCTTTATGGGCGCTGACAGCTACCGCCGCTATGACAGCCACGCGAACGCCATAGCGGCGCTCAACGTCGGGGTAATGGTGGAGACCTTTCACACCTTGCGACCGCTGTACAAGCAGGCGTTTGAGCAGCTCGGACTCGATCCCAATGATTTTGACAATGCCGTGATCCGCGCACTGGATATGATCCTGGCCACGCCGGAGATCGCGGAGCCAATCGCTCTGAACACCAAGTCAGTGGTTTACATCTACGCCGATCCGGCGCTGGAGAGCCTGCCCGCCCTGCAAAAGCAGTTGCTGCGCATGGGGCCGGATAACATCCGCCGCATCAAGCAAACGGCGCGAGCACTGCGCGAGGGATTGCTCGCGCAGTGAGTCGGTTTAGTAGCGAACGCCGCGGTAGATCCTGCGCGCGCTTTTCTCCACGCTGGCAAGGGCCTCTTGCGATTTGCCAAGGCCCAGGATGCGGGTACAGCTCTCCATGGAAAGCTCGCCGTCCTTGACCATTTGAAACGCGCCAACCACGGCGCTCAGGTCTGACTCGGTAAAGCGGAAACCGTGTTCAGCACCCAGTTCGACGATTTGCTTGCTGCGATCACTGCCCAGCGCGCGGGCCTCTTCCAGATCCAGCTCGGCAGGATTGCTGATGTTGCCGTCACCGCCCAGGATACTCACAAGTTGCCTCTGCAGCGCGACATCACTCTCGGAGCGCTCCATGAAGCGCACCACCGCCAGCGTGTTGTCCTGCGCATTCGAGGCCACCGGATTGGCGTAGCTGAAACCCTTGTACGTCATTGAGACAACGTTCTCAATGAATGGGAAGAAGTCCTTTGAACTGACGCTCAGCTTGAGGAACTTGTCGAATTCTTCACCGCTCAACTGCCCGGACTGCACGCGCTGGAAAGCGTCGGTGACGGCTATCAGGTCCGAAAGGGTAAACACGAAGCCGTGGCGCGCGGCGAACTCGGCCACCAGCGCCCCGCGACTGCCCTGCAACGCTTGCAGTTCATCCGCATCGAGTGCGCCAAAATCACTGATGTCGCCGTCGCCAACATGAAGGATTTCCCGCAACTGCTCGCGAAACTCGGCGTTCTCAGCGGTCTTTTTCATGAAATCCAACACCTGGTGGGCGCTGCGCCCCTCCTTCTTGACGTTGTACTTCACGCCCAGGAAGACCATGCCCACGGATTCCCCCAGCGAATCCAATTGGCTGGCTGCCAATTTGGACGCGCTGTCCAGACCCAGTGCGCTGGAAAACTCGGCCTCTGACAACTCCCCCGCCTTGTAGCGCTGGAATACGCCGATGACCGCGCGCAGTTCAGCGACGGTGAACACGTAACCGTTCTGTTCGGCAAACGTTGTGACCAGCACGCTGCGCTGCCCGAGGAGCGCCCCTGCTTCATCCTGGTCCAGGGCCCCGGCACTGCTGATATCACCGTCACCCACGCCGATGATACCCGCGAGTCCCGCACTGAGCGTGGGGTTCTGGGACGTTGCTTCCAGGAACTGAACTACCGCTTCAATCGCCATACCTAATCCTCAAAATTGACTGTTGACGGGGTGAGCCCCGATTCGACTTCGCATCACAAATGCGACGAAGCAATATTCGTACCAGTATTGAGGAGGCATTCTTGGGGTTATCGGCGGGAATTTGCCAAAAATACGCACTACAATGGCGCATCGCGCCCTGCCGTGGTGCAGAACGACTGGCTTGTTGCCGGGCGCGGCGAATGTGGCGTGGGGTTGCGGCGGGTAACTACAGCAAATCGCGCAGGCGGAAATAGAGCATCCCCAGCGCTACCATCTGGCTGCCGAACGTTTGTCCGAAGGGTATTTTGCGGTGCGGCACCCTGGCGAACACGTCCATGCGCTCGCAGGTGCCCGCGACCGCATCCGCCAATACTTCACCGACAGCATGGCTGAGGCTCACGCCGTGGCCGCTATAGCCCAGCGCATAGAAAACATTGGGGCCGATTCGCCCCAGCAGCGGTACGCGATTGAGGACGATGGCGATCTTGCCGCCCCAGGCATACTCCACGCGTTTGTGCGCCAGTTGCGGGTAGATGCGGCGCAGTCGCGGCACCATCGTACCGCCGATGTCGCGGGGCTCACGACCGGAGTAATTACAGCGCCCGCCAAACAGCAACCGACGATCCGCCGAGAGGCGAAAGTAATCGAGCACTTCATTCATGTCGCACACCGCGAGATCCAGCGGGTTTATCTGCGCCGCCTCCGCTGCGCTCAGCGGCTCTGTCGCCACAATATAACTACCTGCGGGAAAGATCAGGCCGGACAGCACGGCGGGCTCCAGTTGCTGATAGGCGTTGCCTGCCAGCACGACAAAATCCGCGCGCACGCTGCCCTGCGCGGTTTTCACCACAGCCTGGGTGCCGTGCTCGATTGCGGTGACCCCGCTGCCCTCAAACAGGGATACGCCGAGCGCCGCGGCGGCCCGCGCTTCGCCCAAACATAAATTGAGGGGATGCAGATGCCCGTTGCGCGTATTGACCAGGCCGCCCAGGTACTTGTCCGTACCCAGTAAGTGTTGCAGCTCATCCGCCTTCACCAAACGCACCTGGTCCTCCATGCCCCGCGCGCACAGCGCTGCATGCGTCTGCTGCTGGTGCGCCAGATGGCGCGGCCTCAGCGCGACATCGATGGCGCCGTATTTCAGGTCACAATCGATAGCGTACTGCTGCACCCGCTGCGCGATGATCGCATGCCCGCGGTACCCCAGCTCAAACAGGGCATCCGCATGGGCAGTCCCCCAGTGCCGTTGCAGGTTGGCTTCTCCCGGCAGGCCACCGAGCATCTGCCCGCCGTTGCGACCGGAGGCGCCCCAGCCCACCCGGTGCTGCTCGAGCACGGTCACGCTATAGCCACGCTCCGCCAGCGTCAGCGCAGTGGAAAGCCCGGTGAAGCCGGCTCCCACCACGCAGACATCGCTGCGCACCTCACCCTGCAGCGTAGGAAACGCCGGGGTCTCAGTGCGAGTTGCTGCGTAGTAAGAGGTAGGGTGAGTATCGGCTAAGCGCATAAGCTAATCGCGTGGCAGAATCGTGGTCGCGCTGTGGCGTCGATCACCTGCTCAGGCCACCTGGATGATGTCGGGCGCCAGGCCCGCGGCATTGTAGGACATATCCACCCGGGCGCGCGCAATCCCTGAATCCATATCCCAGTTTGCGCCGCCAGAACTGATGCCTATTTCGCAACCGAGCAAGTTGGTCACCTTGCCATCCGCATCATTGACCTCCAGCCGACCTGGTCCAAAACTGGCCAGCGGGGGAACCAGTGCCTGCCAATCTCGCCAATGACCCGCACCTTTGGACTCCAGCATCATGGCGTGCCAGGCCACTACGTCATGCGGTAGTTCAACCACATGCGGGAACGTCCGACCATGTGCCGGCAGGATTGCGTGCTGGGCGGTGAGAATGGCGTCGAGCGCGCTGTCATCCGGTACGCCGCACTCCTTGATCAAAAACCCGCGCAGCTCCGCGAACACCAACGCCCAGCTATAGGGCGGCGCCATGAGATCGTGCCCATAATTCAGCAATGTGTTGAGTAGAGGCCACGCATGCTGCGCGTTCTGACGGCCTGCTTTGAGAAGCAGCGCCTGATAAAACTCCATTTCGGCCATGCCTGTCTGCTGGCGGACAAATCGCGCGCACAGGCGCATCACGCCGAAATTGTCCAGCAACAGGTAAACATTGCGCAATGCCATCATCGTCTCCAGGTCTTCCCTGGTATACGTTTTGGTCGCGACCAGCACCGGCATTTTTCCCGGCCCCAGTTCCGTGCCCGTCTCGATCTGGTGCTCCGCGCGGTAATCGGGACTGTTCATCGGGCTATTGACCAACAAGGTAGTGTGATTGATGCGTGCCTGGATATCCCGATCGATGCACTGCTGCAGGTCGTTGATAAAGCCTTGCAGGGTCGCACCCGGCAAACCCATCATCAGCTCGACCGTCAATTGCAGGTTGGAATTACGCATTTCAGTGGCGAGAGCGTCGTATTTCTCCACCTTGATATTGGAGCGTTTGATAACGCTCAACGTGTTTTCATCCATCGTCTGCAGTGACAGGACGCCCTGGGCGAGAATCCCCGCATCGGCCAGCACCTTGATGATTTTCTGCAGGTACTTGGTCGAGTTCTTGGCGTAGCTACCACCGAAGGTTTGCGGATAACCCGTCGATTTCTTCAATTCGGCAACGCACACGGCGATATCGACATCGCGTTCAAAAATTCCAAAATTGGCATCGCACTGGGACACCGATTCGACTTTTGTATCGGAACACCACTTCAATTCGCCAAACACCCTTTCCAGCGCAAATTTGCGGATCTTGCTCGTGGTGGCGCTACCCCAGTCACAAAAGGTGCAGCCGTAGGGACAGCCGCGGTTGGTCTCCAGAGTCGCGTGCAGGCGAGGCACGCCCTGATACGCGTCAAACAAGCCCGTCAGAAAGGGCGAAGGTATCGTGTCCAGATCCTCAATGCGGGGTCGATCGGGATTGCGGAAGATCTCGCCGCGGTATCGGTACGTGATGCCCGGAACGCCCTGCAACACGGAAAGATCCGGGTCTTGCTGGCCGATGACGCCGCGCAGTTTATCCAGTGTATCGGCGGCGCTCGCCTCGCCCTCGCCGCGAATAATAATGTCGACGTGCGGGAACTTGGCGAAATAGTCGATTGCATCCTGGGCATACTTCGGCGTGTCCGGACCACCGTGTATGGTGATGCTGCCAGGGCTAAGGCGCTTTACGGTCTCGGATACCGCGATGCTGTTTTCATGGGTCCACAGGTAATTTGAAAACAGGTATATAGCGGGCCTGGCGGTATAGCCAGCCGTTCGGGCCTCATCCCATATCCAATCCAGGCGAAAATCATAGAACGCGTCCAGGCAGCCCGCGTTATAGGCTTTGCTATACGCAATCACCAAGCCCAGTGCCGTGGGAATTGCATCACCGAAGGCTACCGGTATGACCTTGGTTCTATACACTCCAGTCTGCTGATAACGCAGCGCTTCCTTTTTTTCGTGCTCGGCAGCTTGCTGTGCGATGTTCTCCTTTAACGTCCGCTTGTAGCTGTGCACCTTTTGCTTTTGTTCTACCGCCGCCTGCTCAACCAGTGACAGCAGGCCCGAGTCATACAGAGACGACAGTATGCTTGCCAGCCTGGCCTCGTCCAGAGCGCGCTTCGCAAGCAGCGTGCGTTGGCGCTGCAATCCGTCGGCAAACAGTGTCGGCTGGACAAACTGGCTGACGGCAATCAACTCAGCCGCGGAAAGACCCAGCATGAGGCGACCGTCGTGATCAACCAACTGAAACGAGCCATCGCGAACTATCAAGGTCTGCGGAAGTTTCAGGACTATCAAGCCTTCGTGCAGTGCGGTTGCGATTGTGCTGCCGGGACTTTCAAAAGGAAGTAAATTGGCCAGCGGGATAGCACGGCGCAGACGGCGCACTCGGCCATGTCGGACCAGGATACGCACAAAGCGCTCAATGTCCGCGCCAGGTGTTCCGGTTCGGGTGGAGACGACGGACGCCACTTCGGTCGCATCGGTATAGTCACCACTTTGCAGTACCAGCAGGGTCACCAATTCGTGAAATTGCAGCTTCTGTACCGGGGCTCCGTAAGGGCTGTGCAGATGCACACCTTCTGGCCCCAGCTTCACCATGCATTTAGTGGTGGTTTTTAGCGGCAATAACGCAATTGTTTCCATGACGGGTGGCTCCAGTGCAAGCCATCCTGCATTGCAGGATGTACACTTATAATCGCAAGCGTTCTATCTTCGCCTATCGCACGTTTCCAGACAATCGGGTTGTGTCACAAATCCAGCATTATTCAGATCCTGGAATATACCCACACGACGTGGAGGCTATTATGGATATAATGCCTGCCACGCACCACCGCTGCAGGCCAATCCTGCAACGGCGACACCACGGTTTCCATGCAGGAGAGACCGACGATCGGGCACACACCGGGGCATGCAGGCGCAGCGCAAACGCCTGCTGAGATACGCCACCACCAGCGCGATAACGAACGATGGACCGGGCGGGAGCTTATCCTCCCGCGGCTGTTTGTTGCGCTGCTTTTTCTGCTGTGCACTGGCCGGGCGTTGGCCGCTGCTGCTGCCGCAACGCCCACGCTCAACATCTACAACTGGGCCGACTATATCGACCCTGAATTACTGGAAGAATTCGAGCGCGAGTACGGCATCAAGGTGAACTACGATGTGTACGACTCCAGCGAAATGGTCGATACCAAACTGATGACCGGCCACTCCGGCTACGACGTGGTGAACCACGCCACGTCATTTTCCGCGCGCCTGATTCCAATAGGCGTCTACCACATCGTGGATACGTCGCGCCTGAAGAACTGGCGCCACATAGACCACACGCTGGTCGACAAAATCGAGGATGACTTCGGCGTCGGCATCGCCGGCGTGCCCTACATGTGGGGCACCACCGGCTTCACCTACAACCGCAGGCTGGTGGCTGAACGCATGCCCGACGCGCCACTATCGAGCGCTGCGATGATTTTTGACCCGGCCGTGGTGGCGCGCTTCGCGGACTGCGGCGTCAGCTGGCTCGACGATCCCACGTCGGTGATTCCGATGGCGATGCTGTACCTGGGCTACCCACCCAACTCCGTGGACCCCGACCACTTGCAGAAGGTGGAAGACCTGCTGAAGTCCGTGCGCCCCTACATCAAGTACTTCAGCTCCACCAAGATGCTGCTGGATCTGCCCAGCGAGGAAGTGTGCGTCGCGATGAGCTGGTCCGGCGACTACGCGGTGGCCAGCGCGCGCGCCGCCGAGACCGGCCTGGACGTGGACCTGGCGTATACCATTCCACAGGAAGGCAGCGTCGACTGGTACGACGTGATGTACATTCCGGCCGACGCACCGAACATCGACAACGCCTACCTGTTCCTGGATTTCATGCTGCGCCCCGACGTGATTGCCAGGGCGTCCAATTTCACCGGCTACGCCAATGCCAATGCCAGCGCCACCGCACTGGTGGACCCGGCCATCACCGACGACCCTGCGATATATCCCGACGCTGATACGCGCCAGCGCCTGCAAGCGTCGCAGATTCTCGAACCCAAGCTGGCACGGCGCCGCTCCCGCACCTGGATCAAAATCAAGAGCGGACTATGACGACGCCTGGCAATACACTCAACACACTCAACACAACCGACACCCCCAACCCGGAATTCATCAACACCCCGTGGCGCGATCCGCAGCAGCGGCCCTTTATCGAGATCGAAGGGCTGAGCAAGCGGTTTGGCGACTTCATCGCGGTGGATGCCGTCAACCTCAAGATCTACCGACGGGAACTGTTCACCATCCTCGGCGGCTCGGGCTGCGGCAAGACGACGCTGCTGCGCATGCTGGCCGGCTTCGAGAAGCCTTCCGCCGGGCGCATCCGCATCGACGGCGTGGATGTCACCGACCTGCCGCCCTATCTGCGCCCGGTCAACATGATGTTCCAGTCCTACGCCGTATTCCCGCACATGACGGTCTACCAGAACATCGCCTACGGCCTGAAAAAGGAAAAGTTGCCGCGCGCCGAGATAAAGGAGCGTGTAGGGCGCATGCTGGAACTGGTGCAATTGACGGCACTGTCGAAACGCAAGCCCAACCAGTTGAGCGGCGGCCAGCGACAGCGGGTGGCGCTGGCGCGCGCGCTGATCAAGCAGCCGAAGGTGCTGCTGCTGGATGAGCCGCTGGCCGCGCTCGACAAGAAGCTGCGCGAACAAACGCAGTTCGAGCTGATGAACATACAGGACAAGCTGGGCATCACCTTCGTGGTCGTCACCCACGACCAGGAAGAGGCGATGACGCTGGCCAGTCGCATTGCAGTGATGGATGCCGGCGACTTCGTGCAGATCGGAACGCCGAGCGAAGTGTATGAGTTTCCCCGCAATCACTTCGTCGCCAGCTTTTTTGGCAGCATCAACCTGTTCGACGCGACGGTAACAAGCGTTGATGCGGGCGAACTCTGCGTGCTGCTGGACGACAGCGACACCGAAATCTGCACCCGCTACGAGGGCGAACTGGCCGTCGGCAGCGCCTGCAAGATCGGCGTACGCCCGGAGAAACTGCTGATCAGCACCGAGCGGCCCGCAGAGCAGGGCAACACGATTACCCGCGGCGTGGTGGAGGACCTTGCCTACAAGGGCAATCGCTCCATCTACCGCGTGCGCGCGCAGAATGGCCGCATCATTATGGTGAGCGCACAGAACAAGCAGCGCTCCGCACACCTGCCATTGGAATGGGACGACGAGGTGTACCTGAGCTGGCCGTCGGACTGCAGCGTGGTGCTCACCGCGTGAACGGTATCGTCCACCCGGGCAGGGGTGATCGCCTGTGGCGGGGCATCATCATCGGCACCCCCTATGTCTGGCTGCTGCTGTTTTTTCTCGCGCCGTTCGCGATCGTGCTGAAAATCAGTTTCGCCGATCCCATCGTCGCACAACCGCCGTTCACGCCCTTCTTCGACTGGTCGGCCAGTGCGGGCCAACGCATTCTGGCCACGCTGGACAACTACCGCTTCCTGCTGGAAGACAACCTCTATCTGGTGAGTTACCTCAACTCCATCAAGATCGCACTGGTCTCGACGGCACTGTGCCTGCTGCTGGGCTTTCCGATGGCCTACGCTATCGCGCGCACGCCGCAGCCCTGGCGCAACCTGTTGCTGCTGCTGGTGATACTGCCGTTCTGGACATCCTTCCTGCTGCGCATCTACGCGCTGATGGTGATGATGGGCCAGCACGGACTGGTGAACGACCTGTTGCTGTCGCTGGGCGTGATAGACCAGCCGCTGGCGATGCTTTACACCAATGGCGCGGTGTACCTCGGGATCGTGTACAGCTACCTGCCCTTCATGATACTGCCGCTCTATGCCAGCCTGGAGAAACTCGACCACGACGTGCACGAGGCGGCGGCGGACCTGGGCGCCAAACCCACGCAGGTGTTTTTCGACATCACGCTGCCGATGGCCGTGCCGGGCATTATCGCCGGCTCGCTGCTGGTGTTTATTCCCGCGCTGGGTGAGTACGTGATCCCTGCCCTGCTCGGCGGCCTGGACACGCTGATGATAGGCCACACGCTGTACGACGAGTTTTTCGTCAACCGCGACTGGCCGCTCGCCTGCGCCGTGGCCATCCTGCTCCTGTTGATCCTGATCCTGCCGATCGTGCTGTTCCAGCACTTTCAACAGGAGGCCGACGCGTGAACCGTCCCTCGACCTTCCTGTACTCCGTGTTGTGCTTTGGCTTCGCCGTGCTGTATATCCCGGTGTTCGTGTTGATGGCCTACTCCTTCAACGACTCCCGCCTCCCCACCGTGTGGGGCGGCTTCTCCACGCGCTGGTACAGTGCGCTGCTGGAGAACGAACAGATCCTGCAGGCCGCGCTGCTGAGCCTGGAGATCGCGCTGGTCAGCGCCACGTTCGCCACGATACTGGGCACGATGGCGGGACTGGCGCTCAGCCGTGTCGGGCGCTTTCGCGGGCGCAGCGTGCTCACCGGCATGATCGCCGCGCCGCTGGTGATGCCCGACGTCATCACCGGCCTCTCGCTGCTGCTGCTGTTCGTCAGCCTGCAGGAATTGCTCGGCTGGCCCGGCAACCGCGGCGCCAACACCATCACCCTCGCCCACATCACCTTCTCGATGGCCTATGTCGCGGTGATCGTGCAGGCGCGGCTGGCGAACATGGATCAATCGCTGGAAGAAGCAGCGATGGACCTGGGCGGCAGGCCTTTCGCCGTCACCCGCGATATCACGCTGCCGTTGATCGCACCGGCGATGGCGTCCGGCTGGCTGCTCGCCTTCACGCTGTCGCTGGACGACCTGGTGATCGCCAGCTTCACCTCCGGCGCGGGCGCCAGCACCCTGCCGATGGTGATTTTCTCCAAGGTAAAACTCGGGGTGACGCCCGAGATCAACGCGCTCACCACGCTGGTGATCGCAGCGGTGACCATCGGCGTGCTGATCTCGGGGTGGTTCATGCTCCGGCAGCTGCGTGCGCAACCGGCGCCACCGTAAGCACGCCTGCTGGAGACGCGCTGCGTTTGGCAATACCATAAGGCGCCTGTCGCCACCCCTGGGTTAGAAACCGCATGCCACAATCCCGCGCTCCGCGCCGACTGTTCGACGAGATACTGGCGCAACTGCAGGCGCGCCAGACCGACGCGGCGATCGCGAGCAGCCGCGCGTTGCTCACCCAGTATCCCGACGACATCAATATCCTCGGCCTGCTCGGCGCCGCGCTCGGTGACCAGCGCCGTTACGATGACGCGGAAGCGGTGCTGCGCCGGGTGATGGACCTCGCGCCGACGTTCGCCAAACCCTGCGAGGACCTCGGCATTCTGCTGCTGCAGCAGAACAAGGCCGAGGCCGCGCTGCCCCTGTTACAAAAGGCCGTGCGCCTGGACCCGACGCTGGAGGAAGCGCACTTCCAGGCGGGCAAGGCGCTCGCGCAACTCGGGCGCGGGCAGGAGGCGGATGCCGCGTTTGAACGCGCCTTCGCGCTCTCGCCGCAGCGGCGCATGATGGCGCTGGCGGCAGAGCATCACCAGGCCGGGCGTGCGCAGGAGGCAGAGCGCCTGTGCCGCCAGGTACTGCAAAAGGACCCGCGCCACGTGGACGCGCTGCGCATGCTGGCCCTGATCGCAGCCGCCGCCGGCGACCTCGATGACGCGGAACATCTGCTCCGCCAGACACTGGCGATTGCACCGGACCACGTGCCTGCACTGTTCGAGCTGGGCCGCGTGCTGAAGGAACTGGAGCGCCCGGACGATGCGATTACCGTATACCGCCTCCTGCTCGCGCTCGAACCCGACAACCCCGCTGCGCACTACCGGCTGGCCGGCGTGCTGGCGCCGGCGGCATTGAACGGAGGCCGCGGATGCCTATCGCCGCTGCCTCGCGCTGGCCCCCAAACACGCGGGCGCATGGCTGGGCCTGGGGCACATGCTGAAGACGCTGGGATCACAACAGGAGGGCGTCGCCGCGTATCACCGCTGCCGCGAACTGGAGCCCGATTTCGGCGAGGCGTACTACAGCCTCGCCAATCTCAAAACCTACCGCTTCGATGACAATGAAATCGCTGACATGCAGCGGCAGCTGGAGCGCGACTCGTTGAACGACACGTCGCGCGTCAACTTCCTGTTTGCGCTGGGCAAGGCCTTCGAGGACCGCCAGGATTTTGAACAGGCCTGGCGCTATTACGAAAAGGGCAACGCCACGCAGCGCATGCTGGTCAGCTACGACCCGGTGCAGACGGAAACGATCAACGACGAACTGGTGCAGTTTTTCAACGCCGAGTACTTTCACCGCATCGCCGGACAGGGCAACCCGGACGCCGCGCCCATTTTCGTGCTGGGCCTGCCGCGCTCGGGCTCGACCCTGGTGGAGCAGATCATCGCCAGCCACAGCCAGGTGGAAGGCACCAGCGAGCTGCCGTACATCGGCCGGCTGTGTAAATCGCTGAACCACAACCGCGCCGATGCGATGCAGTATCCCCATGTCATGGCGGAACTGCAGCCGCGACATCTACACCGCCTGGGCGCCGACTACCTGGCGCTGGCGGCCAGGCACCGCGTGGCGGGCCGCGCGCGCTTTATCGACAAGATGCCGAACAATTTCCCCAGCGTGGGCTTCATCCACAGCATCCTGCCGAACGCGAAAATCATCGACGCCCGCCGCCACCCGCTGGACGCCTGTGTCGGCAACCTGCGCCAGCTGTACGCGCGCGGCCAGACCTTCAGCTACGACCAGTGCGACCTCGGCGAATACTACCTGCAATATGTGCGCATGATGGACCACTGGGACGAGGTGCTACCCGGCAAGGTGCTGCGCGTGCAGTACGAGGACACGGTGGCGGATCTGGAGAGCCAGGTGCGGCGCATCCTTGCGTACCTGGAACTGCCGTGGGAAGACGCCTGCCTGCACTTCCACGCCAGCGAGCGCGCGGTGCGCACCGCCAGCTCCGAGCAGGTGCGCCAACCGATCTATACTTCCGGCGTGGGCTTCTGGCGCAACTATGCGTCGCATGTTGGGGAGTTGCAGGAGATCCTGGCGCCGGTGCTTGGGAGCAGCACCGGAGCTGCGGCGTTGCCCTAACCGCAGCAGAAGTGGACACGCTCTGCTGGCTGCCGGGCTTGATCGTTATGGGGAATGTAATAGATGAGTATTGAGTCTCTCTTTCGGATTGTCACAGGATTTGCGGCTGTGTGCGTAGCAACAAGTGCATTGCTGCATATCTTACTGCTCGCATCAGACAGTCCCGAGTATCGAGCCTGGGTCGCAATCCAAATAGTCTTGCAGCTTTTTACCGTGGTGCTGCTTTGGTTGGTACGTCGCTACAATTCCATTGCCCTGTTTTTACTTTTCGTTCTGGCAATACCTTTCACCTACATCAATGCCGTGTATACAAACTACGGCAACATGGGCATCCAGGTGTTTGTGGTAACACTTTGTTGGGCGCTTTATGGTTATCTGTTATACAGCGTTAGAGGTAACTTTCAAAAGCGTATGCGTGACATCAGTACGTCGGATACATGAGAAGTGCAGCCATGAGGAGTTATGTCGAAACCCATGTTTGATACGACTATCGACATCATCGAACCTGATCGCATCACGCGGTACACCCTGACGCGCGATGCTGCGGCGCTTTGCTTCTCCGATGTCCTCGATCTATGGCAATCGGATTCCGGCTTTCGCGATTACTTCACGCAACTGCTCGCTGATTCGCCCTTAGGGGCATACCGCTGGGAGACGCCTGCTCTAGCGCACAGTGAATCAAGGTGGCGGACACCTCGCTTTGATTCCTGGCAATGATGCGTTCAATCGCCGATGAGTCACGGACGATTCCCTGCGGAGGGTGGCAAGGTACGCAACAGCCGGTTCGCACAAAGCCCGAGTCTTTTGATGGTAATATGTGCGAGTGGTGGAGTGTGTTTAGCAAGCAGTGCCATGACGGTCAAAATCAAGTAACTCTTGACCTGACCCTTGATCGGGATCAAGGGGTCAGAGTCCTTGATTCAGGAGGAGTAAATGAGTAAACGGTTGAACGGAAGGTTGCGGCGTATCTCGCGCCGCGAGCTGCTCAAGTCGCTTGCGGTTGCGAGCCTCGTGCCGTGGGTGGTTGCCTGTAGTTCGTCAAGTGACGATGAAAAAGTGTTTGAGGAACCGCTGATACCGGACGACGGCACGCTGTTCTTCGAGGGTGTCGTCGCCGGCGACCCACTGCCCGACGGCGCCGTCATCTGGACGCGTGTCGCGGCGCCCGACGATGGCGCTGCGGTCGACATCCTGTGGTCGGTTGCCGAGGATGAGGGGTTCGAGCGCATCGTCACAGGTGGCGTCACGCGCGCCCTGGCCGACAACGCCTACTCCGCAGTGGTACTGGTCGATGGACTCGATGCCGACGGCTGGTACTTCTACCGCTTCGAGGTGAACCGCGTCGTTTCCCGCAGCGGGCGCCTGCGCACGGCTCCGGCGCAGGGCAGCAACGCCAGCCTCCGCTACGCCTTTGCGAGCTGCCAGCAGCGCAATGACAGCTTCTACGTGGCACACCGCGCGATCGCCGAAGAGGGCGTCGATTTCCTGATGCACCTCGGCGACTACATCTACGTCAGCGACAACGGCGACATCACGCTCGATGACTACCGCAACCGCTGGAGCATCTTTCGCGCGAATCCGCTGCTGCAGGACCTGCACGCGCGCGTGCCATTGGTTGCGATGTGGGACGATGGCGAATTTTACAATGGCGTCGATGCCACGGGTGACCCTGTGCGCCTCGAAGCCGCCAAACGTGCCTGGTTCGAGAACATGCCGGTCCTGCCTGATGCCGATTACCGCACGCATCGCGTAATCCGCTGGGGCGACACGGCGGAAATCTTCATGATCGACGTGCGCTCCTACCGTGACCCCGAGGTGCCCTCCAACACCAGTGTGTTCGGTTTCATCGACGGCCAGGATTCCCGCATACCGCCCGGCCCCGACATGTTCGAGCCCTCGCGCACCACCCTGGGCGCCGAGCAGAAACAGTGGCTGCTCGACGGCCTGTATGACTCGCGATCGACCTGGCGGTTGATCGGCAATCCCTATAACGCCAATCCGCTCAAGATCGAGGACCTGGACACGCCCGAGCTGCGCGCGATGAACTCCCAACCTGCGGCACAATGAAGGCATCTATGTCTCCAACGAGGGCTGGGACGACTACCAGGTCGAGCGCAAGGAGATCCTCGACTTCCTCGTGGAGCATGACATCCGCAATGTCGTCTTTTCGAGCGGCCACACGCACGTCTTCTTCGCGTCGGAACTGCAGCCGGATTTCGACGATCCCGCTTCACCGGTCGCCGCCTTCGACTTCGTGACGGGTTCGTTGACGGCCGATCCACCTGCGGAGGACATCGCTCCGCTGGAGGTCCTGCGCATCGCGCAGCAGGTCCTGCTCGCGCAGAACGCACCCTACCTGAAGGACGTGAATCTCATCGACCAGGGATATGCGCTGCTCGACTGCACGCCCGAGGAAACCATCGTGACCTTCCGCGTCATCGACACGTTCGATATCGACGCGCAGCCGCGAACCTACGCGCAGTTCCGCGTCGCGCGCGATTCCCGCCACATAGAGCGCATGGTGTGATCACTGCGTTCGTCCATCACGGGGGGCGCGGGTAACTATTTCCGAGCGTCGGTCGTGATGCGGCGAAGGCGGACCAAACCTGGCAGGGCATTTTCTTTGGCTGGTGTCATGGTAATTTCATTCCTGCCAGCTATGCTCTGGCGGTTAACCAACCGGAGATCACCCGAATGTCACAGCGATATCTTCTGCGCCGCCGCACCCTGCTCAAGGGCATGGCCGCCACGTCCCTGCTACCGTTGCTGGGCGCCAATCTCATCGGCTGCTCGGACGGCTCGGACAATGGCACGCCCGATGTACCCGGCGAGTTTCTGCATGGCGTCGCCTCGGGAGATCCGCTGGCCGACAGCGTGATCCTGTGGACGCGCCTCACGCCGCAAGCCGAAGGCGTCGTGCGCGTGGCCTGGCAGGTCAGCGAATCAGCCGATTTCTCCGCGCTGACCGCGAGCGGGGTGGGCACGACCACGGCCGACGTGGACTACACCGTGAAGGTCGACGTGACGGGGCTGGCTGCCGACCGGCGCTACTACTACCGTTTCCTGAACGGGGACAGGACCTCGCCCGTTGGCAGGACCCGCACGCTGCCGCTGGGCGCAGTGACGATGGCGAGTTTCGCTGTCGTCTCCTGCAGCAACTTCCCGGAGGGGTATTTCAACGTGTACCGCGAGGTGGCGCAGCAGGACGTGGCCGCCGTGCTGCACCTGGGCGACTATTTGTACGAATCCGGCAACGCAAGCAAGGGCGCGGAGCTGGGGCGCGTGGTGGAGCCACCGCGCGAAATCCTCGTCCTCGCTGACTACCGCATGCGCTACGCCCAGTACCGGGGCGACGTCGATCTGCAGGCCGCCCACGCCGCCCACCCCTTTATCACGGTCTGGGATGATCACGAGGTATCCAACAACACCTGGCGCGACGGCGCTGACAACCACGATCCCGCCACCGACGGGGACTTCGCCACCCGCAAACGGGAGGCGATACAGGCCTGGTACGAATGGCAGCCTGTCAGGCCGCCAGCGACAGTGGAAGAGATCATCTACCGCCGCTTCCAGTACGGCGACCTGCTCGACCTGCTGATGCTCGACACCCGCATCGTCGGGCGCGACCAGCAGCTTGACTACGCGGATTTCACGTCGGGTGGCATGATCGAACTCGAGTCGGCCCGCGCTGCCATCGGCGCCGCCGACCGCACTATTCTCGGTGACGACCAGCGCGCCTGGCTGCGCGAACACTTGAGCCAGAGCGCCGCGCGCTGGCAGGTGCTCGGTCAGCAGGTACTGCTGGGCCGGTATCACCTCCCGTCGCCCCTGGTTGAAGTGCTGACAAGCGGCATCGCGGACGACGCCAGCATCGCAGCCGCGACCGCCGCTGTGCTGGCGGCAGTGACGGCGAAAAGCAAGCCACCGGAAGACCGCACCGCCGAGGAACAGGCGCTGCTGGATTCCGCCATCCCCTTCAACCTGGATCAATGGGACGGCTACGAGTACGAGCGCGACCAACTGCTGCGGCACGCCGTCGATGTTGGGTCGCACCTGGTGGTGCTCGCGGGCGACACCCACAACGCCTGGAGCAGCCAGCTCACCACGCCCGAGGGCGTCATCGCCGGGGTCGAGTTCGGCTGTTGCAGCGTGACATCCGATGGCTTCGAGGGCTCGCTGGGCGAGGACGCGGCGACCCTGTTCGCCCCACTCGCGGCCAACCTGATAGACGACCTCGTGCGCGCCAACCTGAAAAATCGCGGTTACCTGTACCTGGAGTTCACTGCCGAGGAGGTGCGCGCGAGCCACCGCTTCATCACGACGGTGCAGTCACGCGACTACGCGCTGGACGCGGGTGCGACCATCAACCATACCGTGCCGCGCGACACCCTGCTGCTGACCTGACAGTCAGTTGTCACAAAAATGTCACTGAGCTTACCTACCATGGGGCGTTTTAGCGGTGCCATACGAGCTATGGCACTATTCAGGCGCTAGCTCGATGACGGTGGTGACAAGAATATGAAAGCCAGGCTTACCAACCCACTGCGTGCAGTGATTGACAAGATAATGGGAGAAAAAAGCCGGACTTCACCCGAGGAGCGGCAGAGCGCTCTCGATGCAAGCCTGACCGTCATGTCGCTGGTCGCGGCGGCAGATGGGAACATCGATGAGTCGGAAGTACTGGCTGTGCAGGAGTTGTACGCAAAGTACGGGGGCGGCATGGTCGCCGCTGCCACCGTGCGCAAATCCTTTGAGATTGTCGTCAACGACCAGGCCGTCGCATGGCGACAACTGGACATGGCGGGCTCACTGGACCTTGATCTGCGCGAACAGATATTCGCCGCCGCACTGCAGGCAGCCAGCGCCGACTCCGAACTGCACCACGACGAATCCTCTTTGTTGCTGCGCATTGGCATGGCCCTTGATCTTCCCCCGCAGCGTGTCCAGGCGCTGGTCGACAACCAATCAAGGGGTCAGAGTCGTTGATTCGAACGGCCACACCTCCAACCCGTGTATCGCGTTGCGCAGGTCATGGCTCAGCGTGACCACGCTGCGCGTACTCACACTCGCCAGATCGTGCAGTGCGATGGTCGACGGCGAGGAGCCCGCAGCAACCAGCGCCTCATTGACCACGCACAGGCCGCGTCCAAAACCGGCGCGGGCGATGCGTGAGTCATCGATGTCCGTGTGCGTCAGGCGGGCGCTATCCACCGCAGGGACAGCGAAGCTGATCTCCCGCTCCGGCAACACCGCGCGCACCCGGTCCGCCACCGTATCGTTGAACAGCACGCCCCGGCGAAAGGCCGCGCATTGTGCACACCGCGCGGCAGGCTCGCCACGCGGCGCAACGTGCGTCCGTCGAAGCGCACCAGCGCCGACGTCTTCAGGCCACTCAGGTACAGGCCGCTGTTGTCGCAATAGACGTTGTTGAGGTGCAGCAGGTTTGCCGGTGCCGGTCCGTTCACGCTCAGCGGGTCGAAGGGGCTGCCCTGGAAGCGGTTGCCGACCGCGACGACATGCAGGCCAAAGCAGAAACGGTTCGCGTCCAGGTCAAACCCGAGTACCGCGTCGTAACCGGTGGAGGTGAGGTACAGGCGGCGCTGGTGCACCGCGATCTCGTGGCAGTGGCGCAGGTAGGGACTGCGATACGACGCCAGCAGCTCAAAATCCGGTGTGTACACGAACAGCTCGTTGCTGGCCGCGATGAACACGCGCTCGCCGTCGAAGGCAATGCCGCGCAGACCGCGATCCCAGCCGCGGCCCTGCCAGTCGATGTCCGCGCTGTTCCAGTCGATGACCTGCCGCACCGCCTGCCGCTGGAAATCCACCAGGTAGATGCCGCCATGGCTTTCGCCCTGCTGGCTACCCCTGACCACCGAACTCGCGATCAGGGTGGTCACGCGTTGGCCACCTCCCGGCCCAGTTGCTGGGGCGGCACGTAGTCGAAGATGAAATGGATGCGCGCCTCGCTCCCCTTGTTCATCACGCTGTGCGTCAGCTGGTTGTTGATCTCGTAGGCCTGCCCCACGTCCAGTTTGTAGGGCCGGCCATCGAGCATGAAACGCACGCGCGGGTTGGTGACGACGGGGACATGGATGCGGTGGCCGTAGTGAAAGGACGGGTGCGAGTCGCGGTGCGGCTTGATCACGCCACCCGGGCGCAGGCGCGCTGCCATCGCCCGGATGATCGTACCGCCCAGCGGATAGTGATCCGCCAGGATCTGGTGCATCAACGGCAGGGCTGGTTCCGCCAGCAGATCCCACCCCGCCTCGCGCCGCACCTCAAGCGCGGGCCACTGCGCGGTATCGGTGAAGATCATCACCAGCGAGTGCGTCATCTGGTGCACATCGTAGGCCTGTTGGCGATGCGTATTGTCCAGCCACGCCGCCTCGTCCTGCAGTGCGATGGCCGTGCGCAATGCGTCGATGTTGTATGCACCAAGTTCGCGCAGGGGCACGCCGATATCCATTACAGGGGCTTCCATGGGGTCACTGCTGCTCCCGATTAGCGCAGAGCAGACCGCGCCAGAGTAGGGCGCTGCTCCTGGGTCGTCAACCGGCGCGCGCGGCGCTCGAAAATTGATTGCGCGTGAGCGGGGCAAATCGCTTGCAATTGCAAGTTATTACATTACGATTCGTTCGATAAAAACCTCCACTCCGGGCACAGTCTATGTACAGCGATATCACTCCATCAGCCCGGATGGCCGGCCCAAGCGCGCCGTTTCGCAAAAAGACGCTGGCACTGATGGTCTCCCTCGTACTTGGCACCGCGCCTGCGGCATTCGCGGACGACCTTGCGCTGGAAGAAGTCATCGTCACCGCCAGCAAACGCAAGTCCAACCTGCAGGACCTGCCGCAGGCAATCACCGCCTTCACCACGGCCGATATCGAACGCCAGGGTTTCGCGGTGCTCGATGACTACGCCAACAATATTCCCAGCCTGGCATTCGCGCGGCGCGAACCGGCGGGCACGTCGATCGTGTTCCGCGGTGTCGCGGCATCGGGCATCCAGTACGGCACCAATCCCTCCTCCAGCGTCTACCTGGACGAATCGCCGATCACGCAGGCCGGGCTCAATCCGGACCCGCGCCTGATCGACATCGAACGCCTCGAAGCACTGAGCGGACCACAGGGTACGCTGTTCGGCGATGCGTCCCAGTCCGGCACCTGGCGCATCATCACCAAGAAGGCCGACCCCGGCGTGATGGAGGGCTGGGTTGAAGGGGATATGGCGTATGTCGAGCACAGCAACGACAACGACCGCGATGTCTCCGGCATGGTCAATATCCCGCTGCTGGAGGAGACGCTCGCGATTCGCCTCGTGGGCTTCCAGAGCCACGAGGCCGGATACATCGACAATGTGCTGGTGAACAATGAGCCGGACCAGTGGCAGGACGCGCGCATCGCCTCCGGCTATTTGCCGCTGGCCCAGCCCTTCGACAACGCAGGCAATGTCGACAGCGACATCAACTCCAGCGAAACCACAGGCGGTCGCGCCGCCGTGCGCTGGCTGGTGGATGAAGACTGGACCGTGGACATCGGCGGCCTGATGCAGAATACCGACGTCGACGGCTTCGGCGACGTCGACCTCGGCCTGGGCGATCTCGAACAGGGGCGCTTCGAAGACGAAACCATGAAAGACAACTGGTACCTGCTCAGTCTCAGCCTCGAAGGCAACCTGGACTTTGCCAACACCGTGCTGACCGGCAGTTATTTCAACCGCGACCTCAAGTACGAGGCCGACGCCACCAACTACATGCACGAGTTCGACCAGCGGTTCAATCCGGTTGACTACGCCATCTACGATTTCACCGGCGCGCCGCGCGGCTTCGTGATACAGGACCAGAAAGATGAGCGCTGGACAGTAGAGGGCCGCCTCACCACCCCGGACGACAACGGCAGCCGTTGGAGCGGCGTCGCCGGTTTCTTCTACAGCAAACTGGAACGCACGCAGTTCAACACCTCGACGATACGCAACTTCAGCGACACCGAGTACTACGCCAACCAGGGCTATACCTACCTGAGCGACAAGGCGAATTCGCCCGACTTCAATTCCAACTACGCGACCTTCCACAACAGCGCGACCAACAACTGGTTTTTCGGCACCTACGATTTGCAGGTCGAACAGACCGCGCTGTTCGGCGAGGTCACCTTCGCTGCGACGGACAAGCTGAGTTTTACCGGCGGCGCGCGCTGGTTTAACCAGGACCAGGAACTCCTGCTGCAACAGGGCAACCTGCTGCAGGGCGACCCAAGCGATGCCCAACTCAACTATCTCTTCAACAACGAGGTGAAGCATTACAGCCAGGATGATTGGGTGCCCAAACTCAACGCCACCTACCAGGTGAATGACGACGTGATGACGTACGCCACGTATTCCGAAGGGTTCCGCAGTGGCGGCGCGAATGCGTTGCGCGCCGATTCCGTGTTGCCGGAAGATTACGATCCGGACAAATTGAAGAACTATGAGTTGGGCCTGAAAACCGAGTGGTTCGACCGCACGTTGCGCTTTAACGCGGTGGCGTACTACATGCAGTGGGACGACATCCAGATCCAGGTGAACGACCCGACGATTTTTTCGCTCGGCATCATCAATTTTTCCCAAGCGGATATCCAGGGCTTCGAAGCGGAAACCACCTGGCTTCCCGCCACGGGCTGGGAGCTGAATGCCAATTTCGCCGTGATCAATGCCGAGATCTCCCAGGACAATGTCATCACCACGCCCGATGGCTCGCTGGTGATCGCGGACGTGCAGAACGGCACGCAACTGCCTATCGCGCCGGAGAGCAAGGGCAGCATGTCGGTGCAGTACACGTTCCAGCAGCAGTTGCTGAACGCGGAACCTTTCGTGCTGCTGGAGTGGGCCTACGTCGGTGATTCCGTCAATTCACTGGACGGCACCGAGTCGATCATCTTCACCCAGGGCGCGACGGACCAACCATCCTATGATATCGGCAACCTGCGCATGGGGCTGGATGCGCAGGGGTGGAGCGCGACGCTTTACGTGAGCAATATTACCGACGAAACGGCGCAGGAATTTTTCAATAATCGCTGGGGCTCGCCGCAGCGTGTATCCGTCAACAAACCGCGCACGGTTGGCCTCAACCTGCGGTGGAAGTTCTAGCGGCGTTTTTACTGCGCTGTTGCCGGACGTAACACTGTCGGCGCGCCTGGCTGGCGCCGCGAAAAAATCGACACACTAAAAATAATGCCTCGTGGAGAATTGCATGCCTGTTTCCAGATACCTGCCGAAGCTGCTGACACTCGCAATCGCCTCTTTGACCATGCCGCTGCCGTCGCTGGCGGAGGACCTTGCGCTGGAGGAAGTCGTGGTGACCGCCAGGAAGCGCGAGGAATCCTTGCAGGAAGTCCCTGTCGCCGTGACGGCATTTACCGCCGAGACGATGCAGTCGCTGGGGATCAAAAACATGCGCGACTTCGACGGCCTCGTGCCGGGCCTGAACCTCGGCGGCGGCGGTAACGGCGTGAAAGGTGATGGCAACGCCTACATACGTGGCGTCGGCCAGCGCGAGACGCAGGTGACGACAGACTCCGGCGTGGGCATCTACCTCGACGAGGTGTACATCGGCCGCGCCTCCGGGGCACTGCTCGACGCGGTGGAAATAGAAAGCATCCAGGTGTTGCGTGGCCCACAGGGCACGCTGTTTGGCAAAAACACCACGGGTGGCGCGATATTGTATACCTCGATCAAACCTGCCGAGGAGTTCGGCGGCACCGCCAGGGGCACCCTCGGCAACCTCGGTCGCAAGGATGCATCCGCCTCCGTGAACGTCCCGTTGATTGACGACACCCTGCTGTCGCGCTTCTCCGTGGCGACGGTCAACCGGGATGGCTATATCGAGAACGATCTGGACGGCACGGAGTACTCTGACGAGGAAAGGGACATGATCGTCGGCCAGCTGCGCTGGCTACCCACCGACACAGTGATCGTGGACCTGAACCTGAACTACACCCAGATTAATCAAAAACCCATCGGCCAGAAATGTATCTGGCTGGGCGAGGAACTCGCCGCGGCAGGCTTGCCCAATCAAGGTTCGCTTGAGGGCCTCTACAACGCCTTTTCGCCCGTCTCGGTGCAGAGCTATTGTGAACGCAGCGGCGCGGACCTGCCCATCGACAAGTTCCAGGGCGAGCAAAACGGCAACTCCGACATTTTTTACCAGGGCGTCTACAAGGTCGATACGGCGATGGCGGCCAACACCGTCAGTTGGGAAATCAACGACGCGCTGCAGTTCAAGAGCATCAGCGCCTACCGCAACACCCAGCAGAAAGCCGACGAAGACCTGGACGGCATGGATGCGGTCATCATCGGCCGCCTCGCGCCCGAATATAACAATACCGACCAGTACTCACAGGAGTTCCAGTTTATTGGCACCGCGTTTGAGGAGCGCCTGAACTATACGGTGGGCACGTACGCCTTCTATGAAAAAACCGACGACGACTGGTTGCAGGACTTTGCCGGCTACGTGGAATCGACCACCGTACCCAACAGCATCCTGCTGGCGCGTTCCAACCTGACGGAACGGGAAACCGAGAACACCGCCTTCGCGGGCTTTGGGCAGGCCGACTACCACTTCAACGACAATCTCTTCCTCACCGTGGGCCTGCGGTTCACGTGGGAGGAACGCAAAACCGACTACCGCGAATCCCGGGTCTACTTGCCCAGCATCGGCAACGGGCAATACCTCGGCACGCTGGACACCATCTACGCCGCCAATATCCTGCACCCGTTCTCGGAACCCGGCGGCACCAATGTGCGCGACTGGCTCTACGGCTTCGACCCGGATGGCCCGGGTGGCGCGCCGTTTGAAGTCGGCGCCTTTGGCGAATCCAACGACAGTCGCAACGATGACGACTGGAGCCCGATGGCGAGCCTGAACTACGTGGCCAGCGACGCCGTGCTGGACAAGCTGCACATGGACGCTGCGATGACGTACCTCACGTACAGCACCGGTTTCCGCTCGGGTGGCGTTGCCGTGGGTAACGGTGACTTCGATGGCGACTACATCATCGACCTGGCGAACTTCAAGCCGGAGTATGTCGACATGTACGAACTCGGGTTTAAAGTCGATGCGCTGGATAACAGGCTGCGCACCAACGTCGCCATTTTCTACGAGGAATATACCGATATCCAACTTACCACGACGCGCCCCGATCCCAGTTTCGGCATTCCCCTGCCGGCGATCGAGAACGCCGGCAAAGCGGAAATGAAAGGCGTCGAGGTTGAATTCACCGTGCTGCCCACGGACAACCTGCGCTTCATGGGCAGCGTTGCCTACCTGGATGCACAGTTCAAGGAGTACTTGTCTGACGTGCCAGACCGCAGCAATCCCGGCCAGTATATTGAAATAGATCGCGCGGATGAGCCGATGCCGAGAGCGCCGGAGTGGACCGCCTATCTTTCGGTTGATTACAACATCAACACCACTGACATGGGCACGATCACGCCGAATTTCCTGGTGCGCTACGCCGATCAAACCTACGGCGGTTTCGACAGGGACAGCTTCTACGTAGAGGATTACATCAGCATACCGGCGAAAACGTTTTATGATGCACGCATCACCTGGGAGCTCCCTGATGAGCGCACGACGCTGGTTGCCTGGTGCAAAAACCTCGCCGATACTGACGATCACGAGCAGGGCGGCGTGCCGGTGGTGGGTGTCGCCCGCACAACCACCATGGGCTATGCGCCACCGCGCACTTACGGCATTGACGTGATTTATCGCTTCGGTGAGTGACAAGGTCCGGCTCCAGGGAGGCAGACATGTCCGACTCCTCAACACTCGCACACAGGGCGGCTATCTCCGCGGATTCCCACATCTCGGAAACCGAGGACTGCTTCAGCGATATAGACCCGGCATTTGCCGACCGGCGGCCGCGCGCGATCTATGACGCGAAGCGCGGCGCCATCCTGGAAATCACCGACCTCGGCGTAAAAGTACCCATGGGCATCATCTGCACCGCAGGTCGCACGCCCGAGCAGATGACCGACCCCGTGCACTGGCACGAACTGCACCCGGCGGGGCATGACCCGAAAGCGCGCCTGGCAATACAGGATGAAGAAGGCATCACCGCAGAGGTGTTGTACCCCAGCCTTGGCATGGTGCTGTGCAACCACCCCGACATCGATTACAAGAAGGCCTGCTTCGATGCCTACAACCGCTGGCTGGGC
Source organism: Haliea sp. (assembly GCA_016704305.1). GTDB lineage: Bacteria > Pseudomonadota > Gammaproteobacteria > Pseudomonadales > Halieaceae > Marimicrobium. Next base: position 112,631 of record JADJAL010000005.1, on the reverse strand, counting down.
GCGTTTTGCGACACCGCGCCGCAGCGCCTGGTCGGCATACCGATTATTTCAATGCGCTCCCCCGGAGAAGCGGTGCAGGAATTGCGCACAGTGCATGCACTGGGCTTTCGCGGCGTGATGCTGCCCGGCGACCCGGTGGTGGAGGATTACGACCACGTTTGCTACGACGAATTCTGGCGCCTGTGCGTGGAGCTCAACATACCCGTCAGCTTCCATATCCTCACCACCAAAGACGGCATCCTGGAGCGCGTGCGCGGCTCGCGCCTGGTGCACCAGATCGTCACCGTGCGCGGCCTGCAGAACATCATCATGATGATGATCCTCGGCGGCGTGTTCGACCGCCACCCCAAACTCAATGTGGTGTGTGTCGAATCCGACGCCGGCTGGGTGCCGCACTTCAAGTTTCGCATGGACCACGCCTACGAGCGGCACCGCTTTCATTTGCGCGCGGAAACCTTGCAGCAACTGCCGAGCAACTATTTCGATAACAATATCTTCGTGACATTCCAGGACGACTACAGCGTGAAACAGGTGAAGGACGGCCTCAACCTGGACCGCGTGATGTGGGCGACGGACTTTCCGCACAGCGACGGCACCTACCCCCACTCACGCGCCGTGATGCAGGACGTCACGCAAGGCATGAGTGCGCAGGAGCGCGACAAGGTGCTGTTTCACAATGCCGCGAAGTTGTATGGCATTGGCGCGTAGCAGGAGCGTATTAACGGTACTTGATGCGCGACAATCTAGTACGCGTCGTTTTCATCTCGCACCGACACGGATAAGTGACCCGCTGAATCTACCGATACGCTGAAGGTAATTGGTCTGCAGCACACCTGGCAATCTTCAATGTATTGGTCCCCCGCTTCCTCGTGATCTATTAACACGACAATGGCTTCACCACAGTAGGGGCAACTCACAATTTGCTCTGCCAAGGGTTCCATAAATATCTCGCTAGACTCGTCAGTAAGGGATACTGATTTCTACCGCGTCATGAGTACACGTTCATTGAGACCATCGTAGGCCTTGACGACCGCTTTCTCAATCTTGGCCGTTACCCCGCTAGAATCGAGAGTCATTTTCACAAGGGACACCATCTCCGTCGCCATCCATTTTCATATTTGGACAATTGCGTATAAAAAACTCAGCTTCCGCTCGGGAAGTCATTTGACCGCAATACTGACGACCATCGCACCTATAATTTGAAGCCGGACGAGCATATGCCGACTGCACCGGAGAATCGCCACTTAACTCAATGATTGGAACTTCCTCCCGGGATTGGTAAAGCTTCCAACCTCCGAACGCCAGCAGGGCAATGATTATGATATTTCTCATCGGTCAAAGCGTTCCTCGGTTGTTATGCGGGGTGGCGAAAAATTCCAACAGTGCTTCACAAAACTTTTCTGGTGCGTCTTGTTGCACCCAGTGTGAGGCTCCATCAATGGCGCGGAAGATAGCACCAGGAATCTCTTGAGCCAATTGCCTGCCATCCTCTGGTTTCTGCCAGGGGTCATCCATCCCCCATAAAATCATCGTCTGAGCACGGATATCTCCATGGCGATCAACAAGTGCCATAGTCTGGTTGGCATTAAGCGCAGAAGCATTTCGCAGCAAACTCAGCTTTCCTTCCTCACTCGCCCAGGGAGCAATGATACCTTGCCGAAACTCATGAGTGAGTTGGTTTTGGTTGGAAAGCCCTGCTGCGAGACTTTCTTCAAGCGCCTCGACCAAATCTGCGATCGGACGAGTTTTCCATCGTAAGGGGTGCCCAAAATCAAGCATGTCATCGTCGAATCGGTCGTAGCAGACCGAGTTCGAGATAACAAGACGATTTACACAATCACGGTGTTCAATCGCCAGAATGAGAGCGACCGCGCCACCGGTGTCGTGCCCGACAAGATTCACACGCTCCAATTTGAGCGCTGACAGAAGGGCAATAATCATACGTGCTTGATCCTGAAAGGATCGATCAAAGCGATCGCGGCGATCAGACCATCCGTGCCCTAAAAAGTCTGGAGCCAAAATCCGATATCCAGCATCTACTAACGGTGGGATGACTGCATGATAGAGATACCCCCACGTCGGGATTCCATGCATCAATAGAATCGTACCTTGATGAGCTTCGCCCACATCAACATATCGTACAGAAACAGGGATGTGGGCAACTTGACCAGCGGGAATGACAATCTCTTGCTGTGCAGCCCTGAATTTCTCCCAATTGCTCCAATTACTGACACTTGGTTCCATGGCACTCCTTTATCAACTGTCAGCTTTAACGCGAGAGTTAAACCGACCCATGGCGGGGCGGCGGCCACGTACACGCATAGCGCAAAGCACGCCGACGCCACGGCCACCGAGCGACTGGTAGCGCACTCGCATTTAGCACCAGACTCAGGCACGGACATGGTTGCATTTTGGCCGCGAGAAAGAGACTTAGCAGGAGACCACTGTCCAATGGTTCACTGTGGATCATGACTCGCTGACCATCCTTGATAACTACCGGGCTTCGAATCGCTGCAAGTCTCACTGTCTGAAGAACCTCAAGATCCGTTGCAAAGACGAGGCAGCTGACACTAAGGCCAGGTAGCTCAGCCGTTTGAATGTGATCGGCTCGGATTTGTTGGAGATCTCGTTCTTCATCAACTCGCCAAGCCCAGATGCAAACGGCGTCAGATGCCATGCGATCCCTTGCGACGTCTACTACCTTGGTCGAATGCGTTGTCGCTGCCTGAAGCACGCTTTGAAGGGCAAGAACTGACAGGTGCATGCGTGCCTCCTCGGCCTAACGCCGCCGCTTGCGGTAACTGCAAGTTGTCCGCAACATGGCCTTGTTAATTGCCCTTGTACATAGATGATCTGTGCGCCACTTTAACTACTTGCACAATGAGTGACTCTTCCCGTATTTCATAGACGATACGGTAAACACCTTGCCGCACCCTGTAGCGTTCCTGTGCAGAAAGTTTGACGCAACCTTCCGCCCTCGGATTCTCTGCCAGGCTATCGATAGTTTGCAGTATGCGCTTGACGTCAGCGGAGGGAATACCCCGTAAATCTTTGGCAACAGACTTCTTAAAAGTGATTTTATATTTTGCCATGCTTCTTCAAATCATTAAGCAAGGCTTCATAGCTAATTTCTCTTTCGCTCTCCCGCTCGGAAAATGCCGCTAAATCCTCTTGATCTTCACTCATTAGAAGACGTACTGCTTCATCAACGAGCTCAGACACGGACAGATGTGACGAGGCAGCCTTTACTTTTAGGGCTTGGTGAATACTCGGTTCAAAATAGATAGTAGAGCGCTTGGATAGATTGCTCATTGTGACCTCCGGATCAACATCGTGACATTATAACGTTATAGCGTCTCGATGCTCAAGAGGGCAATTAGCGCCAAGTTAACCGGCAGAACGCAGCCGACTTGCCGGCGGAGTGGTTTGCAGCGGGGCGTAAAATTTTGCGCAGCTAAATGCCCCGCTGCAAACTGTCCGCGCTGAACGCTTGGTTATGTGCGCCCTTTCCCGATCACAATTCATCTACAGCTGAATAAATTTTGGCAGCGCCATTAACACGACGCCCACCACCAGAGCAGCATACTTGTTCTCAACAAAGTAAGGAAAAATCATCAGCGCAATACCGCTATATCGCGCAACCAGGTTTGCTTGCTTCTTGCCATAGATGAAATACCCGAACCCTATTGAGCCAAATACCAAACCAAGAATTAGAGACCAGGTATCGAGCAATTTGACGAACCTCTGGACGTTGGACTTACACCAAGTTAGCAACTGGAAACACATAACGAGTCTGTAGGAAAACGACTTCAAAATTCGTGTTTTTCATCCGCATACTCCTCTCCACTCGCCTGCTCAAAATACCACCAAACCCTTTAACATAATCGCCACAGTGCGCATTACGCACGCGGGGCTGTGGATATCCCTGTGTACTTACGTTATCGCACCATACCGCATCAGCTTCTCTATGTTATGCACCATGCAATACAACCGCCATTGGCCCTGCACCTTCTGTTTACCTCGCAACGTAAAGCGATCCAGGCCCTTGTTCGTGCCGATGTTGGCAAAGACTGGCTCCACCACCGACATGCGGTGACTGTAGTAATGCTTGCCGATCGCACTGTCGACGCGGCGCATCATCCACTCCGTGGCGGACCGGCCTGTGGAGACGGTAAACGACACTTGTCGCCCGTGGCCCTCGCGCGTATCGGCCGACGCAGGATTGCGCATGCAATCGTGTTTCAGCGCGCAGCGGCGGCAGTCCGTCAGCTTGCCCTCGAAGGCGAGCTTGGATCGGTCTGCACCGTGCGTGGTTTCGCTTTTCAGCCACATGGTATTGCCCGCCGGGCAGACACAGGTTTTCTTCTTGGGATTGAACGTGAACTCACTCGCCGGTATCACGGGCTGAATGCCCACGACTTTATCCTGGTGCCGTTTGCCGTGCCGGGTCTTCTGGTGTTTGAACTTCGGGTCGCGCGAGCGGAACTTGTTGTCGGGTATATAGGCGTCGATGCCTTCTTCTTTCAGATACGCGTTGTTGTCTTCATTGGAGTACCCGGTGTCAGCCGTGACGATGATGCCTTCGGCGAACACGTCCTCGCTGATGCCCGTGCGCTGGTACGTTGCCTTTACGGATTCCAGCACGGGTTGCAGCGTGTGGTGTTCCTGGCCCTCGCCAAAGGCTTGTGCGTCCACGATGATCTGGTGCTTTTTATCCACGGTCGCGATGCCGTTGTAGCCCTGTATCGTGCCCTTGCTCGTCGTCATCTTGGCCGACTCATTGTCGGTGAGATTGCTTTTAACTTCCTTCGACCGTTTACCCTGCCCCATCCTTGGGGTTGCTGTCTTTAGGAACTGGTCGATCTTTTCGAAGTGCTTATCGAGTGACGCCAGTTGCTGCTCCAGGCGCTCCTTGCGCTCGCGCTCGCGGGGTTTGCGTTTATCCAGCTTCTTGTGTTCCTTCATGCAGTGTTGGATGCGCTTTCGGATCTTCTCCCGCTTCTGTTTGAACTCTTCCAGCGTACCGGAGTGTTCCTTGGCGGCATTGGAAGACATCTTGCAGCCGTCGATGGCCAGTAGTTCGTGGCCGAGCAGGCCTCGACTGTCACAAGTCAGTAGAACTTGCTCGAACACGGACTGAATGGCATCGGGATAGGCACTGATAAAGTTGGAAATGCTGGTCCAGTGCGGCACGCTGTCGCAGGAGAGGGCCTTGAAAATAATGTTGTGTTCGCACTGCCACTGAATCTCGCGGCTGGACTGCACACCCTTGGCATAGGCGAATAGAACAATCTTCAGCAGGATGGACGGAATGTAGGCTGCGCGCCCACCGGCATCGTTATTGTATTTGTCGTGGAATGCTGAAAGATCGATGCTGTTATCTATGAGGTGGTGCAGTGTCAGTGCGAAGGAATCGAGCGCTAATTGTTCTTCGAAGTTGATGACGACCATCGCGGATTGGTCGTAGTTATGCGGCTTGAAGTTTGGCATGTGTCCACTCCGTTGGCGATGCCACATTTTATCAGAAATATGCTTATTTTTGAGTGTTTTTCTACAACCTCAACGCCCAGCACAGCGGCGGCGAAACCGCGTAGCGGTTTTGCCGTCCGGCGCCGAAGGCGCGTACTGGTGCGCCTTGTTACATGTGCGAGTATGCATGCTATGAAAATGCCCCATTAATGAGAAAGAAACCGGCGAGCAACAGATACACCCATGCTAGAACGCGGATAGCAGAAGCACTGCTGCCAACGAGACCGAATTCGAAGTACCCAGCAAGCGTATTTTCGAGACGACTGGCTCCGCCCAAGAACAGAATCCAAAGGCAGAATAGGACACTTAGACTTATCGCGATCATCGATTCGAGCACATGTAACGCTGCCGGCACGGGCGAGCGTAGCGAGTCCAGCGCACGAAGTGCGCGGCGTGCCCGGCCTTGTTATAGGCCCGGAACATACAAGGACACCATTCTGCGAGCAAATAGAAGCCATGCAATCACGCTTGTTACAAATATAGCCGAGATGACAATAACATCACCGGGGTGATTTACTGTTATCGGAGCCGAGGAATTACTGTGGATTCTGACTATAGATAATCCTTTATTGGGGACACTGCACAATACCGCCGCGTATGGCTCAAGCTCCGTATAGGAATACAAAGGCAGGTAGCATTTGCCAGATTGGGAATTGCCAATTTCAATTCGACTTGGCGACATAAAATATCCGAATAAAAACAAGCCCCACAAAACCAGTGGAAACATTAAACCGAGTTGCAGCCACTCCCTAGCTTTGAGTTGCTTCAAGCTCCTAGAGCCTATAACGCTTCCGGCACGGGCGAGCGGAACGCAGTGTAGTCCAGCGCACGAAGTGCGCGGCGCCCGGACTTGTTATGGGGCTGTTGAATTGAAAATACGCATAAGATACTGCGAATGCTCAGGTACAAAATTGTATGTATATGTACATTCATAGCCGACGCCCGACGGTGCAAATTGAGCATGACGCAAAGCTTTTACGACTGAAGTGACATAGTTATCGCTACAGTGATCGGGTTTAATACTAGCTACCTCCCTTAGTGTTTCTAAATCAAAGTTCCCTGAGTCGGGAGACCCTACCTTTCCGTTCGGTAGTACATGAAACGACAATGAAACACTGCAACCGGTACTTGGCAGTTCAGTATGCCTCGGGGAAATAGGTTGCGCCAAATAGGGTACTTGGTCCCTGCAAAAATCTGGACCCACGACTCCCCCTGGCGCAAACGACTCTGAGAATGTAGTTCCAGAGTAGATCATCATTGCTAAGCAGATCAGAAAGCGAATCATCATGGCGAGTTCAGTCGAAAGGCCCCATAACGCCGGCGGCACAGGCGAGCGGAACGCAGTGTAGCGAGTCCAGCGCAACTTGTTGCGCGGTTGTGCCCGCCCTTGTTATGTTTTGATTCCATACGGACTGATGGCCTTTTCACTAAGACCTAGCAGCTATTTTCTTTTGGCTTTTTTTTCCTTTTTAGCTTCGCGTTTTTCTTTCATCGTCTTTTCAGGTTTCTTTTTGGTCGCTTTTTTTGAATCTTGGCCTTTGGACATGAAATTCTCCTTGAACTTTGTTAATGGGATACTAAACGCCTGCTAAGGCGACTGAACTTGAAACATAACGCACAGCACAGCGGCGGCGAAACCGCGCAGCGGTTTTGCCGTCCGGCACCGAAGGTGCAAACTGGTGCGCCTTGTTAGGTGCTTTTAGTACTGCCACTTTCCTTGCTCCGCCAACAGTTGGTTACCTTCACTATCTGAAACTTCCAGCATGCCCGAATTGTGAATAAAAAGTACTTCGCCCCATCAGCTATAAATTCATAGCCTTGAAATGCACATGGTGCAATGCCATCAGCACACGTCGTATGCACGGTTTTTCCAAAGACGGTTTGCTTCTTGTCGAAGCCAACAGGTGAGTATATGAACCTTACTTTATCGCAAGTTACTTCGCCTTCTTCACAGCCACGCTCAATTTGAATAATGAAGTTATCTGTTGTAAGTGTTTCAGCAGAAACAACTGAAGACATGATTGAAATTACAAAGACTAAATATTTCACAACACTCCTTTGGCACCTAACGCTTCGGTAAACCGGCAGCCTGCGGCCTTTCAGCCTTCGGCGTGACTTGTTACAACCCAACACCCTTTTTTGCTGGCTGTTCCTGACCTCATACTTATGTAATAGCTATAAAAACGACTGGTATCAAAATAATTGTTTACCACTTTAGTAATTACTTTCCGAATATATCTCTCAGGAACTTGTAGAAGATATAGAAAGAGCAATAGGGAATGTTGCAATTGCCACCAGCGCTGCGCGATCAACTTTTCTTGTCGTAGCCATATTCTCGTTTCTCAGCACTTCTAGGTAACTCTTACACTTTGGGCAGATCAGTGATTTTTCTGGAATTCGCCAATCCTCACAAAGCGCCTCGCGCGAGCCAAAGATATATGAACATTTAGAGCATCGATACGTCATAAAGACTTGTAACAGCTAATTCTTGGGACAAAGTCAGAAACAGACATGGAGATTTGAACTGGCATAGCGGCAATCCTTTTCCGTAGGAATCCATTTATATATCAATAACTTTTCGATTGCATCAATTCCTGATTCTCCTGCGCTAACTGATTTTGTCAGCGAGCGCAGGATCAGATGTTTGCCCTCGCGTCCCCGACCCTCGCAAGAATGAGCCTATTTTTCAATCACTTGAAAAGTCTCGGCCCGAGAAACCGAGACTAATTCCAATGAAAAACGGTCATTCGATTGCGGCCCTCTCAGTCTCCGTGTTGTGCTTGGACTTCTGGTATGCACCAGCTAAGGAAGCCGAACCTCATGGATGATATCCGCGTTCCTGTTCCTCCCGGGTCCACCCGTTTCCTGGATCTGTTGCGCGTCGATATGCGGGCCCGCGGTTATGCGCTTCCGACTGAGCGCACCTATCTGCGGTGGATCACGCGGTATATCAACTACAGCAAGCGGCGTCATCCGGCGGAGATGGGCCAGCCGGAAATCGAGAGTTTCCTCAACCACCTGGCGGTTGACCGCACGGTCTCGCCAGCCACACAGCGCACCGCGCTGAATGCATTGATGTACCTCTATACGAAGTAATTCGGTCGTGAGCCTCCGCAGTTGAGCTTCAGTTACGCCAAGACAACGCAGCGGCTGCCTACGGTCCTCACCCATGAAGAGGCAAAGGCCATTATCAGTCATCTTTCCGGCTCGCCCCGGCTGATGGTGGAGTTACTGTATGGCTGCGGCCTGCGTTTGCATGAATGCCTGGTACTGCGCGTCAAAGATATTGATTTTGCGCTGAACACGATCACTGTCCGCCAGGGCAAGGGCGACAAGGATCGCGTCACCCTCCTGCCCGCTTCGCTGAAGGAGCGGCTGCAGGTTCAGATACAGAAAGTGTTGGCGCTGCATCAGCAAGACCTTGCCGATGGCTACGGCGAGGTGTACATGCCGCATGCGCTGGAGCGCAAATACCCGGCGGCGGCCCGCAGCCCGGGGTGGCAGTATCTGTTTCCCTCCACGCGCCTCGGCATCGACCCGCGATCAGGCGTGGTCCGGCGCCATCACTTACACAATACGATGCTGAGCAGGTATATACGCATCGCAGTTACAAAAACCGGTATCCAGAAACCCGTCAAGGCGCACACGTTCCGCCACAGTTTCGCCACGCGCCTGCTACAAAATGGCTACGACATTCGCACGATTCAAAAACTGCTTGGGCATGAGGATGTCACCACCACGGAGATCTACACCCATGTGTTGGGTCGCGGCGCGATGGGCGTGATCAGTCCGGTGGATGGTTGATTCGAGATGAAAATCAGGCGGCCACTTCCTCAAAGGAGAAACGGGGGGCGCCAGTGCGCTCTCCGGCATGCTCCATCGTAATCGCACAGATTCGGCCGCTGGCATCCAGGTCGATGACCGTATCCTCATCCAGGTCGCGGGTCTCTACAATCGCTCCGCGACTGAACTCGATGTACAGGGTGTCCGTACTTTTGAAATACTGGATTTTCATCGTCTGAAACTCCGATCAAAAAAGGCGTTGTGCACGGTTTTACCATCGGGCAGTAATACCACTCTCAAATAGCGATTGCCAGCCTCCGGCACCGACCCCCAACGGCGTATTCGGCCGTCAGTCTGTACATGTTCTCTCTCAGGGAAATCCATAATTCTTTCGATCCATTCCCGGCGAATACCTGCTCGGTCCGGTCTGGTCATAACTGACTCAAAGTACTCCGTAACCTTCATTGCCGTAAGCACCTCCCTGTGCACCCTTGCCAATCTAGCCGCATTATCACTGCTGCAAAACAGTCAAATCCGCCCACCACTGGGCCTCCTGTCGCCTTCCCGCGCACACCCATTCGCAGCTCCCTTGCAATCCACGGGTTCTGTACTACTGTATATACGTACAGTTATTGTCCGGATTGCCCGTCACTCCCCATGCCCTACGCCGAACTCCACTGCCTCACGTGCTACAGCTTCCTGCGCGGCGCGTCCCACCCACACGAACTGGTGGAGCGTGCCGCCGCGCTCGGTTATCGCGCGCTGGCGATTACGGACGAATGCTCGTTTGCCGGCATCGTGAAGGCGCATGTGGCGGCGAAGGCGGCGGGCATCCAGTTGCTCATCGGCAGCGAACTGCGGCTGGAGGAAGGGCTGCGGCTGGTGGCGCTGGTGCCGAACCGCGCCGCGTACAGTGAGCTCTCTGGCCTCATCAGCATGGCGCGGCGGCGCAGTCCCAAGGGCGAGTATCGGGTGGCGCTGCGCGACGTGGTCTTTCACCTCAAGCGCTGCCTGCTGGTCTGGCTGCCGCAGGGCGACGACGACGAACACAACCGCGCCTACGGCCTGCAGCTTGCGCGGCTGTGCAAGGGCCGCTTGTGGCTGGGCGTGAGCCACCTGCTCGGCAACAACGAGGTGCAGCGGTATCTCGCGCTGCACGCTCTGGCGCAAGAGCTGGATATCCCGATGGTGGCCTGCGGCGATGTCTGCATGCATGTCGCCAGCCGCAAGCCGTTGCACGATGTGTTTACCGCGGTGCACCACAACACCAGCATCGCCCGGTTGGGCAGGCGGCGAATGAGCAACGGCCAGCGCCACCTGCGCGCCATCGACAAGCTGCAGCGGCTCTACCCCCAGGCCCTGCTGGACGAAACGCTGCACATCGCCAGCCTGTGCCACTTCAGCCTGGACGAGCTGCGCTATGAATACCCCGAGGAAGTGGTGCCGCAGGGCCAGGATGCGAACAGCTACCTGCGCGCGCTGGTGGCGCAGGGATCAGCCCTGCGCTGGCCACGCGGCGTGCCGGCGGCCATACAGGAGCGCATCGCCACCGAGCTGGCGCTGATCGAGGAGCTGCGCTACGAGTACTACTTCCTCACCGTGTACGACATTGTGCGTTTTGCCCGCGAGTGCGAGATTCTGTGCCAGGGCCGCGGCTCGGCGGCCAACTCGGTGGTGTGCTACTGCCTGTTCATCACCGAGGTGTCGCCCGAGCAGATCTCGCTGCTGTTCGAGCGCTTCATTTCCCGCGAGCGCGACGAGCCGCCGGACATCGACGTGGACTTCGAGCACGAGCGGCGCGAGGAAGTCATCCAGTACATCTATGAGAAATACTCGCGCAAGCGCGCGGCACTGGCCGCCACGGTGATCACCTACCGTTCGCGCAGCGCGGTGCGCGACGTGGGCAAGGCGCTGGGGCTGGACGCGGTGTTCGTGGATGACCTCGCCAAATCCATGGCCTGGTGGGATCGCACTACCGATCTCGCCAAACGCTTCGAAGAACAGGGTGTGAGCGGCCACAGCCGGCAGGCGGAGATGTTCTACTCGCTGGTGCAGCAGATTCTCGGTTTCCCCCGCCACCTGTCGCAGCATGTCGGCGGCTTTGTGATTACGCGCAGCCCTATTTCCACGCTGGTGCCGGTGGAGAACGCCAGCATGGATGAGCGCACGGTGATCCAGTGGGACAAGGACGACATCGAGTCCATGGGCCTGCTCAAGGTGGACATCCTGGCCCTGGGCATGTTGTCGGCCATCCGCAAGAGCCTGCAGATGGTGCACCGCTACTGTCCCGGTATTAAAACCGTGAGCGACATTCCGAAGGAGGACGCGGCCACCTACCGCATGCTGCAGCAGGCAGATAGTGTCGGCGTGTTCCAGATCGAGTCGCGCGCGCAGATGTCGATGCTGCCGCGCCTCAAGCCAAACTGCTTTTACGACCTGGTGATCCAGATCGCCATCGTGCGCCCCGGCCCGATCCAGGGCGACATGGTGCATCCCTACCTGCGCCGCAAACAGGGGCTGGAGTCGGTCACCTACCCCAGCGAGGAGATCAAGTCGGTGCTGGAGCGCACGCTGGGCGTGCCGATTTTCCAGGAGCAGGTGATCCGCCTCGCGATGGTGGCGGCGGGTTTTTCCGGTGGCGAGGCGGACCAGCTGCGCCGCGCAATTACCAACTGGGGCAAGAACAGCAAGCTGCTCACGTTCGAGCAGAAACTCACGCGAGGCATGATCGAACGCGGCTACGACGAGGATTTCGCCCGCCGCCTGTTCGAGCAGATCAAGGGCTTCGGCGGTTACGGCTTCCCGGAATCGCACTCCGCCAGCTTCGCGCTGCTCGCCTACATCTCCGCCTGGCTCAAGCGGCATCATCCGGCGGCGTTTTTCGCCGGCCTGCTCAACAGCCAGCCGATGGGGTTTTACAGTCCTTCGCAGCTGATACAGGATGCCCGTCGCCATGGCGTGGTGGTGTTGCCGATCGACGTCAATCACAGCGAGTGGGACCATCAGTTGCTGGATCATCAGTTGCTGAGTCAGCGCTCAACACACAACACCCAGCCGACGCTGCGGCAGCTGACACCGGAGCAGTCGACACTCCGGCAACCGCTGCTGCGCCTGGGCATGCGCCTGGTGAAAGGACTGAGCCGCGAGGGCGCCCAGCGCGTGGTGGAAGCTCGGCGGCGCCAGCCGTTTCGCCAGGTCAGCAACCTGCGCCTGTGGGCGAGCCTGGACAAACGCGACATGGAGGCGCTGGCGGATGCGGATGCGCTGCAATCGTTGAGCGGCCACCGCCACCAGTCGCAGTGGCAGATCATGGCGCTGGAGTCGCCCAAACCCCTGCTGCGCGACGAGAAATACCAGAGCGGCCGCTACTTCGACGACGGCGTGCAATTGCCCGCGCCGCAGGTAGCCGAAGAAGTGCTCGCGGATTACCGCGCCACCGGCCTCACGCTGCGCGCCCACCCGATGAGCCTGTTGCGCGATCGCTACCCGCTCAATCGCTGCAAGCGCCACGCCGATCTGGCCGCGCTGGGCAACAAGCGCTTCGTGCGCATCGCCGGGCTGGTCACCTGTCGCCAGCGTCCGGGCAGTGCTTCCGGCGTGCTGTTCCTCACGCTGGAAGATGAAACCGGCAGCAGCAATATCGTGGTGTGGCAAAACACGCAGCAGCATTTTCGCCAGGCGCTGATGAGCGGGCATTTGCTGCTCGTTAAAGGCATCGTGGAGAACAAGGACAACGTGATTCACGTCATCGCCGGTGCGTTGTACGATTACACCCAAGAGTTGCAGGACATACAGGTGAAATCCCACGATTTTCACTGACCGCCTGCAAGGATCAAGTGGCACATGCATGCACGCAGGACGATTGCCAGAGCAACACAGCACGGCGCCCACCGGGCGCCATTACCGTGGCTGTGTCGCGGCTGTTGTCGTGGCTGTTGTTGTGGCTGTTGTTGTGGCTGCGGCTGTCGCTGCAATTGCCGCTGCAACTGTCGCTACTGCTGTGGCTGGCGCTGCCGATGACCACCATTAACGCGAGCGCCGACATTCCCCCCGAACGACAAGCCATGCTGAACGCCGTGCGCGCATCGGTAGCGGAATCCGCCGACTACACCGGCATCGCAAAACTGAGTGACGCGGTGATGGATGCGCTAGGGGCGGTGCCGCGCGAAGCGTTCGTGCCGCCCGCCTATCGCCACCAGGCCTACCGCAATACACCGCTGCCGATTGCCGCCGGCCAGACCATTTCGCAACCGTTGATCGTCGCCCTGATGACCGAGATGCTGGAGCCAGAGCCCGGCGACGTGATGCTGGAAGTCGGCACCGGCTCCGGCTACCAGGCCGCCGTGCTGGCCCAACTCGTCAAGCACGTGTACAGCATCGAGATTGTGGAGGAACTCGCCGACACCGCCCGCGACGCACTGCAACAATTGCACTACGACAACATCACCGTGCGCGCCGGCGACGGCTACGCCGGCTGGCCAGAGCACGCCCCGTTTGACGGTATCATCGTCACCGCCGCCGCAGATGAGATTCCGCCGCCGCTGCTACAACAACTGAAACCAGGCGGCAAACTAGTCATTCCCGTCGGCGAGCATCTGGGCTATCAGGAGCTACTGGTGGTCGAGGTGGACAGCAATGGCAAAGTCAGCAAACGCTCCAAGCTCCCGGTAAGGTTCGTTCCACTAACAAGAAGCCCTAGCGTAGCAAGGAGCGCGGAGAGACGACAATGGAGTGACCGAGAGGAACCCCCAACCCGAAATTGGATATCGGGCCATATTTCGGGTTGGGGGTTCCTGTCGGGCACGGCGCCAAATAAAAATCAGGTCACATTCGGGGAAAGCGCTAAACGCCGGTCACGGCGACAAACAAAGCATCCAGAGAAGCGGGACCAAACCGCACAACGCGCGCTGCGGTGCCCGACAGACATGCCCAACCCGAAATGTGGCCCGATATCCAATTTCGGGTTGGGCATGTCTGTCGGGCACCGCGTCGAGCACCGAATCAGCCAGGGCATCGAAAACCAGAGCGCGGAAAGATGCACAATGCAGTGGCTGATAGGAACCCCCACCCCGAAATTGGATATCGGGCCATATTTCGGGTTGGGGGTTCCTATCAGCCACGGCGTCGTAACGAGTAACCTATCGCCCTTCGAACCTCGCCCCACGCTTTTCCCGCTTCGCCGCAAACCCTTCCTGTAGATCCCTGGATTCGAAACATTCCGCCACCAGAGAATTGGCCAGCTCCTGATCGACCGAAACCGCAGCAGCCTCCCGCAAAATGCGCTTCATAGCCCGCACCGATAACGGCGCAAGACCCGCAATATGCTGCGCATAGTCGTTAACAAATTCGTCCAGCTTGTGCTGCGCCACCAGATGATCCAGAAAGCCAATCTGCAACAACGCAGTCGCAGGAAACTCTTCCGCAGCGACGAGGATTCGCTTGGTGGTATGCACGCCAAGGCAAGCGACAAAACGGCTGATACCCGACAGCGGATAGCACAAGCCAATGGCGGCAGCCGGCACCCGCATACGACTGCCTTCCACGCCGATACGAAAATCGCAGCTGACCGCAAGCTCCGCACCGCCGCCGAATACATCGCCGTTGATCGCGCAGATGGTCGGAATCGACAGCTCGGCGAGTTGCGCGGTCATTTTCTGGAACGCATCGTCGCCAATCTGCCCGCCGCTCAATTCCTGCAGCGATGCACCGGCACAGAATGTTTTGTTGCCGGCGCCAGTCACTATCAGCACACGCACCTGTGGATCAGCGGCGACTTCATCCAAGGCTGCCTGGATGCCTTCCAACTGTTCCAGGCCAAGCGAGTTGTGTCGCTGGGGATTGTTCAACACCAGACGAGCGATATGGTCAGTGCGGCTGTAAAGGATTGTTTCTGTCATAGGATATTCAGTGTTAAATAGCATTGTTGGTGTGCATGGTACTGACGCAGCCCAAAATACTGGAGGTGTTTTAGTTTCTTGGCCGGGACCGTGCGAGGCAGGACCCGCCCCGGAAGGGTTCACGGCGTGCCCGCAAGACCCCACCGCCGACATTCGCTCAGAGCGCTCTTGTCAGTGTCGCATAGCTTACCCACTGCGACCAGCGACACGGCAGCACAGATTACTCAACAGGAGATGCAGACGGAGATGCAGACAATGACAACACGTTGCGGCTGGTGTGGGAGCGACCCGCTCTACGTTGACTACCACGACAACGAATGGGGCGTCCCGGTACGCGACGACCAGACGCTGTTCGAGTTCCTGATACTGGAAGGCGCCCAGGCGGGATTGTCGTGGATCACGATCCTGCGCAAGCGCGAAAATTATCGGCAACTGTTCGATAACTTCGACGCGCAGAAGATCGCCCGCTACAGCGACAAAAAGCTCGACAAGCTGCTGCTCGATCCGGGCATCATCCGCAATCGACTGAAAGTGTACGGGGCCCGCAAAAATGCCCGTGCGTTTCTGGACGTGCAGCAACAACACGGCAGTTTTTCCGCATACATCTGGGATTTCGTGGACAACCAGCCCATCCAGAACCGCTGGCAATCCATGCGCGAGGTCCCGGCCACCAGCGCTGTCTCAGACGCGATGAGCAAGGACATGAAGAAACGCGGCTTTACCTTCGTCGGCTCCACCATCCTGTACGCCCATATGCAGGCCACTGGTATGGTAAATGATCACATCACCGATTGTTTTCGCCATGCGCACTGCGCGGACCTCGGCTGAGGCACCCAATCGCGGCGTGAGCTGGTAATATGCGTTGCCAATCAGTGAGAACCTCGCTTGCCCGTCCCCTCCTCCAATAAGCCGATCTCCACCAGCCGCAGCGTCTGGCGCCTGGCGTGGCCGACCATCATTTCCAATCTGCTGTTTACGACTGTCGGTTTCATGCAGATCAAGATTGTCGCCGAGCTGGGCACCAGTTCAGTCGCCGCAGTCACCACGGGGCAGCGCATCTTCTTCCTGGTGCAGGCGCTGCTGATGGGCGTATCAGTTGCCACTACCGCGTTGATCGCCAGAAGCTGGGGCGCGCGGGATGTCAGGAAGGCGGAGCTGGTTTCGTGGACATCGCTGGCCATGTCGGTGGTGCTGGCAGCCGTTGTCAGCATACCGGTGGTGCTCGCGCCAGGCGCGCTGGCAGGCTTATTCGGGCTGGACGCGGAGACCACCGCGCTCGCGGCGAGCTACATATTCTGGCTGGGGTTGTTCAACGTGTTCGCCGCCGTAAACATGATGCTGGGCACCGTGCTGCGCGCGACCGGTGACGTTATGACGCCCCTGTGGTTTTTGCTGTTCAGCTCCGTGCTGAATGTGTTGTTTGCCTATCTGCTGGCGTTCGGCGTCGGACCCGTGCCGCAATACGGCGTGGGCGGCGTGGCCCTCGGCAGCAGTGCCGGCGCGGCGCTGGTCACGACCGCCTTTTTCATCGCCTGGTGGCGCGGGCTGTTCAATCTCAAACCGCCCCGGCCGCTCAGCGTGGACCGGGGGATGATACGGCAGATTACCAGCATCGGCGGCCCCGCCGTGCTCGAACAGGGTATCGTGCAAGTCGCCTTCCTCGTGTTCTTCGCCATCGTGGCCCACTTTGGCACCGTGGCTTACGCCGCGTACGGTATCGGCATTACGCTGGTCGCTTTTCCGATCGTCATCGGCTTCGGATTCGGCATCGCCACCGCCACCCTCGTCGGCCAGCAGTTGGGCGCGGGGCAGGTCGAACTGGCGGTGTTGGCCGTTACGCGCTCGCTGCGCATGTGCCTGGTCGCGATGGTTCTCCTCTCCATCCTGCTCGCCTGGTTCGCCGAGGATCTGGCGCGCTTCATGATCAAGGATCCGGAGGCTATCCACCTGACGGTCGTGTTCATGTACATCATTGCGCTGGCCCAACCTTTCATGGCGTTTGAATTCACGCTCGGTGGCGCCTTGCGCGGCGCGGGTGATACGCGCTTCCCGCTGATTGCGACGTTGTGCGGGATTTTCCTGGGCCGCCTGATTCCGGCGTCAATTTTTTTACTGTTGGGATTGTCCGTTTACTGGATTTTCGCCGTCATGCTGTCCGATTATGTCATCAAGGCGGTGTTGCTCTTGCACCGCTTCCGTTCCCGCAAGTGGCTCGAGGTAAAACTGGGCGCGGCCAATTAACAATTCTGGGGAGGTTCGTGTGTCCATTGGTGTAGACAAACTGCTCAAACTGCTGGAAGTCAGGCAGATCGACAAGTACCTGTTCAGCGGCGTGAGCCCCAAACGTCCCGCGCGAATATTCGGCGGACAGGTGCTGGCACAGGCGCTGAATGCGGCGACGCGGACGGTGGATGCATCGCGCATCACGCACTCCATGCACGCCTACTTCCTGCGGCCGGGCAATCCCAGCAAGCAGATCATTTACGCGGTGGACCCGATTCGCGACGGCAAGAGTTTCACTACCCGAAACGTGATCGCCAAGCAGGACGGCATCGCGATCTTCAGCGCGTCCGTGTCCTATCACATTGCGGAGCCGGGTCTGCAACACCACTTTGATATGCTGCAGGTGCCGCCGCCTGAGGAGCTGGAGTCGGATTTTGATCGCTGGACGCGCCTGGCGCAGGAGCACCCCGGCAAGATTGACCCGCCAATACTGCATCCGATCGAACGCAAAGCGGTGCAGCCGCGCGATTACCTGAACCCACAACCGCAGGAGCCGCAACAACAGATCTGGTTTCGGGCGACTGGCGATCTCGGCGATGACCTGTGCCGGCACCAGACCGTGCTGGCGTTCATGTCGGACTTTGGCTTGCTGGGGACAGCGCTGCTGCCGCACCCGCACACCGGGATGGACAAGGGCCTGCAGTCGGCCAGCCTGGATCACGCGCTGTGGTTTCACCACCCTTTCCGCGCGGATGAGCATCTGTTGTATGTGCTCGACAGCCCGGTCGCTGCCGCAGGTCGCGGGTTCAGCCGCGGCAGCTTCTATACCCGTGAGGGCTTGCTGGTGGCGTCCACGGCCCAGGAGTGCCTGCTGCGCCTGCACACAAGTTGAGCGGCGTGCGTATTCGGTGACGAAAGACCTTGTTGAGGTGAGCAACAGGATGAGCGTCCTGGTTGGCGCGTATCTCAGTTGACGTGCGTTGCCATCTCGATTCCGCGCGCCACCAGTTCGAGGTTGGAACCGGTGTGGCGAAGCTGTGTGATTGAGCCGTTGTCGGGCCAGAAACACAGTGTTTCAGGTCGCTGCATCAACTGACCCACGACGGCATTGATCACCAGGAAGTGCGTGAATACCACGGCGGATTGCTGCAGCGCCAACAAACGTTCCAGCGCAGACCGGCGCCATGCCTTGAGATCATCCCCCTGCTCCATCCACTGCTGCCGCATGAACTGCCGCAGCCACGCCTGGCGCTGCGCCAGCGGCACCGGCGAGGGAATTTCGCGAAACACCGCATCCGTATGCACTGCCTGCTGCAGCTCGCGCGCCAGTGGCGCGGCAGTCTCCAGCGCGCGCTGCAATGGGCTGCTGATTAACAGCGTGTGCTGGCCCACGTGTTGCCGCAGCGCAGTGGCCGCGTCCTCTGCCTGCTGTCGCCCGAGCACACTCAAGCCGGGATCGGGCGCTTCGCCCCAACTGGCTGCCGCCTCACCGTGCCTGACGAGAAAGATATCCATGGAATGCAGTGCTAGCTCCTAGCGATACGTCAGCAGATTCTCGCCGCGCGCCTGGCCCAGCACCCGCAGGAAGGAGCAGTCATTGAAATACGAGAGAGAGACTTTGTCGCCGCTGTAAAACAGCTGAGTGACTGAACAGTTGAAAATCGGCTCGTACAATTGATAGGTCTGTTCGCCAGCAAGGCCGAGCACCTGCGCGACCAGCGTTGCCAGCGTGCCACCCGAGGTAAAGATGCCCACCGTCTTGCCGCCGCCCTGCTCGCGCATCACGTCCGCCATGGCCTGGCGCACATGGCCGGAGTAATCGGCCCAACTCTGTATCCGCGTATCATTGCACGCCGGCGACACCCAGTAGTTGAAGACCGCGTCGATGACCTTCTGGTAATCCTTGCTGGAGCTAAGGCCCCTGTCCACCAACGCCTTCACAGCCGGATGCTGCTGTATCACCTCTGGCAGCAGGCATTTGATCTGCTCGTCGTTCTGGATCTCATTGAAGCGCGCATCGATATGATGCGGGACTACTGAAGGCTGGTTGGCAATCGCCAGGCGCGCGGTCTCGCGCTGGCGCGACAGATCGCCGCTGTATACCGCATCGAAGTGGATGCCGTGGTCGCGAAAATAATCGCCCACCACGCCCGCCTGCCGGCATCCGAGCTCCGACAACTTGTCGTAATTCTCGGCGCCGAACGACGCCTGGCCATGGCGCACCACATAAATCGTCGCCATCAGGCCACCTCCGCCGCCGGTTTGGGCTGTCGTGCAAAACGCAGCTCACGCCGGTAGGGGAAAAAATCTTCCACGTGCCCCGTGCGTATCCGTTCCTGTAAACCCTGCCAGAACGCCGCCTCGTAGATATCGCTGTGCAACTTGTCGAATACCTGTCGCGCGCGCTGATTGCCGGAAAAGAACAGCGCGAATTCCTCGGGAAAAATATCGTTGGGCGCCACCGTATACCACGGCTTGCTGGACATCTCCTCCGCCTCGGTGCGCGGCTTGGGTATCGTGCGAAAGTTGCAATCCGTCAGCGGCATGATTTCGTCATAGTCATAGAACACCACCCGGCCATGGCGCGTCACGCCGAAGTTTTTCAGCAGCATGTCGCCGGGGAAAATATTGGCTGCCGCCAACTGCTTGATCGCGTAGCCGTACTCGTCCATCACCGCCTCCACCTGTTCGTCGGTCGCATTGCGCAGGTACAGGTTCAGGGGCGTCATGCGCCGCTCCACGTAGACGTGGCGGATGATCAGGGTTTTGCCGTGCTCCTCCAGCACCGAGGGCGCAACCTTGCGCAGCTCTTCCATCAGTTCATCGGAAAATCGCTCCCTCGCAAACGCCAGGTTGTTGAATTCCTGCGTGTCCGCCATGCGGCCGGCGCGGTCCCAGCGCTTTACCAGCGCGTACTTGGCTCGCACCTGTTCGCGGGTCATGTCCTTGGTGGCGTGAAGCGGTCCTTGATGACCTTGAACACGAAATCGTAGGACGGCAGTGTAAACACCGTCATCACCATGCCCTTGATGCCCGGCGCGATAATGAATTTGTCAGTGGTGCTGGTCATGTGCCGGAACGCGCAGCGGTGGTAATAGGTCTTGCCGTGCTTGTTGTGGCCGATCGCGCTGTAAATTTCGGAGATCGGCTTGGCCGGCATCAGTTGCTGCAAAAACAACACGCACTGCGCCGGGATAGTGGCATTCACCAGGAAATAGGAGCGGGTAAAACTGAACAGCACGCTGACCATGTCCGAGCCGAACAGGATGGTATCCACGTAAACACCGCCTTGCTCATTGTGCAGGATCGGCAACACGACAGGCATGGCCTCGCCGCCGGAGAGGATCCGTCCCACCAGATAGGCGCCCTTGTTGCGAAAGAAATGGTGCCCGAGTATCTGGAACTCGGTGTCGTCATTGTTCAGGTCAAAATACGGCGCCAGCCGGGTCAGTATCGCGTTGCGAATATTGTCCACATCCCGATCGAGGTCCTCGTACGGAATCGACAACGCAAAATCCCTGAGCAGATTCTCCAGCAGGTTGCCGAGGGACCCTTCCAGCCGATAGGTCCGGTACACCTTGCTCACGTCCGCCGGCGGCATGTCCCCGTGTGGCGAAAATACAAACGCGTATTCATCGCGGATTTTGAGGTGCTTGAAGACGGCGCAATAAACAGAATTGAAAAAGGTCTCGGCGATCTCAAAATTGTTGTAGCCATTGATCAGCTGGCCGTAGCGCTGGCGCGCCTCGCGCCAGTAATCCAGCTCGCGCAACTGCGCACCGGCGATGCGCTGCACATCCTCATACACTTCACGGGTCTTGGCTTTGTACAGGTCGATGCGCTGGTTGGAGGCCTCGCGTATCCCCAGCCAGTCGGCATTTTCAAAACGCGATTTGGCGGCCACGGTGATGGCCTGGAACTCGGCAAAATACGATTCAAAGCCGTCGAGGATGGCGCGCACGAAGCGCTCTCCCGTGTCCAACCCTGCCACTGCGGTTTCAGAACTTGCCATCGGGATTACCGTCGCGTGGCTATGCGCACGCCACGATCACTGCCACCACGCGAGCTGCCCGCGGTCTCACAACAGCTCACGGGCAAACAACTCAAGAATCGCGGGATTGGCGATGTTCAGCAACATGGACCCGACCTCACCGCGCTTGCCCGCTTCCTTCCACGGCGCCAGACGCTCCCCAATCCTGCCGTGCGAGCCGATCAACCCTACCTCGTCCAGCAACTGGTTCGGGACCAGCGCTGTTGCCTCTTCCTTTTTCCCGGCCAGGTACAAGTCCTGTATCCGTGTAGCCACCTCGCCATAGCCAAGGCGCGTGGCGTACTCATGGTAGAAGTTCTTGCCCTTGGCGCCCATGCCGCCGATGTACAACGCCAGCCACGGCCGGAGCGAATCGAAGGCCGCGTCGAGGTCGTCGTTTGGCGCAACCATGACAAACGGCGCGATATCAAAATCCTTCAGGCTCTTGCCATTGCCCGCTTTGGCAAACCCCTTCTCGATGTGCTCGCCGAGGATGTGGTATTTGTTCGGGTCCATCCACACCGGAAACACACCGTCCGCCACTTCACCCGCGCAGGTCAACCCCGCTGGAGTGATTGAGGCGGTGTAGATAGGCACTTCCGGACACGCCTGCAGAATGGACTTCAGTGGCTTGCCAAGCCCGGTAGTGCCCGCGCCCTTGTTCGGCATGTGGTAGATCTCGCCCTGAAACTCCACCGGCCCCTCGCGCCCCATGATCTTGCGCATGATCTGGATGTACTCCTTGGTGCGCGTAACCGGCTTGCCATAAGGCACGCCGTGCCAGCCCTCGACCACCTGCGGACCGGAGGCACCCAACCCGGCGATAAAACGCCCGCCGGACAACTGGTGCAACGACATCGCAGTCATCGCGCACATCGCCGGCGTGCGCGCCGGCATCTGCATGATCGCGGTACCGACGCGGATTTTTTTCGTCTGGGCCAGTATCCAGGCAGCGCTCGACACGGCGTCATTGCCGTAGGCCTCCGCTGTCCACACCGAATCGAATCCCATGGATTCCGCCTGGTGTATCAGTTCCATCGGTACGTGAATGTGTTTGCCAGAGTAGCCCAGCAGAAAGCCCAGTTTCATAGAAAGTCTCCAGTACTTGCGTTAGCCGATCAAACCGATGCGGCCTGTGATGTCGTTATTAGCGCCGTTTTTACCCAAGCGCTGAAGTTTGCCTGATGGCGGGCGCTATTGCCAAAAAAATGTGGGGTTGGCGCAATGGCATCACTTTCTGAGGCCCAATACTGGATCTATGGTGGATGGCATATTCTCAAGCCTAATAGTGGCACGTAGGCGGTAAATTGAATGGGACAGGGGCGGGACTGTGCGAGGCAGGACGCCGAGCTCAAGCCCCCATGGAAGGGTTTACGGCGTGTCCCGCCCCTGTCCCATTCGATTTGCCGCCGGTCTCAAAGCTTAAGCAAGTGCTTTTCTGATCCGAGGCCTTGAGCCAGTGCGATTGAACACGGGCACCGGGCAAACGCAGTCAGCGCTAATAGAGCAGGCTGTAGAGCTTCCGCTGGAACTCCGCCGCCAGCGGATCACCCTTGCCCAACGCGGCAATGGAATCCAGCAACATACGCTTGGTCGCGCCGTTGCCATGGCCCAGGTCCTTGCGCAGTATCGCGATCAACTGCTCCATCGCCTCGCGGTACTGCCCGTTATTGGTGTACTGCACGCCCAGTTGGTAGCGCACGTCGAGGTCATCCGGCGCGGCGGCCAGGCGTTCTTCCAGCGCGGTGATTTCCGGCGATTTGGCGGCCTCGCGCTTGATCTGGAGCTGCGCGCGCAGCTGCTCGTAGCCAGCGTCCTGGTCGGCCATCCGCACCTCGTCTAGCACGGCCTGCGCCTCATCCAGGCGCAATGCCTCGATCAACGCGTGGGCGTAGGCCAGCGTGATGTCGTGCTGCTTCTTTGAATCCTGCCATGCCTGTCGCAACGGTGCTAACGCCTCGTTGGGCTCGCCGCGTTCCAGCGCGGATATGCCGGTTTGGAACAGCAGGTCCCACGGCTTGGGCAGGTACTTTTCCAGCATCTTGCGCACGAATGACTCGGTCTGCGCGCCGGCAAAACCATCCACCGGTTGTCCGCCCTGTATCACCATTACCGTCGGCAGGTTGCGTACGCCCAGCTGCTGCGCGATGCCCGGTTGTTCGTCGGCATTGACCTTGGCCAGCAGGAACGCGCCTTCATATTCCTTTGCGATTTTTTCCAGTATCGGCATCAGGGTCTTGCAGGGCGCGCACCAGTCAGCCCAGAAATCCACCACGATGGGGCGCTTGTGCGATTCCTCGATGAGTAGTGCCGAGGCGTTTTTCTCGTTGATGTTGACGATGTAGTCGGTCACTTGCTCCCCCTGTGACGGTTCAATTGCTTTTGGGTGTAAAAGCGCAGATTTACTCAATACCGCCCGTGGAATGCAATGGCGCTTTACGGGACCGTCGGCGGCCATGGATGGCCGCCGTCGAGCCTACATGGACGTACTTGCGGCGTGTCCCGTAAAGCGCCATTGCATTTCACGGGCTGAACGCGGCAAACACTACCCGCGCGTCAAAGGCCTAACACATCCTGCATATCGTAAAGCCCCGCGTCCTGCCCCACCAGCCAACCGGCCGCACGCACTGCCCCACGGGCGAATGACATGCGGCTGGAGGCTTTGTGGGTGATCTCCACGCGCTCGCCATCGGCGGCAAACGTGACGGTGTGGTCGCCGACAATATCACCGGCGCGCACGGTGGCGAAGCCGATGGTGTCATGGGCGCGCGCGCCGGTCTGGCCTTCGCGGCCGTACACGGCGACCTGCTTGAGGTCGCGGCCTAGCGCTTCGGCGACAACCTTGCCCATGCTGAGCGCGGTACCAGACGGGGCGTCGATTTTGTGGCGATGGTGCGCCTCGTAGATCTCGATATCGACGTCGTCGCCCAGCACGCGCGCGGCCATGTCCAGCAATTTGAAACACAGGTTGACGCCGGTGCTGAAATTGGACGCCTTGCAGATTGCAATGCTGCCAGCGGCCTGCTCGATAACCTGCTGCTGTTCCGGCGTAAAGCCGGTGGTGCCGATGACGATCGCCACATGGCTCTGGACACAGTGGGCGAGGTTATCGAGGGTGGCGACCGGGACGGAAAAATCGATCAGCACGTCGATATCACTGATGACACTGGCCAGCGAGCCGACCACCGTGACGCCGTTTTTACCCATGCCGCACAGCTCTCCGGCATCGGCACCGAGCAGCGTGCTCTCGGGGCGCTCAATGGCCGCGGCCAGCGCGAGGCCCGCCACCTGGCTGATCGCCTCGATCAGGGTACGGCCCATGCGGCCGGCCGCGCCGGTAATACCGATGCGGATGCTCATGGCTTCAGCTCGTCAAAGAAATTCTTCACGCCTTCGAACCAGCTGGTCTGGCGCGGCGACTGGGCATTGCCGACGTCACCCAGGCTGCTGCGCAACTCCTCGAGCAGGGCCTTTTGTTCCTTGTTGAGCTTCACCGGCGTTTCCACCACGACGCGGCACAACAGGTCGCCAACGCTGCCGCCGCGCACGGGTTTGACGCCCTTGCCGCGCAGGCGGAACAATTTGCCGGTCTGTGTCTCCGGCGGGATCTTCAGTTTGACGCGCCCGTCCAGCGTCGGCACATCGAGGTCACCCCCCAGCGCCGCATCGACGAAGGTGATGGGCACCTCGCAGAACAGGTCCTTGCCATCGCGCTCAAAGATCGGGTGTTGCCGCACGGACATCTGCACGAACAGGTCACCGGGTGGCCCACCCTCGGGGCCGGCCTCGCCCTCGCCCGACAGGCGAATCCGGTCACCGGTATCCACACCGGGCGGCACCTTGACCGACAGCGTTTTGGTTTTCTCGACACGGCCCTGGCCACGGCACGCGCCGCAGGGGTCGGTAATGGTCTTGCCGCGGCCACGACAGGTCGGGCAGGTCTGTTGTACCTGGAAAAAGCCCTGTTGCATGCGCACCTGGCCGGCGCCGCCGCAGGTACCGCAGGTCGCCGCCGAGCTGCCCTTTTTCGCGCCGGAGCCGTCGCAGACCTCGCAACTGCTGAGCGAGGGAACGCGGATTTCGACCGTGGTGCCCTTGACGGCGTTTTCCAGTGAAATATCCAGCGTATAGCGCAGGTCGGAGCCGCGCTGCGGGCCGCCGCGGCCACGCCCGCCGCCACCGCCGAAAATATCGCCGAACACATCGCCGAAGATGTCGCTGAAATTACCGCCGCCGAAGCCGCCGCCACCCATGCTCGGGTCCACGCCGGCATGGCCGTACTGGTCATACGCCGCACGTTTCCTGGCATCGGTCAGCACTTCGTAGGCTTCGGATGCCTCCTTGAACTTGCTCTCGGCAGCGGGATCATCGGGATTGCGATCGGGGTGATGCTTCATCGCCTCCCGGCGATACGCCTTCTTGATGTCCTTTTCATCGGCGTTCTTACTGACACCGAGAATCTCGTAATAATCGCGTTTTGACGTTGTTGGCATAGTTTCTTAGGCTTTTTTACAGCTCTTCCGTAAATGACTACGCGGGCACTTAAGTCCCGCGTAGTCGAGGTCATCGTATAGGATGGGCAGCATCCATCCCGCTGGCGACTAGCGCAAGCTATTACTTCTTGTCGTCCTTCACTTCCTCGAACTCGGCATCGACGACATCATCGCCGCGAGAGGCGTCTTTCTCGGCTCCGGACCCGCCTGCAGCCGCCTCGCCCTGCGCCGCCTGCGCGTTGAAGATCTTCTGCGCCACCGTGCCAGTGACCTCGGTCAGCTTGGTCGACGCCGCTTCAATTGCCGCCTTGTCGTCTGCCTTCAGCGCCGCTTCCGCCTCGGTGATAGCCGCTTCGATGGCAGCTTTTTCCTGCTCGGTAGCGTGCTCACCCGCTTCATCGATGGTCTTGCGGGCAGCGTGTACCAGGCCGTCGCAGGTGTTGCGTGCAACCACCAGTTCCTCGAACTTCGCGTCTGTTTCAGCATTCGCTTCGGCATCGGCGATCATCTTCTCGATGTCCTTATCGCTCAGGCCTCCGGACGCGGTAATGCGGATGGACTGCTCCTTGCCGGTGGCCTTGTCCTTGGCCGACACATGCAGGATGCCGTTGGCGTCGAGGTCGAACGTCACCTCGATCTGCGGCATGCCGCGCGCCGCCGGTGGAATGTCCGCGAGGTCGAAGCGGCCCAGCGATTTGTTGCCGCTGGCCTGCTTGCGCTCGCCCTGCACCACGTGGATGGTCACCGCGGTCTGGTTGTCATCCGCCGTGGAGAATATCTGCGACTTCTTGGTCGGGATCGTCGTGTTCTTCTCGATCAGCGGCGTAGCGACGCCACCCATGGTTTCGATGCCCAGCGTCAGTGGCGTCACGTCCAGCAGCAGCACGTCTTTCACGTCGCCCGCCAGTACCGCGCCCTGGATAGAGGCGCCCACGGCAACCGCTTCATCCGGGTTGACGTCCTTGCGCGGCTCTTTGCCGAAATAGTCGGCCACCACTTTCTGTACCATCGGCATGCGCGTCTGGCCGCCCACCAGGATCACCTGGTCGATTTCGCTGGGGCTCAGGCCCGCATCCTTCAGCGCGAGCTTGACCGGCTCCATGGAGCGGTTCACCAGTTCCTCAACCAGCGATTCCAGCTTGGCGCGGCTCAACTTGACCACAAGGTGCTTTGGTCCGGTCGCATCAGCAGTGATGTAGGGCAGGTTCACTTCGGTCTGCTGCGCGCTGGACAACTCGATCTTGGCCTTTTCGGCCGCTTCCTTGAGGCGCTGCAATGCCAGCGGATCGTTGTGCAGGTCGATGCCGCTCTCTTTCTTGAACTGCGCCGCAAGGTACTCGATCAGGCGCATGTCGAAGTCTTCACCACCCAGGAAGGTGTCGCCATTGGTGGACAACACTTCGAACTGGTGCTCGCCATCCACTTCGGCGATCTCGATGATCGAGATGTCGAAGGTACCGCCACCCAGGTCGTAGACCGCGATGGTGTGGTCGCCCTTGGCCTTGTCCATGCCGTAGGCCAGCGCCGCCGCCGTCGGTTCGTTGATGATGCGCTTGACGTCGAGGCCGGCGATTTTACCGGCGTCCTTGGTGGCCTGGCGCTGTGCGTCGTTGAAGTAGGCAGGTACGGTGATAACGGCTTCGGTCACCGGCTCACCGAGGTATTCCTCGGCGGTCTTTTTCATCTTGCGCAGGATTTCAGCCGACACCTGGGGCGGCGCCATCTTGTTGTCTTTCACCTGCACCCAGGCATCGCCATTGTCTGCCGCGATGATCTTGTACGGCACCATCGAAATATCTTTTTGTACTACGTCGTCCTTGAAGCTGCGGCCGATCAGGCGCTTGACCGCGAACAGGGTGTTGTGCGGATTGGTCACCGCCTGGCGCTTGGCAGCCTGGCCAACCAGTATCTCTCCTTCATCGGTGTAGGCGACGACGGAGGGCGTAGTGCGATCACCTTCCGAATTTTCAATAACCTTTGGCTTGCCGCCCTCCATTACCGATACGCAGGAGTTGGTGGTGCCGAGGTCAATTCCGATTATCTTACCCATTCTATGTCTCCAGTTTCTGTGCGCGGACCGAGTCCGCGGTTGTCAATGCATTGTTTTGTATATTGGCCCTATTTGACTGATTTCAAGGGCCTGCCTCGACCTGAATTGCAGGCCGACGCACGTTTTCCGTCCCGAATTACGCGCTGGCCGGGCTCTTGCTAACCATCACCATTGCCGGACGCACCAGGCGGCCGTGCAACGTGTACCCTTTCTGCAGCACAAAGATCACGGTATTGGGCTCGACATCCGCGTTTTCGACCATGCTCATGGCCTGGTGCAGCTGGGGATCAAATGGCTCGCCCGCCGGGTCGATCGCTTCAATGTGAAATTTCTTCAGGGCATCCTGGAAACTCTTAAGGGTCAATTGCACCCCCTCGGCAATCGGCTTGACGATCTCGTTGTCGCCTGCGGTCGCCTCCAGCGCGCGTTCGAGGTTGTCCACCACGGGCAGCAACTCCGCGCAAAAGCGTTCCAGCGCGAATTTGCGCGCCTTTTCCACGTCCTGTTCGGCGCGGCGCATCACATTCTGTGCATCGGCCTGGGCGCGCAGCACGGCGTCCCTGGCGACGGTGAGTTCCTCCTCCAGTTTCGCGACCATGTCATCCGGCGAAGGCGCGGCCAACGGCTCGGCATGCTCCTGCCCCTCGCCTGCCTGCGCGGCGGCGTCGGGCCTGGCTTCTGCGGATTCAGTGGATTCATTGACTTCAGGCTGCGGATTATCTTGCTTGGCCACGCTGGCACTCCATTTACGTAATCATTCCCTCGCGCGGCCTGCAGGCGGGCGCGCGATACCCAATCTCCACGCGGATATGGGGCCGTCAGCGGTTTTTTCAAGTCGGGGACCCACGAAACTGGACGAAGGGTGAAACCTGTGCACTGGCGAGCCAGCGGATTGGTAGCAGCCTCTAACCAGACAGCGCCGAGCTCAACATCCGCGCTGTGACATCCACAATGGGGATGACCTTCGCATAGGCCATGCGCGTGGGGCCGATGACGCCCAGCACGCCCAGTGTGCGGGAACCGGCGCTGTAGGGCGCGGTGACCACGCTGTAATTGCCAAATACCTCGTAGCCGGATTCCTCGCCGATGAAAATCTGCACGCCCTCGGCGTGGGTACAGCGCTCCAACAGGTGCAGCAGGTCCTTCTTCTGCTCGAAGGAATCGAACAGCTCACGCAATCGGCTCATGTCGCCGGCCGTGGCGCCCCCGAGCAGACGGGACTCCCCCGCCATCACGTACTCTTCTTCTTTCTCGTCCTGCTCCAGCGCGCGGTTGGCCAGATCCAGCGCGGCCTCCATATAGCTGTCTATCTGGCTGCGCGCCTCCTGCATTTCGCGCAGTATGCGCTCCTTCACGCGATGCAGGGGCTGGCCGGCGTAGCGCTGGTTCACCATGGCCGCCGCCTCGCGCAGTTCCGCTTCGGTGAACGGCCGCTGCGTATGGATGATGCGGTTTTGCCCCTCCCGCTCATTGACCACGAGAATCACCAGCACCCGCTCGCCTGATAGCGGCAGGAATTCCACCTGCCGCAATTGATTCGCCTCCTGGCGCGGCACGGTGACCAGGCCGGCCTGGGCGGTGATGTTGGACAGGAGCAGCGAGGCCGTCTGCACCAACTCGGTCGCCGACTTGTCGGGATGGAGTTCGGCGCGGAGTGCCGATACCGCCTGATCCTCCAGCGGCTGCACCTGCAACAGGGTATCCACGAACAGGCGGTAACCGAGGGCCGTCGGCACGCGGCCCGCCGAGGTATGGGGCGAGTGCAGGTATCCCCGCTCCTCAAGATCGGACATGACGTTGCGAATGGTGGCCGCGCTCACCGCCAGGC
The DNA here is from genome assembly GCA_016704305.1 of Haliea sp. Classification (GTDB taxonomy): domain Bacteria; phylum Pseudomonadota; class Gammaproteobacteria; order Pseudomonadales; family Halieaceae; genus Marimicrobium. Next base: position 82,798 of record JADJAL010000005.1, on the reverse strand, counting down.
CCGAGGAGCGCATCAGCGTGCTGGACCCGACGGGCTGGCCGTCGCGGATATGGTGTTCAACCAGCGTCTTCAGCAGGACGCTGGCGCGCTCTGAAATAACGCCTGTCGCCATAGATTCCAACCTGTTATGCGTTGCCTGTGGTTTTATCACAGCGGCGTCGAATTACAAAGCCGAGGCCGTAACTTATTGGCCCGACGCCTGCTCGGCACACACTACACACTCGGCGCTCATTCGACACTCAATCGACAGTCACTCGACACGCAATCGACAAAGACACGACACGGCCTCGACACAAAACGCCGCTGTTTGAGCGTTGCTGTTCTCGCAACCAGACTTCTGGGGTATAAATGACAAAACCCCACGCAGATCACCCATGCTCGCCAACATCACCATCAGCAACTACACCATTGTGTCTGCCCTCGACATGGAATTTTCCCGCGGGATGACCGTGATCACCGGCGAGACCGGCGCCGGCAAATCCATCATGCTGGACGCCCTCGGCCTGTGCCTGGGGGACCGAGCCGACCCTAAAGCCGTGCGCCACGGCTGTGAGCGCGCCGAGATTACTGCCAGTTTTGACATCAGCGCGATACCGCAGGCGATGGCATGGTTGCAGGAGCGCGACCTGGCAAATGGCCACGAGTGCCTGCTGCGCCGCGTGGTGACTGCGGACGGCCGCAGCCGCGCGTATATCAACGGCAGCCTCAGCACGCTGCAGGATTGCGCCGAGCTGGGCGCGCTGCTGATCGATATCCACAGCCAGCACGCGCACCAGTCACTGCTGCGCAAGCCGACTCAGCGCGACCTGCTCGACGCCTACGCCGATCACAGGGCCCTGACCCGCGCAGTGGAGCAACACGCCTCCGACTGGCTGCGCAAGCGGCGCGAGATCGAGCTGCTGGCCGGCTCCAAAGACGAGCACGCCAGCCGCATGCAGCTGCTGGCCTACCAGGTGGAGGAGTTGGATACCCTGAACCTGCAGGCGACCGAACTGGGCGAGCTGGAGCAGGAACAAACCCTGCTCGCCAACGCCGAGGATATTTTATCGACCGCCCACCGCGCACTCGCGCTGTGCGAGGAGCAGGCGAGCGGCACCCACCAGGCCCTGTCGCTGCTGGATGCCGGCGTGCATGTGACCACCGCCGCTGCCAACGCCAGGGAACTGCTGGACTCCGCTGCCATCGCCTTGCAGGAGGCACGTGATGAACTGCAACGGCATATCGACAGCGTGGAAGTGAATCCGCAGCGGCTGGCCGAGGTGCAGCAGCGCCTGGAAAGCATCTACGATATCGCCCGCAAGCACCGGGTGCTGCCCGAGCAGTTGGCGGACCTGCACCTGCGCCTGCACGAGGAGTTGCAGGGCCTGGCCGACGGTGGGCAGCGCGTCGCGCAACTGGAAGCTGACATGGCTGAACTGGCCCGGCGCTATGCGACCGACGCTGCGCAATTGGGGAAACAGCGGCGCAGCGCCGCGAAGAAACTGGTGAAAAATACGTCTGCCGTCCTCGCGTCACTGGCCATGGCGGGGTGTCAGTTCGAGATTGCCCTCACGCCGCTGAAAAGCACCGATCCACATCCACACGGCAGCGAGGACATCGAATTCCTGATCAGCACCAACCCCGGCGCGCCGCCCAGGCCGCTAGGCAAGATCGCCTCCGGCGGTGAACTCTCGCGCATCAGCCTGGCGATTGCGGTGGTTGCCGCCGACACCACCACCGCTCCGAGCATGGTGTTCGACGAAGTGGACGTTGGCATTGGCGGCGCGGTGGCGGAAGTGGTTGGCAAATTGCTGCACACACTGGCGCAGCGCGCCCAGGTACTGTGCGTGACGCACCTGGCGCAGGTCGCCGCGCAGGGCACTCACCATCTACAGGTCAGTAAAAGCAGCAGTGGGACTTCCGTGGAAACGCGCTTGCAAAGACTGGAGAAAGAGGAAAAGGTGCAGGAGATTGCGCGCATGCTGGGCGGCGTCAAAATCACACCGCAGACTCTGGCCCACGCGCGGGAGATGTTGGAAAGCTAAGGCCCAGGGCTAGGTTTTTTCCTTGTCTTTCTCTTTCTTGCGGACGTACAACACGAGTGAGTGGTCAATCAGGTCGAAACCGTGTACTTCGGCAATCTCGCGCTGGCGCTGTTCAATTACCGCGTCGGTAAACTCCACGACCTCGCCGGTGCTCACGCACACCATATGATCGTGGTGCTTTCCCGTGGCCAGCTCGAACACGGAATGCCCTGTCTCGAAATGGTGGCGGGTAACCAGGCCTGCCGTCTCGAACTGCGTCAATACACGGTACACTGTAGCCAGACCCACGTCGTCGCCGGCAGCCAACAGGGCGCGATAGACATCCTCGGCACTCATGTGCTGCGGACCACCGTCGGAAGCTTCCAGGATTTGCAGGATTTTGACGCGCGGCAAGGTGATCTTCAAACCTGCCTTGCGGAGTTCCTGGTTTTGCTCAGGCATGGGGTAGGGGTTCTCTGTGCTGTCCAGTGGAGGTATGATGCCACCCCAATAGCAGAAGTGGAAGTTTTATCCCATGCGGATTGTTCTGATCTCCCTGGCAGTGGCCTTGCTCAGCGCCTGCGGTTTCGTTGGCTTCCCCGGCGTGTACAAAATCAATGTAGAACAGGGCAATATCGTCACGCCGGAGATGGCCGCGCAACTCAAACCGGGCATGACTCGCCGCCAGGTAAAATTCATCCTGGGCACACCGCTGATCCAGGACACGTTCGACCAGAATCGCTGGGACTACCTGTATACCAAGCGCAACGGCACAAAGGTTTTGAGCGAGGCATTACTGACGGTGCAGTTTGACGGCGATCTGCTGGTAAACGTAACTGGCGATCTCGCCCCCTCCGACTGGGGCGCTGAGGACAGCGCATCACCTGAGGAAAATAGCGCGGCGCAGCCGTCAGACCAGGCGCTGCCCGAGCCCCCGCCAGGAATACCTGTACCACCGTCAACGTAAGGCCTGTCCAGTTCGCACTGACCCGAGCGCTGCCGTTAATCCGCCTTGTCGTGTTGACGGCGCTCCTTGGCGCGCTCGGCTCGCGCCTTGCGCACATCTTTCGGATCCGCGAGTAGAGGCCGGTAAATTTCCACGCGGTCGCCGTCACGCAGCACCTGTGCCGCCGCAACCACCTGCCCAAAAATCCCCAGTGTCGCGTCTTCAAGATCCAGCCCGTCAAATTTGCTCGCGATACCGGACTGTTGCGCCGCCTGCAGCGCTGTCGTCCCCGCCGGCACTTTGATTTTGAGTAGGGCCTGTTTGTGCGGCAGCGCGTAGGCCACTTCCACCGCTATTGAATTTTCATTGCTCATTGCATCAGCCATACATTGCATCAGCCATAAATTTGCGTGGCGCGACGACCGACCGCGTCCACCAGGTTGTTGGTGACCTTTTCGAACAGCCGCGATGCTGCGACGCCGAGCAGCTTGCTGCTGAATTTGAACTCCAGGTACAGGCTCATTTTGCAGGCCGAATCGCCCAGCGCGCGAAAATCCCAGTGGCCGCTGAAATACTCGAAGGGGCCATCGAGCAGTTCCAGTGTGATTTCCTGCGCGGCGCGCATCCGGTTGCGTGTGCTGAAACTCTGGTTGATGCCGCCGCGCGCCAGGTCAAGGCGCGCTTCCAGCAACTGGTCTTCGCGGCGCAGAATACGCGCACCCACACAGCCTTCCATGTAACTGGGGTATGACTCCACATCGCTGACCAGATCGAACAACTGGCGCGCGCTGTAGGGTAGCAAGGCGCTGCGATTAATAATTGTCATGGTGTCGTTTGTACCCTGTGGCAAGGTGACGCCGGCGGCGCGAAGTGCCTACACCCACCTACAGCAGCGAGGTAAATATCAGCAGCGCTATCGCCAGCGGCGCAATATAACGCAACAGAAACCGCCAGAGCGAGAAAAACAGCGCGGATTCACGCACCAGTTCCAGCCGCAGGATTTCCGGTCGCAAGCGCCAGCCCGCCAACACGGCGATGAGCAATGCTACCAGAGGCAGCAGCACACGCGACGTGAAGGTGTCCAAAACTGCCAGCAGGTTCTGTTTACCAAACCACGGCAATACCTGTCCCGATTGCAACGACACAACGATCACCCAACCCAGCAACCACACGATGGCGCCGACAATCAGCGCGGCGGTAAAACGCGAGAGCCGCGCCTGCTGCATCAACATGGCCACCACGGGCTCCATCAGCGCAACCGCCGAGCCCAGCGCGGCCAGCACCATCATCACGAAGAACACGGCGCCTACCAATTCCCCCTGCATCAGGTTGCCGAACGCATAGGGCAGGCTGATAAATAGCAGGCCAGGGCCAGCAGTGGGTTCCATGTGGTTGGCAAATACGATGGGAAAGATCGCCAGGCCGGCCAGCAGCGCGATCACGGTATCGAAGACCGCCACCGCCATGATCGAACGACCGATGGGCACACTCTGCGGGGCGTAGGCACCGTAGCTGATGCCGGTACCCACGCCCACCCCCAACGTAAACAGCGCGTGGCCCAGGGCGACGAGCACCGACTGGCTGGAAAAGTCCACCAACCGCGTGGAGAACAGGAAGTTGCGGGCGGCACCGATATCGCCGTAGTCAAAGCCATATTTCACCAGAAAGCCCAGCATCGCGAACAGCACAGGCACGACCAGCCAGGCCAGCATGCCAAGGCCGCGCCTCACGCCCAGCACCACCGCACCTGCCGTCAGCAACAGGAACACACTCTGCCAGTACACCTGAAGCATGGGCTCTGCCAGGAAGGCTTCGAAATGCGCCCCCACCTCCGCCGCGCGCGCTGCCGCGAAAACGCCTGAATACATAAAACCGGCATAGGCCATACCCCAGCCGGCAACGACAATGTACAGCGACAGAATCAGCACGCCGGTCAGGCAGGCCAGCACACCGACCAGCATCCAGCCGCGCGAACGCAGCGAGCCGTCACACGCACGGCGAATCGACTGCACTGGACTCGGTCCGCCGTACCTGCCGAGTACCACCTCTGCCACCATCACCGGCGCGGCAATCAGGAACAGGCACACGACGTAAGCGATGACGAACGCACCACCGCCGTATTCGCCACACAAATAGGAAAAGCGCCACAGGTTGCCCAGCCCCACTACCGACGCGGACATCGCGAGCACAAACGTGGTGCGCGAACCCCATTTATCAGCAGTACCGGAGTCAGTCACGTGCAACGGGAAACGTCCAGGGAAGCCATGAAAGGAGAGTGCCGCAGGCCAACAGGACTGAAAAGAGGAGGATTCACGTTTCGCCTCCGGGCCTTCTCCGTATAATGCGCGCCATGCCGAGGAAGAAACCACAGAAAGCCAGCAACATCATCGCCCAGAACCGGCGCGCCAGTTTCGACTATCAATTGATGGATACGTTTGAAGCCGGCGTAGCACTGAGTGGCTGGGAAGTGAAGAGCCTGCGCATGGGCAAGGCCGATCTGGCCGATTCGTACGTGCTGATGAAGGATGGCGAGGCGTGGCTGCTGGGCACGCATATCATCCCGCTGGATACGGCCTCGACCCATTTCGTGCCCGACCCCACGCGCACGCGCAAACTGCTGCTGCACAGGAAGGAGCTCGCAAAAATACTCGCCGCCACCTCACAAAAAGGACTTACCTGTGTGTGCACCCAGCTCTACTGGAAGGATCACCTGGTGAAGGCGCGCATCGCGTTGGCAGTCGGCAAAAAAGCGCACGACAAACGCGACACGGAAAAAGACCGGGACTGGAGTCGCCAGAAGCAACGCATCATACGCGCGAACGTCAAGCAGTAAGTTAAGCGACGCGTCGGCAGCGGAAGCTTAGAAGCACAAAATCTAAGCAACGGTTTGCGCTTTTCCAGGATCGGAACCATAGTTATCAATGTGAGCTACTGCAGACGTGCAAGCTGATGCTCGACTGACGACGATCAGCGCGGGTTATCAGGCACTCACATCAGGTATACGGTTTAATACCGCCACACTTTCCCATGGAGGAAAGTGCCTGGGGCAGGGAACTGCGCGACGCGTTCCCCACCGCTGGGCTAATACCGACCGGCCGCAATCGATTGGCACCTGCTGATCGGGGGCGGCTTTTTTATGCCTGTGCCCCATGCATGGCAAGCCCCATAGCACGCTGATACCATGGCCGCCTCTCCCTCGTTTGGTGGTACTGCGTGAAACGATTGATCATTGCCTCGGTTGTGATTGTATCCCTCGGAGCCCTGGGGTATTGGGGCAACCGCATACTCGAACGTACGCTGGATGCTGAACTCGCCCCGCTACTCAGCAAACAGCTCGGCCTGCCGGTGCTGCTCGGACCGATTCAGGCACACGCGCTACTGCTCAGGGCCAGCAGTCCCACACTGGTCATGGGCGATCCGAAGGACCCGGCCGTCACCGCGACCGCAGTGCATGTCACGCTCGCGTGGGCAGACTTGCTGGAGGGTGACGTGCGACTGGTGTACGCCAGCGCGGACGAGCTGATGGTGCGCCCTTCGCGCTGGCCCAGCAGCGACTCGCCACTGCCGGATAACTACAAATTTCTGGAGCCTTACCTGCCCCGGACGCTGCAACTGGAGTCCGGTCGCTATGTCACGGAAAGTGGAGAGGAATACCCGGTAGCGCAATTGCGCTGGCAACGGCACGCGAGCGGTCGAGCGGTGGCGGACTGGCGCGAGCAACGTGCGGCCGGAAATGTTGACCTGAAGCTGGAGCTGGCGTCGCTGCCCGCGCTGTTGCAACTGGCTCCCATCGACACTGTATTAACCGTCGAAGTTGACGGTAAACCGGACTCCATCGTCACGCTAAAAGCCAGCGTGGCCCTGGCGGCAACACCGCCGCAGAGAGCGCTGCCTACACGGTACAGCTCGATGTTGCGGGCGCAGGCATGACCGCAAGCACCGTCACCACCGGCCAGACCGCCTGGTCCCTGCCGGATCACTCCGAAACCAGCATCCCCCTGCTGGACAGTACGCGGCTCTCATCGCTGATCGACAACTATCGCAAGCCTGATGAAACCACGGATATCGCCGCCGTGCTCGCTTCGGCGCTGCCTCGACTGGACCTGCCCCAGCATGATGGCCACGTGGCCATCAGCGAGATTCACTTCGACGACGAGATCAGCAAGGACAACACCTTCGACTTCATCACCAGCTCCCAGGGTGCACAGATCACCAACCTGAGCAGCGACGGCGCAGCTGGCGTTTTGACCGGCGATGTCCATATTGTCAGCGGCGAGAACGACTGGACCGTGGCCCTGGATGGGAGCCTCAAGCCGCGCGATGACAACGGCAACATAGCAACGCAGTTCGTCAGTTCAGACTGGTTATTGCACACCGGGCGCGCCACCCTCAACGGCCAGGGCGAGACCTGGGAAGGCCTGCTCAATTCGCTGCAGGGTGATATGTCATTGGCCGGGTACTACCACAGCGCGATGGATACTCCTTTTGCCATCACTGCACAGTTGGACAAACGCCCCGGAGAGTTCGCACTGGAAAATATCGCCATCACAGTGGGCAAGGGGCAGCTCAGTGGCTCCGCCGCGCTGTCCGGCACGGATCAACGCAAGCTCACCGTCGATCTGAAAGGCTCGCGCGTGGACCTGGACTTTCTCATCGAGCCGGAGGATGCAGAACCACTACCTGGCATGGCATTGCCGGACTACCTCGAGGTGTTGCCCGAACTGGAACTCGCGGTCACGCTGGATATTTCGGAACTGCAATCCTCCACCGTACAACTGGCCCGGGCGACCGCCACGCTGGAGCGTACCGCGCACGGCGGCAAACTGGTCGCGACCGGCAAGTCCATCGATGCGGGCATACTCAACCTGACCCTGGAGGCAAACACGCCACCGAACGCGACCGGCAGCGTACAGTTGAAAGCGCAGTTCACCAATCTGGATATCCCGGAAATCTTCCGCCAACGCGGCATTTTTTACAGTCGCAGCACGGGGAACCTGGAGTTTCGCAGCCAGGGCGACACCATGAAGGACGTATTCGCAGCCATGAAGGGTACCGCGCAGATTTCCATGGACATCCGCGCGGACAACAACTGGCGACGCACAGCGGTGGCCGAGGAAACATTGAAATTCAGCGGCAGTTCCAGCCTGGTGCTGGATAGCGATCGCATCGTTGGCGTGGAAATTGAAAACCTCAACATCGATTCCATCGAGCAGGCCGTGACAGGAAAGCTCTCGCTGGTGGCCGGTCGCAGCCCCTGGGTCATTGCCGCGCTGGAGTCGGACCGGTTGAACATCGACAGCCTGATGGCGCTGTTACCGCAATCCACGGGTGCGAGCGCCTCGGCACCGCTGTTGCCGACGCTGCAGCGACTCGGCGCGGCAAAAGCCTCGCTCTCGATCAAGTCACTGAGCCTGTACGAGTTGCCGCTAGCCGACGTGCAACTGGCATTCGTCACGGGCCCCAACGTCCTCGACCTGAGCCAACTCGACTTTCGCACCGATAACGGCACTGTGAACAGCCAGGGGGAAATCACCTGGAAAAATGATCGCGCGACGCTTGCGCTCAACGCCGCACTTTCCAACATCGATCTCGACCAGTTTCTCATTGCCAGCGAGGATATCGAGCACATCACGGTCTCGGGCTCCGCGAAATTGAACAGCGCCGGGCGCAACATGGAGGAGCTGGCAGGCAATTTGACGGGGTTTATCGATCTGCAGGCGGCAAACCCAGCGCAGGGCAATGCGCCGGAAGCGCGGCGAAAGCTGACGCTCACCGCCACGCGACTTGCCGATGGCATGGAGGCGGACATCAACAGTTTGCAGTGGGGAGAAACTGAATTGTCCGGAGCGGTGCGCTACCACAACACGTCGCCGCCCCTGCTGGAAGTCGATATACACAGCGGCACCCTGTCCCTGCTGCCCTGGGAAAACGCCTACCTCAAGGACAAAAAGAAGCCAGCGCAGCCCACTGGCAGCACTGTTGTCTCGCTCGCCAGGACCAGTGCCTCTTTCGTCGGCAATGTCCTGCTAACACCGCTGCGCATGCTGGGCGATGATGAGGAGGCCAAACCCGGCGCCCGGCTATTCAGCAGCGACCCGCTGCCCTTTGAGATGCTGAAAGACTTCAACCTGAAACTGTCTGCGCGGCTGGATTCGCTGCTCAGCACCGCGATCACGGTGAAGCAATTGAACGTCACCGGCAAGCTGAAAGACAGCCAGCTTTCTCTGCAGGCCCGCAGTGATGACTTGAGCCAGGGCACGGCGGAAATCGACCTCGCGCTCGACGCAAATGCCGCGCCCCCGACAATGGACATCACAGGGACCTTCAAGAACCTGCACGGGCTCACGAGCAGGAACACCTTCCCCCGCAGTGGCTTCATCTCGCTCCAGAGCCAGGGGCAGAGCGAGGCGGAACTCGCCGCCCACGCCAATGGCCTGTTCTACCTCGAACTGGGACAGGGCCCGTTTGACTACGCCAATTCCGTCCTGCTCACCACCAACCTGGCCGCAACGGTGTTTCAAACCCTGATACCCGGCATCGAGCGGACCACGCCCCAACTGCAATGCGGCATCACAGTAGCGCTGTTCCAGAACGGCGTCGGCGTAACTCCCCACGGCTTCGCGGCGCGCACCACGCAGGCCAACCTGCTCGGCCAAATCCACGTCGACCTGGGAGCGGAGACCATGCAGATGAGCCTCGATTCCAGAGGCAGGCAGGGCGTGGGTATCTCCGTGGGCAGTATTTTCTCCAACACCATACAGATCAGGGGCCCACTCACCAATCCCGGCATCGTTCCCGATACCACCAGCCTCCTTTGGCGCGGATGGGCGGCAATCGCGACCGGCGGCCTTTCGGTGTTGGGCGAAACCCTGATAAAACGCGTGCTGGCCACGGAAAATCCTTGCACCTCCATCAGGGATTTGATCAGCAAGGACGTGTGTCCCGTCAACCCGATTGCGGCATCGTCTCGATTGGTTTGCCCCACAAAGCCCTGATATGGAGTATACTGCCGCCTCACTAACGGGGGCGATTTGGATTCGACGACGGTTGCGAACCCTGAGGTGCATGCCGTGATGGTAGCCAATCACGTTAATCAAAAGCTGCAAACTATTAGTTGCCAATGACGACAACTACGGTGCCCAACTGGCTGCGTAAGCAGCTTTTTGAAGCACTCCTGGTGGGTTCGCCCGCCAGCGGTCTCTAGCAAGGTGCCAGCCCCGCGCTACTGACTGTCATATAGAACTGGATCGCTGCGAGGTATGTTCTGGGCCGCGCGGCTAAACTAAAACAGGACTCGCCAATCACGTCCTGCCCGTTGGGCTGTGTGCGGTTAACTCAATAAACGGAATCTAAGCATGTAGAGCCGAAGGCAGAGTACTGGCGGACGCGGGTTCAACTCCCGCCGCCTCCACCAACACCCAGGGCCTGGATAATCTCCAGGCCCTTTTTTTGGCTCTACCCCCGTTAACGGGTGATGGGCTTTCATAGGTACCCGATTGATAGTGCCTCCCCATCCACAGTGGGTCAGCACCCTCATGCGATAATTCCCAAAGTTTCTAAAACCATATCAGGCGTCTCGCCAAAGTTGCCAAGGTGCCTGAAGGCCGACCTGACGACGGTATCCCGCCAGAACATTCCATTCGGTTTGCAAAAGTTCACTGCACCTCTTTGCCGGGGACCACAGGCTCAACGCGTTACACGCGAAGCCTCAAATGTCCGCCAGGAACCGGACCTGCAGCACACTTGCCGTCGAAAGCCCGTGTCAGTTCGGATACTTGTAGTAGACTTTTTAGCAACACAATCCCGAAACATTTAAGCGATAAAACACTCGGGTTAGTGGCTTGGGGGTATACGCTCAATGCTGGGTAGGGTAACAACACTCGAAGGAAACGCCTCATGGGTATTCCCTGACGGTTTGTTACATTTCCTGTCGCCCTCTGGCGTTCATTTCCAGGAAATAAAATGACCGTCATCTTGCGCTTTTTTGATCTCTTTTTACCTGCGGGCCTGCGCAAGGATCCCACGGACTTGATGCGCGGCTACATCATCGTTGGGATGATTCTGACCAACATAATGGTTGGCCTCACGCTGCTCATCATTCTGTTTAAATTTCTTGAGCTGGAACAAAATACAGCGATTGGTGTGGGACTTAACCTTCTTTGCCTGGTGGCTTACGTCATTGCGTTAGTCCTCCTCAGGTTATCTGCAAGCTTCGTCCTAACCGCAAACTTCCTGCTGACGATACTGACCGCGGTCGTGGCTATCGGTGTGCAGATTACCGGTGGATACTGGGATTCGCCGGTACTGCAATTGGCGCTGCAATTGCCGGTTACCGCTTTTTGCTGCTGGGCCTACGGCCGGGTATATTTTGGTTACTGGTCACCATGGCGCTCTGTTTGGCCTTCTACCTCAGCGCACTGCTGGATTTTGGTTACGTGCAGCTGTTACAAAACCAGGCCCTGATCGACGCCATGTTCATTGCGCTGCAATATACATTGTTCGCAATAGTGGGCGGCGCCCTCATCGTTTACGAGATAATCAATAGCCAGCTCACCGGCAAACTGCACGAGGAAAGGGGTCGATTGGAGCATAAGGCAAGCCATGACGATCTCACCGGCATTCCCAATCGATTTGAATTCTTCCGCCGGTTAAAGAAGGGTATTGACGAGGCGCGCGTGCGACAGCACAAGGTTGCCGTGGTCTATATTGATCTCGACGGATTCAAGCCGATCAATGACTTGCTGGGACACCATATCGGCGACGAAGCACTGAAAGCAGTCGCCCAACGGTTGAGCAGCTTTCTACGGCTCGCAGACACCACGGCCCGCCTCGGTGGTGACGAATTTGCGTTGATTCTGCCGGCCATTCATATACCTAATGACATTGAACTGATCATGCCGAAGGTGCTTACGGCTATAAAAGAACCCATTCGCATCAACGGCATTGATATTGTCGTAAAGGCGAGCTGCGGGGTTTCTGTATTCCCCAACCATTCCGAGGATCATCGCGTATTGTGCCGGTATGCGGATATGGCGATGTATATCGCCAAGGAAAAGCACGACAGCTATCTCATTTACGATGAAAGCATGCATGGCCAAGAAGGTCGGCGACCAACCAAGGACGTCAACGCCTGAGGGCTATAGTGACGAACGAGCCGAAAAAATCAGGTCAGATCGGCACGAGCTCTGTGCAGCGGGGAATCCAGCTCCCAATTCAATCCAAAGGCGTTTAGTTCGCGGTTGACGCCGAGAGCGGCGCGCGTAATGCCAAACGGATCATCGACTGTCAGCGTGCCCGGGGCGTATGTCTCCAGGCGCGGAACTACTGCAGTCCAACCACGTCGATTGCCGCTCTCCTTCTCTTCTATCATCGCCAGATGCCAGGCTGCGACATCGCACTCGAAGTGCGATCCGCTCCGGATAAACGCGATCATGCGCCGGAAGCGAAGCCAACTGCGCGGCGAGCACAGAGCGTAGCGCTGGAGAATCCTTTAGCCCGTATTCCTGCCTGAGGTAGCGCCCGAGTTCTTCAATCACAAGGTACCAACTCAAGGGAGGAGCCATCAGCGAAGATCCGAAGTTGCACAGTACATTCAGCATCGGCCAGGCGCGATGCCCGGCGTTATCGAGCAGGAGCTTTTCATAGAATCCCATCTCATCAACGCCCGTTTCGTGGCGCACGAATCGGGAGATGATGCGCAGCACCGCGTAATTCTCAAAGAACATGAAGGCCGTCCTGAAATCGTGCATCATCATCAGGTCGGCTTCGGTGTAGCTGGAGGTGGAAGCCAGCATCGCAAGATTGCCCGGGCCTACGGGCGCACTGGTTTTGATCTTGTGCGTCTCCAGATACGAAGGCTCATTCATCGGGCTGTTGACCAGTAGCGTCGTCATGTTGATGCGAGCTGGCAGTTCCCGATCAATGCATTGTTGCAGATCCTCGCGGAATGAAGCGACGGTGGACCCGGGCAGTCCCATCATCAGTTCGACAGTGAGTGGCAGGTCTGACCTGCGCATCTCGACTGCGAGCGCGTCGTATTTCTCGGTCTTGATATTGGAACGGTTTATTGCATCAAGCGTAACCTGGTCCATGGACTGCAACGACAGCGTGCCCAGGGTGAGGATTTTGCCTTCGGCGAGCACATCGATAATTTCGCGCAGGTGGGTTACCGTGTTCTTGGCGTAATTACCACCAAAGCTGCGCGGATACCCACTGGCACTTTTCAATTCCGCCGCTTTTCTTGCGACATCGACGTCGCGAGGAAAAATGCCAAAGTTTGCATCGGCAATCGAGACTGCGGCCACCTTAGCTTTCGATGCCCATTCCAGTTCAGCGAGCACACGCTGCATATCAAACTTGCGGATCTTGCTGGCAGTAGCGGACCCCCAATCACAGAATGTGCAGCCGTAAGGACAACCCCGATTGGTTTCCATAATGACGAACAAGTCATTCACACCGATGTAGTTGTCGAAGAGCCCGGTAAGATATGCCGAGGGCAGTGCATCGAGATCTGTAATCCTGCCCTGGTTTGGGTTGCGCGCGATACCGCCACTGGTGCGATAGGTGACACCTGCCACCCCGTCCAGCACACTCAAATCAGGGTTGCGCTTGCCGATAACACTGCGCAATCTGGACAGCGCCTGTGCACAGCTGAACTCACCCTCCCCCTGGATTGCGACATCGACATGCGGATGCTCCGCGAAGTAGCGCCGCTGGTCGCCCTCATACTTGGGTGTGTCGGGCCCACCGTGAATCGTAATGCTGTCGGGGCTCAACGCTTTAATCTGCGCCGACACTTCAATGCATTGCACGTGTGACCAGAGATAGTTGGAGAATAAGTAAATAGCCGGTTCAGCCGTAAATGACCCCAGTCGATCCGGATCCCATACCCAGTCGGTGCGGAAATTATAAAAGCTCTCCAGCGCACCCTCTTCATGAACCTTGGCGTAAGCGACAATGGCACCGAGGCCAGCCGGTGGACATCCATCAAACGCGACGGGAATGACCTTTGGACGACGCACGCCGGTAATCGCCTCCCGCTGTCGCTCCGCTTCATCCTGATCCTGCGCATTACGGCGAAACATCTGCCGCAGGGTCTCACTTGATTTGCCTGCGAGGATTGCCCCGCTGAGTTCAGCGCCGGAGGGGTCAGCCCTCTCCACGCGCGGCCCGACAAACCGTCGAGCCACAAAAGTCGCCAACAGTTTGCGGAACTGTGCAATATCAAGCGCGCCCGCGCCCAGTGAACTCTGGTGGGCGCGGATAGCGTCCTCTGGCAGGGGATGCTTAACCAGTTGACTGAGTGCGTGCAGTTCAACCGGAGAGAGTGGCGGCAATCCGGCCCCGTCACGTGCAATCGCCTCGAACTTACCACCCCTGAGGCGAAGGTGCACGGGTGTGTGCAGTGTCAGGGCCCGCGGGAATACTGCTAGATAAGTCGCGCCTGTCATCAACGATATCCTCGAGGGGCGTGTGAAGACCGGCCGAACGATCTATGCGCTTCTGGTGCAGCAGAACGTGAGCCAGCTTCTTGCAGCGCGCGCGTTCCATATCGCTGAGGTTTGTGGTGTCGAGATAGGCGTCCAGGCCCTCCTTCACATTGTCTATTCTGCGGGCGCTGAGAGCGGCCAGCATTTCCAGCTCCGCAAAGCTGAGGTCCCACTGTGTTGATAGCCGGTATCGCATGAGTCGTATCACCCCATCGGTATCGACAACCACCACCAACCGGGCGTTTGGAAATATCGTTGATTGCGGTAACCCTGTACTCATGCCAAATTCTCTTGTGCCAACCCGCCATCGAAAGCGTTTCAAAAGCGCCGGAACCGTAACATACAGCAATCTGCGCATGTCAGGAAACCAGTCAAACAATTAGCAGCCCGAACTGAATATGACGCCGCGCGGCGAGGATGGCGCAACAGGCATGACCATGGCGCAGCCTGCGCCGTCCTGGACAAGCATCGGCTTCGCATGAGCTTTCGATTGCTGCGATCCAGCCTGTCGAATAGCATGACGGGTGTCAATTAATCGCAGCGCTTGAATCGCTGAGTCTGGCGTTCATGTCCTGGCTGCGCGTCCGGAGTTGAACCACACAGACGGGAGTGGCAACAGATGACTACCAGAGCGAGAGGGCGCCCGTTGCAGAACGCGGTCTCCGACGATGCACTGCTGGATGCGGCACTGCTATCGTTTGG
The DNA here is from genome assembly GCA_016704305.1 of Haliea sp. GTDB lineage: Bacteria > Pseudomonadota > Gammaproteobacteria > Pseudomonadales > Halieaceae > Marimicrobium. Next base: position 67,658 of record JADJAL010000005.1, on the reverse strand, counting down.
CGAGAATGGCTATGACGGGGCGTCGGTACGTGAAATCGCGCGTCGTCTTGCTGTCAGCCACAACCTGATCCCACAGCGCTTCGGATCCAAGGAAAGGCTCTGGTATGCCGCTGTCGACCACGGGTTCGGCCGACTCCGCAATGACCTGACACGCGAAGCGCTGACATTGGGCAGCGACGAATTGCTGATCCTGCGCGGCCTGATCCGCAGCTTTATTGAAATCAATGCGGCGCATCCCTCGCTGCTGCAAGTCATCAACCAGGAGGCCAGCCAGCCAGGACCAAGACTCGACTACCTGTTCGACACCTACATCAAGCCGGTGCGCGATTTCGGTGGCGCCTGGCTGAATCGACTGGCGCAGGAAGGACGCATACGGCCCGTATCGGTAAGCCTGATCTATTTCCTGATGACCCACGGTGCCGGGGGGTTGTTCGCCCTCCCTGCCCTGACCAAAAGGCTGGCAAAGGGCGAAAAGGATGTGGCCAGAATCTCTATTCGGGAGCAGGCAGAAAGCGCAGTGAATATTTTCTTTGATGGGCTGCTACCGCGCTGATGCAAATGCCCACGGAAAGCCGTCGCCTGGAACGGGTACCGCGTGAGCCTGAACGGCATACCCATGCACAACTTTCGGCTACACAAAACGCCCCTTAAATTGACAGCTGTCACCCCATGATCCAGACTGATTCCCGGTATGTTGGGTGTACGCGACGGTTGGCACACACATTGGCGAGCGGCCAATGGACAATCAGGGGGCTACTGAAATGACATCACGGCAGGATGGGGCGCACGCTCCACTGGCGTTCCAGTGGGGCATATTCCCGCTTGTCATGGGCTCTGCGGTCGCTGTCTCGTGGTGGCTGATGCAAAATGGTACGGCGCCCGCGCTGGCCATTTTGGGGCCGCAGATTGCCGCCTTCGTCATCGTGGCCGTGTTTGAACACGTTTACCCCTACCATGCCAGTTGGAACCTTCCTCGCGCCGATGTCAGTGTCGATGCGCGGCACGCGATTGGCATCGGCATTCTGCTTGCAGTTATCACGCCGCTGGCGGTCACCATTGGCGTCGCCGTGGGTGGCTGGTTATCTGCGCAGATCGGCATGGGACTGTGGCCCAGTGAATGGCCGCTGCTGGCGCAAATTGCACTTGCGCTCGTTATCGGCGAGCTGCCCGGTTACTGGATACATCGTTGGCAACACGAGTGGGAAGGCCTGTGGCGCTTCCATGCCGTTCACCATAGCGCCCCCCGTTTGTATTGGCTGAACGCCGGTCGTTTTCACCCGATCGATTCCTTCATGACATTCGCCCCGTCCTATTTGCTGCTGGTAATGACGGGTTGCGGCGAAGTGGTACTGGCCTACTTCGGGTTGGTTACGACTATCCATGGCATTTTCCAGCACGCCAATATCCAGTTGCGGCTGGGACCGCTCAACTGGTTTTTCAGCATGGCGGAGCTGCACCGCTGGCATCACTCCAAAACGCTGTTTGAAGCAGACCACAACTATGGCCAGACCAGTAGTGTGTGGGACTGGGTATTCGGCACACGCTATCTGCCCACGGACCGCGAGCCACCGGAAGCGATTGGCCTGGCCGATCTACCCGCGTTTCCGATGACATGGTGGGCGCAGATACTTTCACCCTTTCGCTGGCGACAGATAAAACAGGCCGGCGAGGCACGCGATGTAAACGGAGGCAAGGCGCAGCATGCGATCAATTAAGGCGAATATCATTGCCCAGATCGAGTTGGTCGGGGGTCGCCACGACGAGGCCGAAATCTACGGCGGACCTGCCGGCGACCTCGGGCTCACAGGTGGCCCCGGCAGCCTCTCCTGGGAAATCAACGGCGATCTGGCCAGTGTGACAGGGGCAGGCTCGGCCGCCATCCTGATGGAGGTACTGCATCCGTCCGTGATGCACGGGGTGTTCACGCAATCGTCCTACCGCACAGATCCGTATGCACGCGCGCGCAATACACTGGGTTATGTGCCGCGCTCAACGTTTGGCAATACCGAGGCCGCTACCCGCGTGATAGAACATGTAAAGCGCGTACACAGCTACATCAACGGGACGCGCGCCGATGGCGTCAGTTATCGCGCGCTGGATCCGGCACTTATCGCCTGGGTACACACGTGCATCCCTTGGGCCATCATGACCGCATTCGACCGGTACCGTCGTCCGTTGAGCCGCGCCGAGAAGGACCAGTACCTCAAAGAACAGGCACTGATAGGCCGCATGGGCGGCGCCGAGTGGGTGCCGGAAACTGTCAGCGAACTGGAGGACTATGTCGAGCGCATGCGTCCGCTGATGGCCTACAACGACCAGACACGGCAATTCGGCGACTTTCTATTGGGCACCAGCGGCGACGTCGCAACGACGCGCCAGCAACGATTTGAATCGTGGATGGGGCCGCATGGCTCGATGCTGATGATGCCTGACTGGGCGCGCAAAATGACGGGAACCTACCACAGCTCCGTGATGGAGCGCTTCATTCTGCGCCCGAACGAAAAGCTCAAGAGCCGGCTCGTACGCTGGGCAGTGGGGGAATTGCCGTGCAAGACCATGGCACTGGCAAGAGTCTCCGGCGCAGCGCCGCGTCCTGCATCCAGCGACATCTCCAACTCACGGCAGCAGTATGCAGCTTGACGAATGCGCGTAAGCTAATATCAATACCGGCAGCAACTCAGTTAAAAATAAGGATAAAATCATGAAATGCTATTCTCGTGCCGCACTGGCACATCGCCTTCTCATCGCCATCACCTTCGTGTTTACAGCTGCCTGTACTGACCCTCTGTCCGAGGAGACTTTGGCGCGCTCGCGCGAAATGCCGCAGTGGTATGAGGATGCCAAGCTGGGCATCTTTCTCCACTGGGGGCCGTCTTCCGTGCCGGCATTTGCCTTCGGCCCGCCTCTGCAACCGGGGGAACTTGAGGAAGTTATGTTTGGCGACTCTCCGCGCAAGGAACTGCCATATGTGGAATGGTACCTGAACGCACTGAATTATCCGGATACGGAAGCAGCACGTCATCACGCCGAAGTCTATGACAATGCGCCATACACGGATTTTAAACCCATCTACGAAGCGCACGTCAGCGAAGGCTGGGACCCTGCCGCCTGGGCCGACTTTTTTCACAGTGTGGGAGCAAAATATGTCGTGCTGGTGACAAAGCATCACGATGGCTACACGCTGTGGCCCAGTGCGGTAACCAATCCGAATCGCGAGAACTGGGGGTCGCCCAGGGACATGGTCGGTGAACTGGCCGCAGCGGTGCGCGCCCGCGGCATGCGCTTTGGCACCTACTACTCCACGGGACTGGACTGGACCTTCCAGATGTACAACGACGGTGACCGCGTACAGGACATCATGCGCAGCGCGCCTGCGAGTCAGGAATATGGCGACTACGTCTTTGCGCAGATGAAGGAATTAATCGATCGCTACCGTCCTGATGTCCTGTGGGCAGACATCGGCTTTCCCTCCAAAGGTCGCCAGGGCGAATTGTTTGAGTACTACTTCGCGCACTGCAACGGCACAGTAAACGACCGCTGGGGCGCCGTTGATGTGCTGGGACAGATCGCCAGTATTCCGGGTGCGACCTGGGCAATGAAAGCGTTGGGGCGGCTAATGCTGTCCAATCAGTCCGCGAAGTTGGAAGATGACCCGGCTCGCCCCGGATTCAAAACCGCCGAATACGACAGCTTTGCCGGTATACCCCCGTTCAAATGGGAGGCAACACGCGGGCTGGGAGCTTCGTTCGGTTTCAATGCCCGGGAAACGGCAGCCGACATGCTGACCGCTCCCGAACTCATTGATTTTCTCGTAGATACGGTCGCCAAAAATGGCAACGTGTTGATCAATGTCGGTCCAGACAGCTACGGTCGTATACCAGTAATCCAGCAGGCGCCGCTGCGCGGTCTCGGTGACTGGATGGCGGTGAACGGCGAAGCGATCTACGGCACGCGTCCCTGGATTCGCTATAACAATGAACACGGACGCGCCGTGCGCTATACGAAAACTGACAAGGCCCTGTATGCCATTGTGCTGGGTGCCACAGACCAGAGCTTCACCATTGAGTCGCCGGGAATACCCTGGAATAGCATCGACGTGCTGGGAGCAGAGCTGATGCAAACGGAGGAGGAAGACGGTTCGCTAACCATGCTGCTCGATAACCCGTTACCCGGGCCTGCGATCGTGGTGCGCTATAACCTGTGATCAGGCGGTTGGTCGGCAGCCGGCGAGCCTTGTGTGCAAGCACTGAAAGGCGATTTTCGGCCATTCGCTTGTCGCTTCCGGCTCCGCTGTGGCGCGCCTGTGGTCACTGAACATCACGCACGTGGATCAAGTTTGGGTTGATGATGTGATTTATTTAAAGTTAGATGACGAGTGGTGTTACCTGGCGACGGTGATGGATCGGTTTTCTCGCCATCTATTGGGGTGGTCTCTGGGTAAAGAACGGACAGCGGAATTATCTCGTAGAGCCCTTCGGGACGCGCTACGTACTCGTGGGATGAACGCTACGCGATGGGTTTACCGGACAGTGAAGCCGCAGAATTGGAAAGCGCTGGTCTAGGTGTGATGGCTGGACGGTTACGATTTAGTTGCAGTCTCAATAATTTAAAGCCTCTTGAATTTACACCGTCAACTCAACAACTCTCGCATTTTCAGGAGACTGTAAAAATATCTGTGTAACCGCCTGAGTTAGACATAGTTGATCAGCCGGTCTTCGGTCGATCACCAAAACCGGTTGAGGCGCTTCCCTCCCGGATCGGCATCGTCCATTTCTTTGATGCCCCCCGATTGCCAGATACACCACCTTCACGCTGAATCACCGCGGAAGAGCTTGCGCTTGTTGACGGCCTTGCGGGATCACGCTGTTCAGGGACCCAGGCGTTAGTGGGTAGATCGCCCCGCGAATGCCCCGGATACTGAAACAAGGTGTTCAGATGGTGCCGGCTGCGCCAGGATCGGCTGATCATCGGGTATTTTTCGTCCCAGCGTTCGGCGAATTTCCAGCGCCAGCAGCGCCCATCCTCGGTGACTGACCGGAGATCCGCTTCAGGCAGCCGCGACTACTTTGTACCCCTTCCACGGCACGACCACGAGGCGGAAACGATGCAGAGTTGGATTTGGGCGTGAGGGAAGGCGGTGCTGAGCGGCCGGGAAACCCCTGAGCCCATCCACACAGGCAATCAGGATGTCTTTCACGCCGCGATTCTGCAGCCCGTAAGCACACCCAGCCAGAACTTGGCGCCTTCATTCTGTAAGCCACAGGCCCAGCAATCCTTGGCCCCGCCATGTGACACCCAGCGCCAGGAGGCCTTGTTGATGACCCGCTTGCCTGCCGAATTTTGACCACGATGCAGGCCGAGGTAAACAAATTGAATAGACCGGGGTCCAGCACTGACCGCCATCGATCATCCGCCAATCACCGCGCTGTCACTTTTGAGATCAGCGCAGGGAGACGTCTGCGCCATACATCTCCTTCGTTTTCAGACGATTACTATGTCAAATTCTTTTAAAAATTCATGGTAAGCTTGAACTAGTGCAATTATCTCCTCTGCGAGATCAGAAAATTCATTTGCTTTACTTTTCTTCTCTATCAGGATGCTTATCTTTTTCACTTTATCAGCACCTATATTTGCACTCATTGACTTTATTGCGTGGGCAGTGCGAAATAAAGCAGTTCCATCTTTGGTAATAACATTTCGTTCAATATCCTTAAGTTTCTCCTCCATTTGCTTGACATACCCTTCGAAAATGGCCGGCAATAACTGCTTACCGGTTTGACGTTCAATCGCCCTAATATTATCTATTGCACTGAGATCGAGTATCTTTGAGTCAGTGGCGATTGCATTACAGTCATCTACTTTTTCGCTATTGATTAATTCAATGCCAAGGTCCGAATCAATCTTGGAAAATTCAGAAAGCATATGCTTCTCGATATTCGATTGAATATCGTTTATCGAAAACGGTTTGGTCAAATATCCATCCATACCTGCATTCTGGCAACGGTCTTTGTCGTCCTTGTTCGAACCAGCAGTCAGCGCGATTATAGGTACACGCTGACTATTTCGTTCCATTTCAATTCTGCGAATTTTACGCGTAGCAGTGTACCCGTCCATAACTGGCATTTGGCAGTCCATAAATATAAGTGAGTATTCGCCACCTACAAATTTCTCGACAGCGATTTGACCATTGCTGGCGATTTCTACTTCGTGTCCAAGTAAACGTATAATTTCAACGATAATTTGTTGGTTAGTGTGGACGTCTTCTGCAACTAGAATTTGCTTTTTATGTAGTGGCTTGGCTTTATATCTCTTAGTTTCTGGATTCCTAAAAATCTTATGTGAATCGAGATTAATACTAAGCACTTCAGAGAGCGCATTTGAAGTGATGGGTTTAGATATAGTTGGCCAGTCTGAAAAAGGAGTTTTCGGCGCGCTGCCGATTAACGGCATGAGAAAGATGCACATGCATGTATTGACGGTACGCAATCTCGAATCCAAGTCTGAAGAGATTCTCTCCCATCGGTGTCAATAACAACGATGTCGTTAGCCCAATCTGAAGTGACGACTAAATCCTCCTCCGAAATTGGAAGTGAATTCACCCCCAATCGCGCCAGGTGGCTTGAAACCATCTGATATGTGCCAAGATTTGAAGCGAGTATTCTAGCTGTCAAAGATTCGAATGAGCTTGCTGTAGGCTCGCAGTGTGGGTCAAATTCCAGCGGGATAGACAGCGTAATTTTGGTACCGTGGCCTAATGCCGAGTGGATTGTGATGTCGCCACCCATAATATCGATATAATGACGAGAAATTGTCAAACCTAGTCCGGTACCACCATACTCTCTAGTGGTGCTGGTGTCAGCTTGCGTAAACGGCTCAAAAACGCGTTTTTGCGTTTCTTCATCCATTCCTATGCCATCGTCTTCCACACAAATATGTACTAATGCTTTCCCTGCAACTAAGGGATTAAATTTTGGCTCTACACGAATGTTAACATTCCCGCTATGTGAACTTGATCGAATTGCTAACCAGATTCATTACCACCTGGCGTATCTTGGTTGGGTCCCCCATCAGAATGCTGGGCGTATAAGGATGACAAATATTATTCAATTGCAGGCCTTTTCTACCGGCGGGTTCCCCTTGCAAATAGCAGATATCGTCAATTAACTCCGTTAGATTGAAACCTATGTGTTCTAGCTCAACCTTGGAGGCTTCAACTTTTGAGAAATCCAAGATTTCGTTAATTAAATTAAGTAAAGACTCGCCACTTTTGCGTGCCGCGCGTGCAAATTGCTGTTGTTGTCCATTGAGCTGAGTATGAAGAAGTAGTTCTGTCATACCTATTATTCCATGCATTGGTGTGCGTATTTCATGGCTCATAGTTGCAAGAAATTCCGATTTAGCCTTTGTCGCTTTAACTGCTATTTTCCTTGCTTCATCGAGATCTCGCGTCCGTTCCTCTACGCGGCGCTCCAAGTCTCGTTGTCTCTGCAGTGAAATTCGCGTTAGTTCAGCTTGGCGATAAAAATATAGCCCGATCAAAGCTCCAGCCAGCGCAGTGTATGCGGCGTAAGCTATCGGACTGAGCCAAGGTGGAGGAGCAACTACGACGGGTATACTGAGTGCGTCCCAGTTCCAGGTCCCATCGGGTGTGGCCGCCGCCAGTTTTAGATTATAGGTTCCAGAAGGTAGCGTGGTGAACGATGCTATCCTTGCATCGGGTGACACGACCCAATCTGGATTTATGCCTTCAAGTTTATATGCGTAGTTTACGAGCTCAGGGTTCGAATAATCAGCAGCAAAAAACTCCACCGACAACATTCTGTCTTGGTAGCTTAGCTCAATTGATTCAAGAGCGTGATAAGGCGCATCAAATTCGCGGCGTTCGTTCATAACTTTTATTTGGGAGATTGCAACCTGTGGTGGAATTCTATCAGATGAAACCAAGTCAGGATTGATGGCGTTGAACCCTCTTATCCCTCCAAAAAACATCATGCCACTCTTAGATTTATAGGATGCTCCTAAGTTAAATTCTGTTGACTGCAATCCGTCTTTTATACCGTACTGATACGACACCAGAGTTAAAGGATCTATGCTTGTAATACCTTTGCTGTGCGAAACCCACAATCGACCGCTGCTGTCACCGTGGATACCATAAATATTCAAACTTGGAAGCGAGATATTGTCTGAATAATGGATGAAATTTGGCTTCGATTCCTGCCGGTCTTGAAGCGGCCACCGGTTAAGTCCACCGCCTAGAGTACCAATCCATAGATTATGGTCTGCGTCCTCAAAAAAGCTCCAAACTACATTGCTAGACAAACTATTTGGAATTCCTCTTGCGGTGTAGTACCTCTCAAACTTATTAGTATCTGGGTGGAATCGATTTAAGCCGTTCTCTGTACCAACCCAAACAAAGCCGATTGAGTCTTCATACAGAGCGAGCACCATATCATTACTAATTGTAGATTGGTCTTTACGGTCGCTCTTTAAGTTAAGAAAATGTCCGTCGCTTTCAGAATAAATACTCAATCCACCGCCATATGTGCCTATCAATAACTGGCCCGTCGATAACCTAAGTATTGAAGTTATGCCATTGGCACCGATGCTGATTTTGTCTAATGGATTGTGTTTATAGACCGAAACCTCATTTCGCTTAACATCTAACTTGTTTAGGCCGCCGTTATAAGTGCCGATCCATAAAGTATCCTCGTCGCTATACAAGCTCATCACAATTGGGCTGGATATAGCTGGCTGGGTTGATCCGTTTATCCATTCAAATGAAGCGCTTCGGGGACGAAGTTTGTTCAAGCCATCATCCGTTCCTACCCAAAGAGTGCCATCAGCGGTTTCAGCAAATGCGTTTACAGATTCATTAGAGAGATTGCTTGTTGCCTGGTTAAATTTTTGAAAGTTTGTCCTCATCCCTGAGGTGAGCCCCGATCGGGTTCCGACCCAATATTCGCCCTCACGAGTCTGATTTATACTAGTTATCGCATCGTTGGGAATATCTGTGTTTTGGCTGTTGTAGTGTATAAAACTATTTGTTTCTGGTACGAATAAATTCAATCCCTCTGACGTCGCAATCCATATATCTCCATTTTTATCTTCGAAGATGTCTGATGTTTGGTTGGATGAAATTGAGCTACGATCCAGTTCGGAATGAGTAAAATTTGTGGCTACATTGGCAGTTGGGTTGTATCTGCTAACTCCCCCGTTGTCTGAAGAAATCCAGATGTTTCCATTCATGTCAGTAATGAGCCTGTACAGCCTGCCTGTAACAATGCTGTCGGAGTTCTCTGCTATGTGTGTAATCGAATCTATTTTTCCTGTTGATGGTTCTAACCGAAGCATCCCATGGGACTCCGTTGCAACCCAAATCGCTCCGTCGAGAGTTTGTGTAAAATCCTTTACATCCCCTGTAAATGGAACTCCGTTGGATCCAGATACATAGTGATGAAAAGATCGATTACGCGGATTAAATGAACTGAATCCGTTTGCGTAGCCGAGCCACAGTATTCCGTCTTTGTCACAGAAGACAGTTTGAATATCATTCGACTGGGGTGTATTTTTATCACTAGGGTCGGCATAAATCGCATCAAAGTCATTAGAAATTGCGTTGTAAAAAGCTAGTCCACCACCCAATGTGGATAACCATAGGGTACCGTCAACATCTTCGACAATTTGAGTTATTACGCTGGCTGGAATTGAATTCGGATCGTTTGAGGAGAATCTATAATTTTCTAATTCGTGACCATTGAATCGGTTTAATCCTTCTTGTGAAACGAACCAGACCATTCCTCTTGAATCCTGAAAAGTTTGGCCCACGGTTTGTTGGGTCAACTTTTCAGAAATATCTGAACTATCGAGATTGAAGTTTACAAATGCCAGATCCGCACTACAGACACCGGTCACTTGAAACGTCAAAAGTGCTGCGAGCATTCCCCTGACTATGATAGCTCTGCGATATTGATTGGACATTATTTCCAACTGTAGCTGTGCCCTTTTCCTGGTATGCAGGATTTGCAGTTTTCCAACCAAAACTATGGACAACAACTGTAACTTGTTGATTTACTAAAATGGAAGCCAATAATTTATAGAAAAAGGTCCATTTCTTGACAATAGTAGTAACCGTTCTTGTTATTGGCCTGGGATTACCGACTATCTTATTAAGTATGCAAGGCCTGTAAGTACCCCCTGAATTAGTCCCGCGCTAAATTAGAGTTCTCGGCCATAATCACTAAGGCAAGGAGAGCCACAATGCGCAAATCATGATTCACAGAGTCCCAGATTGTGAAGATGCTGAAAGAGGTTGAAGGTGGCAGAGCGGTTACAGAAGTCTGTCGTGAAAACGGCGTTTTTGACGCCACCTACTACTACAGTTGGCTGGGTTAGTACAACAATCTACGACCTCTACGGGCCAAAATGTGCTCCGGCAGCAGGACGCCGATGGCTACTTTGCTAGATGGGAAGGGTCTGGAACGAACAGTTAATAATACCCTGACGGTAACTGCCTACTTTAAACCGATACCTGTCAGATCTTTCTTAAATACTCTTCAAATAATCAACAGGTCTTCCTTCGTCTTCCGCCCAATGCAGCCGACGCGAGGCTTGAAGGGCATTTCAGATCACTCTTACAAGTCTGTTCCATTGCCACGGAGAGCTGCCTAATACACAGATCAACGCTCCCCTAACCCGCCCGCAGACCTAGACAGAATCCCTGGATACCCCACTTTACTGCCTACTATTAGCTGCGACCCCACTTGCTGCCAGCCTGCTCTGCGGTGCTGCTGCGACCCCACTTGCTGCCAGCCTGCTCTGCGGTGCTGCTGCGGCCCCACTTGCTGCCAGCCTGCTCTGCGGTGCTGCTGCGGGCCCCACTTGCTGCCAGCCTGCTCTGCGGTGCTGCTGCGGCCCCTGCCAGCCTGCTCTGCGGTGCTGCTGCGGCCCCACTTGCTGCCAGCCTGCTCTGCGGTGCTGCTGCGGCCCCACTTGCTGCCAGCCTGTTCGTGCTGCTCCCCTGCTGCCGCCTGCTCTGCGGTGCGCTGCACTTGTACCCTGCCAGAGGTCTCAGTGGATCAGTAGAAACGCCCATATCGGAAGTCGACTGGCGCCACTTGTAGCCTACCGGGACGCTAGAAGAATAGCGCTGATCTGATGCTAAAGCACTATTAACCATGTGCACCACATTCCCGGCTTTTCCGTGCCGATTATACTCGTCTTCAGCGAAGTCTCTGCGAGAGTCAAAGAATTTGAGGAAAATGCGAGCGCAGCTCCCTACTATCCCTACACACCCTAACGCTTTCATACCCTTCATACTTTCGCTCCCGTCTTCTGACGTACATATGTAATGTGATGTGAGTTGTTCAGCAAAAACGGCTTTCCAAGACAACCTACATCACACATTTTAGTGATGACTCTTGACACATTTATACGAGGTACCATTGACGAAAAATAGGTGCCCACATACCCATTTTGGGGCAGCCGCATTGTGAAGCGACAGAATATGGGCGAGAGGGTAAAGCAGACGCCGTCCTTCTCAGGTGCAGGATAAGAGATGTGCGTAACAAGCGGGGCTAGCGAACTGCTAACCCCGTAGGGTCATTCGCCGGAAACTAACAAGGCGGTGAGCTCGGGGCGGATTGACAGGGTGTTGGACGAGAGAGGTTTTCGATGACATCCCTTTCTTGCAGATAGAGAGCCATCCAATCAATGGGTGGCGTGCTGGGCGAGGATTTGTCACTAAACTTGCCATTCGGTCTTTCTATGTGGTCTTTGACACCCCATTTGCGAGTTTTACTCATACCTTTATTGCTAGGCACGGACGAAAGAATCGATTGAAGTCCTGGCAGCGTCGGGCCACCTTCATCATCAACAATTGCGGGACCCAAGAAATGCTGGGCGCTTTCCAATTCCGCGTGTAAGTCAAAATCAGTGTTTCCGCATCCTCTTTGGCCCAAGGTAACCGCACGGGTGGCGGTCACATATCCATAACCCTGCTGAAACGGGCTATAGGCGAGCTTTCCATTTCGATTGATAGCGGGCTCGGCACTGCTGATTAACTTGCACTTGAGGTCATCGGGGGTGAGATCCGGTTCCAACTGTATCAAGAGAGCGAGGATTCCGGTAACGAATGCGCTGGCTTGGGAGGATCCTGTTGAGACAAACTCTCCCGTTCGAAGTATGTCCTCTGGTTGCTCAAGGGCGATGGCAGACTCAGGGTGAATAAGGCCTGTCATATGGCCTCCGAGCGCCACCACATCCGGCTTGACGTGCCCGCTGGGAGTAGGACCACGGGAGGAAAAATCGGGGATATAGTCATCGTCGCGAGTATCCGGGGTCCAGGAATCTGTCACGGCTCCCACGGTAATAAGGTATGGCAGATTACCAGGTGAACCTATGGTTTCCGGATCTGGCCCATCGTTCCCAGCGGCAGCCACTACCGCTATGCCCGCCGCCCAAGCCCGCATTGCCGCTTGATTAACCGGGTCTTCCCAATAAGGCCATCGGGGCTTTTGCGCAAACGAAAGATTGAGCACGCGGATGTTATATTTTTCGCGATTATCAACAACCCATTGTATGGCGCGCACGATTTCGAGTACGTGCGCAAATCCCTCCCTATCCAGCACCTTCACCGCAACCAAGCCAACATCTGGCGCAACGCCTTTGTATGTGCCCGTGGGTCCGCCGTCTCTAGTCGTTTCGCCACTGTGGGCAATGATGCTTGCCATGTGGGTTCCATGTCCACTTTCATCAACTACTTCATGATCGACAACATCGGTAAGCGCGTCATATCTGGCGATCAACCGAGTTTTACCCTCGGTATCCTTGATTAATGCTTCATGCTCCCACAACCGGAATCCACTACCGCAACTGTCACGCCTTTGCCAGTGATTCCCTGGCGATGCAGGGCGTCTACGCCGCCCACGTAGTTATAATAAAAATCGCCATGATTGTTCTCGTACCCCGGCACAAGTTCGGTGTTGCAGTTACCGGAAAAACTCGCCTTCAGAGTGAAATCGCTTTGCCTGACGGGGGGATCAGTGCGTTCGGATGGTGACGACTGAAAGCTCACCTGCAAGTCTGCGCGGTCGACCACCACTGGTCTCCTCGCTGGCGGAAAATCTATCTTCAGAGATCCCGATGCGCCATCGCGGTAGAGCGCCGGAGCAATCACAAGGTCCCCGAAGGAAATTGACGTCACCGCCCCAAGCGCTAGCGGCCATTCGAGCTCCAGGCTCTCCAGAAACGCTGGGACTGACTTCTTGTTGTACAACGGCCATACGATGCCACTTGACGTCACTTCCAGCTCGATATGGCCTCTGACCCGGCAGCTTCCTTCCTCCTCCGGGTGATCCTCGGGTAGCCTTGTATCAGAAAGATCGTCAATGTGCCGCTCGATCAGTGGCGACTTCAGGACCTTGCGCAATTGCTGACGGCTCAGATTCGCACCGACTGCGTTAATCAAATGAAGATCGTGCGTTACCGTCCCCCCAACTTGATCAACCAAGCTGGCTATCTCGGCACTGGACGAACCTTGCAATAGCACGAGTAACGGGTCTGGCTCAGCAGCCAGCGCAGGAAAACATAAGGATAGACAAAACCACAGCGAAGCTGTTCGCATGCAATACTTCATCGGCGATAGCGTTCTTCTCCGATTCCGCCGCCAATCACTTCTTGAATTTCAGCAGAAAAATTTGCATGAAGCATGTTCGGAACATCTTCCGGATAGATTGGACGAGCGAAGAAAAAACCTTGCAGCAGATCACATCCCTTCCTGACGAGGTACTCCAATTGGTACTCGTTCTCTATCCCTTCCGCGATTACCCGCAGTTTGAGCGATTTTGCCAGCGCCAATATGGCATCGACAATCGCCGCGCCATCCGGAGTGTCAAGATCGGAGATAAAACTATGATCAATCTTCAGGGTATTGATCGGAAATCGCTTGAGGTAGCTTAACGAAGAATAGCCAGTACCAAAGTCATCGACCGCAAGATCCACACCGAGATCTTTCAATGCACGTAGTTTTGCGATATTGGTCTCGGCGTCATTCATAATGGCGCTTTCCGTGAGCTCCAGTTCGAGGCGCTCTGGCGGCAGCCCGGACTGTTCGAGAAATTCCGCGACCCACGCAGGCAAATTGCTTTGGTTAAACTGCAGCGGCGAGATGTTGACGCAAACACGGAATGGTTTCAGGCCTAGAGTATCCCAATACAGGCAGTGACGAGCGACCTCGCTCATCACCCACTCTCCCAACTCTATGATTTGCCCGGTGCTTTCCGCCACAGGGATAAATTCCTGCGGAGAGACCATTCCACGCGTAGGATGCTTCCAGCGCACTAAAGCCTCCATGCTGACCACTTCACCAGATTGCGAATCCACCTGAGGCTGGTAGCGCAATTCCAGCTCGTGATTGCGCATGGCATCGCGCAATTCCTCTTCCATCTTGAGTTGCTCGAATGCCCTGGAGTTCATATCCTCGTTATAAAATCGAAAACAGGCTCGACCCTCCGCCTTAGCAACATACATGGCTGTGTCGGCATTGCGAATCAATGTATCGGGATCACTGCCATCCTGAGGATAGAGTGCAATGCCGATACTGGGTGTCACCACCGGGTTATGTGATTGCAGGGCGATCGGCTCGGAAAGACTGTTAAGGATTCGCCGCGCTACTTTTTCAATATCCGCGATGTCTGAAACATCAGATAAGACAACCGTGAACTCGTCTCCTCCCAATCTGGCGATTTCGGTGGCGCCATCGCCTATTTCTTCATCTGCTGCACTGCTTTCGGAAAAGTAATTAACCGCATCTTCCTCTCTCAATTCCATGGTGAGTCGCTTGGCTATTTCGACCAGCAGGCTGTCTCCGCGGGCATGCCCTATTGAGTCATTGATTCTTTTGAAATGGTCAAGGTCAATGAACAGGAGTGCAGCTGTTGTATTGTGTCGCTGACTGCGCTTCAGAAGCCTGTTCAACTGCTCATTAAAACTGCGTCTATTGGGGAGGCTGGTCAGCGGATCGTAATAAGCCAGATAACGCAGGCGATCTTCTTGTCGCTTTAAGGAGTTAAACGCACTGCTCGCGCGCAGCATGTACTGCACATCGCGCCCCAGCAGCGACCAATTTACAGGCTTGGTTCGGTACTGCGTCGCTCCTGCTTCGAAACCCTGGTCTATGGACTGACGGTCATCCGATCCGGTCACGATCATGATGGGGATCGACTCGCCTTGCGGCAATTCCCGTATGCGTTGGCAAGCCTCCAGCCCTGTCATCCTTGGCATTTCGACATCCATAAATACGAGGTCCGGCCGTTCTCGCACGAATACATCAATAGCCTCGAATCCATTGGAGGCTTCCACGACGATCATGTTCTCAGCTTCAAGACACTGTCGCGTTAGGAAGCGAACATTGTCATCATCGTCCACTACGAGAATCTTTGCTTGGTGGCGTATGGGATCTGCACTCAACATTTTATAGGGGAGATAACGCATATTGCGATGATCGTAGGCTATCACTACTGTGCGCTCGCGACTAGTACGAATAGATTTGGCGGACTACGTTATCGAGTAAAAATGGCTGGTCAAAGTCCCGCGCCTTACCGATCGCAAACCAGCCTGTCCAGCGCGCATCAGGATAGCAATTGATTGCGCCGCTTCTGGCCCTGTTCCTGCACAAAACGCAGTAGATTTTGCAGCGGAATTGCGGGGCTGTAATAGAATCCCTGAACCTGTTGGCAGTGGTGGTCGCGCAGGAATTCAATCTGTTCATAGGTTTCCGCCCCTTCGGCGACGACCAGCATTCCCAGACGACGACCCATCTCGATAATCATCGTACAAATCGCTTCCTGATGCCTGTTGTGTGGCAGATCGCGCACGAAACACGCATCAATTTTTAGGGCAGAAATAGGTAACTCTGTGAGGTGCGACAGTTGCGAAAACCCTGTACCAAAATCATCTAACGAGAAGGAAATACCCAGCTCCCGCAGTTCGTCCATGCGCGCCTTGATGCCACCGGGACTTTTGAGGATCGTCGATTCGGTGAGCTCGAACTCGATGCGCGCGGGATTCGCACCCGTGCGAGAGATGATGTCCTTGACGATATCCACGAATCGGTCATCTTGTATCTGGGAAAAGGAGATGTTCACCGCGACATCCACGTTCTGCAACTTCTGTTCCTTCAACCACACCTGGGCGCTGCAGGCGTGTTGGATCACCTGATACCCGATGGTTTTCATCAGCCCCATATCTTCACAGGCCGCGAGAAACTCACCCGGCGCCACCAGGCCGCGCTCCGGGTGATTCCAGCGCAGCAGTGCCTCAAGACCTACCAGATGCCCCGTCGCAAGGTCTATTCGCGGCTGGTAATGCAGTTCAAATTGGTTCTTGCGCGCGGCCGTGCGCAGCTCGGCAGCCAGAGAACTGTTCCCCGAGATATCGAACGTCAGTCGTTCCGAGTAACGAATGAACCGCCCGCCTTCCACGCTCTTGGCTTGTTGCATGGCGCTGCGGGCAAGCTCGACCAATTCCGAAAACTCCGCCGCATCTTCCGGGTACATTGCCGCGCCGATGCTGGCTTCCACCGCCACCTGCTGTTCGCTGAGTATCATAGGGGCGGAGATCGACTTGAGCATTTTCTCGGCGATGAGTTCCACATCGGCGGCAGAGCTGACATCTTCAAGTACGACTGCAAATTCATCGCCACCCAGGCGCGCGATGCTGTCCGTACTGCGCAGCTTGTTGATCAGTCGTCGCGATATCGACTTGATCATCACGTCGCCGTCCGCTTCGCCGTAGTGATCATTGATATTCGCGAACTGGTCAATGTTGATATACAACAGCGCCGTTTTAAAACCGTAGCGTTCCGAGCGACCCATGGCGCGTTCCAGATGGGCGCGAAAACCGACGCGGTTGAGCGCGCCCGTCAACGTATCGCGATTGGACAGCTGCCGAATTTGCTCTCTGGCCTGTTTCAGCTGGATGCTGTAGTCAAGGATCCGGTGCACCAGTGCATCCTGCAATTGCCCACGTATCAGGTAATCCTGGGCACCCAGTTCCCGCAGTTGCTCGACCGTTGCATGGTCGGCCTCGTCCAGCAGCAGAATGAGCGGGGCTGCTGCCTGGTTCTTGCTCGCCAGACGCAGTAAGTACTCCGTCTCGGGGCCGTAAGCCATAATGACGGCATCAATCATGGGGTCCAGCAGCGCTTCCAGTGGCCTCTCCATGGATTCTGAGGATGCGAGGTGAAATCTGGCAGGCCGCGCCCGTTCGAGCGACGCGGAAATAATGAGGTGGTCAGTCTTTTTCTCGGAAATAATCAGTACTGTGTGCTGTTCCACGCTTGAATCCTGGCTACTGAACCGAATTTATACTGACTGTGCGATACATTTTTCAGTAAGGCTGAAACTTCTTAGCACATGCGCAAGGAAGCTCTTATTCTTTATATAACATAAAGTTATACTGGATTACTAAATGATATTCTAGTAATTGTTTATTTAAAAATACCAAAAGCTAATTTTTCCTTGGCGCAGTGCATCACAGCGTTAAACAGGTGTTGGTAACCGCTGCTGGGCACTGATTGCCGGGGAGCGTTATCGACAACTGGACATTGATACGAATGTCGGAGCGATGAATTCGACCATCCTACGGCACGAAGCGGGAACCCTGGTTTATGAACGAACAACTCAAGTTTGACATTGTCGACGGCGTCGCAATTATCACCCTCAATCGTCCCGACGCCTATAACAGCCTGTCCGACGCCATTATCGAGGGCCTGGGGAGCGCCTACCAACGTTGCGATGAAGACGATGATATCCGGGTAGTGGTCGTGACCGGCGCCGGCACTGCCTTCTGCGCGGGTGCGGATATGAGTGGGGTGGCAAGACATTTGACGGAGCGAGGCAGAGCAACAGTGTCAATTCCTGTCCCCTGAGCATGCAGGCCTGGGAAGTGCGCAAACCGGTGATAGCGGCGTGTAACGGGCATGCGGTGGGCGCCGGTCTCGGTCTGGCCATGCAGGCGGACATGCGCATCTTTGCCAACGAGGGAAAATACGGCTTCCTGCAGTCACGTCGCGGTGTCGTGGCAGATTTTGCTATCGAGTATGTGCTGCCACGGCTGGTGGGATTTGAGCGGGCCTTTGAGCTGTTGGTGCGTGCGCCACGCCTCTCCGGCCAGGAAGCCCGCGCGTGGGGCCTGGCAGGTCGCTGTGTCCCCGCCGCTGAGGTGCTGGCGACGGCGCTGGAGATTGCGCGGGATATCAGCACCCACTGTGCCCCCTTACCGGTGGGCCTGCACAAGCATCTGCTGTGGCGTGGCCTGTCCATGAGCCTCGGTGAACTGGCCGATGCGGAGAGCCGGGCGCTGAACCACACCATGTCCACCCCCGACGCGGTGGAGGGCGGCACGGCCTACATGGAGCGCCGCACGCCGCAATGGAGTGCCAGCATCAACAGCGATTGGCCGGACTGGCTGAAAGATTGATCAGCCCGCCAGGGGCTGGCAACTGAACACCGGAATATTGCGGTCCGTGCGGGCCTGATACTCGTCGAAATCCGGGTACATCGACAGCAGATGTGGCCACAGGTCGCGCTTCTCTTCATCACTGACCCGGCGGGCCCGATAGGCCTTCTCCTCGCCATCGACCATGATCAGTATGTCCGGGTGCGCCACGATGTTGTAGTACCACACCGGATTCCTGTTCATACCGCCCTGTTAAGCAACCAGCAGTTTATTGTCACCGTGTGGCAGGTGAATCAGTGCGATACGGCGTATTTTTCCGGATTTGGCGCCGGTCGTGGTAACGATACAGACGGGGTAGCCACCGATGAATTTATTCATCAGGCGGCCCTTGCTGGCCCTGAACACCGCCACATTCAGCCTGGTAGCCCAGCGCATGAAGAAGCGGACAACTGGCACCTGGTTGTCCTTGATGGGCTGGACATCGGCGCGGCGGGTCCTGACGTAATCGTATTCAACCATGGTTATTTCTCTGCAGTTTTGGCCGGGTAAAGGGTAAACGGGAGAGCAAGCTGGAATCAACGCGCACCCAAACTGTGGTAAACTCACGCCCCGTTTTTCCACGTTTCAACTGTGTATGAGTCTAGCATCCGACAAACTCGAAACCATCCGCGAGCAGGTGCAATATCACCTGGATCATGCTGAGCAGAAGAAACTGAGCCCCCAGCAGGAGCGGGCGCTGAAGGACCAGATCAAAGCAACACTGGAGCGGGAAAATGCGGTCATCGTGGCGCACTACTACACCTCGCCGGCTATCCAGGCATTGGCGGAGGAAACGGGTGGCTGTGTCTCGGACTCACTGGAAATGGCACGCTTTGGTCGCGACCACCCTGCCACTACGCTGATCGTGGCGGGCGTAAAATTCATGGGTGAGACCGCCAAAATTCTCACGCCAGACAAACGGGTGTTGATGCCCACGCTGGAAGCAACGTGCTCGCTTGACCTGGGATGCCCCATCGAAGAGTTTTCCGCGTTTTGCGATCAGCATCCTGATCGCACAGTAGTCGTCTATGCCAATACCTCGGCCGCAGTGAAAGCCCGGGCCGACTGGGTGGTAACATCCAGTATCGCGCTGGATGTTGCCGAGCACCTGGCCGACGAGGGCAAGAAAATCATCTGGGCACCCGACCAGCATTTGGGCAATTACGTGCGTAACCAGACCGGTGCGGACATCCTGATGTGGGACGGGGCATGCATAGTGCACGAGGAGTTCAAGGCGCGGCATCGCCGACCTGAAGCGCGTTTATCCGGACGCCGCCGTGTTGGTGCACCCGGAATCACCGACAGCCGTGCTTGAACTGGCTGATCGGGTGGGCTCAACCACGCAGATAATCCGGGCCGCCACGGAGATGGACAACCCGCGTTTCATCGTCGCGACGGATCAGGGCATCTTCTACAAGCTGCAGCAGCAGGCGCCGGACAAGGAATTCATCATTGCGCCCACGGCCGGGAATGGCGCCGCCTGCCGCAGTTGTGCGCACTGTCCGTGGATGGCCATGAACGATCTCGAGACCCTGGCGCAGGTGTTTTCGCGCGCTGACAATGAGATTTTCGTTGATCCCGCCATCGGTGAACGCGCGATGGTACCGCTGCGCCGCATGTTGGACTTCGCGCGCGAACTGCAGGTGAAGGTGAAAGGCAACGCCTGATATTTTCACTGCTGATGGGCTCTACGGCACAGGTCAGAATTCTTCCAATTGCTCCTGCATTCTGGCGACGTCTGCCAGGCGCTGGTTGATTCTGGACGATGCATGGAAGTCACTACCCGTCAGCTTGAGGGCATAGGTGAGCTGCTTTCGCGCCTGCTCCAGATCGCCATTCAGGATGAAGTATTCGGCACGAGACTGATGTAGCCCCAGAATATCCCCAGCCAGGCCCTGGCACTTCTGCCAGCAGGTACCACAGGCCGGGATCATTAGGTCGACGCTTGCTCTGCGCAACCAGCACTTCCTCGGCGATATGAGGCTGCTGGTTTTTCATCAGGGCCGTGGCATACGCCATCGTCAGGGGATGATTGCCCGGAGAGACGTCCAGCCGTCGACGCAACTTATTGGCAGCTTCAGCGCTCCGATTGCACACCATCTCAATCTCGGCATCGGCAATAATATACTCGAGCCGCTCCGGGTTTTTTGACCAGATCGAATCGAGTTCGAGGCCGGCTTCATCCGCGCGGCCTGCCGCGGTGAGCGCCAGCACCAGACCATAGGTCGCCGCTTCCGGTGACGTCGATGCGCCTTCCAGTTCCCCGCGGAATCGCTCTACCGCCTGCGCTGGCGATGCGGCCAATTCCGTAATCACGCGGGCGCGCATCAACTGGTATTCAAGGTCCGATTCGCGAACCTTCTTCGGATACTTCCTGGCGCGGTTGCGCGTGTCCGCAATACGATTTTCTGACAATGGGTGGGAACGCAGGAACTCGGGTATCTGCTCATTATTCGAATAGCGCGTTGCTTGCAACATGCGCTCAAACATCGCCGGCGCAGCGTACGGATCCATATCCGCATCAACGATAGTCTGCATGCCTATTCGATCCGCCTCCTGTTCATTTCCACGGCTGTACTGCAACGCGGAGTCCTGTGCCGCAGCTTGGGTAGCCGACAGCGCAGCCATGCCCACATCGCCGCCGGTGGTCGCCATCAACACAAAACTGGCGAGCATCGCCGCAAGTGTGACGGGTTGGAGTTTTTGCTGGAATTCCACCCCGCGCGAAAAATGGCGCTGGCTGAGGTGCGCAATTTCGTGCGCCAACACCGTGGCCAGCTCGTCCTCGGTTTGCGCCCACAAAAGCAGTCCATTGTGGATGCCGATCACACCGCCAGGCACGGCGAACGCATTGAGGGTTGGGTTGTCGACAATCACCAGATCCAGGCGCCGGTCTTCCAATTTGCTGTGCGCGGCCAGCTTGTAAATCAGGTTTTCCAGATAATCGAATAAAAGTGGGTCATCCACGGTGGGGACCTGGCTACGAAACTCGCGCAGCCACGCACGGCCCAGTTGGTACTCGAACTGCGAGGAAAACATGCTGGTGCTGGATTCGCCAAGATTCGGCAACTTGAGTTCGTCAGTGGCAGCATACGCTTGCATGGCAAGGATGCAGGACAACGCAATTGCCGTTGCGGCACGGCGCACAGACTTTGTCAGCCCCGAAAGATCAAACACAACACGCACAAAATGCTATCGCCACTCTACCGTTTAGGTTAAACCGCATTGTACTCCAGGCAGGCCAGCGCAATACATAAAGTAACTCCACCCTGCATTTTTGAACTGCCCTGCAAAGTTACGCGATCCCCTTTTTCGAAGATCGACGAAGCAAATAATATGGCTTACACTTCTAAGGGTTTTTCGCTGACGACATCGATTATGAGCGCTTTTGAACTCACTACAGACATCCTCGAATCTCGTAATATCGCGGCTGACAGCAGGTGCATGGGTGATCGCATCGAAGCCTATCGAACCCGGGAACCAACCGATTCCCCCCATCTTGTCATACAGAAGCAGGAAGGAAGGACACCAGAGCGTTACTGTGTACCGGAGATCACCGCAGCGGAACTGAATGTGGACCGCCTGCGCACTGCCATTGCTGAGCACGGTGCGCTTCTCGTGCGCGCCATGTTTCCCCAGTCATCGGTAGACACGTTGATTCATGCGACTGATCGTGTGGTTGACGCATGCGCGGATTCAAAGACACCGAATCCTGCAAATACCTACTACAACCCGCCCGACAATCTCTCATCCATCATGCCGAGGAAGGACAGGGAGCTCGCCAACACCAGGAATTTTCATTGCGCCTCAGGCTCGGCCATGTGTGTCGAAGCACCCAGTGTCGCCGAAGCACTGCTGCAGCTCTACGAGGCACACGGACTGAAGCAGTTGATGACAGAGTATCTGGGAGAACCGCCTTGTCTCTCAGTAAAAAAATGGGTTTTGCGGCGCTCCATACTGCCGGTATCCGAAGCCGGCTGGCATCAGGATGGCGCTTTTATGGGGACCAATCTGAACAGCCTGAATATGTGGATTCCCCTGAACGCATGCGGCGCCGCCACCGGTGCCCCCGGATTGGATGTCGTGCCGCAGCGACTCTACGAGATCGTGTCGGCTGAGGGTGCCCAGTTCAATTGGTCGGTAAGCGATTCACTGGTGAATGGAGAATTTGCAGAAATCCGGCCACTGATGCCGCAATTCAATGCCGGCGATGCCTTTTTCTTCGATCATTTCTACCTGCACAGAACTCAATACCGAACCGACTTCACCAAATTGCGCTATGCAGTGGAAACCTGGTTTTTCGGCGCTTCGAGTTTCCCCAAGAATCAAATACCCCTGGCCTGGTAACGAGACGTTCAAACCCTTTGTATGCGGGGATGAATGTTCTGCAGGTATAACCTGGTCGAGCACTTCCTCAGCTTTGATCAACGGAAGCACGCCCCTGCTTCCTGCGCGTCAAGGCAATGTTGTAGGCGAGTTGTTGCTCGTAAGCTTCATCGACATGCCCCTCAGGCAATTCGTGCAATGTGGAATCCCAGGGCACCTCTTCAAACTTCCTGGTGCGCCAGTAGTACTTGAGCTTATCTGACGTCCAGCCGCGGTAAATGTCTTCCCAGCTAACGCGGTTAAAGTGCGGCTGCAGGCAGCCTGCGGTGAGCGCCTCGCCCTCCAACTGGTAGCGGAAGTCCACCGAAAGCCGCATGCGCTCCAGGTTGAAGTTCTCCATGGCCTTGTGCACTGTCAGAGCAGTAAATAGCACGACATCTCCCGCTTTGAAATCTGCTCCGACCCAACGACACGCCAACACATCCTCACTGAGGATTGCGCGGCGATTACCGGCGCCGAGGTGGAACTTCAGTGGGAGAACGCCGTACTTGTGCGAACCCTCCATGATCGCCAGGGAGCCGTCCTGGATTGCGCAATCCCCCAGCGGTATCCACGCTGCAGTGAGGTTTGGGGTTCCCTGATTGTTCGGGAAATCCTGGTGAGGCGGCGTGGCCAGCTCGGGACTATCCGGAAAAATGAGCCTGACGATGCTGAGAGGGTGAGGGAACACTGTCTCACCAAGCGCCTGACGCAGAACGGTCATTAAGTTGGTTTCATGCGCAAGGCTGTGCAGGGCCTCAAGCTTTATGATGCGATCATGTGCCTTGAAAAACCTGGGCTGCCCTTCCCTAAGCGGGCGAACAATCGCCTTGGCCAGCATCCGCTGCGCACCCCCTTCTATCCAGCCCTCCTCGGCAAGTATCTGTGTTATCTGGTCTCGCAATGCCGTCAAAATATCCGCTGGTACTATATTCCGGAAGAACAGGTATCCGTCTTCATTCAAGCGGTCATGCACCGCTGCGGCATTTCCGAGCAAACTGTTCGCCTCAAACATCGGCTCAGGCGTGACTTGCTCTGCCATTTTTGGGAAAGCTGCGACCCGCAACTCGATCAAGTGACGCATCAGTGCTTCGCTACCGCTGGACCGCGCGACTTTCTGCAACCTGCTGATGCCCGCTTCGTAATCACCTGCTTCGATTAATGCCTGTACTTCATCGAGCAGAGGACGATACTCACGCAGCTCTTCCTGATCACCGGGGGAGGTACTTTCAATTGTCATTGGCACACCTGAATAAACGCATGATTCGCTCGTCTGAACTGCTTACTAAAAACAACCTTCAACGTTGGCACCTGAAGCACAGATATCGCCGGACAGGGACACATCAACGCGCTCGCCAACCTAAATCACTACCGGTTGCTGCTTGAGCGGCGCCGTTGATCCAGCAAAAAACCACGACTCAATTGCATAGCGATTCTTGGTGTGGTTTAAACCAAAGCCTGTTCTATGCAGGTTGAAGTGGTCAAAAAACAGTGCATCACCGGCGTTGAACCTGGGGCACTGTACCGGATTGGTCTGCGCAATCTCGTCCACGAGCTCTTGACCGACCGTCCAGTTAAATGGGGAGCCACGCGTACCCGTTTCGTAAATTGTACGTTCTCCGCCGCCGACGATTTCCAATCCAGGCGCATCGGCATCTCCTCCGCAGTCGGTCAGCGCAATCCACAGATTGGCCGTTCGGATTGCGCTCGCATCTCCCAAAAAGTAACCGTCCTGGTGCCAGCCCGAGGATGCGCCATTGTTCGGGGCTGCACACCTCACCACCCACTTGCGCACGGAAAGTACCGGAGCCTCCCCAAAGTAGCTGGTCAACAGCTCGGGGATACCAATCTTTCGATAGTATTCTATAAGTTGGAAAGTAACGGGAGGACTGTCAACGCTCCACACGGAGCCTATCGTGGTATAACGCACGCCCCCGCGAAACTGAACAGGACCTCCCTGCACACTGGGCGACCTCCGGTACCAGGGATTGCTGTCGGCTCCGGGCACTTCGTTGGCGCTATCTACTCTCGCCTGCAGCACGCGGTCGATATTCTCGCGCATTTTTTCTATTCGCTCGGAGTCCATCAACCCGCGCACGATCAGGCCACCCTTGCCCAATATTCCAGCCTTCAACGCACCTACATCCAGCTCACCCGCGGCAACCTCGGGAAAGCCGTTGACATCTGCGAAGCGGTTATCGTGCGCAGGTGGCCAGTTGTCATGCGGCTCGGGCCACTGCATTTTGGAATAGGCATGAATGCGTAACTCGATCAGGCGCTGCGCCAGAGGATAATCATCGTACGTCCCGGCTTGTTCCAACAGGCTGATTGCGGACCGGTAATCGCCGCCGTTTGCGAGTTGATTGGCCTGCTCAAGGAGTTCGGAATTGGCATGCGTCTCAGCGTCCTGCACGCTCACTAAACTACCGTCAATCACCATACATACCTCCCGTGAGACACGCTTTGGGACTCCAACACCTGGGCAGATCAGCCCTCTTGTGCAGGAGGCGTTGCCTGGACTTCACTTTCCGCGGCAGGCTGATCTTTGCCCTGGCCGCCCTTTTTTCCGCCCTTGCGCGCCTGGCGCCAGAATGTTGCCTGGCGACGCGCTTCCAGAAAAAGGCCTGCATGCACGTACAGCTGGCGCAATTTCTGTATGGTGTCTTCATCCTTGCTGAAGAGCAGATCGAGCAACGGTTCATCGCTGGGCTCGCCGCCCGGCTTGCGCATGACGCCCAGGCCGAAGCCGTGATTGAACTTGAACACATCCTGATACTGGCCTTCAAGCTCCTCAAAATATTTCCAGGCGCCAAAATCCTTGATTTTTGCCATGACGTCATGGAACAGGATGATTCCACCAGGCTTTACCTTCGGGTACCAGTTGGTGAAGTCCTCCTGTATCGCCTCGTACGTATGCAAACCGTCGATATGTAACAGATCCAGCGTGTTGTCCTCAAAATGCCGCAGAGCCTCATTGAAGAACATGCGCAGCAAGTAGGTGTTGCCGCGATAATTCACGCGAGCGTGATCAGCGACGTCGTTATAGATTGAATCGTCATAGGCGTCCGTATGCTCGTCGCCCTCCCAACAGTCCACGCCATAGGCCACACCGTCGATATTATTCTCCACCATCGACTGGCAAAAGGTAAAAAACGAGAGTCCGTTGTACACGCCCAGCTCGACAATCAACTTGGGGCGAATGGCAGCCACGAGATCGTACGCAAACGGCAGGTGATCAACCCAGGTACTGAACACCATGCGCTTTGGTTCAAAGCGCTGCAGTGACGGCGGAAAATAAATACTGTTATTCATATATTCCCATTGACCTCTCAGTTGACCCAGCGCTATCCAGAGACACGCTGCGCATTGGTTGTATTGTTCATTCTTTCGATTTTTTTACTCGAAGACATTTGTACGAATTTTTGCGCCTGGTCTGGTAACTCACCTAGATACACCGTGTTGGTCAACGGATTCTCAAACTTTCTGCCCCTGATGCTTTGGTACTGCTCCATGATCGCCACGATAAACTTCTGCCTGACCTCGGCCTCCTCTCCACCGGTGGTCACGCCGCCATGAAACTGATGGAATGTTCCCTCTCCGTGAAGGAAAACATGCGTGATCCCTGGGTATTCACACGCTCGCTTGTAGAGGTCCAGATTCACCACTCCGCCCCCGCGCATATCAAATCGCGCATCGTAACCACCCAACGCCTTCCACAAATCACGCGGCATGCTGATACAGTTACTCTCGCCATGCGGCAGGTAAAAACCGGCGGCGCAGGAGCCGCTGAAGCAGGCAATCTCGAACAATCTGTAGCCGTCTGCAGGCCACGCAATCGAATCCATGAGAACCTGTTCCTGCGCGACATCATAACCGCTACCCACGGCTTTCTGCTGCAGTTCGTAGCCCAAATGATACCCCGGCGCAGTGACGATCGCGCGCGGTGAAAGGCGATGACCCCGAATAATATTCTTGACTACACCCGGGGTCAGCAACCGCGCACCGTCTATCATCACACAGATATTGTCGCCTCTGGCGCGCTCTATTCCATAATTGATCGCGTGAATTGGCGTTGGCTGGGTTTCCTGCCTGAGGTGATAGGAAAAAGTGGGCGGCAAGGAGTCGAGGAATGCTTGCGACATCGTGTTCGCGGACGCGTTTTCCACGATCAGGACTTCGTAATCCTCCGGGCGCGCATCCAGTTGATAATCCGCGAGCAATGAGCGCACTGTGTTCTGGGCTTGCGTCGGCATGTCGTAGACAATCACAACAAAACTGACAACACACTCATCTCGTTGATTACTGCCAGATAGACTGTTCGACTGACTGTTCGATAAGAAACGTCGAATGCCCTGCTTGATGCGGCTTAACATTCGTCGACGCCGCTCAGAATTCGGCTTTCTTCAGCTTTCGATACAAACGCCTGATTTTCCATGGCAGTACTGCCTCGCCCGAGCCATCGTTGTGCCGCAGTTCGGAAGTATAGAACTTTTCCTCGGGGCCATGGCGAGTCAGGCCCATTTGAGCGGCAGCGCGAACGATCTTTTCGTCCAGGACCGCCTCGTCATCATCAAAGCACAGAATCGGGAACGGCTTGCTCTTATACTCGCGGTACAACGCGCTGTTGTAGGCATACCATAGATTCAGCCACTCCTCGCGCGTTCTGTAATTGCGTTTCTGCAGCGACTTGGCCACCGCATTGGGGTGACGATAGATGCCGATAAACTCGATCCTGGGATAGAGCTGTTTCCAGCCATCAATCACCAACAGCCCGCGCGGATCCTTGAATCCGAAATTGGGCTCGCCTGCATGCGCGAGCAAAAGTTCTCTTGCCCAGGCGAAGTGCTCATCCTTCCAGACCACGCTGGCGGGCGGAGCATCCCAGGCACCACCGTTCGCTGCAAGAATCGCATCGTGAAGATCGACGAATTTCTGGTTCTCCCGATTGCCCTTTTCATTATGCTTGTTCCAGGTATGGCAATCCCCCAGGAACAAGCCGGCATTCTGCAAAGACCCTGTCAGGCAACTGGTGCCACTGCGATGCATGCCCAATACAGCCACCACCCGGGTGGGCAGCTTGCCGTCTAACTCGTTTGCGACTTGCCCTCCCATCTACTCACTTCCGATCTGCAGAAAAAAACAGCTGGACTGATTCATAAACCCTGCGCTGATATCAAATTGTGTGAATTAACCAGCCTATATTCGCCGATTTGCAATAACCAAGGCAACTCCGAAATACCCTGCGGGCGTGACCCGGTTCCAAAAAGCGCGGATGCGCGCACCCCTCGCACGCCGACCACGCGTTTGGCACAGCGGCACAATCGCCTTACCAGCAAACGCAAGGCCTGTAGGGGACCATGCAGGGGCGCCACGCCGTCAGCCGCCTCTACGCCACTGCAGGGCTACCAGTAGCAGCGTCGGAATGCCCAGCAGTGCTGTCGCGACAAAGAATTGCTGGTAGCCGAGTTGCTCCACCAGTGCTCCCGAGTAGCCTCCGATCAGGCGTGGCAACAGCAGCATGATCGAACTCAGCAACGCATATTGCGTGGCCGAGAATTGCAGATTGGTGAGACTGGAAAGAAATGCCACGAAGGCCGCGGTTGCAAGTCCGGCGCTGAAATTATCGCAGCTGATTGTGAGCACCAGCATCGACATATCCGCGCCCATGCTGGCCAGCAGCGCGAACAGCAAATTGGTGGCTGCCGATGCGGCGGCGCCGATGAACAGGATAGGCATGATGCCGAACCGCACGATCAGCAGACCTCCTGTCGCCGCCCCGGCCAATGTCATCAACAGGCCGAAAAGCTTGCTAATGCTGGCGATCTGATCCTTGGAGAAGCCCTGGTCCAGGTAAAACACGTTGGCCATCACGCCCATCACGGTAGCGGACATGCGGTAACTGGCGATCAGGGCGAGCATCAATAGCGCCTGCCAGCGATAGCGACGAATGAAATCACTGATCGGCGTCAGCACCGGTGCCAGCAGTCCACGGCCCCACGGGGTGATACAGACCACGGGAATTACCGCATATAGCAGCGCCTGCGAATAGGCGGCGGTGTAGAGCGCCGCGAGCATTGCGGAGCCGCTTGTCAGCAGCGCTACCAGCAGTGCAACGGACAGCAACTGTCGCCCAAGACCGTATCGAGCGGCCAACTGCTGCACCACTGCGGGCACGTCAGGCTCCCGCATCCACAGCGTGGTGATAAATCCCGGCAGCATCAGGGCCGCGAACAGCACATAGGTATTGGCCCATGCGCGAAAGTTGTACTGGCTTTCAATGGCGTCGAACCAGGTCACAAAATACAGCGCGCCGGCCGTGGCGAGCACGGTCGCTACGCGATAGCCCGCCATGTAGCTTGCGGCCAGCGTCGCCTGGCGGCTTTCGTCCACGATTTCCAGACGATAAGCATCAACCGCAATGTCCTGGGTTGCAGAGGCAAAGGCCACCAGCACGGCAACGGCTATCAGCCATGACAGGTGCTGTGACGGATCGCACAGCGACATGCCGAGCAGGCCGCCGATCACCCCCAGTTGGGCCATCACGAGCCATGAGCGGCGGCGACCGAGCCTGCCAAGTAAGGGCAGGCGCCATTGATCCAGCAGTGGCGACCACACCCATTTGAAGGCGTAGGCGAGGCCGATGAGGCTGGCATAGCCAATTGTGGCATGCGATACACCGGCTTCACGCAACCATACCGAAAGCGTCGAAAAAACCAGCATGTAAGGCAGCCCCGCAGCGAACCCCAATAGCAGCAGTGCCAGGGCGGCGGGACTTGCATAGGCCGCGATCGCATCGCGCCAGGAATGTAACGGCATCAGCTGGGAGATCCCGAAATGGCGTGTGCAGAGACGCCGACACAGCCGATGGGCGCAACCCCTGCATGGTGCGAACTGCGTAAGTCGGACATTTTTACGCCCCTGTGCATCAGCTACTTCCGTTACCCTTGCTTTCTCTTTTCCTGAACTCGGCCGGATACCGTAAAGGATTCTGTGTCGACTCGCGCCATTCTCCGATGGCTTGCTTCAAGCGGTCTCCAATATCGGTGAATTCACGCTTAGCCGCGATATCAGCATCAGGGTTCTTGAATTGAGGCCGTTCAGATTACCTTGTATTCTCCTGGCTGCATAAAAGCCCGAATGTCTGCTGTGTCGACGGGACGCTCTACTCCCAAAAAGCCACACATATCAGTAATAAACTGCTCGGGGCGTTGAATGGATCTTTCGTAACTGACGATCAGGGTCGGCGCTTCCCACTGCTTTACCAGCTCCATGTTCCGCAACTGCAAACGCAGAACGAGCTCAATCGCATCCATTTTCGGAGTACCTGACAATATCTCCCTGGTGGCAGTAGCGATAGGGTCACGGGAAACGAGGATCAGGTGTGGATTCACCAGGTGCTCGCGGATTAGTGGCAGGTAGGCGATAGCCCGCGGAAATTTCCACCCCCATATATCCTTGGACTGATTGCGCTGTGCCAATACATTGATGATATGGACTACAGGCTGGCTAATCCCCTTCTTTTTCAACACAGCGAGATTGAAATCATTGTCTTCAAGATTTATCGGCAAATCCTCTCCGATATCGAGACCACAGAGTTTCGCGACACCGGCGACCATGGTCGTGCCGCCCCGTCCGACGCCAAAAATGATGTAGGTTTTACGGGTATCACTGGTAGAGCCCTGCTCGAACAGCGAAATGGTAGTCTCATCCATGACTTTGGATTTTTTCTGGGATTTTCCGCTCATTGGCTATCTTTCACTATACTTGACGAGGCGAAGCTGGGAACGTGTTCTTATCTGGCCGCAACCCAGTGTTGGTGGTCTGTAGCAGCGGGCAAGAATAGCAGAATTTTGCATTAACTAGATATACCCGAGCGACTTCCTGATAACGCTCAGCCGCTCCATTGCAGCCAGCTTTTGCGCCTGGGAATACCCGCAGGTCTCGATGCTCGAATGCGTGTCCAGAGTCATCTTCAGGTTCAACCCCGCGCTGGCGCTGTCGGATCGCACAGCGCCCAACCAGCGAGCAAATCGTTCCATTGCCGTAGAAGGGCTGTTGATGCACTCCTCAAACGGGAGAACCAACGGCTCGCTTTCCGCCACGCTTGCCAGATGCTGACGCACCAAATCAAGTTGATGTAGCGTGGTACAGATCATGTGGTCTAGCGGATCTGCTTCGAGGATCCGGGATATCTCAAGCCCGAGCGCGCAATACGCCTCGGGCAGCGCAATTCGACCGAGGTGGTTATTCAAACATGCCGTTCTGTGCGGCTCTTCCATACAAGTACTGAAGGGGTCACGTTGAATATAGACATAGCGGGCCTCTGGAAACACCCTGCGCAACTCGGGCAGCACCAGAATACTCTCCGGCACAAAGATACCCCAACCGGCATCCAAAGGTAGATCGCCCAGCAGTCGCGCCGCCAACATCTGCAAGGTATCTGCTGTATTGTGTTTTTGCCACTGCGCGTGGCACCGGTATTTCTCGATGATCATTTTATAGATGGGCATCCTCAGCAACGCGGATTCACTGGCATCGCTGGGCAGCGCTCCAGTAAATATGCCTGAATCCTGCGCAATCGCGCGGGCGGCGGCAGCTTCCAGTTCCCCCTTGCAAATAAAAATGATCGGTCGGATCACCTGCAAGCGGCCGCTTGCTGAAGACTGCACTCCTCCAGCAGCCTGCTTCAACCCTGAAAATACATGCGGATACTTCCAGGCAAGATAGTCATTACAGCACGCTTCATCAGCCAGATACGTCACGCTCTCCCTGTCGCCGATTTTGTCCGACTGCCTCGAGCTAACGATGCGCTCGCCGTACTTGTCGGCATATTTGTGGATAGTGGGCGCGTCCACCGCGTAACACTTCATTCCAAGCCGCGACAACTGCTGCTTCAGATCTTCTCCCAGGAAATGTATTCCTGGTAAATCGCTATCCAGCCTGGGGATTCTTTGCCTGTGAAAGATCAAAAGCTGCTCGTCCAGCTTCTGTACTTCGTGGAACTTATACGGGCTATCAAGGAAGGTGTTTTTGAACTGGTGCGGGTCACTCCAATGCCCGACAAACTGCCCGACCTCATTCCAGCCAACACTGCCCAGCACACCCCAGGAAGGGTCATGCTCTTCAAGTTGGCGCAGTGACTGCTCGAAGTGAGGCTGCCATCCTTGTGGCAAAAGAACATCTTCATGTACTACGACAATAATGTCGTTATGCGCGCGATCCAGACCGGCAAGAATGGCCTGTGACAAATTATCAAAGTAGAGATTGGAGGTATTGTCGATTTCTATCACTTCGTTTAGCGGATCATGGGCGCACTCGGATTTGAGGAAATTGTGCAGGTACTCGTCAGAAAAGCGCACAATGACAAAGCTGACAGGCAGCGTCGCAGGCGCTGCGACGGCGGGGATAACCGGATAACGACGCGACGCGCTGCCTTGGGCAGCGGAGTCACTGCTGGCCTTGAAGGCCGCAAGAATCCGGCGCAAAAGTGCTTTCAAAAACAACTTCCTCTTGCTGGGATGCCCGCTCGATCCGCGGCAATTTCCAACTTTAAGACATCTTTTTGCATGGATTTTTTACGTCTTGGCACCGACAGGGGAATACAACGCCTACAACACGCCGCGCAAGTAGCCGGACAACTCCTGCGCCTGCTCATCATAACCCCTGATGGTATGCGCAAGTGGATTGCTGTAATTGTCCCATTGCTTCTTATCCAAGGCCCCTTCTATACAAGCCCGTAACTCGCTGACTCCGGATCCGAAGGGAGTGACGCTGGCATTTATACCTACTTGAAGATCCTCGGCCACGCCGCCGGAGTCGGTTGAGATCACCCAGACATCCCTCGCCAGAGCCTCTCTGACCGTCAATCCAAAGCTCTCCTTCCACTGAGATGGGAATAAAAGCACATCAATGCCCGCGAAAAAGCTGTCCATTACATCCTGGCGATACGGCGGAATAAACTTCACGGCTCCAGGTACTTGCCAATAGCTGCTATCCACCCAGCTGGACCCGATATTGCCGGCGGCAT
Organism: Haliea sp.; assembly: GCA_016704305.1. Lineage (GTDB taxonomy): Bacteria > Pseudomonadota > Gammaproteobacteria > Pseudomonadales > Halieaceae > Marimicrobium. The sequence continues at coordinate 34,771 of JADJAL010000005.1, read as the reverse complement.
CGACCACCTGCAGCACATAATCCGTGCGATCGATCTGATTGAATGCTCGCACTATGTGCTCCGAGCCCTTGATGTACCCAGGTCCTCCGACAAACCCGAACACAGTCACATCACGCGCCTGCTTCGCCGCCGCCCGCATGCTGAGGTAACCGGGAGCCGGCAGGGTTACGCCATTTTTATTCACGAACGAATTTTCGCGACCGATGCCATTCGCGAGATGCAAATTGCGGTGAAAATTACTTGGGAATAGCAAGAGATCCGCGCTGTTCAATTGCTGTTTAAGGTAGGCGTTGCGCTTGACCTGCATGCGATGATCAGCAGAGCACTGGCCACATTGTGCATCATTCAGCACCCATTGATCGCAATAAAAGCCATCGGAATTTATCATGAACTGGCGCTCGCATATCCACCAACAATCATGCGCGGTGATTGCGACTTTTGTTCCAAGCTGCCTCAGTTCATCGAAGTACTCGCAACCCAGAACCTGTATTGCATGGCAATGGCATACGTCCGGTTGGAATGCGCGTGCGATTTCAATTACGCGCCTCGCGATCTCGGAATTCCTGTATTCCTCTTCGCCCGTCGACTCACCAGGGACATTGATTGCAATGACATCCACGCCATTGATCCTGTAACGCCTGAGTGCGTAGCGCGGCATGGAATGATCACGCATGGTGGTCACTACCAGCACAGCCCAATCATGCGCATCACTGAGCCGCCGAGCAGTTTGCTCGACCACGATGGTGGCCCCACCGAAACTTTCGGGTGCGTAATAGAGATTGAGAATAAGTAGTCTATTCATTGGAAATTGCAAACTGCTCCAGCAGTTCCGGTGCTATAACATCCACGGATGAAAACGTGTGGTTCTCCATGACATTCTCATAAGCAGCGGCGCCCAGCTTCAATCTCCGTTCGCAACTCTCAATGAGTCGACTCAGTGCATCAATCCAGTCGTCCTGTGTACTCACCAAATACCCATCCTGTCCATTACTGATCACCTCGGCAAACTGGCCGACCGACGAGGCAATAGTGGGTACATTGCACAGCGATGCTTCAAGGTAGCGAATTGCGCTTTTGCACGCGTTAAACCTGTCGTTCACGAGCGGTACTATATTGATATCGATCTGGTTCAATGCTGCGAAGTATTTTGCGTAACCTGAGAAAGGCCGCGCATTGATCCTGTCCTTGAAACGATCCAGTACCGGCGGCATCACCGCATACCCTATGATCTGCAGTTCCACATGCGGATATCGCTCAAGCACATTTACCAGTGCATCTGACGCAACACCGAAATCCGCATCGTGCGCCCTTGAACCCGAAGCGTAACCGATGATGATTTTGGTTTCGTCTCGACCGACGTGCTCTCGCCTGACGTTCTGCACTATCGACAATGTCGCGGCATCCGCCAAATTCCCCCATACATAGGTTTCTCTGCCGAAATCCTCTTGCGCCAATTGCTTCAGGTAGGTTGTGCTAAGAATCAAGGCGTCGACCTTTTCCATCGCAGCGCGATAAACGCTCGCACTTCCCAACAGATGGGCGCGCTCATGCGATGCTATATGTTCGAGATTTTTGTTCTCGCTATACACTGCCTGGTTAAAAATCGGATCATCAATGTCATAGAACGTGCGTATCCCCAGCCTGCGGGCTTCGTCGATGTAGTGGTTGAACTCGATGCAGTCTGGCACTCGATAGAAAATGACTGCTGTTGAATATTGCAAATAACTGACAGCGCGGTATCCATCATTGTAGTGCGAGTAATAGCAGTTCCATCCCAAAGACCTGAAGAACTCGACTTTCTGCGAGACTCTGTACTTTTTGCACTGGGGGAGATCAAGGGCTCCCACTATCGTAATGGCAGGTCGGCCAAAGAGATCGGCGGCCCTGCTTACGATCTCCGAGTTTTCCCCGCCTCGACCACCGGTGGGTATTCGATATGATCTGCCTAGATAGCGTCCCGCCCGCAATCCTATTTTCCTGGCGGTTGCAATCCAACCGTACAGGCGAATGTTTGCCATTACGGCCGCCAAGGCGGGTCGCCATCTTACCCGGCCCAACGCATGCCAAAGAGTTACAGGATTCATAAATCGCTCGAAAACTGATGTAACGCCAACGTTACATCAACCGGGTCGCCAGGTTAGGAAGCGGCGCATAGCCACTAGCAGCTTCCACCCCCTGGTATTTAACACGATCTGGTGGTTTGCGCTGAGTAGTTCGTATTGATCAGCTAGCGCTTTGTATTGGTCGTCAAGCCCTTTGTATTGGTCCTCAAGCGATCTGTAGTTCTCACGCAAAAATTCAACCCTGCCGCGCTCGTCACCTACCTCGCCTATAGTTCGGATAAGCCTGTGCCTCAGGCTGATGATTTTCTTATAGGCATATCCACTCATGTACTGCAATTCCTTGATATAAATGGGTTCAAGCTCCTGTAGATCCAGATACCCCAGCAGTTGTTTCAGTTCATCCGCTTGGATGGAATTGCACCTGGAAAAGGCCAACAAGCGTTCATACAGTGTATCCGCCAGATCCCAAACCATCGGATACTCTGAACGCCTGACAGCTCCACGCCCCGTACTTCTATTCAATAACGGATCCACCTGGTCGCGGCAGTAACTTTCCATTGCCTGCATTGAACATTCCAGATCCAGGAATTTCGCCAATCGCTGCAGCTCGATTTCAGGCGTTGCAACCAACGCAGCGTAGTTAACGACAATCAGCCGCTGCGGCTCCACCGCCGCCAGCGCCCTGGACACGTAAGTCAACCACAGCAGCAGTGTCTGTACGTTGCGTCTTCCAAGCAAGTGGAAGTCACTGTCCTTGATGTGCCTTGTCTTCTGCGAAAGCACACACAATTCAGGTTCCCTGAGACTGAGCACACAGGTAACATCCACGTTCAGGGCCTCGGCGATGACTCTTTTCCAGAACGGCAACAATATGCAGAATCGGGGATCTTTAAGTCCTGCCGCCCCAACACCATCAAATCGTTGCAATACGAGTGCCACTGCGGCGTTGTGATAGGGCTTTAGTTTCAACGTGTTGAAGTCCATTTCCCAAATAAACCCGAAGCTGTCCCATGAAAGATTCAGACTTCGCAATAATCGGTCATTGAACCTGACTATGTCTTCATCTTCAAAAAAGCCCTTCGGGTTGTCCTCGTTCGGTGCAATAAACTGTTTGCCGAGATTAACACCCAGGGAATGCAATGCAGCAGCGACCAGTGAAGAGCCGGAGCGATGCGGTCCGATCACCAGAATAAACTGATTTTTTTGCGTCACGGGGTGATCACGCGAGGGGGTCATCATATCGCTTTCAATGACTGGGGCTATTGTACGGACGCATCGCAAAGGAGTCGATGATCCATTTTACGCTCCTCCTTAGCAGAACAGTCCTGTCTCGCTTGAACAGAAGCAAATACAGAAACTTGCAGGTGAGCCTGCACACATCGTGCACCACCCAAGACCTGTTGACGTATTGCTGTCGGTAGAGCCAGACCCGATTCCTCGTCATGTAATAAATTCGATTGTAATCGTGGTAGCGAATGACCGCTTTCGTGAAGGGTATCTGGGTATAAGCCGAACCGATCTGCTGGCGGATCACGCTCCCAAAATCGCCGTATACCTTGTACTTCTTGTGGCTCGCCCTAAAACACCAATCGAGATCGACATTGTCGATAAACAAGGCCTCATTCATTGATCCAATATCATCAATGGCTTTCATCGACATGAGGCAGCCCGAACTGATGAGGAAATCGCACTCTACCAAGCGGTCGCTTTCAGGTGACTGCTCCAGGCTGTAGCGGGTATTCAAAGGCAGCCTGAACTGGATGAATGGGAGAGTGTGATTCGTGTAATCGTCGATCACCAATGGCCCGATGGCCGCCACCGCCTCGCCCGTTGCAAGCAATCTTTCAAGGTTGGAGGCGAGCGCATCGACCAGGTCGAGAGAAATTTTCGTATCCTGATCAAAGGCTGCCACAAAGTCCGCCTTCACATGGCGTGCGTAGTCAATGATCTGGTTAATACCCCCACTGACACCTCGGTTGTCATTATTGCAAATAATCCTGACCGAGGGATGATTAACCAGGCCTTCCAGATACCTTTTATCAGAAGAGTTATTGTCTACAATTACTACCCACTTCGAACTGACGAGCAGACTCTCGATCAATACATTGACATCACCATTGACCGGATTATGGGCCACGACACCGGCACATACAGAATGTTGATTCATAGCGGAATTGCTTTCACAATAATCCCGACATAAAGAATTCTCTTGAAGATGGTTTGCCCGTCCTGCATGCCATATGGATTACCGATACTGGCATGGACCTTCAGGCTACTTCAAACAACCCGGCAGCCCCCATGCCCCCGCCGATGCACATTGTCACCATGACATACCTCGCGCCCCGACGCTTACCCTCAAGTAGTGCGTGTCCCACCATCCGCGCGCCACTCATGCCGAACGGGTGACCGATGGAGATAGAACCGCCGTTGACGTTCAGTTTGTCGTTATCAATTCCCAATTTATCACGGCAGTAGATTACCTGACAGGCAAATGCTTCATTCAGTTCCCATAAGTCGATATCACTGACTTTCAATCCGTGTCGCCGCAACAGTTTCGGCACTGCGAATATCGGGCCAATGCCCATTTCGTCTGACCTGCACCCGGCGACGGCGACACCGCGGTAAATCCCCAGCGGCGCCAGCCCCTTTTCGGCCGCGAGGCGGCTGTCCATCAGCACGCAGGCGGACGCGCCGTCGGACAGCTGGGAGGAGTTGCCAGCGGTGATAAAGCGCCCCTCCTTCACCCATTGCCCGTCCTTGAACACGGGTTCCAGGGCCTGCAGGCTCTCCAGCGTGGTTGACGGGCGATTACAGTCGTCCCGATCTACCAACGCGTCCTGGTAGGTGGTCTCTTTGGTCTCCTTGTTGAACACCGCCATGCGGGCGCTCATCGGCACAATCTCTGCGTCGAACAGGCCGGCCTTCTGCGCCGCTGCCGTGCGCTGCTGGCTTTGCAACGAGTAGATATCCTGCGCCTCCCGGCTGATGTTATACCGCTCCGAAACGACCTCAGCCGTCTCCAGCATCGGCATGTAGGCAGCAGGATCGAGGTCGGTCACGGTCTTCGACACATTGCGATAGGCATTCTTGTGCTTGGTCTGGACCAGCGAGATGGATTCGACGCCACCCGCTACCGCGATATCGTACTCATTGCACATAATGCTTTTCGCGGCGGTGGCGATGGACATCAGCCCGGAGGAGCACTGCCGCTCGATCGACATCCCGGCAACCGTGTCCGGCAGGCCACCGGCGATGCCACTCAAGCGTCCAATATTGTAAGCCTGCGTGCCCTGCTGGGCGGCGGCGCCAAAAATGCAGTCATCCACTTCGGCGGGGTCGATACCTGCACGCGCGATGGCCGCGCGCACCACATGGCCGCCCATGGCGGGGGCTTCGGTGTCGTTGAAGCCACCCCTGAAGGATTTGGCCAGGCCGGTTCTTGCGGTGGATACGATTACTGCCTCTCTCATACTTTTTCTCCCAATACACCCATTAATGACTTGTTTAACGCGGAGGTTGGGATACACCGCCCGCCGCGCGTGTTGGCGCGGCCAGCCCCACGGCCGCGACGCCCACCCACCTTTTTATCAAACCCATCGCAGCGGATGGCAGGCTGCGTCCATGCGCGCCACATTCTGGCCGCCCAGCGGTCGCGCCGGGGCCGTCTCGAGACTGTCTGAGTCCCATTTCGCGCGGCGAAAATGGGTTTCCGCCGGCGCGACCCTGGAGCCGTTTGACAGGGAGAGGCAGCATCCAACCACAACCGCCAGGATCCTTGGCTCGACACCGACAAAATCTCGCCCGTCATATACCCGGAATAATCCGACGCCAGGAACATCATCACATTGGCCACTTCCCAGGCCTCGGCTGCCCTCCCGTAGGCCTCTTTCGATTCCAGCTCTGCCAGCAGTTCTTCCGACGCGGATTTGCGCAACATCGGGTGCAACACAATCGACGGCGAAACCGCATTGATACGCACATTAAACTCCGCCGCTTCCAGCGCCGCGCAGCGCGTCAGTGCCATTACACCCGCCTTCGCTGCCGCATAATGCGCCTGTTCCTTCTGCGCGCGCCAGCCCAGCACGGAGGCATTATTGACGATGACGCCGCCCTGCCCGCGCGCCTTCATTACCCTCATCATATAGCGGGTCATGCGCATGGTACCGTTTAACGTCACATCGATCACGCGGTGCCATTCGTCGTCTTCCATGTCTATTAGCAATTTCGATGTGCCAAGACCCGCATTGTTGATCAGGATGTCCACGCCGCCCATGCATTCCTCTGCAAAATCCACCAGGGCGCGCACGTCGTCCTCCACCGCCACGTTGCCCACCTTGCCGTAGACAGCGGCAAGCCCGGTTTCTGCCTTTAATTTTTCAACTGCTGCAGAAAGGCGCCCTTCGTGTATGTCGCTCAATACAATCGCGCGGGCACCCTCTTCGGCTGCGCGGGTCGCGGCAGAGAAGCCAATGCCGGCACCGGCGGCGGCGGTCACCAGTACGGACTTGCCCTTGATCAGCCCGTGGCCTGTTACATACTCAGGTGATTTCAAATTCATAATGCGTCCTTGATTGGTGCTGTATGCGTTAGCGGCTATTTGGCTGCGCCCTTGGGTTCCCGGGGCATGCCCAGCCCCCGCTCGGCGATGATATTGCGTTGTATCTGGTTGGTGCCGCCGTAGATCGTATCGGCACGCACAAACAGGTACATGGATTGCAAGCGGCTGAGCGCATAAGGGCCGCCCTCCAGAATCTCGCATTCCGGGCCCAGCACATCCATCGCCAGTTCACCCAGGCTGCGGTGCCAGGTGGCCCAGAACAGCTTGTAGATCAGGGCCTCCTTGTGCAGCGCGCCATCGCTGCCGCTCTGTCCGGACAGCATGCGCATGGAGTTGTAGCGCATGATTTTCAGTTCGGCGTGCGCGCGCGCGATGCGCTGGCGGATGACCGGGTCCTGCGCCGCGCCATTGGAACGCGCCTGGCGCACCACTTCATCCAGCTCGTTCTGGAACTGCATCTGCTGGCCCAGCGTCGAGACGCCGCGCTCGAAACCCAGCAGGCCCATCCCGACCTTCCAGCCCTCGCCGGGCTTGCCGACGATGTCGCTCGCGTCACACTGCGCGTCATCGAAGAACACCTCGTTGAATTCCGAAGTGCCGGTGATTTGCTCAATCGGCCTCACTTCTATTCCCGGCTGGTGCATATCAATGAGGAAAAAACCCAGCCCGTGGTGCGCGACCGAATCCGGATCGGTGCGCGCGATCACGAAGCAGAAATCTGACTCGTGGGCGAGCGACGTCCACACCTTCTGGCCATTGATCAGCCACTTACCCTGTGCCTCGTCGAAGCGCGCCTTGGTCTTGACGTTGGCGAGGTCGGAGCCGGCGCTGGGCTCGGAATAGCCCTGGCACCACAATTGCGTGCCGGCCACGATGCCGGGCAGGTACTTCCTTTTCTGCTCTTCACTGCCAAATGCAATGATCGTCGGCCCGGCCAGGCCTTCGCCTATGTGGCCCACACGACCCGGCGCACCAGCGCGCGCATACTCCTCGAAAAAAATCACCTGCTGCTCGATGGAGCAACCGCGACCGCCGTATTCTGTTGGCCATCCGACACAGGTCCAACCGCCCTCGGCCAATTTTTGTTCCCAGACTTTGCGCTCTTCCGGGAACATATGTTCGTCGCCCGGGCCGCCGCGGTACTTCAGCCTGGCGAATTCGCCGGTCAGGTTGTCCTGCAGCCAGCTCGCCACTTCCTGGCGGAAGTGCTCATCCTCGGCACTAAAACTCAGTTTCACCGTCTTCTCCTTGATCCACTTCCCTAATCCAACAAAGCGCGGGCCAGGCGCTCGCGATGGTATGCGCCATTTCCCAGCAGGTGCTCGGACGATTTGGCGCGCTTTAAATACAGGTGTACATCGTATTCCCAGGTGAAACCGACGCCGCCGAACAATTGCAGCGCGTCGCCGGCAATCGCGAAATACGCATCCGAACAATAGGACTTGGCGACGCTGGCCGCTTCACCCAACTCGCCCGCCAGCGGGCCGCCTTCCAGTGCTTCCTGCGCGACGCAGGCAGCGTAATAGATCGCCGAGCGCGCTACCTCCGTTTTCAACATCATATCGGCGGCCTTGTGCTTCACCGCCTGGTAACTGGCGATCGTGCGATTGAACTGTACGCGTTCACTGGTATAGGCCACTGTCATGTCGAGCAACTGCTGGCAGCCGCCGACCTGCTCCGCCGCGAGCGCGATGGCGGCAAGGTCGATCACTGTAGCCAACGCTTTTCCCGCTTGCCCAGGCTCGCCCATCAGCGCTTCTGCAACCAAACTGACGTCATGCAACTGCACCGACGCCTGTTTGCGCGCCTGGTCCATGGTGGGCAGCCACTGGCGTGTGACGCCCGCGGTTGCGGCAGGCAACAGAAACAGGCTGATACCCTCGGCGCCGCTGCTGCCCTCGGCTCGCGCTGCGACGATCAACAGCTGCGCCGTATGGCCATCGATGACATACCGGTATTCGCCGTTGAGCACATAGCGCTCACCGTCGCGCCGCCAGGTGGCAGTGATCGCCTGCGCATCCCAGCGCGGTGAACCGCCGTTGAACGCCAGCGTCGCAGTCAGTTTTCCCTCGCAGAGCTGTCCCAGCCACATTGCCTGCTGCTCCTCACTGCCCGCAACGCGCAGCGCATTGGCCGCCAGGCACACGGTGGAAAAGAACGGCGAGCACAACAGATAGCGCCCCATTTGTTCCATCATCGCGACCACTTCGACATACCCGAGGCCGAGGCCACCATACGCCTCGGGCACGTGCATCGCCTGCCAGTACATTTCACCGCAGATACGGTCCCACAATGCGGGCTCGTACCCCTGCTCCAATGCCATCGCGCGGCGCACGGCCGCACTGCCTGAGACCTCGGCAAGAAACGCCGCCGCCGTCTCGCGGATCATTTCCTGTTCTTCTGTGAATGCAAACTCCATAGCTTCTCCGCTTGATCCCGATGCTGGTTAATCCTGGCCTCAGGTGCCCCACACTTTTTGCGCGGGGACTTCCTTCGCCAGCAATTCCTGCATCGCTGTACCAATCTCGGCAGGTGCCCACGCCGCGCCGCGATCAACGCCGTCGGTGGTGCGCCAGCCATCGCAAATACAAATGCGACCGCCCTCGGCTTCAAACACACGGCCGGTTACATGCGCCGCCTCGCTACTGGCCAACCACGCCAGTACGTTGGACACATTCTCCGGTGCAAAATGGTCAAAGCTGCCGTCTTCCGGCTTGGCCATGCGCTGCGCCATTTCGGGCACGGCGCTGGTCATGCCGGTACGTGCCGAAGGCGCTATCGCGTTCGCGGTGATGTTGTAGCGCGCCAGTTCCGCCGCCTGGTTGAGCGTAAGCGCGGCGATCCCCGCCTTTGCAGCGGCGTAGTTGGATTGGCCGATCGAGCCCTGCAACCCAGCGCCCGATGTGGTGTTGATAATGCGTGCATCGACTGCCTTGCCCTCCTTGGACTGGCCGCGCCAGTAGTGCACCGCGTGGGAGGAAATACAAAAATGGCCCTTCAGGTGCACCGCCATGATGGTGTCCCACTCCTGTTCGGTCATCGACGCAAACATACGATCGCGATTGACGCCGGCGTTATTCAGCACGATGTGCAGGTCGCCGAAGCTGTCGATAGCCTGTTTGACGGCATTCAGGCTGTCGTCGTAGTTGGTGATGTCCGAGCTGTTGACGACGGCTTTGCCGCCCGCACGGATGATCTCATCAACCACCGCCTGCGCTGCTGCGGTGTTGATATCGTTGACAACCACCGCACAGCCTTCGGACGCGAATACCCTGGCGTGGGCGGCGCCGAGGCCGCCGCCCGCGCCGGTGATGATCGCTACACGGCCTGCTAAAACTCCACTCATGTTCCGGTTCCTCTGCTTGCTGTTGTGGGATAGTGTCTGGTCATTTGGTACTGCGCGATCGCTAGTACTCGATGCTTACCGCTCGATTTTTACTGTCCGGGATCAATTCCCTGCGACTGAAAATACTCGGCCATATCAGCCTCGTTCTGCATTGCCTGTTCCTCCATACGCGCTTCGTGCGCGATCGCTTCCTCCTGCCGCTGCAGTTCCACTTCGGCTTCTCGCGCCTGTCGCCCGGCGTCTGCCGCGGAAGCATCCACTGGTGTTGGCGAAGATTCAGCGGCGGCGCCTGCCACCGAGCCCGTCGTGCCCGCGAGAATCGTCACGCCAACCAGGCGCTCGCCATCGTCCTGCCACGCCAGCGAATAGCTCATATCACCCAACAATTTCTTGAATGCGAGCTTGATCGGCTGGTTGCGAATATCGCAATTGATGACAGGGTTCAGCCCTGCCGGCGTCTTCACCTCGATCTGCATCGCCTTGCTGACAGATCTCAAAACCGAATCCAACGTTTCGTCCTTGGCCACGATCGTCAGGTTCGGGTGCTGGTATGCCACTTCTGCTGCGCTGCTACCCATTGCAATGGACATCAGTACTGCCAGTTGGATAGCCCACAGTGTCCTCATCACGTACCTCCCGCTCCAACTCCTTGCGCGCGATTGAATGCGCAAGACCTACAGACGCTCAATAATCGTCACGTTCGCCTGGCCGCCACCTTCACACATCGTCTGCAATCCATACCTGCCGCCACTGCGTTCCAGTTCGTGCAGCAGGGTCGTCATCAACTTGGTGCCGGATGCGCCCAGCGGATGGCCCAGTGCTATCGCGCCGCCATTCACGTTGGTCATCTCCAGCGGATAGCCGGTTTCGATCAGCCACGCCATCGGCACCGAGGCGAACGCTTCGTTGATTTCCACCAGATCGATGTCGGACAACTTCATGCCCGATTTTTTCATCGCGTACTCGGTCGCAGGAATCGGCGCGGTCAACATCCAGATCGGATCGGCGGCGCGCACGCTCATGTGCACGATGCGTGCGCGCGGCGTCAGGTTGTAGCGCTTGAGCGCGGCTTCGGACACGACCAGCATCGCGGATGCGCCGTCACAGGTCTGGCTGGAGACCGCCGCGGTGATCGTGCCACCCGCCTCCAGCGGTTCCAGTTCCGCCATTTTCGCCATTGACGTATTACGCGGGGTTTCATCCATGTCGACGCCGTTCAGCGGCGCGATTTCACGGTCGAAGCGGCCTTCCTTGATCGCCTGCAATGCAAGCGTGTGCGAACGCAGCGCGAACTCTTCCATCTGCACGCGGGAAATTTTCCACTTGTCGGCGATCATCTGCGCGGATGCAAACTGCGAGGGCGGCGTGCTGCCGTAACGCGCTACCCAGCCCTGGCTGCCGGAGAACGGATCGCTGAAGCCCATCGGCTGCGCGGCGATCATCGCCGATGAAATCGGGATCTGCGTCATCGTCTGCACGCCGCCGGCGATCACCACGTCGTTGACGCCGGCCATGATTGCCTGCGCCGCGAAATGCACAGCCTGTTGCGAGGAGCCGCACTGGCGGTCGATCGTGGTGCCGGGCACAACGTCCGACAAGCCAGCGGCCAGCCAACAGGTGCGGGCAATATCACCGGCCAGCGGGCCGATGGTGTCCACGCAGCCGAACATCACGTCGTCGTACTCATCGTCCGGAATGCCGTTGCGCGCGACCAGCGTTTTCAGCACATGGCCGCCGAGGTCGGCGCCGTGTACATTCGATAGCCCGCCTTTGCGGCGACCGGTGGGTGAGCGTACTGCGTCTACGATATAGGCGTCTGCCATGGTCCTGTCCTCAGTGTCTAAATGTTGGTCGCGATCGTCGTATTAGTCGCGACGTTCGAGAAAGTAGCGCCGGCACCCAGTGCCGCGCCCGGGGCGAAGATGTCATCCGCAATCCGTGATTTATGGAAACCGGCGTCACCCCAGGTGTTCGCCAGCGCCCAGGCCTTTTTCATGAAGATATGCAGGTCCACCTCCCAGGTGTAACCCATCGCGCCGTGCGCCTGGTGGCAGTTCTTCGCGGCGAGGTTCGCGGCCTCGCACGCCACCAGCTTGGCGTGCGATACGGCGCGGCCGGCTGAGGCGCGGCTGGCTGGCGGCGGCAATCGCGTACGCGGCGCGATGCGTCGGTGCCTTGGCGTACTCAAGCCGCACGGCGACATTGGCCATGTGGTGCTTGACCGCCTGGAAGCTGCCGATCGGTTTGCCAAACTGCTGGCGTTCACTGGTGTACTTGACGGTGAGGTCTATCATCCGCTGCGCCAGGCCCAGCGCCTGCGCCGCGCAGCCGAGCGCACCATGATTCAGCGCATCGGCTATCAGTGTCGCCGCCTCCGCGCCCGTGGCGACGGTGGTGGCGACGGGGCGCACCGCAACAGTAAACAGCTTGCGCGATGGATCAATGGATTCGTTGTGTTCCAGCACCACCTGATCGGCAGTTGCCGCGACCAGTGTTTCGCCCTGCTGCAAAATCAGCAGGTCGGCGATGTGCGCGTCTTCCACGACCAGATTCTGCGCCAGCCCGACCACTACTTTGGCCTCGCCAGCGGCGATTTTCGGCAACCACTGCGCGGCGAGTTCACCGCCGATCGCACTCAACATCGGCACCGCGACCAGCGCGCTGTGCACCAGCGGCTCCGGCAGCGCGACATAGCCGCACTCCTGTGCCAGCAGCACGAAATCGAGCGCGCTCATACCGAGGCCGCCATGCGCTTCGGGCACGGTGATGCCGGTGAGGCCCAATTCGGCAAGCTGGCGCCACAGCGCCGGATCGCGGCCACCGTCTGTTTCCCAACTGGCGCGAATCCGCTCGGGCGTAACCTCGTTGACCAGGAAATCGCGCACCGATTCCTGGAACAGCAACTGGTCTTCTGTAAACGTAAAATCCATCTGCTACCTCGGCATTCCCAGCATTCGTTCGGCGATGATGTTGCGCTGCACTTCGTTGGTCCCGGCGTAGATCGGGCCGGACTGCGAAAACAGCCAGCCATCCAGCCAGTTGCCCACGCCCTGCGCGGCCGGTGCATGCGGCAACAATTCCGCGCGCGCGCCAAGAATACTCATCGCGGTGGCGTGCATGTTCTGGTCCAGTTCCGACCAGAAGATCTTGTTGGTGGAGGACTCGGCGCCGATCTTGCCGCCCTTGTTCAGGCGACACGCCGTCTGGTAAGTCGTGAGACAATAGCTCTCTGCATCCAGGTACGCGCGAATCACGGCATCTTTCACCGCCGGATCGCGATCCGCAGATTCCCTGTTCGCGGTGTACAGCTCTACCAACCGACGCGCCGTCTCCTGGAAGCGCGCAGGCGAACGCAGCATCAGCCCTCGCTCGAAGCCGGCGGTGGCCATCGCGACATTCCAGCCAGCACCCTCGTCCCCGAGGCGATTCTCGACAGCCACCTCCACATTGTCGAAAAAAATCTCGGCAAAGCCAGGCAATCCATCCAACTGCGGAATCGGGCGCACCGTGATGCCAGGACTGTTCAGCGGCACCAGGATAAACGTCAGGCCGCGATGCCGCTCGGACGCCGGATCAGTACGGAACATACCGAAACACCAGTCCGCCCACACCGCGCGCGTAGACCACGTCTTCTGGCCGTTGATCACATATTTGTCGCCTTCCAGCTTTGCGGTAGAACGAATCGCCGCCATATCGGACCCGGCATTCGGCTCGGACCAACCCTGCGCCCAGACCTCCTCGCCGTTCGCCATCTTCGGCAGGATGCGCGCCTTCTGCTCCTCGGTGCCGTATTCCATCAGCGTGGGGCCGAGCAGGAAGATACCGTTCTGGTTCACGCGCAGCGGCGCGCGCGCCCTGTAGTACTCCTCTTCGAAGATCAACCACTCGATCAAATCGCAGCCGCGCCCACCCAACGCCTCCGGCCAGGTGACCATACCCCAGCGCCCTTTATTGAGCGTGGCTTCCCACTCCCGGTGCTGCTTGAAGCCCTCGGCGGTATCGAAGGATTGCAGCGGCGCGGCCGGCACGTTGGCGGCCAGCCAGCTGCGTATCTCTTCGCGGAAGGCGTTTTGTTGTTCGGTAAAAACGAGATCCATTATCTGCAGTTCCTATATTTTCCCGGTGGTTCTGATCGAACAATATGAGTTCTGACGCCAAGGAGAATGCGGCTGGTGGTTGTCAGTAGGACCGTGTGGCGACATGGATGTCGCCACCCGAGCCTGCACATGGATGTGCGCTTTTTGGCGTGTCCTACTGATGAACATAAGTCACATTCTCCGCCACACACTCAAATTTCAAACCAAACCAATCCCTAAAACTTAGCATCGCGCTTCTGCACAAACGCATCCCGCGACTCCTGCGAATCACCCATCGTGTAAGCCTCAAGCGTAAAACCCTGCTCCCAACGATACTTGTCCTCGAGGTTGCCATCCTCGATGCCAGTCAGCGCCTCCTTGGCAAGCCTGACCATAGCCGGTGACTTGGCGGCGATCTTGGCGGCGATCTCGCGTGCGGTCGGCAGCAGTTCGGCGAGCGGCACCACGCGTTCAACGGCGCCAAGGCGATAGGCTTCCTGCGCGTCGATAAACTCACCGGTGAAATACATGTAACGCACCTTTTGCACCGGGAACATGCGCTGCAGGTGCGCGCCGCCACCCATCGCGCCGCGATCGATTTCCGGCACGCCAAAACGGGCGCAATCGGAGCACAGGATAATGTCCGCCGCGCCCGCCATGCCGATGCCGCCGCCGAGCACGAAACTGTGCAGCGCCACGATCACCGGCTTGGGGTTGCGGTGGATCGCGCGGAAGGTTTCGTAATTGCCCTTGTTCACATCCACGATGCGGTTCGGGTAGGCGGCCAACTCCTTGATATCGACACCGGCGCAAAAGCCCTTGCCCGCCGCAGCGATGATAATCACCCGCACCGCATCGTCAGCGCCCAGCGCATCGATCCCGGCGGCTATTGCAAACCAGCCGGCGCTGTCGAACGCATTGACCGGGGGCTTATCGAGGATCATCTCGGCGATGCCGTTTTCTATCGTGGTCTTGAACGGTTGGGACATACATTACTCCTTGGAATTTTCGGTCACGCGCAGCGACAACAGCGTCAACCGCTGCTCGGCTTCGGTGACGATTGACTGGATCAGCGCCTCACAGGACAACAGCGCATCTATCACGCCGGCCACCTGGCCCGAGGGCAGCACGCCGTGCGCGGGATCGCCGTCCACCATCGCCTTCTGGATAATCATCGGCGCGTTGGCGGACATGATCGCCTGCGCCGCCGTCATGTCATCGTCCTTGCTCATCGCAATCGCTGATTTCAACAGGCTGAACAGCGTCGCGCCGGTATGCTTGCGAAAGGCCAGTCCGTTGCGCATGGCGATAAGCAGTTTGCGCAGCGTGCTGGCTTTCTCCAGCCCGGACAGCAGTTCATTCATGATCATGCGCTGCGGCAGGCCGTCCATCGCTTTCGACACAATAATGTCGCCGGGATTTTTGCAGTCGATGTAGCGCTGCAGCGTGGCGCGTGGCACCGGACTCTCCTCGGTCATCAGGAAGCGGGTGCCCATCGCGATGCCATCCGCACCCCAGGCCAATGCCGCGAGCAATCCGCGCCCGTCCTTGAAGCCACCGGCGGCAACCACTGGCACCTTGTCACTCACCGCGTCGACCACCTGCGGTATCAGCAGCGTGGTGGGCACCGCGCCGGTGTGGCCGCCGCCCTCCCCGCCCTGCACCGTCACGGCGTCCGCGCCGAGTTCCACCGCCTTGGTGGCATGCTTGGGCAAGCCCACGGTGGGCATGCACACCACGCCCGCGTCCTTCAGCTTTTTGATGAATTCGGGGCCGGGCGAACGCGAGTAACTTACCGCGCGCACGCCGTGCTGGATTACCAGGTCAACGATCTGCGTCGCGTTCGGCTGGTACATGTGGAAGTTCACGCCGAACGGCTTATCGGTGAGTTCCTTCACGCGCAGGATATCGCGCTCCATTTCGCTGGCCGGGATCGTCGCGCCCGCGAGGAAGCCGAAGGCGCCGGCATTGCAACTGCCCGCCACCAGTTTTGGGTCGGCGACCCAGCCCATCGCGGTCTGCACGATCGGGTATTTACAGCCCAGCAGTTTGGTCAAACGCGTTTCAAGCATGTCGCTGTTCTCGTGTTACGCACGGATACCGGGCGGATTGTCTTTAATCTGCTGCGCGCGCTGGTTGTGCGGGTCCAGCGCGGCGATCACAGCCAGTTGTTCCACGGTCGGCGCCGCGGTCACCGGCACCTCGGCGGGAATATGTACCGGATAGCCGGTGTTCTGCTGTACCTGCTCCGCCGTCACACCCGGATGCAGAGAGACCAGCCGGATCTGGTGGTTCGGGCCGCCAAAATCCATCACGCACAGGTTGGTTATCACCAGGCGGATATCGACATCGTCCAACTTGTGGCCCTTGGGCAGGCGCGCAGGGTTATAGCCGATGGAGGAGACGAAATCACATTCGCCGTCCATGAAGACACGGCTGTTGTGCTCCGGCACGAAAAAACTGTTCGGGTGTGAGATGGAGTTACCCGGGAAGCCGCGCGCGCCCAGCATCATTGTCTTGGGCTTCTCATACGTGCCGCCGAGCGCCGAGGTGTTGGACTGGCCGAACCTGTCAATCTGTGTCGGGCCGAGCATCGCGTGGCGCTTGCCGCTCCACACGTTGTCGAAGATGCGCGAGAAACCCATCCAACTCTCGAGAGCCGGGACAAAATCCGCCGGGCGATTGCCGATGGGATTCGGCTCGCTCAGCATCCACGCTTCTGAATCGGTCATCATCAGGTCCGTGTTGCTGGTCTTCATCGCAAGGCTGGCCGCGAGGCGCGGAATCACGCCGATACCGGTGGCCAATACTTCGCCGTCATTAGCGAAGGCTTGGCTGGCGGCGACGATGCATAATTCCGCCAGGGTGTAATCCGTTGCTGCTGTCATGATTTTTTCTCCAGGGTCGATCAAAGGGGCCGATCAGTATGTGGGCAGTGCAATAGAGCGGATGGCGTCGAGGCCCCCGACATTCTTCTGGTACTCCGCTTCCGAGGCGCCGAGGAATTTGTCGCAGTAGCCCTTGAAGCCACCCTCCTCCTTCGCGGAGGCGACGTAGGCCTTGAAGTGCGGCACATCGAAGCCGTACAGCGGGCTGCACGACGAGGGGTGGGCGCCGCCGGCGATAGGAACAACACCCGTGGTCGCCGAACGCTCCCAGTGCACCATGCGCGCCTGGGCGGGATCGTGGAAATACGCTGTCTCCACCAGTTCATCGCACGACACGTAGGTTTTCGCCGCCGCGCGCGCGAACCAGTCATCCATATAGTGATCGGGGCCGGCGATCTGGCAGACGCCGCGCACATCCGCCTTATCGACGTGCAGCAGCGATGCATCCAGCTTCAGCGCCGGCATCGCCACCCACTCCTTGTCGTCATACGGGCTGTCGATCACCTTGATGGCGGAGTTCTTGTTGATCACATCAGTGCCGAGCCCGACTTCCGTCGGAATGAAGGGAATGCCCCACGCCGCTGCGCGCAGTCCCAGCAGCATCATCCCTTCGTCGATCTCCATCACATCGATCGCGCCGGACTGGCGCGCCTCGCGGAAATACGGTTCCAGTGGAATAAAGTCCAGCGAGACAAACGCGAACACGACCTTCTTCACCTTGCCCGCCGCGCACAGCATGCCGACGTCGGCGCCGCCGTAGGACACGATCGTCAGGTCCTTGAGATCGGAGCGCAGGATCTCGCGCACGAGCGCCATCGGCTTGCGCCTGGGACCCCAGCCGCCGATGCCGATGGTCATGCCATCCTTGAGTTGTGCAACGACCTGCGCCGCTGTCATTTGCTTGTTCATTGTCTCGCTACCCCTCTTGATGACGATCAGTTGACGATCCGCGCCACGCGGTAATCGTGCTTCACAAAATTCACCCCCAGCGTGCTGCGCGTGCCGCGCACGCCCTCGATCACGCTGATGCGCTGGTGCACGAATTCCGCCAGGTGTTCGGCGTTGCGCACCATCGTAATGGCCAGTATGTCGGCGCGCCCGAGCATCACGCCGACAAACCCCAGCTCGGCAATTTCTGCCAGTTTTGCGGCAATTACCCGCGTCTGTCCGCTGCGCTCCACCTCGATCCAGATGTAGGCGAGCGCGGCATCCTTGAAGCGGTCGATGTTGGTCACCGCCGTGATACGGATGAGGCGCTCTTCCTCCATGCGCTTGACCCTGGCGCGCACGGTGCCCTCGGTCACGCCCAGCTGTTCGGCAATCTCGCGGTTGCTGACACGGGCATCGCGCGACAAGCGCTCGACAATCGCGGCATCCGCCTGGTCCAGCTTACGCCGCATGGAACGGCACCCAGTCGGGCTGGTTCTTCAAAATCTCCAACGCCAGCGCTGGTGTCAGGCGACGCACGCCGGGTATCGCGCCCAACTTGTCGGTGATCAGCTCGTTCAGCGCCGCCTGGTCCTGCGCCACCACGAGAATTTCGATGTCCTGCGCGCCGACCACCACATTGACCGAAAACACTTCCCGGATAGCCGCCATCTCGCGCGCCACCGCTTCCGGCGCGCGGCCTTCCACCTGCACGCCAATGGCCAGCAACATGCCGTAACCGGCCGCTTCGATATCCGTGACCGCCACCACCCGCATGGTGTCGGACTCCTCCATGCGGCGCACGCGCGCACGCACAGTATTCTCGGCGATATCCAGCTCGCGCGCGATGGCGCGATACGGCATGCGCCCGTCTTTCCTCAGCAATTCAATGATCGCCAGGTCGATGGCATCCAGTTCGATATGCGCGGGTTGCGCGGGAGCAGACAGGTCGTTCATCGCGCTGTCACCGGCGACAATTTTGCCAGCTCCGCCTTGTCGACCTTGCCGCCGGCGTTGATGGGTAGCGCCTCCAGGAACACGACGGAGCGCGGCACCTTGTAGTTCGCCATGTGGTCGCGCGCCCATGCGATGACGGCGGCCTCATCGGGTTGGGCATCGGCGGTCCGCACCAGAAACGCCCTGGCCACCTCGCCCATGCGCTCATCGGGTACGCCGATGACGGCTGCCCTGGCGATGCCTGGCATGTCGCAGAGAATATTTTCGATCTCGGCCGGGTAGCAGTTAAAGCCGCCGACAATAAACATCTCCTTGATGCGCCCGGTGATGCGCACGTAGCCGTCCTCGTCCAGCACCCCGACGTCGCCGGTCTTGAGCCAACCGTCGATAGTTAGTGCTTGCTCCGTCGCTTCGGGGTTGTTGAAGTACTGCTGCATCACGTTAAAGCCGCGCACCCAAATTTCACCGTCGACGCCTGCGGCCACCGCCTTCCCGGCCTTATCGACACACTGGATTTCGGTACCGGCCATCGCGCAGCCCGACGTGTGGGAAATACGCTCGGCGCTGTCATCGGCGCGACAGATCGACACCACGCCGCAGGTCTCGGTGAGGCCGTAGGCGGTGACCACCACCTCGAACCCCAGCACCTCGCGCATCTGCCGCACCAGTTCCACCGGCACCGGCGCCGCGCCGGTTACCGCGAGGCGCAGGCTGGACAGGTCGTACTCGCCGCGCCGGGGATGGGCCAGCAGCGACTGGTAGATCGTGGGCGGGCCGGGAATCATCGAGATTTTGTCACGTGCAATCTGCGCCAGCACCGTGTCCAGGTCAAAGTTCAGCACCGGGAGAATATGCGCGCCGCTGATGATCGCCGCCAGCCAACCGGCCTTGTAGCCGAAGGAGTGGAAAAAGGGGTTGATGATCAGGTAGTTGTCGGAGCTTTGCAGGCCGACGGTGGCACTCCAGGTCTCGAAGGTGCGGATATTCTGGCCGTGGCAGGTCACCACGCCCTTGGGATTGCCAGTGGTGCCGGAGGTAAACAGGATGTCCAGGGTGTCGTCAGGTGTCAGGGCCGCCGCGCGGCGTGTGACCTCGTCCGCCGACACCGCCTCGCCCGATGCAAGGAACGCCTCCCAGGTCTGGCAGTTCGCCGCCGCGCCACTCAATGTCACAGTGCGCTGCAGTGCGGGCAGGGACTGATCGGCCAGCATGTCGGGGTAGCGCGCCCCCAGAAACTCGTCCACCGTGAACAGCATCTTCGCGCCGCTGGCACGCAGGATGTAGGCCGCCTCCGCCCCCTTGTACCGCGTATTGAGCGGCACCAGCACGCCACCGATACTTTGCGCGCCAATCGCGGCGACGATCCACTGGTAAATATTGGGCGCCCAGATGGCGATGCGCTCGCCTTTTCCCAGGTCGGCGGCAAGGAAGGCCCGGGCTGATTGTATGCGTGCGGTCTCCAGCTCGGCGTACGTCAGTGTGACGTCGCCGTCGGTGATGGCCACTTTCGCACCATGCGCAGCCGCCGACTCGGCGATCACCTGTGGCAGGGTGCGCGCTGTATACCGTGCTTCCGACATGTTATCGATAGGGCTCGCAGCGAGTATTGGCTGGGAGGGTATATTAATCAGTATCACGCCGTATGAAAACAACTATTCGTAGAATATTTATTAGTTTATTACGAAATACGCACCAAGATGGCACAGTAGCAGCCCATGGCTCCGACCCGATGAACAATCGTGGAGGATGCGCTGCTAGCGTTCCGGCGGCCGCTGCCTTGCATACCGTGCGACCAGTTCCGCCGGGGCATTGGGTCCGGGGACAAACGTGACATCCGCGGCACGCAGGTAGCGCCCGTCCCGCGCCTGCAGGCCCACTGCCTGCACCGGTGCACCTTTTTCCCGATCAACCAGCACCAGCGGTTCACCCTGCGCACCGAATACCCACTTGTCGCCCCACTGGGTCAGGGCGACGATGACCGGAAAGAGTTCCTGTCCCGCCTCTGTGAGCTGGTAGCGATAGCGCTCGACCCCCGGGCGCACCGGCTCGCGCCGCAAAATGCCGTACTGCACCAACTTGTCGAGGCGATCGCTCAGCACATTGCGCGCGATCTGCAGGTTTTTCTGGAATTGGGAGAAGGTGCTGAGGCCGAAGAAAGCGTCGCGCAGGATCATCAGTGTCCATTTGTCGCCGACGATGTCCGCGCTGCGGGCCAGGCTGCACTGCCAGTGTTCGAGTGAGGTTCGGCTCATCGCAGCAGCATAGGCGGAACATCTGGAGCGCACAACATTTAGTTGCCTTAGGGAACCATTGGTATAAGCAGAGGAACCGATATAGTCGCTAATTCTATCGTGGAGGCGCTAGCTCGAGTTTTATTAGTTGCTTAAAGAAACCATAAATTATTAGAATCACTGGCCGTTCCGTGTATTGATCATCCTGGAGAGCGCCATGGCAGCATCCACCGCAGAAATGAAAAGCACCGCCTGCAACCTGTGTTTCGTCAACTGCGGCATCAAGGTGGCGCTGGGCGGCGAGGATGGGCGCCGTTTTGTGAAGGTGCTGGGCGACGAGGACCACCCTACCTCCAAGGGGTACATCTGCAATAAGGCCAGCCGTATCGACTACTACCAGAACAACAGCAATCGCCTGACGTCGCCGATGCGCCGGACCCCCGACGGCAGCTACGAGGCGGTGGACTGGGATACCGCCATCCGCGACATCGCCCGGCGACTGGCAGCCGTGCGCGACACCCACGGCGGGGAGCGCATTTTCTACTACGGCGGTGGCGGCCAGGGCAATCACCTGGGCGGCGCTTCTGCGCTGGGCCTGCGCGGCGCACTGGGCATCAAGTACAAGGCCAACGCCATCTCGCAGGAGAAAACCGGGCTGTCGTGGGTGTACAGCCGCATGATCGGAGAGGGCCCGCAAATTGACGTGCACCATGCGCAGGTCGCGATGTTTATAGGCAAGAACCCGTTCATGAGTAACGGCATGGACCAGGCCCGCACCTTCCTGCGCGACATCAGGAAAGACCCCGCGCGCACATTGATCGTAATCGACCCGCGCAGGTCCGAGACCACCGACTACGCGGACATCCACCTTGCCGTGAAGGCAGGACGGGATGCCTGGTGCATGGCGGCGATCCTCGGCCACATTGTGCAGTCCGATCTCCTGCCGATGGCCTGGCTGGCGGAACACACCACGGGCTATCAGGACATCATCGACCACTTCCGCACGATCCCCGTAGATGCGTTCGCCGTGTTCGCCGGTCTGCAACCCGAGCTGCTGCGCCAGGCCGCCCAGGTCATCGGCAACGCCGAGACGTTTGCGCTGGAGGAGGATATCGGCATACAGATGGCGCCCCACTCCACGCTGGTCACCTATCTGAACTTCCTGACCATGCTAATGACGGGGAACTTCGGTAAGCCCGGCACCATCGGCCTGATCACGCAACTTGCGCCGATTATCGCCACACACCGCGCCCGTGTGGACGCGGACGGACGCGAGGTCGGCGTCGGTCGCCTGCCGGTGACCGGTGCGCCCATCGTCAGCGGGCTGTACCCCGGCGCATTCCTCGCCGAGGAGATTCTCAATGACCACCCCGAGCGACCGCGCGCGCTGATCGTGGAGAGCTCCAACCCGGTGCACTCATTGCCGGAATCCGGCAAGCTGCGTCAAGCCATTCGCTCACTGGAGTTCAGCCTGGCAGTGGATGTCGCGATGACCGAGACGGCGATGGAATGCGATTACGTGCTCCCCGCTTCCACGCAGTATGAGAAGTGGGAGGCCACGTTTTTCCCGCGCAATTTCCCGGCCAATATCTTCCACCTGCGCAAACCGCTGCTGGAACCCGCGGCCAATACCCTCGGCGAACCGGAAATCCACGCGCGACTCATCGAGGCGCTGGGCGTGTTCGAGCCCGGCGAACTGGATGCCCTGTTCGCAGCCGGCGCCCGGGGCCTGGAAGCCTACCAAGCTGCATTCTTTGCCGAGGCCGCTGCCAATCCCAAAATCGGCAAGCTGCTGCCCTACGTCATGTACCGCACGCTGGGGCCGCACCTCGGTGACGGGGAGGCCGCGACCGCACCGGTCTGGGGGCTGTGCCAGGTGTACGCAATGAAGCACCCCGCCGAGATCGCCCGCGCCGGATTCTCGGGTCCGAATGCCGGCAACCAGCTGTTCAACGCGCTGCGCGAGTCCAGTACCGCCGTTGTAATCGGCGTGTCCGAGTACGAGGACTGCTGGCAGCGACTGCCCTTCCCTGACAGGAAATTGCAGCTGGTCATTCGCGAATTGCTGGACGAGGTGGCAGAGCTCTACAAACTGGCACCGCTCGTGGCAACCAGTAATGAATACCCTTTCTCTCTCGTGGCCGGATCGCGTCGCGCCTACACCGCCAACTGCGCGATCCGCGACCCGCGCTGGGCCAAGGGCCGCCAGGTTACCGCGCTGACGATGCACCCGGAGGACGGCGCGCTACCACTTGCCGGACGGAGCCCTGGTGAAACTGGAAACCGAGGCGGGGGCCACCTTGATAGACCTCGCCTACGATGAGCGCATGCAGCCCGGCACCGTCTCGGTACCCAACGGACAGGGTATGCGCTTCGTCGATGAAACGGGCACCGTGCTGCCCTCCGGCGTGTTCGCCAATGAACTGACCAGTACGCGCTACCGCGATCGCTTTGTGGGTACCCCGTTCCACAAGTTCGTACCCGCCAGGGTCACCCTGGCGAATCCTGGCGAGGCAGCGGTGACTCCTGGGCAGCTGATGGCCTGATCGCAATCGGTCCAGGCTAGCGTCCGCCGTGCCCGCGCCCAGCGGCTGCGCTCGAGATAACCAATCGCCGCCGCGCAATGCCTTGATTTACTGCACTTCCAAAATGGTGGCTTTGTGTTATAACACGGCCCCGCTTGGACACGACGCACCCCGACAGGAGACACCTGATGCCATCCAGCTGCATACTCGTAGTTTACGACCCCACCACCGATGCCCAGCCCGCGCTTGCACGCGCCGCCGCCCTCGCCCAAAGCGCCCTGAAAGCCGGCACCGATATCACGTTGCATGTGTATTCCTGTATCTACGCCAAATTGCCCATGTCAGGCGGCAAGCTCGCGAAAAAAAGCAGAACTGATCGCCGCGCAGAAAGAGATCGTTGCCGCGACCATCGCCGAGCTGGTCGACAGCCAGATCCCCGTGGCGATTGAAGTCGAGTGGGAACAGGACTGGTACCAGGCTATTGTGAAAGCCGCTGATCGTATCGGCGCCGCTGCGGTGTTTAAATCCTCGCACAAGCGCTCCGCCACCCGACGCCTGCTGCAAAACACCTCCGATCGCGTGCTGTTACGCGAGTGCGCCTGTCCTGTCGTGCTGGTCAAATCCGGGAGCACAACAACAAGCCCTGATCACATCATCCTGGCGGCCGTGCAATTTCGCGGCGAAGCCGTGGCTTACGATGATTTGAACCAGAGAATTGTGGCGTTCTGCCAGCAGCTTTTTAATTTGACCAGCGTGGAAGTTCACTTCGTGAATGCGTACACGGAACTGTCGAACCGCCCGGATACAGGCGAGCTGATCAGGGCTTGCGGTGTACCCAATGACCAGGTGCACATCGAGATGGGCGAGACTGGCGATGTTATCGTCGAAACCGCGCGTCGGCTCGGGGCAAGCACGGTGGTGATAGGCAATTCCGCGCGCGACGGCTTCGCCGCCGTGGTCCAC
This sequence comes from Haliea sp., assembly GCA_016704305.1. Classification (GTDB taxonomy): domain Bacteria; phylum Pseudomonadota; class Gammaproteobacteria; order Pseudomonadales; family Halieaceae; genus Marimicrobium. Next base: position 10,237 of record JADJAL010000005.1, on the reverse strand, counting down.
ACCAACACCGCGGAAATGATACTGGACAAACTGGATTGCAATCTGCTCGCCATGCCCGGATAAGGCTCAGGCGGTGGCCGCTTTCCCACGACGCCGACGCATTGCGGCGATACCGAGCAGGCCAGGCGCCAACAATGCAAGTACAGCCGGCTCGGGAACCACCGAAGTGTCCTTCAGGAAAGCGAAGTTTATTGCGGTCCCTTCATACAGATTGTCCCGAATATAGGCGGAGGCTGGATTGTTGGGGTTGCCAAAATCAAAGCCAGCGGTTGGACCGTAGAACTGTCCGAGATACTTGTTGGAATAATCCTCCGCAAGGATATCGCCGCCGTAGCCGATCACGTCGTACCAGGCCATATTGTTGATATTGGCGATCTGGTCATCAATGGTAGAGATTGAATAATCCCCCGGATTACCGCCAAACAAGAGTGCCGCGGCTTCTTGCGCGGTATATGCCAGCGGCCCGTCGGGTTCGTATCCAAACCAATCCGGTGCATTGGCATCGTAGACATCCCATGAGCCAACAAAAATGGGGCCGGCATGGGCGGCGTGAATAAAGAGTGTTGTAACCAGTACCGTGAGGAGCCCCAGGTATTTTTTCATAACCAATCTCTCGATTTGTGAGCACCGTCGCGCAGGAGATGCACTTTAATGAAGCATTACATAACTATATGGAATGTTAAATTCAAAAATACATATTCATATACTATTTTACGTGAACTGCGTCACGGTTTCTGACTTCGCGTTTCACCGCGTCTGCATTTCCCACTGCGACCCGGTTACGGCAGTTCCCCTGACCGTTCCGCCACGACCAGGCGCGCTATTCTTGTGATCGCGCGTACTGACGGGGTTTTGCGTTGTTGCCTCTATGGCTCGCAAGTACAATCCGGTTTGACCGCCGCTTCTGCCCCGGGAGTGCGTATACTCCATGGGTTTCCGCGCCAGGCGGTGACCCAGTGAGGACACACCGTCGGCGTGCCGCAATTATCTACTTCATGAATTGAGAATGAATCGTGCCGATCACTTCGTCTTCCAGCCTGTACAGCCATAAAAGTCGATGGAGCATTGCCTGCGTAGCACTGGCCCTGCTGCTGGGCGCTGGTCCGTGGACGGCGACGCTGTCCCGGGCATCGGTGGAGTCCGACCTGGTGCGGTCAGAAGTAGCGAAATCGGAACTGGACGAAGCCGCGCGGCAGGCGGTAACCGACATCCTGGATGCGGCCGATGCCGCCGATCGCGAGGCCGTGTCACTGGGCAAGCGGGTGGAGGAGTTGCGGGCGGAAAGCGCCGAACTGCCCAAGCGCATCGAGCAGTTGCAGAAGGCGCTGGAACTCGACCGCGAAGCAGCCTTGAAGACCTGGACGCAACGCCTGCCGGCTGACGCAGACGGCGAGACGCTGGAACGGCTATTGGAACAACAACGACGCATTGTCACGGAGCTGCAAGCCCAGATCAACGCCGAGGAAATTGAACTCACTGTCTCCCTGACCAGGCCGCTCAAAGCGGCGAGCGATATCGCCGCGTTGCGGCGGCAGGTCGAAGACTTGTCCGCGCCGCCGGTCGCTGGCGCGGACGCGGAAGGCGGCGTGTTGTTACAGGCGCGGCAGTTGCGCAGTACCGGCGAGTTGCGCCGCGCCAAGGCGGAACTGGACCTGCGAGTAATCGAGCAGGACAGTGCGGCGCTGCGCCAACGGCAGTTGGAGCTGACGCTGCGCGAATTGCGGCAGCGCCTGAGCCTCGATCAACGCCGTATAGAAATCCTGCAGGAGCGAATTGCCAATCTGTGGCGCACGGAACTGCAGACCCGCCTGGAGCGGCTGGCGGAAACGGAAAAGGCGCTGGCCGGCAGCGCCCGCGTGGTACTGCTTGCGGCTGCGGAAAATAGCGCTCTTGGCAATCAACTGGCGGCAAACCACGAGGAGTTGTCGCGCGACCGCGAGAGACTCATCTACCTGGAAGCAGAACGCGATTACGTCACGCGGGCATTGCGCGACAGTCGCGCACGCCTTGAGCTGGGCAGCACCAACGAACACGTCGGCCAGTGGATGTGGACGGAGAGACGACGACTGGAGCCTCCGGCTCGCCTGCGCCAGCAACTCGAAGAGATCAGCACGACATTAGCGGACTTGCGCCTGCGCCAGGTCAGCCTGAACGATCAACAGCAGCAATTGTCGGACATGCCAGAGGCGCTGCGCACTCTGCAGGAAGCCAGCGAAGCCGGCGATGATGACGAACAGATCGACTCCGGCAGCATCGCGGAACGCCCGCCGCTGTGGATATTGAGCCTGCTGGTTATGCTGGCGGTGCTGGCGCTGAGCCTTCAGGCGCGCGGGCGCATTCAGGCCCAGGCGAATCCGGGCGACCGGCCGCGCATCCACTCCTATCGCGCCACTGGCATTGCACTGCTGTGGACCGTGATCGGCGCACTACCGGCACCCGTGCGGTTGGGGATTGCGGGCCTGCTGTTGCAGCAATTGGGCACGCCCGGTCGCTTCAGCGATTCCCTGGGTATCGCCTGCATCGCGTTGGTAACGCCCTTGCTGGCTGTGCAAATCCTGCGCTGGGCACTGATCGAGGACGGCCTTGCCGACGCGCACTTCGGCTGGCAACAGAAACGCCGGCAGACACTGCAGCGCCTGCTGCCCATCACCGCCGCCATCGTGCTGCCGATGTACTACATCACCACGCTCGCGTTTGTCCGCCGCTCGGATATCGCCATCGACGTGCAGGCGCGCCTGGCCGTCGTCGTCAGGTGCGGTCGCGCTCGCCTGGGCGTTCTGGCACCTGCTCAAAGCCGGCCGGGTCTGGGCGGATGGCGCGCAGCCTTCGGCTGTGCGCCGACTGTTGCGCGGCCTGTTGCCGCTGCTGATACTGACGTATGCCGCCCTGGCGCTGGCAGGCTATATCTATTCCTCTGGCGTACTGCTGAAGTCGCTGCTCCACAGCATCAGCCTGGTTGTCGCCGTGACGCTGGCTCTGGGCATGCTGGAGCGCTGGTTTCTCGTGGGAAAACTCAAACTCGCGCTGCGCCAGCTGGAGGTCAGTCAACTGGCGGGGGACGAGCCTGTAGCGAACACCGCGGAAGGTGGAGTGGTAACCGACAACGAGATCACCATACAGGAAGTAGACGCGCAGACAGCCAGCCTGTTGCGTGCATTGCGCTTGAGCTTGCTCGCGCTGGGACTGTGGTGGGTATGGGTGGATGTGCTCCCGGCCATCTATCGACTCGACGAATATGCACTGTGGCACTTCAATGATATCGGAACCGACGGGGCGCCGGTCAAACTTCCTGTCACGCTTGCTGCGGCGCTGCTGGGTGTTTTTGCGCTGGTACTCACGGTGATCGGTTCGCGCAATCTGCCGGGGCTGGTGGAGATCAGCCTGCTGTCGCGCGCCGGTGTTGACGCCGCGTCGCGTTACATGATCACCAGTTTACTGCGCTACACCATCGTGATCGGCGGCACGCTGATCGGCTTGAGTCTATTCGGCATGCGCTGGTCGCAATTGCAGTGGATGGCGGCGGCGTTGACGGTCGGCCTTGGATTTGGCTTGCAGGAGATCTTCGCCAATTTTGTCTCCGGCATCATTCTGTTGTTCGAGCGGCCGTTTCGCGTCGGCGACGTGATTACCGTGGGCGACATGAGCGGACGTGTCACGCGCATTCGCACGCGCGCGACTACTATCCTCGATTTCGACAACAAGGAAATCGTGATGCCGAACAAAACGTTCATCACCGGCCACCTCACCAACTGGGGCCTTAGCGACACCACCACCCGGGTGATCCTGAAGGTGGGCGTCGCCTACGGGACGGACCCGACGCTCACGCGCAAGCTGCTGTTGCAGGCTGCCGACGAAGACCCGCACGTATTGAAAGAACCGGTCCCCACCAGTTGGTTCCTGGCGTTCGGGGCGAGTTCGCTGGATTTCGAACTCCGCGTGTTTGTCTCCTCGCTAAACGACCGCCTGGAAGCGCAGAACGGACTGAACACGCGCATCAACGAACTGTTCGCCGAGCACGGCGTGGAGATAGCGTTCCCGCAGATGGATCTGCACGTGCGCGACATGCCCTCAACGCCGCCGCCAGAGGCCGGTAGCGAATAAATACACGCCCACCGTCACCAGGTGATATCCGTGCAGACTGCCAGTGAATACACACAGGGCGAACCCTATCCCGCGCCCGCCGTGGGCTGGTATGCCACAATCCTGCTGGCCCTGCTGTACTGGTTGTCGGTGCTGGATCGCTTCATCATTTCGCTGCTGGTCGATCCGATCAAACAGGACCTCGGGCTGACCGATGTACAGTTCGGCATGTTGCAGGGCCTGGCGTTCCTGCTGTCCTTTACGCTGTTCGGCTTCATGTTCGGCGCGCTCGCTGATCGCGTCGATCGCCGTCGCCTGATTTTTATCGGCATGTCGATCTGGTCGCTCGCGACCGCGCTGTGCGGTTTTGCGCAATCGTTCCTGCACCTGCTTGTAGGGCGCGCCGGACTCGGGGCGGGCGAGGCGGCCTTGAGCCCCTGTGCGACGTCGATGATTTCGGACCTGTTCCCGCGCGAGAAACTGACCTCGGCAATGGCCGTGTATTCGATTGGCGCGACCGTGGGCAGCGGCACCGCGCTGATGGTCGGCGGGGCGATCGTGTATTACGCGAGCACCCTGGGCGATGTGGTGCTGCCGGTTGTCGGCCAGGTGCGGACCTGGCAGGTGGTGTTCCTGATGGTCGGCCTGCCGGGACTGCTGCTCGCGTTTTCGGTGTTCACCATCCCGGAGCCTCCGCGTCGCGGGGTGCGCCAGGCCCCGCCAACGGGACGGTCGTGGCGCAGTGCCTATATGGATCTGTTTCGCTTTATCCGCTCACGGCCGCGCTTCTTCTTCTGCCACTACCTCGGCTTCACGTTGGCGACGGCGGGCTTGACCGGCGGCGTCGGCTGGTACCCGGTGCACATGATGCGCTCGTTCGGCTGGAGCGAGGGACGCATCGGCCTGATCCTTGGCATCACGCTGATGACGGCCGGTATCGCCGGCAAGCTGATCACCGGCTGGGTGGTGGATGCGATGTACCGGCGCGGCTATCGCGATGCGCAATTGCGCTGGTATGCCGGCTGCCTGCTGCTGGGGACACCGTTCGGCATCATTGGCGCGATGAGCGACAACCCGTGGGTCTTCCTCGGCGGTATCGGACTGTTCGTGACGCTGGCCACGTCCATGCCCGCCTGCGCGATGACGGCGCTCAACCTGGTCACGCCGAATCAGTTGCGCGGGACCGGCGTCACCGTGTTCACCACGATAGCCGCGCTGCTCGGCTCTTCGATCGGGACGGTGATCATTCCGTTCCTGTCCGACCATGTCTTCCACAGCGAGTCCGCCATCGGACTGGGCATCGCCTGCCTGATCGGCGTGTCCTGCCCGTTAGGCGCGGTGGTACTGGCGGGCGGATTCGATGCGATGCGCCGCGCGATGGCCGAGGCGGAACGCGAACTGTAGACGCGCGTGCGGTTGCGGAGTCTTCGCCTGCGGCGGCAGCGCCTTACGCGCGCACGTCCAGATAGCGGACTCCGGTCATCTCCTCGGTGAGCGACCATAGTCGCTGCGCGTGCGCGGTGTTTTTCGTTCTCGGGTTGAGTTTGGCGGTGGCGGGTTTGCCCGCGATTTCGAACAGGCCGCCCGGCCCATAGTAGTCGCCGCCACGCACGCCCTCGGCCAGCGCGGCGTGCAGTATGGGTCGCGCGGCTTCGGTCGGCGTAGGGATCAACGGCTCTACTTTGCCGCGGATCCAGCGCTGCAGCGCATTCTTCGGTTGCATCGCTGGATTGCCGGCGGTGATGTCCGTGGCGGCAAATCCGGGGTGCGCCGCCAGCGCGATTATATTGCGGCCCGCGAGTCGGCGATTCAGCTCCTGGGTAAACGTCAGCAACGCCACCTTGCTTCGGGCGTAGCCCTTCATCGGCCTGAAGTCGCCCTTGTCCCAGTTCATGTCGTCCAGCGGCAATTTGCCAAAACGGTGCGCCAAGCTGCCAACGTTGACAATGCGACCCGGTCGCTGCGCGCTGAACAAGGGCAGCAGCCTGCCGACCAGCGCAAAATTGCCGAGGTAGTTGGTGGCCATCTGCAGCTCGTGGCCGGCGTCATTGCGGGTGAAGGGCTGTGCCACGATCCCGGCGTTGTTGATCAGCAGTTCCAGCTCGCCAAACTGCTGTGCAAACTGTTCGGCGAACGCCGCGACTGAATCGAGCTCGGAGACATCCAGCGGCAGGACGCTGACATCGGCACCGGGCACTTGATCCAGCAATCTCTTGCGCGCGGCGTCGGCCTTGCTGGCATTGCGACAGGCCATCACGACGCGATAGTCCTTTTGCAACAGCGCTGCGCTTATCGCGAAGCCGAGACCGGCATTGGCGCCGGTGACGACGGCGGTTTTTTTGGACATGGCGTAGTTCCGAATTTTCAGGTTTGTGTGAGTGCGACGCTGCAAAGTCGCGAGGCCGGGGATTATAGGCTATCGCGGGGTGATGCTCACGTGTAGCGCTTGCATTAGTGCTTGTATTTTTAGTTCAGTGCGTAGAGCAGAATGCGGCGTTGGCTGAGCGCACTGCAATTTCATGGTAACGTGACGCGTTGCGTTTCACCCGCGAATGGATAGTCACACGATGGCAGAACACACCACAGAAAAGCCGGTACTCGTCGCGGGCGCAAGCGGATTCGTCGGTAGCCACACCGCGCGACTGCTGGCGAATGAAGGCCGCAAGGTGCGCGTGTTGTTGCGTCCCACCAGCGACACCCGCGCGATGCGAGGACTTCCGGTGGAGATTTACCACGGCGACGTGCTGGACCCGGCGTCGCTGCGCACGGCGATGGCGGGCTGCGGCAGCGTGTTCTACAGCGTGGTCGATGCGCGCTTCTGGCTGACTGATACCACGCCGCTGTTTCGCAACAACGTGGAGGGTCTGCGCAATGCGATGGACGTCGCACTGGATTGCGGCATCGAGCGCTTTATTTTCACCAGCACGATGGGCACGCTGGGCATCAATCCCGATGGCCCGGTCACCGAAGAGACGCCATTCAACTGGCTGGACAAGGCGCCGCCGTACATCCTTGCGCGACTGGACGCGGAAAACACGTTCCTGGCGTACTGTCGCGACAAGGGCCTGCCCGGCGTCGCGCTGTGTGTCGCCAATACCTATGGCCCGGAGGATTACCAGCCCACGCCGCACGGCGGCATGTTGTGGAAAATCGCCAACGGCGAGGCCACGGCAACCGTGGATACCGGCTCACCGGTCGTCGATATTCGCGATGTCGCGCAGGCGGCGCTGCTTGCGGAAACCCATGGGCGCGTGGGCGAGCGCTATATCATCGCCAATGAATTCATCCGCAACCGCGACTTGTACGGCATGGCGGTCGCCGAGCGCGGCAACAAACCGCCACGGCTGATACCGCTGCCGGTGGCCTACGCGATGGCGTGGATCTTCGAGCGTCTATTCAGGCTGCTGGGCAAGAAGGACTATCTGCTGCGCACGGACGCGGTGTATCTTTCCAGGGTGTTCCAGGCAATGGATAACAGCAAGGCGCGTCGGGAACTGCACTGGAATCCCCGGCCTGTTAGCGAAACGGTCAGGGATGCGGTTGCCTGGTATGCGAGGAATGCCTGAATGCCGCTGCCGCAATCACTGCTGCCGGTCACCGTTTATGGTTCGAGTATTTCCTACTTCACCGGCAAGCTGGAAAATTATTTGCGCCTCAAGGGCATCCCCTACCAGTTGCAAGCGCTGAGCAGGCCGCACGCGGTCAAGCGCGTCAGGCAGCACACCGGCTCGACGCAGATGCCGGCGCTGTCGCTCGGTGACGGCCGCTGGATGACGGACAGCACCGCGATCATCCAGTGGATGGAAACAGAATTCCCAACGCAAGCGGTGATACCTCACGACCCGCTGCAACGCTTCTTCAGCCTGTTGCTGGAGGACTACGCGGACGAATGGCTGTGGCGCCCTGCGATGCACTACCGCTGGCACTATCCAGAAGGCGCGCGCTACGCGAGCAGCCATCTCGCCCGCGAGTTGGCGGCGGAGGTTCCGGTGCCGGTCTTTCTCAAGCGCTGGTCGATCACGCGCCGGCAGCGCAATGGCTATACCACGGGCGACGGGATTACCGCCGACCAGGTCCCCGGCGTGGAAGCGATCTTCCGCCGCACACTCGACAGCCTGGAGGCGATTTTCCAGCGGCGGCCGTTCCTGCTCGGCGACAAGCCGAGCCTCGCCGACATCGGCTTCTCCGGTCCGTTCTTCCGCCATTTCGGCCTCGATCCCGTGCCGGCGCAGATCATGCGGCAAAGCGCACCCGCCGTGTGGGAATGGATCGCACGCCTGTGGAATTACGGGCAGCAAACGGATGCGGGCGCACTGCTGCAGGGCATTCCGGCCGACTGGGGCACGATTCTCCGCGACATCGGCGAGCACTACCTGCCCTACCTGTGCGCGAACGTCGACGCAGTCGCGGCCGGGCGCAGGCGTTTTGATGCGGACATCGGCGGCGTGCGCTACCGCAAGGCGCGCTGGTCGCACTACCGTGTCTGGTGCCTGCAACAATTGCGCATGCACTACCGCGCGCTGCCCCCGGATGACCAGAGCACGGCACGCGACTTGCTGGAGCAATACAACTGCTGGGAGCCGTTGTGGCGCCACGCGCAGTTGCCGATCGATGTGGGCCTGTGCAGCCACCTGCCGTTCACGGCTGATGCCAAGATGATCGATGTCTACGACTAGCACGCCAACCTGCGGGTGATGCCGGGTAGCGCTGGCTGGCGTGTGCCGCCAAATGGGCTGATGCCGTGAGGATGAAGCGATGAACGACGAACTGTATGCATCCCTGAGGCACAACGTCAGCATGCTGGGCCGCATTCTCGGAGACACCATGAGCGCGGCCTCGGGCCCGGCGTTTCTCGAGCAGATCGAACGGATACGGACGCTGTCGAAATCGGCCCGCGCCGGCGACGGCAATGACGAAAACCAACTCAAGGCGCTGCTCGGCTCTCTGGGCAGGGACGAACTCCTCCCCGTCGCCAGGGCCTTCAGCCAGTTTCTCAACCTCGCCAATATTGCCGACCAGCACCATGCGATTTCGCGCGAGATGGACAGGGAGTACTCCGCCACCGAGGCGCTGGAGGGCGTGTTTGAACTGTTGCGCAGCGACGGTCGCAGCGGCGAGGAAATCGGTGCGGCGATCCGCAATCTTCGGATCGAGCTGGTACTGACGGCGCACCCCACCGAAATCACCCGGCGCACGCTGATCCACAAGCACGGCGAGATCGATGCCTGTCTCGGCCAACTCGAATTGCAGGGACTCACCGAACGCGAGCTGTATCTTATTGAACGGCGCCTGCGGGAATTGATTGCGCAGATCTGGCACACGCAGGATTTTCGCGACGAGCGACCCACGCCGGTCGACGAGGCCAAATGGGGTTTTGCAGTCGTGGAGAATTCGCTGTGGGATGCGATCCCGGAATTCCTGCGTCGCCTGCACAACACGCAGTTGGAAGTGACCGGCAAGCCCCTGCCGGAAGACGCGGCGCCGGTGAGCTTCACCTCCTGGATGGGCGGGGACCGCGACGGCAATCCCAACGTCACTGCAACAGTGACAGAAGAAGTGTTGCTGCTGGGGCGTTGGCAGGCAACCGCGCTATACCTGCGCGATGTGGAAACGCTGGTGGAAGAGCTGTCGATGACGGCCTGCAACGACACCGTGATGCAAATGACCAGCAACCGTCGCGAGCCGTATCGCGGCGTGCTGCGAGCCCTGCGCGACAAACTGCGCCTGACGCTGCAAGCGTTGACCGAGCAGATCAACGCGCACAAGGCGCCGCCCCCCGGCACCCTCATCACCAGTGAAGACGAGCTGTGGCAGCCGGCGTATGCGTGCTACCGGTCGCTGATCGAGTGCGGCATGGTGCGCATTGCCGAGGGCAAGTTGCTCGACTTCCTGCGGCGGATAAAGTGCTTCGGCCTGCACCTGGTGCGCCTGGATATCCGCCAGCACTCGGATCGCCACACCGAGGCGCTGTCTGAACTGACCCGCTTCCTCGACCTGGGTGATTACCAGCAGTGGGACGAACAGCAAAGGCAGGCATTCCTGCTTGGCGAGTTGGCCAGCAAGCGGCCGCTGATACCCGTAGATTGGCAACCCGGCGCGCAGGTACAGGAGGTGCTCGATACCTGTGCCGTGGTGGCGCGGCAACCGCGCGCGGCAC
>JADJAL010000004.1 GCA_016704305.1 Haliea sp. | reverse complement strand
GTTGCGCACCAGCACATAGATGGTGAGCGCCAGTGCCAGCGCCAGCGCGATGACCACGACGCTCAGGGCGGCGAAACCGGGAGAGCGACCCAGCAGGCGCAGCGTGAAGCGCAGGTCGAACCACAGTGTACTCACGGGGCAATCTCCGCGTTGCGGTTGCGCAGGGCGGCTTCTGTCGTCTGGTCATCGACCACCTTGCCGTCGTGCAGCACCACTTGTCGCTGCGCTCGAGAGGCGCTTGCGGCATCGTGGGTCACTATACAAATCGTGCGCGAGCAGCACGCTGGGTCGCCCGGCCAGGGCGCGGGCAATGGCAACCCGCTGCTGCTGTCCGCCGGAGAGTTGGGCCGGAAAATGGCGGCTGCGGTGAGGCATATCGACCCAGTCCAGCGCCTCTTCAACCCGTCGTCGGCGCGCCCGGCCGCTGAGACCGGAGCGGTAGGTCAGCGGCAACTCCACATTCTCATAGACCGTCATTTCACCGATCAGGTTGAAGGCCTGGAATACAAAGCCAATCTCCCGATTGCGAATGCCCGCCCGCTCGCTGGACCCCAGGCCGGCGACATCCTGTCCGGCGAGCCGGTAGCTGCCACTCGTGCACGTGTCCAGCAGGCCAATCAATGAGAGCAGGGTGGATTTGCCGCAACCGGAGGGGCCGGAAATCGCCACATACTCGCCGCGACGGATATCGAGGTGAATTTCATTCAGCGCCCAGGTTTCCAGTTCCTCGGTATAAAACACTTTGCTCAGGTTACTCAGTTCTATCAGTGCGTCCTGCATCATGGTGTCGCCTCAGTCGATGTGAATTCGGGATTGGTCCTGCCAGTCGCTGGTGTCCGACAGAATGATGCGATCGCCGGCTTCCAGCCCGCCGACTATCTCGATCTGGTTCACGGAGGCCCGCCCTGTCTGCACTACTGTGCGCTCGGCAATCTCCCGCCCCGGCAGCAGTCGATACAGCGTCAGTTGGCCGTCGGCTCGGCCATAGGCGGGTTTGTCCACGATCAGGGCATCATGAAGTTGGGCCACTGTAATCAAACCCTGGACCTGCAGTTCCGGCCGCGTGCCCGGTGGCAGGTCCCCGCTCAGGGCGACATCGACCACCACGGTGCCCTCGTTCACCGCCGGATCAACCCGGCTCACGCGCCCTGTCACTACACCGTTGCGCGTATCGATGGTTACCGCCTGTCCGGACGCGACGTGGGTGGCCTGCTGCGCCAGCACTTTGAGTTCCGCATAGAGTTCTCCCTGCCGGGCGATGCGGGCCACCTGCGCGCCGGGCAGCAGGCGTTGACCGATCTCCAGCCCCATCTGCTGCACCACGCCATTCATGCCCGCCCGGACCGTGAGTGCATCGACCTTCGCCTGTGCGCGCTCCACGGCGCGAGCCAATTGCTCCACCTGTGCGGTGCGCGCGGCGAGTTGGGTCTTGATATTGGTTTCCTGTTGCATGGCGCGCTGTTGTTCGATCGCGTGACTGGCGCGCAGCTGTTCCACCTCCAGAAGGGTGCGCTGATAATCGATGTCGGGAATGATGCTCGATGTTTCCCTGAGCCGCGTCTCCGCATCCAGTTTGAGCACAGCGCTCGCATGGGCGAATTTCGCGCGCAGGGTGGCAGCCTGTTGGTCCAGTAGCAGGTTTTGCAGGTCGACCTCGTAAGAGACCAGTGCCGCCCTTCCCCCTTGCAGGGCCGAGCGCGCTTCCTCTGCGCTGTTGATGAGTTCTGGATTGCTCAGTGTCACCAGAACCTCGCCGTCCTTTACCTCCTCGCCGGCGCGGCGGTGAATGGCATAAACACGACCCTCAACCTGGGCCGCGATCCACTCTACTTCGCGTGGCAATAGCACGCCGTTGGCGTTGACCTCGATCGCAAGGTCCTGGCGAGTGACAGTACCGATGCGCAGGGAATCGCTGTCGACGCGGCGCGTTGCCAGGTCCGTGGAGAGGAAAAACCAGGCAATGGCACACAACGTCGCAACGAGAATGGCGAACTGAAGACGGCGGCCCGGCTGTCGTCCCTGGGTCCGTGGCTTATCCATGGTCAAACCTGGGAGTGGTAGTTACCAACTGCTCCGCAAAGGCCGTGCCATTTTTTATCTCTTTGTTTTTTATAGGAATTGAAGGCTAACCAAACCGCCGCAATGCCACTTTTATCCCGTTATTGGGATCGGGTGTCCCGGAAATGGAATGCCTGGCAGAAGTGCCTCTGTGGTGATATCGAACACCACACCGGGCCTTCGGTGACAACGGCAGGCTGGATGCCGCCATGTGCCTCATGTGTGGAATTGGCCAGCGGGCTTATCGGGCTGGCTCAGCCAGTGGGGGAAACTGCGGGCGTTTCACTTGCAGGCTCTGGTTCACTGGCGGGTTCCGGTTCATTCGCGGGTTCCGTTCATTCGCGGGTTCCGCGGGTTCCGGTTCATTCGCGGGCTTCGGTTCACTCGCAGGCTCCGGTTCACTCGCAGGCGCCGCTCCCTCTGCGATCAGCACCTGCAAATCCTCGCGCAGCGAGGCAAGGCGATCGCGCAGGTGCGCGTCCTGTTGTTCACTGCGCCCGTCGAGCAACTGCGCGATGACAGCGTAAATCGCCTGCAGGTTGTGATCGTAGACGCGCCGGGACTCGGCTGAGGGATTGTTTCTCCGCGCGGCCACAGCCTCTCTCACGCGCTCCTGCCAACCCGGTTTGCGCTCCAGCAACACGGCCAACTCCGCAAGCCACTCAGCGCGCTCCTGCAACCAAACCCGGTCCGAGCGCAACAGGCTGCGGCTGAATCCGCGCAACAGCTCCAGCTGCTTATCGGACAATGGCCCCAGGTATTCCCGCGCGCTGTCCACCGATTCCTCGTAATTGTCCTCATGGAACTCGTCGTCGGTGCGCTCAAGGTATTCATCTTTGAATTCGACCTGTTGTTCCCACAGTTTTTCCATGAATCCGTCGATTTGCTCATCAGACAACTGCACGCCCAGATCCAGCAGCAATCCCAATCCCTTTTTCTCCAAACGCAACCAGGCGGCTTCGAACTCGCTGAACACGCTTGCAACCATTTCAGGCGTCTGTGGCTGGCTGAGGTTGTCCTCAATCTGGTCGAGTATCCGCAGGTAATCCGGCAGTTCGTGGGTGCGGTGCCAGAGCAAGAAGGACGCAAGCACATCGCTGGTGTATTGTTTCTGGTACTGGTCGAGATCGACGTAATCCTCTATGTACCACAGCACGAGAAAATCGAGGCGATTGTAGACAAAATTGGTGCTGCTGCAGGCCCCAATCAACAGGAGGACGCCCAACACAATGACCCTGCACCTGCGCGCGAGCACGGTTTCCATCACCTAGCGCCGACCGGCGTACGTTCGCCAGTGTGCGCGTTCAGATTCGGGCGCGAGGGTAGCGAGGGGTTCTGCCAGCTCCACCCGATTGCGACCCAGATCCTTGGCGGCATACAGCGCTGCGTCAGCACCGCTGAACCAGGTTTCCAGGTCCGGCACTCCGTCGTACATCGCACACGCCGATGCTGATAGTCATTGTGCCCCATGGCAGCACCTCGGCTTGCTCCACTGCCCGGCGCAATTGATTGGCGACAATCTTGCCTGCGCAGCCGTGGTCTCACCAGCAACAAGACAAACTCCTCGCCGCCGTAGCGACACAGGGTATCCACCCCGCGGATACGTTCTTTCACAAGATTGACCAGGCTCTTCAATGCCGCGTCGCCCACGCTGTGCCCGAACTCGTCGTTTATTTTCTTGAAATTATCGATGTCCAGCAAGAGCAGCGAAACACTGCGCTGGTGACGCTCCCAGTCCTGCAGGCATCTGGCGGCCTGCAATTCCAGATAGCGGCGGTTGAACGCGCCGGTCAGCGAATCGGTGATCGCCAGATCCTTCAGGCGTCGCGATTGCTCATTCATCGCGAACACCAGCCAGGCACTGGCCAGCCAGGTAAGCCCCATGCCGAGGCCAATTGCCGCGGCGGTAGTCAGGTCATGCTGGGCGAGCACTACCGGCGCGGTTACCAGGCCGGCAAACACCCCCAGAATAATGGCATCGCGTGTCTTCAACAAAATAGGCAGCGCGACCAGCAGGGGAAACAGCAGGTACAGGTTGTAATTCTGCCCGAGGTACAAGGACATAATCAGGAGTGCAATGCTTATCCCCACTACGATTGGCGGAGACAGGAACGCCTCCCGGTTGAGGCTCAGCAGCACAATATTCAGCACCAGCACAGCCAGCAGCAGGAGTGCGGCTATGAGGGGCAAAGGTTGATTTAAATAGATGTTGTTGGCGACCAGCGGCAGCAACACTACCGTGAGCAGCAGGAAGATGTAGCGGTATGCGCCGCGCCTGCGCCTGTCGCGCACCTCGTCAACGAGTCCCTCGTCCGGTTCACGCTGCTGCGGCAATAATTCGCCAGCGAAGGACTCGGCGAAATGACGCTTCAACCGCAGCCATAACGTCTTTTTGGAATCAGTCAGATAACTGCCATGTCGAATACTGGAGTTCCGAAAGCGGCCCCCAATACCGTCCTGCACGCCTATAGGTGGGCTCACAATAACCCAGCGGGCAGTGCTAGGCCAACGCGCTGGGGTACAAGCTCACACTTTTCAACATAAAACGGGGATTTTTATGCGCCCGCTGGCAGTCTACGCGGCGGCGTGTTGCTCCCGTTCGGAAGATTTGTTAATCGCACCCAATATGCCGTCCAGCGAGGCCTGGATGATATCCGGGCTGCGCCCAACCCCACAGAAACGATCGCCGTCGATATTGAGCTGTATGTAACAAATCGCCTCGGCATCCGCACTCTGGCTCAGGGCGTGCTCGTTGTACTCCACCAACACGATATGTTTGCCGGTGAAGCCCTGCATCGCGTTGACGAAGGACGCCACCACGCCATTGCCGCTGCCGGACAACTGATGTGTGATAGCGCCCTCCTGCAATTGCGCCTGCAGCCGGTCGACGCCATCCTCCCTGCTGACGCGGTAATTGCCGAGTGTCCAGCGCCTGTTGGCGGCGAGATAGGTGTCTTCGAACAGCCGGTACACCTCGGCGGAACCCACCTCTGTCTCGCGCGCCTCGGCGTAGGCCTGCACGATTGAACTGAAGTCGATCTGCAACCAGCGTGGCAATTCAAGGCCGTAATCACGCTGCAGCACGAATGCGATGCCGCCCTTGCCGGACTGGCTGTTGATGCGAATCACCTCCTGGTAGGAGCGACCGATATCGCGCGGGTCTATCGGCAGGTAGGCCACATCCCAGGGGGCATTCGGGTCCCGCCTGGCCAGGCACTTCTTGATCGCATCCTGGTGGCTGCCGGAGAACGCGGTAAACACCAGCTCGCCGGCGTAGGGATGGCGCGGATGCACCGGCAACTGCGTGCATTCCCGCACGGTCTGCAGGATTTCGTCCATGTGGCCCAACTGCAACTGCGGATCCACACCCTGGCTGTACAGGTTCATCGCCATCGTGACGATATCCATGTTGCCGGTGCGCTCGCCGTTACCCATCAATGTCCCTTCCACCCGGTCGGCACCGGCCAATACGCCCAGTTCGCCCTGCAGCCACCGCACCTGGCGGTCGTTGTGCGTGCAGGAGATCAACAGGCTGTCGCGGTTGGCCACGTGGTCGCAGAACCACTCGATCTGGTCCGCGTACACGTTCGGCGTGCTCACTTCCACGGTCGCCGGAAGGTTGATAATCACCGGGCGCTCCGGCGTCGGTTGCCATACGGCGGTTACCGCATCACAAATCTCCACGGCAAAATCCAGCTCCGTGCCGGTAAAGCTCTCGGGTGAGTATTCAAACACCCACTCTGTCTGCGGGTGCCGGGCGGCGCAGTCCCTGACCAGTGCGGCGCCTTTCACCGCGATATCGATAATGCCCTGGCGATCCAGGCCAAACACCTGCTCGCGCTGCACCGTGGAGGTGGAATTGTAGACGTGCACGATCGCTCGCCGGGCACCTGCGAGCGCCTTGAAGGTCTTCTCGATCAGGTCGGGCCGCGCCTGCGTAAGTACCTGTATCGTCACGTCCTCGGGAATGCGGTTATTGTCGATCAACTGCCGCACGAAATCGTAATCGTGGCTGGACGCGGAGGGAAAGCCGACCTCGATCTCCTTGAAGCCGATCTTGACCAACTGGTCCCACAACTGCGACTTCTGGCGCGCCGTCATCGGCTCGATCAACGCCTGGTTGCCATCGCGCAGGTCGACACTGCACCAGCGCGGCGCCTTTTCGATGACCCGATCGGGCCAGCGCCGGTTGGGCATGGCGATGGGCGGGAAGGCCTGGTACTTGCGATGATCGAAGTTGTTCATGCTGCGTTACCTGTATTTCGTACCTGAAAAGGGTTGGTGGCCGATCACCCGCGCGGTTGTATCGATTGCGTACGAGCCCTCGTGAGGCGGTGTACAAGACGCTGGTAGAAGGGTAATCCCACTAGCGCGCCGCGACGGGTGATTGATCAACCGGACGCACAGTATAAGCTGTGCGCAGGAGGGAATGACTGCAAAAATGGCTTTGATATTCATTAATTAAGCAATATTTGCCTACATAATTGAGTTTTATTAGTGATATATTTCATCTTCACCGGAAAGTAGTAGATTCACGCGCGGGGATTAATCTGATGAAACTGGATCGCACGGATCGTCGAATCCTGGAGGCCATGCAGGCCAATGCCCGCATCAGCAACCTGGAACTGGCGGACGCCGTGGGCCTGTCGCCAACGCCCTGTTCGCGCCGGGTCAAACGCCTGGAGGAGTCGGGCCTGATCCGCGGCCATGTCACGCTGCTGAGCCAGCGCATGCTCGGACTCAAGCTCACGGCCTACATCGGCATCAGCATGGACCGCCACACGCCGGACCGCTTCGAGGCGTTCGAGGCCGAGGTCGCAAAATACCCCGAGGTGATGGAGTGCTCCGTCGTCACCGGCCAGGCGTCTGACTACCTGCTCAAGGCGGTGGTGCCGGATATGGAATACTACGAGCGCTTCCTGCTCGGCAAGCTGACGCGTATCGCCGACGTGACCGGCGTCCATTCGAGCTTCGAACTGCGGCGCGTGATACACAGAACCGCGCTGCCGCTGGAGCATATTTCCGACACAACGGTACTGTAGCTAAACCACCGGGGCATATGACCGGCGGAACGCCGGCCAAAAGCTTGCCCCACGCGCCGGGTGATTGCAGACTGTGCGCCCTTGGCATTGGACAAAGACGCGGAGTATTTATGATAGATATGGCGGGCAAGGTTGCCATCGTTACAGGTGGCGCCAGCGGCATGGGCCAGATCACGGCGCGGCGCCTGGCGAGACAGGGCGCGAAGGTCGCGATATTCGATGTCAATGACAAAGGGCTGCAGGATACGGCAGCGGAGTCCGGCAACATCACCGCCTTCCGCTGCGACATATCCAACCTGCAGGACGTGGAAGCCAAAGTCGCGGAGGTCGCTGCCGCGCTGGGTCCCATCGAATTGCTGGTGCACGCTGCGGCGCTGATGCCTAGCCACAAGCTGATCGACCACAGCCACGCGGACATGGAAAGACTGTTCCGCATCAACTACTTCGGCACCACCTACATTGTCCGGGCCGTACTGCCCGCGATGATGGCGCGCGGCAGGGGCCGCATCATCGCGTTCGGCTCCATCGCGGGCATCGCGCTGGTGCCGAAGATGGGCGCCTACTGCGCGACCAAGGCTGCGGTTAACGCCTACATCGAAGTGCTGCAGAACGAAATCCGCGGTTCAGGCGTTCGTGTTCACCTGGTTTGCCCGCCGGCGGTCAACACGCCCCTGATCGACCAGACCATTGCCACCGACACACCCGGCAGCATCATCGAGGCGAAGAAGAGCGGTCGCCTGGGCGATCCCGAGCAGATGATCGATGCCATCGAGAAAGGTGTGCGCAAGGACAAGGACATCATCTACCCCAAGGAAGCCCGATTGCTGTACCTGTGGCGCGCACTGTTCCCCAAACTGTGGTGGAAGGTGGTGATGAACTTTGAGAAATAGCGTGAACAGGTCTGGCTGAGGTTCGCACCACACACCACCACTCAACAGCCGCCTTTTGAGTTTGTCTTGTGACGCAATTGCATACATCCCGACTTCTTCGGGCCCGCCGCTGGTACTGCAGCTGCGGCTGCGGCTGCGGGTGCGGCCGCACCCGCAGGCGATGCCACCGCAACACCTGGCAGTGGTACGGTGCGGTTGTACTGTGCAATCTTCCAGTTGCCGCCGTTTGCAACCAACACACCTGAGGCGCGGCCAGCACCCAGTTGCTCGTGCTGCAACGACTCGTCAAACCAGGCCACAGTGCCATCGGCGGATAATCGAATGTGCCTGTCACTGCTGTGATAGCCCCAGGAATTGCCGTTGGTGGCGGTGGCGCTTTCGCTACCAAAGCTCTTGCTGACATAGTCGCGCAGCGCTTCCCCTTGCAGGCGCTCACCTCCGTCCACCCCGAGCAACACCGCATCCTCCGTAAGCTGTGCGATGAATGCTGATTGATTTGAGCCTGCGCTCGCCGCATAGAATGCATCCAGCGTGGCAGTCGGCGAGGTATCGGCATGCGCTTGCGCGGCAATCGCCAGGCCAAGCAACAGCGCGCCAATCGTAGCTGTGATGTTCATAGACTCCCCTGTATCTCGGTAATAACGTTCTGACTGACGGCTACTGTGCCTGAAACGCAAAGGAACTGGAAATGGTAAGCGCTTTGGTTAAACTGGAGCACCCAGGCGTGACCGTGGCGATGAAGCACAATAATTCGATGGGCAACAAGGATGTTTGAAAATTCAGACCGGGAATGGGAAACCTACGGCGCCGAAAATCCGTATTTCGGTGGTTCTCTCGAATGCCAGGTTTCTCAAGGAAAACCTGACTGACGAAGCCCGGCTGGTTTTTTGGCAGTCCGGCCAGAACGATATTGAAACGGTATTCAAGAATATCCGGCAACACATTGATCCCGAATTTCAGCCAAGGCGTGCGCTCGACTTCGGGTGCGGCGTCGGGCGGCTGCTGTTCCCGATCGCCGAGCGATGCGAGCATGCAACCGGCGTGGATGTGTCGCCTTCAATGCTGGCGGAGGCGAAGTCGCAGGCGGCTATAAAGGCCATGGACAACCTGTCCTTTATAGAAAGCAGCGACTGTCGCGAACTGGGTGAGAACACATTTTGCTTCGTGCATTCCTACATCGTGTTCCAGCACATACCCGAAGCCAAAGGGTACGCCATACTCGATAGACTGCTGGCAAGTCTTCGCAGCGGTGGCATTGGCGTGTTGCATATTACGTTCAGCAGCAGGAATTTTTGGTACTGGAAAATTATCCGCAATGTTCCGTTCAACAAACAATTGCGCAATTTCGTTCAAGGGAAGCCGCTGAACACGCCGCGCATGCAGATGAACGAATACGACCTGAATCTCGTTATGAAGAAACTCTGGTCCCACGGAGCAAGCAACTGTTATGTGGAGTTCTCCGACCACGGGGTGGTAGGCGTAACTCTCTACTTCAAAAAGGCGTAACCCGAAGGAATCCTGCAATGCCGCGGGTCACAAACTTTTCAGGTTGCGAACGCCGCCGTGCAAGTAACTTTGCTTTAGGCAGACGCTTGAATTAGCATCGCCGCCCCATGACCCACCGACAATTGCATCCTGACTCCCGCTGGCTGCTGGCATTGCTGGCGGCGCTGGTCGCGCTTGGCCCATTGAGCGTGGATGTCTACCTGCCAGCGATGCCGACGATGATGGCGGCGCTGGGCACCGACATCCGGCATATGCACCTGACGCTGAGCTTCTACCTCACGGGCTTCGCGCTGTTCCACCTGGCCTGCGGGCCGCTGGCGGACCGCTTTGGCCGCAAGCCGGTCCTCATCGGCGGCACCGTGTTGTTTGTGCTGGCCTGCCTGGGCTGCAGTTTCTCCACTACCATCGATCAACTGCTCATGTTCCGCTTCATACAGGGCATAGGCGCCTGTGTGGGCCCCACCGTTGCGCGCGCGGTGGCGCGCGACGTGTTCGGGCCCACGCGCGCCGCCCGGGCGCTGTCGCTGATTGCGATGCTGATGGCGCTGGCGCCGGCGGTTGCTCCCACCATGGGGAGCATCCTGATGCTGTGGCTGCCCTGGCCCAGTATATTTGTGTTTTTGGCGGTGTACGGCGCTGCGATGGTCGTTCTCATTCACCTGTACCTCGCCGAATCCCTGCCAGCGCGGCAGAGCCTGCACCCGTTGTCGATAGCACGTAATTATCGCGAATTGCTGCGCTCTCCCGTGTTCATCATCGCCGCGTTCGTCAGCGGTTTTGTTTACGCCGGCCTGATGGCGTATTTGTCTTCCTCCAGTTTTGTCTATATCGATATGCTGGGTGTGCCGGTGCAATATTTCGGTTTTATCTTCCTGACCTCGGTGGCCGGCTACATGGCGGGCAGCGCGCTCAGCGCGAGACTGAGCCGCAGTTATGACTCCGAAAGAACGGTGCTGGTTGGCGCCGCGCTGACGGCGCTCGCAACTGCCACCATGTGGGTGATGGCGCACCTGTTTCCGCGCAGTGTCTCTGCGCTGATGCTGCCGATGATGTTTTACTCCACAGGCATGGGGCTGGTACTGCCCAACGCGATGGCGGTGTCGCTGCGCCCATTCCCGCATATTGCCGGCACGGCTTCAGCCTTAATGGGTTTCATCCAGATGGCGATGTCCGCTGCCGTCACCGCGGTGGTCGGCCGGTATCTGGTGGACACACCTGCACCCATGCTCAATTTCATTGTCTTTATCACGTTCCTCGCACTGCTCCTCAGCGTGCCGTTGTACCGGCTCGGCAGTGCAACTCCTCACGCGACAAATCCACAGTCAACTCCACCGACGACTCCGTCGACAAAGCCCTGACCCGGCGTCTGCGCTGTGGCATACTCTGCAGGCTTTTTTCCGGAGAAAACACCGTGCGCACCGCCTCTGATGTTACCCAGCTGATCGGCAACACCCCCGTGCTGCACCTGAAACAGGTATCGGAGAGAACCGGGTGCACGATCCTCGGCAAAGCGGAGTTCCTCAATCCGGGCGGCTCAGTGAAAGACCGCACTGCGCTGGGGATTATTCGCGCGGCGCAAGCCTCCGGTGAGCTGCGACCGGGCGGCCGCATCGTCGAAGGCACAGCGGGTAACACCGGTATTGGCCTGACCCTGCTCGCCAATGCGATGGGCTACAAGTGCACCGTGGTCATGCCCGTCACCCAGAGCAAGGAAAAAATCGACACGCTGGAGTTGCTGGGCGCGGACCTGCACCTGGTGGGCGCCACCTCCTACAGTGATCCCAACCATTACGTTCACACTGCACAACGCATGGCAGAAAAATTTGCCCAACGCGAACCCAATGGCGCCATATGGGCACGCCAGTTCGACAACCTTGCCAACATGGATATCCACCGGCGCACCACCGGTGAAGAAATCTGGGAGCAGACCGACGGCAAGGTGGACGGCTTCATTTGTGCCGTGGGCACCGGCGGCACACTCGCCGGCATATCGACTGCGCTCAAGGAGCACAATCCCAATGTGACGATAGGCCTGGCGGATCCGGCCGGTGCATCCCTCTACGAATACTTCCGCAGCGGAGAGCTGAAAATCAGCGAAGGGAGTTCCATTATCGAAGGCGTGGGTATTAACCATGTTACCGCCAACGTGGCGCAGGCGAATGTCGATGTTGCATTCATGATCAATGACGACGAAGCCTTGCCGTATATCTTCGACCTGCTCCAGCACGAGGGCCTCTGCCTCGGTGGAACATCGGGCATCAACATCGCCGGCGCCGTGCGACTCGCACAACACCTCGGGCCGGGCCACACCATCGTCACCATCCTGTGCGATTACGGCAACCGCTACCAGAGCAAATTGTTCAACCCGGTATTCCTCGGGAACAAAGGCCTGCCAATTCCCGAGTGGCTGGTCATATAGCCCTTACCCTGCATTTAAGGATCACGCATGAAAATCGGCATCGTCAGTGGCAGCCACCGCCCACCGTCACAGAGTGGCAAGGTGGCGCGCTATATTGAAAGTGCATTGAAACAGCAAGGCCTGTGCGATGAAACCTGGCTGTACGACCTGGCTGGCAATCCGCTGCCGCTGTGGGATGAGGGCATCTGGGAGGGGAACGAGCAGTGGCGGGAAATCCTGACCCCGCTGAGCGACGAGCTGAAATCCTGCGATGCGTTTGTCATCGTATCGCCCGAATGGCACGGCATGGCCCCCGCCGGCTTGAAGAACTTTTTCCTGATGTGGACGGCGGGCGGCGAACTCGCCCACAAACCGGCACTGATTGTCACCGTATCGGTCGCCGATGGCGGCTCCTTCCCGGTCGCGGAGCTGCGCATGAGCAGTTACAAGAACAGTCGCATCTGTTACCTGCCGGAGCACCTCATCATCCGCTACGTGGATACGGTGTTCAACGACGACCCGGCGCAGAACAAGCCCAGTGCGCAGGAGTATTTCGAGGATAGGCTGACTTACTGCCTGGAAATGTTGCGCGAGTATGCGTTGGCATTCCGGCACATTCGCGCCAGTGGCAAAGCATCTGTGCAGAAGTACACCAGCGGCATGTGAGCTAGCGTTTCGATGACCTCACGTCAGTATCGCGTCAGCTTAATCGGTGGAAGAACGCGTTAACGAGCGCTATTCACGCTCG
This sequence comes from Haliea sp., assembly GCA_016704305.1. Classification (GTDB taxonomy): domain Bacteria; phylum Pseudomonadota; class Gammaproteobacteria; order Pseudomonadales; family Halieaceae; genus Marimicrobium. Next base: position 297,848 of record JADJAL010000004.1, on the reverse strand, counting down.
TGCAATCATTTGACCTTGGCGGCGCGCTCTTTCTCGATCAGGAAATCAACGACCTTCAACATATCCGCCTGCGTTCCTCCCTTGCCCCCGCTGACATAGTATTTGCCGTTGACCATCAGGGCCGGTGTGCCCTTGAGCCCGGCAGCCTTGGCCGTGGCGGTAGCCTGGCTCACCTGGCTTTTCACGCCGAAGGAATTAAACGCTTTGTTGAAGTCAGCTTCGGACACGCCGTTGGCGGTGAACAGCGCGGCTATTTCCGCCTGCGAGGCGAGCTGCTTACGATCGACGTTCATCGCCTGAAAGATCACCGGGCTCAGAGTATCGAGCACTCCCAATGCTTCAGCGGTGTAATACGCCTTGGCATGCAGCTCCATGTTCGGGCGCCAGATCGCCGGAATGCCGCGAAAGCTCACGTCATCCGGCAGGGTTTTTTCCCACGCCTGCAGAATCGGCTCGAAACTGTAGCAGTGGCTGCAGCCATACCAGAAAAATTCCGCCACCTCGATTTTATTGGGATCGCCGGTGCGCACCGGTGGCGATATGACATCGTAGTCGGTGCCAGCCACATAGGTTTTCGCAGCGTCTTCCGCCGCTGAGCAGGCGAGCCCAATCACCAATAAGGATGCCGCCAGTAATACTTGCTTGAGCATGTTTCTCTCCACAAAAAATCGCTGTTTGGTGGGACAGCAGAAGAAGCCATTGGTTCTTGCAAAAAAAGGCGGCATACAGGCCGCCTTTCTGACTGTTAACGGCTACTTCAGTCCTGCGACATAGCTGGACACGGCCTCAATTTCCCTGTCGCTGAGGCCAAACGCCGTGGTTCGCATGATCATTGCATCGCCATCATTGGTGCGGCCCGCCGGATCCTCGTAGCCCTTGCGATAGGCGCGCAACTGGTCTGCGATGTACAGCGGATGCTGGCCCGCCAGCGACGGGAAGCCGGCCGGAGCATTGCCTTTACCGGTCGGTGAATGGCACGCAATGCACGCGGCTACTTTGCGGTCGGGAACGCCGGCGCGGTAAATTTTTTCGCCAAGGGCAAGTAGTTCGGGGTTCGTCTGGCCGCCTGAGCGCACTTGTGAGGCAAAATACGCAGAGATATCCGCAAGATCCTGCTCAGTCATGTTATCCAACTGACCAGCCATCGTCGGCACTGCGCGAATACCGTCGCGTATATCCCGCAGCTGCTTGAGCAGATACTTCTCGCCCTGGGCCGCCAGCTTGGGAAAAGGTGCGGCGCTATTGCCGTCCGCGCCGTGGCATGCCCCACAGGCGACGCTTTTGCCCTTTCCCGCAGCGGCGTCACCAACGGGATTGGCGGTGGCGGCAAATCCAATGGATGTCCAGCCCAGCGTGAGGCTGAACAAAATTGCTAGTTTTTTCATGTGATTTCCAGATCTAACGTGTGTGAGAGTGCGCTCAGTTCGCCGGTGCGGGCGCGGCCATAAACTCTATGAGCGCTGTGTAGTCTGCGTCGGTGCAGGTGGCGCACATGCCAGTGGGTGGCATCGCATTGATGCCCTTTCTTACGGATGCCACCAATGCGGGCATCCCTTTGGCTAGACGCGGTTCCCATGCGGCTACATCGTGAGCCTTCGGGGCTCCAGCGGCGCCGGTTGAATGGCAGGCAAAGCAGGACGTCTGGTACTGCGGCGGCGCACCGTCAGCGATCGCACCGACGGCGAAGCTCATCAACATGGCAGCGAAAAGTTTTTTCATGAGAGACCCTCTGTCGATCCAGGAAAACAACGAGTACACAAGCATTTGATTACAGACAAAAAAGCTGTGGCATTATATACGAGATACCCGGACCAAAAAAGGCAATCGCTCGCAATGACCCCTCCCGCTCCTACCGTCGCACCCGCTGCTCCCAATTATCGCTACGCGCAGTTCCTGACCAGTGCAGCCAAGTTGTCGCAATGCCCGCCTGACAGCGGATGGGAGGTCGCGTTCGCCGGTCGCTCCAATGCTGGAAAATCAAGCGCGATCAACAGCTTAACGAATAACAGCAAGCTCGCGAAAACCTCAAAGACACCGGGAAGAACCCAGCTCATCAATTTTTTTGCCCTGTCGGAAGAGCAGCGACTGGTAGATTTGCCAGGCTACGGTTTTGCCAAAGTACCGCTTGCCGTGAAGCGGGAGTGGACTTTGCAGTTGGAAAAATACCTGCAAAATCGCCAGTGCCTGCGCGGGTTGATCCTGTTGATGGACGTTCGCCACCCCTTGCAGCCCTTCGACCAGCAGATGCTGGGCTGGGCGCTGCAGGCCGCCATGCCGGTGCACATCCTGCTCACCAAGGCCGATAAGTTGAAGCGGGGCGCGGCTGGCACTGCATTGCTGGAAGTTCGCGCCGCGCTGAAGGCCAACAGTGATCGAGTCAGCGTGCAGCTCTTTTCTGCCCTGAAACACGACGGCCACAAAGAATTGATCGCTGTGCTGGACGGTTGGCTGACGGATGCATCCTTTATCGAGGAGACGGACTAGCCGGCGAGCTTTCCAACGCTTCACCGCTATCCCGCAGAAAAACAAACCCCGATCGCCTCTGTACGGAGACGACCGGGGAAACTTGGGCCCCTTGGGGAAAGAGGCTTGCTCGCTTTGGCTCAGGTAAATGAGCCACTTAGGGACGTAGCTTGCGCTACAGGTTTTCTGACTGGACTGTTGGAGAAAAGTTCACTGGCGCGTTGAAACTTCTTCGATGGAGTCCCGTGCAGGCTGGCCGGTCCCTTCCGGGCGTTTAGGGCATGCTTAGCCTTGCGGCGTTTTGCGGGAATCTTTCGGCGAGGACTGTTCGAATCCCAAAAATGCGACCGCATTTTAGACGACCGTTAGGTCGCCCGAAGGGCGAGAACGCGCCTGAGCGTGTTCGAGTCAAAAATTGCGCAGCAATTTTGGTTGAGTTCCGCAGCCGCCCGCAAAACGCCGCAAGGCTATGCCCGTGCCCGGAAGGGACCGGCCAGCCTGCACGGGACGGCGATTCCAGTAGAGACAACCTAATGCGCCTCATCCCAATTATCCCCAACCCCCGCCTCAACCAGCAGCGGCACCGACAATTCGGCAGCCTCTGACATCAAGCGGCAGATATGCTCGCGCACCGGCTCTACGTCCCCTTCGCGCACTTCAAATACCAGTTCATCGTGCACCTGCATGATCATATGCGCATCCGTCTTGCCCTGTTGCAGCCAATCATCCACTGCCAGCATGGCGCGCTTGATGATGTCCGCTGCGGTGCCCTGCATCGGCGCATTGATTGCGGTGCGCTCCGCGGCCTGCGCGTGCATCTTGTTGCGCGCATTGATGTCCGGCAGGTACAGGCGGCGCCCGAACAGGGTTTCCACATAGCCCTGCTCCCTGGCCACGGCACGGGTGCGATCCATGTAGTCGGCGACGCCCGGATAGCGCTCAAAGTAGCGGTCGATGTACTGCTGCGCTTCCTGCCGGCCCAGGTGCAACTGCTTCGCCAGGCCAAACGCGGACATGCCATAAATCAGGCCGAAGTTGATCGCTTTTGCCTTGCGGCGCTGCTCGCCAGAAACGCTTTCCAGTGGCACCTCAAACACTTCGGCAGCCGTGGCGGTGTGCACGTCCCGGCCCTCGGTGAACGCCTTGAGCAAACCGGCATCCGCCGACAAATGCGCCATGATGCGCAGCTCGATCTGCGAGTAGTCGGCCGCGAGGATTTTGTAGCCCGCTGGCGCAATAAAAGCCTGGCGAATGCGCCTGCCCTCCTGCGTGCGGATCGGGATGTTCTGCAAGTTGGGATCGTTGGACGACAACCTGCCGGTGGCGGCCACCGCCTGGTGGTAGGAGGTGTGCACCCGGCCAGTGGCTCGGTTGATCATCTCCGGCAATTTGTCGGTGTAAGTGGATTTGAGCTTGCTCAGGCTGCGGTATTCCAGCAGGCGCTGGGGCAGGGGATAGTCCAGCGCCAGTTCCGCGAGCACGTCCTCGGCGGTCGAGGGCGCGCCTTTGGGCGTTTTCTTGATCACCGGCAATTGGAGTTTGTCGAACAGGATGTCCCCCAGCTGTTTGGGCGAACTCAGGTTGAACGGTTGGCCGGCCAGTTCATGCGCCTCGCCCTCGAGCTCCAGCAAGCGCTTTCCCAGCTCGCTGCTCTGCTGCACCAACAGTTCCCGGCTGATCAGCACGCCGCGGCGCTCAATGCGCGACAGTACCGGCACCAGTGGCACCTCAATCGTGGTCAGGACTGAGCGCAGGCCATCGTGTTGCTCCAGCCTGGGCCACAGCGTCTGGTGCAGGCGCAGCGTGACATCCGCATCCTCGGCGGCGTAAGGGCCCGCGTCTTCTACCTTGATCTGGTTAAAGGTCAATTGCTTGGCGCCCTTGCCCGCGACATCCTCAAAATGGATGGTCCTCTGGCCGAGGTATTTCAGCGCGAGGCTGTCCATGTCGTGGCGTGTCGCCGTGGAGTCCAGCACGTAAGATTCCAGCATCGTGTCAAAGCGGATGCCGCGCAGGGTAATGCCGTGGTTGGCCAGCACGCTGGCGTCATACTTGAGGTTCTGGCCCACCTTGGCCCGGCTCTCATCTTCCAGCAGGGGTTTGAGCGCTGCCAATACAGATTCGCGCGACAGCTGATCGGGTGCACCCATATAGTCATGCGCAACGGGCACATAGGCCGCCACACCCGCTTCCACCGCGAAAGATACGCCGACAATGCGCGCGTCCATGTAGTTGAGGCTGGTGGTTTCCGTGTCGAACGCGAACAAAGGCGCGGCCTTGAGTATCGCCAGCCAGCGGTCGAAAGCCGCCTGTTCGGTGACGATGTCAAACTGCAGCGTCGACTTTTCTGCCTGCTCGACCGGCGCGCTGGCGTTGTCCAGCAGTTCCTCCAGCCAGGAGCGGAATTCCAGGCGCGTAAACCAATCCACCAGCGCTTCGCGATCAAATGGCGCGTTTTCCAGCTGTTCCGGACGCACGTGCAGCGGCACATCGGTCTTGATGGTCGCCAGCAGATACGACAGGTAGGCGTTGTCCTTTTCCTGTTCCAGCTTCGCCGCCATGGTTTTGGCGCCACGGAAGGGTAGCGTCGCCACCTTGTCCAGGTTGGCATAGATGGTATCGAGACCACCCAGACCCTGAATGAGCCCCAACGCGGTCTTCTCGCCCACGCCGGGTACTCCGGGGATGTTATCGACCTTGTCGCCCATCAGCGCCAGGAAATCGATGATCAGCGCGGGCGGCACGCCAAACTTTTCCGCCACACCCGCCTCATCCAGCACCGTGTCGGTCATGGTATTGACCAGCGTGATGTGCGCATCGACCAGCTGCGCCATGTCCTTGTCACCGGTGGAAATCACGACCTGCCTGCCCTGTTCGCTGGCCTGGCGCGCCAGGGTGCCGATCACATCATCCGCTTCCACGCCGGGCTCGCAAATAAACGGCAACCCCATGGCCTTGACGATGGCGTGAATCGGTTCAATCTGTTCCCGCAGCTCATCCGGCATCGGCGGGCGATGCGCTTTGTACTGCGCAAAGATCTCGTCGCGGAAGGTTTTGCCCTTGGCATCGAACACCACCGCCACGGGGCTGTCCGGGTAATCCACCACCAGGCGCCGCAGCATGCTGGTCACACCGCGCACCGCTCCAGTGTTGAGTCCATTGGAAGTCGTCAACATCGGAAGGGCGTGATATGCCCGGTAAATGTAGGAGGAGCCATCGACCAGCACTAACGGCGGCAGTTCTGAAGCCATAATAGAACTCTCTGTGTAATGTGCCGTCTGTGCATGCAGCCGGCCAATTCGTATTATGTTAGTAAGCGCCCGCCCTTGGTAAAGGGCTCTAAAACCCTACTGCTCCCAAAGATATCTGGCAGAGCGATAAGTCACTTTCATTTTCGCCAGGTCCAGCGGTGCTTTGAAAAAGCCGTGGTAATCCCCGCGCGGATTTATCAGCACCACATTGGCACTATGATCCACCAGATAGTCGTCCCCTGCGCCCGTTACTTTACGGAAGGGTGTATTAAGCGCCGTCGCCAAGCGGTGGATATCGAGGAAATCGCCGGTCACGCCGATAAATTCGGGATTGAAGAAGGGCACATAACTGGCCAGTTGTTGCACGGTATCCCGAGCGGGATCCACGGACACCATCACCACCTGCGTGTCCTGTGCCTCGGTCCCATCCAGGCTGGCCATGAACTGATTGAGGAAGGCCATGGTGGTGGGGCAGATATCCGGGCAGTACGTGAAGCCAAAAAACACCAGCGTCCAGCGCCCCTTGAGCCGCTCCCGATCAAATACCTCGCCATGGTGGTCGAGCAGAGAAAACTCCCCGATATCGCGCGGCGTATCGAGCAGGTAGAGATCGTTGATCTTCATCTCCGATGCGGTCATCACGCGGGGCAGCGAGACCCGGTACACGAATCCGCCAACGATCACCGCGATCACGACCAGCAGGCCGACAACCGTCAGCTTGATATTACGGGACTGGCTCATAGCGTTCTCACCGGAAAGACGTAATGATCGACCAGCATGACCACAAACAGTGCCATCAGGTAAATGATGGAATACTTGAATGTCTCCATCGGCGCATTCGGATTCTTGCCGCGCATCAGTTCGATCGCCCAGTACAGGAAGCCGCCACCCAGCACCACCGCACCGAGCAGGTACAGCGGCCCACTCATGTGCGTCGCAAAGGGCAGCAGGGTGATCAGGAACATCAGGATGGTGTACAGCAGGATATGGAGCTTGGTGAACGCCACGCCGTGCGTGACCGGCAGCATCGGTATCGCAACCAGCGCGTATTCCTCGCGCCGGTGTATTGCCAACGCCCAAAAGTGCGGTGGCGTCCAGGCGAAAATAATCAGCACCAACAACAGGGCGTGACCGTGGATTTCACCGGTGACCGCCGTCCAGCCGAGCAGCGGCGGCGCCGCCCCGGCCAGGCCGCCAATGACAATATTTTGCGGTGTGGCGCGCTTCAGGAACATCGTATAGACGAACGCATAACCCACCAGCGATGCGAGCGTCAGCCACGCGGTGAGCGCGTTGATCCAGACAAACAGGATGGTCATGCCGAGGCCGCCGAGCACGGTGGCGAACAGCGCGGCCTGCGTGTTGCTCACCCGCCCCTGTGCGATAGGACGGTTGTGCGTGCGCGCCATTTTCTCGTCCACATGCTGGTCAACCAGATGGTTAACCGCGGCGGCAGAGCCTGCACACAGTGCTATGCCCAGGTTGCCCAGCACGAGAATTTCCAGCGGCACCATACCCGGCACCGCCATGAACATGCCTATTGCCGATGTGAGAATCATCAGCAGGACAACGTTGGGTTTGGTCAACTCCTTGTAGTCGCGCCAACTCACCACGCCGGTATGCTGTTGATTTGTCATGCGCCTTTAGCCACCGTAATTCTTGAGCAGGAACTTGAGGTCTGCGATGACATCTTTATACGGCACCTGATCGTTGTAGGACATCATAATCCAGCCCGCTGGGTCTACCAGGTACCAGACGCTGGAGTCGGTACCGTACTCCGGAAAAAGCTTCGTGTAATCCAGGGCGGACAATGTCAGGCCCTGCAAGTCCCGGTGCTCGGTTGCCAGGTATTTGGCAAACGCATTGGCAGCCGGTGCAGGGTGGCCATCGCTGAGAGCGCTCACCGCGAGCTGCGTATCCTGCGCGGAGTGGTCGCTGATATACAGGCGCCGCAGTCGATTGAACTCTTTGCCCATTGCCACATGAATCTGCCGCGTCACATAGAGCGTCTTCTCACAGGATTCGCCACAGTGTCCACCCGCAGCGGGAATCACCATCGCCCAACGCGGCTCAAGGTCGGAAAAGGCCACCACTGCGCCCGTTTCATCGCGCAGGGTGAGCTCATTCAATTGACGCGGCGGTTGTACGAGCATGCCCCGGTTGGCGGTGCCAAGCACACCCACCAGGTCCAGGTCACCGCGCACCACGAAAAACCACAGCCACGTGGCCGTCAGGATCATCGTGACCGGAATCCCGCCGATCAGTAGCAGGATCATGCGGTTGCTGCGCGCAGGGCTGGAATCTTTCATTTACTTTTCCGCTCTCCCTGAACCCGTCAAGAATTCCCATGCGTTGCTGCTGCGCAACAGGTAAATCACAAAAAGTGTCGCCGCCATTGCAAACCACTGTACCGCGTACGCCTGGTGCTTCTGCGGCGTCGCGTTCATGATCTGCCAGTTCACTGCCAACGCACCGCGTTCGCCGGCATTAATGCGCACCGGATATGGAAAGACCCGGCCTGCCACCTGCTCAGCAATCAGCGGCGTGAATTTAGCCATTTCGATGGCTTGTACGCGTTTTGGCCAGTCGTTGTCGAATTGCTGTTCCGCCAGCAGGAAAGGCGCCCCCGGCGCGACATATACGTGCCCGGTGATGTCCACCTGTCCGTCGACTGTCGGCACCTGCGGCAGCGATTGCCTGTTCGCGGCGCCGGCCAACCAGCCGCGATTAACCAGCACGCTGCCACCGGCGTCGGCCAGTTGCATGACACTCAGCACCTCATACCCTACCTGGCCATCACGAGTCTGGTTATCCAACAGAAAATACGCGCCCGGTACAAAGTGGCCACTGATTCGCACCGGTGCATACGCTAACAATTCCGCAGGCTGGTCCCACAACATGGACAGCGTGGCGGGAGGCTGCTGTTGTCGTGTCTCAAAGGCTGCTGCCAATGCCGTCTTTTCGTCGGCCCGGTGTAATTGCCAGAATCCCAGACCGACCATCAGCGGCACCAGCAGCGCGGCAAACACCGTAATGCGCCACTCAAACTCAAACTGAAATTCGGGTTTTGACGTACTCATCATCCCGCCCCAGCGCAATGTCTTGCGACTGGTTTATACTGCACCGCACTATAGAAGGAGATACCCATTGTTAAAAGCTGCAATTATCGTATTGATGCTGGCGTTGGTCGCCAGCCTGGGAAGCGGGTTCTACTATCTGATGCTGGACCAGGGTGACGCAAAGCAACGGCGCACATTTCACTCCCTGGGTGTCAGGCTCAGTATCGCCGCAGTGCTGATGGCGCTGATCTTTTATGGCGTGGCAACCGGACAACTGGGGCACATGAATCCCTGGGATCCCGGGCCCGCGCCACAGGCAACCCAGGATGAACCGACTGCAAGCCCCTAGCCGGGCGCCCGCAGCCGGTACGCCCCTAGCCGGGCGCCCCTACAGTATGTAGACGAACAGGAACAGGAATACCCACACCACGTCCACAAAGTGCCAGTACCAGCTCGATGCCTCAAAGCCGAAGTGGTCGGTAGCGGTGAACTGCTTGCCAATCACGGAGCGCAACAACTGGATCAACAGCATGGTCATGCCCATGAACACATGGAAGCCGTGGAAGCCGGTCAGCATGAAGAACGTGGAGCCATAGATACCAGCATTCAGCGTTAGGCCGAATTCAGCGTAGGCTTCATGGTATTCCATGGCCTGCAAGCCCAGGAAGATCATGCCCAACAGGACCGTAACCGTCAGCCACAGGTTAAATTTCTTTCTGTTGCCAGCGAGAATACCGCTGTGCGCGAAGTGGCAAGTCAAACTGGAAGTCAGCAGCACCAATGTGTTCCACATCGGGAGCCAGTGCCACCAAACGTGGGCGTCCGCGAAAGACATACTGGTGTGGGGGCTGGTGAAAGCCCCGTTGTTGGCGATAGCTTGCGCTGCCGCTCCGCCCACCGCTTCCTGGGGCGTCTGCATCATCGGCCAGGAGAATTCAAAACCGGGCCACAGCAGGTGGTTCATGCGACCGCCTTCTCCTTCACCGGCTAGCCACGGCCCCACCAGATTGCGCACGTAAAACAACGCACCAAAGAACGCAAAGAAGAACATCACCTCGGAAAAGATGAACCAGAACATGCCCAGCACGTAGGACTTTTTCAGCTGCGCGCTGTTCATGCCAGCGATATTTTCCCGGATCCCGCGCTTTAGCGAGCGACGACTGCTGCGCCCACCATATCTGTTACATCAAACATTGTGTACGACAGGGTAATGGTGCCGATGTCGCGCGGCAGATCCTGATCGACGATAAACTGCAGCGGCAATTCCGCCGACGTTTCCCCTTCCAGTGGCTGCTGGTTAAAGCAGAAACACTCTGTCTTGTGAAAATACTGCGCCGCCCTCGCGGGCGAAATGCTGGGTATGGCCTGGGCCACCATCGCTACCGGCAGCGGATTGCGCGCATGAAACACCGTGCCGTTCACCGCGCCGGGATGCACCTTCATCATGGTCGTGCTCGGCGCGAATTCCCATGGCATGCCTTCGTTGTTGCTGGCGATGAACTGAATCGTCACCGTACGGCTCTCGTCGACCTGGGCTGGAGCCGCAGTGTACGCCTGCGCGGCTGGCTTGCCATTGATGCCCAGCGCGTCACACAACACATTGTAAAGCGGCACCATCACGACAAACACAAACGCGAACATCGTCACCGCTACCGCAACCAGCTTGATCACGGTATTGATGGTGGGATTAGCGCTCAATCGAAGCATGTGTCACCAAACCGACTTATGAGTGCGCGTGTGCCGGATCGATCTTCGGTGGCGTCTCGAAAGTATGGTAGGGCGCCGGCGTCGGCACCGTCCACTCCAGGCCTTCCGCACCATCCCAGACTTTCGCATCGTGCACCGGTTTGCCGGCTACGATGGTCGCTATCACGTTATACAACCACAGTATTTGCGACGCGCCGTAAATGAATGCGCCGATACTGGACAGCATATTGAAGTCCGCAAACTGCAGCGCGTAATCCGGAATCCGGCGCGGCATGCCTGCCAATCCCACGAAGTGCTGTGGGAAGAAAGCCAGGTTAAAGCCAATGAAGGAGATCCAGAAATGCGTTTTGCCCATGGTTTCGTTGTACATACGGCCGCACCACTTGGGCAGCCAGTAGTACACGGCCGCCGTCATGCTGAATACCGCACCCGCCACCATCACATAGTGGAAGTGAGCAACGACAAAGTAGGAGTCGTGGTACTGGAAGTCAGAAGGCGCGATCGACAACATCAGGCCGGTAAAGCCGCCGATGGTGAACAGCACCAGGAAGCCGATCGAGAACAGCATGGGCGTCTCGAACGACAGTGAACCGCGCCACATGGTGGAGACCCAGTTGAACACTTTCACCCCGGTTGGGACCGCGATAAGCATGGTGGCATACATAAAGAACAGTTCGCCGGCAACGGGCATGCCCACGGTGTACATGTGGTGCGCCCACACGATAAACGACAGGAACGCGATGGACGCCGTGGCGTACACCATGGAGTCGTAACCGAACAGCGGCTTGCGGGAAAACGCGGGAATGATCTGCGACACCACGCCGAAAGCCGGCAGGATGATGATGTATACCTCGGGATGACCGAAGAACCAGAACACATGCTGGAACAATACCGGGTCGCCGCCGCCGGCAGCGGAGAAGAAGCTGGTGCCAAAATGCACGTCCATCAGCATCATCGTTACCGCGCCCGCCAGCACCGGCATTACCGCCACCAGCAGGAATGCGGTGATCAACCAGGTCCAGACGAACAGCGGCATCTTCATGTAGGTCATGCCCGGTGCCCGCATGTTCATTACCGTGGCGATAATATTGATCGACCCCATGATCGAGGACAGGCCCAGCACGTGGATACAGAAAATGAAATACGTCACGGAAGGGCCGGCATACGTCGTCGACAGCGGGGCGTAGAACGTCCAGCCCGCCTGCGGCGCGCCACCTTCCATGAACAGGGTTGAGGCCAGCAACAGGAACGTCGGGGGCAGTATCCAGAAGCTCCAGTTGTTCATGCGCGGCAACGCCATGTCCGGCGCCCCGATCATCATCGGAATCAGCCAGTTAGCCAGGCCGACGAAGGAGGGCATGATCGCCCCAAACACCATGACGAGGCCGTGCAGCGTGGTCATCTGGTTAAAAAACTCGGGCTCCACCAGCTGCATGCCTGGCTGGAACAGCTCGGCACGAATGATCATGGCAAAGGTGCCACCCAAAATGAACATGCAAAACGAGAACCACAGGTACATCGTCCCGATGTCTTTATGGTTCGTTGTAAACAACCACCGGCCGAGGCCCTTGGCCGGACCGTGGTGGTGATCGCCGTGATGATGATCGACCATCGTTAACTCCTCCAATTAGCCTTTTTGTGGTTGTAGACATCAATGGGCTGCACGATATCGCCCATGTTGTTGCCAAATGCATTGCGCTGGTAGGTAATGACCGCCGCCATATCCACGTCGTTCAACTGCCCGCCAAAAGCCTGCATCGCGGTTCCGGGCACGCCGTTGATACCTATATCCAGGTGATGCCCAAGGTCGCCGGTGGCAACGGGGCTGCCGGCGATTGCCTTGCCGACGCCGCCCTCGCCGTTGGCGCCATGACAGGCCAGGCAATTCGCGTCATAGACCGCCTTGCCGCGTTCCATCAACTGGTCCAGCGTAAAGGTCTGCGCCATCAACTCTTTGATCTCAGCCGCTTCGGACTGCTTCGTACTCAGCCACGTCGCGTACTCTTCCTTGCTCACGACATGGACCACGATGGGCATAAAGCCATGGTTCCTGCCGCACAACTCCGCACACTGGCCGCGGAAAATACCTTCTTCAGTGGGCTTGCTCGAAACTTCGTTGATAAAGCCTGGTATCGCATCGCGCTTGACGGCCAGTTGCGGCACCCACCATGAATGGATCACGTCATTGGCGGTGACCAGAAAGCGCACTTTCGTGTTGACCGGCAATACCAAAGGTTCATCCACCTCAAGCAGGTAGTGCTCGCCTTTGGCTTCGGTGTTTTGAATTTCTGTCTGGGGTGTACGCAGGTTGCTGAAAAAACTGACGTTTTCGCCGTTCTCGTTCAGGTACTCATACTTCCATTTCCACTGATAACCGGTGACGACAACGTCCAGTTCCGCGGCGTCGTTGTCGTAAACATCCAGTAACGTGGTGGTCGCGGGGACCGCCATGGCCAACAGGATAAAGAAGGGCACCACGGTCCAGGCGATTTCCACCTTGGTGCTTTCATGGAACGTTGCCGGTATGGCACCGCGCGACTTGCGGTGATAATAAATGGAGTAAAACATCACCCCAAACACGAGCACACCGATCACCACGCAGATGATCAGGATGACCATGTGAAGATCGTAAATCCTGTGGCCCAGCTCGGTGACGCCGGGCTCCATGTTGTACTCGCTAACCTCACCGCCGGCTGCCATGGCGAGGACGCTCATCAGCAACAGCACAGGACCAAGCGCGAGCTTGCACAGCCGCTTCGCTTCAAAACCCATTTCCCGTGTCTCCCTGTAATTTGAACTTTGATTGCCTAACCGGCATTGCTTCGCACCTGGAGCCCCGCGCCTATCGGCCCAGAGAAAACAGCAACCGCGCAGAGTCAAGGTTGCTTTGTCGCAACCTCAACCCTGACCCACTTACCAGCAGGAATTTACCGATTGATTTACGTTATTTGGCTGCGGCAAATTGTCGCACCCACAAAAAACGCACGGATTATAGCGGATGTGTCACGCAAATCCTACTTCGTTGCCGCTGCTTTCTGTTCGGTAATTTTGTAGTTGCGACAGACGCCGCAACTGTTGACGCGGCGGCCACAAACTCTCGCTCGCCTGCCCAGGTCGCCACGCTCAGCGACAGCCAGGGCTGCGGCATAACCCTCGCGAACCCCCGGATTTGTACTAGCCTGTAACGACACGTTCAGACTCAGGCACCCCGGGATCAGGGCGATCATGGTTTCACTTGAAATCCGAGCTACCATCCAGGCCGCGCTACAAATGGAGGGCGAAACCCAACAATTGCGCGGACGCCTTGCACAGCGCCTGCCGCAGTTGCAGGAAAAACTGGTGTTGCCCGAGGGGGATCCAGTGTCAGCACTGATGGCATTTATAACCGGCTACGTCACCAGCGTACCGAGCTGCCTGACCCTGGTAACCGCAGTCAGCAAGCGCCTGGGTTTTTTCGACTATGCCGCGCCTTTCCTGCATCTCGCCGAGGACTACTTCCTGCAACCGCCCGAAGCCCTGCCACAGGACGGCGGGCTGGAGGCCCTGCTGGACGAAGCGTTCCTCGCGCTGCGCCTGCTGGAAGAGGTCAATGATCACCATATCCGACACTTGCAGCGGCCGCTATTGCCCGTGGACATGACGGAAGCCAATATTATCGTGCACCATCTTTTGGGCGATGAGTTTGCCACCCGCCTGGAACAACTGGTGCAGTTTACCGCCACGCAGTTGCTGCACCGGGAACACGTGTGGGATCAAGTGCGTGACCTGCCGGGCATCCACGAAGCCACCGTGCCGCTGTTCTCTTCGAAGGACCTGACAGGATCGACAGTGAAAATCAGCTTGCGCCTCGCCTCCTAGCCCTGCGGCTCGTCATCAAGGCTGTCGCGTGTCGTGTGGGAGTCAATGAGCGTGATGGCCTGCGCCGGAGTCTCCACCCGTCGCGCGGCGGCGCGGCTGACACGCGTGAGGAGCTCAGCCGGTTTATGTTTCGCATCCTCACCGGGCAGGCCGGGACGGGCCTCGCTGAAACCGCAGCTCACGCACACCCGCTGATCCGTGTCCAGGTCGACGACGATCTTGTCCATCAGCGCGCAGCGGGGGCATACAGCACCGGCGATGAAGCGCCGGCGCGACGAGTCTTGCATACTTCCTCCTCCAAACAGCAACCGGGGTCTGGCCTCGGTCCTCCGTGCTGGCTATTGTAGCAGCGCAATCCGACGTGAGTTCATACGTATGCAACACTACAACCCGATGAATCTCCGCAGTTTCCAGGGCCACGCACCGCGCATCGGCCAGCGTGTCCTTATCGATCCCAGCGCCGTGGTGCTGGGCCAGGTAATTCTTGAGGATGACGTGTCGATCTGGCCACAGGTCGCCATCCGCGGTGACATGCATCGCATCCGGGTCGGTGCTCGCACCAGCGTGCAGGACGGCTGCGTGCTGCACATTACACATGCCGGGCCCTTCAACCCGGACGGATGGCCGCTGGACATTGGCTGCGACGTCACGATTGGCCACGGCGCGATATTGCATGGCTGTAGCGTGGGGAACCGTGTATTGGTCGGCATGTCGTCGACCGTAATGGATGGTGCCGTGGTCGGGGACGACGTCGTAATCGCCGCCGGCGCCCTTGTCACGCCTGGAAAAATCCTGCGCAGCGGTTTTCTCTATGCCGGCAGCCCGGCGCGCGAGGTTCGGCCGCTGAGCGACATGGAACTGTCCTACTTCGTCTACAGCGCCAACAACTACGTGAAGCTGAAAGATCAGCATATTGCGGAGCTGGAGTCGGCCACTCCATGAGGCGTACGCTCAGCTTGCGCTCATACTGGCGCGCAGCTGGTTGATCACCGGGGCGGTCACCGGACGCCTGTTGCGCCAGATATAAAACGACTCGGCCGCCTGTTCCACCAGCATACCGAGCCCGTCCGCCACCGCCCAAGCGGCGTGATGGGCTGACCAGCGCATGAAAGGCGTCGGCTCGGCACCGTAAACCATATCGTAGCAACAACTGCGCTCCGTCAGCAGCGTGCCGGGCAGCTCCGGAACCGCGCCCGACAAGCCCGCACTGGTGGCGTTGATGACAAGATCAAATTGCCGCGCGGCAATCAGGTCGAAAGCGCCGCCCTCCAGTGGTCCGAGATCGGCAAACTCACCTGCCAATTGCGTCGCGCGCGCGCCGGTGCGGTTGACGATCAGAAGTTCCTGCGGGCGCTCTCGCAACAGCGGCTCCAACACGCCGCGAGCAGCACCGCCGGCGCCTACCAACAACACGCGGGCGCCCTGAACTGTCCATCCCAGGTTGGCGATGAGATCCCTGATCAGTCCCACGCCATCGGTATTTTCGCCGTGAATAATACCGTCGGCTGTGCGCGTGAGCATATTAACGGCACCGGCTCTGCTTGCCCGTGCGCTCAACTGATGGGCGAAGGCGAAGGCCTCCTGTTTAAACGGCACCGTCACGTTCAAGCCGCAGCCACCCTCGTTAAAAAAATGTGTCGCTGCGCGCACGAATCCATCGAGTTCCACCTTTACCGCGCGGTACAAAATAGCCTGGGAACACTGTTCGGCAAACATCGCATGAATAGCCGGCGATTTACTCTGCTTGATCGGGTTGCCGAAAACAGCGTACCTGTCGATATCGGTCATGAGCTGTGCTTCTCGAGTTGGCTTTCAGCCAACCAGTTGTGATCCTGCAGGTAGAATTCAGTGAGCTCTGCCTCTGGCGTGCCGGGCTCCGGTGAGTAGTTGTACCCCCATCGCACCTGCGGCGGCATGGACATCAGAATGGCCTCAGTGCGACCGCCCGACTGCAAGCCGAACAAGGTGCCGCGATCGAACACCAGATTAAATTCCACGTAGCGACCGCGCCGATAGAGCTGGAACTGCCGCTCCCGCTCCCCGTAGGGTCGGAGCTTGTTGCGTTGCACGATAGGCTGGTAGGCGCGCAGGTAGGAGTCGCCCACTGCCCGCATGAATGCAAAGCTGGTGTCAAAATCCCATTCGTTCAGATCATCAAAAAACAAGCCGCCAATACCCCGTGGCTCATCGCGATGTTTAAGGTAGAAATACTCATCACACCACGCCTTGAAGCGCGGATAGACATCATCGCCGAAGGGCGCACAGGCGGCCGCCGCCTCCCGATGCCAGCTGATGCAATCGTCGCGGTTCGCATAATACGGGGTGAGGTCGTAGCCGCCGCCGAACCACCAGACCGGCTGCTCGCCCGGCTTGCTCGCCACGAACAGTCGAACATTGGCATGCGATGTGGGAATGTACGGGTTGCGAGGATGAATGACCAGGGACACGCCCAGCGCTTCGTAGCTACGACCTGCCAGTTCCGGACGGGAGGCGCTGGCTGAAGCTGGCAATTGAGCCCCGCGAACATGCGAGAAATTGACACCAGCACGCTCAAAGACGGCCCCATCTGCCAGCACACGACTGCGCCCGCCACCCCCCTCGACACGCTGCCATTCGTCGTTAAGAAAGGCGGCTTCGCCATCCTCCGCTGCCAGGGCATCGCAAATGCTGTCCTGTAACTGCAGAAGATACGCTTTGACCTGCTCGATCTGCATGTCCAGTTGTCCTCGAGGGTACTCGTCGGGCCGCATTATACGCACGCCCCGAGGCTAACTGTACTAGTGACGGATTATTTGCCCGCTGCACAGGTCGCGGATAGCGGTCGGCCGCCGCGCTGCACCAACCCGGCCAGGCAACAGGTAGTCGAGGCTGTCGCCAAAATACCGCCGCACCTGGTACGCCTCGACAGCCGGGCGCGCGCCCGCCGGGTTGGCTGAGGTGGAAACCAGCGGTCCGCCCCACGCGCTGCACAGCGCGCTCACCGCCGGATGACTGCTGACACGCACCGCGACCGTGGCGTGCGCGCCGCTTACCCAGCGGGGCACGTTGCCCCGATGCGGTATCAGCCACGTAGCCGGTCCAGGCCAGCTGTCTGACAGCGTTTGGCGCTGCTCGGTGGATAACCCGGACAGTAAAAAGTCGATCTGTCGCTGGTCAGCCGCCACCAGGATCAGGCCCTTGGCGACCGGCCGGTTCTTTAATTGCAGGAGGCGCATGACGGCGTCTTCGTTGTCCGGATCACAACTGAGTCCCCACACCGCTTCCGTGGGGCAGGCGATCACGCCACCGTGGTGCAGCGCGCGGACCGCCGCCTGCAAGTGCAATCCGCTGGGGGGAGGCAACAAGGTCAGCCTTTCAATGTTGCCTGCAGGGCTGCGTTCTTGGCGTCGATTTCCTGCGCGTTCGCGTTGCGCTCATCGCGCAGCGCCTGTGCGAGTTGCGCGTCGCTCAACGACAACATCTGCACCGCCAGATAGGCTGCATTCTTGGCGCCGGCCTTGCCGATAGCGACCGTGGCCACGGGGATGCCCGCCGGCATCTGCACCGTGGACAGCAGGGCATCCAGGCCATCCAGTGACGCATTCATTGGCACGCCGATGACCGGTTTCACGGTTGTCGCCGACACCGCGCCGGCCAGGTGCGCGGCCATGCCGGCGGCGGCAATGAACACCGCGCAACCGCGCTGTTCGGCATCCTGCACATACGCTTTGGTGGCTTCAGGGGTGCGGTGGGCTGAGGTAATGCGCGCTTCGAATGCCACTCCGAATGCACGCAACACGGCAAAACTGGCCTCCATCACGGGCAGGTCTGAATCCGAGCCCATCACTATTGCTACAAATGGCTTGCTCATATCTTTTCTCCAGTGATCACGGCAGAGGCCGGGTGCGGCTCCACAACAGTAAAAAAGGCCGAAATCTAGCGAACTGGGGGCCACTTGGCAAGCGTCGAATCGCTAATCAATGACTAACAGCGAATATAACCACCCGCCATCCGCGTCACCTGGCCGCCCAGCTCCAAAACCGAAAGTTCTCCCAGTACTTGTGCCACCGGCCGCGCACTCCTGTGCACCAACTCGTCGAGCGTAACCATCTCAAAACCCACAAAACCCAGCAACCACGATGTACTCGGCGCCACAACCTCTGCGGACGGAGCATCGACGCGGTGCTGCTGCAACGTATACAGCGGAGCCAGCTCTTCGAGAATGTCCTCCACGGCAAGTACCATCTTGGCGCCGTCGCGTATCAATTGCAGGCAGCCCCGGCCACCTTCGTGGAGCACCGACCAGGGCAGCGCAAACACTTCCCGACCCTGCTCAAGCGCCGTGCCAGCCGTGATCAATGAACCGCTGGGCAGTGCGGCTTCAATCACCAGCACCCCCAGCGACATACCGCTGATAAGGCGGTTGCGCTGCGGAAAGTTCTGCCTAAGCGGCGGCGTACCGGGCGGAAACTCCGTCACAAGGCAACCGCACTCCTCAAGCTGCGAAGCCAGCGCTCGATGGCGATACGGGTACACGCGATCTATGCCCGTGGCTATGACGGCCACGCTCCTGCCGCCCGCCGCAAGCGCGCCGCGGTGGGCAGCACCATCAATGCCGATAGCCATGCCGGAACAGATATGCAATCCGGCGCGGGCCAGTTGGCCGCTCAGAAGCTCGGCTACCCGCAGTGCTGCGGGGCTGGCGCGACGGCTACCGACCACCGCCAGTTGCGCATCCGGCAGGAAACTCGGGTCGCCGCGGACATACAGCAGTGGCGGGGGATCATGGATTGCGCGCAGTAACGGGGGATATTGCTCGTCGTCAATCGCGACGACGCTGGCGCCGACAGCCCGGGCTGCGGCCTTCGCTTGGGCAACATTCATACATCATCCTTGACGTACTGTCTGTCGGGTGGCGGATCAAAACCCTCCGACCATCGCTGCAAGCGATAGCCGGCGCAGGGATCAGGGGTTTTTCACCAGATCGTTTACCTTCAGCGGTCGGCTGGTTTTCAGGATGACCGCATAGCTGACTTTTTCGTAGGCCTCAAACACCATCGCAAGGCCGGCGCGGGTGTCCGGCAATGCCACGTTGGACTGCGATACTTTGTCAAAATATGCTTTCCCGCCTGATAAACGGCCAGCACGTCACCGATTTGCAGGCCCTCGCGCTTGCCCCTGTTGATCACCACGATGCTCATGTCGCCGATTTGCGTGAGGCCGCCCTCAACGGCAATCATCACACCACCTTCAATCTCCTGATCCGGCGCCTTGGGATGGAAGCTGGCGTCCAAAATGCGCTCTTCCTGCGGCAGCAAACGGTCGCCATCCATCACTTCCTCGGCGATACGGGTGATCGTCAACTGCGTGACGTCGTCCCGGTTGCTGCTCACCAGGTTGGCGCTACCAATGTCCCTGACCTCATAGCCGAGGTATTCCTGCGTCACTGGATCGATAAAATTCTGTCCAACGCGATATATGCCGTAGGTCCGCTCGCCATCCGGGAAGGGGCCGCGGCCATAAATAGTATCGCCCGGCCCGCTGATCAAACGCCTCTCGTCACCGGCGACTATGTAGGCGGAGTTGTTAACCTCTTGTGCATCCAGTACGCGATTCCTGATCAGCCACGGACCGATCTGGTCCAGCGGAATGTTGGGAATCGCAAGATTCAACGGCATTACGCGCATATCCGGAGTCAGCTTGACATCCCGCCCACGGTTCATGCGAAGTCGCGGCCGGCCGTCTATCCACACCAGGTACAATTCATCGCCAGGGTAGATCAGGTGGGGGTTCTCGATTTGCGGGTTGGCGTCCCACAACTCCGGCCACAGCCAGGGTTCTTTCAAATACATACCGGAAATGCCCCAGAGAGTATCGCCCTTTTTGACGATATAGGTCTCCGGCACATTTTCATTGAGTTCCACCGCTGCCAGCGTCCACGCGCTGAATAACAGTGCTGCCAACAGCAGGCAAACCGGTAGTGGCCTAATTCTCATTAGTGGCCTTGCTCTCATTGTTTTGCGTCCCTGTGTCGCCTGGTTATTATCCGCCAATCACCGTCATCGGCGCACTGCTCACGGCCGCCCCCGACCGTTGCGCGATGTCATGGCACCGCCGCACTGTGATCCGTCACTGGGCCAGAGTGGCGCGGCGCACGCAAACACGGGAGTTTGGTACTGCAGCGCCCAGAGCTGGCCACCCTTTCATCGCAGCCTGTATACTATTTACAGTTTGCTGTTGTGATTTAGAGCTGGCAAGCCCAAATGTTATTAATTCACGCAGCCAAATTCAGCCACATTTATTCCCGATAGACACAAAATCTCATGGCCCTACTGGAAATACTTGAATTCCCCGATCCACGCCTGCGCACCGAGGCCAGGCCGGTCGCAGACGTTTCGGACGACACGCGCACACTGATCGATAATATGCTGGAAACCATGTACGCCGCGCCGGGAATTGGCCTCGCTGCGACGCAGGTAAACGTCCACCAGCGCGTGCTCGTGATGGATGTGTCCGATGACAAGAGCAAGCCTCTGGTGTTTATCAATCCCGAGGTCACCGTGCTGGACCCGGAGCAAGGCGAGTATGACGAGGGCTGCCTGTCGGTGCCGGGATTTTACGAGACAGTCAGTCGTCCGCAGCGGGTAGCCGTGACGGCACTCGGTCGTGATGGCAAACCGTTCCACATCCAGATGGAAGGTCTGGCGGCGATCTGCCTGCAACACGAAGTTGATCACCTGAACGGCAAGTTGTTTGTCGATTACCTGTCTGTGCTGAAGCGGCAACGCATTCGCAAGAAGCTGGAAAAAGACCAGCGCGAACGCGCCTGAAGCCCATGGCAAATGCCGCGCTACGTGTCCTGTTCGCCGGCACGCCCGAGTTTGCGGCTGTTCATTTGGCGCGCCTCATCGACAGCGAACACCAGCTTGTCGGCGTGTACACACAGCCGGATCGACCTGCGGGCAGGGGCAGGAAATTGCACGCCAGCCCGGTGAAGCAGCTCGCCGAATCCGCCGGACTGCCGGTGTTCCAGCCGGCGTCGCTGAAAGACGCGGCCGCGCAGCAGCAACTGGCGGAGCTGGCCGCCGATGTCATGGTCGTGGTGGCGTACGGCCTGATCCTGCCGCAGGCGGTACTGGACACGCCGCGCTACGGCTGCCTGAATGTACACGCCTCGCTACTGCCACGCTGGCGCGGGGCGGCGCCGATACAGCGCGCCATTGAGGCCGGCGATACGCACACGGGTATCACCATCATGCAGATGAATGCCGGGCTGGACACCGGGGCGATGCTTGCTACCGCCAGCTGTCCGATTGGCGCGCGCACCAAAAACCCGCAGCCCTCCGCTACTTCAACCGCAGCGCCAGGCACGATAGTGCGCGCCGATGACGCGGGCATCGTGGTCTGCTGCGGTGAGTACACACTCTCACTGGAAGTCCTGCAACTGGAGGGCGGGCGAGCGCTTTCTGCACAAGAGCTGCTCCGTGCGCACCAGGCGAAGTTCGCACCCGGCAGGCGCTTTGATTTGCCCAGCGCGAGCGCAGGTTGATGCCGCTGGATGTCCGCGCGGCCGCCGCCGGTGTGATCGGCGACGTGCTGGGCGGGCAGTCGCTGAACCAGACGCTTCCCGGCAGGCAGGATCTGGTCGCCGAGCGTGATCGCGCCCTGTTGCAACAACTGTGCTACGGAACCCTGCGCGAGGCGCCGCGCCTGCAGGCACTGCTGGCGCAGCTGCTGGATAGGCCGCTGCGCGACAAGGACCGGGACATCACCGCGCTGTTGTTGTGTGGGCTCTACCAGTTGGACAGCACCCGTGTGCCCGACCACGCGGCCGTGGCGGCCACCGTCAACGCGACGCGGGTGCTGAAAAAGCCCTGGGCCAAGGGCATGACCAACGCCGTCCTGCGCCGCTACCTGCGCGAACGGGAACACCTGGCGCTCGCATTGGATCCAGCCGCAGTTGCCAGCCATCCCGAGTGGTTGTACGACAAAATTCTGGCGCAATGGCCTGAGCAGGCCGCGACAATTTTTGCCGCCAATAACCAGCAGCCGCCCATGACCCTGCGCGTAAACAGTAGCCGGTTGTCGCGTGAAGCGTGCCTCGACATCCTGCAGCGACAGGGTATCGATGCCAGCGCAGGCACGCTGAGCCCGCATGCGTTACAACTCACCCGACCGATGGATGTGTGGACGATTCCCGGCTTTACAACCGGCATGCTCAGCGTACAGGACGAGGCTGCACAAATGGCAGCGCTGCTGTTGGCGCCGCGCGCCGGGGAGCGAATACTGGACGCCTGCGCCGCGCCTGGCGGCAAAGCGTGCCATATCCTTGAAGTGCAACCCGCGCTGGCCGAGTTGGTGGCTATGGATATTGACGCGGGGCGTATGCAACGGGTCGCGGAGAATATGACCCGCCTTAACCTTGTGGCCAGGCTGGTGGTCGGCAACGCCGCGCACCCACCTCCACAAATGCTGCCATCCAGTTTTGATCGCATTCTGGTGGATGCCCCCTGCACCGCCAGCGGCGTCATTCGCCGCCATCCCGATGTGAAGTTGCTGCGGCGTGGCAGTGATATCGCACAACTGGCCGACCAGCAATTGCAAATACTCAAGGGATTGTGGCCGCTGTTGAAACCCGGCGGTACGCTGCTCTACGCCACCTGCTCGATATTTTCTGAGGAGAACAGCCAGGTAGTGCACCGCTTTCTCTGCACGCAGGGTGACGCGTCGGCGTTGCAAGAGCCGGTTGCCTGGGGTGAGGAGGTCGCTTGCGGACGTCAACTGCTGCCTGCACACGATGGGCCGGATGGCCTGTTCTACGCACTGCTGTGCAAAGCCAGCACATGACTTGCGCACTATTTCGGGCCACCGGCGCTTACAATCACAAAGTGATTTCTTTATCGTGCTTGGAACCTTAGGAACTCACCAAAGCCAGAGCTCAGAGAGCCATGAAGATTATCATCCTCGGCGCAGGCCAGGTTGGCGGCACACTCGCCGAGCACCTCGCCAATGAGCAGAATGACATCACCGTGGTGGATACCGATGCTGACAAATTGCGCGCACTGCAGGACCGGCTCGACATAGGCACTGTTGTCGGCGGCGCCTCGCATCCCAACACACTGTACAAGGCCGGTGCCGAAGATGCGGACATGCTGATCGCTGTCACCAATAGCGACGAGATCAACATGATGGCCTGCCAGGTTGCGCACACGCTGTTTAAAACGCCCAGCAAGATCTGCCGCGTGCGCTCACCGAATTACCTGGCGCACCAGGAGCAGTTGTTCTCGCGGGGACGCATACCGGTCGATGTCATCATCGGTCCCGAGCAGCTGGTCACCCAGAATATCCAGCGTCTAATCGCCAATCCCGGTGCACTGCAGGTGCTGGATTTCGCCGAGGGACGGGTGCAATTGGTGGCGGTACGCGCGTACTACGGCGGACCGATCGTCGGCCACGAATTGCAGGAAATTCGCCGCCACATGCCGAAGGTAGACACTCGTGTCGCAGCGATCTTTCGCCAGGACCGTGCGATTATCCCCGAGGGCAACACCGTGGTTGAAGTCGATGATGAAGTGTTTTTCATCGCCGCCAAAAATAACATCCGCGCGGTGATGTCGGAATTGCGCAAGGTCGATAAGCCCTACAAACGCGTGATGATAGCGGGGGGCGGCAATATCGGCGCGACGCTCGCGCACAGTCTTGAAGGTCAGTACCAGGTCAAGCTCATCGAGAAATCCTATAGCCTCTGCCGCACGCTGGCCGAGCGCCTCAAGCACTGCATCGTGCTGAATGGAAGTGCAGCGGAGCCACAGCTGCTGGCATCCGAAAACATTGAGGCCACGGATGTGTTCTGTGCGCTGACCAACAGCGACGAGGCCAACATCATGATTTCCATGCTGGCCAAACGCATGGGTGCAAAAAAAGTCATCACCCTGATAACCAACTCGGCCTACGCCGAACTCGTGGGGGATGAAATCGATATCGCTATCTCTCCGCAGCAAATCACCATCGGCAGTCTGCTGACGCACGTGCGCAAAGGCGATATCAGCAATGTGCATTCACTGCGCCGCGGAGCAGCAGAAGCGATAGAAGTCACCGCACACGGTGACTCGCGCTCTTCAAAGATTGTCGGCAGGCGCCTGGACGAAATCAACCTGCCGGCCGGCGTGACCATCGGTGCCATCGTGCGTGGTGAACAGGTGCTGATCGCGCACCGCGATGTGGTGGTGGATTCGGACGACCATGTGATCCTGTTTTTATTGGATCGCAAGCAGATTGGCGCGGTCGAGAAGTTGTTCGCCGTGGGCCTCGGATTTTTCTCCTAGTCCATGCATCTATCCGTCTCTTTCAGGATTCTCGGTATTCTGCTGATGCTGTTCAGCACGGTGCTGCTGATACCCCTCTTAATGGCTGTATTTGAAGCCGACCACACGGTAGCGGGCTTTGGCTCGGCGATGGGTATCATTTTTTTTTCCGGGCTGGTGATGTGGTTTCCTGCACGCAATGTCAGTCACGAGCTCCGTATTCGCGATGGCTTTCTGGTGACGTCCATGTTCTGGACCGTGCTGGGATTGTTTGGCGCGCTACCCCTGCTGCTGACCGACGCGCTTCACCTGACGCCTGCCGGAGCCATATTTGAATCGATATCAGGCCTGACCTCCACGGGTGGCACCGTGATAGTGGGCCTGGATAATCTGCCCCGCTCCATCCTCATCTATAGACAATTACTGCAATGGCTGGGAGGCATCGGCATCATCGTGGTTGCTGTTGCGGTTCTGCCGATGCTGGGCATTGGCGGCATGCAGCTTTACAAAGCCGAGACGCCGGGACCCTCCAAGGATAACAAGCTGACTCCGCGAATCACGGAAACTGCCAAGGCGCTATTCACCGTTTATCTTGCAATTACCCTGTGTTGCGCTGGTGCTTATTACGCGGTCGGGATGTCGGGCTTTGATGCCATAGCCCACTCTTTCTCCACTGTGTCGCTGGGCGGCTTTTCTACCCACGATGACAGCCTGGGGTATTTCAAGAGCGATGCTGTCCTCGTGGTAGCCAGCATTTTCATGTTCATTTCAAGCATCAATTTCGGCTTGCATTTCACGGCCTGGCGCCGCCGGTCAGTGTTGGTGTACCGCAAGGATTCAGAGACCCGCTTTTACTGTGGCGCGCTGCTGGTTTGCATCGCCACCACGGTTTGCTGCCTGATTCTCTGGCAGATACACGGCCACCGGGACAGTATTCTGCACGGTCTTTTCCACGTCATGTCAATCGTTACCACGACCGGGTTTTCAACCGCGAATCTGGCGCTATGGCCTCTGGCCCTGCCAATTATGGCAATATTCTTCTCCTGCATGGGCGGCTGTGCCGGTTCGACAACCGGCGGTATAAAAGCCATGCGTGTGATGCTGATTGCCAAGCAGGGTGTGAGGGAGTTAAAACAACTGGTGCACCCGCAGGCGATAATACCGCTGAAAGTGGGTAATACCCGGGTGCCTGCTACAGTAGTCAGCGCTGTTTGGAGTTTTTTCGCCTTTTACACATCAACCTTCATCCTGTTGTTGGTGCTGTTGATGCTGACGGGGCAGGATTTCATCACCAGTTTCGCTGCGGTGGCCGCATCGCTCAACAATATGGGCCTGGGGTTAGGGGGCGTGGCCGCCAACTTTGGTTCACTCAGCGAGTCCGCCAAGTACATACTGAGTTTTGCGATGCTGCTGGGACGCCTCGAAATCTTTACCCTGCTGGTGCTGTTCACACCGGCTTTCTGGCGCCTGTAGTAGCCGCCGCTTTTTTTACCACGTTCCAGATGTCAGCGCAGTGTCGGCCGCGATTTGCGGATCATTTCATACGCGTTCTGGATTTCCTGTGACCGCGTGGTTGCGAGTTTTATCATCTCTTCCGGAACGCCTTTCGCGATCAGTTTATCGGGGTGGTTCTCGCTCATCCGCTTGCGATAGGCGGTCTTGATGTCCTTGTCGCTTGCGGCACTGTCTACGCCCAACGCTGCGTAGGCATCATCCAGCGTAATACCGGTGCTCCTGGCATGCTCACCCTGTTGGTGGAATTGCTCCTGTGCCGCGGCCATGCGCAACAACTGTTCCAGTTGCGCAGCGCCCATCCCCATCACACCGGCGATGCGCACCAGCGCGGCATGCTCGGTGGACTCCATTTGCTGATCCGAGCGCGCCAGTGAGATCAGGAATAGCAGTAGTGTCTGCTGGAGCTGTCGCTGCGGACCACACACCTGCAAAAAAGCAGCGACTGCGGCTTCCATCTGGAAATCGCTGTTTGATCCCTGGTGAAAAAGGGCTATCGCACGCTGGCGCTGCGGCGAACTCAAGCCCATCTGTGCGATGATCTGCTCCGTTTGGTCGATCTCGGATTTTGAAATACGCCCATCGACCTTGGCCAGGTAACCCAGCAACAAGAACGTGGTCTCGAAAAAACTGCTCCTGATGCGGTCGACGTTTTCAGGCGAACCAAACAACAGCGCTTTACTCAGTGCCCGATCAAACAAGTGACCGATCAGCGCGCCAAACAGAAGGCCAGGGAAGCCTGCGACCGCGAGCCCGATTAGTCCGCCGATCACTTTACCGAAAATCACATATTTCATAGGTATCACGCTACTCAAAAAGCCAACACCAACTCCGCCGAACACGAACACCTCTGGCGCAACGCACTGTCGCATTACCGGAAGAGAATCAGGGCAAGCGCATATTATGCCGCCAAAAGAGGCTGTATAATACCCGGCTTTTTGCAGCGACCTGACAGGCGGCCCGGTGGCACATTCCAGCAATGATTTCCTGACGTTTCAAGCACTGATTCTGAGACTGCAACAGTTTTGGGCGGCTCAGGGTTGCGTGGTGTTACAACCACTGGACATGGAGGTAGGCGCGGGTACATTCCACCCGGCGACGTTCCTGCGTGCGGTGGGACCGGAGAGCTGGAACGCGGCTTACGTGCAACCCTGTCGGCGCCCCACTGACGGGCGCTACGGCGAGAATCCCAATCGCCTGCAGCATTACTACCAGTTCCAGGTAGTCATGAAGCCCTCCCCGCAGAACTTCCAGGAGTTGTATCTCGAGTCACTGGCCGCGCTCGGTGTCGATACCGCCATCCACGACATCCGCTTCGTGGAGGACAACTGGGAATCGCCGACCCTCGGCGCCTGGGGCCTGGGCTGGGAGGTCTGGTTGAACGGCATGGAAGTCACCCAGTTCACGTATTTTCAACAGGCCGGCGGTCTCGAGTGCTATCCGGTCACTGGCGAAATCACCTACGGTGTCGAGCGCATCGCGATGTACCTGCAAGGTGTCGACAGCATTTACGATTTGCTGTGGTCAGAAGGGCCGGCGGGGAAAGTGACATACGGTGACGTGTTCCACCAGAATGAGGTGGAGATGTCACGCTACAATTTCGAGGAGGCGGATGTCACCTACCTGTTCACCCATTTCGATTTCTGCGAACGCGAGGCGCTGCGGCTGGTTGAAAAAAACCTGCCGCTGCCCGCCTATGAGATGGTGATGAAAGCCTCCCACGCTTTCAACTTGCTCGACGCCCGCCACGCGATATCGGTCACCGAACGACAGCGCTATATCCTGCGCGTGCGCACGCTGGCACGCGCCGTCGCACAGGCCTATTTCGACGCGCGCGCGGCGCTGGGCTTTCCATTGGCCGAGGCACGGTTGCGCACGGAAGTGCTGGCGCGCATGCAGGCGGGGGCACAGTAAGCCTATGAACACTGAATCCCTGCTGATAGAACTGGGCACCGAGGAACTGCCGCCGAAAGCACTGAAGTCCCTGGGACTGGCGTTTCGCGATGGCATCGTTGACGGGCTGAAGCAACGCGCGCTGGGTCACGGCGAGGTGCGCTGGTTTGCCACACCGCGACGTCTGGCGGTGCTTATCCAACAGGTCGACTTGCACAGCGCAGAACAAATGGTCGAAGTCCTCGGACCGCCACTGGAGCGCGCGCGCGATGAGCAGGGGAACTGGACAGCCGCCCCCGCAGGCTTCGCCAGAAAGCAGGGCGTTGAGCCGCCGCAGCTGATAACCATCGACACACCCAAGGGCCAGCGGCTGGGGGTTCGCGCCACCGTTCCCGGTGTCAACACAAGGGATGCGCTGCACGCCATTATCCACAGTAGCATTGAAGCCCTGCCAATACCGCGTCGCATGCGCTGGGGCGCCAGCCGCGTGGAGTTCGTCAGGCCGGTGCATTGGGTTGTCGTTATGCTCGGCAAAGACTGTGTGCCCGGCGAGGTGCTTGGCGTAGCCTCCGGCAACACCAGCCGAGGCCATCGCTTTTTGAGCAGCGGCCCGATTGGGCTGGGCGCGCCGGAACAGTATGAGGCCGCGCTTGAGGGCGCGCGGGTGTTGGCGTGCTTTGAGAAGAGGCGCGGCATTATTTGCGCACAGGTAGAGGCCCAGGCCCGCAATCTTGGCGCGACGGCAGTCATCGACCCCGACCTGCTGGATGAGGTAACCGGCCTTGTGGAGTGGCCGGTTGCGTTAACCGGCTCGTTCGAGGCGCGTTTCCTGGCGGTGCCCCCGGAGGCCCTGATTTCCTCCATGAAAGAGCACCAGAAATATTTCCATGTAGTCGACGGCGACGGCAAGCTGATGCCGCATTTCATCACTGTGGCCAATATCGAAAGCGCCGATCCGCAGCAGGTGATCGCCGGCAATGAACGCGTCATAAGGCCGCGATTGTCGGATGCGGCGTTTTTCTTCGACACGGACAAGAAGACTTCGCTCGAGGCACGCCTGCCTGCTCTCGCCAACATTCTCTTCCAGCAGAAGCTGGGAACGCTGCTGGACAAAACTGGGCGCGTCAGCAAATTGGCTGCGGCTTTGGCACCCGCGGTGGGTGCGCGCGTTGAGCTGGCGCAGCGCGCCGCGCTGCTTTGCAAGGCCGACCTTGTCACCGATATGGTGCTCGAGTTCGCCGATATGCAGGGCATCGCCGGTTCCTACTATGCATTGCACGACGGTGAAAATGCCGAGGTGGCCTCCGCACTGGCGCAACAGTACTGGCCGAAGTTCGCTGGCGACCGCCTGCCGGAAACCACAACAGCCTGCGCCCTGGGTCTGGCCGATCGACTGGATACGCTGGTCGGCATCTTCGGTATCGGCCAGGCGCCCACCGGCTCCAAAGACCCGTTCGCATTGCGCCGGGCGTCGCTGTCGGCGCTGCGTATCGTGGTGGAAAAGCAGTTGACCGTGGATTTACGCACCTGCCTGGAACTGGCCGTCGCCCAATACCCGGAGAATGCGCTGGCGCAGGGCACGGCGGAGCAAGTGCTGGACTATATGATTGAACGGTTCCGCGCCTGGTATGAAGAGGACCGTATCCCGGCTGAGGTGTTCAAGGCGGTCAGCGCACGCAAACTCACACGTCCGCTGGATATCCACCGCCGGGTACAGGCGGTGCATGCGTTCGCACAACTGCCGGAAGCACAGGCACTGGCCGCCGCCAACAGGCGTGTATCCAATATCCTGGGCAAGCTGGAAAGCGCTCACAGCTTTGGAAATGTGAGCGCTGACTTACTGGTGGAGCCTCAGGAGAAGGCGCTGTTTGAGCGGATGCAAGCCCTGGCGACGACTAGCCGGCAACATCTGGATCGGGACGAGTACGGCCAGGCACTGGCCTGTCTGGCAGGCCTGCGAGGCCCCGTCGATGCCTTTTTTGACGACGTTATGGTCAATGTGGAAGACGATGCCTTGCGACTCAACCGGCTCAACCTGCTGAAGCAATTGCGCGACCTGTTCCTGGATGTCGCCGATATCTCGCTATTGGTTGTCACAAAGTAACCGATGTCCGGGTTCACATCCCCCAGTCGCGTTGCTGGGGTAGCGTATGCGGCAACACGACAGGTGTATCGATTCGTGTAGCCCGAATCGCCATCGGAAACCTGTCTTGCTTTACACTGTAAATCCGCGACAAGGGGCACGGGATGACACTACCCGACGACAGGTTATTGCTTATTGCTGCCGCACTGGCGGCGGCCCTGCTCACCGCACTGGTCGTGAGTATCTGGGTCGCCATCGCACATCGCCGCGCACTCACCACCACGCGCGAGAATTTGAGCTTGCGCGAGGAGGAGTTGGCCGAGGCGCGCGCCGAACAGCGCGGGCAGTCTGTCGCGCTGAGCCAGGGTCAACTGCAATTGCAGGCACAGCAGCGCGAGCTGCACGCGCTGAAAGCCGAGCTCTCCACTGTGAATACAGAACTCACTTCTGCATTGCAGGAGAGCACCCAGCTACGGACACAACAGCGCGAGCGGGAAGACCGGCACCTGGAGCAGATACAGCTGCTGAATGAAACGCGCGAGAACCTGAAGAAGGAATTCGAGAATCTGGCGAACCGGATATTCGAGGACAAAGGCAGAAGCTTCACCTCGACCAGCCAGGCATCACTCGACGCCCTGCTAAAACCCTTCCGCGAGCAGATCACCGGTTTCCAGTCACGTATCAACGAGGTGCACTCGGAGTCCTTGCGCGGCAATACCGCACTGGAAAAGGAAATTCAGAAGGTGTTGGCAATCGGCATGGAGATGAACAGCCAGGCCAGCAATCTCGCTGTTGCGCTGAAGGGCGACAAGAAAGTTGCCGGCAATTGGGGCGAGGCGCAACTGCAGCGGACACTGGAACTGGCCGGTTTGCAGGCAGGCGAGCACTACGATGCCCAGACCGCGTTTCGCGACGACGAGGGCAGGCGCAAGCTGCCGGACTTTGTCATCAGGCTGCCCGACAACAAGAATATCGTCATCGACAGCAAGGTCTCGCTGGTCGACTACGACCGGGCCATCGCCGCCGACACCGATGAATTGCGCACCGAAGCACTCAACGCCCACGCTCAGGCAGTACGCAACCATATCGACGATCTGGCGTCCAAGGATTACACCAACCTGCCGGAGATTGGCAGTCCCGATTTCGTGCTGATGTTCATGCCGATCGAGCCTGCCTATATCGAGGCGATGAAACACAACAAAGACCTGTTCAATTACGGCTACACAAAAGGCGTGATTATGGTGTCCCACACCACGCTGATGCCGATACTGCGCACGGTCGCCAATCTGTGGATGATCGAGCAGGGCAATCGGGAAGCGAAGGAAATCAGTAGCCGGGCAGGTGATATTTACAACCAGGTCTGCCTGATTGCAGAGCGACTGAGCAAATTGGGTAATACATTGCGCGCCGCCAACAATCATTACAACGACACCGTCACCGGACTGATCGGCAAGCAGGGCCTGCACGGCAAGGTCGAACGCTTCCAGCAGTTGTCGACTCGCGCCAACAAGGCGATGACCGCGCTGGAGCCTATCCATGATGACATCGACACTGCGCGGCTGGACGCTTTGGAAGATTATTCCAACAACGCAGCTACCGCATCATTACCCAGCTTGGAAAACAACCTCTCGGAACCGTTGGAGGACAACACCTTCGACGTGAAGACGAGCGTTTAGGGGCTGTTGTGGTCTTGTTGCTAGATCTGGCGCGAGGACTCGCGTGCCTCTGGGTGTTCTTTTTCCATGTGGGCAACCTGTTTGACGGCTCGGCTCCCACGATCGCCTACATCGCTTCCTTTGGGCACCTGGGCGTGCCGATGTTCTTCGTGATTTCGGGTTATGTGATAACCCACGCCGCTGAATCCAGCCAACAAGCGAACAGATCGCCGCTGATCTTCCTGAGGAACCGTTTCAAGCGAATTTACCTCACTTATTGGGCTTCACTGGTGGTGATTTTGCTGCTGCCGTTCGTTCTTGAGCTGCTGAGCAGTTTCAAGACGGGTGAATATGTTCAACCCGAAAGTGTGGTCGCCCGTTACACCCCGTGGGAGTGGGTCAACGTGGTGCTGCTCACACAGGTATTCTGGGCACACTCCAGCGATCTGGCGAGCGAATTTGCCGGCATAAACACGGTGTTCTGGACGCTGGCGATTGAATTCCAGTTCTATGTTGTGGTGTTTCTGGCGCTGTGGCTGGGCAGGTTTTATCGGTATGCGATTGCGCTGGTGACACTGGCGTCGCTAGTGGTAATGGTTGTCCCCAACAATTTGAACTTCGGTTTATTCATACACTACTGGCCGTCGTTCGCTGTTGGTATTGGTCTGGCGTATCTGCACAGAAACGGGATTCAGCTGCATGTGAATTCTTTTCGTAAGCTGGTACTGCTGCTGCTGTTAACGGCGGTGACACTGGCGTTTGCCGCATACGTGCACCCAATCCACATCAGAACCAACCACCTCGTGTTTTCATCAATCTTTGGTGCGCTGCTGTGGCTGTTTTCCGATCTGGAGATTGTCCTGCAGCGGCTTAAAAACAGTAAAAGCCGTATTGTCTATTTTCTACTGGAACCTTGGTTGGTGCTGGGTGCGATGTCTTACTCCGCCTACCTGCTGCACCTGAAGCTTTTCCTGTTGCCGTTTATGTTTGTAAGCCAGGTTTTCGGCACAGACAGCATTGCGCTCGGGCTGGTGACAATCCTCCTGACGCTACTGCTTACCTATCCCTTCTACTATTTTGTTGAGCGGCATTTCTTGAGCTCGCGCTACAAGAAGTTGCATCGCGCTGTAGTGCACTCTCCCGGCAACGGGGACTGACATCACCAGAATAATGCAGCTATCGCGCAATGGACTATGGTTCGAACAAGCGTTGGTGGCACACCCGTTCGTTCAGATGTCGAGGTTTGCAACGGACAACGCGTTTTCCTCTATGAACTCCCGCCGTGGCTCTACCTGATCGCCCATCAACGTGGTGAAAATCTGGTCGGCCGCAATCGCATCTTCTACCGTGACCTTTAGCATGCGGCGCACGGCCGGATCCATCGTGGTTTCCCACAACTGCTCAGGGTTCATCTCACCGAGGCCTTTGTAGCGCTGAATACTGTAGCCCTTGCGCGCCTCGCTCATCAGCCATTCCAGTCCCTGCGCGAAACTGCGTGTCTGCAATACTTTATCGCCGCGCTGGAAGTACCCGTCCTCTTCGATCAGGTGATTGAGTGTTGCGCCAAGCGCGATCAGGCTGCGGTATTCACCGGAGGAGAAAAACTCGTGGTGGTATTCCGTTTCTGACTCCACACCGTGAGCCATCAGTTTTACCACGGGGAAAAATAGCTGGCGTTCCTGATCCTTGCGGACTAACGCGGTGTACACGCTGCCTTTGGCCGCCACCGTCTCCAGGCGTTCACCGAGTTGCTGGCAGAACGACTGGACCGCCTGCTCGTCCCGCATTTGCTCCAATGTCAGTGCCGTGCCGTACACCATCTGCCACAGCACATTTTCCGCGTAGAGCCGGCTCAGGCGAGAGATCGTCGCGGCTACCGCGCGATACTGCCTGACCAGTTCCTCAAAGGCGCTGCCGGAGATGGCAGGTGCGTCCGGATTTACAAAAATGGACGCCCCCTCCAGAGCGGATTGTGTCAGGTATTGATCCAGTGCCTCGTCGTCTTTCAGGTATTGGTGCTGCTTGCCTTTGGCGATTTTGTACAGTGGTGGCTGGGCAATGAAGATGTGGCCACGATCAACCAACTCGCGCATCTGGCGGAAAAAGAACGTCAGCAACAGGGTTCTAATATGGGACCCATCGACGTCAGCATCTGTCATTATGATGATGCTGTGGTAGCGCAGCTTATCCGCGTTGAATTCTTCCTTGCCGATACCACAGCCCAACGCGGTCACGATGGTACCCACTTCCGCAGATCCCAGCATTTTGTCGAAGCGCGCTTTCTCGACGTTCAGTATCTTGCCCTTCAGCGGCAGAATGGCCTGGTACTTTCGGTTGCGCCCTTGTTTGGCGGAGCCACCGGCAGAATCGCCCTCAACCAGGTATATCTCGGACAAAGCCGGGTCTTTTTCCTGGCAATCCGCCAGTTTTCCGGGTAGGCCGGCGATATCCAGAGCGCCTTTGCGACGAGTCATTTCGCGCGCTTTGCGGGCTGCCTCGCGCGCTCTGGCAGCGTCGAGCATTTTCCCTACAACGGACCTGGCTTCACTCGGGTTTTCCAGCAGATAATCGTTGAACTGTTGGTTCATCGTTTGTTCAACAGCGGTTTTGACCTCCGAGGAGACCAGCTTGTCCTTGGTCTGGGAGGAAAATTTGGGGTCAGGCACTTTCACCGAGATAATCGCTGTCAGGCCTTCCCGCGCGTCGTCTCCGGTTGTGTTTACCTTGGCTTTTTTCGCCAGCCCTTCCTTCTCGATGTAGGTGTTCAGACTGCGGGTCAGCGCGGCCCTGAATCCCACCAGGTGCGTACCGCCGTCTCGCTGCGGTATGTTGTTGGTATAGCAGAAGACATTTTCCTGAAAGGTGTCATTCCACTGCATAGCCACCTCTACGCCGATGCCATCATCCGTATCAATTTGGAAGTGGAAGGGCTTGTTGATGGCTGTTTTGTTCTGGTTCAGGTAGTTGACGAAGGCCTTGAGCCCGCCGTCGTACTGGTATGTTTCCTCTTTTCCTCTGCGCTCATCCTTTAGAATGATGCGCACACCGGAATTCAGGAAGGCCAGTTCGCGCAAGCGTTTGGCCAGTTGCTCAAAATGGAACTCAATATTGGTAAATGTGCCTGCTGATGCTTTGAAGCGTACCGTTGTTCCCGAAGTTTCCGTGGTGCCGATTTGCGCCAACGGCGCGTCAGGCACACCATGGCGATAAACTTGTTCGTACATTTTGCCCTCACGACGAATCGTCAGTACAAGATGTTCAGATAGCGCGTTCACCACAGAAACCCCTACTCCGTGCAGTCCGCCGGACACCTTATAGGAATTATCGTCAAACTTACCCCCGGCGTGGAGTACAGTCATAATGACCTCCGCCGCGGAAACACCCTCCTCATGCATCTCCGTGGGGATACCCCTGCCGTCATCGCTGACGGAGACCGACTCATCCGGGTGGATAACAACACCGATCTTGGAACAGTGGCCCGCCAGCGCCTCGTCGATGGAATTGTCCACCAGTTCGAACACCATGTGGTGCAGGCCTGAGCCATCATCCGTATCCCCGATGTACATCCCGGGCCGCTTGCGCACAGCGTCCAAACCCTTCAGTACTTTTATACTGGACTCGTCATATTTGCTTGTATCGGTGCTCATCGACAATCGCTCTCTAGTACGACTTTCTATTTGTGTGCTGTAGTTGCGTCACTGACGTGGCGCATAACGGCCCACGTTGCCGTGTTCCACGTGGAACATGGTTAACTCTTTTTCCTGAGGCCATACTGACCGGATCTCCTCCTGATCAATACAGGTAATGAACACCTGTGCCTCCATGCCAGCCAACAATTCGCACACCAAACCGCTATGGTGGTGATCCAACTCAGAGGGCAGATCGTCGATCAAATACGTACAGCTGCCCCGCCCAGCTCGGTCATTAGCTGGCCCTGGGCCAATTTAAGACTGCAAATCACCAGCTTTTGTTGACCCCTGGACAGCGTCTCTGCGGCGAGGTGGCCGTCGGCCATCACGCGTATATCGGCTCGCTGCGGTCCGCAGTGGGTATAACCGTGTTCCAGATCTGCTACTTGTCCTTGTTGTAGTGCGTCCAGATAGCTCAGCTGCCGGTCCCAACCCTGTTGGTAGCGCAGCTCCAAAGTATCTAATGACGGTGCCAATTGTGTGATTATCTCCTTAAAACGTGGGGACAAAATCCTGAAATAGTCCTTTCTGAACTCATTGATAGCATCGCCGCTTTGCGCGAGATCGCGGGTCCACACGGCCAATTCGTGAGCGGCAATTTTACCACGTCGCAGCAAGTTATTGCGTTGTTTTATACATCTCTGGAACCGCTGCCAGGTACCGAAGAACTTCTGTTCCACGTGGAACACGCCCCAATCCAGAAACTGGCGCCTTCCACCAGGCGTTCCTGTCAACAAGCCGAAACTGTCCGCCGTAATGACCTGTAAAGGTAAGAGCGATGCCAGCTCGGCGACCGTGCGAACCACGTTTCCGCCTATTTTGATTTGCGCCTCCCCTATGCGATTGCGCTGCACGCCCAAGGGCAGCGTTACCAATGATCCGGACGCGTCCGGCAGGGGTGACGAGACAGTCGCGCCAAACACGGTACAGCTCGAAGCCTCATGAGAAATAAGAGACTTTATGCTGCTGCCGCGGAAGGAGCGCGCCATTCCGAGCAGGTGTATAGCCTCCAACACACTGGTCTTGCCACTACCGTTGCAGCCAAAAAACACATTGGTCTTTTGCAGGTCCGGCAGCCTGACCTGACGCAGGTTCCTGACATGATTTATCTGCAATTGCGTGAGTGCCACACTAATTAACGCGTGAGAACCAAGTGGCCCAAGCCTTGAAAACCCGATGTAGCGGCAATAGTCTTCTCACCACACCGGTGTTTGATGGAAAAGCGCTTACAAGCGCATCGGCATGACAACATAGAGTGAGTCGCCCGCCACCGACTCCTCCAGCAGGGCGCTGCTATTGGAATCTGCCACGGACAGCTTGATCTGGTCGCCACTGAGCACGCCCAACACATCCAGCAGGTAACTGACGTTAAATCCGATTTCCAGCGCATCACCCGAATAGTCGACTGACACGGTTTCCTGGGCCTCCT
Source organism: Haliea sp. (assembly GCA_016704305.1). Classification (GTDB taxonomy): domain Bacteria; phylum Pseudomonadota; class Gammaproteobacteria; order Pseudomonadales; family Halieaceae; genus Marimicrobium. The sequence continues at coordinate 260,966 of JADJAL010000004.1, read as the reverse complement.
CCTGCTCCGGGTTATTGGCAACAATATCCAACGTATCGTTAGTCAGCTTCAAGCGCACTCCCCGGTATTTCTCATTGGAGAGAATTGCGGTGCGCGTAAAGGCCTGTCGCAATTCCTGGCGGGAGCCCATCAACACCTTGTCGGGTGAGCGGGGCAATACGCGTTGATAATCCGGAAATTTGCCGTCCACCAACTTGGAAGTAAAGCTGAAGTTATCTGTGGCTGCCCGTATATGGTTGCTTCCGATAGTGATCGCAATATCGGCATCATCGTCCATCAGCAGGCGCGCCAGCTCCAACACGCCTTTACGTGGAAGGATCACCTGGATTCCGCCCTCTCCCTCCGATTTCACCTGCTCCGGCAACATACACATCGCCAGGCGATGACCATCGGTGGCTACGACACGCAGCGCCTTTTTGCTGTCGATCTCCCACAACATCCCGTTCAAGTAATAGCGAACGTCCTGCTGGGCCATGGCAAAACTTGTACGATCAATCAGCCGCCTCAACTGCCCCTGTTTCAGCGTGAACTTATAGGTGCCTATGCCGTCCTCAACGTTGGGAAACTCCCGCGCCGGCAGTGTCGATAGCGTGAAGCGACTGCGGCCTGATTTCAGGGATAGCTTATTGTCCTTGGCACTAATATCGATGTCACTGCCTTCGGGAAGCGATTTACAGATATCCAGCAGCTTGCGCGCAGGAACGGTGATTTCTCCAGAGTCCCCGGCGGACGCCAGATCTACCCTGCCTACCAGCTCTACTTCCAGGTCGGTTCCCGTCAAGGATAGACGGCGTTCCTCGAGAACGATCAACACATTGGCCAGGATGGGCAGGGTTTGTCGGCGCTCGACGACGCCCGCCACGAGATTTAAGGACTTGACGAGGCTATCCCGTGCGATACTGAACTTCATACTGATGTTTTCCCTTTTTTAACGGAATGCGATCGGGTTTCGGCCAGCAACGGTTCCTACAACTATCGCACGAAAAACTGAATTTTATATCTCAGGTTGTCAGAGTTCTTAACAAGTTCTTGTAATCTTCCCGAATATCAGAGTTAGTTTCACGAAGTTCCTTGATTTTACGACAAGCATGCAGAACTGTCGTGTGATCCCTGCCCCCAAAACTATCGCCGATTTCCGGCAGGCTGTGGTTGGTTAATTCCTTTGATAGCGCCATCGCCATCTGCCGTGGCCTGGCGACAGACCGGCTGCGACGACGCGACATCATATCCGCTATTTTGATCTTGTAGTACTCCGCCGCTGTGCGCTGGATATTATCCATACTGACTTGCCGGTCCTGTAACGCCAACAGGTCTTTAAGGCTTTCCTTTATCAGCTCTATATCGATGGGTCGACCCACGAAGCGCGCACTGGCGATGACACGTTTCAACGCCCCCTCCAACTCCCTGACATTGGAGCGAATACGTTGAGCTATAAAAAATGCAGCATCCGGAGGCAGGTCGATGTGTACCTCTGATGCCTTCTTCATCAATATGGCTACACGCGTTTCCAACTCCGGCGGTTCTACGGCGACCGTCAGTCCCCAGCCAAAACGAGATTTGAGTCGCTCCTCGAGACCATCGATTTCCTTGGGGTAGCGATCACAAGTCAGGATCATCTGCTGGCCACCCTCAAGTAGCGCGTTAAAGGTGTGGAAAAACTCCTCCTGCGAACGGTCTTTCTTCGCGAAAAACTGGATATCGTCAATCAGGAGCGCATCCACCGAGCGATAATAACGCTTGAAGTCAGTGATAGCATTTAACTGAAGCGCCTTCACCATATCGGCTACAAAACGTTCCGAGTGCAAGTACACCACTTTCGCCTCAGGGTTCTGCGCTCTTAACGCATTCCCGACAGCGTGCATTAAATGTGTTTTACCCAGTCCAACCCCGCCGTACAAAAACAGGGGGTTATAGGAATTGCCGGGGTTTTCCGCCACCTGTTGCGCAGCCGCCAGGGCAAGCTGGTTGGATTTACCCTCAACAAAACTGCTGAATGTGTAGTTTTCAAACAGGTTGTGTTGGTGCTGCAATGCTCCCTCGATCACTACTCTGCGGGACGGTTCACGCACACCCCGCGCAACTCCACCTGTAACAACGTGATCCAAAACTGACGGCACCGCATCGCCGGGTCGCCGATTGGAAGCGATGTCTTCTACAACGTCCTTTGGTTGCGCCGATGGTTGAACCACCGGCGCAAACTCAGCGTGATGACTATCTGAACGCGTGACCACTGCTAGTGGGGCTATTGAGGCTCCGTAACCCACCTGTTCGCCAGCCGCTATCTCCAAAACTACATTCACTACATCCCCTGATCGAAATTCACGAACCAACTCGGCAATCCGTGCAGAGTACCTCTCCGCTACGAAATCCTTGATAAATCGATTGGGTGCAAACAGAGTAAGTGTGCGGGCATCCGCACTCGCCTGCAGAGGACGAATCCAGGTGTTGAACTGTTGCGAGGGCAATTCGTCCCGCAAACGTTCGACACATTTCTGCCACGCTGCTTCAGCCAAAGAAGACCCCTTGTAGCTGGGTGGAACCACCCGGCCGTTAATAAAAACCATGGAATACAATAAATTTTATAACCGGGCGAGCATGCCTGGCGAATGACGCGATCATACATCTGAACTGGCAAGTTATCCACAAAAAAAAGCAGCGCACAAAAAATCATTTTTTACTTATTTATCAATATGATGCCAGAATATTGGTCGCTTATTAACGGCATACTGGCGCATTTTTTTCTGCTTTGCTTTTCTGTGTATAACCTGTATATATCTTTGTGGAAAGATGTGCGCTGATGACCCAAAGGCCCGAAAATGCTGGCTTTTCCTTCAGCAGCAAAAACGTTCCAATTTGCGTCCGTCGGTCCCGTTTTTCATCGCAGTAAACAATACGCCTTCAATTGGAAAAAGCCCGAGTAATGCATTGAATAAGCCGGCACATTTACATAGAATACCCCACCTTTTTCTGGCCGGTAAATGCCGCGTTGTCATTGAGCGCGGTGGAAGTCCTTCCGCCCATCCTATTAATCTGGAATCTACTTATGAAAAGAACTTTTCAGCCTAGCGTATTGAAGCGCAAACGCACTCACGGATTTCGTTCGCGGATGGCCACCAAGGGTGGTCGCCAGGTTTTGAACCGTCGCCGAGCGAAGGGTCGCAAGCGCCTGTCCGCATAGAGCAGTAGATTGGCCGACCGGGCAGCTGACACCAGATTCAGCAAAGCAAAGCGCTTACTCCATGCCAAGGACTACGGCAGAGTGTTTGAGAGCCCGGATGCGCGAGCCTCACACCAGCACTTATTGCTTCTGGCAAAAATCAACCATGGACCCGGGCATCGCCTGGGTTTAGTGATAGCCAAAAAGAATGTTCGGTTGGCCGTTCAACGCAATCGAATCAAACGGGTCGCACGGGAGGTATTCCGCAGGCTGCCCACCAGTGAGCCGTCTATGGACGTAGTGCTATTGGCGAGACGCGGCATGGGTGAGTTGGATAATGCCGAACTATCCTCTATATTGCAGCAGCAGTGGCAAAAGCTGGTTCGTCACATCATCAAGACCACACCGAATGTCGATCAGGACTCCTAATGCGTCGTCTGTTGATTTTTATTATCTCCTGCTACAAGGCCTGCCTCAGCCCTTTCATGGGTAACAATTGCCGCTTCTATCCCAGTTGTTCTACCTACGCGCAGGAAGCTATCGCTGTCCACGGTGTTGTAAAAGGTCTTTACCTTGCCATATCGCGCGTAGCTCGCTGCCACCCCTGGCATGAAGGTGGTGAAGATCCTGTACCTCCCTGTTCGCATACTCACTAAGCCACAGAAACCTGACTATGGATTTGCAACGCACACTGCTCATTGGCGCCATTGGCGTACTTTCCTTCATGCTGCTCATCAACTGGGTTGCATTCAAGGATGCAAAGACGGCCGCCACAGTGCAAGAAACGTCTCGCCTGCACCCTTCAGCAGACAAAAGCACGCCGGTATTACCTGAGCCGAATCACAATGCTCCCGTGGCGAAACATGAGGATATCCCGGTAGCGCCAGATGATGTCACCAACGAACCACCAGCCGCCAACCCAACAGCAACCGGCAGCAACAGAATCATCCAGATATATACCGACGTTCTGCAACTGGCAGTGGATCTCGAAGGCGGCGATATCATTGAGCTGACACTGCCAAAATACCTGGCCGAACTGGACGATCCCAACAAACCGTTCGTACTCCTGGAAGATAACTCCGCGCTGGTGTATGTGGCGCAAAGCGGTTTAATAGGCAGCGATGGTATCGACAACAACGGGCGGGCAAAATTTACTGCTGCAGCGCCGCGATTTGATCTCGTCGATGGACAGGACACACTGGTCGTCGATCTTCACTGGGAAGGCGATGACAAGATCAAAGTGACCAAACGCCTCACATTACATCGCGGTGAATATGTGGTCGACGTTGACTACCTGGTGGAGAACAACAGCAGCAAACGCTGGGAAGCCAACCTCTTCGGGCAAATCAAACGTGGCAGCGCACCACCTCCGTCGGTATCCACCAATGCCATGGGAATGCACCCCTTCCTAGGGTTCGCTGTAACCCAACCCGATGATCGTTTTACCAAATTCACCTTTGAAGATCTTGCCGAGGAATCGTTCAAGGCACAGATTCCGGGCGGGTGGATCGCCATGATTCAGCACTATTTCCTCAGCGCGTGGATTCCCGACCCGGAAAAGACCAATAGCTACAGCGCGCGCGTGACCCCTAGCGGTTACAACATAGGTGGATTCACCAGCCCTGCCCTGGTGCTGGACCCGGGTAAATCAGGGGAAACTGGCGCGCAATTCTATGCCGGGCCGAAAGACCAGTATCGCCTCAAGGAGATCTCGCCCTACCTCGAACTCAGCGTGGATTACGGCTTTCTCTGGTGGATTGCACAACCGCTCTTCTGGCTGTTGACCAAGATCTACTCGGTGGTGGGCAATTGGGGTGTTGCTATTATCCTTTTGACCGTGCTGATCAAAGCGGTCTTCTTCAAGCTGTCCGCTGCCTCTTACAGATCCATGGCCAACATGCGTCGAGTCCAGCCGAAGCTGATGGCGCTGCGTGAGCAATACGCCGACGACAAGCAAAAGCAGTCGCAGGCGATGATGGAGTTGTACAAGAAAGAGAAGATTAACCCGATGGGAGGCTGTCTTCCCATTCTGGTACAAATGCCGGTCTTTATCGGTCTCTACTGGATGTTGATGGAAAGCGTCGAGTTGCGACAAGCACCGTTCATTCTGTGGATCAAGGATCTCTCGGTGATGGACCCGTACTTTGTCCTTCCACTGATGATGGGTGCGAGCATGTATTACATGCAAAAGCTCAACCCACCACCGCCGGATCCGATGCAAGCCAAAATCATGCAGTGGATGCCGGTGATGTTTACCTTCTTCTTCCTGTGGTTCCCTGCAGGACTGGTTCTGTACTGGGTAGTAAACAACCTGTTGTCTATGGCACAGCAATACATCATCACCCGCCAGATCGAAAAATCAGCGGTAAAAACCTGATTACACACAGGTAACAGCAACGCAAGGGTGGTATACCGTGGACCAGGACACGATAGTCGCAATTGCCACTCCTGCTGGTTGTGGTGGTATTGGCATCGTTCGATTGTCGGGTACGCGGGCTCTGCACATCGGTACTGCGATTACCGGTAAAACCTTCACGGCGCGTCACGCGCATTTCTGTTCCTTCACCGATAGCAACGGCAACACGCTGGATACCGGCGTCGCCCTGTTTTTCCCCGGCCCAAATTCATTCACAGGTGAAGACACCGTGGAACTTCAGGGCCACGGCAGCCCCGTTATTCTGGATATCATTGTGCGCGAGGCCTGCAGGCTGGGAGCTCGCCAGGCACTGCCGGGTGAATTCTCACAGCGCGCTTATCTCAACGACAAGATCGATCTTGCGCAAGCGGAAGCGATCGCCGATCTGATAAACAGCACGACGGAACAAGCCGCTCTCAATGCCAGCCGCTCATTGCAGGGTGTTTTTTCCCGCAAAATAACAGCACTGATAGCACTGGTAACACAGCTGCGCGTATTCGTTGAAGCGGCTATCGATTTCCCGGAGGAAGAAATAGACTTCCTCAATAGCAGCCAGGTGCAACAGCAATTAGACGATATCATTCGCCAGTTTGGTGCTATGGAGGCAGAAGCCAGGCAGGGAAGTCTACTGCAGGAGGGTATGAAACTCGTCATCGCCGGTAAACCCAATGCAGGAAAATCCAGTTTGCTGAACGCACTGTCAGGCCAGGAAAGCGCCATCGTTACTGCGATAGAGGGCACGACGCGCGATGTACTGCGCGAGCGCATACAAATAGATGGCATGCCGCTACATATCGTCGATACCGCAGGGCTGCGCGACAGCGACGATGAAATAGAGCAGGAAGGCATACGTCGCGCATGGGCTGAAATCGAATCCGCTGACCGTATACTGCTAGTCGTTGATGAGAGTTCTCTGAATGTTGATATTGGAGACGGTGAGAAGATGTGGCCACCGAAAAATCATAACCTGGCACGCGATATCCCCATCACGATCATCAATAACAAATGTGACCTGACCAGTCACGCGCCTGAGATCACACAATATAGCGACACTACAGTTGTTCGTTTGTCAGCGAAAACCGGCGACGGTATGGAATTGCTGAAACAACACCTGAAAAGCTGCATGGGTTATAGAACGGGCGACGAGGGAAACTTCAGTGCCCGGCGCCGTCACCTGCTCGCACTTGAACAGGCAAGAAATTTTCTGCTGAAAGGCCAACAACAATTACTCGAGTCCGGCGCAGGAGAGTTGCTCGCCGAGGACTTGCGTCAATGCCAGAACAGCCTGGGTGAAATCACCGGCGCTGTCAGCAACAACGAACTGCTGGGGGAAATTTTCTCCAGTTTCTGTATCGGGAAATAATTTCGGGCCGTTAACTTGATTTTCGCCCTGCCACTGCAGAAGCGTTTGTGCGGATTCGAAAAAAGTTACTTTTGGCTCAAACTTCCCCGCAACGTTGTAGTGCACGTGCTATACCTGTGCAACACACAGTTTATCAACACGCTATCCAGAAAAATATTTTCATCAACAACTTACTCAGACTCTTGTCACAAGCTTTCAACAAGCACATGTGCGAACATTAGGAGTTGTGTAATAAACCTGTGCCGACCATGTATAAGCAGAGGACAAAATCTCCTGATATTCACAGCCTGAAAATGGCCGCCAACACTGTCCACAACCAGAGCCGTTTCATGCACGGCTTCACCACGGCTTCTGCCCACCTGATACAGTCGTTTTCCGAGCACTTTTCGTTGCTCTAACGCATTGATTTAAAATTGAAAAAGTCATTTCTCCACACGCCGTGGCAGCCCTAATAATAACTACAACAATAATCCCTACATACCTATCTAAATACTTAATATTTATTTGTAAGAGGGAACTGATGGGGTCATTAGACATTCCTGAAGAGAGACCAGACATTGGCACACGAGCAATCCGGCAAGGTGCTTACAGGTGTATCTGCACGGCATCCTCAAAGAGCTGTAGCGAGCGCCATGCGATATCGAGGGGCACGCCCCCGGTGAGCGGCGCTAAATGCAGTGAGCCGCTTTCCAGGACGCTCTGAAGGGCTTGCTCCGGGGTTAGCACGCGGTATTTCCCCTCACACTTCAATTCTTCGATATTGGATGCAAATGATTCGGCATAGGCACGTCGACTGGGGTGACGCCATGCACCGTACGCGGTGGCGTCGTACATCAGGTACTCGCCAATCGACTTCCAGCACCGCTGCGGATCTTCGCTGATGAACGTGGTGGCAGGCGCTCGGGGAGAAATACAAAAGCCATACTTGAAACCGTATTCCCGACAGGCGGCCAAATATGTCTCTTCCAATCCTGGATCATCAAGCGCAGGACAAAAGAACAAGCCTAGCCGGGCGGCGCGGCGGGCTGCAGGTTTACTGTTGCCCCCGATGTTCAACAACAGGTGAACAGGCGAGACCGGGGGTGGATTAAGCCGTGTACTGATGCCGTTGCAGTGAATCACTTCTCCCCTAAGAGCTCGCACCAGGATGTCGAGCTTGGAATCGAATACTTCACCCCTGCGAGTCCACTCTACGCCAAAGCACGCATACTCAGTTTCCCGGTAGCCGAGTCCGCACGTGGCAGAGAACCGTCCCGCGGCGATGATATCAAGCAAGGCAATATCCTCTGCCAGTCGCAGGGGATCATGCAGCGGCACTAACAATGCACTGACGCTGATGCGTATACGATTTGTGAGCGCAACCATCATTCCTGCCAATTGCAAGGGTGCGGATAAGAAACCGTCGGTCGTGTCATGGTGTTCCGATAAGCCAACCACATCCACTGTATTGCGGTCCGCCCACGCGGCCATCTCCAGAGCCGCGCGGTACCGCTCTGCGGCCGTTTCCTTGCACTGTGGTGAGCTGCGCATATCAAAGCGCAGCACGATATTTCGCATCGGTGTAGTTGTGCGCACGCTGGGAGGTTCTACTTGGACTTTTCCGCCTTCTCGACGTCCAGCGCCTTTTTCGCTTGAATCCAGGCGCCGATAGTGACCCCCATGTTGTGCGGGTTGTACGCGTCCTCCTCGTATTTGAACAGGCCGTTGCCCGCGTAATGCAAAATGGTGATATTCGGCTCCTGGTAGATCTTGCCATCGCCAAGGTCAGACATACGGTTCATAACCTCGCAAATGATCCAGCCTTTTTTGACGTCAATGGAATACCAGCTCACCGGAAACGCGGTCATTTCGCTCGCTGGCCACTTGTTCATCGTTGCAGTGATCCATTTTTGAATCGTCTCCCGGCCCCAGAAACGACCGTAGTGGTGTTCAAAATAAGTGGCGTCTGCAGTGAAGCAGTTTGCCCAGTCGGTCCAGTCTTTGGTTTGGGCACCCTTCAGGGCTGCGGCCTGAAAATTTTCGAATGCCTGTTCCAGTTCGTTGCGTTTCCAGCGTGCCATGGTGAGTCTCCGTTCAGTCGGTTTCGGGTAGTAGGAAATGTGCTCTGGCAATAGCATTGGGCTTTTCGAAGTCCTCTTGCCATGCCTTGATGCTGATATTGGCTATGGCCCTGCCCTGCCGCGTCAATGTGCATTGTGCGTACGTATCCTGTAGTCGCGCTGGACGCAGGTAGTCCAGGGAGAAATCAATGATTTTAGGAAGGGCAGGCTTATTCATTTTAGCGATCAGGTGAAAGGCGCCAGCCTGCTCCAGGAATGCGCCGACCACCCCGCCATGCAGCGCGGGCAGGGACGGGTTGCCTATCAGTTTTTTATTTTCTGGCAGGATAAATACAATCTCTCCGTTGCGAATATCTGCCCTGATATCCAGGAAAACAGCATACGGCACCTTTTTCAACCAGCGTTGCAGGGTCTGTACATTCGGTTCCTGCATTATGACATCGGTGAGTGTCATTCTTGATAGTTTCCTAGTTCAGCAGCACGCAGCCAGGAGAGATCGACGTCAGCGACACGCACCCAACTACCGACCGCGCGAGCAACGGGCTTTTCTCTGGACTCGCAGTAGGCAACACCTTCCACGAACAGGATCTTGCGGGTTGAGCGATACACTTTTGCGGTTGCGTAGATATCCATTCCAGGTGGCGCAATGCGCAGGTGGTCTATGCGCAAATCCAATGTGGGTGTCACGGCGGGTTCACCCAGGTTACTGCACAACGTGGCCAGACCCAGGGTTTGATCCAGCAGTACGGTAAGCGCGCCACCGTGCAGCGTACCGGCTTCGGCATCGCCTATGAGCGCATCCTGAAACGGGAGTTTTAACGTGAGCTCCTCGCCAACAACACTATCCACCCGGATACCCAGCAAAGCGGCATGGGGAATATGTGCGCTCATTAGCGTGACAAGGCGAAATTTCTGATCTTGGCTCAGCACCGGCAAAGAAGGCCTCGGGGACTAAAACGCAACAATATGAACGAAACAGGTGCAAAGCGCCATCGGGTAGAGTGGAGCGGCGAACGCCTGGGAACCTGCCCCGGCGCCAGGTCGGGGCGAGCAGTAGCTGTTCCAAAACAATTCTAAAGCAAAGGCGCAATCACCAGACTGACTATCGCCATCACGTTGATCAGGATGTTCATGGAGGGTCCGGAGGTGTCCTTGAAAGGATCGCCCACGGTATCGCCGACCACAACTGCGGAATGCGTAGGCGATCCTTTGCCTCCGTGGTTGCCCTTCTCCACAAACTTTTTCGCATTGTCCCAGGCACCGCCGGCGTTGGCCATCATCAGCGCCATCAGCACACAGGCCAGTAGCGCACCGGCCAACATGCCGCCGAGTGAAGCGGCGCCGAGGCCAAAGCCGACGATGACAGGGGCGGCCACAGCGATCGTCCCTGGCAGAATCATCCTGCGCAATGCAGCTGTCGTAGCGATATCCACACATTTGGCTGTGTCGGGTTTCGCAGTCCCCTCCAGCAGGCCTGGAATTTCCCGGAACTGGCGACGGATTTCGTTGATCATATCGAAGGCCGCTTCGCCCACCGCCGTCATCGTGATGGAGGCAATCAAAAAAGGAATGGTGCCGCCGATAAACATGCCGACCAGTACCAGCGGATCGGTGAGTTCAAGGTGGAATCCCTGGTTATGCAGTTCCACGGTCTCGACAAAGGCTGCGATGATGGCGAGTGCTGCAAGCGCCGCCGCGCCGATCGCAAAGCCCTTGCCGATAGCCGCAGTAGTGTTTCCAACGGCATCCAGGCCGTCGGTGATCGCACGTGTTTCCTTGCCCATTCCGGCCATTTCAGCGATTCCACCTGCGTTGTCTGCCACTGGCCCATAGGCATCGATGGCCATGGTGATTCCCACGGTAGCCAACATGCCTACTGCAGCAATGCCGACGCCATACAAACCCGCGAGCCCGGTGGAGATGAAAATGATGGTGGCGATGCACAAGATGGGTAACACCACGGACTGCATTCCGACTGCCAATCCGGTGATCATGACGGTGGCTGGACCAGTCTCTCCGGACTTGGCGATTTTGCGCACAGGTGCACCGCCGGTGTAATACTCCGTGATCAATCCAATAGCAACGCCGCCCACCGCGCCGCAGATAACAGCCCACCAAATGTTGGGATCCAGTCCCATCGCGCTGATCAGGAACCAGGCGATGATGACGAAAATCACAGGCGCCAGTATCGTGCCACTGCGCAGCGCTGCTTCAGGTGCTGCAGCGGATCTAGCACGCACAAATCCAATGCCGCAGATGGAGGCCAGTAATCCGATGCTAGCCAGCGCCAATGGCAGGAACATCATGGCTGCCCGGGTATCAATGGCCGAGGTGGCCGCAATGGCTATACAGGCAATCATTGCGCCGCAATATGACTCAAAAATATCCGAGCCCATACCTGCGATATCACCGACGTTATCGCCCACGTTGTCAGCAATCACGCCAGGATTTCGCGGATCATCCTCGGGAATTCCGGCTTCTATCTTGCCTACCAGATCAGCGCCAACATCAGCGCTCTTGGTGAAAGTGCCGCCGCCAACACGCGAAAACAGCGCGACAACCGATGCGCCCATGCCAAAGCCGTGAATGGCATGGGTCGTCTCCGGGTTGCCGCCGAAGTACCAGTACACGCCGCCCAGGCCGACCAAACCCAGTGCGGCAACGCACAACCCCATCACGGAGCCGCCGTAAAAGGCAATGGACAGAGCCAACTCCTGACCGTGCGCATGCGCTGCCACTGCAGTGCGAACATTGGCCTTGGTGGCGGCAAACATACCCAGGTAGCCCGCGGTGGCGGAAGATATTGCGCCGGCGAGGAAAGCAATCGCGGTGTTCAGACCCAGTGGTGAAACAAAAATAGCCACCACAAGCACCAGTGCGAACATGGACAACACCTGGTATTCGCGGTGGATAAACACCATTGCACCCAAGTGAATCTGGTCAGCAATGTCCTTCACCGCGCCTTCACCGTGGTTGTGGCGCGACATGATGTGATAGATGATAAATGCGACGGCCAAGCCCGCGAGGCCGAGTATCGGGGGTACAGCAAAATATTCATTCATAGTCTGGCTCCTGAATTATATTTTTTATCGGCGCACTTCATGCTAGCGAAATTGAGACGCCAGTGACAAGTGTAGGTGGCATCCGACATTTTGCCGGTTTTTCTCACAAACAAGAGGCGAGTGCATGAAACACAGCGATGACCGGTTCACCGGCTCGGGTGGACGTTCAATTTACTTCCAGTGCTGGGAGCCAGAGATCGCGCCTGCCGCAGTGCTGCTGCTAGCGCACGGCGCTGGAGAACACAGTACGCGATACCAGCATTTGGCCCAGTACTTCACCGGCCATAACTATGCCGTGGGGGCGCTCGATCACAATGGCCACGGCTATTCGGAGGGCTTCCCTGGGCATGTCGACTCTTTCGAAGACTACTTGCATGACGTGGCAATATTTCACCGCAAGCTGTCTGCGCGCTTTCCCGGGGTACCTATGTTCTTTCTGGGACACAGTATGGGAGGCCTGATAGCCTGTAATTACCTGTTGAATTACCAGAGTGATTTTGTCGGCGCCGTACTGTCCGGCGCTGCGATCAAAACGGACCTTGAGCCGGGACGACTACAAATGGCGCTGCTGCGATTGTGCGCATGGTTGCTGCCGCGGTTGGGGATTCTCCGGTTGAATGCGGCGGGTGTGAGCCGTGCTCCCGAAGTCGTGCGCAATTATGCACAGGACCCACTGGTATTCCACGGCAAAATGTCGGCGCGTATGTGCCGAGAACTGTTCGCCGGGATGCATTTGGTACAAACGGAAGCCGCGCGTATTTCCCTTCCCGTACTGATACTACACGGCGGCGCAGACGTCATGACCTCACCCGAGGGCTCGCGCTTTCTGGACCAGCACATCAGCTCCAGTGACAAAACATTGAAAATCTACCCAGGCTTTTTTCACGAGATTTTCAATGAGCCGGAGCGGATTGCAGTCCTTGAAGATGTATTGCACTGGTGTGAAAGCAAGATCTGACACCGCGTCCAGGCTGCAAGATCGGTTGCCGATCAATAGAATCTCAGAGCGGATGGCAGTTCCCAATCATCCGAGTGCCCGCCCACATACATGTAGCTGATGTCCTCAACTCTTGGTACGTCCGGCGTCACGTGCAGTGTTGATGCATCGAACGCCACCAGTGGCGTGAAGCCCTGTTTCATGTGATGTAAAGAGGGTGCGTGTTTGATCTGCGAAAAGTAGGTCTCGATGTTGTGCGTAAGGGCTACAGAAAACGGATATTCCCGCTCCAGTTTTGGCGACACCGCGTCTTGTGCAGATACCAGCGTCTTCAACACACCCTCTGTAAGAGTCAGTTTAAACTCGCGCTGTGAAAAGCGATAAATTTCGTGGTAGTACGACGCCAGGTCATCGAAAAAGAACCGGGCCTCTTTGCCCCATGAAATCGGCGCCCAATCAAAAGCTCGAACATTATCGACCAACAATTCCTTGAACACCCGGTTAGAAATTGGCAGCGCTGGGTCCTCCTCAAGCACGCGATCCAACCAGCGTCGCAGAAAAGCTATGGCTGGAATCCCGTGCTCCAGTTGCACATGGTACAAATAGTATTTGAGCATTCCGAGACGAACATGGAACTGATAGGCTCTGAACAGGTGCTTCATGTATGCCAGGTCCTCTGCAGAGAAGCTCGCAGTGGATGCAATCATATTGTTGCTGTCGGTGACAATTTTGTGCGTCGCCCTATAACTCTTCTCTGCCATCGGAGCGTTGGGCATCATGGCGGTATAATTTCCGTTCGCCGATACTTTCCAATCAAAGCAAAATTGCAGGTCGGTCTGGAAACTGTCGATGGTTTGTCCTGGAAGGCCGATCATGATATCCGAGGCCATGGGTATGCCCTCGGCATTGAAAAACTCCATCATCGTTTCGTAGGCGGTCGTTTTTATATTGTCACGTTGGATGGTCTTTAGCGTGGTCTCATCAGTAGTCTGCAAGGCGATGATCCCTGTTGGCAAAAGCCCTCCCTCGTGCAATATCTTGATGACGCTCATGAGCCTGCGGCCACCATTCTTCGCAAAGTTGGTGTACAACCTCAAGGGGTATCCCGTGCGCTCTCGCACCTCCACCAGTACTTGCGCGATGGCTATGTCCTGCTCCAGCATGCCGAAGTTTGCGTCCGCGATGAAAATATTCTCTGATTTGCATGCTGCGATGTACTCGATTTCGCGGGTCACCCTTTCCAGCGAGAACCGGGTCACTTTAGCCAGGGTTGCAGACCCCCAGTCGCAATACGTACAACCGTAGGGACAGCCGCGATTGGTCTCGAGCACGGTGGTGTGGAATTTTCGGAACCAGGGTTCAAACTCCTTGTGCAGGTAGGGCGACGGCAGCGCATTGATGTCGAGAATTCTGTCGCGGGGCGCTGTGCGCACGATGTTTTCTCCATCGCGAAATACAATGCCGCTGACACTCTCCAACTGTTCACCCGGTTGCTTGCTCGCCAGCGTGGCGAGAATTTCAGCGCACGCCAGTTCACCTTCGCCAAGCACGGCGAAATCCACGTGCGGGTTATCTGCGAGAAACGCCTCCGTTTCACCAGCGTACTTCGGAATCTCTGGTCCGCCGATGATGATGCGAGCGCCGGGGTTGATCGCCTTGATGCGCGCAATCGCAGCCATATTCAGTGAATGGTTCCACACGTAGGAAGAAAACAGGCAAATCGGGTTCTTCTCATCCTGCAGAAGCGGGAGGATTTTCTCCAGCGGGTAACCCATGACGCCGCTCAACCTCAGTCGGTGAATGTCATACGCAGCCGCCAGCGCGCCCTGATTCCATTCTCGCAAAAATACGGTAACCATCCCCAATGGAAGGTAGGGCAGGGTACGGAAGGTATCGGCGACCACAATTGGGAACACGGCAGTTTTCTTGGGCGGTGGCCGTAAGCGCGTCAATACTTTGCGTCTATGTCTCGCCAAGTAATTGATAATCTTTGATTTTATGCCCATTTGTGCTGGTCTCGACAGGATGTCGTGATTCTCCTTTGCTCGAACCAAGCCAAAGATGCCAATCCTCCGGCGATAATGGATCCCCGGCGCGCTGAACACAGAAGACAGGTTGCACGTTCAGCGCAGACGAATGTACACAAGCACCGGGAAGATGTCCAAGCGCGGCATCTGCAGAACAGGTCAGTGCGAAGAGCGCCGCCTTATTGGCAACGAACCGAGGCAGCGAACAAATTTTGAACAACTGTGCCGGCACACGTATAATCCTCGCCCCGGAAAAAAGTGTGCGATGCCACAAGAGGCCGACAGTGCAATACCCGCAGCAGTTCGAAGTGATCGTGATCGGCGGCGGACATGCCGGCACGGAGGCGTGCCTGGCCGCCGCGCGCATGGGCTGTCGCACACTGCTGCTCACGCACAGCGTGGACACGCTGGGACAGATGTCCTGCAATCCGGCCATTGGCGGCATCGGTAAAAGCCATCTCGTAAAAGAAGTTGATGCACTCGGCGGCGCGATGGCCCGGGCCACCGACCGCGCCGGCATACAATTTCGGGTGCTGAACCAGCGCAAGGGGCCAGCGGTGCGCGCGACCCGCGCCCAGGCGGATCGTGTGCTGTACCGCAATGCGATTCGCCAGATGCTGGAATCGCAGCCTAATCTGTCCATCTTCCAGCAGCCGGTGGATGACCTTTTGATCGAGGGCGGTCGCATCGCGGGCGCCATCACACAGATGGGCCTGGTATTTCGCGCACCGCGGGTCGTGCTGACCAGCGGAACATTCCTGGGCGGCAAAATTCATATCGGCCTTGAGAATAGCGCCGGGGGTCGCGCCGGGGATCCGCCGTCGATCGCGTTGGCGCAGCGTCTGCGAGAACTCCCGTTTCGCGTGGAGCGCCTGAAAACAGGCACGCCGCCGCGTATTGATGCACGAAGTGTTGATTTCACCGACCTGCAGGAACAGTGGGGCGACACGCCCGAGCCGGTCATGTCCTACCTCGGCAGTACCGCTGAGCATCCCGAGCAGCGCTGCTGCTGGATCACGCACACCAACGAGCAGACCCACGATATTATTCGCGGCGGGCTGGATCGGTCACCGATGTATTCCGGTGTGATAGAAGGTATCGGCCCGCGCTACTGCCCCAGCATTGAGGACAAGATACACCGCTTTGCCGATAAGAATTCCCATCAGGTATTCATCGAGCCCGAGGGCCTGACCACCCGGGAACTCTATCCCAATGGCATATCCACCAGCCTGCCGTTCGATGTGCAGCTCAATCTGGTGCGCTCTATCAAGGGGTTTGAGAACGCGCATATCACGCGGCCGGGCTACGCCATCGAATACGATTTCTTCGATCCGCGCGATCTGAATGCGTCCCTGGAAACAAAAGCGTTGCCGGGCCTGTACTTCGCCGGGCAGATCAACGGCACCACCGGCTACGAGGAAGCCGCCGCGCAGGGTTTGTTGGCGGGCATAAATGCCGCACTGGCCGTACGCGGCGAGGCGCCCTGGTGCCCGAGGCGCGATGAAGCCTATATCGGCGTGTTGGTGGATGACCTGATCACGATGGGCACGCTGGAACCGTATCGCATGTTCACCTCGCGCGCGGAGTACCGCCTGTTGTTGCGCGAGGACAATGCCGACTTGCGCCTGACCGAACAAGGCAGGGCAATGGGCCTGGTCGACGACGTGCGGTGGGCGCGCTTTGACGCGAAGCGCGAAGCGATCGAACGCGAAACCGCCCGGCTCGCCAGCAGCTGGGTTCACCCGCACACACCGCAGGCCGAGTTGCTGGCAGGAACACTGAAGAACCCGATTACACGAGAGTATTCGCTGGCAGAACTGCTGAAACGCCCGGAACTGCAATACGCTGATATCGCAGGGCTGGTCGGCGAGCCGACCGGCGATGCGCAGGCGGCCGAACAAGTGGAGATACAGGCCAAGTACGCAGGTTACATCGACCGGCAGCGGGAAGATATTGCGCGCCTGCGCCGCAATGAAAACACACTGCTACCGCAGGACCTTGATTACCAGGCCGTCGACGGCCTATCCAACGAGGTGAAACAAAAGCTGACCGCCGCGCGACCGGATACGCTGGCGCGCGCCGGGCGTGTTCCGGGCGTGACCCCCGCCGCCATCGCACTGCTGTTGATCTACCTTAAAAAGCGCGGCGCTCTCGGACGCGACGGCGAGCAAGACCCCGGCAACCGACGCAAGTTGGCCTGACTTGAGCCCGCCCGACCCGGAGCAGCCTCTCGCCGCCCAGTTGCGCGCGGGCTGCGATGCCCTCGGTCTGTCCGTGGATGCAGGCCAACAACAGCGGCTGCTGGATTATCTGGCGCTCCTCGCCAGGTGGAACAAGGCGTATAACCTGACGTCGATACGCGACGAAGCGCAAATGGTAACCCGTCATTTACTGGACAGCCTGGCTATCGCCCCGTTTTTAACTGGGCAGCGGCTCCTGGATGTGGGCACCGGCGCGGGCCTGCCGGGTGTGCCGCTGGCGATACTCTTTCCAGAGCGGGCGTTCCATTTGCTCGACAGCAATGGCAAGAAGACGCGCTTCCTTTTTCAGGTGAAAACGGCCCTTGGCTTGGATAATATGATGGTCCACCAGGCGCGGGTGGAATCTTACCGTGTCACAGCGCTGTATGACGCCGTCCTTTCCAGGGCGTTTGCGTCCTTGCAGGATATGGTGCAGGCCTGCCACCATCTGTTGGCTCCGGGCGGCAGCTTTCTGGCCATGAAAGGGGCGCTGCCCTCCGAGGAGTTGGACGCGCTGAGCCAGGATTATCCGCAGCGCGCGGTTTTTCCACTGCACGTGCCAGGCCTTGATGAGCAGCGACATCTCGTGGTGATCGCGCAGCCACAGGGCAAAGTCCACCCGTAACAACACAGCCAGGGGCACTACATTGACCAGAGTAATCGCGATCGCGAACCAAAAGGGTGGCGTCGGCAAGACCACCACCTGCGTCAATCTGGCGGCCTCGCTGGCGGCGATGAAGCAGCGTGTCTTGCTGATAGACCTCGATCCGCAGGGCAATGCCACGATGGCCAGCGGTATCGACAAATACGCGGTTGAACGCAGCATCTACGACGTGCTGGTGCACCGCGCGCCTATCCACCTGGTCACGCAGCAGACTGGCGAAAGTGGCTACGACGTACTGCCCGCCAATGGTGACCTGACCGCTGCGGAAGTGGAGCTTTTGTCCATTGAGCACCGCGAGCGCCGCCTGCGTGTCGCCCTTGCGGAGATCACCGGCCAGTACGATTACATCCTGATCGACTGCCCGCCCTCGCTGAATATGCTGACAGTCAATGCACTGGTAGCCGCCGATGGCGTCATCATTGCGATGCAGTGTGAGTACTTCGCACTGGAGGGGCTGGCCGCGCTGGTGCGCACGATAGAAGGCGTGGCCCAGAGCAGCAACAGCGGCCTGCAGATTGAGGGCATACTGCGTACCATGTACGACCCGCGCGCCAGTCTGACCACAGACGTATCAGCGCAACTGCGCATGCATTTCGGCGACAAGGTTTACCGCACGGTGGTGCCGAGAAACATCCGGCTGGCCGAAGCACCCAGCCACGGCGTACCCGCCATGTATTACGACAAGCACTCTCGTGGCTCCAAGGCGTATATGGCGTTGGCCGGCGAAATCATCCGGCGCAGGGAACAGCAGGCCGCTCAGCAGCAGCCAGACCAGGTTGTGCTGAACTGACGGTGGCGCGCAGAAAACAGATAGCCGGGATAAGTGAACAGAGTGACCAATGGCCGTGAATATGGAGTGCGTAGATGTCAGTTAAAAAGAGGGGATTAGGGCGCGGCCTCGATGCGCTGCTGGGCACAGGTAAATCCCTGCATTCCGCCGGCACGGACGCGCCTGACGCTACCCGGACAACAAGCTCTGGTGCTGACGAGGCGCCGCTGAGGGAGTTGCCGGTAGAGCTTATACAGCGCGGGAAATACCAGCCGCGCCGGGATATGGAGCCAGAGTCCCTGCGCGAGCTCGCCGACAGCATCCTCGCGCAAGGTGTGATGCAACCCATTGTCGTGCGACCGATATCCGGGCAGAAGTACGAGATTATCGCCGGCGAGCGGCGCTGGCGTGCCACGCAGCTCGCGGGACTTGACGTGATACCCGCCATTATCCGCAACGTGTCTGACCAGGCCGCCATCGCAATGGCGCTGATCGAAAACATCCAGCGCGAAGACCTGAACCCGATCGAAGAAGCGGCTTCGCTGCAGCGCCTGCAGCAGGAGTTCGATCTCACGCAACAGGAAGTGGCGACGGCGGTCGGCAAATCCCGCTCGACCGTGGCGAATTTACTGCGCCTGATGACACTGCAGGAGGATGTGCGCCGCCTCGTCGAGCACGGCGATCTGGAAATGGGGCACGCCCGGGCGCTGCTGGGGCTGGAGGGTAGCAAGCAGTCCGTCGCGGCGCGCACCGTGGTCGGCAAGGGATTGACCGTGCGCCAGACCGAAGCACTGGTGCGCAACCTGGTGGCTGAAAAGACGCAGCCATCAGCGGAAAAGGCGCTGGACCCGAATATACGGCATTTACAGGATGACCTGTCGCAGCGCCTCGGCGCTTCGGTGGCGATTCAGCACGGCGCGAACGGCCGGGGGAAACTGGTGCTCTCCTATAACAGCCTGGATGAACTCGATGGCATTCTGAGCCATATCAAGTAGTTTCCGCCGGATGGACGAGACCAGGGATGCGGCGATGACGAACGCGCGTCCTGGTCCGGGAGCGATGTATGGCGATACAGAAAGCACACGATATAGTGCCAGGCCATGGCTCAGCCACAACATACTGTGGAGCGCTGCCTGCGAGGCCGTCGGAACGCGGTAATGCCGCCGGAATATTGCCGCGAACATGTCGCGATCAGCGCCAATATTTATCAAGATAGCGCCCTACGACAGGTTGAACCAGCCCATCAATCCCCCTATAATGCGCGCCCGGATCGAGGTAGAAACCCTCCGATAGTTATATAGAGAGGGAGAAGTGCGAGGCGCTGATGACTGGTGCTGAAATAACGCGACCTCCGGTTCACCGTATTACCCTGACCCAACTGGCACTGCTGGCCTTGCTGTGCATGGGTTTATTGGCATTCGATAAGGTGGTTGCCTACTCGGTGCTTTGTGGTGGTTTGATAGCAATAGTGCCGCAGGCGTATTTCGCGACACTCGCCTTCAGGTGGCGGGGTGCGCAATCAGCGCGCGCGATTGCCAGATCCAGCTACGCAGGTGTAATGGGGAAGTTTTTACTGAGTGTCGCCGCATTTGCGTTGGTGTTTGCGGTGGTGCGACCAATAGATGGCCCGGCCGTCTTCATGGGTTACCTGGCGATGCTGGTGGCTCAAATTACAGGAAGTTGGTTGTTGCTGACACGCGACCAGCGGAACTAGATCGACGCGAGTGTTTTGATACATGGCAGGCTCAACCCCGACAGTTTCCGAATACATTACCCACCACCTGACCAACCTGACCTTTGGCAAGTTGCCAAATGGCTACGAACGTGCGGACGGCACGTTTGTCGGACCGGATGGCGAGTGGCTCATGGCTCATGGGGCCGAAGAAGCGGCTGCAATGGGATTCAATGCGATCCATGTTGATTCGATGCTGTGGTCCATAGGGCTCGGTATTATCTTCTGCTGGATATTCCGCAGCGTCGCCAAAAAGGCCGTATCGGGCGTCCCCAGTGGCATGGTCAATCTGGTTGAAATGGTCGTCGAATTTGTCGACAACACCGTGCACGATACCTTCCATGGCAAAAACAGGCTGATTGCCCCCCTGGCGTTGACAGTATTCGTGTGGGTTCTGCTGATGAACCTGATGGACCTCGTCCCTATCGACCTGGTGCCGGAGCTGTTCAAACTCGCTGGCGTGCATTATCAGAAAATCGTGCCGTCCACCGACCCCAATATCACCCTGGGCATGGCGTTGGGCGTTTTTATCCTGATGCTGTACTACTCCATCAAGGTGAAAGGCTTCGGTTTCGTCAAGGAACTGACGATGACACCGTTCAATCACTGGGCGTTTATCCCGGTAAACCTGTTTATGGAAATTGTGGGCTTTTTGGCCAAGCCTTTCTCGCTCGGTCTGCGACTGTTCGGCAACCTCTACGCTGGTGAAATGATCTTTATCCTGATCGCCGCCCTGTTCAGCGCGGGCCTGATGTGGATGGTGCCGGCGGGATTGTTGCAAATTGCCTGGGGCATATTCCACCTGCTGGTCATCCCCCTGCAAGCCTTTATCTTTATGGTATTGACGATCGTGTATCTCAGCATGGCCCATGAAGATCACTGATTTACTTTAACTTAAGCTCTGCTTATTCAACCTAGGAGAAAAAAATGCCTGAATTAATCTATGTTGCTGCCGCCATCATGATGGGTCTGGGTGGTTTGGGTGCTGCAATCGGCGTTGGTCTGTTGGGCGGCAAGCTCATCGAAGGCTCAGCCCGTCAGCCGGAATTGGCACCTAAACTGCAGGTTACCTTCTTTCTGGGCGCCGGCCTGGTCGACGCGATCCCCATCATCGGTGTAGGTATCGCGATGTACCTGATTTTCGTTGTCGCGGGCTAATTCAACCGCTGACAGGAACGGGGTCGCCCTCGGCGGCCCTCCACAATCTGTGAGGAGCAAGGCGTGAATATTAATCTTACGCTTATCGGGCAGATGATCGCCTTTGTCTGCTTTGTCATGTTCTGCATGAAGTACGTGTGGCCGCCGATCATGGCCGCGATGGCAGAGCGCGAAAAGAAGATAGCGGACGGCCTGGCAGCAGCTGATCGCGCCAGCCACGATCTCGAATTGGCCCAGGAGAAGGCGGTAGAGCGCCTCAAGGAAGCCAAGCACGAGGCGGCCGGCATTATCGACGCTGCCAACAAACGCAGTGCCCAGCTCGTGGACGAGGCGAAACAGGCCGCCATCGCGGAAGCGGAGCGCGTCAAGCTTGCCGCCCAAGCGGAAATAGAGCAGGAGTCCAACCGCGCGCGGGAACAGCTGCGCGGTCAGGTCGCTGCACTGGCGCTGGCGGGTGCGGAAAAAGTACTCGGCGCCGCAATCGACCCGAAGGCGCATGCCGATCTGGTCGACAAACTGGCTGCAGAGCTCTAGGACGAGAACGCTATGGCGGAATTGAGCACATTGGCGCGACCTTATGCCAGGGCCGCGTTTGAGTACGCCCGGGACAGCCAGCAGCTGCCTGTGTGGGCACAGCAGCTATCGACGGCTGCCGCAGTTGCCGCGGACCAGCGGCTGAAACAGGTGTTGAGTGATCCTGCACTGACGGCGGAGCAACAAGCGAAAACGCTGAGCGATGTTTGTGGTGACGCCCTCGGTGCCCATGTGCGCAATTTTATCGGGGTGCTGGCCGTCAACAAGCGCCTGTCCCTGTTGCCGGAAATCTACTCACTGTTCGCGCAGTACAAGGCAAACCAGGAGAAGACGGTTGATGTCGAAGTTATTTCGGCCTTCGACCTGGCGGATGCGACGCGCGACAAACTGGCTGCCGTACTGGGCAAGAAACTCGAGCGTGAGGTAAAGGTACGCACGTCCACCGACAGGAATCTGCTGGGTGGTGTATTAATCCGGGCTGGCGATCTGGTGATCGATGGCTCCATTCGCGGCAGGCTGAACAAGCTGGCTGCGGCAATGAATTCCTAGACTTAAAGACCCAGGATTGAGGAACACAGCATGCAGCAACTGAATCCATCAGAGATTAGCGAAATTATCAACGCCGCATCGACCAGCCTCGATGTCAGCTCGGAAGCGCGTAACGTCGGCACCGTGGTATCGGTGACAGACGGCATTATTCGCATTCACGGTCTGGCCGACGTGATGTACGGCGAGATGATTGAATTTGACGGCGGCATCTTTGGCATGGCGCTGAACCTCGAGCGCGACTCTGTCGGTGCCGTTATTCTTGGCGACTATAAAGGACTGGCGGAAGGCCAATCCTGCCGCTGCACTGGCCGCATCCTCGAGGTGCCGGTAGGGCCGGAGTTGCAGGGCCGCGTGGTGGACGCACTGGGTAATCCCATTGACGGCAAAGGCCCGGTCAATGCGGCGATGACAGACGCACTGGAAAAAGTTGCCCCCGGCGTTATCGCGCGTAAGTCGGTAGACCAACCGGTGCAGATCGGCTTGAAAGCGATCGATGCGATGGTGCCAATCGGTCGCGGCCAGCGCGAACTGATCATCGGTGACCGCCAGATCGGCAAAACGGCGATCGCGGTGGACGCCATCATCAACCAGAAGGGCTCCGGCATTAAGTGCGTCTACGTGGCCATCGGCCAGAAGGCCTCCTCGGTTGCCGCTGTCGTGCGCAAACTGGAAGAACACGGCGCGATGGAACACACCATTATCGTTGCGGCGACGGCTTCCGATCCTGCTGCGATGCAGTTCCTGGCGCCCTTCGCCGGCTGCACCATGGGCGAGTACTACCGCGACCGCGGTGAAGACGCACTGATCATTTACGACGACCTCACCAAGCA
Source organism: Haliea sp. (assembly GCA_016704305.1). Classification (GTDB taxonomy): domain Bacteria; phylum Pseudomonadota; class Gammaproteobacteria; order Pseudomonadales; family Halieaceae; genus Marimicrobium. The sequence goes on along the minus strand of JADJAL010000004.1, from coordinate 237,468 downwards.
GGCTTGGGCGTATCGCCAGATCTCGCTGCTGCTGCGCCGCCCGCCAGGCCGCGAAGCTTACCCCGGCGACGTGTTCTACCTGCACTCCCGCTTGCTGGAGCGCGCTGCACGCGTGAACGAGGCGTATGTTGAAAACTTCACCAAGGGTGCTGTGAAAGGCAAGACCGGTTCGCTGACAGCGCTGCCGGTGATCGAGACCCAGGCCGGTGACGTGTCCGCTTTCGTACCGACCAACGTGATCTCGATTACCGACGGACAGATCTTCCTGGAAGCGAGCATGTTCAACGCCGGCGTACGCCCCGCGATGAACGCGGGTATCTCTGTGTCCCGGGTCGGTGGTGCCGCGCAAACGAAAATCATGAAGAAACTGTCGGGCGGTATTCGTACCGCACTGGCGCAGTATCGCGAACTGGCGGCGTTTTCGCAGTTTGCGTCCGACCTCGACGATGCCACCCGCGCACAGCTGGACCACGGCGAGCGCGTCACCGAGCTGATGAAGCAGAAGCAGTATTCACCGCAGAGCATCGCGGATATGGGCCTGATGCTGTACGCCGCGAACGAAGGCTTCCTGAAGGATATCGAGGTCAACAAAATCGGCGATTTTGAAAAGGCACTGCTCTCCTTTATGCGCGCGGAACACGGCGAGTTGATGAACCGTATCGTGCAGACCGGAGACTACAACGACGAGATCGACGCGACGTTCAAAAAAGCGATCGAGACGTTCAAAGCCACCCAGACCTGGTAATCTGAGGACCAGTCAATGGCAGCCGGAAAAGAAATACGCACCAAGATCTCGAGCATACGCAGTACGCAGAAGATCACCAGCGCGATGGAAATGGTAGCGGCGAGCAAAATGCGCAAAGCGCAGGACCGTATGCGCCTGGGCAAGCCCTACGCACGGCGCATCCGCTCAGTGGTCGGCCATATCGCCAATGCAGCGCCGGAGTACCGGCACATGTATATGCAGCAGCGGGACGTCAAGCGCGTAGGCTTTCTGGTTGTATCCACTGATCGTGGACTGTGCGGCGGCCTGAACATCAACCTGTTCAAGCGCACCGTGAAATCGATGAAGGAATGGGCTGACCAGGGCGTGGAAATCGAGCTGTCCCTGATCGGCGCGAAAGCGGCAGCGTTCTTCAACAGCTATGGCGGCAATGTTACCGCAGCGATTCGCGATGTGGGCGAAACGCCGGCGCTGGCGGACCTGATCGGCGGCGTGAAAACCATGCTCGATGCCTACGCGGATGGGCGGATTGATCGCCTGTTCCTGGTCAGCAACCAGTTCGTCAACACCATGACACAAACGCCAGTCGTGGAGCAGTTGCTGCCACTGCAGGCGGAAGCCAGCCCGGAGATGAAGCACCACTGGGACTACATTTACGAGCCGGAAGCGAAAGAGTTGCTGGAAGGCCTGCTGACACGCTACATCGAGTCACAGGTGTACCAGGCGGTGGTGGAAAACAGCGCCTGTGAGCAGGCCGCGCGGATGTTGGCTATGAAGAACGCCACCGAGAACGCCGGCGAACTGATCGACGATTTGCAGCTGATCTACAACAAGGCGAGACAGGCGGCGATCACACAGGAACTGTCAGAAATTGTGAGTGGTGCGGCGGCGATAGGCTAGAACACGGGCCTGACAAAGAGAGCTCGCGCCAGACAGGGTATGACAACAGACAAGGTGTCAGGCCGTCGCCCAACCAGCGGCGCCCCCAGCCAAACAGAATTGAACTTTGAGATAGAGGATCCGGACATGAGCAGCGGACGAATCGTACAAATCATCGGCGCGGTCATCGACGTGGAATTTCCGCGCGATGTGGTGCCCAAGGTCTATGACGCACTGAAGGTGCCGGAAAGAGGCCTGACGCTGGAAGTGCAGCAGCAATTGGGCGACGGCGTGGTGCGCACCATTGCGATGGGTTCTTCCGAGGGCGTGAGCCGCGGCCTGGCGGTCGAGAATACCGGCGAGCCGATCAAGGTACCCGTGGGCATCGAAACGCTGGGTCGCATCATGGACGTACTCGGCAACCCGATCGACGAGTGCGGCCCTATCGGCGAGAAAGAGCGCGCTTCGATCCACCGCAAGGCGCCAACGTATGAAGAACTGTCAGCGTCTGATGAACTGCTGGAAACCGGCATCAAGGTAATCGACCTGGTGTGCCCGTTCGCCAAGGGCGGCAAGGTCGGCTTGTTCGGCGGTGCCGGCGTGGGCAAGACCGTTAACATGATGGAACTGATCAACAACATCGCCACCGAGCACTCCGGATTGTCGGTGTTCGCCGGCGTCGGTGAGCGGACACGGGAAGGCAACGACTTCTATTTTGAAATGCAGGAGTCCAAGGTCGTCGACGTGGAGAACTTCAGCAACTCCAAGGTGGCGATGGTGTACGGCCAGATGAACGAGCCGCCGGGAAACCGTCTGCGCGTTGCACTCACGGGCTTGACGATGGCGGAAAAATTCCGCGACGAAGGTCGCGACGTGTTGCTGTTTATCGACAACATCTATCGTTATACGCTGGCGGGCACCGAGGTATCCGCACTGCTCGGCCGTATGCCCTCCGCGGTAGGTTACCAGCCGACGCTGGCGGAAGAGATGGGCGTACTGCAGGAGCGCATCACCTCCACCAAAGTCGGATCCATCACCTCGATCCAGGCCGTGTACGTACCGGCAGATGACTTGACTGACCCGTCTCCGGCCACGACCTTCGCTCACCTTGACTCCACCGTGGTACTGAGCCGTGATATCGCGGCGAAAGGTATCTATCCTGCGGTGGATCCGCTGGACTCGACCTCGCGCCAGTTGGACCCGCTGTTGATCGGCAACGAACACTATGAAACGGCGCGCGGCGTACAAACGGTATTGCAGCGCTACAAGGAATTGAAGGACATCATCGCGATCCTCGGTATGGATGAGCTCTCCGAGGAAGACAAGCAAACGGTGGCGCGGGCGCGGAAGATCGAACGTTTCCTGTCCCAGCCCTTCCATGTTGCAGAGGTGTTTACCGGCTCACCCGGCAAGTATGTGTCCCTGAAAGAAACCATTGCGGGATTCCAGGGCATTCTGGCCGGCCAGTACGACCACCTGCCCGAGCAGGCGTTTTACATGGTTGGCAGCATTGACGAAGCCGTCGAGAAAGCCAAAAAGCTGTAGGCCGGCACAGGATTAGAGAGGGAAAACCATGGCAATGACCATTCATTGCGACATCGTCAGCGCGGAGGAGGAAATATACTCCGGGCTGGTCGAAATGCTGGTGGCCACGGGCGTGCTGGGTGAGCTGGGCGTGAGCTATGGCCATGCGCCATTGTTGACGGCACTGGTGCCGGGCCCTGTGCGCATTGTTACGCAGGACGGTCAGGAGCAGGTGTTCTACGTCTCCGGCGGCTTCCTGGAAGTACAGCCCGGCGTCGTGTCCATACTCGCTGATACCGCGATTCGCGCCGATGATGTTGATGAGGCCGCCGCCGAAGAAGCGCGCAAGGAAGCAGAACATGCGCTCGCCAACCAGACGGGCGACTTCGATTACGGCCGCGCCTCCTCGCAATTGGCCGAGGCAGCCGCGCAACTGGCCACCTTGCGCAAACTGAAAAACAGGGCCGGCCGCGGTTAGGTTTGCCCTCACAAACGGTGATATCAACTGCCCCGGTATCCCCGGGGTTTTTTATGCCAGTTGATAAATGCTTCACAGTGCCGCGGTTGGCGGCTGACAGGGCGCGGCGCATAATGAGCCCCCAATTCATCACATAAACTACCCCTGACAGCCCGCACAAAGACCAGGAAGGAAAACCTGTCGCCATGACTCTGGAAATCGTGATCCTCGCCGCCGGCCAGGGTACGCGTATGCAATCGTCTCTCCCCAAGGTACTGCATGCCGTGGGCGGGAAGCCGTTGCTGGAGCATGTGATACAGACGGCGCAGGAGCTCAACCCGAGTGCTGTGCACGTGGTGATCGGGTACGGCGGCCAGCAGGTGCAGGATGCGCTGCCACAATACGACATTCACTGGGTAGTGCAGGCACAGCAGCTCGGTACCGGGCATGCCGTGATGCAGGCCCTGCCCGCCATCGCCGACGACAGTGTCGTGCTGGTGCTGTATGGCGATGTGCCGCTGACTCGACTCAGTACATTGCGGCAGCTGGTTGCGCGGGCGCAGGAAGGCCCTGCGCTTCTGACCGCCACGCTGCGCAATCCCCATGGCTACGGCAGGATCCTGCGCGACCAGACGGGTGCGCTGACCGGCGTGGTCGAGGAAAAAGATGCCAGCGCCGAGCAGCGGCAACTGCAGGAAATCAACACCGGGTTGTTGGCCGCCCCGGCCAGGGACTTGAAGGCTTACCTGCCGCGCGTGGACAATCAAAACCAGCAGGGCGAATACTATCTTCCGGACATCCTTCGCCTCGCCGTTGCCAATGGCAAAACGGTGGCTTCCTGTACCGCGGAATCGGAACTGGAAATCCTGGGTGTCAATGATCGCGTACAGCTCAACCAGGTGGAGCGTGAGTACCAGCGCCGCCAGGCCGAAATGCTGATGCGACAGGGCGTCGGCATCGCCGATGCCGCGCGCTTGGATATTCGCGGCAGTCTCACCTGCGGCAAAGATGTGTTTATCGATATCAACGCGGTCTTCGAAGGCGAGGTCATACTCGGGAATGGTGTTTCCGTCGGTGCCAATTGTGTGCTGTCTGATGTCAATGTGGCCGACGGCTCGGTGATTCACGCCATGAGCCATGTGCAGGGCGCGGTCATCGGCAAAGATTGCAGCGTGGGGCCCTACGCCAGGTTGCGCCCCGGTACCGTGTTGGCGGATGGCGCCCGCATCGGTAATTTCGTGGAAACCAAAAAGGCGAATATCGGCGCGGATAGCAAAGTGAATCACCTGAGCTATATTGGCGATTGTGACATGGGTGCAGACGTCAATATCGGCGCGGGCACTATCACCTGCAATTACGATGGCATCAACAAACACAAAACCGAGATTGGCAAAGGCGTGTTTGTTGGCTCCAACAGCACACTGGTCGCGCCGCTGCGCATTGAGGAACAGGGATTCGTAGCTGCAGGTTCGACGGTGACCAGCACCGTCGGCAAGGATGAGCTGGCCGTCAGCCGGGCGCGCCAGCGCAATATCAAGGGCTGGAATCGTCCCGATAAACGGGGCAGCAGGGACTGAGTATGTGTGGAATTGTAGCGGCCGCAGCGCGGCGTGAAGTATCTGAAATACTGCTCGAGGGACTGAGGCGGCTGGAATACCGGGGCTACGACTCCGCCGGTATGGCGCTGATTGATGACCAGCAAGACCTGCAGATACACAAGCGCAATGGCAAGGTGAAAGAGCTGGAGGCGGCGCAACTGCAGGAACCCTTCTTCGGCAGCACCGGCATTGCACACACCCGGTGGGCGACGCACGGCAAGCCCTCGCGGGAAAATGCCCATCCACATACCTCCGGGCAGCGTGTTGCCCTGGTGCATAACGGCATTATAGAAAACCACGCCGCGCTGCGACGCGAGCTGGTCGAAGCCGGTTACGCGATGGCGTCCGGCACCGACACAGAAGTGGTCGTCCACCTGTTGCATCTGAACCTGCAGTCCGGCGCGACACTGATGCAGTCCATGCAAAAAACGGTCGCCAGGCTGGAAGGCGCGTATGCCCTGGCTGCCATCGATATCGAAAGTCCGGACACCGTGATTGGCGCGCGCAAGGGCAGCCCGCTGGTGGTGGGTGTGGGCATTGGCGAGAACTTCCTCGCCTCGGACCAGATGGCGCTGCGCCAGGTCACTGATCGTTTCATTTATCTGGAAGAAGGCGACCTGGTCGAGGTCACGCCGACCAGCGTGCAGGTGTGCACGCTTGCCGGTGAGCCCGTTGAGCGCCCGACAACCCGCATCAAGGAAGCGCTGGAAACCGCCGAGCTGGGCGACTTTGATCACTTCATGATCAAGGAAATTTTCGAGCAACCCAGGGCACTGGAGGCGACGTTCGCCGGTGCTGGCGACGTGCAGCAGATTGAGGATTTATTTGGCAAGGGCGCCAGCGCGATGTTTGATCGCGTCAAGAACGTGCAAATCGTCGCCTGCGGCACCAGTTATCACGCCGGCATGGTGGCGCGCTATTGGCTGGAAGAGCTCGCTGGCATCAGTTGCGAAGTGGAAGTGGCGTCCGAGTTTCGCTATCGCAAGCGCGTGCAGCACGAGGGCACGCTGCTGGTCGCGATATCCCAGTCGGGTGAAACGGCGGACACGCTGGCGGCGCTGCGCAATGCGACCGAGGGCGAGTTTATCGGCAGCCTGGTGGTGGCTAACGTGGATAACAGCTCGCTGGTGCGCGAATGTGACCTGGTGTTTCTAACCAGGGCCGGCATAGAGATTGGCGTTGCGTCGACCAAGGCGTTCACCACGCAGTTGGTGGCGCTGCTGATGCTGACGCTCGTGTTGGGTCGGCGCCGTGGCATGCCGGAATCGCGACAGGCCGAAATAATCGACGCCCTGGGCAATCTGCCGCATTACGTGCGCCAGACGCTGGAGCTGAACGGGGCGATACAAAAGCTCTCGGAAGCGTTTATTCCCAAACGCCACGCGCTGTTCCTCGGGCGCGGCATCCAATACCCGATCGCGATGGAGGGCGCGCTCAAGCTCAAGGAAATTTCCTACATCCACGCTGAAGCCTATCCCGCCGGTGAACTCAAGCACGGGCCACTGGCGCTGGTGGACGACGACATGCCAGTAGTGGCGGTCGCCCCCAACGATGAGCTGCTGGAGAAACTGAAATCCAATCTGGAGGAAGTGCGCTCGCGCGGCGGGGAACTGTTTGTGTTCGCGGATCGCGAGGCAGGATTTGCCGACGAACCCCGCGTACAGGTATTGCCGATGCCGCATTGTCCCGAGGTGATCAAGCCGATTGTGTACACGGTGGCGCTGCAGTTGTTGTCCTACCATGTCGCCGTGCAGAAGGGCACCGATGTCGATAAACCGCGTAATCTGGCGAAGTCTGTGACGGTCGAGTGATGTTGCACAGTAACGCTGGATAAGGCCGAAAGGTCAGATCTGGCAGGCTGCGAGCAAATTTTCACTGCTACGCAATTGAGGAATCCGCCCGAACGCAACACGCCCGGGCGGTGCGTCGCGCTAACCCGGATTTGCTTCCTTGTACGCCTTCAGTTCGGCATTGAACTTGGTGGCGATTTCTTCCTCGGCGGTGACCGAGTTGTTGTATTCGGTGTTGATCGCATTAAGGGCTTCAACTAATTCTGGTCCCGGAGAGTCCCCGGCGGCAGCGGTTTCAGCCGCGGCGATTTTGGGATCGAGACACGCCCGGTACGTGGCGACAGCAGCCTGGTAATCCTTCACCGCTTTTTGTCCTGCCAGCATCTCCTCCAGCGTTGAGCTGGCGCCTTGCGGCAGCGTGGGTGTAGCGGGCGCCGTACAGTCATCGGCAAAGCTTGCCGCGCTGGCGAGGGCCAGTCCAAATAGTGCCATCTTGATAGATTTGTTCATTACTACCTCACCTGCTTCGAGTTATTTAGGGGAAAAACAGTAACAGGAGCGTGCGCTTCTGCCAAGTCAGTACGGAAGTTTGTCATTCAGGAAATAACCCGCCGATTATTCCTTGCCCACCCACAATTCGGCAACCTGCAATTCGGTTTCCAGTTTGCGTGCCACCTGCCTGGCGCTATCCCTGTCCGGCATGCCGATAACCCTGAGCCGATAAAGCGAGCGCCCGCCGCTGGTTATTGGCATGACGATGACCTTGCCAGTGCCGGGCTGCAACCGGGCAGCCCAGGAATCCGCCATCTCGCGCGTGGCATAGGAGCCGAAATTCACAAACCAGGGGCCGGTCGCAACAGATGCGGCAGCAGCGGGTTTAGCTGCTACAGGTTTGGCCGCTACAGGCTTTGCGACAGCAGCCGGCGCCGGTGCGGCCGAGGCTTTTGTGACTGCCGCAGCAGGTTTCGCCACAGGCGCGGCGGCGACGGTGGCGTTACCGGGTTTGGGCTCTGCGCCTGCGGACGTTGTTGCCGGCGGCGTGGACTGCTGCTTGCCCAGTTGTGCTTGCAGGCCTGCGGCGGTATCGACCAGCGTGCGGTTTTCCAGGCGCAGCGCTTCTGCTTCAGCCGCCAGGGTGTCATAGGACAGTTGCAATTCCTCCAGCGCCGCGCGCGCAGCGCTGTCGCCGCTGGGGCTCGACGCGGTGGCCAGTTCGGCGCGCAACTGGCGCAGTTCATCTTCCATCGCTGCACGCTGTTGCATTACGCCGTAGCCACCGGCGGCCAGTAGCACGACGGCGACCACCGCTACCGCAATCAGGCTGATTGGCCAGCCCTGCGCGCGCGGTGCATTGTCTTCGGTGTACTCATCGTCCTCATCCCAGGCATCTTGCTCCCCCTCATCAGGGCCATCCTCCTCGGAATCGTCGGAGTTGTCCGAATACTCATGGGGGAACAAGTTGGAATCCCGATCATCAGCGTAGTCGTCGAGGAATCGTCCACGTCATCTGCATCGCCAGCGTGGTATCCCGAGGCGTAGTCTGCATCGCGATCGGGTTCCTCGAAATCATCGTCCGCATCAAAGCGGCTGAGGGTGGGTTCCTGGCGCTGGCCTGCGCCGGGACGACTGTTGTCCGAATTGCGCGCGAACCGGTTGTCACTGTTCGAGTGATTGTCGTCGTCTCTTGCCATGGTTCAAGCGCACCTGTGCGTCGCAATAATCGGGCGTGATGATAACAGACCTGTGCGGCAAATTCTGCGCTGCAATCGCGCTCGCTCGCGTCGCTTTCACACTATCCGGCGCGCAAAAATGTGTGTTTCCAGACGCGCACTCGTTAGAATGGCGCCATGGATGTATCCGATATTCTCTCTCCCCTGAACGATGCCCAGCGCGAGGCCGTTGCTGCCGAGCACACGAACATGCTGGTGCTCGCCGGTGCCGGCAGCGGCAAGACGCGCGTGCTGGTGCATCGCATTGCGTGGCTGATCCGGGCAGAAAATTTTTCGCCCTGGTCGATACTGGCCGTCACCTTTACCAACAAGGCGGCCAAGGAGATGCGCGGCCGCATCGAGGAGATGCTGCACATCCCCGCGCACGGCATGTGGGTGGGCACATTCCACGGCCTCGCGCACCGCTTGTTGAAAGCGCACTGGCAGGATGCGGGCCTGCCGCAGAATTTCCAGATACTGGACGCCGATGACCAGCTGCGTCTGGTCAAGCGCGTATGCCGGGAGCTGGAGCTGGACGAAGCGCGCTGGCCACCCAAGCAGGCGATGTGGTACATCAACGCGCAGAAAGACGAGGGACTGCGCAGCGCACATATCGATGCGCCACCGGGAGACCTGTTCGCCCGCACCATGCTGCAGGTGTACCGCGCGTATGAGATAGCCTGCGAGCGCGGCGGCATGGTGGACTTCGCCGAGCTGCTGTTGCGCGCGCACGAGTTGTGGCTCAAAAGCCCGCTGGTGTTGCAACACTACCAGGGCCGTTTCCGGCAGATCCTGGTGGATGAATTCCAGGACACCAACGCCGTGCAATACGCCTGGTTGCGGGTGCTGGCGGGCGCCACCATTCCGGTCGTCGCGGTCGGGGACGACGACCAGTCCATCTACGGCTGGCGCGGCGCGAGGATCGAGAACATCCAGCGCTTTTCCGAAGACTTCAAAGCCACCAAAACGATCCGCCTGGAGCAGAACTACCGCTCGACGCAAACCATTTTGCAGGCGGCCAACGGCATCATCGCCCACAACTTCGGGCGCCTGGGCAAGGAGTTGTGGACCGAGGGTGAGGCCGGTGAGCCGATCCGCCTGTACGCGGGCTACAACGAACACGATGAAGCCCGCTATATCGTCGATGAGGCCCAGCAGTGGACACTCGGCGGCAACAAGCGCTCCTCGGTGGCCATTTTGTATCGCTCCAACGCGCAGTCGCGCGTGCTGGAGGAGGCGCTGATTCGCAGCGGCATGCCCTATCGCATCTACGGCGGGCAGCGTTTCTATGAGCGCCTGGAGATTCGCAACGCCCTCGCTTACCTGCGCCTGCTGCTCAATCGCGGCGATGACGCAGCGGTGGAGCGCGTCATCAACACACCGCCGCGTGGCATCGGTGGCAAAACGCTCGACACGGTGCGCGACTGCGCGCGCGGCAGGGGCATCACGCTGTGGGCGGCGATTGCCGCGGTGCTGGCAGAGAAGCCGTTGCCGGCGCGGGCGCTCAGTGCGCTGGCAGGATTTGTCGAGCTGATCAACACGCTGGACAGCGGCGTGGAGGACGTGCCGCTCGATGCGCTGGTCGACCGCGTGATGCGGAATTCTGGCCTCCTTGAGTACCACAAGAACGAAAAGGGCGAGAAGGGACAGGCGCGCGTTGAAAACCTCGAGGAGCTGGTCAGCGCCGCCAAGCAGTTCGTTCCGGAGGTGGGCGAGCCGTCAGCGCCGCAACAGTTTCTCGACCGCGCCGCGCTGGACGCGGGCGACGCCCAGGCCGATGAACACGAGGACAGCGTGCAACTGATGACGCTGCACTCCGCGAAGGGCCTGGAATTCCCGCTGGTCTTCCTGGCGGGCATGGAGGAAAACCTGTTTCCCCACCGCATGTCCGTGGAAGAGCCCGGTCGGCTGGAGGAGGAGCGCCGGCTGTGTTACGTCGGCATCACGCGGGCGATGGAAAAGCTGGTCATCACCTACGCCGAGAGCCGGCGCCTGCACGGCACGGAATCCTACAATACACCCTCGCGATTCGTGCGCGAGATTCCTGCGCAACTGCTGCAGGAAGTGCGCCTGCGCGGCACGATCACACAACCCGTGAGCAGCCTGATGCAGGCGCAGGTACCGGATACGGGTGTGTCGCTGGGGCAGCAGGTCTTCCATCAGGTGTTCGGCGAGGGCGTCGTGATAAACTTTGAAGGGCGCGGTGCCAACGCCCGCATACAGGTCAATTTCGATACCGACGGCAGCAAATGGCTGGTGCTGCAATACGCCAACCTGCAGTTGATGTAGCACCCCTTACTTCTGGACTCTTTACTTCAGGACGACGCAAGCATGCCCGACACCTCTGTGGAAAGACGCTATACGCCGCTGATCATCCTGTTACTGGTCGCCGCGCTGGTGGCAACGCTCGCCATGTGGGCGGTCGAGCGCGCCGGCGCTGAACGCGGCGCCAGGCAGCAGCACGCCACTGCCGACGCTGGCGGCGGTGGCGAGCAAAAACACTATCAGTGGAAGATGGTGACGACCTGGCCTAAAAACTTTCCCGGCCTTGGCATGGCAGCGGAAAATTTTGCCGACCTGGTCGAACTGATGAGTGATGGGCGCCTGAAGGTGCACGTCTACGGCGCCGGTGAACTGGTTCCGGCGATGGAAGTGTTCGACGCCGTGTCGCAGGGCGTGGTGGACGCCGGTCACGGCGCCGCCTATTACTGGAAGGGCAAGGTGCCCTCCGCGGTATTTTTTACCTCCATGCCGTTTGGGCTCAACGCGCAGGAGATGAACGGCTGGCTGCACTACGGCGGCGGGTTGGAACTGTGGCAGGAAGCGTACGCGCCGTACAACCTGGTGCCCATGGCCGGCGGCAGCACTGGCGTGCAGATGGCCGGGTGGTTCAACCGGGAGATCAATTCGATTGATGATCTCAAGGGCCTGAAGATGCGCATCCCGGGCCTTGCGATAGTCAGGACCGCATCCCGGGCGGCCAACCAGGACATGCTGGACGAGTACACCGCGCGCAACAACGCCGCGCTGCAGAGCCTGGTAGAAGAAGACGGCGTGCAACTGCGCCGCCTGCCCGACGATGTGCTGCTCGCGCTGTGGCGGGGCACGCAGGTGGCGATGAAGAATCTGGTGGATTCAGACCCGATGGCGGCGAAGGTTTACGAGTCGTACCGGAAATTCTATAAAGGCGTGCGCAACTATCACCACATCTCGGAGCAGGCCTACATCAACGCGCGGGACGAGGTGTTTGGCGACGATGAGTTTTAGGCTGAGTTTGCATGATATTGAGGTGAGCTAAACGCAAGCACGGAGGCGTCAAACCAAGTAGAGCTTGCCGGGACCGTCTGAGGCCATGGATGGCCGAAGCGAGCCTACATGGATGTATTTACGGCGTGTCCCGGCAAGCTCTACTTGGTTTGACGCCGGTCCAGGAGCTTAATGCGTTGCCATCGCCGTTAACGCTGAATAGCGCGAGTGCGACCTTTTTCATCGATGGCGACAAACACAAACTCACCCTCGGTGACCTTGATCGGCTCGCGATCCTGCTGTGAGTTGATCCACACTTCCACGATGATGCGGACGGAGCTGCGGCCCACTTCCAGTACGTCGCAGTAACAGGACACCACCGCGCCCACGTGCACGGGCGTGAGGAACGCCATGCCGTCGATGGCCACCGTGGCCACCCGGCCGCCGGCGACCTCGCTGGCGGTGATCATCCCCGCGATATCCATTTGCGACAACAGCCAGCCGCCGAAAATATCGCCACTGGCATTGGTGTCCTTGGGCATGGCCACGGTCTGCAAGGCCAGGTCGCCGTGCGGTATGGGCGCTGTATCGATATCGCTCATGTCAGTTGCCTGTTCCGGTGAGTCGTTGTCAGTCATTGTGAAAAAGAACCAGGTCGAATCCCGCCCTCTACTTGAGAACGGCGGGTAGCCACGTTGCCATCTGTGGCCAAAACCACAATGCCAGCAGCAGCGTTAGTTGCAGGAGTATAAAGGGAACCACGCCCCGGTAGATAGCGCCGGTGGATACGGATGAGGGCGCCACGCCACGCAGGTAAAACAGCGCAAATCCGAACGGCGGGGTGAGAAACGAGGTCTGCAGATTGACTGCGATCATGATGCCGAGCCAGATGGGATCGACGCCCATGCCCAACAGGATAGGGCCGACGATGGGCACGACGACGAACGTGATCTCGATAAAATCGAGGATAAAGCCCAGCAGGAAGATCAGCAGCATCACCACCAGCGTGGCGGTGGCGATGCCGCCCGGCAGCGTGTTGAAGAACGCGTGTATCAGCTCTTCGCCGCCAAACCCGCGAAACACCAGCGAAAATACCGCAGCGCCGATCAGTATCATGAACACCATGCAGGTCACTTCCAGGGTGTTCTGCACGGTATCGCGCAGTCGGGCCAGGTTCATTTGCCCCTTGGCGTAAGCCAACAACAACGCGCCAATAGCGCCGATCCCGGCGGCTTCAGTGGGCGTGGCGACACCGGCCATGATGGAGCCGAGCACCACGCTGATCAGCAGCAGCGGCGGCGCCAGGCCGCGCAGCACCTGTACCGCGCCGATTGGCTCCAGATTACTCGGCGGCGCTGACTCCGGCTTCAGCCGGGCCATTACCATCAGATACAGGATGTACAAGCCGATCAGTACCAGGCCAGGCACCAACGCTCCGACAAACAGATCCCCTACCGATATGGTTTTGGGATTGAGCACGTGCATCTTCAGCTGTGCCTGTTGATAGGCGTTGGAGAGAATGTCGCCCAGCATCACCAGCACGATCGATGGCGGAATAATTTGCCCGAGGGTGCCCGTGGCGCAAATAGTGCCTGCCGCCAGCGAGGGGCTGTAGCCGCTGCGCAACATGCTGGGCAGCGACAACAATCCCATCGTCACCACGGTCGCACCGACGATGCCGGTACTGGCCGCGAGAAACATGCCCACCACCACGACCGAAATACCCAGGCCACCGCGCACGCCGCCGAACACGCGCGCCATGCTGTCGAGCAACTCCTCCGCGACGCGGGATTTTTCCAGGATGTTGCCCATCAGGATAAACAGCGGCACCGCGATCAGCGTGGTGTTGTTGATCGTGCCGTAGATGCGACCGGGCAGCGCGGACAGGAAGCCGGCATCGAAAACCCCCCCCAGCACGCCGCCGACGGCGAACACCAGCGCCGTGCCGGCAAGCGTGAACGCTACCGGATAACCGAGCATCAGCAGCAGGCAGACCGCCAGGAACAGGTAAAGGGACAGGTATTCCACTACGCGACGGTGTCCTCTGTCAGGACCAGAGCATTGCGCAGAATCTCCGCCATGCCCTGCAACGCGAGGTTGATCGCCATCAGCGGGATCAGCGTCTTCAGCAAAAACACGGCCGGTATGCCACCGGGCTCGGCGGAGCTTTCGCGCATGCCCCAGGACTCGCTGACATACCCCCAACTGCTCGCCAGGATGAAGGCGCACAGCGGCAGCAGGAAGACGATGCCGCCCAGGCTGTCGACCCAGGCGCGGGTGCGCGCGCTGAAGTAGCGGTAAAAGATGTCGACGCGCACATGCGCGCCCTTTTTCAGGGCATACGCGGCGCCCAGCAGGAACACACAGCCGTGCATGTAGGTCACGGTTTCCTGTGTCGCAATGGAACCAATATCGAAGCCGTAGCGCAGCACCACCACGCAGGTTGTCAGCACCGCCATGAACAGCACCAGCCACGACAGCAGGCGACCGCAAAGATCGGTAAAGGCATCGACAATTTGCACGAAGGCGCGCAGCAACGGCATGGTGGATAAGGCTTTTTGATTATTGGGTCGAAGGGTATCATAGCGCGCTCCCCGACGTGAAAAGATATTCCCTCGCAACCCCTTGCAACCCCACAATCTGGACGAGACTCGATGTTGACTGTTATTTCACCGGCAAAAACGCTGGATTTCGAGACTTCGAAGCACACCGGCAAAGCCACGCAGCCGCAGTTTCTCGCGCGCGCCGCCGAACTGGTGGAGGACGCCCGCGCGCTGGCCCCCGATGCTATCCAGGCGTTGATGGGCGTCAGCGACAACATCGCGCAGCTCAACCACCAGCGCTTCATGGGCTGGCGCCTGCCGTTTAACAAACGCAATGCCAAACAGGCGCTGCTCGCGTTCAAGGGCGATGTCTACGTCGGGCTGCAGGCGGATACGCTGGACGAAGCGCAATTGCGTTTCGCACAGCAGCATCTGCGCATCCTGTCCGGGCTGTATGGCGTGTTGCGACCGCTGGACCTGATGCAGCCCTATCGGCTGGAGATGGGCCTGCCATTTGTTAATCGCGGCGGCAGTAACCTGTACGCGTTCTGGGGCGCGGCCATCACCGACGCGCTCAACAGCGCGCTGCGCAAATCCGGTACGAAGGTGTTGGTGAACCTTGCGTCGCAGGAGTATTTCCGCGCGGTGCAGGCGCGTGCGCTCAAAGCCGAGGTGATCACGCCGGTGTTCCAGGATCTCAAGGATGGCCGCTACAAGGTCATCAGCTTTTTTGCGAAGAAGGCGCGCGGGCAGATGGCGCGTTTTATTATCGAGCATGAGGTGCAGGAGCCGGACGCACTGAAAGCCTTCAATACAGGCGGTTATCGCTATAACAACGCTGAATCCAGTGCGCGGGAACTGGTGTTTACCCGCGACACGCCGCCCGTAAATCCCTGGTCCGTCGCTATTTGAACGGCAGCAGTTCGCTCGCCGCCTGCCGGTACTGTTCGTTGTGCTGTGCTTCGCGCCGCGTGAAATCACCCACGGCGGCTGAGAGTCGCGGATCGGCGATCCAGTGATTGGACCAGGTAGTGATCGGGCGAAAGCCGCGCTGGATTTTGTGCTCGCCCTGCGCGCCGGGGTCGAAACGCGTTAATTCGTGGGCGATGCAGTATTCGATGCCCTGGTAGTAACAAGCCTCGAAATGCAGGCAATCGAACTCCTGCTCGCAGCCCCCGTAGCGCCCGTACAGCGTATCGCTACTGCGAAAATACAGCGCGCCGGCGATCGCCTGCGCATCGAGATACGCCAGCACCATCACCACCTGCTCCCCCATGCTGGCCGCAGTTTCCATGAAAAAAGCGCGACTCAAATAGCCGCCGTGGCCGCTGCGCTTGGCGTAGGTCATTTGGTAAAACGCGTAAAACTGTTCCCACTCCTGTTGGCCGATCTCAGCGCCGGTCAGCGTGCGCAGCGTGATGCCCTGCTCCGCCACGCGCCTGCGCTCGCGATTCAGCGATTTGCGCTTGCGGCTGCTGAAGGTGGCGAGGAAGTCGTCGAAGCTGCGATAGCCGTCGTTGAACCAGTGGAACTGGGTGGCTGCGCGGCGGTGCATGCCCGCCGTCAGCAGCGTCTCGCTAACGCCCTCTTCAGGAAACAACAGGTGCCACGAAGAGAGCTTCTTCCGCGTCGCAAACGTCTTCACCGCAGCTATCGCCGCCTGCAGGCACTGGTCCTTGTCCACGCCTTCAGCAGTGCACAGGCGCGGCCCGGTGGCCGGAGTAAACGGGATCGCCGTCAGCAGCTTCGGGTAATAGGCAAGACCGTTCTGGCGCCAGGCGTCGGCCCAGGACCAGTCGAACACATACTCGCCGTAGGAATGGGATTTCAGGTACAGCGGCATCAGCGCGACCAGGTCAGCGCCGCGCCGCAGCAGCAAATGGCAGGGCTGCCAGCCGGTTTCCGCCGTGGTGCACGCTGTTGCTTCAAGCCCGTACAGGAACGCGTGGCGCAAAAATGGGTAATCCGTGCCGGCGATGCTGTCCCACTCTGCAGCCGGGATCTGCGCCAGGCTGGTCAGGAAATCGGCGGTCAACGCGGTGCTGGGCTCAGTGGTTGTCATCGCGGTCTCAGGCATTGCCCAGTTGGTAATCCAATGCCACGCCGAGGAAGATCACCATGCCGACCCAGTTGTTGTGTAAAAAGGCTTTGAAACACGCGTCGGGCTGGCGGTCGCGTAGCAGGACGTGCTGGTAGCCGAACAGCGCGGCGGCGACCACTAGCGAGACGTTGAAAGTACAGGCCCAGCTCAAACGCGCGCCCCGCCAGGTAGAGCGACATCAGGCAGGCCAGTTGCAGTGCAGCAATGATCAGCCGATCGTGGCGTCCGAACAGAATCGCGCTGGACTTGATGCCGACCCGCAGATCGTCCTCGCGGTCGACCATCGCGTAGGCCGTGTCATACGCGACCGTCCACAGCAGGTTGCCGAGGTACACCAGCCACAACGCGTGCGGCAGCGTGCCGCGCTGGGCGGCGAAGGCCATCGGGATGCCCCAGGAAAACGCCGCGCCGAGCACCACCTGGGGCAGGTGGGTGTAGCGTTTCATGAACGGGTAGGTGGAAGCCAATGCGACGGCAACCAGTGACAGTTCTATCGTCAGCGCATTGGTAAAAAGCACCAGTACGAACGCCAGCAACAACAGCGCCATGAACAACAGCTGCGCCTCGCGCACGGTTACGGCGCCGGTGACCAGCGGCCGCGCATTGGTGCGCGTCACCCCGCCATCGAGGTGCCGGTCCGCGAGATCATTGATGATGCAGCCGGCAGAGCGCGTGAGAAAGGTGCCGAGGATAAAAATCACCAGCAGGTCGGATGTGGGCACTCCCTCTGCCGCCAGCCACAACGCCCACAGCGTCGGCCACAACAGCAACAGCGTGCCGATGGGTCGGTCGAAGCGGATCAGTTGTAACAGCGCGCCGGTTTTTGCGGAATGTGCCATTGAACCCTTATAAGGCTTTGCGTCGCGCCCAGCTTACTGTGTTGACGACCGGGTTGGCGACTGTCTTGATGGTCGGGCTGATGACTTTAGCGCTGCGCTCACCTTGCCGCGCTGCGTGCGATTGCTGGGCAGGGATTGCTGCCACGGTGTGAATGCCTGCAAAAACACCTCACCGACCAGCAAGCGTTTACCCAGTATCTCGAAGCGCGAACGGCGTCCCCACGCGGGCAGCGCCTGCTGCAGGTTCGCGGGCAGGTAGTCGCAGTCGCCCGCCATCAGCGCCAGCTCAAATGCGTAGCGATGCATGCCGGGGTGACTGAACAGAATGGCGCCGAGCGATTTGTTTTGCAGCCTTCGCAAGTGCGCCAGGCTCCCTGTGAGGCTCGAAATCGGGAACACGCTGCGCGCAAACACCACCGCACTGCCATCCAGTGTCAGGGCCACTTCTCGCACCAGGGCCAGTTGCCGGGAGGGCAGCTCAAGCAGCACGCGCTCGGACGGCAGCGGCACTTCCCACGACTGGTGCAGACGCTGCACCGCGAATTCGCCGCGCCCGCAGTCCGTCAGTCGCGCGGTCAGCGAGCCATTGTCGGTCAACCAGGTGCGCAAACCGGGCGCCAGCGTGGCGCAGGTGAATTGTGCCTGCGGACGCCAGCGGGGTTCCGCAGCAATGCGCCTGCGTGCATGCAGTTGCGATGCCTGCAGTTGCGTTGCTGGAGTAACGGGTGATGGTTGCACTGCCGGGTGTTCCTGGTTCGAGAGGTGTGAAGCGAGAGGCGAGAATGCTTGATCGGGGGTGCGCATGCAAGCGTGTCGCCAGCCTGATTGGCCAGGGCGCTGGCGGGAGAAAATCCTTGCACAATTAGCGTACAACTTTATAGTGTTGCGTCTCGAATTTTAGCCATTATTCAAGTGTCCGCCGGGCGCGTTTGGCCGGTGTGTAACCCCTCAGGAACAAAGAGAGCGAGTGCTATCATGAGCAAGTGGGAATGCATTGTCTGTGGCCTGGTCTACGACGAAAAGGCAGGCTGGCCAGACGACGGTATCGCCCCCGGTACCAAGTGGGAAAACGTGCCGGAAGACTGGTTGTGCCCCGATTGCGGCGTCGGCAAGGAAGACTTTGAACTGCTGGAAGAGTCGCCCGTGGACGATGTGCCGCATCACGCCGAGCCAGTGGCGGATACGGAACATGCGCCGGTGGTGATCCTCGGCACCGGGCTGGCCGGCTACGGCGTGGCCAAGGAATTTCGCAAGCACGATGCCGACACCCCGCTGATCATGATCACCTCGGACGACGGGCGCGCGTACTCCAAGCCGATGCTGTCCACCGGCTACACCAAGGGCACGTCGGCGGATGACCTGACCCAGTCAGACGCCGGCAACATGGCCAAGCAGCTCAAAGCCAGCGTGTGGACGATGACGAAGGTGAATGAGATCGATACCGCGCGCCAGTTGATCAAGGTCGGCGATGCCGATACCGCGATCCACTACGGCAAGCTGGTGCTGGCGGTGGGTGCCGAGGTGATCCGCCCGCCTATCGGCGGCGACGGGCAGGAGCTGGTGTACTCGGTCAACGACCTGATGGATTACAGCGATTTTCGCACGGCGGTTGCCAACAACGACGTGAAAAAAGTGTGCATCATCGGCGGCGGCCTGATCGGCTGCGAATACACCAACGACCTGATCAACGGTGGTTTCGCGGTGGAAGTGGTGGACCCGCTCGGTTATTGCCTGCCCACATTGCTGCCGGAACGGGCGGGCAAAGCGGTACAGGCCGCGCTGGAAGCGAAAGGCGCGACTTTCCATTTCGGGCCGCTGGTCACGGCGGTCAACAAAGCCGACAAGGGCGTCACCGTGAGCCTTAACAACGGCGCGACGATCAGCGCCGACATCGTGATATCGGCCGTGGGCGTGCGCCCGCGCACGGCGCTGGCCAAGGCCAGTGGCATCGCCACCAATCGCGGCATCGTCACCGACCGCCTGCTGCAGACCAATGCGCCCAACGTGTATGCGCTGGGCGATTGCGCCGAGGTGAACGGGCATGTGCTGGTGTATGTCGCGCCGCTGATGGCTGCCGCCAAGGCCCTGGGTAAAACCCTGGCCGGGGAAGCCACGGAGGTGAGCTATCCCGCGATGCCGGTGACCATCAAGACGCCCGCCTGCCCGGTGGTCGTCGCCCCGGTGGCGCCCGGCACGGCAGGCGAATGGACGGTGGATGCCGACGGCAACAACGTCAAGGCGGAATTCCGGGGCAGCGACGGCAAGCTGCTGGGTTTCGCGCTGACGGGCGAGGCGACGAAAGAGAAAGTCGCCCTGCAAAAGGAATTGCCGGCGATCATGGCCTGACGCGCGCGCCCGGTTGCGCAGGCGCCGCCGGTGACCGGGTATGTCGAGCTCCACATCCGGCGCTGGCTGCGCGAGTTTGTCGTCGGCCTGAACCTGTGTCCCTTCGCGCGCCCGTTGCTGGGCGCGCCCAATCTGCGCATCGCCGTGTGCGAGGAAACCGATTCCACGGCGCTGTTGCGCGCGTTCCTCGGTGAGTTGGACCTGCTACAGCGCAGCACGGAGCAGGACATCGCGACCACGCTGCTGGCGTTTCCGAACGCACTGCACGACTTCGAGGACTACCTGTGCCTGCTCGAGGATGCGCAGGACCTGTTAGTGGGGTCCGGCCTCGAGGGCGTGGTGCAATTGGCCAGCTTTCATCCGCACTATCAATTTGCGGGCGAGGCGCCCGGCGCCGCCAGCCACTACAGCAACCGCGCGCCCTACCCCATCATTCATCTGCTCAGGGAGGAGATGTTGAGCCGAGTGCTGATGGACGACACCGACCCGGACTCGATTCCGGACAAAAACATAGCGACGCTTGACGCCCTGGGGGTGGATGAATTGCAGCGGCGCTGGCGGGGACTTTTTTCAGATTACTGACCATCAAGGCGAGTGAGCCTGCAAACTGGTTCACGATTCTTGAAATATGTGCCGCGACAAGCCGCGAATATCGCGTGATTTCCCTAGTTCCGCTTTGACTTGATCGTCCTGATATTCATAATTGCACCTATCAAAAGAAAAACATATTCCTAATTGGCATGACTAATGCGTTTTTCTTGGAAGAGGCTTTTATGATTAAGAAATTATTATTGGGATTGGTTGCCATGGCGTTGGCAGGGGCAGTTAGTGCCGCGCCGGTGATCTGGACCTTCGGCGGCGGTACGACCCTCACCGGCAGCTTTACCTTTAACGCGAATACGGTCACGTTTTCTTCCGTTTCCTTCAACGAGACGTTCTTTGGCGACAATTACACCAGCGCGACCGGTACCGCATTGAGCTTGTTCGCGACGAGCGTCAATTACGGCGACCAAACCACCCTCAGCTTTCTGGCGCCCTTGACCGATCTCGGAGGTCTTATCACTTTTGCGGGATCGACCCGGTGTTTTAACAGTTGTGGCAGCGGGCCAAACCCGAACTCTTTTTCCGGTACCGTCAGTGCGCCGATAGCTGTTCCGGTTCCCGCAACGCTGGGGCTGGTCGTGTTGGGTCTCGCTGTCCTCGCAGGCTCCAGACGCGAGAGAGCGTAACTCCAACACGGCCGAAACTCACAGGCGCATTGAAAACGTCACCGACCAGTTAGCGGGTGGCGCATAGAACGCCTGGTCCCAGTACAGGCTGGCGAGGTATTTCTCGTCAGTCAGGTTGAACCCGTTGACGCGCACCTCGTAACGTTCCAGGAATAAATAGCTCGCAAAGGCCGACACCACGGCGTGGGCATCCGAGCGAATCACGCCGTTGTCAGTATCCAGGTGCACATCGTCGTCCCATTTCACGGTGGCGCCCATCTGGAGACCCGGAAGCGCGGTGACGACGTATCGGGTGCCGAGATTGAACGTCTCGCGAGGCACATAGGTACGCACGTCGTCATTGCTATGGGGATCTTTCAAATCGAGGCTGGTGAACCCGGTTTGCAGCGTCCAGTTGTCCGTGACGGCTCCCGACAGTTCAAGCTCGAATCCCTCGGACTCCACATCGATGCCGGTGTAAACGGCCTGAAAGGTCTCCGGGTGATAACCAGCTGGTTCGGCGTAGTTGTCCTGGCGAGCACTGAATACCGCAAGGGACGCCAACAGCCGCTGTTCCAGCAGTTCAGCCTTCACACCGGCCTCGTAACTTTTGCCCTCGGCGGGCCCGAGCGGCCGCAGGTCCTCGTTGATTTCCGGTTGCGGTTCGTAGATGTCGCTGTAGCTCGCGTAGAGATTGACAGAATCAGCAACCAGGTAGGTTACACCGATGTAGGGACTGGCTTTCGAATCATTGCTGTCTTGCGGTTCATCGAAGCTGAAGCCATTGGACTGCACATCGACGGCGTTGAAGCCGGTGATGAATTTGAGCTGGTCAGAGACATTGAGGTGGGCAACGCCGAATACACGGGCGAAATCGGAATCCCAGTCGGAGTCGAGCTGGCTATCGCCCCATGCGGGTCTGCCAATCTCGTGGCGATTCCAGCCGGGGAACGGAGGGCAGCGCGCCCCTGGCCGGATCATCGTCCGGTGCCGGGCGCGACTCATACTTATAATCGGCGTGCGAATAGCTGGCGCCGAGCAACACGTCGTGGGTGCGGCCAAAGGCGTCCACCCTGCCCGTCAAGGTGTTGTCAAACATGTAGCGGTCGGAGGTGGAGTGATAGTTGCCGGGGTAACCCGTCAGGCCTAAACCCGTGTCGCGGTCGGGCAACCCGATCACGTAGAACAACTCCGAGGTCTCGTCATAGGTGTTGTAGGTAACCGTGGATTGCAGGTTCCAGTCGGGGTTGAACGCGTAGGTGATTTCCGCGAAGGGCGTCTTGATGTCGGTATTCCACTTCGTCCAGTCCATCGTGGTGCTGGTGGAGGTGTCATAGTCGGTCTGCTCGCCCGAGGTGTACAGCATCGGCAAGGCACCCCACAGCACGCCGTCGGAGTTGTTGTTCTGCTGTGAGTAGCCGAAGGTGAGGACGGTGCGGTCGCCCACCTGCCCCTCCACTATGCCAGACACGATCCCGCGCTCGTTTTGGTAGCCGTCCAGGTACGAATCCGCTGTCTGCGCCGCGCCCACCAGGCGCCCCGCCCAGGAGCCCGATGCGTTCAATGGTCCGGAGGCGTCACCTTCCAGGCCGGTATTTGTCCCAGGAGCCGCCAGTCGCCGCCACGGTAATGCCACGTTCATTGGTTGGCCGCTTGCGCACGTAGTTGATCGTGCCGGAGGGACTACCCACCCCGGTCAGCAGGCCATTGGCGCCACGGATGACCTCGACCTTTTCGTAAATGTACGTGTCCAGGGCGCCCACGACATTCCAGTTGAACGGCAGGCCGATCCCGTCCACCTGCATGCTCTTGATGTCAAAGCCCCGCGAGTTGTAGTAGGTGCGCTCGGTCTCAACCGCCTCCACGTTGACACCGGTGATCTGCTCGAGCACCTGGTTCACATCGTTCAGCCCGAAGTCGCGCATGAACGTGCTGTCGATTATCGTGACGGACTGCGGTGTATCGAACACGGACATCGGCAGCACGAGCGCGCCGCGACTGGTGCGGTTCTCCCGCACCCCGTGGACCAAAATCTCCTCCAGGCGGTCCTCGCCCGTGGGAAACTGCGCCTCATCCGCGGCAGAAACCGTAAAAGAACACCCCAACACGGGCAGCAGCCCGATGAATCCCCATTTGCGTACCATTGTGCTTGTCCCCGTTTGAGTTGAAATTCAAAGGCGGACAGCATATGAGAATATTTCTCATATGTATATGAGAACGATACGTAATTCGTGGCTTGTTTGAAACAAATAACACCGAAGCTGACAAATGCGGCTACTGCGGCTACTGCGGACGTTTGGACTCCCTTGGCTATAAAGTGCGGGTTGCCGACCCGGTGTTGCCTGGCCAGGACCTGTTCACACCTTGGCAAACTGCTGCCCCGCGCCGGTCCAGCGCTGGATCAACGGCTCAGCCAGCGCCGGATACGATTCCCGGATGGTGTCCGCAATGACTTGTGCGTCATCCAGCAGATGTTCGTGCGTCGGCAGTTCGGCGATACGAAACTCCAACAGGCCCGTCTGCCGCGTGCCGAGCACTTCGCCGGGGCCGCGCAGTTCCAGGTCCTTCTCTGCGATGTAGAAACCGTCCGTGCTTTCCCGCAACACCCCAAGGCGTTGCCGACCGTTGGCCGACAATGGCGTCTGGTAGAGCAGCACGCAGTGGCTGGCCTGCGCGCCACGGCCCACCCTGCCGCGCAACTGGTGCAGCTGCGCCAGGCCCAGGCGCTCGGGATTCTCGACAATCATCAGGCTGGCATTGGGCACGTCCACGCCCACTTCGATGACCGTGGTCGCTACCAGCAGCGCCAGTTCGCCGCGCTTGAAGGCCGACATCACCGCTTCTTTCTCCGCCGGCTTCAGGCGCCCGTGGATCAGCCCTATCGCCAGCTGCGGCAGCGCCAGGCGCAGTTCAGCCGCAGTCGCCTCTGCAGCTTGCGCCTGTAGCGCGTCGTTCTCCTCTATCAAGGTGCACACCCAGTAGGCCTGGCGCCCCTCGCTGCAGGCCGCTGCGACCCGGGCCACCACGTCCTGCCGACGGCTGTTGTCGATAAGCACCGTGGTCACCGCCGTGCGCCCCGGCGGCAGCTCGTCGATCACGGAACAGTCGAGGTCCGCGTAGGCCGCCATCGCCAGCGTGCGCGGAATCGGCGTGGCCGTCATCACCAGCTGGTGCGCCCGGCCGAGGTCCGGCGCGGTTTTTTGTGTCAGCGTGAGACGCTGGTGGACACCGAAGCGGTGCTGTTCGTCGACGATCACCAGGCCCAGGCGCGCGAATGCCACATCGGCCTGGAACAGCGCGTGCGTGCCGATGACCAGGCTGGCCTCGCCGGAGGCGATACGCGCCAGTGCGCTGGCGCGCTTGTTGCCCTTGGAGCGACCGCTCAGCCATTCCATCGTGATACCCAAAGGTTCAAACCACTGGCTGAACGTGCGCCAGTGCTGTTCCGCGAGGATCTCCGTCGGGGCCATGATCGCCACCTGGAAGCCGTTGCCGACGGCCTGTAGCGCGGCGCCGGCGGCGACCAGCGTCTTGCCCGAGCCCACGTCGCCCTGCACCAGTCGCATCATCGGCACGGGCTTGGCCAGGTCTGCGGCGATCTCGCCCATTACGCGCGCCTGCGCAGTGGTGGGCGCGAATGGCAGGCTGGCGAGGAACGCGCGAAGAAGATTCGTGTCGGGCGGCAGGCGCGGCGCGCCCTCGTGTTGCTGGCGCTCGCGCAGCCGGTGCAGCGACAGGTTGTGCGCCACCAGTTCCTCAAGCGCGAGCCGCAACTGCGCCGGGTGCTTGCCGTCTCGCAGCAAGGCCAGTGACGCATCCGGCGGCGGCGCATGGAGAAATTGCAACGCGCGGCTCAACGCATACGGGTAGTCGGCGCTGGGCGGCAACAGTTCCTGCACTGGTTCACGCTGCAGGTGCAGCAGGGCCTGCGCGCACAGCTTGCGCCACTGGCTTTGGCCGATACCGGCGGTGGTCGGGTAGATCGGCGTCAGTGTCTCGGACACCGGCACCTCCTCGTCCTGCACGGGACGGTATTCCGGGTGGTACATCTCCATGCCGCTGCCGCCGCGGCGCACCTGGCCAAAACAGCGCAGGCGCGTGCCCGGCTGCAGGTTGTGCTTCTGCGCGGCGGAGAAGTGGAAAAAGCGCAGCGTCAGCGTGCCGCTGCCGTCCTGTATGCGCGCAACGAGGCTGCGCCGTCGCCCGAATACAATGTCGGCTGCCCGCACCTCCCCCTCAATCACCACGTCGGCGCCTTCCTGCGCGGCGGCAATCGGCGTCAGGCGCGTGCGATCCTGGTAGCGCAGCGGCAGGTGGAACAGCACATCCTCGACGCGATGCACGCCGTACTCCGCCAGTTTGCTCGCGAGCGCGGGGCCGACCCCGTGCAGCTCGCGAACTGGAACACTGGCGATGCCGTGCATGGAAATGTCAGTGCGGCCGCAGCGAATCGATCAGGATATCGATGGCCTCTGCGCGCGGATAACTCACGCGCCAGGCCAGCGCGATGCTGCGCTTGGGCGCAGGGTCGAGGAACGGGCGCACGGCGAGGGTGCGCTCGCCATAGGTGGCCTCCCTGGCCGCCGACTCCGGCAACACCGTGATGCCGAGGCCGCTGGCCACCATGTGCTTGAGCGTCTCCAGCGAGCTGCCTTCGATCACCGTATTGCCCTGCGCGGCTTTCTCCCGAATGGCTTTCTGCAGTCCGGGGCAGGCCTCCAGCACCTGGTCGCGAAAGCAGTGGCCCTCGCCCATCAGCAGCACGCGGTGTTCCGCGAGTGCACTGGTGTCGATGTGGGTATGGGCAGCCAGCGGGTGATCCTGTGGCAGCAGCACAACGAATGGCTCGTCGAACAGCTTGCGCGTGACAACATCCGTTTCGGTAAACGGCAGCGCCACGAAGATCGCATCGAGCTCCTCCACTGGTAAGTTTGCCGCGCAGGACAGCGGTGTAGTTTTCCTCGATAAACAAAGGCATTTTGGGCGCCAGTTGTTGCAGGCGGCTGACCAGGCGCGGAAACAGGTAAGGCCCCACGGTGTAGATCGCGCCGACGCTAAGCACGCTGCCCAGCGGGTCTTGCCCAGCTCCGCCAACTGGCGCAGGTTCTGCGTCTCGCGCAGGATCGTACGCGCCTGCTCCACGATGCGCTCGCCGGTGGGCGTGGTGGCCACTTTGTGGCGGGCGCGTTCGAACAGGCTGATGCCCAGATCGTCCTCCAGCTTCTTGATAGCGATACTCAGCGTCGGCTGGCTGACGTTGCACTGCTCGGCCGCTTTGCGAAAGTGGCCGGTTTCCGCCAGGGCTACAAGGTAGCGCAGTTCTGTTAAGGTCATGGTGTCTCGTTCTCGCCCGTGTGGGCCCTAGTGTAACCAGTGAGTGATCAGTTTATGAAGAACAGTTCCGTCCTGATTGTCGGCTGCGGCGATCTGGGCATTCGCGCGGGAACCCTGCTGTTGCAGCAGGGTTGCCTTGTAACCGGTGTCAGGCGCAACACAGCCAAACTGCCCGCAGGCTTCAGCGGGCATGCGGCAGACTATACACAGCCGGGAAGCCTGGACATTGCCGCGCAACTGCAGCCGGATTTCGTGCTCGCGATTTTCAACCCTGCGGACCGCTCGGTGTCTGGCTACAAGGCAGGTTTTGCAACGGCGATGGCTAACCTGCTTGCTGGCCTCGGCCAGCACCGGCCCCGGCATATCCTGATGACCAGCAGCACCCGCGTATTTGCCGAGGCGCAGGGCGGCTGGGTGGACGAGACCAGCGCGCTGGCGACGACAGATCCCTGGGCGCTGGAAATCATCGCGGCAGAGCGGCAGCTACTGGAATCGGGGCATTCGGCATCGGTGGTGCGTCTCGCGGGGGTGTACGGCATCCCGGGCGGCCGACTGCTCTCGCGTATTCGCCGTGGGGAACTGTGTCCGCCCGAGCCGGTGAGCTACACGAACCGCATCCACCGCGAGGACTGCGCGGGTTTTCTCGTGCATCTGGTCGGCCTGGCTGACGCCGGCCACAGGCTGGAGCCTGTCTATATCGGGGTGGATGACCTGCCCGCCCCGCGCTATGAAGTCGAATCCTGGCTGGCCGGGGAGCTGGGCCTGGATGCAGGGCAGCGCTTTGCCCCAGCGACCATCGACGAACCCACGCGCCACAATGCGGCGGGCCACAAACGCTGCCGCAATACCGCGCTGCGGGCCAGTGGTTATCAGTTAATTTTCCCGGATTACAAAAGTGGTTACGCGGACCTGCTCAGTTCGTCCCATGTGCCGCAGGCCGACGTGGAATAGCGAGCATGGCTATTTTTTTGCGCGCAAACGGCCATCTAACACAGGCGCGCTGGAGTACAAGTTTTGAGTTCTTTTTCGGCTACACTATAGTTTTTGGATGTCGCCAGCTTAATAAGTGGCACGGAATTGCGGTATCCATGTGCCTGTGGACAGTTCGAGGAAATAATAATGATAACGTTGCGTACGTTCAGGACTGTGTCAGTTGTTGTCAGCCTCGGCCTCCTCGCGGGTTGCAAGCTCGCGGTGATGGTCGTCGAGGGCGGTGAGGTGCAAGTTGATCCCCTTTTATTTCCAGCCTCGACGTGCAGCGAGGGCATGATTTGCATGCATGAAATCAGCGACACCAACTACAACCATTCTTTTTTTGCGGTACCGAAACCTGGCTGGCGATTTGTGAAATGGAGCACAGGGGATAATTTTTTGTGCTCGAATAATACCTCTTCTTCCTGCGAGGTGAATAATGCGTTTCTTGCCGGGAACGAAGTAGCTGAAGCAATCGTGGCGTCCCCCAAGACCTACTACCTGATGCCGCTATTTGAGCCACTAACGGAGATAGGCGCGACCGTTACGATGAATGGAAAGGCGTGGGCGCCGATGAGCGGCTTTGGCGATCTCAGTTGGGATGACATCAATGCCGCCCGGGCGCCTGAGTCGAGTCAGGCCTACCTTGCCGAGGTATTTTTCAGTGTCGCGATAACCAACTTTGGTGGTCATGCCACGACACTGCTGACCGATGATAGCTCCGCCGGTCATTCGGCGTGGTTCTATCGGACGCCCTGACGCCAGCCATGCGCACATTGGCCATATCGTCGTTGCCAAAGCAAATGGTGCAGTCGTTGGCTTCCTGAACGTACTTTTCACAATTTCCACTGCATTGGGCGTGCGTTGTAATTCCTTTCTTATTCAGCGTGGCAATAGCGAAGAGGCTCGCGCAATCGTCGAGGCAGAGCGCCACGAAATCGAATTTTATGAAAAATACAGTGCGCGTTACGGCTACGGTGCATATATAGCAAGGAGGTCCAATGCCGGAGCGAGCAGTCGCAGAAACGCACCATGAGATTCTTGCCTTCTGGTTTGAAGAGATCGCGCCGAAGCAATGGTGGTCGGCGGAGCCCGAATTCGACAAGCACATCAAGGACCGTTTTCAGCCTGTTCTGCAGCGGGCTATCCGGGGAGAACTTTTTGCCTGGCGCAAGGAGGGAAAGGGGCGGCTCGCGGAAATCATCGTTCTGGACCAATTCTCCCGGAACATCTATCGCAATACCCCGTTAGCATATTCACAAGATCCAATGGCGCTGGTCCTGGCGCAAGAGGCCGTGGCCGCCGGGGTGCATGCAGAGATTTCTCCGGTTGAGCGGGGGTTTCTTTTTTTACCGTACATGCACAGCGAATCACGGATTGTCCACACCGAGGCGGAGCGCCTTTACCGGGAGTATGCATTACCTGACAACCACGCGTTTGAGCTAAAACACAAAGCGATCATTGATCGCTTTGGCCGGTATCCTCACAGGAATAGGGTCCTTGGGCGCCCTTCCAGCGCGGAAGAAATCGAGTTTTTGAAGCAACCGGGTTCGAGGTTTTGAGTATCGTGGATTCAAAAGGCGCGGTGCGGGCAACCAGCGATTGCCGAACGGTTCGACCCGCTGGTCTTGCACCTCATCGATCAGGCCACGAGACTCATCGTCTACTACGACTCGTGGATGGAAGCGTTTGACCGGGTTCGCACTTCGATGATGCCGCCGACCGTAATCGTCATCTGCAGCGTGTTTGCGCTGTTGATGCTGACAGCAGTGCTGGTCGCGGCAGTATACGAGCGTCGCCGCTACGCCGCGCAAAAAAAGGCCAGTGCCTGGCTGTTCGTGCGCGTTGCCACACTGCCGATTGCTGCGGTCGTAGCCGCCGTCGTGGTGATTTCGGCGCGCGCTGTCGGTGGGCCTGAGGCGCTTGCGGCGCTTTACTTGCTCGCTTTCACCGCCGGACCGTTGCTGTACTTTGGTTTGCATTGGCTGGCTGGTTTTGTCGCCGGGCTTGCGCGCAAGGACGCACTGGCCATGGCCCTTTCAGGCTTGCTCATGATTCTGGTGCCGATGCTGCTCGCCAGCATGGCGCAACAGTGGGTGTTCGTTCTGGCGCGCTGTAGACGGAACGGGCGCTGCGCCCGGCGCAAACTTTGTGCCCGGCGTGGAAAGACCACCGCGGCATGAGGTGGTCGAGCAACAGCGCTTTACTCTGCCGGAAGTTGGTGAAGTCTGGACCGAGCGCTGGCAGGCGCCGGCCGGCGTGCGCGTCGAGCGCATCGAACTGAATGTGCGCGGCCTATATGTCGAGGTGGACAACGCGAGTTCCAATTATGTCTGCATGAGCGGCGACGACGTGATGTGGTCTGGCACGGCGCCGTGGCGCTGGCTCGCTGGCGAGTGCACTGGCGCGATGTCGACGGCCAACGTGCCTACTCGGAATGTACCATGACACCGCCCGCTGCCGCCGCGGTCGCCTTCATGCCCGAATGGCTGCCCGATGGCGTTTCTCTCCCGGTGCGCGTCCCGAGCAGCATGGTCAGCTATTCATGGATACAGGAGGGCGGTCGCGAGGATGGGCGCGGCGCGCTGGACGAGCGCGCAGGCGCCGGCACGAGATCTGCGTGCGTGCAATCGTTGCGCCGGTCTGTCACTGCCGCACAGCCACAGATCAGCGGGGTTGCGGTGCGCCTGTGGCGTTTTGACGCGCAGCAGATGCTGTATGCCATGTTTCGGCGCCCGACTGCTGCCGGCGCGACTCGCGGGGAGGGCGCCCGCCTAATCAAAAATCTTGCCTGGATTCATAATCCCCTGCGGATCGAAAGCCTTCTTGATTTGCCGCATGATCGACACCTCAAGCTCTGAACGGCTGTAGTGCAGGTATTCCTTCTTCAGCAGTCCGACGCCGTGCTCGGCGGACACGCTGCCGCCATAGCGCTGCACGATATCGAACACCCACTTGCTGACTTCGCCACAGCGCTGCTGGAAGTCGGCAATGGATAAATCGTCGGGCTTGAGGATATTGAGATGCACGTTGCCATCGCCGATGTGGCCAAACCAGACGATCTCGAATTCCGGATAGCTTTGGTTGACCACAGCTTCTACTTCTTCGAGGAAGGCGGGCACGCGAGATGTCAGCGTGGAAATGTCGTTTTTGTACGGCGTCCAGCGCGAGATGGTCTCCGAGATATCCTCGCGCAAACGCCACAGGGATTGCGCCTGCGCGATACTCTGGCTGACCACGCCATCCAGCGCCCAACCCTGCTCCACGCAGTGTTCGAATAGGCCCATGGCCAGCTCCAGCGCGCTCTCGTCACGCTGCTCAAATTCCAACAGCGCGTAGAACTGCGCCTGGGTCTCGAACGGGCGCAGCAGGCCCTGGTGCGCGATGACTTTTTGCAGTGCGAGCTCGGAGAAGAACTCGAAGGCGCTGAGTTCAATCGCGCTTTGATAGGCGCACAGGATGTGCATGATGGACGCCATATCCGGAGCGCCAAGCACCAGCACGGCCAGCTCCTGCGGCGCTCGTGACAGGCGCATCGTGGCCTCGACCACGACGCCCAGCGTGCCCTCGGCGCCGATCACCAGTTGTCGCAAGTCGTACCCGGCGTTGTTTTTTACCAGGCCGCGATTCAGATCGAGCAGCTCCCCGCTGCCGGTAACCAGATTCACGCCGGCCACCCAGTCGCGGGTCATCCCGTAGCGGATGACCTTGATGCCACCCGCATTGGTGGAGATGTTGCCACCGATCTGGCTGGAGCCGCTGGAGGCGAAGTCCACCGGATAGAACAGGCCTTGTTCCGCCGCGAAGTTTTGCAGTTGTTCGGTCAGGACGCCGGCGCCGCAACGCACGGTGCGGTCGATGGGACTGAAGTCTTCGATATGGTTGAGCCGGTCCAGCGCCAGCACCAGTTCGCCATGGCAGGCGACGGCGCCCGCGCTCAGCCCGGTGCGCCCCCCGGAGGGCACGATCGCAATCCCTGCGTCCGCCGCAATGCGCACGATGTGTTGCACCTGCTCGATGCTGTCTGGCAGCACGACTGCGCCAGGGCTGGGCGCATGCACCCGAGTCCAATCACGGCCGTACTGCAGTAGTGAATCAGCGTCGGTCAACACGCGGCCAGGGCCGACAATATCCTGAAGCGCCCTCAGCACGGACTTGTCGATTTCAGGCACGATCACAGGCACGGCGGACTCCTTCGGTAATTTTCACGGGACTGATTTCACGGCGCAGCGGTTAACGGGGCTAATATTCACGCGGTCGCTGTTTACAAGGTCAATATTCACGAGGCGCTGGTTCAAGCGGCGCGTATGGTACCATACGCGCCGCTTTTTTTGCCTCGGCGGCGGGCTCGTCGCACAGTCAGGCATTCACTTCCAAAGGACCAAAACATCATGGCGCAGCAATCGCTGGAAAAAAGCAAAATCAAATTCCTGCTGCTGGAGGGTGTTCACCCTTCGGCGGTGGAGACCCTGCAAAAATCCGGTTACAGCAACATCGAGCAACACAAAAAGGCGCTCCCGCTGGAGGAGCTGAAGTCCGCGATTGCCAGCGCCCACTTTGTGGGCATTCGCTCCGCTACCCAACTCACCGAGGAAGTGTTTGCGTCGGCAGGAAAACTGGCGGCAGTCGGCTGCTTTTGCATCGGTACGAACCAGGTGGACCTTGGCGCCGCCACCCGGCGCGGCATCCCCGTATTCAATGCGCCGTTTTCCAACACCCGCAGCGTCGCTGAACTGGTGCTGGCGGAGGCGATACTGCTGCTGCGAGGCGTCGCGGCCAAGAACGCCGCCGCGCACCGTGGCGAGTGGCACAAAACCGCCGCCAACGCGTTTGAAATTCGCGGCAAGAAACTGGGCATCGTCGGCTACGGCAATATCGGCATGCAGTTGGGTGTCATCGCCGAAGCGCTGGGCATGCAGGTGCAGTTCTATGACATCACCAACAAATTGCCGCTGGGCAATGCCCGGCAGGTGCCGAGCCTCAATCAACTGCTCGGCAGCTCGGATGTCGTCAGCCTGCACGTGCCGGAAACCGACACCACGCAGAACATGATCGGCGCCGCGCAACTGGCGCAGATGCAACCGGGCAGCATACTGATCAACGCCTCGCGCGGCACCGTGGTGGATATCGACGCGCTGGCGAACGCGCTGGAGAGCGGCGCCCTCGGCGGCGCGGGCATCGATGTGTTCCCGGTGGAGCCGCGCTCCAACGACGAGGAATTTGTCTCGCCCTTGCGCCGCTTCGACAACGCCTTTCTCACCCCGCATATCGGCGGCAGCACCCTCGAGGCGCAGGAGAATATCGGCATGGAGGTGGCGGAGAAACTGGCGCGCTACAGCGACAATGGCACGACGACCTCCTCGATCAACCTGCCCGCCGGTAGCGCTGCCCGAGCACGTCGGCAAGCACCGGCTGCTGCATATACACCGCAACGTACCGGGCGTGATGAGCGCCATCAACACGGTGTTTTCCGACAACCAGATCAATATCGCCGCGCAGTTCCTGCAAACCAACGAGACGCTGGGCTACGTGGTGATAGACATCGACGCGGAGTACAGTGAAATCGCGTTGAAGAAGCTGGCGGCCATCGACGGGACTATCCGCAGCCGGGTCCTGTTCTGAGCCGCTGTCGCCAGGCACCATGCCGCGCGCGGTGCGGCGCACAAAAATTGCGCAGAACTTGCTGTAACGCACCAGCTTAAGCCACTGAACATAAACGGTATTTTTTCACCTTATCGAGCGTTTTAGTGCGTGTGTCCCGGATGCTACCTTTGAGGTGGGGCAAGACACTAATTAATGCGTTTCTCTCAATCTGGGGCTGGTTTGCCGAATAAGAATTCCAGCCGGTTGGACGGGGCAACATGGAAGAGCCTTTTTTTTTGGCGCAACTCATACATTGCGATGGGTTCCTAACGCAAACAGGGGCGATTCATGCGTAACAACAAGGGCAAGACTTTTCGAATCAGCACGCTATCGGCGGCTGTAGCATCCACGCTCATTTCCGGTTATGCCACGGCACAGCAGGCCATGCTGGAAGAAGTGCTCGTGACGGCTACCCGCCGTACGCAGTCTATCCAGGATATACCGATCAACATTACTGCCCTCAGCGGTTCGCAGATCGAGCGTCAACGACTTACCGACCTGTCCGATATCGCTCGGGTTGTGCCGGGCATGACCGTTATCGACCAAGGCCCTCGCAGCAGCAATACACTCACGATCCGCGGCTTGAACGCGGGCTCGATACAGGCAAACGACCAAAGCAATAATGGCGGCGGGGTGGTTGCAACGTATTTGGGAGAGGTGCCTTTTTACGTAGACCTCAAACTCAATGATCTGGAACGGGTTGAAGTTTTGCGCGGCCCGCAGGGCACCTTGTACGGTGCCGGGACGCTCGGTGGTGCGCTGCGCTATATCCCCAACAAGCCTCAGGCGGATGCACTCAGTTATGAAATCCGCGGTGACGTCTACGATCTGAGCGAATCCAGCGACACCGGTTACGAGGGTGGTGGCACCGTTAATATTCCGCTGGTCGATGACCGACTGGCGCTGCGTGCTTCAATGGACTACTCGGACGATCCGGGCTTTATCGACTACAAGTATCTCGTGCGAGAGGCCGGTGTGTCCTACCCTGACGCCCTGCCGGATTACCCGGATTCACTCGACCGCAACGCAAACGTAAGCAGCAAGCGCGATGTTAACGATGAGGAAACCTGGTCCGGCCGCCTGGCTTTGCGCTACACGGGTGACACACTGGACAGCACCCTCAGCTATTACTATCAGGATCAGGACATCGGTGGGCGCCAGATCAATAATCAGCACGGTTTCGGCACCGATAAATACGACTCCGCTCTGCGCCTTGAAGAGCCCAACAAGCGCAAGAACGAACTGCTGGCGCTGGAGATCGTGGCCGACCTCGGGTTTGCGGAACTGACGTCCGCCACTGGCTACTCAGAGTACTCCGAGAATGGTCAGCGGGACCAGACCGAGTTGCTGCTGGAACTGGAAAACGGCTACGAGTTCTTTCCCCAGTTTTCCGCCTTCACCCGGGAGGACGGCAATGAGGACACATTCACCCAGGAGCTGCGGCTGGTATCGACCTCGGAGGGTCCGCTGAGCTGGATAGGCGGCGTTTTCTACTCCGACTTTGAACTGAATACCCTGAGCCAGGAGTTCACGCCCAACTGGGAGGAGTTCGCGATCGACTTTTTCGGGACGGGAACCGAGCCCGGCGCCAGCGATGTGGAGTACGAGGAGACAAGGTCGCAAAAAGTCGAAGAGAGCGCTGTGTTTGGCGAGATCGGCTATCGCTTCACTGACGAATGGCAGGTCACTGTCGGTGCGCGCTGGTTCAAATTTGAAGATAAAGCGGAAAGCTTCACCTACTTCCCCATTGCGGACCGGCTATTCGGCCTCCCTGCTTTTGAGGGAGCCAATGATTCGGACGACAACGACAGCATCTTCAAATTCAACACGTCCTATGATTTCACCGACGATATCATGGGCTTCCTCACGGTCAGCGAGGGTTATCGTCTCGGCGAGGCCAACGCCGTCGGCCCCTGCCCCAACCCGCTGCCGCCCACGCAGATTGTCTGCGCGCTGCCAGACGAAGAGGCGGTCGAGTCGGACACCAGCACCAACTACGAGCTCGGCGTGCACTCGGAGTTCGGCGACTCCCTTCTGCTCAATGGTTCGATTTTCTACATCGAGTGGGATGATATTCGCCTGCCCACCGTGACCGAGAACGGTTCACTTCAAATCAGCACTAACGGCAAGTCAGCCACGAGCAGCGGCGTGGAGCTGGAGTCGACCTGGTTCATTACCCCCGATTGGTACCTGCAGGGGTCCTACGCGTACATCGACGCAGAGTTGTCCGACGAGGCCCCGGGTATCGTCGACGGAGAGGATGGCTTTGACGGTGACAGGCTTCCCGGCACACCGGAGCACCAGGGATTTTTGGCGACGAACTACACGTTCCCCCTCAACGATGGCTCCAGCATCGATCTGTATTACTCGGTCACCGGCCAGAGCAACGTCAGCACCAAAGTCGGCAACCGCAACTACGGGGAAAGCCTTGGTAGCTACTTCCTGCAATATGCCTCTGCTACCTGGCACAAGGATGCCTGGCGCGTTTCGCTGTACGGGGAAAACCTGTTCAATGAGTACGCCGACACCGGCGTGCGCCGCGACGCCAGTACCTTCCGGGATGTGGGCCTGTTCGACTTGAGTCGGCGCCACTTCCACAACATGGTGCGTCCGCGTCAGATCGGCCTGCGCTTGGTGTACTATTTCGAAGGCTGATAGTTCTCTTTGTTCACGCCGCGCTCTGTGATGCCTGTAGGTGTCGGCATCGTAGGGCAGCGCGTTGCGTTTGAGACGTAAACC
This sequence comes from Haliea sp., assembly GCA_016704305.1. Classification (GTDB taxonomy): domain Bacteria; phylum Pseudomonadota; class Gammaproteobacteria; order Pseudomonadales; family Halieaceae; genus Marimicrobium. Next base: position 201,816 of record JADJAL010000004.1, on the reverse strand, counting down.
AGTCCTCGGCATGGAATGTGGCGGGCATGAACTCCGACCCTCATCAGATTGCACAACTGCACGCCGCCGCACAGGAGGCCATGCGACGTGGTAACTTGAAAGCGGCGCATGCGCATTGCCTGGCCATCCTCAAGCTCGATCAGACTTTCGCGGACGCGTGGTTCCTGTGCGGTGTTATCGCCGCCCACAACGCGCAGCCAGCCAAGGCATTGGAGATTCTTGAAAAGGCTATTGCACTCGCACCAGACAATCCGGAATACCGGGCAGAGTTGGGCAAGCGACTGCTGGCGACCCACCAACCTGAACGGGCTTTGCTGGAGGCGGAGGCCGCACTTTGCCTTCACCCGGCGCAAATCCCGACACTCAACACCCTGGGAACAGTGTTCAGCCACGCGGGCGAACACGAGAAAGCCCTGGGCTGCTATGAGCGGGCCGCTGATTCACTGCGGCAGTGCTCCTCGGGTTACGCTGGCCTTTCGGCAGAATGGCGAGCCGATTTGTATTGCCACTTGGCGGCTTCATTGCAGTTCGCCGGTCGCTTCGAAGAGTCCGAGAGAGCCTATGAAGAAGCCATCGCGCTGCGGCCTGCGTTCTTCAAGGCTCACTCAGCCCTGTCCACTTTGCGCCGCCAGACCGTGACGAGCAATCATCTCAAGCGGCTGGAGAATCTTCGCAACAAGGTATCCAGCCCGCGTGATCAACTGCACCTTGGCCACGCCATCGCCAAGGAACAGGAGGATCTGGGGCTTTACGAGGACGCCTTTCGCAGCCTGGCGTGGGCAAAACAGCGACAAGCCGAGGCGCGCCTCTACAACGCAGAAGCAGATACCCGGCTGTTCGAGGGCATCCGGCGATTGTTCACTCGCGAACGTTTCGAAGAACGGGCAGCGGGCTGTGACAGCCGAGAGCCGATTTTCATTGTCGGCATGCCGCGCACCGGCACGACACTGGTGGAGCAAATTCTTTCCAGCCATTCGCGGGTTTTTGCCGCAGGGGAACTGCAGCATTTCCCGCTGCAGGTGAAACGCCTGACGCGCTCCACGGCGGCCGGGCTGTTGGATCTGCGTACACTTGAAATGTCCATGCAACTGGCTATGTCACAACTGGGTTCGGCCTACGTCGAAAGCACTCGTCCCCGCACCGGGCACACTCCCCACTTCATCGACAAACTACCGCTCAATTTCATGTTTCTTGGCTTGATCCGCCTCGCTCTGCCCAATGCGAAGATCGTCTGCCTGCGGCGGGACCCGATGGACACCTGCCTCAGCAACTATCGACAGGTTTTCGCGGGCAATTTTCAGTACTATCAATACAACCTCGATCTGCTCGATTGTGGACGCTATTTTATAGAGTTTGATCGCACCATGCGGCACTGGCACGAGTTGATGCCAGGACACATCTTCGAAGTACACTACGACGCGCTGGTGGAGAGTCCCGAACCACAGGCCCGCGCGCTGCTGACGCACTGCGGGCTTCCTTGGGAAGAACAGTGCCTGGCGTTCCACCAGCGTAAAACCAGCGTGGCCACCCCCAGTGCCGTACAGGTCAGGCAGGGTATTTACACCAGCTCGTTGAATCGCTGGCGGCGCTATGGTGACGCCATGCTGCCGTTGTATGAGCTGCTGAAATCCGCCGGGTTCTATCCTTAAAGAGCTGCTTTAGGACGAGCGCCGGAGCTTGCTCTTAAGTCGATGCCATGGGTTTTAAGCGTCATCCAGCGCGATACCACATTGCCCAAGCCAGGCGACAACCGACGCCAGATACGTGCGTCGATAAGACTCCGATTCATTCGCCAGTTGATGCCCGGCTCCCGGCAGGTACTCCACGCGGCTGCCAGGAAAGAGCGCACTGACAAAGCCGACGTTGTAACGCCAGTCCACCGTCGCGTCGGCGTCACCCTGTATCACCAGCACCGCGCCCACTCCGAGGTCGCGGCGCGGCAGTTCGCGCAACCAGCGCCGCAATGCCCCGACCCAGCGCAGCGAGGTGCGGCGGCTTTGCAACGGGTCGCGTTTGAGAAAATCCAGGAATTCCCTGTCGGAGGAATTGGCGGCGAATTTGCGCTCCACGCTCGGTACAAACGGCGCCAGCAGGCGATGCGCCGCGCTGACGCTGGCCCATCTTGCCGGCCGCACCAGTGGCGCCAGTAGCACGGTGGCGGCGAATGGCCATGCGTACTTGCGCGCGTAGTCAATCAGCGCCGCACCACCGGTGCTCTGCGCCATCACCCACCAGGGTAGCGCCGGCAGACTTGTCGCGCGCAGCACAGTGTCAATCGCGCGGCTGTAATCGCCAAAATCATCGATCACGGCGGGCTCGCCGCTGGACAAGCCGTGCCCCGGCAGGTCGAAAATCAACACATTGCAGCGGTGCGCCAGAGCCCAGGCGATGAGTTTGTTGAACAACCCGGAGTGATCGAAGTAGCCGTGCACCAGCAGCAGGTTGGCGCGCGCGTCGGGCTGGCGCCACTGGTGTACGGCGAGGGTAAATTCGCCGCTGCGCAGCTGCCCGGCCTGGTACGCCACCTGCGGCATAAGAGCCGTGAAGTCCAGGCCGTAAGACTGGCAGAAGGCCTGGAGTTCAGGTGACGGCGCCGCGTTGTCGCCGAACGGCGGTAGCTGCTCGCGCGCGCGCTGAAGTTGCTCCGGTGTCAACGCGACCGCACGCACCCGGTGGTAAAGCGCCCGTCAAAGCACGGCGGGCGTGAGCGCTCCGGATTCATAGGCCAGCTGCATGTCGGCGAGGGAACGCACCTTGATCTTGCTGGCATTGCCAGCCGTGCCGAACGCCTCGTAGCGGGCGATGCAGATCTCTTTCATCGCGGTAATCGTTTGCCCCAAGTATTTGCGCGGGTCGAATTCCGCCGGGTTTTTTGCCAGGAAACGGCGGATGGCGCCGGTCGAAGCCAGCCGCAGGTCGGTGTCGATATTGACCTTGCGCACGCCGTGGCGGATGCCTTCCTGTACCTGCTCCACCGGTACGCCGTAGGTTTCCGCGATCTTGCCGCCGTACTCGTTGATAATCGCCAGCCAGTCCTGCGGCACCGCAGAGGAGCCGTGCATCACGAGGTGCGTGTGCGGGATGCGCGCGTGGATTTCCTTGATGCGATCGATGGCCAGAATGTCGCCGGTGGGCGGGCGCGTGAACTTGTAGGCGCCGTGGCTGGTCCCGCAGGCGATAGCCAGCGCGTCAACGTGGGTCGCTTTGACAAACTGCGCCGCTTCCTCGGGATCGGTCAGCATCTGGTCGTGCGTCAGCTTGCCCTCTGCGCCGATGCCGTCTTCCTCCCCGGCCTCGCCGGTTTCCAGCGAGCCAAGGCAACCCAGCTCGCCCTCGACCGACACGCCACAGGCATGTGCCAGTTCAACGGCCTTGCGCGTGACCGCCACGTTGTAGTCGTAGTCCATCGGCGTTTTGCCGTCTTCGCCCAGCGAGCCGTCCATCATCACCGAGCTGAAACCCAGCTGGATCGAGCGCTGGCACACGCCGATCGATACGCCGTGGTCCTGGTGCACCACCACCGGGATATGCGGAAACTCGTTCATCGCCGCTTCCATCATCGCCCGCAGGAAAGGCGCGCCGGCGTATTTGCGCGCGCCTGCGCTGGCCTGCATGATCACGGGCGAGTCGGTGGCAGCTGCCGCTTCCATGATCGCGCGGGTCTGCTCCAGGTTGTTGACGTTGAACGCGGGCACGCCGTAGTTGTGTTCGGCGGCGTGATCCAGCACCTGACGCAAACTGATTAATGCCATGGTCGTAATCCTTTCTCTTGAATCGTTGTCGTAGTGCCCGAGCGGTGATGTTCGGGGGGGGCGTCCGGATCGTGGATTCCCGATTGTGGAACCCGGATCGTGCAATTCTGCTGTGGTACCTAGTTTACTCCGGTTTTTGACCGGCGCGCTGCTCAAGCATCGCCACGGCAGGCAGCGTTTTTCCTTCCACGTATTCCAGGAACGCGCCGCCACCGGTTGAGATATAGGATACCTTGTCGGCAATGCCGTATTTGTCGATGGCCGCCAGCGTGTCGCCGCCGCCGGCCAGTGAAAAGGCCGGGCTGTCTGCAATCGCCTGCGCGATGGTGCGGGTGCCCGCGCCAAACTGGTCGAACTCAAATACGCCGACCGGACCGTTCCACAAAATGGTGCCGGCTGTTTTCAGGATGTCGGCGATCTGCTGTGCCGCCTGCGGGCCGATGTCGAAGATCATGTCATCCTCCGCCACGTCGCCAGCGGCTTTCAATGTGGCCGGCGCATCCTCGGCGTAGGCCTTGCCGGTCACCACGTCGACGGGCAGCGGAATGCGGGTTTTCTGCATCAGCGCCTGGGCGGTCGGGATCAGGTCGTGTTCGCACAGCGATTTGCCGACCGGGCTGCCGTTGGCGGCGAGGAACGTGTTCGCGATGCCGCCGCCCACAATGAGCTGGTCGACCTTGTCTGACAGCGCCTCCAACACCTCGAGTTTGGTCGAGACCTTGGAGCCGCCGACGATCGCCACCAGGGGACGAGCGGGGTTGGACAGCGCCTGTGTCAGCGCGCGCAATTCCTCGGCGAGCAGCGGGCCGGCGCACGCCACCGGTGCGAACTTCGCCACGCCGTGGGTGGAGGCCTGCGCGCGGTGCGCCGTGCCGAACGCGTCCATCACGAAGATGTCGCACAGGTCGGCGTAGGCGCGCGACAGCGCCTCGTCGTCCTTCTTCTCACCCGGGTTGAAGCGGACGTTCTCCAGCAGCGCCACCGCGCCATCGGCCAGCGTCACGCCGCCGCGCCAGTCAGCGACCAGCGCCACGGGCTTGCCGAGCAAGCCGGATAGATGCTGCGCTACCGGCGCCAGCGAAAATTCCGCGTTGAACTCGCCTTCCACCGGACGGCCCAGGTGTGACATCAGGAGCACCTTAGCCCCGGCGGACAGCGCCGCCTCGATGGTGGGCAGCGCGGCGCGAATGCGGGCATCACTGGTCACCACGCCCTGCTTGACCGGGACGTTGAGATCCTCGCGAATCAATACGCGCTTGCCGCGCAGGTCCAGATCCTGCATCAAAAGAACATTCAGTGTCATACGGGTAAGCTCCCTGCTTGCTTGTATTTATGCCTGTCGTTTTGCTGCGCTCATGCCGCGCTGCTGAGTGTGGCCAGCTACACGCGGCGCTACAAGCCACCCCAGTAGTGCGCCACATCCAGCATGCGATTGGCGTAACCCCACTCATTGTCGAACCAGGTCAGCACCTTTACCAGCCGACGACCGCTGACGCGCGTCTGGCTGGCATCCACGATGCTGGAGCGCGGGTCGTGGTTAAAATCGCAGGATGCCAGAAGCTCCTCGGTATAGCCAAGCACGCCGTCGAAGCTGGACTGTGACGCCTCTCGCAGAATACGGTTTATCGCGGCCACATCGGTGTCTTGCCGTGTCAGCACGGTCAGGTCCAGCGCCGAGACATTCAGCGTCGGCACGCGCAGCGCCTGTGCAGTGAAGCGCCCTGCCATGCCGGGGAGTATGCGCTCTATCCCCCGGGCCAGCTCGGTATCCACCGGAATAATGGACTGCGAGGCCGCGCGCGTCTTGCGCAAATCCGTGTGGTGGTAGGCGTCCAGCACCGGCTGGTCGTTCATCGCCGAGTGGATCGTCGTAATCGTGCCGCTTTCGATGCCAACGACATCATCCAGCGCCTTGATCACCGGCAGGATGCCATTGGTTGTGCAGGAGGCGTTGGAGGCGATGCGATGCGCAGCGCTAAGCTCGCGCTGGTTCACGCCGTAGACCACGGTCTGGTCCACATCGGCCTGCGCGGGCTGGGAAAACAACACTTTACCGGCACCCTGGCGCAGGTGCTGTTCGGCGGTGGCGCGGTCGGAAAACGCGCCGGTGCACTCCAGCACCAAATCCACGCCCAAGGCTTTCCATGGCAGAGCGTCAATATTTGGGTGATTCAACAGCGCGATCGCGTCGCCATCCACGCGCAACTGTGTGGCGTCCCCGGACAACGGCAGCGGGAAGCGCCCGTGCGTGGAATCGTAGCGCGTCAGGTGCAACACCGTGCCGGCATCGGCCAGTTCGTTGATCGCGACAATCGCCATCTCCCGGCGCAGCGGGCTTTCGTACAGCGCGCGCAGGATACTGCGACCGATGCGGCCGTAGCCATTGATAGCCAGACGCAGCATGAGGATCAGGCGCTACAGCAACACGTCTTCGACCGTCGCGACAACGTTGTCGGTCGTGAAGCCAAAGTGCTGCATCAGCGCGCCGGCCGGCGCGGACTCGCCGAACGTCGTCATGCCGACCACGCGGCCGTCGAGGCCGACGTACTTGTACCAGTAATCCGCGTGTAGCGCCTCGACCGCGACGCGGGCCAGCACGTCGCTGGGCAGCACCGATTCGCGATACGCGGCGTCCTGCTGCTCGTACAACTCGGCGCAGGGCATGGAGACCACGCGCACCTGGCGGCCCTTGCCGGCCAGTTCCTGCGCCGCCGACATCGCTAGCTGCACCTCGGAGCCCGTTGCAATCAGGATCGCATCGGGCGCGCCCTCGCAATCGCGCAGCACATAGCCGCCGCGCGCGATATTGGCCACCTGTTCATCGCTGCGCGCCTGATGCGGCAGGTTCTGGCGCGAAAACACCAGCGACGAGGGCCCGTCGCGGCGCTCGATCGCCGCTTTCCACGCGACGGCGGACTCCACCGCGTCGCAGGGCCGCCAGGTCTGCATGTTGGGCGTGACGCGCAATATGGTCAGCTGCTCGACCGGCTGGTGCGTGGGGCCGTCTTCGCCGAGGCCGATGGAGTCGTGCGTGAACACAAAGATGCTCTGCTGGCGCATCAGCGCCGCCATGCGCACCGCGTTGCGGGCGTACTCCATGAAGATCAGGAAGGTGGCGCCGTAGTTGATAAAGCCGCCGTGCAGCGCGATGCCGTTCATCATCGCCGCCATCGCGAATTCGCGCACGCCGTAGTAGATGTAGTTGCCGCTGGCATCCTCCGCGCTCACCCCTTTCGAGCCCTTCCAGATGGTCAGGTTGGACCCGGCCAGATCGGCGGAGCCGCCGAGCAATTCCGGCAGCAACGGGCCGTAGGCGTTGAGACAATTTTCGGAGGCCTTGCGCGAGGCGATGGTCGCGCCCTCCTGCTGGCAGCGCGCGATATAGGCGCTGGCCTGGGCCGAGAAGTCCGCCGGCAAGTCGCCCGCCAGGCGCCGGCGCAGTTCGGCCGCCAGCGCCGGATGCGCGGTGGCGTATGCCGCCATCGAGTGCTCCCACGCTTGCTCCTGCTTCGCACCGCGTGCGCGTGCGTCCCAGGCGGAATAAATGTCGCCCGGAATCTCAAACGGGCCGTGCTCCCAACCGAGGGCCTTCCGGGCGGCGGCCACTTCCGCCTCACCCAGCGCCGCGCCGTGGACAGCCTCAGTGCCCTGCTTGTTGGGGGCGCCCTTGCCGATGATGGTCTTGCAGCAGATCAGAGTGGGCCTCTCGCCCTGGTTGCGGGCGGTCTCTATCGCGGCTTTGACCGCGCCGGGATCGTGGCCATCCACCCCGGCAATCACTTGCCAGCCATAGGCGCGAAACCGCGCCGGGGTGTCATCGGTGAACCAGCCTTCCACTTCACCGTCGATGGAGATGCCGTTGTCGTCGTAAAACGCGACCAGTTTGCCCAGCCCCAGCGTGCCCGCCAGTGAGCAGGCCTCGTGGGAAATCCCCTCCATCAGGCAGCCATCGCCGAGAAAGACATAGGTGTGGTGATCGACCACGGCGTGTCCGGGCTGGTTGAACTGTGCCGCCAGCACTTTCTCCGCCAGCGCCATGCCCACCGCGTTGGCCAGGCCCTGGCCCAGCGGGCCAGTGGTCGTTTCTATGCCGGGGGTGTAGCCGTATTCGGGATGGCCCGGTGTCTTGCTGTGCAGTTGGCGGAAATTCTGCAGTTCCGAGATTGGCAGGTCGTAGCCTGTAAGGTGCAGGAGCGAGTAGATCAGCATTGAGCCGTGGCCATTGGACAGCACGAAGCGGTCGCGGCCGGGCCAGGCGGGGTTCGCGGGATTGTGCTGGAGATAATCGTTCCACAGCACCTCGGCGATATCGGCCATGCCCATGGGCGCGCCGGGATGGCCGCTGTTGGCTTTCTGGACGGCGTCCATGGCGAGGACGCGGATAGCATTGGCGAGTCTGCTGCGGGGGGACGGCATCGGGTTCTCCAGGGCGGAAATCGGGTGGGGTCGAAATGGGCGGCCATTTTCGCGTAAGCGCGGGCTGACGGCAAACAAATCGGCGGTAATTTGACCCCAAAGCCTGAATTCAACCCCTGATTCCACTGCTGTGACAGTGTTCGCAATCATCCATCGAAATATTTTGATATAGGACTTGGAGCCTGCTAGACTCCGCGGCCATGCCTTCATCAATGACAGCCACGACGACCGCCACCAGCGCGGGGCCGATGCCGGACCAGCCGCAACCCGATGTGCGGCTGGCAGCGCTCACCAATTTGTGCAAAGCCAGCGCCGACACCCTGCGCCTGTTGGTGCTGCGTGTATTGCGCAATGATTCGTTCGGCGTGTCCGAACTCTGCGCCATCTTCAATATCCGCCAGCCCGCGCTCAGCCACCACCTTAAAGTGCTGGCCAATGCCGGCCTGGTAGCCGCACGACGCGAGGCCAACACGATTTTTTACCGCCGCAGCGAACTGGGGCAGCACCCCGATCTGGAGGCGTTGCAGCACAGTATTTTCGCCACGGTGGATGAGCTGGAACTGCCGGAGGAGATCCAGCACCGGCTCGCGGCCCTGCACCGGCAGCGGGAGGAGAATTCCGGCAATTTTTTCCGCCTCAACGCGCACAAGTTCCAGCAGCAGCGGGATTTGATCGCCAGCTATGAGCAATACGCCGACGTGGTGGCGCAGGTGCTGGCGGATGCGCCTTTGGAGCGTCGCCACACCGTGCTGGAAGTTGGGCCCGGGGACGGTTCCTTCCTGCTGGAACTCGCCTCGAAGTTTGAGCGCGTCGTCGCGCTGGACAACGCACCCGGCATGCTGCAGCAGGCGCGCGAAAAGGCCGCCGCCGCCGGGGTTCATACTGTCGACTTTATTCTCGGCGATACTCGCAGTCCGCAATTGCGGGCGCTGCGAGCCGATTGTGTCGTCATCAATATGGTATTGCACCACACCCCGGCACCGGGGGACGTGCTTAAGGATGTCGCCGCACTGCTCGCGCCGAGCGGTGTGGTGCTGGTTACCGACCTGTGCCACCACGACCAGGGCTGGGCGCGGGAAAATTGCGGTGACCTGTGGTTGGGTTTCGATCCCCAGGCGCTGGCCGAATGGGCGCAGGCGGCGGGACTGCAGGAAATTGCCAGTGTGTATCTGGCGCAACGCAACGGTTTTCAAGTGCAGGTAAGGCTGTTTGGCCCCGCCTGATTATTTTTCAGTGATAAGGATAAAGCTATGAGCGAGTACAAGATCTTCACCTCCGAATCCGTGTCCGAAGGGCACCCCGACAAAATGGCCGACCAGATCTCCGATGCGGTGCTGGACTACCTGTTGAAAAGGGACAAGAACGCGCGCGTCGCCGTCGAGACCCTGGTAAAAACCGGCATGGCCATCGTCGCCGGCGAAGTCACCACGACGGCCCACATGGATCTTGAGGAGACCATTCGCAAGACCATCCTTGATATCGGCTACGACAGCTCCGACGTGGGCTTTGACGGCGCGTCCTGCGCGGTCATCAACGCCATCGGCAAGCAGTCGCCGGATATCGCCATGGGCGTGGATGAGAGCAAGGACCACGAGCAGGGCGCCGGTGACCAGGGCCTGATGTTTGGCTACGCCACCAACGAAACCGATGTGCTGATGCCCGCGCCGATCTACTACTCGCACCGACTGGTGGAGCGCCAGGCGCAACTGCGCAAGAACGGCACGCTCCCCTGGTTGCGCCCCGACGCCAAAAGCCAGGTGACCCTGCGCTACGAAAACGGCAAACCAGTCGCCGTGGACGCGGTGGTGTTGTCCACCCAGCACAGCGAGAAAGTCAGCCAGAAAGAGATTCACAAGCAAATCCTGAAGCACGTGATCAAGGATGTGCTGCCCGCTGAATGGTTGCACAAGGGCACCAAGTACCACATCAACCCCACCGGGCAGTTCATCATTGGCGGCCCCGTGGGCGACTGCGGCCTGACCGGACGCAAGATCATCGTGGACACGTACGGCGGCATGGCGCGCCACGGCGGCGGTGCGTTCTCCGGCAAGGACCCGTCCAAGGTTGACCGTTCGGCCGCTTATGCCGGGCGCTATGTGGCGAAGAACATTGTCGCTGCCGGCCTCGCGGATCGCTGCGAGATCCAGGTCTCCTACGCGATTGGCGTGGCCGAGCCGACCTCGATCTCCATCGAGACGTTTGGCACGGGCAAGGTGTCTGATGACGTCATCGTTGAACTGGTGCGCGAGCACTTCGACCTGCGTCCCAAGGGCCTGATCGCGATGCTGAACCTGAAGCGCCCGATCTATCAAAAGACGGCGGCTTATGGGCACTTCGGGCGTGAGGACAAGGATTTCACTTGGGAGAAGACGGACAAGGCGAAGGTGCTGAAGAAGGCTGCTCGCTAGGTAGATGAGAGTAAATCATCGCCCGGTGGAGGCTCTGTTCCTGCAGATCAGGGAACAGACATAAAGCCCGCCGAGCGGAGGCTGGATTTCGGGGGTTGGAGGGCCATGGATGGCCCGGAAAGCCTCGTCGCGCAGGGACGCGCGTCGAGGCGGCCCCCGAAATCCAGCCGCAGCGAGGCAGCCGCAGGCCGGGCGCCCTGGCTGCTCCCTGATCTGCAGGGACAGAGCCGGGTACGTGCCAGATACGTATATAGAATCCAGAGTTAACAGCAGTCAAAACCACAGGGCCACAGCCCAGAGGACACAACGATGAACACAGCAGAAAAAGTACAGCAGAACGCAGACTACAAAGTCGCCGATATCTCCCTGGCCCAGTGGGGCCGTCGCGAACTGGAGATCGCGGAAAGCGAAATGCCGGCATTGATGGCGATGCGCGCCAAGTACTCCGCCAGTAAGCCACTCAAAGGCGCGAAGATCCTCGGCTGTATCCATATGACCATCCAGACCGGCGTATTGATTGAGACCCTGGTGCAGCTCGGCGCCGAAGTGCGCTGGTCCTCCTGCAACATCTTCTCCACGCAGGATCACGCCGCGGCCGCCATCGCTGCCGCCGGTATCCCCGTGTATGCGTGGAAAGGCGAGACGGAAGAAGAGTACGACTGGTGCCTGGAGCAGACCATTTTGAAGGACGGCGTGCCCTGGGACGCCAATATGGTGCTGGATGACGGCGGCGACCTGACCTCGATGCTGCACGACAAATACCCCGCGATGCTGGACAAGGTCCACGGCATCACCGAAGAGACCACCACCGGCGTGCACCGACTGCTGGAGATGCTGGAGCACGGAACGCTGAGGGTACCGGCGATCAACGTCAATGATTCGATCACCAAGTCCAAGAACGACAACAAATACGGCTGTCGCCACAGCTTGAACGATGCGATCAAGCGCGGTACCGATCACCTGATGGCCGGCAAAAAGGCGCTGGTTATCGGCTACGGTGACGTGGGCAAGGGTTCCGCACAGTCGCTGCGCCAGGAAGGCATGATCGTAAAAATCTCCGAGATCGATCCGATCTGCGCGATGCAGGCCTGCATGGACGGTTACGAAGTCGTGTCGCCATTCATTGATGGCGTTAATGATGGCACCGAAGCGTGCATCAATCGCGATCTGTTGGCGAACACCGACCTGGTCGTTACTTCAACCGGCAATTACAAGGTGTGCGATTCCAACATGCTGAAGGCGCTGAAGCCGAACGCCGTGGTCTGCAACATCGGCCATTTCGACAACGAGATCGATACCGCATTCATGCGCCGCAGCTGGGAGTGGGAAGAGGTCAAGCCGCAGGTGCACAAGGTCTACCGCGACAAGGCAGCCAACGACTACCTGATCCTGTTGTCCGAAGGCCGCCTGGTGAACCTGGGCAACGCTACCGGCCACCCGTCGCGCATCATGGACGGTTCATTCGCCAACCAGGTGCTGGCGCAGATCTACCTGTATGAGCGCAAGTTCGCCGATCTGGAGCCCAATATGAAGCCATCGGCCCTGTCGGTCGAAGTCCTGCCGAAGAAGCTGGACGAGGAAGTCGCCGCGCACATGATCGGCGGCTTTGGTGCGGTGCTGACACGCCTCACGCCGGAACAGGCCGACTACATCAAGGTCAGCCCGGACGGCCCCTACAAGCCCGACAGCTACAAGTACTAAGGGGCTGGTATGGCTGCGCAAAAACCGCGCATCAGCTGCGAGTTCTTTCCACCCAAGACCGAGGCCGGCATCGACAAGTTGCTGGCCGAGGTTGCGCCTGCGCTAAACGCCCTGGGCCCCGAGTTCTTCTCGGTGACCTATGGCGCTGGCGGCAGCACGCGCGACACCACGCTTGGCGTGGTGTCGTCGCTCAGGGAAGCTGGCATGGATGTGGCACCTCATCTCAGCTTTGGCGGTGACGACGAGAACGCTGTCGCGAACCTGCTCGAGACGTACCAGAGCAGGAATATCAAGCGCCTGGTCGCATTGCGCGGCGATATCCCTTCAGGGACTGGCGGCGCGGCGCATCTGGTGTATGCCAACGAGCTGGTTGAGTTTGTGCGTGCGCGCAGCGGCGACCATTTCGAGATTGAGGTGGCGGCCTACCCGGAGACCCATCCGGAAGCCAAAAGCTATGACAGCGATATCCGCTTTCTGAAAGCCAAGTTTGACGCGGGCGCCAACAGCGCGATCACGCAGTATTTCTATAATGTGGAAGCCTACTTCTACTTTCTGGACCAGTGCGCGGCGATCGGCATCGACAAACCGATTTACGCCGGCATCATGCCGATCACCAACTTCGCCAACCTGCAGCGCTTTTCCCGCAACAGCGGCGCGGAGATTCCGCGCTGGATCTGCCAGCGCATCGCTGCGTTTGGCGACGACCAGGACAGCATCAGGACGTTCGGCATAGAAGTAGTCACGCAATTGTGCCAGACACTACTGGACAGCGGCGCCCCCGGCATCCACTTTTACACCATGAACCAGGTGGAGCCGACGCGGGAAATCTACAACAACCTGGGCTTGTAGCGCCGCGTTCCAAGCCCCACACGCAAGGCGGGCCGCAACGGTATGCGTACAACCCGGATCTACACCCGAGCGCCGCTCGCCAGCCGCGCAGCCGTCGTGTTGGAACCCGAACCGAGCCACCATCTGACACGGGTATTGCGCCTGGGGGTGGGAGACACCCTGACGGTGTTCGATGGGCGCGGCGGTGAGTACCCTTGCGAGATTACTGCCATCGACAAAAAGCAGGTCCAGATTCGCACCGGCGAGCACCTGCCGCGCGAGTGCGAGTCGCCGCTTTCCATCCACCTGGGCATTGCCGTCTCGCGCGGCGAGCGCATGGACTGGATCGTGCAGAAAGCCACGGAACTCGGCGTTACCGCGCTGACGCCACTGGTGACCGAGCACTGCGGGGTGAAACTGGACACGGAGCGCGCCGCAAAAAAAATCCAGCACTGGCAGCAGATTGCGATCAGCGCTTGTGAGCAGTGCGGGCGCAATCGCCCGCCTGCCATACACGTGATCCAGCCGTTGCAGCAGTGGCTGGCCGTGACAGAAGCAGAGCGAAAGTTTGTCCTGCACCACCGGGCACAAAGCACGGTTTTTGCGAGCGTGGCGAGCGGGGCAGGCGCGACACCGGAGAGTGTTGCGCTATTGGTCGGCCCCGAAGGTGGATTGAGCGAGACAGAGATCACCGCCGCGGAACAGGCCGGTTACTCGGCATTGCGCCTTGGGCCGCGCGTACTGCGCACCGAGACGGCGCCACTGGCGGCTATCGCCGTGCTGCAGGCCTACTGGGGAGACATGCGGCCGGAATAGCGCGCTACTTGCGCAACCACTGGGCGTGGGTCCACTCAAGGAAATGGCCCACGGCATTGACCGTGTGGTCGGTACGGACCGAGTGGAATATCTCAAAGGCATGCTGCGCGCCGGGCAATTCGGCGTAGGCCACCGGTTGCGTCGATACACCCTGCAATGCGGCGACGAACACCCGCGCTTCCTCCACCCACACCAGGGAATCGTGCGTACCCTGAATCACGAACATCGGGGGTGCATCGGCCGAGACATGGCTGAGTGGCGAACCCGAGTCCCACAGCGCCGGATTGTCCTGCTGCGAGCACTGCAACACCCTGTCCCTGAGCAACCCGTCCATCGACATCTCGGGGCGAATACGATGGCGGTCGCGGAAATCGTATACACCGTAGAAGGGCACCGCCGCTTGCACCGTGGTGTCAGCGTCTTCAAAACCGGGCTGCCACTCGCCGCGATTGGGGGTCAGCGCCGCCAGCGCAGAGAGATGGCCGCCGGCGGAGCCTCCGGTTATCGCGATGAAGTCCGGGTTGCCGCCGTATTCCCCTATGTGCTCCCTGATCCACGCGATGGCTTTCTTCACATCGACAATATGCGCGGGAAACGCCGCCTTCGGGCTCAATCGGTAGTTGATCGCGACGCACACCCAGCCGCGCTGTGCCATGTGGTACATCAGCGGCTTGGCCTGCTGTTCTTTTTCGCCGATAACCCAGGCGCCGCCGTGCACCTGCAACAACACGGGGAATCCGCCTTCACGCGGCGCATCCGGCTGGTAGATGTCGAGCAGGTTGCGCTTGCCACCGTCGGAGTAAGGGATGTGCCGGTGCTGTTGCACGCCGTCGCGTTTGAAATGAAACGGCCGCATCCATTCACGCGTGCGAATGTCATCGCGCAGCAGTGGGCGCCGCGCGGCGGGAATATCCGAGCGATAATCCTCGCCCAGCGCGCGCTGCAGCGCAGGAAGCAGGTGGAAGGGTGTATCCATCGACTGGCAGTGCAGATACACCAGTCCCAACCAGGACAGCGCGAACAATCCCAGCCCGAGCTGTGCCAGCGGATCCCACAGCGCGCCGGAGAAGCCCAGCAGCGCCGTCAGGCCGACCTGCCATACCAGGTGCACCAGCGCCAACTCGCCACACAACCATGCACTGAGAAAATACACCGGCACCAGCCAGTACACACGCCGCGCCTGGACGATGGCGGTGAGGGTGCAAGCGACGCTCAACAGCGCCAGGGCAAAATAGATACCTGCGATACTCACATTGCACTCCGGGAATTTAAACGTGGCTCAGGCAACTATTCTAAGTTACAGGGTGCCTGGATGTCGCCCTTCTCCCTCCACGGAACATGGGTGCAACTGCAGTCGGCATGGAGGCCCGTCGGTCGGCGTCATGTTCCGTTGGCCTGCGTTCTGGAGCTGCGTTTCTGGGCTGCGTTTCTGGACAACGCTTCTGGCACTTTGCTAAATTCCGCGCCAGACTGCGGCATCGCTGCAGTTGCCAACGGAGAGCATAAACATGCGTATACACCTCGGAATCCCCCCCCCCGCCCGAAAACGTCCGCGTCGCAGTTCGCTGGTGCTCCGCGGCGCCATCGAGACGGAAGCGCACCGGCACCGGTGCCATCGGTGCGCTCGGGCGGCGCTGTGCTCGGCACCAGCAGGCAGAGCGCCGCGATCGGCGCCGCTGTCGGTGCGGCCGGGGGCTATCTCTTCGATCAGCACCAACAACGCCAGGATGCACAAGCGGAGAATGCACGATTGCAGCAGGAAAATGCGCGCCTGAGGCAGGAAGCGGCAGGCAACTCCGCAAACTAGTGCAAGATGCCAGTAAGCTGGCGTGTACATTAACCCCATGGAATTGCGTAAAACCGCCGGTGAGGCAGGAGTGAGAGCGATGACAGCACGGAGATGGATGGGCATATTGGGCGTGGTGCTTCTGGGCGAGGGCGGGCTGGCGCCAACGACGCTGTTTGCCGCGACCGACGGTTTTACGCTGGATGACATCAAGCTGCAATCGGCCAGTGCTTTGGTAGACATTTGCACCGTGGAGCCCGCGCACGAAGACTACGCGGCTGCGCTGGGCTTCTGCTATGGAAGGCGCAATCCGCTATCAGCAGGCAATCGCTGGTGCGGATAGCGGCGGCGCGCCAGTCGAGGCTGCAAGGGTCGTCTACATGCGAGAAAACCCGCAGTTCGCATCGGAAGGATCGACTGGCGCGCTTTCCTTCCGGCGCAGTTGGCCGCTCCGCCAGCCGCGCCATGAAATAATGAACGCGATACCGCGGTTCGGTGCCGTCACCATGAATGGCAACGGCACAGCTGGCCCAGCGTATGTAAGCGTCCGCTACCGACGGTGTTGTCGCCTGGCGGGCTTTCCCCGAAGATAATGAACGCCCCTGAATGCAACAGGCACAGCTCACCCGCCGTACCGCATACCACGTGTTGCAGGTCGTGAATGTCGCGCAGGCGGCAGCCCAGCCAGCGCTCGTCCGGGCTATTGCCCTCCCTGCGCGGGGCCTCCTCGCTCGCCGCGACCAGGCCGTCGGCACTGAGCGACTGCGACTCGACAAACTTGAGGTAAGCGCGGCCCACGCTGCCCTCGGGCATCGCGCGCAGCGCATCGCGATCACTCAATACCGGCAGGATGTCGGGTTTGCTGCGCAGCAGCTCCCGGCCCTCGGGCGTCGCCTCCATGCGCGCCACCGCGCGCGCAATGCTGCCACCTTTCAGGGCTTCAATCACTTTGAACACCTCGCCGGTATTGTCCGGATTGGCAATCAGTGCGCGCACTGAGCGCAAAGCCTGCAGTGGCTTCACATCCCTGATTTCACTCAACAGAGTTGAACCGTAAGCGGCCATGTCGGGTACCTGTGTTGATCGTCTGGCTGGATTCATTGAGTGTCCATAATGCCTCAGCGAGCGCAATCGCGGTAGAGCTGCAGGCGGTTGCCGGACACGGCACAGGCGCTGTCTGCGAGGATTAAGCCCCGGGAATATCGCCTGTTCCGTTGACTGTGATTGAAAGGCAGCTATCTTGAGGGTGTTTACAAGCACCCGCTCGATAAACCCGGATCGCTGGAGAATCGCATGCCTAAAATGAAATCGCCGTACTACCCGATTATCTATGTGCGCGGTTACGCGATGAACCGGGGTGAAATCGACGAGACCACGGCCGACCCCTTCTGCGGCTTTAACCTTGGATCAACCGTCTTCAGGGCGGTACCGGACCGCAATCGAAAGCCGCGCAAGTATGTGTTCGAATCGCCGGTGGTGCGCCTCGCTTCAGAGTACGGGTATCGGGATGTGTACGAGGACGGCTACGACATCGTAGACCCGGAGTGGGAAAAGGACGCAGAGAACCAACCCACAGGGAATGCGCTGGATTGCCGCTCAATCATCGTCTATCGCTACTATGATGCCGCCTCCAGCCTGCTCGGCGACAGCAAAACGCCTGAAATCGAAACCTTTGCAAAAGGTTTGTCTGAACTGGTGCTGCGGGTCCGCGACCTCGTGTGTAAAAACCCGGCCAATGCGGTGAGCCCTAAGGATTTTCGCTGCTATCTGGTGGCCCACTCCATGGGTGGCCTGGTGTGCCGCGCATTTCTGCAGAATCCCGCGCTCGACCCCAGGAAAACCCGTGGGTATGTCGACAAATTCTTTACCTATGCCACGCCGCACAATGGCATCGACGTCGCCGGCTTCAATATACCCAGCGGCGTAGCCCTCTTTGACATCAACAACTTTGATCGCGACAAGCGCATGCCGCAATACCTTGATCTGGTCGCCGCGAAGAAAAAGCACGGGCGCGTGGACCTGATACCGGAAGACAGGTTTCCGTCGCGGCGCATCTTCTGCATGGTGGGCACCAACCGCATGGACTATGACGCCGGGGCGGGCTTGTCGCGGACATTCGTGGGACACGGCAGCGATGGGTTGGTGCGCATCAGCAATGCCACGCTGTGCGGCCTCAAAGCCGATGGCTCTATCGGCGAGCAGTGTGCCAAGGCCTTCGCGTTTCGCGCCCATTCCGGGCCGTTTGGCATTGTGAACAGCGAAGAAGCTTTCCAGAATCTCGCCCGCTTCCTGTTCGGTGACGTGCGGGTGGATTTATGGCTCGATATCGAGGACATTCGCCTGCCCGATGTGGTGAAGAAAGAGGAGGACGCGGGGCGGTCAGTGGACGCGCTCTACCAGATTGAAATGCTGGCATCGCCGCGCGGCAAGCTGTGGTACCTCTCGCGCCGCACGACGGAGGAGGATTCCGTAGCGTGTGTTGCCCACGCCAACTGGAAAGAGCGCCCCCTATCCTTCCGTGTGTCCTGGCCAACAGTGCCAGGTCAATCCCAAGCGGCGTTCACTCGCCTACAACATGACGCTGGGTATTCGCGTGCCCGATTACGAAATCGAACGGCGGTTGTGGGTGAACGAGCATTACGAGGGTGGGTATCTGTATCGCAACTCCATCATTCTGGAGATGGTGCCGCCGCGCAGTGCCAGGGAGAAATGGAAGGTCACTTATGCCTGGCAGGATTCCGGCGTGGCGGCAGCCACCACGGAAGTGGACGCGGAGCAATTGCTCAACAACAGCGTCGAAGTGGCCATTGATTTTGAAAGCCATACCATGGGCGCCGATGGTAAACCCCGCCCCACCAACCCCGGGGTAAAGGGAAAACTGCGGTTTGTGATATCGGCGTGGAATTCTGCGCAGGGCTGACGGTGCGTGCACCTGATTCACCTGGATTTCCAGGCCCAAACGTCAACATATTTTACAAACACGATTCATTTCAAACGTAACTCTTTGTTTAGTAAGCAATTTATCTTATGGCATGAAGATTGCTTTATGTGAAATGTGCGCAATATCTACGCGGCAAGCATCATCAGCGTAGTTAATTGTTTATTCATACAAGAGCAACTACCCGCACCAGAGCGAGGACAATGAAATGAAACGCAATTTGAAAAAACATCTCCTTAGTATTGCAGTGGCAGCGGCATTACCGCTGGCTTCCGCGCAGGCCAGCGTGATCGTGTTGGACTTCGAGGGCATCAATCCTTCCTATCCATCAGGGAACAACACCCAAATCGAAAATTTTTATAATGGCGGTACCAGCAGTATAGGTACCACAGGCACCAACTATGGTGTCAGCTTTGGCTCCAATGCGCTGAATCTCTGCCTGAATACAACTGGACTGGATTGCTCCAACACCTCTCGCGGTGGCTTGGGCGACCCTAACTCACAGCGTGGCGGTTTGTTCTTCCTGGACGGTGGGGCAACAACGATGAACGTTGCAGCGGGTTTTGAGACCGGCTTTTCATTCTTCTATTCAGCTATTAACCAGGGCGGTAGTGTGCAGGTGTTTGATGGCCTGGACGGCACGGGTAACCTGCTGACGACCTTGAACCTTTCGCCCACGACGAGCAGCTGCCAGGGAGTGGGTGCATTCTGCCCGTTCGTGGCCGCCGGCGTGAACTTCGCTGGCGTCGCCAGGTCAGTTAACTGGGGCGGTGTTGCCAACCAGGTTGTGTTCGATGACGTGACCTTTGGCTCATCAACACCTGGACAAACGCCCGTACCGGGTACGCTGGCGCTTGTCGGCCTGGGCCTGGCTGGCCTGACACGCCTGCGTCGTCGCCAGAAATAATCGCCATCCGCACCTGAAAAACCCCGCTACGCGGGGTTTTTTGTTTTCAGGGGTGGCGGATTGGCGACGGTCAATCGCGCCGTGGATACCCGAAGCGCGCAACCCACGGTTCCAGTGTATCCAGTACAGGCCGCAGCTCGGCGCGATAGCGACGCCACTGTCCCAGTCCATCCGTATTGAGCCCGCGCCGTAATTGGATATCGCTGGGTGTGCGCGGGTCCGCGGGCAAGTTGCGGGCGAACTGCGTCAATGCGGGCTCCCAGTCCAGTCCGATGAAGCGAAGCACGGCTTGCATCGCCGGCTCGAAACTTTCTACCACCTGCTCGTGCCGGACCTCCTGCACTGCGACGGGTAGCACGTCGCGGCAAATCACCGCAAGGCTCATGACCTCATGGTAAAAGCGCGCGGCTCCCGCCAGATCGAGCATTTCAAACATGGCCGGGTTTATTTCAAAGCGCCTGCGAAAGCAGCTCAGAACGACGTCCCGAGGATCGCGCAGGGCGAACAGCACTCTCGCCTCGGGAAACAGCTTGGCGATGACCGGCAGCGACAGTGTGTGCAGCGGTAGCTTGTCGATCAGCGTTCTGCCTTTGAGCGCTGCCCCGGCTGAATCCTGCACCTCCCGCCAATAGCGCTCCCGGTGTGGGGCCGCTTGTTCCGGCGTAAGCCGTGCGAGGGCATCCAGGCCTGCTTCATCGGCAAGCCACTCGCCGCTGATGTCGCTCAGGCAATCAACCTCTTCCAGCGTCACAACCTTGCTGTGACTGCGCAACACCTTCTCCAGCAATGTCGTACCCGAGCGTGGAAAGCTGAGCAGAAAAATGTGTCGGCACCCAACAGTTGCGCCGGCCTCATCAGAGCCAGCGGTCGCTTGCCAGGCATTTCGCGGCTGGGTTGATAACGAACGCGCCAATCGATTTGCCTGGTCCACAATCCGCTCGGCAACGTCACGCGCCATGCGCGGTGCATATTTTCGTATCAGGATGGCGTTGCGGGCCTGGTAATCGGCGAACGCCGCGCCGGAGCGATCAAGTTTGTCCAGTGCTTCGGCGCGTAGGTCGAGGATCGCCACGCGTTCATCCTCGCCAATGTCGCCGCGATTGAGCAGTTGGTCCATGCGGGCGCAAGCGCTCTCGGCAAAGCCATCGCCAAGCTCGACGCGAGCGATGGCCATTGCCGCCGTGACATTGTCCGGGTCTAGCGCGAGCGCCTGTGCGGCCAGGCGCTTCGCCGCGACGGCATCCTGTTGCCGCGCGGCGATCGCCGCCAGTGCCGCCAGCGCGTCGGCGTTGTCCGGATCGAGCGTCGTGACGCGTTGATAGAATTGCGCGGAATCCGTCAGTTGTCCGCGACGATAGCTGACTGCGGCGGCGTTGGTCAGCGCAGGCAGCAGATCAGGGTGTAATGACAACGCCATCTTGAGATTCGCCAGGCCTTGGTCCTCACGACCTTGTCGAATCAGCATCGTGCCGAGGCAGTACCAGACTTCCGCCTCGTCCGGCGCGTACTCCGCCGCCCTGCGCAGCAGCTCGATGCCTTCTGGTCCGCGACCTTGTGCCTCAAGAGCTTCTGCAGCGAGTAGCAGAACCAGTGGTTCGTCCAGTCCTTGTTCGAGTGCCGCGACCGCCAGGGCAATGGCCTGCTCGCGATCACCGCGCTCGAAGCTCCGGGCGATCTCTTCAAAGAGCGCATCGGTCGCTTCGGGAGATAAGGTCATGGGTGCAGTCCTTTTGGTGATATCGACAAGCGGCGACACAATCGTTAACAAGGCGGATTTTAGTATAAACACGACAGCGCAGGTTCGGCGAACGAAAAGCTCGCTGCTTGCGCCCGCGATGCGCTTTGCGTAAGTTAGCAGGCCGTCGGCAAGAGGCAGCGCACAATGACGATCAAACTGGGCGTGGTGATGGATCCCATCGCCGGTATCAATTACAAGAAGGACACCACGCTGGCGATGCTGTGGGCGGCGCAGGATCGCGGGTGGGAGTTGTTCTACATGGAGCAGGGCGACCTCTATCTGGAACAGGGGGTCGCGCGCGCCCGCATGGCGCAATTGACCGTGCGCCGTGACCCGCAGGATTGGTACACGGCAGCCGAACCACAGGACGGCGACCTCGACCAGCTCGATGTAATCCTGATGCGCAAGGACCCGCCATTCGATAACGAATACATTTACAGCACCTATATCCTGGAAGCGGCGGAGCGCAAGGGTACGTTGATCGTGAACCGCTGCCAGAGCCTGCGTGACTGCAATGAAAAGGTGTTCGCCACGCGCTTCCCGCAGTGTTGTCCGCCGGTACTGGTCAGCGCGGACATGCAGCGCCTGAAGGCGTTTCACCTGCAGCATGACGATGCGATCTTTAAACCACTGGACGGCATGGGCGGCAGCGCCGTATTCAGGGTCAAGCAGGGCGATCCCAATGTCAGCGTGATTCTGGAGATGCTGACGCAGCACGGCAGCCGTACCATCATGGCGCAAAAGTTCATTCCGCAGATTGAGCTGGGCGACAAGCGCATACTGATGATCAATGGTGAGCCAGTGCCGTATTGCCTCGCCCGCGTACCGCTGGCCGGTGAAACGCGCGGCAACCTCGCGGCAGGTGGCAGCGGACGTCCGCAACCGCTGACGGAGCGCGATCAGTGGATCGCCGCGCAAGTGGGAGCCAGTTTGCGTGACAAGGGGCTGCTGTTCGTCGGCCTGGATGTGATTGGCGATTACCTTACTGAAATCAATGTCACCAGCCCCACCTGCGTTCGTGAAATTGACGCAGCCTATGAGCTGGACATTGCCGGGCAGCTGATGGATTGTATCGCCGGGGAATTGAAGAACAGGCGCTAGCCAGGCTATGTATTACCTGGAAACAGGCAACGCTATAGACACGCGATTTCGCAATGCGATGCTTGTGGCCGTTGTGGTGCACATAGCTCTCGTGCTGGCGGTCTCCTTCAATGCCAGCCTGTCGCGGCCATCCCCGAGCCCGCAAATTGAAGTCACGCTCGCCACAAGGCCGAGCGATGTGGCTCCCACTGATGCCAACCTGCTCGCGCAGGTCAATCAGTCAGGCAGCGGCAACGAGGCACCGGAGAATCAACTCAGCACGCGCAATCCGCTGCAGTCCGATAGCGTTTCAGATCAGCAAGAGAGAATGCCCTTGCAGCAGGAGGAGGCCGCGCTGCAACACGAGGCAATCACAACCACTGGCATTGCGACCCGGCGGGTGATTACAGAGCCGTCGGAAGCGGCCGAACAACAGGCGAGCATGGATGGCGTCAGCAACGAGGTGGATCGAATCAATCGTGAAATCGCCAGCTTGCAGGCGGAACTGGATGACGAGAACCGTTCGGATGCTGAGCAACCGAGAGTGAGGCGCTTGACCGCCGCCTCGGCGAAGCAATCAGCCGATGCCGCCTATCTGCTGGATTGGCGCAAACGACTGGAAGCTGTGGGTAACCAGTACTATCCGCAGGCTTCTATTCGCTATGGCCTGTACGGTGAGCTGCGCATGCTGGTCGTTATCAGAAACGACGGCAGCCTGGAGGATATTCAAATTCTGTCTTCATCCGGGTACGCGGTACTCGATGAAGCCGCCATCAAAATCGTGCGCATGGCAGCGCCTTACGCACCTTTCCCGGCGGAGCTGCGCGCCACAACTGACAAGTTGGAAATTGTGCGCACGTGGCATTTCCAGGAAAATCAGCTAAGCTCACCTTAGCGGTTGCGCACTTTCTACCAGATATTCCCCGACTGATTTTTCACAACTGCTTTTTAAAGCTGCATTTTTGCAGCTACATTTGCGAAAACATACTTTCGCAAACACCCGTTCGCAACAAACAAATAGACGAGTTGATTGATGTCCGGAAAGTATTCCGTAAATACAGCGAAAAGCGGCGATAGCCTGCGGGACCACTTCCTTCTGGCGATGCCCAGCCTGGCCGAGGGAATTTTTGCGCAGAGCATCACGTACATCTGTGAGCACGGCGAAAGCGGTGCGATGGGTATAGTGATCAACCGCCCGCTGGACCTGTCAGTCAGCGAAATATTTGAACATTTACAGATCCGGGCGCGCAAAGACTTCTCCGCTGAGCCAGTGATGGCCGGCGGTCCGGTGCAGATGGACCACGGCTTCGTGCTGCACCGGCACTGCGATAAAGCCTGGGAGGCCAGCATTAAAGTTACCCCGGAGATAACCCTTACAACCTCGCGCGATATTCTACGCGCTATTGCGATCGGCGAAGGTCCACGAGATCACCTGATCGCGCTGGGCTACGCCGGCTGGGGCGCCGGGCAGCTGGAGCAGGAACTGGCGGATAACAGTTGGCTGACGCTTCCCGGCAACAGTGATGTCATTTTCGCCACGCCTAGCGACCAGCGTCTCGGCGCAGCTGCCGCGCAACTGGGGATCGACATGAACCTGATCTCCGCTCAGGCCGGCCATGCCTGATCGCCTGAACCAGTCAGCGCCACCGCTTGAAAAAAAATCCCGCCGCACCGTGATGGCGTTTGATTTTGGCCTGCGGCAGATCGGTGTCGCAACGGGCAACTGCCTGCTTGGAACCACCTCGCCGTTGCCGATATTGAAAGCCAAAGACGGCATACCTGAATGGCATTTGGTGGACAAGTTGGTGGATGAATGGCGTCCCGATCTGCTGGTTGTGGGTGAACCGCTGAATATGGACGGCAGCGGCAGTGAGCTGAGTGCGCAGGCTGCAAAATTTGCGCGCCGCCTGCACGGGCGACTGGGCTTGGAAGTGGTGATGGTCGACGAAAGACTCAGCAGCTTTGAAGCCAAGTACGAAAGTCGCTTAAGCGGACATCGCGGCGACTTCAAGCGCCAACCGGTGGACAGCCTGGCCGCCGAACTGATCCTGCGCACCTGGCTTGCCCAGGCGGGAAGCCAGCAGGACTAATCAGTCCTTGCGTCCAAAAACCCAAAGAGAGCTGACGGTGAAACTCCATATCACCAATGCTACGTTTGCCAGAAACTGAACAACGAGATAATGCACCGGCATCACCATTATCCCAAAATGCATAATCAGGCCGTTTATCGTAAATGCCCCGGCAGCCATCACCAGGTATTTGATAAACACTGAGCTGTGGGGTGTGTCTGAGGAAAAGGTCCAGTAGTAATGCGAGCAGTAGTTATACAAGCCCGTGAAAATAAGGGCGATTGTGCTGCCCGCAAGGACCTGTAACTGCAGGCCATCCACGAACAGCCATGTCAGGCAAAGGAACACGACGGTTGTGCTGCCGCCGACAAGAATGAAACGAGTTAACCGCCGGGGATCAACCATGTTTCATAGCTGCAGCATAAATCAACAATTTCACTGCTGCTCCGGTTTGCGCAGGTAGCAGACAGCGTAGGCGCTGCTTCCCCTGATTCTCCGCGGGATGATTGCCTGCTCAAGTTGGCACAACAGTGCTACCAGTCGGTGCAGTGGGCGCATGGTTTTTGACGGTGCATTAATTCTGGTGTTGCGGTCAACGCCAAGTGCGGCCATCAGTCTCATTGGCAGATATGAAATTCGTAAAAAGTAGCCGGCAATTTTTATCGTCCAATTGAGATTGGCTGCAAGCTCTTCAAGCGAATCCATCGTATAGCGCCGATGATGGCCAGTGAAGATATCATAATTCGACCAGAGCTCCTGACAGGTTGGAACTGTTATCACGACGGCGGTCAATTTCGGGAAACTATTTTCCAGGCGCTGCAGGAATTGCTCTGGAGAGGGCAGGTGTTCAATGACATCCAGCAGCAGAAGTCCGGTAACTTCCGACCGCCGCGCGCTAGCCCAGTCGCAGGCATCTGTCGCAGAATCTACCCACGCTTGCGCGCCCTCCACCGGTTGTACATCGGCAAGTTCAACGCCATAAATGTTGAAACCGGCTTCCCTCAGGCTCTTTACCACCACTCCTTTGCCACACCCCACCTCCAGTAGCGTGTCGGTGTCGCCAAACTCTTGCCGCAATAACTTTTCCAGCTGCCTGTTCCGCGCGAGCGTCCACCAGTGGTGCTCAATCCCTGGCGGATAGCACATATCATATTGATGGGCGGAAAAGGTTGTTGTCATGGGATTGTGACGCGGTCTCTATCATGCAAATCGCAGTTTGGAAAATGCAGCATCCAATAATTCTGGAAATTGCCCTTCTTTTGGTCAGTAGGCGAAAGCCGGTTAGTTACTACCAAGCACCGAGTGCGCCTTTCTGCCTTTGACACTCCAACTGTAACCGTGTCGATGATGAATTTCGATATCCTGGAATCCGGCTGCCTCCAGCAGGGCAATGGCCTCATGCTTTTTGTAATACTTCAAATAGGTAGGGTTCAACTGGTCATAGATGACAAGCCGTCTCTTACGGGCGGACATAGGCCACCAAACCTTGTCCAGGTACCGCATTAACGGCAGAGGTATCAGCTTGCCCAGCATTCGATATGCACAGAGTGCCCAGTAGAGTATTTGCACTACAGAGACCAGCAAAAAGTGGGGCAGGAAGGTCGTGAACTTTCTCAGTGGTTGCACCAATGCCAGATATAACTCATTCCCCTCGTGGCTGCACAACCAAAAGAAGATTTCACCGCCGGGTTTTAATGCGTCAAAACATCGCTTCACGGTTGGTCCCGGATCGCTGATGAATTCGATTACTCCGATAGAAATAACCAGATCAACAGGCGCTTCGATAGACCACTCGTCTCCCCGTTTATTCAGCGGTGTGACATCCCTTCCTCTTGCCATCGACTTGACGTTGCTTTTTAGCTTCTCGAAAGCACGTGCGGCAGGCTCTACCGCGTAGACGTGCGCTGCGCCCGACTCAAGCAACATTCCAACTATCCGGCCGGTGCCACTGCCGATATCAACGACGCGCTTTCCTTTGAGGTCGTCGGTACTCATCAGTGGCGAAATAATGTCTGAAAAAAGCGCCAGCGATCCATACCAACCTTCGTTGTCATCGTAACGTGACCACTGATTATCAAAATCCTGAATGGTCCTTTCATCTAGGGAAGACATCTATCAACTCCAATCACAGCGTAAGGCTACGTTCAATTTCAATCCGCCAGCATATTCCCCAGCGCTGCTATGGCGGCCGCTGGCCGCAGGCTCACATTAATCGTGCTTAAAGCGACAGTACCGCTGCGAAGTCCGGGACCGCGATAATATGCCACCGGGTATTCGTCCCTTGAGCCCACTCGTTCAAATTGAGAACAGCGTCTAAAGATTCGGTTATGCTCCACAACCCAATTTGTCGGGAGGGACCGCGAGACCCTGCCAACTATACAACGTTGGGTGTGTGGATATTAAGCATCCTGCAGACCACAGGGCAAAGTATGGAGGGTAACGCCAATACGCTGACAAAAGAAGCTGGCTCGCCTGGCTGAATGGCGACAGGTTTTTGCGACAGACAGGCAGGTCGCCACGGGGTTGGGCAATGCTATGAAAAGTTGCTTGTCGTTATGCCAGAATCCCGAGCCCGACGATGCGCAATGACACGGCGAAAGCCAGTTTTTTTAAAAAAGGTATGACTATTGTCTCGGAAACTGCCTGAGCAACACCGGTCATTAAGTATACAATGCAGCCAAATACTCCTATAATTTTTATACATACGCTGTAAAAACACCTTTATTTTTAGGGACTTTCGATACTCGAACGGGTTACCCGCTATGTTTCTGCCAGGCCGCAATACATGAACCCCCAGGTTATCTTGATCAACCCGCCTCAGGTGTTCACCAAAAACCAGGTGGCAAGCGGCATCACCCCTCCCCTGGGCATTGCGTACATCGCAGCAGTCCTGGAAAAAAATCATATCGCTGTCGATATCATCGATGCGGTGGGCCTGGCGCCCGGCACCATTAATCCCTTCGCAAAGGAAACCTTCGTACGCGGGTTGAGTTTCAGTGATATTGTGGCGCGCCTCGATGAGGAGGTGAAAATAGTCGGCATCTCCAACCTGTTTTCCTTCGCATACCCTGTCGTGCAAGAGCTTTGCAGGCAGATCAGGGCTTTACGAACGGATATCAAAATCGTGCTGGGTGGCCCGCATCCCAGCGCACTCTACGCTGAAATCCTTGCTGAAGATCGCGACCTGGTCGACTTTGTCGTGCTTGGCGAGGGGGAAAATCCGTTCCTTCACCTGTGCCAAAAGCTGCTGCACAACGACTTGCTGGCCCAGAGTAATGTCGGTAGCGATATCAGCAACCTCGCCTACATCGATGACAGCGGAACCTGCCAGATGGGGACGGAGAAATTGGAGCGCAATACCAAGCTCGACAGCGACAATATCCCATTTCCTGCTCGGCACTTGCTGCCGATGGAAAACTACATCGAAGCCCAGGAGTCACACGGGTATTCCAATGGCCGATGGACCTCCATGATCAGTTCCCGCGGCTGTCCCTACGGCTGCACCTTCTGTGCATCGCGAAAAACACGCTGGGTGTCGCGCAGCGCAATTGATGTCGCAGATGAAATCGAGTATTGCATCGAAAAATGGAATATCCGCGAGTTCCATTTTGAAGATGACAACATGACCATCAACGTAAAGCGACTGATTGAAATCTGCAACGAAATAAAACGCCGAAAGTTGGACATAACCTGGCAAACGCCAAACGGCATCAGAGCCAGCCGTATCGATGAGGAGATGCTTCGGGCCATGAAAGAAAGTGGCTGCGAGCATGTAACGCTGGCACCTGAAAGTGGTTCTCCGCGCGTACTCGAGGAGATTATCCAGAAGGGCAAGGACTTTGACCTGGACCACCTTCGGGACTGTGGCGCCACCGCGCACAAGCTGGGACTGAAGGTGGCCGCTTACTTCGTGCTTGGGTTGCCGGGAGAAACCCGGGAGGATATGGAAATGACGATATCCTATGCGCGCGAACTGGCGCGTGTGGGAGTTGACGAGGTTAACTTCGGCCTCTTCATTCCATTACCCGGTACTCCGCTGTGGGAGCCCAGCAAGCACAAAATCAAAGATCTGGATTGGCTGGATTTGCTGACGGTAGGCGACCTGGCCAAAGCCGTATCTTTTAACGATGAAGTCGGCAGTAAAGAGTTGGATTGGGTGCGCAAGAAGGCCTATATCAGTTTTCTCCTCACTCGGATCCTGTACCACCCGGGGCAATTTGCCGGCACCATCTTCAACGTTTTGCGCGGTATCGAAAAGACCAAAACGGAGCGCGTGCTAAAAACAATTTACGCCCGCTACAAAAAAGACACCAAGGATGGACTCAACAAGCTCGTGTTTGATAATCGTACTTTTTACGCGTATCGGCACATGTACCGCAAAATATTTCGACTCATATTCCGCTAGGCTCTGGTAAACAGAGTTACCCTGTCCGGTCCTGGAAGCAGTCCCTGGAGCACCTTCCGAATAGCGGACGATGGCATGCGTGAACTGAAGCCGCAGCTGCTTACTGTCCTTCCACTGCCTTGGAAATCGTGCGTTCTATTAAATAGGTCGGACGACCTTTAACCTCCAGGTAGGTTTTGCCGATGTATTCGCCCACCACCCCTATCGACAGTATCTGTAAGCCTCCTAACAGATAGATGGGTATACCGGTTGGCGCCCAACCCTGGATGGGCGTTGTCTGGCCAACTATCGCGGCGTACAGGGCCCAAAGGCCGAATCCGGTTGACGCCAGGAACACAAACAAGCCCAGCATGGAGATGATGCGCAGCGGCACAATCGAAAATGAGGTAATGCCCTCAACGGACAGGCCAAACATGTCTCTGAATCCATATTTGGACACGCCGGCAAGCCTGCGACTACGCGTATAAAAAACTTCAGCAGATTGCAGCCCGAGCAAAGGCACAATGCCCCTCAAATAGAGATTGGTCTCCCGATACTGGCCAAGGAGCGAAACTGCTCGCCTGCTTAGCAGGCGAAAATCAGCATGGTGGGGTATGGTACGAACGCCGAGACGGAGCGACAACCAGTAGTGTATTGAAGCAGTCCAACGCTTGAGATGATTGTCGCTAACCCTGTCAGCGCGCACACCATACACAATTTCATTGCCTTCAAGAAATTTCTGCAGCATATCGTCAATGGCATTGATATCGTCTTGCAGATCAGCATCGATGGATATCAGGGCGTCTCCCTGTGCATGCATCAGGCCGGCGTAGACTGCGTACTGGTGGCCAAAATTTCGGGTCAGCTTTATTCCCTCAAAGCACGCGTCTGATTCCACCAGGCGACTTATGGTGGCCCAGGTGCCGTCGGTGCTGCCATCATCGACAAAGTAAATTTTCGAAGTGTTCGTTATCAATTCGCGGGCAATAAGTGCTTCCAGCTTCGATTTAAGCGCACTTGCCGAACCGGGCAATACGTGTTCCTCGTTCAAGCACGGCACAACCAAACCGAGCTGGATTACCTTCTTTGCTGGCATATGAGTAACTCTTGGATGCTGGTACGAGACAAATGACGCGATGAAAGTGTACAGCCCGCGATGCCAGGCGTCACTCGGATCGATACTTGAGCAACGGGATCCAATGTGTCGCCCAGGGGCTTTTAATATCTAGCGCCCGTGGAAGCGGCCGCCCTGGTCGTACTCATCGTAAGCGAGCACCAGGTCGTCGCCCGAACCAATCTCATTCCGGTCCAGCATCTTGATTTGCAGGCGCACATCGTTCGCCGAATCGGCGAAGCGGATTGCGTCATCCTTGGATATCAGCTCGTCCTTGTAGGCCTTGACGAGTGACTGGTCGAGCGTCTGCATGCCGAGTTCAGTGGACTTGGCCATCAACTCCTTGATCAGGTGGACCTCACCCTTGCGAATGTATTCCGCTATGAGAGGAGAGTTGAGCAGGACCTCTACCACGGGTGTGCGTCCCTTGCCGTCCTTGCGCGGCAGCAACTGCTGCGCAACCATCGACCTGAGGTTGAGCGACAGGTCCATCCACACCTGGTTGTGCAACGAGGCGGGGAAGAAACTCTGTATCCGGTCCAGCGCCTGGTTGGCATTATTCGCATGCAGGGTACACAAACAGAGGTGGCCTGTTTCAGCAAATGTAAGCGCTTGCTGCATCGTCTCCGCGGCGCGCACCTCGCCAATCAGTATGACGTCCGGCGCCTGGCGCAGGGTATTTTTCAGCGCGACGTCAAACGACTCGGTATCCATGCCCACCTCACGCTGGGTGACAATGCAGCCCGCATGCTCGTGGATGAATTCTATCGGGTCTTCAATGCTGATGATGTGGCCACGGCTATTGTGGTTACGGTAATCAACCATCGCCGCCAGAGAAGTCGATTTACCGGTACCGGTGGCGCCAACAAAAATCACCAGCCCGCGCTTGGTCATCGCGAGCTCTTTGATAATCGGAGGCAGGCCCAGTTCGTCTATCGTGGGGATGACCGACTGAATACGACGGACGACCATGCCACATTTACCGCGTTGCACAAAGGCGCTGGCGCGAAAACGACCGAGTGCTTCAGTACTCATGGCGTAATTGCACTCATGGTGCCTGCGGAAATCGACCTGTTGGTCCTGCCGCATGGTGGAAAATACCATGTCCCGAGCCTCGTCCTCGGTCAATGCACGCTTGCTTATCGGGTAGATCTGGCCGTCGACCTTGATACTCAGAGGGAGCGTCCGCCGTGATGAAACCATCCGACGCGCCCTCCTTCACCATGCGCTCCAGCAAGCTATCGATGTTCATACTGACGGTCCTCCCGTGAATGTCAGCAAGGCGCTATGTGCCTAGAAATTATCCGGCATCCTGGCTTTTTCGCGCGCTATCTCTTTCGTGATAATACGCTTGCTAACCAGGTCCTCAAGGCATTGGTCCATGGTCTGCATGCCCAATGCGTGGCCGGTCTGGATGGCGGAATACATCTGCGCCACCTTGTCTTCCCGGATCAGGTTGCGTATCGCCGAGGTGCCGCGCATGATTTCGTGCGCCGCGACGCGTCCGCCCGTGGTGCGCTTGAGCAGTGTTTGCGATACCACCGCCTGCAGTGATTCCGACAGCATTGAGCGCACCATGGATTTTTCCGCTGCGGGGAATACGTCGATGATGCGGTCGATGGTCTTGGCTGCAGACGTGGTGTGCAGCGTGCCAAATACCAGGTGACCTGTTTCCGCGGCCGTCAGGGCGAGGCGAATCGTTTCCAGGTCACGCATCTCGCCCACCAGGATGATGTCGGGGTCCTCCCGCAGTGCAGAGCGCAGCGCCTCGGAAAAGCCCAGCGTATCGCGGTGCACTTCCCGCTGGTTGACCAGGCACTTCTTGCTCTCATGTACGAATTCTATCGGGTCTTCGATCGTTAGAATGTGTTCGTATTTGTTGTCATTGATGAAATCCACCATCGCCGCCAGCGTGGTCGATTTGCCCGATCCGGTCGGGCCGGTCACCAGCACCAGGCCGCGCGGCATCATCGAAATATCGCGAAACACTTGCCCCATGCCGAGATCTTCCATCGTCAGCACTTTGGACGGGATGGTCCGGAAAACACCGCCGGCGCCGCGGTTCTGGTTGAACGCATTGACGCGGAAACGGGCGACTCCGGGTACTTCGAAGGAAAAATCGGTTTCCAGGAACTCTTCGTAATCCTTGCGTTGCTTATCGTTCATGATGTCGTAGATAAGCTCATGCACCTGCTTGTGTTCCATCGGAGGCAGGTTGATACGGCGAATATCGCCGTCGACGCGAATCATCGGTGGCAGTCCGGCCGAAAGATGCAGGTCAGACGCACCCTGCTTGGCGCTGAAAGCCAACAATTCCGTTATATCCATGTTGTATATTCTCCCCGGTCGACACGTTGCGCCGACGGTTCCCTTGGTCAGGATGATCGTCGTGGCAGTGAGCCCCGCCACCTCATTATTGTCATGTCGCCCGGACCCCGAATCCGCTAACATCCGCGCCATGAACGAATTACAGCTGTCCAACAATATAGCAAAGCTGTTCGAAAGAGTACGGCGCAGTGCTGAAAAAAGCCAGTTCGGCACCGGTATCGTGAACGTCGTCGCGATCAGCAAAACCCGCTCCGCGGAGGACATTCGCGCAGCGCATGCGTGCGGGTTGACGGATTTTGGAGAAAACTACCTGCAGGAAGCGCTGGCGAAAATGCATGCGCTGCAAGACCTGCCCCTGGTGTGGCATTTTGTCGGACCCATCCAGTCCAACAAGACCGCTGCCATCGCCGCGCATTTCGACTGGGTGCACAGCGTGGATCGGCTGCGGGTTGCCAGGCGCCTCAGCGAACAGCGACCCGCGCATCTTCCGCCATTGCAGGTCTGCCTGCAGGTCAATATTTCGCGTGAGGAGAGCAAGTCCGGCGTAAGTCTCGAGGAACTGCCGGGGCTGGTCCATGCGGTCCTTGAACTTCCGCGCCTTAATTTGCGCGGACTGATGGCAATACCCGCCGCCGATGCAGACAGCGGACAACAACAGCAAGCTTTCCGGCAGATGCGTGAAGCACTGGCGCGGCTGCGCTCCCTGGCGCCGGACCTCGATACGTTGTCCATGGGTATGTCAGACGACCTGGAGGCCGCCATCATGGAGGGCGCCACGCTCATCCGCACAGGCACCGCTATTTTCGGTCCGCGCGGCAGGTGATTTTGGCGGAGCGCGGCGTGTATACTGCACGACTATTTTATCCGTGGTAAACCTATGGCAGACGGACTCTCTCCTCCACCGCGTATCGCTTTTGTCGGCGCTGGCAATATGGCCAGCAGCATTATCGGCGGCCTGATCGACAGCGGACATCCCGCTGACCGCATCAGCGCGGCAGATCCGTATCCGGCCAGCCTGGAGCGCCTGCGCGCTATCGCGCCGGTCGCGCTGTTCACTGACAATACCGCTGCCGTGGCGGGTGCCGACATTATTATCCTCGCGGTAAAGCCGCAGGTCATGGCCGAGGCGGCAGGTAGTATTGCCGCCGCCGTGCAGGCCAATCACTCACTGGTAATTTCTATCGCTGCAGGCGTGACCATCGCCAGCATGCAGGCGCGACTCGGGCCGGATGCGGCCATTGTGCGCTGTATGCCCAATACACCCGCACTGCTGGGCTGCGGCGCAAGCGGCCTGTTTGCGAACAGCACCACCTCCGCCCAACAACGTCAGTTTGCACAGCGTGTTTTATCCGCTGTCGGTATGACCTGCTGGGTGGAGACTGAACCTGAGCTCGACGCCATCACTGCGCTGTCCGGCAGCGGGCCGGCCTATTTCTTCCTGCTGGCAGAAGCGATGATCGACGCCGGCATCGCGCTGGGCTTGCACCGTGATACAGCCACGGCGCTTGCCAAGCAAACCAGTTTGGGCGCCGCGCGCATGGCGCTTGAGAGCGACACCGACCTGGGGGAACTGCGACGCCGGGTGACCAGCCCGGGCGGCACCACCGAGCGCGCGATACAGAGTTTTGAAGCGGACGGATTGCGGGATGTTGTGACCAGGGCAATGCGCGCTGCCGCTGACCGGGCGCTCGAGATGTCCATGGAAATGGGTTAGGGGAGACTAAAAGAAGTGAGCGTCGTAAATGAAATTCTGGTCTACCTGATCCAGACCCTGCTCAGCCTGTACCTGATTGCGATGTTACTGCGCTTCGTGCTGCAAGTGGTACGCGCCGATTTTTACAATCCCATCTCGCAATTCATAGTAAAGATCACCAACCCTCTGGTGGTCCCGCTGCGCAGGGTGATTCCCGGCTACGCGGGTATTGATATCGCCTCGCTGGGTTTGGCAATCCTGCTGCAGATCGTCGGCATCGCCGCCATTTTCCTGCTTCGTTTCGGCGGCATTCCCGGGTTGACGCTGTTGCTTGCGGGCGGCGTACTGGGTGTTGTGGCGCTGCTGGTGCAACTGTATTTTTTTGCGCTGCTGGCAATGATCATTCTCAGTTGGGTCGCCCAGGGTAATCGTCATCCCGCCATCCTTCTGCTCTACCAGATCACGGAACCGGTAATGGCCCCGGTGCGCAAACTGCTGCCGCCGATGGGCGGCCTGGATTTTTCCCCGATCCTCGTTTTTATTCTGATCAACATCGCCCAAATAATCATTCAACGCATGGCGGCGGCCGTGGGCGTGCTGGGATTCGCACCCTGGTTAAGCTGACATCATGAACCCGCAGCATTCCGTCGGCATAGTCACTCCGCAAGTCGCGCGCTTTGACGAAGCCCTGAGCCTCACCTGCGGCCGCGAGCTGCCCTATTTTGAACTGGTATACGAAACCTACGGTGCGCTCAACGAGCGACACTCGAACGCGGTGTTGATCTGCCACGCGCTCAGCGGACATCATCACGCTGCGGGTTACCACAGTGCCGAAGACAAGAAGCCCGGGTGGTGGGACGAGTGCATCGGGCCGGGCAAGGCAATTGATACCAACCGTTTTTTTGTCGTCTGCCTGAACAATCTGGGTGGCTGCCACGGGTCCACCGGGCCGAGTTCAATCAACCCCGCGACCGGCAAACCCTGGGGGCCGGATTTTCCGCCGATTCGAACGCGTGACTGGGTACACAGCCAGGCGCGCCTGGCGGACTATCTGGGCATCGCCTGCTGGGCGGCGGTGATCGGCGGCAGCCTGGGAGGCATGCAGGCGATGCGCTGGTCGCTGGAATACCCGGAGCGCATCAGGCACTGCATCGTGATAGCCGCCGCGCTCAAGCTCAGCGCCCAGAATCTTGCCTTCAATGAGGTGGCGCGCCAGGCGATAGAATCCGACCCGAACTTTGCGGAGGGCGATTACCAGGCAAAAAATACGGTACCCGCGCGCGGCCTGGCACTGGCGCGCATGATTGGGCACATCACCTATTTATCGGATGATGCGATGGCGAATAAATTCGGGCGCGATCTGCGCTCCGGCAGCCTGAGCAAAGGGGAAGCCGCTAACGCTGAGTTCCAGGTGCAGAGTTACCTGCGCCATCAGGGCAGCCAGTTTTCCGGCAGTTTTGACGCCAACACGTATATCCTGATGACGCGCGCGCTGGATTACTTCGACCTGGCGCTGGAATACGACAACGATCCGGTCGTGGCGTTCAGCCATGCGCGGTGCAGCTTTCTGGTGATCTCATTTTCCACCGACTGGCGC
Source organism: Haliea sp. (assembly GCA_016704305.1). Classification (GTDB taxonomy): domain Bacteria; phylum Pseudomonadota; class Gammaproteobacteria; order Pseudomonadales; family Halieaceae; genus Marimicrobium. The sequence continues at coordinate 166,261 of JADJAL010000004.1, read as the reverse complement.
TTTTCACCCGAACGTTCGCGCGAAATCGTCAACGCGCTGCTCGCGGCGGACCGGCCCGTGACCTATGCGGAAATCGAGGCAAATGAGGGTCACGATGCGTTCCTGATGCCCATCCCGCGCTATCTGGACGTATTCCGCGCGTATATGTTGCGGGTGGGGGACGACAGCTGATGCGCCTGGACCTGTCACACATTGAGCGCTGGATTGCACCTGGTTCGCGGGTATTGGATTTGGGGTGTGGCGACGGTCTCTTTCTGGAATTTCTACGTGACCAGCGACAGGTTCGCGGCACCGGCCTGGAGATCGACCAGAAATACATTACCGCGGCAATCGCGCGCGGCATCAATGTCGTCGAGCAGAATATGGACGAGGGTTTGGCTAATTTCCCCGACCGGAGTTTTGACACGGTCGTGCTGGCTTTGGCATTGCAGGCCGTGAATTATCCGGAGCGCGTGCTGGAGGAGATGCTGCGCATTGGCCGGGAAGGCATCGTCACCTTCCCCAACTTCGGCCACTGGCGCAGCCGCCTGATGCTGGGTTTCAAGGGTCGCATGCCGGTATCCAGTTTCATGCCGTATGCGTGGTACAACACGCCGAACATCCACTTTTGCACGGTTAAGGATTTTGAGGATCTGTGCCGTGCCAAGGGCATCCATATATTGGCGAGGGAGGTCGTCAGTGAAAAGAAACGTCAACCGATGCTGGCCAACAAATGGCCTAATCTCTTCGCCACCACGGCGATTTACCACATCACTCGCTAGCATGCGTCCTTGTGTGTTCATTCGTACCGTGGCGCTATGGCTGGCATTGCTCCCCGGCCTGGTACTGGCGCAGCAGACGGAAACGTTCGGCCCCTTTGAGCTGCATTACAGTGTGGTGAATACCACGTTCCTGGACCCGACTGTCGCCGCCACCTACGGCATCACTCGCGGCGAGAAGCGCGCGATTCTAAATGTCGCAGTGCGCGAGAACCTGGCGGATGGCAGTAAAGCGCGCGCTATGGAATTACAGGGCCGCACCTCGGATCTGATGCAGCAGCAGGCCCTGGAGTTCCGCGAGATTCGCGAGGGCGACGCCATTTACTACATCGCGGAGTTTTCGTTTATCAATGAGGAGTGGCGCTTCTTCGAGATCGAATTTCGACCCGAGGGCGCTACGCAGAGCTACACGTACAAATTCAAGCATCAGCTGTATATCAATTGATGGCTGATCCCGTGCGCAAACAAGCCGTGCTGCTGGCCAGCGGGAATGCCGGCAAGTTGCGGGAACTAGGCGCGGTGCTCGCACCGCTTGGCGTCACACTGAAGCCGCAGGCCGAGTTCAACGTACCCGAGGTGGAGGAAACCGGCCTGAGTTTTGTCGAGAATGCGATTATCAAGGCGCGTGCCGCCGCCGCACACAGTGGGTTGCCCGCGATCTCCGATGACTCTGGCCTGGAAGTGGACTACCTGAACGGCGCCCCCGGCATTTACTCCGCCCGCTATTCCGGTGGCGGTGACGCCGCCAACAATGCGCGCCTGTTGCAGGAGCTGCATGACGTACCGGAGGCGCAGCGCAGCGCCAGGTTCCAATGCGTCCTCGTGTATATGCGCCACGCACTGGATCCAACGCCGCTGGTCTGCCAGGCCAGTTGGGAAGGCGCGATTTTGTTTGCGCCTGCCGGCGAGCACGGTTTCGGTTATGACCCGTTGTTCTACGTGCCCGAACACCACTGCAGCTCGGCACAACTGCCACCCGTGATAAAAAATCGCATCAGCCACCGGGCAAAAGCCAGTGCCCTGTTGTTCGATGCCCTGCGCCAGCGCTGATGCTGTTACCGCCGTTAGGGCTGTACATCCACCTGCCCTGGTGCGAGCGCAAATGCCCTTACTGCGACTTCAATTCCCACGAGTCCCACAGCATCCCCGAGGAGCAGTACGTTCGCGCACTGCTGCAGGATCTGCGCGATGACTTGCCCCTGGTGCAGGGTCGGACGATTGCTACGCTGTTTATCGGCGGCGGCACGCCCAGCCTGTTTTCGGCCAGCGCTATCAGCCAGTTACTGCTGGGCATAGCGGCGCTCGTCCCGCTCGCGCCGACACTGGAAGCGACGATGGAAGCCAACCCCGGCAGCGCGGAGGCGGACAAATTCCGCGCATTCAGGGAAGCCGGCATCAACCGCCTGTCTCTCGGCATACAGAGTTTCGACGACGCACAGTTGCAGGCCCTCGGCCGCGTGCACACCCGCGACCAGGCCCTGGCCGCGATAGAGTTTGCGCGCGCTGCGGGCTTCGACAGCGTCAACCTGGATCTGATGCACGGACTCCCCGGGCAGTCACTGCGCGGCGCTGAAAACGACCTGCTCACCGCGATCAGCTTCGCGCCCGCGCACCTGTCCTGGTACCAATTGACGATCGAGCCGAATACCGTATTTCACAAGCGTCCGCCGCGACTGCCTGTGGAGGACGAGCTCGCGGACATCCAGCAGCGCGGCGAGCAATTGCTGGCAGACAATGGCTATGCGCAATACGAGGTATCCGCCTACAGCAAACCGGGCTTCAACTGCCGCCACAACCGCAATTACTGGTCGTTTGGTGATTACCTGGGCATAGGCGCGGGCGCACACGGCAAGATCACGTTTGCCGACGGCCGCATCCGTCGTTATTCCAAACGACGGCAGCCGCAGGACTATATGGTTGCAGCTCCGGGTAATTTTGTCGGCAGTCGCCATACGCTGGAGCGCAACGATATTGCCGGTGAGTTTATGATGAATGCGCTGCGACTGAATGACGGGTTTACACTGCCGCAGTTCGCAGCCCGCACCGGCCTGAAAGCTGAATCGGTAGCGCCGCAGGTGCAGTTATTGTGCGAGCGCGAGTTGTTGACCTGCGACGGGGTTGTAGTCAAAACCACCGAATTGGGTCGGCGCTTTCTGGATGATGTTGTTAGTAATTTCTTTACGTGATCTCGACAGATTCCGCATCACACTGCAGCAACAATTCTGGAACTTGGTACCAAGCCAGCTACGATTCTGTAAGTCCTTGGCCCTGGACTGTGCGAGGCAGGACGCCGAGCTCAAGCCCCCATGGACGGGTTCACGGCGTGTCCAGGGCCAAGGACTTACAGAATCGTAGCGACGGACTTCCGCATTCCATAAACCCCGACCAAGTGATCAATTCCGAGAGAAGACCAAATCCCAAACCCCATGCCCAAGCCGTTCCCCGCGCAGTTCAAACTTCGTGAGCGGCCGCTGCTCGGGCCGCGGGGAAAATTCGCCTTCGCCACGGGTATTCGACAAGCCTTCGGCACCGCTCAGCACCAGCATCATCTGCTGCGCATAATCTTCCCAGTCTGTCGCCAGGTGCAGCGTGCCACCGGGCCTCAGCTTGCGTACCAGTTGTGCGACGAATTCGGGCTGTATCAAGCGGCGCTTGTTGTGCCGTTTTTTGTGCCAGGGGTCAGGAAAGAAAACCTGCACGGTATCCAGCGCGGCATCCGGTATGCAGTCTCGCAAGATTTCGACGGCATCGTGGCAATACACGCGGATGTTTCCGATGTCGCGCTCGGCGATTGTGTGCAGTAGCCTGCCCACCCCGGGCCGGTGTACCTCGATGCCGATAAAATTGGCGTCCGGGTTGGCCTGCGCCATTTCCGCCAGGGACTGCCCCATGCCGAAACCAATCTCCAGCACGCACGGACCGTGACGGCCAAACAGCGTATTGAAGTCCAGGGCGTTGGCGTCGTACTCGATGCCCCAGCGCTGCCAGCCTTCTGCATAGGCGCGCCGCTGCGCCGGGGTCATGCGGCCTGTGCGCAACACATAGCTGCGGATGCGCTGCCGATCGTCTGGAACTGTCATGCGATGCCCCTGCGTCCGGCTCAGACCAGCAATTTCCAACCCGTGGCAGCCAGGCAAGCCCAGCCGGCGATAAACGCCAGGCCGCCAAGCGGTGTGACGGCTCCGAGCCAGCGCACGCCCGTAATGCTGAGCAGGTAGAGACTGCCGGAGAAAACCAGGATGCCGAGCAGGAATAGCCAGCCGCTGCTTTTCAACAGCGCGGTTTGTGGTTGGCTCAGCGCCAGAATTCCGACGGCCAGTAGCGCGAAGCTGTGATAGAAGTGGTACTGGACGGCCGTTTGGAAAACACCGAGGGCGTAGTCATCCAGCCTGCCCTTCAATGCGTGCGCGCCAAACGCGCCGAGCATGACAGCCAACATGCCGCTGAGGGAAGCCAGGGTAATGAATACTTTCGCCATGGTCGAATCGCAATCGGGAGGCGGTGAGCCCGCCTCCGTGGCAGGGGCGTTAGACCGAGATGGCCACGCGCAATTTTTCCATCGCACTCTGTTCCAACTGGCGGATGCGCTCCGCTGAGACGCTGTACTGTGCCGCCAGGTCGTGCAGGGTCGCTTTTTTATCCGCCAACCAGCGCTGCGACAGGATATCGCGACTGCGTTCGTCCAATGCGGACATCGCAGTGTGCAGCTGCGTCTCGCTGCTGTCCTGCCAATCACTGGATTCGAGTATCACCGAGGGGTCCGCGCTGTGATCTTCCAGGTAATACTGGGGCGACTGCCAGGACTCGTCATCATCGGCGTCGACGGGCTGATCGTAGCCGAGATCGCGGCTGCTCAGTCGGCCTTCCATGCGCTGTACTTCCCGCACATCCACGCCCAGGTCTTCAGCAATGGCCTGCGCCTCTTCGCTGCTTAACCAGGACAGTGATTTCTTGGCACCGCGCAGGTTAAAGAACAATTTGCGTTGCGCCTTGGTGGTCGCCACTTTCACGATGCGCCAGTTGCGCAGGATGAACTCGTGCATTTCCGCCTTGATCCAGTGCACCGCGAACGACACCAGACGAACACCCTTCTCCGGGTTGAAGCGCTTGACTGCCTTCATCAGGCCGACGTTGCCTTCCTGTATCAGGTCCGCCTCGGACAGGCCATAACCTGAGTAGCTGCGCGCAATGTGCACCACGAAGCGCAGGTGCGACATCACCAGTTCGCGGGCTGCCTGCAAATTCTGGTTGTAAAAAAGATCGTCCGCCAACTCGCGTTCGCGTTCCACGCTGAGCACCGGAATGGAGCTGACTGCCTGCACATAGGCTGGCAGATTGGCTCCAGGCACCATCTGATCCACGGGCAACAAGCCTTTTGTCATTTTATGACCCTCTGAAAAGTCCGTGCCAATATTAGCACTCAATACGTTAGAGTGCTAATTCCGGATTAGTTCAGTCTGGCATAAGAAAATGCAATTTAATTCTTTATAATCAAAAAGTTACCCACGGAATACGCCCGTTTGATCAATTGCCTATTGTGGCTCAATGTGAACCAGATGCCGCGAAACCGCCAGCCACGCGCCGGCCAGCCCCAGAATTCCGCCCAGAATAATCAGGTTCAAAGCGCCCATAATCCCCAATCCAGTCAGGTAAAACGCGCTCTCGTAAAGCATCGCCAGCTCACCGATAGGCTCTTCCAGATACCACAGTGCGGCCGATACCAGCAGGGCGGCCAGCACGCCTCCGCCAACGCCATACCACAGCCCCGTATACAAGAAAGGTCGCCTCACGAAGCCGTTGCTGCCGCCTACCAATTTCACGATAAGGATTTCGTCGCGGCGGCTTTCAATAGCCAGTCGAATGGTGTTGCCCAGGATCAACAGTACGCCGACAACCAGCAGGCCACCGACCGCCAGAACAACCCGACGACTGAGCTCCATCAACGAGTTGAGCCGCTGTAGCCACGCCATGTCCAGCACCGCCTCCGCCACATCCGCATTTTGCTCGAGCGCAGCGCGCAGCGCCGATACCGCCGGCTCGTCAAGGGTGGGTTTGGGCGTGACCAGGATCAGGTCGGGCAGGGGATTTTCATCCAAATTGGCCAGCACGTCCGCAAACCCCGAGAGATCGCGGAACTCATCCAGCGCCTCCTCGCGAGAGATGAACCGCGTCTCCCTCACATCTTCACGCGCGGACAGCTCGGCCAGGAGCTGCTTCGCCCTGTCATCGGCAACCCCGTTTTGCAGAAACAGCGAAATCTGGGCAGGACTCTCCCAGCCTGTGCTCACCTTGCTGACATTATCCAGCGCCACATTCAGTCCGACAGGCAGTGCTAGGGCGGTGCCTATGACCAGCCAGGTAAGCAGGCTGGAGCCCGGATTGTCGAGCACGCGCACCAGGCTGTCCGCCGCGGACAGGCGGTGGTGTTGCAGCCAGGCATTGAGCTGGTCCAGCAGGGTCGTTTTGCTGGTGCGGGCGCCGTCCTTCCGCCGCTGCGCCTCCTTGCGCCCCATCACTGCGAATTACCGCTGACCAGGCACCCCTGGCGCAGCGTGATAATGCGGTGGTGCAGGCGGGAAATCAGCACCAGGTCATGGCTGGCAATCAACACGGTCACGCCCACCTGGTTAAACTGCTCGAACAGGTTCATCACTTCCGCGGAGAGGTTCGGGTCGAGATTGCCGGTTGGTTCGTCCGCCAGCAGTATTTTGGGCTTGCCGACGACGGCCCTGGCGATACCCACACGCTGCTGCTCGCCTCCGGACAATGCGATGGGCATGGCTCCCTCCCGATTCAGCAAGCCCACCTTGTCCAGCGCGGCGCGTACACGCCTGCCGATCTCGCGGTGTTCATAACCGCCAATGATCAGGGGCAGCGCCACGTTATCGAAAACGGTGCGATCAAACAGCAGCTGGTGATTTTGAAACACGACACCGATATTGCGACGGTGCTTCGGTATTGCGCGGGAGCGCACTGCAGCCAGATCTTGACCATCTACAATCACCTGACCACGAGTGGGTCGCTCCATCAGCATGAGCAGTCGCAACAGCGTACTCTTGCCGGCGCCGGAGTGACCCGTGAGGGAAAACCAGTTCTTCGCGATCAATGTGGACGCTGATTTCACGCAGCGCATCGTGCCCGCCATCATAGCGCTTGCTGACCCTGTCGAAGGTGATCATGCAGAGGCATTGTCCACGGCAAACAGTGCTTCTATAAACGGTTCTGCCTGGAAAGGACGCAGATCTTCCAGTGCTTCGCCCACGCCAATAAAGCGAATCGGCAGCTGCAGCTTTTTGGCGATCGCAAAAATAATCCCGCCCTTGGCGGTGCCATCCAGTTTCGTCAGGGTGATGCCAGAAACCCCAACCCACTGTTGGAAATGCTCGGCCTGCGCCAGCGCGTTTTGCCCGGTACCGGCGTCCAGCACCAGCATTACTTCATGCGGCGCACAGGGATCGAGTTTGCCCAGCACCCGCACTACTTTCTTCAGCTCTTCCATCAGGTTGTCTTTATTGTGCAGGCGACCGGCTGTGTCGGCGATCAACACGTCCACCTTGCGCGCCCGCGCTGCTTGTAATGCATCGAACAGGACAGAGGCGCTGTCCGCGCCGGTGTGCTGGGCCACTACCGTGACGTCGTTGCGCTCGCCCCAGACCTGCAGTTGCTCTACAGCGGCGGCCCGAAACGTGTCGCCGGCGGCGAGCATCACTGAACGTCCCTCGGCAATATAGTGCTTGGCCAGCTTGCCAATCGTGGTGGTTTTGCCGACACCGTTCACGCCCACCATCAGGATGACATACGGCTGATGCCCCTGAACGTCAAGCGGCTGCTCGCAGGGTCGCAGCAGCGCCAACAGTTCCTCCCGCAACGCAGCGTAAAGGGCATCCGGCTTCGTCAATTCCTTGCGGGTTACGCGCTGCGTCAGTCGCTGGATTATCTCCAGCGTGGCATCCACGCCCACGTCGGCCATTAACAGGCGGGATTCAATTTCGTCGAACAGCTCGGCGTTAATTTCCTTGCGACCCAGGAACAGGTTGCCCAGTCCCTGCACGAGATTGTCGCTGGTGCGACCCAGGCCGCGGCGCAAGCGGGAGAAAAATCCAGCTTTCACCTGTTGCGCGGATGCTTTCTGTTTGACCGCTGGAACTTCAATTGTCGGCGGCTCATCCGGAATGACTGCAGCAGGCACGGGATCGATTGGCAGCGCTGCTACCGACAGGCTTTCGACAGGCCCCTCGTGCTGCTCCGCATTCGGTGTTGCCTCAGCCAATGGCTCCTTGATTTCAACCGGTTTTTTACGTTTAAAAAATTTCATAAGTGTCGTGCTAAAGTGTGTGCAAAACGCACGCCTGGGAAGGCGCCTATCGTAACACCCTTGGATAAAGCCACGAAATGTCAGGACCAGCGAGTCGAGCGGGCAAGCAGCGACAGGTGCGCATTATCGGTGGCCGTTGGCGCGGCCGCAAACTTAGTTTCACTCCTGCAGATGGACTGCGCCCTACGGGCGATCGTATCCGCGAGACTCTGTTTAACTGGCTCGCCCCCTTTATTGAAGGCGCTCGCTGCGCGGATTTATTTGCCGGTAGTGGCGCGTTGGGGCTTGAAGCGTTGTCCCGCGGTGCTGTGTATTGCGATTTTGTGGATACCAATGGAGCGGCCCTGGCGCAGATCTCAGAGCATCTGCGGACTCTGGGTGCCGAGCACGCAGGCGCTTGTCACCTAGTCAGCGCGCAGCAGTTCCTGCAGCAGGGCACCCTGCCGTACGACATCGTATTCATCGACCCACCATTCAAGTTGCAGATGGTGGAGGCGGTGTGTGCGTCATTGGCGGACTCTCGATTGTTAAACAGCACTGCCCTCGTCTATGTAGAGACATCCGCGACAGAAACACCGCTGACATTTCCTTCCGGGTTGAACCTCCGGCGCGAAAAAATCGCGGGGGGAGTGACGTACCGACTGTTTGACTATGCCAAGACCGATAATACGCTGTGCTAGTGTTCCTGCTCGCGGCGCCGCATTGTCGCCCCCCGACAAATTGTTTACCATCCACCGTCCTTAAACACTACCGGCCAACGCTATGAGCACCCACTGCGTCATCTATCCGGGCACCTTCGACCCGATTACCAATGGCCACGTGGACCTGACGGAGCGCGCTGCGCGACTGTTTGGCCGAGTCGTCGTCGCGATTGCACACAGTGAAAAGAAGACGCCGCTGTTTTCTCTTAAGGAGCGGGTATCACTGTGTGAGCTTTCTCTGGCTCACCTGGACAATGTTGAGGTGGTTGGCTTCAGCAATTTGCTGACAGACTTTGCCAAAAGCCAGAACGCGCGGTGTGTGTTGCGCGGCCTGCGGGCTGTCGCGGATTTCGAATACGAATTTCAATTGGCTAATATGAACCGGGCGATCTTTCCCGAGTTTGAGAGTGTCTTCCTGACGCCCTCGGAGCACTTTTCCTATATCTCATCATCCCTGGTAAGGGAGATTGCCTCGCTGGATGGCGACATCAGCCCGTTCGTTCCCGAGCCAGTGGCGATCGCGCTGAAAAAACGATTCGCCAAAACCTGACCGTCCGTCAGGCTGCGTCGGCACCAGTTTCAGGAGCCGGCGTCTGCTGCCGCTCTTTCCTGCTGCCGTTTGATCGCCTCTGCGTCCTTACCGGAATACCCTGGATTTCGGCAGCCGAGGCAGCGCATGAAGGTGGTCTCTACCGGCCCGCCGATCAGAGTGCCCGCCGCTTCACTGGCATTGCCTGCCAGCAGAGTGAAAGGCAGGCTCACCAACCATACCGCCGCACCGCCAACTGTCAGCGCCACCCCGATGGGCCTGGCCACCAGCAGGTCTCCCGCCATCGCCCACTCGTTGGGACTCTCGTCAATCGCCTCTTCTGCCCACAGCATTTGCGGGAGCAACAGACAACTCACCATCAGTGCAACCGTAGCTCGACGTACCCTTACTATTATTTTCATAATTACACTCCCGGACCTTTGCCCGTTCCCCTTTTTATTAGTGTAGCCTGTTCATCGCTGGCAGGTCACGCAGTAGACACTACTGCGCTGTCCCAGGCGCCGTTCCTGCAGCAAGGTGCCGCAGACCTTGCAGGGCTGCCCCGAGCGGCCGTAAGCAAAGAGCTGCTGCGCAAAGTACCCGGGCTTGCCGTCGCCGCCCACGAAGTCTCGCAGAGTAGTGCCTCCCTGCTCTATAGCAGAAGTAAGCACTTGCTTTATGCATTGCGCGAGCCGCCGGTAGCGCTCCAGTGAGATGCGACCGGCAGCGCGGCCCGGGTGAATGCCTGAAAGAAACAGGGCTTCATTAGCGTAAATATTACCAACACCCACGACGACTTTGCCGTCCATGATGAAGCTCTTCACGGGCCCTTTGCGGCGCCGCGAGAGGCGATACAAAAGCAGGCCATCAAAATCTGCGGACAGAGGCTCGGGCCCCAGGTTGACTAACAGCGGGTGCTCCCCTCCCTTCGCTTGCCATAGGAAACAGCCGAAGCGCCGCGGATCGTGATAGCGCAGACATGTGTCGCCATCAAGAAGGACATCTATATGGTCATGCCGGCCGGGTGTCGCCGCAGCCTCAACGACCCGCAGTGAACCGGACATCCCCAGATGTACCAACAGATAGCCTGTTACGGTTTGAAAGAGCAGGTATTTACCGCGCCGCTCCACCGCGACAATGTCCTGGCCAGACAGTGTAGACGCCAGGTGGTCCGGAACCGGCCAGCGCAGGCGCGAATCGCGCACAATGACGCGCTCAACCTGGCGGCCTGTGCAGTGGGGTTCGACGCCCCGGCGTGTTGTTTCAACTTCAGGCAACTCGGGCATAGTGACGATATTTCTGTGCTGCTGTCAGGAAAAAGCGCACCCCCAAGCAAAAAACCCCGGCGATGGCCGGGGTTTCCTCTGCGGTGCATGCAGGGCGGGCGATTACTTGATCTTGCCTTCCTTGTACATGACGTGTTTGCGCACCACGGGGTCGTACTTTTTCATTTCAAGCTTGTCTGGCGTGGTCCGCTTGTTTTTGTCCGTGGTATAGAAGTGACCTGTACCGGCGGAGGAATTCATTCTGATCTTGTCTCTCATCGCAATTCTCCCTTAAACCTTTTCGCCGCGAGCGCGAATGTCTGACAGTACCTGCTCAATACCCTGTTTGTCGATGATACGCATACCCTTGCTGGATACGCGCAAAGTCACGAAGCGTTTCTCCGACTGTAGCCAGAAACGATGCTGGTGCAGGTTGGGCAAAAAACGGCGACGGGTGCGGTTTTTTGCGTGTGACACGTTGTTCCCTGTTATCGGACGTTTGCCGGTAACCTGACAGACTCTAGCCATGATTGTTCGCTCTCCCAAAAATGCGCGGGATGTTCAGTAAATGTGGTGTTGCATGACAGCCAAGAGGGAGCCCGAATGGGACCCTGGCTGCGCAGAGCGCGACTTTATACCAGAACACCCCAGTCATGGCAAGCCTGGCTATATGAGTGCGTATGAGACGCGACAGGCACATCTATATAGTCGATAGTCGGTAGCGCACTCACAACAAACCTTCTTCGGCAAATGAGTACTCGCGACCGCTGCCCACGATAATGTGGTCCAGCACCCGGATATCCAGCAGCGCCAGCGCCGCGCACAATCGTTCGGTAATGCGCCGATCCGCACTGCTAGGCTCGGCCACACCCGACGGGTGGTTATGGGCAAATATCACCGCCGCAGCGCCGTACTGTAGCGCCCTGACCGCCACTTCTCGCGGATAGACCGCTGCACCGTCCAGCGTGCCGAAAAACAGGTCTTCGCAACGTTGCACCCGATGTTGGCTATCGAGAAAGACACAGGTGAACACCTCACGGTCACGGCTACCCAGATGGTATTGCAAGAAAAGTCGCGTCGCGGCCGGGCTGCTCAGCACATCGCCTGCGCTGGCAGTTTGCAACGCCTGGCGACACACCAATTCGATGGCTGCACGCAATCGCGCATATTTTGCTGGCCCGATACCGGGACACCCCAACAGGCTATCCTGTGGTGCCCGCATCAATCCACTGATGCCGCGGAACTCTAAGAGCAGGTTGCGCGCCATATCCAGAGCGCTGCAGTCGCGATACCCGGTGTGCAGGAGTACGGCGAGCAGCTCCGCATCTGACAGCGCGGTGGCGCCGCGCTCCAGTAATTTATCGCGGGGTCCTTCCCCAGGCATCCAACTGGCAATACTCATCGCGCTCCTCCTTGAGCTCCTGTCGCGCAGTGTCAAATACCCTGCCACAGTGGTATCTTTCCCCTCCGGTCATACTCCCAGATTGAGCGCGCAAATGGCACATCTTTTCAATCGCAATGTCCTGCTCGGTGTCAGCGGCGGCATCGCTGCGTACAAATCTGCGGAGTTGGTCAGGGAGCTGCAGGTGCGCGGCGCCCAGGTGCGCGTCATCATGACTCACGGAGCACAGGAGTTTATTACCCCGCTGACACTGCAGGCACTCAGCGGCTACCCGGTGCATACAGAATTGCTGGATGAGCACGCCGAGCTTGGCATGGGTCATATCGAACTGGCGCGCTGGGCCGATTTACTGCTGATCGCACCTGCAACGGCCGATCTGATCGCCCGCTTGAGTACGGGGAGAGCGGATGACCTGCTCACCACCGTGGCGCTCGCCACACCCGCGCCACTTATGATCGCCCCGGCGATGAACCAGCAGATGTGGAAGGACCAGGCGACGGAAGCCAACGTCAACACGCTGCTCAGTCGCGGCGTACAGATCGTGGGTCCGGCAGCCGGCCTGCAGGCCTGCGGCGATGTAGGCCCAGGTCGGATGGAAGCACCCGCTGTGATCGCCGACGCCGCCGAACGCTTGTTTGCGAGCGGAAAGTTGGCGGGCAAACGCGTCGTTATTACCGCTGGTCCCACGCGCGAAGCGCTGGACCCGGTGCGCTATATCTCGAACAACAGCTCTGGAAAGATGGGCTACGCATTGGCGCAGGCCGCTGTAGACGCAGGAGCCATCACTACACTCGTCAGCGGCCCCGTGAGCTTGTCGGCCCCGGAACACACCAGAGTCTTTCAGGTCCACAGCGCAGAAGAAATGCTGCAGCAGTGCCTCCGGTTGTTGCCGGAATGCGATATTTTTATCGCCTGTGCCGCGGTGGCCGATTATCGTCCCCGCATCGTGGAGCAACAGAAAATAAAGAAGGGGCCGCAGGAGGTCACGCTGCAACTGGTGCGCACGCCGGATATCGTTGCCGCTGTCGCTGCGCATGAGCATCGCCCTTACACTGTGGGCTTCGCTGCGGAAACTAACGATGTCCTGGCTTACGCAAGAGATAAAATGCAGCGCAAGGACCTGGATATGATCGTTGCCAACGACGTCGCCGATCAGGCCATTGGCTTCAATAGCGACGATAACGCGGTTACCGTGCTGTGGCGCGATGGCGAGCAACCGCTGGCACGTGCGAGCAAAAGCACCATCGCGCGACAAATCGTACATTTGATTGCCCAACAAGCCTGAATAAGCGCCCGGTCATCCGTAACGGCATGCCACACGCTTGTTTCGTCCGCGCGGTAATGCCGAATACATCGCAACTAATGGGAGTATGCCGTTTGTGTGACTTCTACTGTGTAATATCATTGCACGATGAGTGTGCACAACGGCGCAGTGGATGCTGAAGTTTAGAAAGACAAAAAAAGTCCCCGACGACGACAATCCCAGGCTGGCTGTTGCCAACAGCCCCCAGGGAATCTCAGCCAAAGGCAATGCCTTGCAGAAAATTGGTGGGATTGCCCTGTCGGCCGTGCTGATTCCGCTGATGTTGGCATTCGCCTACCTGATACTGTTGCGGCAGCCGGCCCTGCAGGAACAGCAGGTCGATCGGGTGTCATCGTCGTTTGCCCTGCAACAGGCGACGAACATCCATCAGCTGTTCGCACACATGCAGGACCGTATACGCAGTGCCGCGCTCTCACCCCTCGCGCTGTCCGCAATAGCCAGCGAGTCGGAGGATGACCTGTCGCTGGTGGAAAAGGCCATGCTGGATTATTTTCCGGAAGTAGCCAGTTTGCGGATTATCCCAATTGGCGACATGGGCACCGCTGACTTCTCCCAAGGTAACCAGGGCCTGCGCAACCATATCGAAGTTGACCTTGTGCGGCGCACCAGTGAAGGGGAAGAAACCCAGCCAGAAGCGTACAAATTTGAGGACCGATGGCTGACGACAGTGGCTGCAAAAGTGTCGCACCCGCGGATAGAGGATCGCTGGGCGGTGATCGTCGTAACCATGGACAACGAACGAATAGCGAAGCAGTTGAAGCCGCTCGGCGACTCGAACGGCAGGTTCGCGCTGGAGCAGCTTTACGTGACGCCTGGTGGCCAGGACCGCCTGGACATCATAGCTGAAAATGGCAGCGGCTCGGTCGGACCCAACACGCGTTACGCGGACGTGCCGGGCACACCCTGGCGAGTATCCTTCAGCCCGTCGGATACACTGATGAGCACATTGAGTATGGACCCGATGGCGCTTTACACCGTGCTGGCGCTACTCACGCTGTCGGCATTCGCCGCCCTGTCTGTCGTGTTGATACTGTTCCCGAGAAAGCTGGAAGAGGAAATCGAGAAGATTGTTGTGGCGGCAGATCAGAAAACGTCGCTTGATCTCGCGATTCCGGAGCTGGTGCCGCTCGCGAAACAATTGCGGCGCGCCACCCTGCGCGCCCTGCGCCAAACCGGCTCAAGCGCGCAAGAGGCGCCGCGGCAGGAAGCGCCAGTGTTTGACTCACGGAACGCAAATCTCACCAACCCCCTCTTTCAATCCAAAAATATGCTCGATGAAGATGAGGATGTGGATGAGGTTCTGGAACTTGATCTGGCGGCCAGCGACTCCGCAGAAACCGAGTTTAACCGCAAGGTAGATACCTTCCCTTACCATGTGTTCCGTGCCTATGACATTCGCGGCGATGCCGAGACCGAACTTACAGATGAGCTGATAGGGAATATTGCCCGCGCGATTGGCACTATCGCCGGTGAAATGGGTGAACAGGCGCTGATCATAGGGTGCGATGGCCGTACGTCCAGCCCGCGTATTAAATCGATACTGGTTCGCGCCCTGATGGAAACCGGCCGGGACATTGTCGATATCGGCCTGGTACCAACACCACTGTTGTATTTTGCCACACGGCATCTCAATTACCGCTCCGGCATCATGATTACAGGCAGCCATAACCCTGCAGATCAAAATGGCCTGAAAATTGTGCTGAATCAACAAACCATCGCGGCAGGTGGCATTCAGCGGGTTCGCGATCTGGTGATCGCGCGTAGATTCAGTACCGGCCAGGGGCGCATGATGCGCGAAGACATCGTGCCTGCTTATAAAGAGGAGGTGCTGCACGACATTGCAATCGCCGTGCCCCTCAAGATCGTCATTGACGCTGGCAATGGCGCCACCAGCGAGCTGGCGCCAAAGCTCTTCGAAGAACTTGGCTGTGATGTTGTGCGGCTGAATTGCCATATCGATGGACGCTTCCCCGGCCACCCGCCTGATACCAGCAATGAAGCCAATCTGGCCGATCTCGCCCGAGTGGTAGTCGAGTCAAAAGCGGATTTTGGCGTAGCGTTCGATGGCGACGGGGACCGGCTTGCAGTGGTGACGCCGAGCGGACGGATTGTTCGCTCCGATGTGTTGCTGATGCTTTATGCTCAGGATGTGGTGTCTCGCAACCCCGGGGCTGACGTGGTCTTCGACGTGAAATGCAGCCGCCACCTCTCCAAGCTGATCACTCGCCACGGTGGTCGACCCGTGTTGTGGAAGACCGGACACGCCTTCATGAAGGAAAAAATGAAAGAAACTGGCGCGCTGTTGGGCGGCGAATTTTCCGGCCACATGTTTTTTGGTGAGCGCTGGTATGGTTTTGACGATGGCATTTATGCCGCGGGTCGCCTCGCGGAAATCCTCAGCACCCACGGTGAGAGCCTGGACGAGTCCATCGCCAAGTTCCCCGCCACCGTCAATACCCCGGAAATCATTATTCCCGTGGCCGATGACTACAAATTCGAGTTGGTGAAAAAGATCATCGAGAGTTCGGACTTTACCTCAGGTAAGGTCAATACCATGGATGGAATCCGGGTGGACTTCAGCAACGGCTGGGGACTGGTGCGCGCCTCCAATACGGGGCCCGCACTCACAGCACGCTTCGAAGCGGACACCCAGGAAAACCTCGAAATTATCCAGGATGAGTTCAGGGCGCAGATTGCGCTGATCGACCCGGAAATCAAACTCAACTTTTAATGCACTGGCCCGGCAGCCTAGTCCGGGTTAACAGCAGGCTATGTTATGTCACTGAATCGAGCAGACGCACTTAATATCGCACAGGTTCTAACCGAAGCCCTGCCCTATATACAGCGATTCACAGGGAAACCATCGTGGTCAAATTTGGTGGCAATGCCATGGTTGATCCATTGCTGCACGAGAGTTTCGCCAGGGACGTGGTATTGATGAAACTGGTGGGGATGAACCCTGTCGTTGTGCACGGTGGCGGGCCACAGATTGGGGCCCTGCTGAAAAAGCTTAATATTCATACAGAGTTTGTGGACGGCATGCGCGTTACCGACGCCCAGACCATGGATATCGTGGAGATGGTGTTGGGCGGGAGCGTCAACAAGGAAATCGTGGCCTCCATCAACCGCAACGGTGGCAAAGCGATTGGCGTCACTGGAAAAGACGGTCAGATGATACGTGCACACAAAATGAGCGTGACGCGGTACAGCCCTGAACTGGATGCTCCGGAAATTATTGACATCGGCCATGTGGGTGAGGTCGACCAGATCGATACCGAAGTCCTTAGGGTTATCCTGGCGAGCAATTTCATTCCGGTCATCGCTCCGATAGGCGTGGGCGAAGACGGCAGCACCTACAATATCAACGCCGATCTGGTGGCCGGAAAACTGGCCGAAGTCATGCAGGCGGAAAAACTGATGTTGCTCACCAACGTCGCAGGCTTGTTGGATAAGAGTGGGCAGATCCTGACTGGCTTAACCACCCGGCAGGTCGATGAGCTGATCGCGGATGGCACCATCAGCGGCGGCATGTTGCCGAAAATCCGTTGCGCACTGGACGCGGTGAAAACCGGCGTGACCAGCGCCCACATTGTCGATGGCCGAGTGCCGCACGCGGTTTTGCTGGAGACGTTCACGGACGAGGGCATGGGTACGCTGATCACTAACAAGCGCGCGTGACAGGAAAAATACGAGAAATCCATGCCTGTCATCGCACGACTTATTGCAGGCAAGACGGGTAATCGCTAGCATGGGTCGATACCCTATTTGATGCGGAACGCCATGCCTCCGAGAAAATCCCAAAGGCGCCAGCAAATATTGGAAGCTCTGGCCCAGATGCTGGAGGCCAGCCCCGGCAACCGTATCACTACCGCTGGCCTGGCGAAGCAGGTTGGTGTTTCCGAAGCGGCTTTGTACCGGCACTTCCCCAGCAAGTCCAAAATGTTTGAAGGTCTCATCGAGTTTATCGAAGACACGCTGTTCAGCCGAGTCAGCATCATACTTGGCGAAGAACCAACAGCAGAAAAACGCTGCGAAAAGATGCTCATGCTGTTGTTGGTATTTGCCGAGCGCAATCCTGGATTGACGCGCATATTGACAGGGGATGCACTGTCCGGGGAAACCGAACGGCTGCACCATCGAGTTGCTCAATTGTTTGACCGGTTTGAAACACAACTCAAGCAGGTGATTCGCGAGGCTGAGTTGCGTGAAGGTTTGCGCCCCAGCATCGCGCTACCAGCCGCCGCCAATCTGCTGATGGCGGCGGCTGAGGGGCGCATTTCCCAGTACGTGCGCAGCGGATTCCAGCGTCCACCCACGGCTGAGTGGGCGAAGCAGTGGGAATTGTTGATGGGAGGTTTTTTTCGCGCAGCAATCAGCCAGCCGCTTTCAGGACAGACTGGAGGCTTGGTCAGCTAGACGATGCGCCGCAGGGTTATTGATCCGTTCTGGTGCGCAGTGTTTGGCGTAATTCAATCACGTCGCGCAGCATTTTAAAACGCGCGACATCCGCGTCGAAGGCGGCCTCCAGCTCTTCAATCTCACGCTGCCGTTCTTCAATGTCGCGCTCAGTACTTGCGATTTCACTTTGCAGGATCTCAATGGATCTTAGTCTCTCCACATCGACGGTCATGCCGGAACGCTCCATGTTGGCCGCCTGCGTCTGGTAGCCTTCCACTTTTTGCTTCAATGAGCGGCGGTTTCCCCTGAGTATGCTCATCCTGATCTGCAATTCGCCCAGGGCGCGATGTCGGGCGTCTTCAATATCCTCCACTGTGCTGTAACGCAGCATGAGTGATTCATCCCACTCGCGCAGGCGCTCCTGCTCCGCTCTGGCTTCCTGCTCGCGCTTGCTTTCAGCGTCCGCGAGTTTTCTTTCCTCCGGGGTCAACTCCCGGGGGACCACCTTGATGACCATGCCGTCGTTATTCAGGACTTCATAGCCGCCGCTGATGGAGTCCACCGGCACTTGATAGTCAACGACAACATTGCCTTCCGCGTTGCGGTATCGATACAGCGGTCTCGCCTCGACCAAAGTCGCAACGCACAGTAATAGTGCGCACATAAAAACCGGGCGGGGATGGATAGTTCGGAAGTTCATGTGCCCCAATATAGAACCTGTACCGCGTTGGTACAAGTTACACCCCATAACGGTTGCGATACTCCCGCATGGCGAGCAGTGGACCCTGGTCCGCAGCCTCCAGATAAGCAATGATATGGCCCATATTGATAATACTGAACACTGGCACGCCCTCGCTTTGCTGCACTTGCTGTACTGCTGACAACTCTCCGGCCCCGCGCTCCTGGCGATCAAGACCAATGACGACGCCGGCCAACTCTGCACCCGCGTTTCGAATCATCAGGATCACCTCTCGCACTGCGGTGCCGGCGGTGATGACATCGTCGATGACCAGCACGCGCCCCCGCAGTGGCGCTCCAACCAGCACGCCACCTTCGCCGTGGGCTTTGGCCTCTTTGCGGTTGTAGGCAAAAGGCACATCCCGGCCATGGTGGTCGGCCAGAGCAACGGCCGTGGCCGCGGCCAGGGGGATACCTTTGTACGCCGGCCCTAGTAATATGTCGAAGTGCACACCGGCATCCACAATGCACTGCGCGTAACAGCGCCCGAGCGCTGCCAAGGCCGCGCCCGAAGAAAACGCTCCGGCATTGAAAAAGTAAGGGCTGATCCTGCCTGACTTTAAGGTGAACTCACCGAACTTTAAAACGTCGCAACGCCGCGCCAGATCGATAAACTCTGATTGATAGGCTTGCATTTCGATATCAGATCCTTAAAACGAGGCATTGTATTCCCTCATTTACGCTATAGAATACCCAAATACGGGTTTGCCCACTTTCTAATAATAGGGTCCAGGCTGTGTCGTCTCGCTCCGGGTGTGATAGCAATCACCGTTGGCGAGGCAACGTGCTTCAACTTAAACGATCAGATGTGCGAGCCTTCCCCTGGGAACCTGGCGAAACCTTAAGTCGCCGCCTGGTTTTTGCATCATACACGCTCTCATATCAAGGGGCCACGAATGAGGATCATCAGCTTCAGCGCTGACGGCATAAAGAACGCTGCACAGAAGGGATTTTTTGACTGGTTGAAGGAACAGGATGCGGATTTTATCTGCGTGCAGGATTTGCAGTGTTCCGAATACGACTTGCAGGACCCACTCTTTTTCCCTACTGACTACAACGCCTATTTTTTGATGATGTTGATGGCAAGGCCAATGGTGTCGCGATCTACTGCCGGAAAATGCCCAAGGCGATCATGACCGGGTTGGGTTTCAATGACTTCGATATGGAGGGTCGTTACATTCAGGCCGATTTCGAGAACCTGAGCGTCGCCTGCCTGTTGGCCCCACACGCGGCACATGGGGACGCTGCCCAGCAAGCGCGTAAAAATGAATTTTACGGGCTGTTCAGCGCCCACCTGCAGAAAATCCGCAACAAGCGCCGGGAGTTTATTATTTGCGGCAACTGGCATATCGCCCACTCGGCTGCTGATGTGCAGGATTCACAGAGTAACAGCACTACGTCCGGTTTCCTGGCCGAGGAACGGCAATGGATGAACGAGCTTCTGGAGTCGGGCTATGTGGACGCCTTCCGCGAAATCAACTCCGACCAGGATGAATTCAGCTGGTGGCCCGACGGCGATCGCGAAAAAAATGGCTGGCGCACAGACTTCCAGATTATCTCCCAGGGTCTGAAGTACGCCGTGGACTATGGCGCGATCTACAAAATCAAGGAGTTCTCGACACACGCGCCGGTCATTATGGACTACGATATCGAGCTGTAGCCTTTGTTGGCTGTAGTTGCGAACGCCATAGTCTGTCAGGAGGCCAGCGCCAGGCGCTGCAAGTCGATCAGTCGCGCAATGCCCGTGCTCGCCAGGTCCAGCATGCTGTCCAGTTCCGCACGGGCGAACGGTGCCTGTTCAGCCGTACCCTGCACCTCGATAAAGCCGCCCGCTGCGCCCATGATGACGTTCATATCGGTATCCGCGACGGAATCCTCGGCATAATCCAGGTCCAGCACGGGCACACCGCGGTACATGCCCACGGACACGGACGCGACCATTTGCAGCAGCGGATCCTCCTTTATCAGTTTCTCACGTTGCAGATAGTTGAGGGCATCAACCAGCGCAACACATGCGCCAGTGATCGCGGCCGTACGTGTGCCCCCGTCAGCCTGAATGACGTCGCAGTCTATCGTTATAGTGTTCTCCCCGAGTTTGCCGAGATCCAGCGCCGCGCGTAACGACCGCCCGATCAGGCGCTGGATTTCGACGGTACGCCCGCCCTGTTTACCGCGACTCGCCTCGCGGCCCATGCGGGTCCCGGTAGAGCGCGGCAGCATGCCATACTCGGCGGTAACCCAGCCCCGACCCTCGCCACGCATAAAACTCGGCACACCTTTTTCAACCGAAGCCGTGCATATCACCCGGGTATCGCCAAAGCCAACCAGCACTGAGCCCTCGGCATGGCGCGTGAAATTGCGGGTGATGTTGATTTCGCGCAGTTGGTCAGCCGAGCGGCCACTGGGTCGTTGCATGGTTGTACTCCGAGTTTGTCGACAGCGCGCAGTATACGCGAGGGAGGCCATGGCGGGACCCGCAACTGTATGCACTAATGACAAGCTGTTACACTCAAAGCCCGCTGTGCCACAGGGTTCCAGTAGACAAAATGATTCAAAGCATGACCGCGTTTGCCCGAGAGAGCAGCGCCACAGAGCAGGGTATCCTGACAGTGGAGATGCGCTCGGTGAATCACCGCTATCTCGACTGCAGCTTTAAGTTGCCCGATGTCCTGAAGTCGCTGGAACCGCGCTTGCGCGAGAAAAGCAGTGCCGTGCTGGCGAGAGGCAAATTTGATTGTGTGATCCGATTGCAGTCCCATCCCGCGCAGGTTGGCGCTCTGGAGATTGATCTCTCCAGATTGGACGCAGTGCTGGCGGCAACCCGCGGTATTGCAGAGCGGCTGGAGAATCCTGCAGCTATTAACGCGTTGGAGGTTTTGCAATTTCCCGGCGTGTGCAGTGCACATGAGGATTCTGAAGAGCAGTTGCAGGCACAGGCGCTCTCGTTGTTCGGCAGGGCGCTGGCCAACATGCTACAAAGCCGCCAGCGGGAAGGGAGCAAGCTGGCTGCGCTGGTGTTGGATCGCCTGGCCCAGGTTGAAGCTGAAGTGAAGGTCACGCGAGGAGTATTGCCGGTTATCATGCAACAACAGCGCGAACGTATCACAGCCCGGATTGCCGAGTTGGGGGTGGAAGTCGACCAGGCGCGGCTTGAGCAGGAGCTGGTGTATCAGGCGCAGAAAGCCGATGTGGAAGAAGAGCTTGATCGCCTTGATGCGCACATCAGCGAAGTGCGCCACACAATGAAAAAGGGCGGGGCCTGTGGGCGGCGGTTGGACTTTTTGATGCAGGAACTGAATCGCGAGGCGAACACCCTGTCCTCCAAATCGCAGTCTGCCACCACTACCCGCAACGCGGTGGAATTGAAAGTGCTTATTGAGCAGATGCGCGAACAGATCCAGAATATTGAGTAATTTCGCCGCGGCTCCCCGCAGTTGCCGCAACAGGGAAAGCACATGACAAACACTGGAACACTGTACACGGTGTCCGCCCCTTCTGGTGCGGGCAAGACCAGCCTGGTCAATGCGCTGGTCGAACACTGTCCAGGCCTGCAGGTATCAGTCTCCCATACCACGCGACCCATACGGCCGGGCGAGCAGGACGGGATCAACTACCACTTTATACCGGAGATTAGCTTTCTGGCGATGCTCGAGCGCAGCGAGTTTCTGGAACATGCGCGCGTTTTTGGCAATTTTTATGGCACATCCGCGGTCTGGGTTGAAGAGCGGCTCTCACGCGGCTTTGACATCATCCTGGAAATCGACTGGCAGGGCGCGCAGCAGGTCAAACGCCTGCTGCCATCGACGCAGGCGATTTTTATCCTGCCGCCATCGCGCGAGGCGCTGCTGCAGCGGCTCAAGCACCGCGCGCAGGACGATCTGGCGATCATCGAAAAGCGCATGGCCGTGGCCGTCGAGGAGATGTCGCACTACGTAGAGAGCGATTATCTAGTGGTGAATGAGGATTTTGCTCAGGCTCTGCGGGAGTTACAGGCGATTATCGTCAGCCAGCGCCTGCGCACGACCCGGCGACAGGACGAACTGGGTAATTTGTTGCAGGACCTCCTCAACTAGCTCCGCCTGATACGCGAGTTCTGTCTACAACACCGCAAACCGCGATTATTTGCGCTGGACGCACCCCCGGGGCATCGCGCTATAATCGCGGGTTCCTTTGGGGCGGCCGTGCTCTCTGGCAACAAACGAGAGCTGCGCTTGCTGGCCGTCCTGCTATCTTACAAACCCGTGTCATGAGGCCAGAGCCCAATGGCACACGCAATATGGGAAGTACTGAACGATGGCTCGTGTAACCGTTGAAGATTGTCTGGAAAATGTCGCTAATCGCTTCGAACTGGTGATGGTAGCCAGCAAACGCGCACGGCAATTGGCCACCGGCGGCAAAGACCCCATGGTGCTGGAAGAGTCCGACAAGCCCACCGTTATCGCGCTGCGCGAAATAGCCGAAGGCTTTGTGACCAACGAAATCCTGCGCCGTGAAAGCGAAATGGACGCCGAGGACGAATTGGCGGATGTCATGGAGGCAAGCGAAGCCCTCTAGCGGTTTGCCGCACACTGCGGGCATCGCTGTCACGGGTCTTGACGCAACGATATGCAAACCCTGGATGCCCTCAATACCACCCTGCGTAGTTATCTCAACCCAGAGCAAGCCAACCACGTCAATCGCGCCTACTTTTATGCCGAACAGGCCCACTATGGCCAACGACGGCGCAGCGGCGAACCTTATGTAACCCACCCTCTTGCAGTAGCTGGGATCCTTGCGGACATGCACATGGATCACCAGAGCCTGATCGCCGCGATGCTGCACGATGTCATAGAAGACACAGGCATCGAGAAAGACGCCATCGGCGAACAGTTTGGCCCCACGGTGGCGGAACTGGTGGACGGCGTGAGCAAGTTGACGCAGATGGAATTCCAGTCACTGGAAGAGAAGCAGGCCGAGAATTTCCAGAAAATGGCGCTGGCCATGGCCCAGGACATTCGCGTGATTCTGGTCAAGCTCGCCGACCGCCTGCACAACATGCGCACGCTGGGGGTGATGCCGCCGGAAAAACGCCGCCGCATCGCCCGCGAGACCCTGGAGATTTACTCTCCCATCGCCATGCGCCTGGGCATGAACTCCGTGCGGATTGAATTTGAAGACCTTGGCTTCAGGGCGCTCTACCCGATGCGCGCCAGCCGTATTGAAACCGCGTTGCGCCATGCGCGCGGCCATCGCAAGGAATTGGTGGAAAAAGTCAGGCACCAGATCGAGGCTACCCTGCAACAGGAAGGTCACGATGCCGCGGTGCTGGGGCGCGAAAAGCATGTCTACAGTATCTACAAGAAAATGAAGTCCAAGCGGAAGTCTTTTTCCGAGATTATGGATATCTACGCATTTCGCATAATCGTCGATTCCGTCGACACTTGCTATCGCGTGCTGGGCTGCATCCACAGCCTTTACAAACCGATTCCCGGTGAGTTCAAGGATTACATCGCTATTCCCAAGGCCAACGGCTATCAATCCCTGCACACCGTACTTATGGGCATGCACGGCGTCCCGGTTGAAGTCCAGATTCGCACGCGGGAGATGGAGGACATGGCCAACAACGGCATCGCCGCGCACTGGCTGTACAAGAGCGATGGCCAGGCCACCCAGGGCAGCCACGCCCGCGCCCGCGAGTGGGTGCAGGGCCTGCTGGAAATGCAGCAACGCGCAGGCAATTCGCTCGAGTTCATCGAAAGCGTCAAGATAGACCTGTTTCCCGATGAGATTTATGTCTTTACACCGAAGGGCCGTATTCTGGAATTGCCGCGACGCGCAACGGCCGTGGACTTCGCGTATGCGGTACATACGGATGTGGGCAACAGTTGTGTGGCTTGCCGCATCAACCGGCAACTGGCGCCATTGTCCGAGCCACTGCAGAGTGGCCAGACCGTCGAAATCCTGACTTCTCCCGGTGCCCGCCCCAACCCGTCATGGCTGGATTACGCGGTGACCGCCAAAGCCCGCTCCAATATCCACCACTTCCTGAAGTACCAGACGCGGGATGATTCTGTGGCGCTGGGGCGCACCCTGCTCGACAAGGGGCTCAGCAGTTTTGGCAGCAGTTTGGAAAACCTGCCGGAAAAAAAACTCAGGGACTTTCTGGCGCAGCAGCGGTATGGCAGCATGGACGACATGCTGGTGGATGTGGCGCGCGGTAATCGCCTGCCGATGTTCACGGCGCAGCAACTGCTGAGCAGCCGGGACGAAGGCCAGCCGCAGCAGAGCGACGGTGCCGCGCAGCCAGTCGCCATCTGTGGCACCGAGGGTTTCATGGTCTGTTACGCACGGTGCTGCCATCCCATTCCCGGGGATCCGATAGAGGGCTACCTGAGTCTCGAAAGGGTGTGGTCGTGCATCGCGAGCGCTGCAATAACCTGGTGGATATACGCGACCACAATGAGCGCCGTATCGCGTTGCGCTGGGATGACACAGTAGTGGGCGAGTATCGCGCCGAACTGCGGGTAGAGGTCGAAAATCGCCGGGGCATGATTGCAGTCATCGCCACCCGCATCAACAGCATGGGTGTCAATATCGAGAAGATATCCACGGATGACAAGGATTACCAGTTCACCTACGTCAACCTGGAAATGATGGTGCAAGGCCGCGTACACCTCGCCCGGATAATGAAACGCCTGCGCACTATCAATCATGTGCGCAAGGTGACCCGCGTCAAGAACTAGGCCCCGGATTTCACCGCGACAAGTTTTGGAGTACTAACGTGAGCAATCGTGCCGTCATCTCGACACCCAACGCCCCCGACGCTATTGGCCCTTATTCCCAGGCGATCAAGGTGGGCAACACGGTCTGGCTTTCTGGCCAGATCCCATTGGTGCCCGGCACGTCAGAACTGGTCGCTGGCGACATCACCGCGCAGGCCGTGCAGGCTTTCAAAAACCTCGCCGCAGTGGCAGAAGCAGCTGGGGGAAGCCTGCAGAACGCCGTAAAGATCAATATTTCGCTGACCAACCTGCAGCACTTCGGCGCGGTCAATGAAGTGATGACACAGTTTTTACAGGCGCCCTTTCCCGCGCGTGCCACCGTGCAGGTTGCGGCCCTGCCCAAAGGCGCGCAGATCGAAGTAGAGGCGATACTGGTACTGTAGCCTGGTATCGGATTCCCATTCACGACCACAACTGACAATTCGACTACCCGCGACTTTGGATATGCGAGGGTCGGGCATCGAATGCAGCGAACCTGGTCCTACCGGGCAAACAGCGTCTTAACGCCCCCTGGCGTGCCGAGCAACAGCACATCCGCGGGCTTCAATGCGAATAACCCATTCGTCACCACGCCCGTAATGTTGTTGATCTTTGCCTCCATCGCCAGCGGCTGGGGTATCGAAAAGTTGTACACATCCAGAATGACATTGCCGTTGTCGGTGACCACGCCCTCGCGGTAGATCGGGTCGCCGCCCAGCTTGACCAGTTCCCGCGCCACATAACTGCGTGCCATCGGTATAACTTCCACCGGCAGCGGAAATTTGCCGAGCGTGTGCACCAGCTTGCTCTCATCGGCAATACAGATAAATTCCTGCGCCACGGCCGCCACGATCTTTTCCCGGGTCAGCGCCGCGCCGCCGCCCTTGATCAGTTGCAGCGCGCTGTTGCTCTCATCTGCGCCGTCCACGTAAAAGTCCACGCGATCCACCGTGTTCAGTTCATAAACCGGGATGCCGTGGCGTTTCAGTCGCTGCGCGGAGGCTTCGGAGCTGGCCACGGTGGCATTGACCTGGCCCTTGATGCGGGCGAGGGCGTCGATAAAGAGATTGGCGGTGGAGCCGGTGCCGATGCCGATCACCGTGTCGTTCTCAAGCTTGGGTCGGATGTACGCCAGCGCCGCGTCGGCGACCGCCTGTTTCATTTCGTCCTGGGTCATGGCGTGTCCTTGAAAATTGTAAGATGAAGCGCGTGACAGTATAGGGCAGCACATCGGCGCTATCACGAAAATCTGCGTAATGGCGGTTGCGGGGCGCAAGTCCTGCCGCCAGACTCGCTTCCTATTGGGAACAGCTGCGGGCTGTAATACAGCACACGCTCTATTAAGATGGTTGGCCCGCTCGATGCCACCGGAAGCGAAAACGGTATGCCGCAGTCCTATATCAAACGGATTCTCGATGCGCGCGTCTATGACGTCGCCCGCGAAACGCCGATCCATGAAGCCCATCTGATGTCGCGGCGCCTGGACAACCGGGTTTGGCTGAAGCGTGAGGATTTGCAGCCCGTGTTCTCGTTCAAGTTGCGCGGCGCGTACTGCAAGATGAGTCGCCTCACGCCCGAGCAACGCAGTCGCGGTGTCATTGCGGCGTCGGCCGGCAATCACGCGCAGGGAGTGGCGATGGCGGCGCAAAAGCTGCGCATGAAGGCCACGATCGTGATGCCGCGCACGACACCGCTGATAAAAGTGGATGCCGTGCGCAACCTCGGCGCGCGCGTGCTGCTGCACGGCGACTCCTACGATGAAGCTGCTTTACATGCGCAGGAACTCCTGCGTGCCAAGGGGCTGACCTATGTGCATCCATTTGATGACCCGGATGTGATCGCCGGGCAGGGCACGGTGGGCATGGAGATCGTGCGCCAGCACCAGCGGCCGCTGGATGCGCTGTTCGTACCGGTCGGCGGCGGCGGGCTGATAGCCGGCGTTGCCGCCTACGTCAGCTATGTCTGGCCGCAGACGCGGATCATCGGCGTCGAACCCGAGGATGCCGCCTGCCTGCAACTGGCATTGGCGCGCGGGCGGCGTGACTCTCTTGCGGAGGTCGGTTTGTTTGCCGATGGCTGTGCGGTTGCGCAGATCGGCAAGGAGCCGTTTCGCATCATCCGCAAGACGGTGGCAGAGGTGATCACCGTTACGACCGATGAAATGTGTGCCGCCATCAAGGATATCTTTGAAGATACCCGCAGCATCGCGGAACCCGCCGGGGCGCTGGCCCTGGCCGGCCTGAAGAAGTATGTGCACGGCAGCGGCGTGCAGGGGCAGGACTTGCTGGCGATAGTCAGCGGAGCGAACACCAACTTCGATCGCCTGCGGTATATCTCCGAGCGCACGGAAATTGGCGAGCAACGCGAGGCGGTGCTCAGCGTGACCGTGCCGGAGCGCCCCGGCAGCTTCAAACAATTCTGCAGTGCGCTGGGGCGGCGCAATATCACTGAGTTCAATTATCGCTTCGCTGATACGAGCTCGGCCCAGGTTTTCGTCGGGCTGTCGGTGACGCCCGGGGGGAAGACCTAGCGGCGCTGGTTGCCGACCTGCGGCAACGCGGCTACACCACCGAGGATATGAGTGACAACGAGGTGGCCAAGCTGCACATCCGTTACATGGTTGGCGGACATGCTCCGGCCCAGTTGCAGGATGAACGGGTGTATCGGGTGGAATTTCCGGAACGGCCCGGCGCCCTGCTCAAGTTTTTGTCGGGGCTGGGCCAGCGCTGGAACATTTCCATGTTTCATTACCGCAACCACGGGGCGGCCTATGGGCGGATTCTCATCGGGATCCAGGTGCCCGGTGGCGAGCGCCGGGCGTTTGAGCAGGTGCTGGACGGTATCGGTTATCCCTATTCGGAGGAGACGGAAAACCGCGCCTATCAACTGTATCTCGGTGGACGCGCAAATAAAGCGTGAAATCCAGTCTTCGTGCGGCCTGCAGGGGTTTTCTTTCGTTCGATGCTGAGCTAAGATCGCCCGCAATTGAAGACCAGCTAATAATAATTACCGTTCAATGCAGGCAGGGTGTCGGCTTGTGTAGCGCGACACACCAATAAGTAGTGTAGTGAGAGAGATCGGTGAAGCGTAAACCTGATATTGTGCTGATGTTGACAGCCGCTTTTGTAGTGGGTGTGTTGCTCACGCTGATGTTGCCGCTGGCGGCGAATAATTCGGTCGCCGACCCCGCGTCCGAGTTGCAGGCGGGCGTGTTGTTCACAGAATAGGCGGCGCTACTGCGCCACGCTCAGCGTCCTTTGCACCGAATCAGTCCGGCATCCGTCGCAACATAGTCCAGCACAATATCCCAGCTTTCCCTCGGGATTTGTTCTACCTGTTGGCTGGCGTATGCCAGCCCCACCAGTACCGGGCCAACAATGCCGGCTAGCGCCCGATCATAATAGCCACCGCCCATGCCCAGGCGGCCCCCGTGCGAGTCCCACCCCACGACAGGCAGGAAAATCATATCCAGTTCCGCTGCCGGGCAGTGCTCGGTAGCAACCGGCGGTTCCGGGATGTTGTAGCGATTCACGGATAGCGTCATGTCGGTTTCCCAGCGCGCGAAAGCCAGGCCATGTTCACCAGTCAGTATGGGCAGGAACAGGTGTTTGCCCTCGCTGCGCGCGATGCTCGCCAGCACCGAGGTGCTGATTTCGCCATCGCTGGCAAGGTACAGGGCGAGGCGTTGTGCGTCTGCCCAATGCGACAGGCCGAGCACGGACTGGACCAATGCCTGTGCGGCATCTGCTTGTTGGGTAGGACCCAGGGAGTTGCGTCGTTGTCGCAGCGCGCTGCGCAATGCGGATTTTCTGGAAGGCGTGTCAGGCATGGTAAAAAAAGGGTTCCCGGAGTACCGCTGACAGATCTGCCCTTGAACCCGACGATTCAAGGTGGTGACTTCTGCTTTGCATAAGGCTTTCCGGTTGAATCCGGACTTGCACACCAACAAAAACGAGAAGCCCCCGGTTACACATTTATCGGCTCGAGGACTGTAAGTCTGGCGAATACACCAGGGACCCGGCCTGAGTATAGCCCATATGCCGACAGCACTGCCTACAAATTACAACAAACTTGATGAACCGTTTTCGTTGGACTGTGACGCGCTAGCCGATTTCGAGTTGTCGCAGGTCGTGCAGGGCGTCATCAAGTTTGTTGTGCAGGCGTTTGACGGAATCGCCAGAAGGTTGGCCGGGCTCTGCATGATCAGAAGCCTGTAATAATTCGTAACTGATATTGAGCGCGGCCATCACGGCGATGCGTTCAAGCCCGATGACCTTGCCCGAATCGCGAATCCCCCGCATTTGTTTGTCCAGGTATTTGGCAGAGATGACCAGTGCGGCCTCCTGCTCCTCGGGACAAGCCACCTGGTATTCCTTTTCGAGGATCTTCACGGTTACTGTATTGGCAGGGCTCACGCTCGCTACTCCATCGTGCGCAGACGATTTATCATGGCTTCGACCTTGGAGCGCGCCAGTTCATTCTTGTCCAGCAGGTCTTTGCGTTCTTCGCGCCACCCGGCAATTTCCGCCTTCAGTGCGCAATTTTCGCGATTCAGCTCGCGGCACAGCGAGATAAGCTCGTCGATCTTATTTTCCAGGTCTTTGAGTGGGTTGTCGGCCATGCGGGTATACTGGGGAAGACGATGTCGAAGCGGCTACTATAGTGGCGCGTGACATTGAGGTCAACGAGACCAAATTCACCGATATCAAATGCCTGCGAAAGCTTTTACCTTCGCGCGGCGCATGAACTGCGGTCAGAGCGCGGGTACAAGGAGAACACCGAATGTATGACGAGATACCCGAGGAAGTCGACGTTTTCGACTTCAATGAATTTGCCGATCACTTGTTGGACCAGGGCGTGCTCGCGTCGCCCTCGCAGCTGCACGGGTGCCTCAGTGGCTTGCTCGGTGCGGGTGCGTCACAGGAACCGGAGTACGCACTCAGTGCGCTGCGCGAGTCGCTGAACCTCGATTTGTACGGGGAGTTGGCCAGTCGCGTGATGCAGCTTTACAGCGTCACGGCGGCTGCGTTGCAGGACGATGAGTATGTCTTCCATCCGCTGCTGCCGGACGATGACGAGGAGATAGCACTGCGTACGGCGGCGCTGGCGAGCTGGTGCGAAGGTTTCCTGGCGGGCTTTGCCTACCGCGTCGCCACTGTGGACACCTCCGCCGCGTTGCAGTCGGGCGATGTCGGAGAAGTGCTCCGGGATATTGCCGCGATGGCGCAGGCCGAAGCGGGTGAGTGAAGACGAGGAGGATGCAGAAAACAGTTTCAGCGAACTGGTGGAGTATCTGCGAGTGGCGGTGATGAATGTGTTCATGGATATCGGCGCGGGAGTCCCGGAGCGCGCTGAGTCCTCCAGGGCGACACGTCCGCTGCACTAGCTGTGATAATCTCATCCTTCAATTTTTATTATTTGGGCAGCGCCGGCGCCTACACCGGCGAATGACATGATGAGTATTGGTAAATCCGAGTTTGCGCGCCGCCGAAAAAATCTCATGGCATTGATGGACCCCAACAGCATTGCCATCATCCCATCGGCGCGAGAGCAGGTCCGGAGCCGGGATACCGCATACCCGTTTCGCCAGGACAGTGATTTTTACTACCTCTCGGGTTTTGCCGAACCGGATGCTGTGCTGGTGTTGTTGCCAGGCCGCCGCCACGGACAGTTCGTGATTTTCTGCCGCGAGCGCGACCCCGGCATGGAGCTGTGGCATGGCCTTCGCGCCGGGCCCGAGGGGGTGTGTGCGGAATATGGCGCGGACGACGCCTTTCCGATCGGTGACATTGACGACATTCTTCCGGGCCTGCTGGAAGGTCGTGAACGGGTCTATTACTCCATGGGTCGCAGCGCGGAATTTGACCGGCAGATCATGGGTTGGGTGAACAGTATCCGCGGCAAGGCTGCCTCCGGAGCGGCGCCCCCGGGGGAATTTACCGACCTTAACTATATGCTGCACGAACTGCGGCTGTTCAAGAGTGCCGCGGAGTTGCGCCTGATGCGCAAGGCAGCCGAGATTACCGCACGGGCCCACTGCCGTGCGATGCAGGCGTGCCGTGGCGGGCTCTACGAATATCAGCTGGAAGCCGAAATACAGCATGAGTTCGCCACTTCCGGCGCGCGTTTCCCGGCCTATCCCAGTATCGTGGGCGGCGGCCATAACGCCTGCGTGATGCACTATATCGAGAACAGTGACAAGCTGCGCGATGGCGAGCTGGTGCTGATCGATGCCGGTTGTGAGCTGGAGTATTACGCATCCGATGTCACGCGGACCTTTCCGGTGAATGGCCGCTTCAGTGCCGAGCAGCGCGCATTGTATGACCTGGTATTGAAAGCGCAGCTGGCCGCCATCGCCCAGATAAAACCCGGCAACCACTGGAACCAGCCGCACAATGCCAGCGTCCGCGCGTTTACCGAGGGACTGGTTGAGCTGGGTCTGTTGAAGGGCAGCGTGTCCGGCCTGATCAAGCGCGAAGCCTACCGCGCCTTTTATATGCACCGCGTGGGCCACTGGCTGGGACTGGATGTGCACGACGTCGGCGATTATCGCGTGGGCAGTGAGTGGCGCTTGTTGGAACCGGGCATGGTGATGACCGTCGAGCCCGGCCTCTATATAGCAGCCGACAACACCAAAGTCGCCAAACAGTGGCGCGGGATCGGCATTCGCATTGAAGACGATGTGGTGGTGACTGAGCGGGGCTGCGACGTAATTACCTGCGGGGTACCGAAAACCGTAGGGGAGATAGAGGCGTTGATGGCTGCATGAGCGATGCCTGAAGCAATGTCTGCAGTGAAGCGCGAGCATTTCGATATCGTGATCGCCGGTGGCGGCATGGTGGGCGTCAGCCTGGCCCTGCAGTTGGGGGAAGTGCTGCCGCCGGCCACGTCGATCCTGCTGGTGGAAGGCTTTCCACTCCCCGCGCAGGGCAACGGTGGCGCGCCGCAGTATCACCCCGCGTTCGACGCGCGCTCGACCGCATTGAGCTACAGTTCGCGGCTGATCTATGAACGCATGCAGGTATGGGACGATCTGTGCCAATGGCTGTGTGCGATCGAGAGTATCCACGTTTCCAGTCGCGGGCGTTTCGGCAGCACGCTGCTGCGCGCCAGCGACCATCAATGGCCCGCGCTGGGCTACGTGGTGGAGAACGCCTGGTTGGGCAACTCGCTGATCCGGCAACTGCGCCAGCGCGGGCGCGTCGAGGTGCGCAGCCCGGCAAAAGTGGTCAGCGCCGCGCCGACGGGTGCGGGTGTCAGCCTGCAGTTACAGGGTGACACGGCGGGCATTACCGCAGGCCTGCTGTTGGTTGCCGATGGCGCCGCGTCGGGGCTGCGCGAGCAGTTGGGCGTGGCGGTAAGTGAGAAACCGTACCAACAGCACGCGCTGGTGGCGAACATTGCGTTTGCCGAACCGCATCGCGGCTGTGCCTTTGAGCGCTTCACCGATGATGGGCCGCTGGCCGTGTTGCCACTGCTGGCCAGTCGCGACGGCGAACAGCGCGGCGCACTGGTGTGGACCCTGCCCGCGGCGAGCGCAGGGCGCCTGCGCGAGTGTCCTCCGGAAGAGTTTCTGGCCACGCTGCAACAGCGTTTCGGTTACCGTTTGGGCCGCATGTTGCAGGTTGGCGAGCGCCACGAGTACCCGCTGTCGTTGGTGCAGTCGACGGAGCAGGTGCGCCACGGCATTGTCGTGATGGGCAATGCAGCCCACGCGCTGCACCCGGTGGCCGGGCAGGGTTTCAATCTGGCTTTGCGCGACGTGGCGGAACTCGGCCAAGTGTTGGCGCAGGGGCTCGCCGAGGGCATGCCGCTGGGCGACCTCGCGCTGTTGCAACGTTACCAGCGGCGCCAACAATCCGACCAGCAACGCACCATCGCCTTCAGTGATCGCGTGCCGGCGCTCTTTATGCACGCCGATCCGCTGCTGGGCCTGGGCCGCGACCTGGCGCTGGCGGGTCTGGATTTCCTGCCCGGCCTGAAGCGTGAGTTTGTGCGCCACGCCGCAGGTGTGGCAACGGGTTCAGGATCTGCGAATGGCTGACGCCCGACAGTTTGACGTGGTGATTGTCGGTGCCGGGATCGCCGGCAGCGCCCTGGCGGTTGCGCTGAGTGGCCACGGTCTCATGATTGCACTGGTAGAGGCGCAGGCGCTGCCCGCCAGCGCGCTGCCGCAGTCGAAAAATCTGCAGGACTTTGATCCACGGGTCAGCGCGCTGACACCGCGCTCGCGCGAGTTTTTGTCGCAACTGGGAGCGTGGGACGCGATTGCTGCCTACCGCCACTGCGCCTACCGCCACATGACGGTATGGGATG
The DNA here is from genome assembly GCA_016704305.1 of Haliea sp. Lineage (GTDB taxonomy): Bacteria > Pseudomonadota > Gammaproteobacteria > Pseudomonadales > Halieaceae > Marimicrobium. The sequence continues at coordinate 132,775 of JADJAL010000004.1, read as the reverse complement.
CCGAGGGCACCGGCCAGATCGAATTCGACCGCGCCGAGGTCGGAGCCAGCGAGCTGGGCCACATCGTCGAAAACCGCGCGATCGTGCACGCCTTGCTCGCCAGGGTTGCCACGGCGGCCGATATCACCGTGTTGAGTCCGGTGGCGCTTGCGTCCTGCACGCGCCTCGCGTCTTCCCGCATGTCGCTGACGCTGGATGGTGGGGAATTGCTGGAAGCGGATCTGCTGGTTGCCGCCGATGGCGCCCTGTCGCGGGTGCGCGAGATGATGAGTTTTCGCAGTCGTGAATGGGATTACGGCCACCGCGCCATCGTGGCCACGGTCGAGGTCGAGCGCCCGCACGACGCGACTGCCTGGCAACGCTTTTTGCCCAGCGGTCCGTTGGCACTGTTGCCGCTGCCGGGTGAAAATGGCCACCATTACTGTTCGATCGTGTGGTCACTGCAGGAAGATTTGGTAGACGCTGTGCTGGCACTGGACGACGCGGCGTTCTGCGCCGAGCTTACGCGCGCCAGCGAAGCGCGACTCGGTGCTGTCCTCGACGCTTCCCGGCGTTTCGCGCACCCGCTGCGCCAGCGCCATGCCGTGGACTACGTGCAGCCCGGCGTGGCGCTGGTGGCCGATGCCGCCCACACCATTCACCCGCTGGCTGGCCAGGGGATCAACCTGGGCCTGCAGGATGTGGCCGTGTTGGCCGCAGAAATCCTGGCGGGACAGCGCAATGGCGTCCATCCCGGCAGTTGGACCTGCTGCAGCGTTATCAGCGGCAGCGCAAGGGCGAGAACCTGATGATGATGACGGCCATGGACGGTTTCAAGCGGCTGTTCGAACAGCAGTCACTGCCGCTGCGCTGGTTGCGCAATGCCGGTATGCGCCGCATCGACAATCTGGCGCCGCTGAAACAGCAACTGATGCGTCGTGCGATGGGCATGGGATGAGCTGGTGTCGAGCGTGAACACCCCGGACGTTGTTTTTCACTCGCGTGCCGTTAGAATGGGGCGCTCAATCCCACCGTAAAAGCGCTGTCCGTCGTCATCCCCAACACGGCAGTAACAACATCAATACCAACATCAATACCAACAGCAATACCACCATGAGGAATGTCTATGAGCCACACGCCGGTTGAACTCAAATACGCCAGTACGCACGAGTGGGCACGACTGGAAGACGATGGCACCGTGACGGTCGGCATTACCGACCATGCACAGGCAGCGCTCGGTGACGTGGTCTTCGTCGAAACGCCCGAAGTGGGCGTCGTACTGGCGGCGGGCGACGACGCCGGTGTGGTCGAATCGGTCAAGGCCGCGTCCGACATCTACTCGCCGGTGGGCGGAGAAGTTATTGAGATCAACCGGCAGTTGGAGGATGACCCGGAGACGGTGAACTCCGACCCGTACAACGACGGTTGGTTTTTCAAGCTGCAGCCTTCCGACCCCGCCGAGTTGGACGCGCTGTTATCTGCCGGGGATTACCAGCAGCTGTGTGAGGAAGAGTAGCACTGCGCCGTAGCACCTGATGAGGGACCTCTTCCTGCGCCAGGGCGCGGATCACCGCCTGCGCGGTGGCCACCTCTGGGTGTTCTCCAATGAAGTTGACAGCGAGCGCTCGCCGCTGGGCAGTTTTGCCGCAGGCGATCTGGTCACTGTTCGCAACAGCAACGACAAGCTGCTGGGCAGCGCCTACATGGAACCCAACGCACTGATTTGCGCGCGGCTGTACGCGCCGGGCGAGCAGCGCGCTGGATGTACAATTCTTCGCCGCCCGAATTGCGACGGCGCTGGCGATACGGCAGGCGGCGTTCGACAAACCCTTCTACCGCCTCATCTACGGCGACAGCGACACCCTCCCCGGGCTGGTTGTAGACCGCTTCGGCGACGTGCTGGTGATGCAACTCAACAACAGCGGCATGGAACGTTATCGCGAGCCGCTGCTGCAAGCGCTCGTCGCCGCACTGGCACCGAGCGGTATCCTGCTGCGCTCAGACAGCCGCAGTCGTCGCGAGCAGGGCCTGGCGACCGAGTCCGAAGTCGCTTACGGCGCCGTGCCGCGGCAGGTGCCGCTTCAGGAGAACGGCGTGCAGTTTCTCGCGCCCGTCTACGATGGCCAGAAGACCGGATGGTTCTACGACCACCGCATGTCGCGCGCGCGCCTGGCACCGTGGGTCAGGGGCAAGCGTGTGCTGGATGTGTACAGTTATATCGGCGGCTGGGGTGTGCAGGCCGCAGCGTTCGGCGCGACGTCTGTGTGCTGCCTGGACTCCTCGGCGCAGGCGCTGGAGGGCGTCGAGGCAAACGCGCGATTAAACCAACTGCATGATCGCGTCACGACGCGTCGTGGCTCGGCGCCGGAAACGATGGCGGCGATGCAGGCTGAAGGCGCGCTGTTTGATGTGGTGATTCTCGATCCCCCGGCGTTTATCCAGCGCAAGAAGGAGCTGAAAAAAGGCATTGCCGCTTATCGACGCATCAATGAGCTGGGCTTACAGCTGTTGCAGCCCGGTGGGCTGCTGGTGTCTGCCTCGTGCTCTATGCATCTGCCCCGCGCGGAGTTGATCACTGCCGTGCAACAGGCGGCGGTGCGTTCGGGGTGCCAGGTTCGCGTGGTTGAGCAGGGGGCGCAGGGGGCGGATCATCCGATTCATCCGGCGATTCCTGAGACTGAATATCTGAAGGCGTTGTTTGTTCGCAAGCTTTAGATTGTCTGGATTTTTAATCGTGGGGTTTTGTTGTTCATCGCCGAGTCGCGAAAGCCTGGCATGGCTGGGCGGGGGCCGCAAAAGCGCCATCCATGGCAGCTCGCGTTCGGCCATCCATGGCCTCACACGCCCCCGCCCAGCCATGCCAGGCTTTCGCAACTCTACCACCGAGCACTGAACTCGTTTCGTGCAAGATCGGAACATCAATCGTTCGATTCGCTCAATTTCAATTCGAATCCTGTCATCTTCGATCTACGCGCTTGGGAAAATGTCAGCGCCGCAGGTTGTGTTGGGCGCCACAGGAACGTGCTCGGCCAGGGACGGCCGAGCGCGAGCTGCCATGGATGGCGCTTTTGCGCTTCCTGTGGCGCCCAACACAACCTGCGGCGCGGCGAGAAGCGGAAGACCAAAGCCAGAAGACCGGCGCCGGCGACCTGCGCTAGATGACGCGCCTACCAAAGGTGAACCGCATGATGGCGTGAAATGTGCCAGCAATCTGAATCTGAAACTCGAAACAATTTAGTCCAGTATCAGCGCAACGAAATCACCGGCCAGCCGCGTTCGACAGCCCTGGCCCGCAACGTGTCGTCCGGGTCAACAGCCACCGGATGGTCCACCAGCTCCAGCAGCGGCAGGTCATTGTGCGAATCGCTGTAAAACCACGCGCCATCCAGGCGCAGATCGCGGCTTTCCATCCAGTCGTACAGGCGGGTGACCTTGCCGGCCTGGAACGACGGGACGCCGCTGGGCGCGCCGGTGTAAATACCGTCCACGATCTCCGCCTCGCAGGCGATCAGGTTGTCCACGCCGAGCGCGTCCGCGATAGGCGCGGTGATGAAGCGATTGGTGGCGGTGATGATCACCAGTTCGTGACCGCGCCGCCGGTGCTCGGCAAGGAGGTCGGATGCCTTGGGTAACAGGATGGGCTTGATTTTGCTGTGCATGAATGCACTATGCCAATTGTGCAGCTCGGCGGGCGAACGACCTTTTAACGTGCCCAGCGCAAAACGCAGGTAGGCGTCGATATCCAGGTCGCCCGACTGATAATCCGCATAGAATTGTTCGCTGCGCTGAGCAAAGTCTGCGTTGTCCACTAATTGCTGCTCACAGATGAATTGACCCCACAGGTGGTCGCTATCGCCGCCGAGCAGAGTGTTGTCCAGGTCGAAAATTGCCAGTGTCACGAGCCGTGCCTCAAAAAGTGGGTGGCCAGCATAACGGCGGCATCAGCTATAGTAAATTTCTCTGGGTCTGCAAATTGTGGAACAATGACCGGCCATTACGAGGGGTGACTTTTTAAACGTGATAGATTCTGACGGCTTTCGGCTGAACGTGGGCATCATGCTGACCAATGAGCATGGCCAGCTGCTGTGGGCCCGTCGCGTCGGTGGCCGCGACGCCTGGCAATTCCCCCAGGGAGGCATCAGTGCGGGCGAGTCGCCGCTGCAGGCACTTTATCGTGAGTTGCATGAGGAGGTTGGCCTGTTGCCCGATGCGGTAGAAGTGCTGGGTTCCACCAAAGGCTGGTTGCGCTATCGGCTGCCCACGCAGTTCGTGCGCGCCAGCCAGAAGCCCCGGTGTATCGGACAGAAGCAAAAGTGGTTTTTACTGCGCCTGCTGGAAGATGACGCGGCGGTGCAGCTCAACCTGAACGAGAAGCCGGAGTTCGATCACTGGCAGTGGGTCAGCTACTGGTACCCCCTCAATCAGGTCATCTCATTCAAGCGCGAGGTCTATCGCAGGGCGATGAAGGAACTCGCGGTGCCTCTGGGTCGCCACACCGACAAGCACGGGGGTCTGTAAGTGGCCATGCTCGAAATCCTGCGCAATATTGTCCAGGAGGTCAACGCGGCGGGTGATCTGGAGGAGGCTCTGCAGATTATAGTGCGCCGTGTACGCGCTGCCCTGAATACCCAGGTGTGCAGTGTATATCTGCGCGACCCGGCGAATGGGCGCTACGTGTTCAGGGCGACCCAGGGACTCAATCCCGAGCTGGTGGGTGTCGCCAGCCTGGCTGCCAGTGACGGGCTGGTCGGCCTGGTTGCCGAACGCGGCGAGCCGGTCAATCTTGAGGAGGCCGAAAACCACCCCCGATTCCGTTTCATGCCCGGCATTGGCGAGGAGCACTACCACGCGTTTCTGGGGGTGCCCATCATTCACCAGCGCGGCGTCCTCGGTGTGCTGGTGGTGCAGCAGACGGAACGTCGCCGCTTCGATGAGAGTGACGAAGCGTTCCTGGTAACGCTGTCCGCCCAACTTGCCGGTGTGATTGCCCATGCCCAGGTGACGGGTGTATTGGTGACCCAGTCATTGGCCGGCGCGGCCCCGGCGAAAGTGACCGGCGTGCCAGGTGCGCCTGGTGTCGCAATAGGCACCGTTGTGGTGATTTCCCCGGGGGCGGACCTGTACGCCGTGCAACCGCGTGCAGCGCAGGATAAGCGCAAGGAAGTGCGCGCGTTTCGCGAGGCGTTGCAGGCCGTACAGAAAGATATTCAACAGGTGGCCGAGAACCTGGGTGCGGAACTGAGTCCCGAGGATCATGCGCTGTTCGATGTCTACATCAGTATTCTGGACGACTCGACCATCGGCGCGGAAGTCGTCAAGCTGATCAAGGCCGGGCAGTGGGCGCAGGGTGCGCTGAGCCAGGTGATGATTCAGCACATACGCCATTTTGAACGCATGGAACACAGTTACCTGAAGGAGCGCGCGGTGGACGTGCGCGACCTGGGTACGCGCGTGCTGGCTTACCTGCAGGCGGCGAACCAGGAGCCGCGTGTGTACCCAGACCAGACGATTCTCGTGGGCGAGGAATTGACGGCGACATCGCTGGGGGAAATTCCACGCGAGAAGCTGGTCGGCCTGATTTCCGTGCGAGGTTCCAGCAACTCTCATGTCGCCATTCTTGCGCGTGCGATGGGTGTGCCCACCGTGATGGGGGCGATCAACCTGCCCTATGCCAAATTGCAGGACCGTGAAGTTATTATCGATGGCTATAACGGCACCGTGCACCTCAACCCCCTGCCGGAAATCAAACAGCGTTTCCAACAGGTCGTGGATGAGGACAAGGCCTTGTCGCGGGATCTGGAATCGCTGCGCGACGAACCCTGTGTCACGCTGGACGGCCATCGCATGCCGCTGTGGGTCAATACCGGTTTGATGGCGGATGTCGCCCGCTCGCTGGAGCAGGGCGCGGAAGGTGTCGGCCTGTATCGCACAGAAGTGCCGTTCCTGCTCAGGGACCGCTTTCCCAGCGAGGAGGAGCAGCGCCAGATATACCGCGAGCAGCTGGAGGCGTTCGCGCCGCGCTCGGTGACCATGCGCACGCTGGATATCGGCGGCGACAAGGCCTTGCCCTATTTTCCGATCGAGGAGGAAAACCCGTTTCTGGGCTGGCGCGGGATACGGGTGACGCTGGATCACCCGGAAATATTCCTCGCCCAGGTGCGGGCCATGCTCAAGGCTAACGAAGGGCTGGGAAATCTGCGCATCATGCTGCCGATGGTGTGCAATACCGCCGAGGTGGACGAAGCACTGGAATTGATTCGCCGCAGTCATAGCGAGCTGCGCCAGGACGGACTGAAGGGCGAGTTACCGCCTATCGGCGTCATGGTCGAGGTACCCGCAGCGGTGTACCAGGCGCGCGCACTGGCGCGGCGCGTCGATTTCTTATCCGTGGGCAGCAACGACCTGACACAGTATCTGCTGGCGGTGGATCGCAACAATGCCCGCGTGGCGCATCTTTATCACTCATTTCACCCGGCGGTATTGCAGGCGTTGGCGTATGTCGCCACGGCCAGCCAGTCTGAGGGGGTGCCGATTGGCATCTGTGGGGAACTGGCAGGCGACCCCGGTGGCGCCGTGCTGCTTCTGGCGATGGGTTACGACGTGTTGTCGATGAACGCCATCAGTTTGCCCAGGGTGAAGAAAGCGCTGCGCAACCTGCGCCGCAGCGAGGCGCGCAGTTTACTCAAGGAAGTGATGCAACTGGATTGCGCCCTTCAGGTGAACGCCCGTCTGGAGCAGTTCCTCACGCAGCATGGCATGGAAAAGTTCATTCACAGTCCGGTGGAGTAGCGCCGCCGACGTTCACAGCGCTGGATGCCGCAGCGCCGCGTCATGCGCTTTCCAGTTGAAACTCCATTCGTTGTTCCGTGTGTAACGTACCCTCGGCGTCGAAGCTGCGCTCTTGCCAACTGGCGAGGCCGCGTACATCGGTCCACATTGTAGTGCTGGAGCGCGTCCCGTATGCAGCCGTGACAATGAACTGCGCGGACAACATCCGCTCCATGCCATTTACCTGATGCAGAGCGTCCAGCGCGAGCCCATCCGCCAGCTGACGGCTGGCTGTGACCGTGGCCAGCGCGTCATGGGAGATATCGCCAGCATCCAGCAGCGCCTGCAGCCGTGCTTTTCCTGCGGTCACCTTCGGCCACGGCGTGTCCAGCCTGGCATTGCTCAAGCCATAAATCCCAGGCGCCAGGCGCTGCGGTGCGCGCTCCTCGCTGTTGGTGAAATACCAGAGGCTCTGCGTATCGCCCACCAGCAAGTTGAAGCCGGCGTACTCGGCTGCGCGGCTCGCCAACTGATGCAGGTACGACTGCGGGTCTTCCGTGCCCGTAAGATAGGCCAGCGGCAACTCGCCGCGAGAACGCGGTGCCGGGGCGGTGCGCGCGGGATCGCGGTAGTTGGTGACTGCGGCAAAGCGACCCTTGCGGGTTATACCCATCCAGGTTCCACCCTGCTGCAGGTCTTTTCCTGCCAGCAAGTCGGGGTGTTCGATCCAGAAATCGGACACGGCGGTGGGCCGCGCGTGGAATTCGTCGCGATTCGCGGCTATCAGCAGCGGAAAATCAGGCGCCACCTGATGGGCAAAAATTAACAGGCACATGGACGACAACCGGGGTACGGGGAAAAAATTGTGAATCCTCACTGGGTGGATGATAATACGGCTTTTCCAGTTCCGTTACTCGTGTTGGCCGAGTCTGGCCAGCCTTTCCATTGGCTTACTTACCGAACTGCAACGATGCTGCCTTATCCTGAAATAGACCCGGTCGCACTGTCCCTGGGGCCGCTCAAGGTCCACTGGTACGGATTGACGTACCTCACAGGCCTTGCCTTCGCATGGTGGTTGGCCGCACGGCGCACGCGGAGGCCCTGGTCCGTGGTGACGCGGGAGCAGGTCGACGACCTGATCTTTTACGCCGCGCTGGGTGTCGTGCTCGGCGGCAGGTTTGGATACGCGATCTTCTACGGTGGCGACCACCTGCTAAAAGATCCCAGCTGGTTGTTCCGGGTCTGGGAGGGCGGCATGTCGTTTCACGGCGGCTTCCTGGGTGTGCTGTTCGCGATGTACCTGTTCGCCCGCCGGCACAATATCGTGTTCGGCGCCCTGATGGATTTTGTCGCACCGCTGGTGCCGGTGGGCCTGGCGCTGGGTCGCCTGGGCAATTTCATCGGCCAGGAGCTGTGGGGACGGGCCACCGATGTGCCCTGGGCAATGGTCTTTCCGAATGATCCCGCGCAATTGGCAAGGCACCCGTCGCAGCTGTACCAATTCGCCCTGGAGGGGGTGTTGTTGTTTGTGATCATGATGTGGTTTTCTTCCCGGCCGCGTCCCGTGTGGTCCATCGCCGGCGTGTTTGCGCTAGGCTACGGCTGCCTGCGCTTTGTCGCGGAGTTCTTCCGCGAGCCGGACCGCGATATCGGTTTCCAGGCGCTGGGTTGGGTGACCCGGGGGCAATTGTTGTCACTGCCGATGATCGCGCTGGGGATCTACCTGATAGTCACCGCCTACCGCAACGCCAGTCGTGATGAGCCTGCGCTGGGGAAACGCGTCAAATGAAGCAATATCTCGATCTGCTGCAGGACATCCTGGATCACGGCGTGCGCAAGGGCGATCGCACCGGCACCGGCACCTTGTCCGTGTTCGGGCGGCAGTACCGGCACGACCTGGCTGACGGCTTCCCGCTACTGACAACCAAGAAGCTGCATTTCAAAAGTATCGCGAACGAACTGTTGTGGTTCCTCCGTGGCGACACCAATACGCGCTGGCTGAAGGACAACGGCGTGTCGATCTGGGATGAATGGGCCACTGAAGAGGGCGAACTGGGGCCTATCTACGGCGCCCAGTGGACGGCCTGGCCGACCCGCGACGGCAGGACCATCAACCAGATTGACTATGTGATCGACTGCCTGCGCAATAACCCGGACAGCCGGCGCATCCTGTTTCATGCATGGAATGTGGAGTACCTGCCCGACGAGCGCATGAGTCCCCAGGATAACGTCAGGGCGGGTCGCATGGCGCTGCCGCCCTGCCATTTGCTGTACCAGTTTTACGTGGCTGAGCGCCGCCTGTCCGCGCAGCTGATGATCCGCTCCAGCGATTCCTTTTTGGGGTTGCCTTACAACACGGCGAGCCTGGCGCTGCTGACGCTGATGCTGGCGCAGCAGTGCGACCTGGAGCCTGGCGAAATCATCATCTGCACCGGTGACTCCCATATCTACAGCAACCACCTGGAGCAGGTGGACGAACAATTGCGCCGTGAGCCGCGGCCGCTGCCACGTCTCAATATCCTGCGTCGCCCTGACACGATCTACGGCTACTGCTTCGAGGATTTTGAACTGCTTGATTATCACCCGCACGGGCATATTGCCGCGCCGGTAGCCGTGTGATGGCGTGCGCTCCGCTATGACAGAGCTGGCGATAATCGTGGCGGTTGCCGAAAACGGGGTGATTGGCAGCAACAACGCCTTGCCCTGGAAGCTCCCGGAGGACCTGCAGAACTTCAAGCGCATCACGATGGGCAAGCCCGTCGTGATGGGACGCAAAACCTACGAGTCCATCGGCAGGCCTTTGCCAGGGCGCACAAATATTGTCGTCACGCGCAATGTGTCGTTTCGTGCAGAAGGCGTGCTGGTGGTGCACTCTATCGATGAGGCGTTGGCGCTGGCGAGCGAGGTCGCGGCGAGTGCTGGCGTCGCGGAGGCAATCGTGATGGGTGGCGCCGATCTTTACGCGGCGACAATCCCCGGCGCTGACCGGCTGTACATCACGGAGGTGCACGCCAGTGTCGAAGGCGACGCAGTCCTGCCCAGGATTGACTGGAGTTGCTGGCGGGAAGTCTGTCGTGAACACCGCGTTGCACAGTCTCCCAATCCTTACGATTACAGTTTCGTCCGCTATGAACGCATCCCGGGCTCGCTGTAAGTGTGTAGTTGTTACCGTGAAATATTACTTTCATAAAAAGTGTAACCGAAATACCCATATCAACATGATTCCGTAAAAGTCTGCATCCGCTGATTGAAATGCTACCTAGGTTTGGTTTAGATTTGCGCCCTCGGTTTGCCGACATCAGATTTTCCACTATAGATAAGAAGTAGCCCGATCTATTTTGTAGTTCTGAATCATTCTGTTGGATTTATAGGAAGTACTATTCCCATGACTATGCATCGATTGAAAAAAGCTTTGATCGCTGTGCTGGTGGTCTCAGGTACCCTCGGGGTTTCTGCGGCGGCAGTGCAAGCCAGTACACTGGACTCCGTTCTCGCAGTGAGTAAGTCCAAGAATGACGCCGCACGCAACTCGCAGGCAAAAATTGACAAGCTGGCGGACGAAACCCGCGATTTGCTCTCTGACTACAAGACGGTAACCAAACAGGTAGATGGCCTGAAGGTCTACAACACGCGTCTGCAGAAGCAGATCGACAACCAGACCGCGCGTATCACCGAAATCGATGCATCCATTGATCAGGTGACAGTGATTTCTCGCCAGATCACTCCACTCATCATCAGAATGATTGATGGGCTGGAGAAGTTCGTGGAGTTGGATGTGCCCTTCCACCTGGAGGAGCGGCAGCAGCGCATCGCATTCCTGCGCGCAAACCTGGATCGCTCGGATCTCAGCGTGGCGGAGAAATTCCGGCAGGTGCTTGAGGCTTACAAAATTGAGAACGAATACGGCCGCAAGATCGATGCCTACAAAGGGAATGTTGACATCGACGGTGTGGATCGCGATGTCAACTTCCTGCGTGTTGGGCGTATAGCCCTACTCTACCAGACCACGGACACTGAAGTTTCCGGCGCATGGGACCAGGCATCCCGCAGTTGGGTTGCCCTCGACAGAGGCGAATACCGCAACGCAATCATGAAGGGCCTGCGCATCGCGCGCAAAGAGGCTTCAATCGACCTGATGAGTATTCCCGTTGCAGCACCGGAGGCTAAATAATGAGCATTAATTGTGTAAAAGCCGCCGCGATGGGCCTGATAGGCGCTTTAGCCCTGTCCGCTGGGGTGGCGACGGCCCAGGAAGCGAAGACGCTGGATCAGTTACTCGGTTTCGTAAAACAGGGGCAAGTAACTGAATCCAAAGAAAATGCCGTCCGCGAACAGCGCTTCGCGCAGGACAAGGCCAGCCAGGCGGCGGAGCTGCAGAGAGCCCAGGGTGAGCGGACGCGGCAGGAAGAGCTGAGCGTCCAGTTGGAAGACAGCTTCGAGGCGAATGAATTGCTGGTTGCCGCCAAGCAGACGCAGTTGAAAGAGAAGCTGGGAACGCTGGCGGAACTGTTTGGCCACCTGACATCCACTGCCGGTGATCTTTCTTCCAATATGGAATTCTCCATCGTCAGCGCCCAGTACCCCGGCCGCGAGGTCTTCTTGCAGGACCTGATTAAAAAGATGAGCGGCTCCGACAAGCTGCCCAGCATCGAGGAAATCGAACAGGTTTGGTATGAGCTGAACCGCGAAATGGTCGAGTCGGGCAAGGTGGTCTCGTTTACCACTGAAGTAGCCAAGCCCAACGGCGATAAAGTACAACAAAAAGTGGTCCGGGTCGGGACGTTCAACGCTGTGACTGACGAGGGCAAATACCTCCAGTTTGTTTCCGAGAAGGGCACTTTGGAAGAGCTTGCCCGCCAGCCCGCCGGTCCCTTTATCGGTTGGGCCCGGGAACTGGCCGCTGCCACCAGCGGTTTGAATCGCTTCGGTGTTGACCCGACCGGTCCGAGTGGCGGTTCTTTCCTGGCGGCGTTGATCAACAGCCCTAATCTGGAAGAACGCTGGCATCAAGGCGGCACGGTGGGCTATGCGATTACCGTTATAGGCATATTCGGCATCCTGCTCGCAATCTATCGCCTGATAGTGCTCGCCTCGATCGGATCGAAGGTCAACGCGCAGCTCAAGTCAGCGAAAGCGAATGAAAACAACCCGCTCGGTCGCGTGCTGAAAATTCATGAAGCCAATCCCTCCATGGACACTGAAACCCTGGAGCTGAAATTGTCAGAGGGGATCATGAGGGAGACGCCCAAACTGGAAAGCGGCCTGCCTCTACTGAAGATTATTGCCGCCATCGCCCCGTTGATGGGCCTGTTGGGGACCGTGACCGGTATGATCGTCACGTTCCAGGCGATAACCATTTTCGGCGCGGGCGATCCCAAGGCAATGGCTGGTGGTATCTCCACCGCGCTGGTGACTACGGTGCAAGGCTTGGTCGTGGCGATTCCCGTGGTGCTGATGTACACGCTTGTGAGCGTTCGCGCTCAGCGCATCATCCACATTCTCAACGAACAGACCACTGGTATCATTGCAGAGCACACCGAAGCTAACCTGAGGAAGTAATATGTACTGGTTAGATAGCGCCTATGAAGCCGTCGCCCGCTTTATGGCCATGGGCGGCGATGTGCTCTGGTCGATTGCCATCCTGCTGTTTATCATGTGGACGCTGATCTTCGAGCGTCTCTGGTATTTTAAGACCGGCTGGAAGGCGGATGCCGGAAGAGCCATTGCGACATGGGAATCACGCGCCGAGCGTAAATCCTGGGAAGCGCATCAGATTCGGGAAATGCTGATTTCCCAGTCGCGCTTGCAAATTAACCAGTATCTCCCCTTCCTGAAGGCTTTGGTGGCCCTGGCGCCGCTGCTGGGACTGTTGGGCACGGTTACCGGGATGATTGAAGTGTTCAATATTATGGCCGTGACCGGTGGTGGTGACGCCAAGATGATGGCCGGTGGGGTTTCGCGAGCTACGATTCCCACGATGGCGGGTATGGTCGCAGCTATCTCTGGCGTATTCGCCAATTCGTACCTAACCAGGGTTGCCAAGCGCGAGAGCGAATTCCTGGCAGATAACCTCACGACCGATCACTAAGAGAGCGATTGCAATGCGCAGGAATCAAAAAGTTGTAGTTGAAGAAGAGGCCCAGATCGATTTGACGCCGATGCTGGACGTCGTTTTCATCATGTTGATATTTTTCATTGTGACAGCGTCCTTTATCAAAGAGGCGGGCATTGAAGTGAATCGTCCCGAGGCATCGACGGCAGATCCGAAGGAGAACGTCAATATTCTGGTTGCCATCAGCGCCACAAACGAAATCTGGATGGACCAGCGCCGCATTGATGCCCGTGCTGTGCGTGCAAATATTGAGCGCCTGCATGCGGAGAACCCGAAAGGCGCCGTCGTTATCCAGGCGGACAATGAGTCCAATACCGAAACCGTTGCATCGGTCCTGGACGCGGCTCGCGAGGCCGGTGTCTACGATGTCTCTCTGGCCACTGACGACAAGTAACACACTATGAATCGCAACTGGGTCAGACTTATCATCGGCGGCTTATTGGCCATTCCAGTCGCGGGTGGTCTGTTTTTTATAATGCAGTATCTGATCGCATCGGCCGATCCCGATATTGACCATAAAAAGGCCACCAAGCTAGCGGATATTTTAATGCCGGAGCGTGAGATCGAAGCGCAGATCGAGCAAAAGGTCGAGAAGGTCGAGGATCCGGAAGAGCCGCCACCCGATCTTGATTCACCCGACCTCGATATGGATATGGACAATGTGGAGGCGGTAAATATTGCACCGCAAACCAAGGTGGATATTTCCGTTTCTACTGGAACCATGACGCAGGGCGATGGTGAATACCTGCCCATCGTGAAGGTGGCGCCAATTTATCCTCGGCGGGCGCAGTCTCGTGGTATCACGGGTTACTGCATCGTCGAGTATACCGTCACCACGTCAGGCGCCATTCGTGACCCGCGAGCGGTCGATTGCCAGCCCAGCGGCGTGTTTGACGATGCTTCCGTGAAAGCTGCGCTCAAATTCAAGTACAAGCCCCGGGTAGTTGATGGTGTCGCCATTGAAGTCCCTGGCGTGCAGAACAAGTTTACCTACGAGTTGGAAGATTAGACGGTTGACGCGCTATGAATAGGTTTAAACCCACTACCTGGCTACGCGCTACCTTACTGGCTGTGCCTGTACTTGCCACGCAGGTGGCGATCACCCAACTGCAAATAGATACTGGATTGCATCCGTTAGCGGTCGCCGTTGCAGCGGAAGGTGACAAGCAGTCGGAAAGGGAAACACGCCGCACCCCGGCACTGCGCAATGAAGTATATGAGAAACTTACAGAAGCGCAGGAGGCGGCCGAGGCCAAGGATCTTGCCACTGCGAAGCGGATTCTCGATGAAATGATCGCGAACTCTGGCAAAAAGGCGCTTAACAGCTATGAGATGGCGAACGTCTACAACCTGTATGCATTCATTCAGTACTCAAAGGAAGATTACGCAGGCGCGCTCAAGTCCTACGAGAAAGTAGTATCACAACCGGACATCCCGGTGGCGATGGAAATCAACACGCGGTTCACGATCGCACAGTTGTATTTTGTGCAGGAGCAGTGGCAGCAGGGTATCGACGCCATGCTCAAGTGGTTCTCGATGACCGACAAGCCAAATGCCAATGCATACATATTGCTGGCGCAGGGCTACTACCAGGTCAAGGACTATGACAAGGCGCTGGTTAACGTCGACAAAGCAATCGCCATGAGCAAAGCGGCCAACCAGATACCGAAGGAGCAATGGTTAAACCTGGCGCGGTTCCTGTATTTTGAGAAAAACGACACCAAGAACACCGTTGCTGTGCTCGAACAGCTTCTCACGTACTACCCCAAGAAAGAGTATTGGGTGCAGCTTTCGCATATGTACGGCGAGCAGGACAAGAGCAATGAGCAGTTGGCCGCGTTGGAAACCGCCTACGTACAAAGTATGTTGGACAAGGACAATGAGCAGGTGATGATGGCTTATTTGTACCTGAATGCCGATGTGCCTTACAAGGCAGCCAAGGTGATGGACAAGGGGCTCAGCAACAAGACGATTGAGGACAAATCGAAGAATTGGGAGCTGACGGGAAATGCCTGGCGACAAGCGCAGGAGCTGGAAAAAGCCATCCCCGCGATGGAAGCGGCGGCGGCATCATCGGACAAAGGCGAGCTGTATGCACGGCTGGGTAATATTTACCTGGATAACGACGAGTTCAGCAAAGCGATTACAGCGATAAACAAAGGCTTGTCCCGCGGCGGAGTCAAGCGGCCTGATACGGCGCGTCTGGTGTTGGGCATGGCTTACTTCAATCTCAATCAGTACGACAAGGCGCGCGAAGCGTTCAATGCCGCGGCCAGCGATGAGCGTTCAGCCGCGTATGCCAAGCAGTGGATTGGCTATATGGATTCCGAGTTGGCTCGGCAACAATCCCTGAAGGATGAGAGCGCTGGCAACGCAGCACAGCAAGCTGATGCTAGCGCGCAAACCCCGGGTGATGATAAAGCAGCGGACGAGGCTTCCGGTGAGAAAGTAAGCCAGGACAAGGAAAAACCAGAGGAACCTGCTGCCGGGAAACCGGAAGATAAAGGTAAAGCTGAAGGCTGAATCTGCGGTAGCGTTCGCATTGCGGACGCTGAATAGCGATGGATAAAAAAAGGGAGCTGGTGAGCTCCCTTTTTTATTTCCCGAATTTACAGCGGAACCACATTCTCCGCTTGCGGGCCTTTCTGGCCATCGGTGACGTTGAATTCTACTTTCTGACCATCGGCCAAAGTCTTGAATCCTTCGCCCTGGATGGAGCTGAAATGCACGAACACATCAGGACCATCTTCACGCTCGATAAAGCCAAAACCTTTGGTTTCGTTAAACCATTTAACAGTGCCAGTTGTCTTAGACATAATGTTTACCTGTATAGCTAGCGACGCCATGTCCAGGCGCCTTTTCATTTATGGTGTTATTTATGGTTTACGTACCGATGAACTTGATGGAACTTCGACCGTGAGCATAAATACTGCTGAATCCACTCAGCAAATTGAGTGTAGCACCATAATTCGCGATTTGCAGGAACGCCGTCAAACTATTTTTCCGGCAAAAACGTTCCTCGGCATTGTTCCTGCATTGCTCTGCCAGCATTCATTTCAGTGACTTAAACGGATTGCAGGGGCGCATGGGCGGCGCCTGTCAGGCCGGTTGTGTTACTGGTGATCAGATACAATGGTACGTGCACGAGGTGCTCCCGCATCTTGCCCTTCTCCTGGAAACGGCGCACAAAAGTGCTCTGCTGAAGAAAGGCGAGCACACCCGGCAGGATTCCTCCCGCCAGATAGAGCCCACCATAGGCGCCGTTGGCGAGCACATAATCACCACAAATCGAACCAAGCAGCGCGCAAAAAGTATTGAGTGTCAGTGTACAAAGTTCGCAATCGCGCGCGAGGGCTTTGGCGGAGATTTCCGCCGGCGATAACGGTAGTGTTGCGTGCCCCTTAATCGCCCCCAGCGCCCGGTAGAGTTGTTGCATGCCCGGTCCCGATACCAGCAATTCGGCATACACATCGCTGTGACGGGGCAGGAGATAACGAATCAGCTCCAACTCCAACTCCGAGGCTGGCGCCAACCCCATGTGCCCCGGTTCACTGGCGTTGGCAATTGGCGAGCCATTCATCCAGCTCAGTGTCGCGCCACCCAGTCCGGTACCGGGGCCAACGACAGCCAGCTTGCCGCCTGCGGTTACCTGCCCCGCGTGAAGCACTGTGAGATCGCGCGCCCTGAGATGCGGCAGGGCGTAGGCATTCCCTTCGAAGTCATTGATGCCGCGCAGCCGGATAAAACCGAAACGTGCAGCCAGTTCGCGCAGGGAGAACGACCAGTCGATATTGAGCATCGTTACACGATCGCCAAATGGTGGTGCGGCCACTGCCAGGCAGCAATCGACAGGTCTGTCTTCGGCCAGCGCACTCAACCAGGCGATTACGATATCCTCGAAGAGCGCATACTCCCGATTGATATACGTGCGCATTGAGCGCAATTCGTTGGTGACCGGATCATACAGTGCAAGCCGGCTATTGGTGCCGCCAATGTCAGCGACCAGGCGAGTAGCGGAGACTTCGGATGGCTGCACTGGTTTAGTACACCGATAGAATTTTCATGATATTCGTGGAACCGGCAGTCCCGATGCGCTCACCTTTGGTGAGGATGATGGAGTCGCCCTTGCTCAGGTATCTGCCATCCAGCAGAAACTCGGTAATCCTGGCGTCAATGCTGTCGGCATCGAACGCGGCAGCATCAAAATACAGCGGCACGACGCCACGGCACAGACAGAGTTTTTGTAATGTTTCGCCCAGGTGACTCAGCGCAAAAATAGGAAGCCCGGAGCTGAGACGCGACATCAATCGCGGGGTGGTGCCGGATTCGGTCAGACAGGCGATACCGCGAACGTTGTCGAAATGGTTCGCGGCGTAGATTGCAGACATCGCAATCGCTTCCTGGGCACTGGTGAACGCCCGGTCCATGCGAAACCTGGACGTTTTCGCCACCGGGTGGCGCTCAGCACCGAGAGCGGCATCGGCCATCGCTTCGACGACTTCGACCGGGTAACGGCCGACCGCGGTTTCCGCCGACAGCATGACTGCATCGGTGCCATCGAGCACCGCGTTGGCTACATCGAATACCTCAGCGCGCGTGGGCATGGAACTGTTGATCATCGACTCCATCATCTGGGTTGCGGTGATAACGACCCTGTCCATCACTCGCGCCTGCGAGATCAGCGCCTTCTGGATGCCAATCAGTTGTGCGTCGCCGACTTCGACGCCGAGATCGCCACGGGCGACCATCACTCCGTCCGAAGCCGTCAGGATGCTGCTCAGGGTATCGGCATGGGCTACAACCTCGGCGCGTTCAATCTTGGCGATAATCGCAGGTTGCAGCTGGTGTTGTTGAAGTAATCGTCTGGTCTGGAAGATATCTTCCGCATCGGAGACGAACGAGACCGCCACGAAGTCTGGCCTGATCGCGCTCAGGCTGTCGATATCGGTAAGGTCCTTGGCGGTGAGTGCAGGCGCTGCCAATCCGCCGCCGAGCCGGTTGATGCCCTTGCGTGAGCCGAGTTTCCCTCCGATCAGCACAGTGCAGTCCACTGCGCTCGATTCGACATCATCCACGCGCAGGCGAATACGGCCGTCGTCCAGCAACAGGATGTCACCCTTGACGACGCTGCTGCACAGCTCCTTGTATTCAAGACCCACGCTGCGAAAATCGCCTTCGCCATCGGCCTGGTTCAGGTCGAGGCGGAAGCGGTCGCCGACGGCGAGCTCTACCCAGTCATTGCGGAAGCTGCTGATGCGAATCTTGGGTCCCTGCAAATCGGCCATGATGCCAACGTAAAGGCCTGCGATGCTCGCCTGCTTGCGAATGCGAGTTGCCACCAGCGCGTGCTGCTGCGCGGTGCCATGGCTGAAATTGAGTCGAAACACATTGACGCCAGCAGCGATCAACTTGGCAATCACATCGTCTGACTCACTGGCGGGGCCAATGGTGGCGACAATTTTCGTGCGTCTGATGTGCTTTGGGTTCAATGTCATTTCCGTTGTGGTTGGGCGCCGCTATCCCTTTTTGCCGCGGGGAATACTGCCATCCAACAGCACAGTATTCCAGTGTTGTTTACGCTTGCGGTAGTTCACGCAGCCGGCATCGCGTGTTGCAGGTACGTGCTCGCGAGGTCGGGGAAATCGGTGAACAGGCCGTCGACACCGGCTTGGCGGATGAAGATGTCCAGTAGTTCCGTGAAACTCCCGATACCAGGTGGCAACTCATCGCGCCTGAATGTATACGGGTGAACCTGCAGGCCGCGCGTTTGGGCGTCGGTCACCAGCGTGCTGAGTCGAGCGTCTCCCGATGCGCTTCTGCCGAGGTAAATGTGCGGCAGGAAGGGCCCGATGCCCTGGGCATAACTTGCGACATAGTCCAGCCCGGCGGGTGTCCGCAGGTAGTCGTAATCCACTTTGCTGTCCTCGCCCCAGCTGTTCTCGCCGATAAGCTGGATCATCGGCAACGGCGTCTTCAGTTGGCCACGCAATTGTTGCAGGGTCTGGTCATCGAAGCACTGCAGGAATACCTGCTCCGGGCGCTGTGAGTAGCCGGTTTTATCCAGCACATCGAGCACGGCAGACGACATGTCCCGGTCCTGGCTGCGATGCCAATTGGGTGATTTCAATTCGATATACAGGCCCGTGCGACAGCCGCGGCTGTGATCGAGTCCGGCCAGCATATCGATCTCTTCCTCCAGCGTGGGGACCTGGAACAGGGCGTGCTGTGCGGGGAAGCGTTGCGGGTACACGGCGTGACCGCCGCGCGCTGCATCGAGGTGGGTGCGCTCGTGCACCCGCAGCTGGCGGATTTCGCCAAGATCGAAATCTATGGCGTAGAACCGCCCATCGTCACGTGCGCGCCCCGCAAATCGCTGCGCGACATCCGTGGTACTGTCCAGATGGATGTCGTGTAGCACGATGGGCGTGCCATCGCGACTCAGCACCACGTCCTGCTCGAGAAAGTTGGCGCCCATCGCATGGGCCAGCGCCTTGGCGGCGAGTGTGTGCTCCGGCAGATAACCACTGGCACCGCGATGCGCGATAACAATTGGACGGGTCGTGGCGTTCATTTGGTCGTATCGGTACCTCGGCGAGTGATGCTAATGCGGCAGCAACAAAAAAGGGCGGGATAATATCCGCGCCCTTTGTCGACAGTGACGTTGCAAGCCGGTGATCAGGGCAGGGCAGCTACCCAGGCATCATCTTCAAACCACTTCTTGCGCAGTTGGTTTAACACGCCGGTCTTTTCGTACGCTGTCAGGTAGTTGTCCACCAGGTTCATAAACTGCGCATCGTCTTTGCTGACGGCAATGCCGACGGGTTCCACTGTCAACGGCTTCTCCAGCGTGATCAGCCCCGCATCGGGAAAGCGCATGACGGCCAGCAAGCACTGGGTCATATCAGCCACCATGGCGTCCGCCTTGCCATCGATCAACATGGCAACGCCCTCGTCGTAGCTGCCAAATTCAATCAGTGTTGCGTCCGGCGCGACGGTCTTGACGAAGTTGGCATGCGTTGAGTTGCTGAGGGCAAGCAATTTAAGATTTCCGCGATTGAATTCTTCAGCGGAGGTGATTTTTGTGAGCACGGAATCCCTGGTGAGGATGGACATGCCAGACATCATGTAGGGGCCTACAAAGGAAACACTCTGGGTGCGTTCAGGCGTGATGGACATATTGGAAATGACCATGTCGATTTTCTCTTCCTCCAGCGCCTTCATCAGTTCGCCAAAGGGGATGGTCTTGATTTCCAGCTTCACTTGCATCGCCATCGCCAGCGCTTGCGCCAGATCCACATCGAAACCCATGAGGCCACCCTCGCGAGTCGTCATGGTCATCGGTGGCTGGTTGCCGGACATGCCGACTCGCAACACCTGGAAATCGACCACACGTTGCAGTGTGTCGCCAGCGACCGCCTGGAAGGGGAGTGCTGCCAGCACGGCGATGACGCCCGCCAGCAGAATCTTTTTGATAACGTGGGACATCGTAAATCTCTCCAGTGGAATTATTATTGCCTCGCTGCCGGTGAACAGCACTAGACTCTGTGGTGGACGACCCGTTCGGGGCGGGGCGTATTTTTCGAGCAGGCAGTGTAAGTCTGATCGCAAGGTATGCCAATAGCCATTGCCCAGCCAGTGTGCCAGCGCAGCGCTTGCAGCCAGTTACATAATGCAGTGCTTGGTGTAACTGGCTGTTTCATTGGCGGCCCAATCGCCCTTGGGCTTGTCCGCCAATTCCGCGCACCACTCATTGGAACCGACGGCACTGCCATCCAGCAGGCAGTTGCGGGCGAACGTCATCGCATCAGAACCACTCCATTCGCTTTTGGGCTGTTCCTTTTTCTGCGCGCACCATCTTTCACTGCCTGGCTCGACACTGCACGCTGCCAACAACAGCAGAACGCTGATGATCAGAATCCGTTGCATAGTAATTCCCTGGGAGAGTTGCCAGCGCTATTTTTTCATCTGCATTTTAATCGTGCTCTCCGTGGCCTTGCCATAGGGAGGCAGCATGCCGCCGAGTTTCGCAATATTAACGCCGGTCTGGCGGTAGACCGATTTCGCGTGGCTGAATGTCTGGAAACCCTTGAAGCCGTGGTAGGAGCCCATGCCGCTGGGCCCGACGCCGCCAAATGGCAATTCTTCCTGCGCCACATGCATGACCACGTCGTTAATACAGACGCCGCCGGAGGTGGTGCGCCCTATCAATGCGGCTTCCTCCTGCTTGTTCTCGCCGAAGTAATATGCGGCCAGTGGACGGGGTTTGCTGTTGATGTAACCGATGGTTTCCTCGAAGTTGCTATAGGTGCGAATCGGCAGCAGCGGGCCGAACAACTCCTCTTCCATCATGCGCAGGTCATCGGCCGGTTCCGGAATCAGGGTGGGTGGGATTTTCAATGTACCCTTTTGGGCGCTGAAGTCCTCATTGCCGGGATTGATCGGGATGATCTTCTGGCCGCGCTCGGCGGCTTCCATCAGGTAACCATTGAGGCGTTTGTAGTGGCGTTCGTTGATGACCGAGGTGTACTGCGGGTTGTCGAGAAGCTTCGGGAACATCTGCGTGACCGCTTTCTGCGCGGCGGCTATGACCTCGTGCAACTTTTCCTCGGGCACCATCAGGTAGTCCGGCGCCAGGCAAATCTGCCCGGCATTCAATGTTTTGCCTATCATGATACGGCCTACGCTCTTTTCGATATCGGCACTGCGCGAGATGACCACGGGCGATTTGCCGCCCAGCTCCAGGGTTACCGGCACCAGGTTGCGCGCTGCGGCGGTGAGGATGTGGCGCGCGATGGACGTCGCTCCGGTAAAAATCATGTGGTCGAAGGGCAGGCTGGAGAACGCCTGTCCAACTTCCGGCCCGCCGTCGAACATTGCAACTTCCTTGGGTGAGTAAGCCTCGGCGATCATGTCCGCCATCAGGGCGGACGTCGCAGGCGTAAATTCCGAGGGCTTGATCATCGCGCGATTGCCCGCAGCCAGCACGCCGGCCAGCGGTGCGAACACCATGTTCACCGGGAAGTTCCAAGGGGCGATGATGCCCACTACACCCAGCGGCTGGTATTCGATACGCGAGCGGCCACCCAGCACATTGAAAGGGAACATCGTTGGGCGCTTTTCCGGCTTCATCCAGGAACGCAAGTGCTTGACGGCGTGCTTCATCGGCGCGATGCCTGCGCTGACGTCGGTGAGCAGCGTGACTTCGCGCGGGCGACACGTGAAATCGGTATTCAGTGCGTCAACCAGCCTGGCATTGTATTTAATCAACACGTCGATGCCGCGTTGCAGGCGATCGATGCGCGTTTCTGCAGTGACAACACCTTCCCGCAAATAGTCTTCTCGCTGCATTGCGAGGGTCGCTTGCATCTGCTGTTCAATATCGCTTTGGCTGACTACCTGTTCCGGTGCGTTCATGGTCGAGTCCTCACAGTGGCTGCGAATCGGGGATGGGATTGACTGCGCAAGTATAGACCGCCGCTGAGTGAAAATTAACCAGTATTGCGGGTTAATTATGGCCAATGGTTTACGCGATGGGGCCGCGCTTGGCAATCCGGGTTTGAACTGCTATTAATTGCGCATGACTTCGAATAACACCTGCAGCGACACACGCACTCCTTCGCCACCCTACGGCTATTCCCGCGAGTGTACGTACTCGCGCGAACAGCAGATGCATATCGTGGCTGAATTCCATGCGCACAAGATCCGGCCCAGCCGTATTGCGTACCGCGTGGGTATCGATATCGCGTTCATTGAAGAACTCATCGCGGGCGAAACCGAGGCTGCTCGGTTTGCGCAACTGGTGAAGTTTTACCGCAGGGGGCGCTACCAGCAGCGACTGGCCGAGTCGCAATCCAGCACTGGCGTCAAGCGCTACGAGTTGCAACAGAAAATCGAACGCGAATTTATGCAGGAAACCGATCTCTAGTCTGCAGTATCAAAAGGGAAAGTAGCGCAATGAAAACCTTAGCCGTGTGGCATGACATAGTACGCAACCGAGACAGCGGGCGCCTGGGCGAAGTTTTGGCCGAGGACTGCGTGTTTCTTTCGCCCATCATGCATACACCGCAGGCAGGAGGCGCGTTGACGCAGATGTACCTCACTGCGGCGCTGAACGTCTTTAATGATAGCTTCCAGTACGTGAAGGAGGTTGTCTCGGACCAATATGCGGTGCTGGAGTTCACTTGCGAAGTGGACGGTATACTCGTCAATGGCGTGGACATCATGACCTTCAACGCGGCGGGCCAGATCGTCGAGTTCAAGGTGATGGTGCGCCCGCTGAAGGCAGTGAATCTGCTGCATGCCAGGATGCGGGCCATGTTGGAGGAAATGTCGGGCAATTGAGTTGAGCCCGGTTTTTGCGCCGCAATCAGGCATCCTCACGCTGACCCGGCAGTAGATGTTGCTTGCGGGATAAACCAGTGTTCCGCTGCCCTCGGCACGTTGGCCTTTGTTTCCGCTCCCCTATTTCCGTTGGAGAAGCCGGTCCAGCCAGTTCTCGCGGGCGATGATGCACGCTTGTGCCACTGCAGTCTGTGGCGCAATGTCATGGAAGCCATGAAATGCGCCGCCCCAAACGTGCAACTCGCACTCGCCGCCCGCAGCGAGAATCCTGCTGGCAAAGAGAATGCACTCATCACGGAACGTCTCCGCGCCGCCGACGTCGATGAAGGTGGGCGGCAACCCCCGTAGATCAGTTGCACGCGCGGGCGCTTCATACGGTGAAACCCCGGGGCCACCGCAGCGCGCACCCAGCACAGCGCGCCAGGCGGTCAGGTTGCTCGTGCGATCCCACACACCAACGCCGTCATACTGATGCGCGGAGGGCGTTTCATTGCGATCGTCCAGCATTGGGCACTGCAGAAGTTGTCCTAGCAGGCGTGGACCGCCACGGTCACGCGCCAGTAACGTACAACCAGCGGCCAGCCCGCCGCCGCCACTGCCGCCGAAAATCACTATTCGGCCGGGGTCAATGCCAAGGGATTGCGCCTGCGTGGCCATCCACACAAGGCCCGCATGGCAGTCCTCGACCGCAGTCGGGCCGGGGTGCTCCGGCGCGAGTCGGTATTCGACGGTGACGCATACGGCATCGTGTTTGAGCGCCCATTGCACGATCGGGGCTGCACCGGCGAAGCGGTTGCCCATGACCATGCCGCCGCCATGCAAGAAATAAATCCCCGGCCCCGGTCGATCATGGTCTTTGCGCGCTATCACGGACACCACGATCTCGTCGCCCTTGTAGCCGTGGATCGTGTGGTCCACGCAATCCACCGGCCCGTCGCCGATAAGAGTGTCTCGCGGGGGATTGCTTAGTGAGCGAAAGTACTCAAGTTGATCGAGAGACATTTGCACGGGCACGAAACCTGCCAGTGCCGGCAACACCGCGGCCAGATCGGGATCAAAGAGCTGTTGTTCCTGTGTCATTGACGGTTCATCGCTATATCGCGTCAGAGGCGTCCAAGGTGAAGAAGCATCGCGCAATCAGGACCAAAATCACCCGTACTCAGTCCGCAACAGAAAACGGCACGCGATACCCAAAGCCCATGGTGCCAAAGTTACCGACAATTCTTTCACCAGACAACTTCGTTCGTATCCCTGTATAATCTCCGCCCCCCGACAGGGGCCCTCTCAACTCTTCAAGGTCACAACATGTCTTCTCCCGATGCGGTAACCAGCTTCGCACAGCTGGAATTGCCCGCCCCATTGCAACAGGCCCTGGTCGATGTCGGTTATGAAACGCCATCGCCGATCCAGGCGCGGATCATTCCCCACATGCTCACCGGGGTCGATGTGTTGGGCCAGGCCCAGACCGGCACGGGCAAAACGGCGGCGTTTGCGCTGCCGATACTCGCCAAACTCGATTTGAAGCAAAAATTGCCGCAGGTGCTCGTGCTCGCGCCCACGCGCGAATTGGCGATACAGGTGGCTGAAGCCTTTCAGAAATACGCGCGGCATATGCCCGGCTTTCATGTTCTGCCCATCTACGGTGGTTCGGATTACAGCGGGCAGTTCCGCCAGTTGCAGCGCGGCGTGCACGTGGTGGTGGGCACGCCCGGTCGGGTGATGGATCACATGCGGCGCAAATCGCTGGATTTGTCCGGCCTGCAGTCACTCGTGCTGGATGAGGCCGACGAAATGCTGCGCATGGGCTTTATCGACGATGTGCAGTGGATCCTGGAGCAGACGCCGCAGGAGCGCCAGATTGCGCTGTTTTCCGCCACCATGCCGGATGTGATTCGACGCATTGCAAAGCGCCACTTGCGCAATCCGGTGGAGATCGCGATCGAGATCAAGGCGGTGACCACGGCATTGATCCGCCAGCGCGTGTGGATGATGGCGGGCATGCAAAAAATCGACGCATTGACACGCATCCTGGAAGTCGAGGACTTCGACGGCATGCTGATCTTTGTGCGCACCCGCTTGTTGACCACCGAACTGGCCGACAAACTGGCGGCGCGCGGCTATTCCGTTGCCGCCCTGAACGGCGATATCCCGCAGAAACAGCGCGAGCAGACGGTCGAGAAACTGAAAAACGGCAAGCTGGATATCGTCGTCGCCACCGACGTGGCGGCGCGCGGGCTGGATGTGCAGCGCATCAGCCACGTGATCAACTACGACATACCGTCGGATGTGGAGGCCTATATCCACCGCATCGGGCGCACCGGTCGCGCCGGGCGCACCGGCGATGCGATCCTGTTCGCCGCCAGTCGCGAGCGGCGCCTGCTGGGCGCGATCGAGAAGGCCACCGGCAAGGTGATCGAGCAAATGGCGCTGCCCACCGCTGAGGAAGTGACGGACAAGCGCGTCGGCAAATTCAAGCAGCGTATTACCGAGGCGCTGGAATCCGCCGATCTGCAGATCTTTCGCAGGCTGATACAGGAATACGAGGACGAAACCGGCGTGCCGGTGATGGAGATCGCCGCCGCGCTGGGTGTGCTCGCGCAGGGCAAGAAACCGTTGCAGGACAAGGCGGTGCCGGTGTCGAAAGGCGACTACCGCGGCGACGCTGACAAGTTCCCGCAGCGCTCGGGCAAGCCTTCACGGGAAAGGCCTGTGCGTGACAAACCCGCTCACGAAAAACCCGCTTATGAAAAGCCCGCGCGTGATCGGGATCGCGATACAGAGCGTTCGTTTGCGGACAGCAGAGCACCGCGCAAGCCCCACGATGGCCCGCGCGAGCAGCCGCTGGACAGACTGCGCGAAAAAATACACGAGCAGCCGCAGGACGAGGCGCATGCCAGGTCATATGACAAGCCGCATGACAAACCACATGACAAACCACGCGAGAAGCCGCGCAGGGACTTCGAGGCCAAACCCGAGCGCAAGCCGCGCGGCGAAAAAGGCAAGCTGGAAGAGGGCATGGAGCGCTTCCGTCTCGAAGTCGGGAATGTACACGGCGTGAAACCCGGCAACATCGTGGGCGCCATCGCCAACGAAGCGGAGATCGACAGCGAACATATCGGGCGCATCGAAATTTTTGATGACTACAGCACCATAGATCTGCCTGAGGGCATGCCCAAGGAGCTGTTCAAACACCTGAAGTCCGTCTGGGTCAGTGGCCAGCGCCTGCAGATCTCCCGGCTCGAACCCGGCAAGGCGCCGTTCCCGTCAGGCGAAGAGAAGCGCAAGCCGGGCAAAGCAAAAAGCAACGCGCCTCACTCGCGTGAGCGCGGTGATTTCAATGCAAAACCCGGCGGCAGGCCCGCATCCAAACCCGCTGCTCGCAAAAAGCCCGCCAAATGATTTTTAGCGCGCGCACTGGTAGAGTCGCAGGGGAATAAAAGCAGATAGGGCGCCATGACCAAGCGGATAATAGTAGGCATCAGCGGGGCATCCGGCATCGTGTATGGCGTGCGCGCGCTTCAACTGTTGCGTGACTGCGCTGTTGAGACCCATCTCGTGATCAGCAAATCCGCCAAACTCACGCTGCATTACGAGTTGGATATGACACTGGCGGACCTCGAGTCGCTCGCGAGCGCCGTGCATCCCGCCACCAGTATAGGCGCCTCCATTGCCAGCGGTTCATTCCCCACCGCCGGGATGCTCATCGCACCCTGTTCCGTGCGCACCATGTCGGAGATCGCGACCGGCGTTACCTCCACGCTGCTGACGCGCGCGGCGGATGTGGTGCTGAAAGAGCGTCGGCGGCTGGTGTTGATGGTGCGCGAGACCCCGCTGCACACCGGCCATTTGCGCACGATGACGCAGTTGTCGGAAATGGGCGCGGTGATCGCGCCACCGGTGCCGGCGTTTTACACCCGGCCAAAATCCATCGACGAGATGGTGACGCAAACCGTCGGCCGCGCGCTCGATCTGTTCGATCTGCAACTGGAGCAGGTGAAACGCTGGCAGGGCGAGTAACGCAGTGTTCCGTCCACCGCTTCCCGCTAGATCGGGAATCCACTTCTAATGCCCATCCTGTTCGGCGTTATCCTGCTCGACCTGATCGGCTTCGGCATTGTGATCCCCATCCTGCCGTTTTTGTCCCCCACTCTGGGCGCGGACAAAATGGATATCGCGCTGATAATCGTGACGTATGCCATCTGCGCGGGCCTGTCCGGACCAGTGTGGGGCCGCCTGTCGGATCGTATCGGCCGCAAGCCGGTGATCATGATGTGCCTGGCTGGCGCGGCCTGTTCTTACCTGATGCTGGGCCTGGCCTCCGAGCTGTGGATGGTCTTTGCCGCGCGCGGCTTTGCGGGATTGATGGCGGGCAACTTCGGCGTCGCCTCGGCGATCATCGCCGACATCACCACGCCGCAAAACCGCGCGCGCGGCATGGGCCTCACCGGCGCGGCGTTTGGCCTCGGTATCGTGCTCGGCCCCATGCTGGGCGGGTTGCTGTCCGGGCCCAGCGCCAGTTTTACGCTGCCCTGCATCGTCGCCGGAGGTATGTCGCTGCTGGCCATGCTTGCCGCCGCCTGCTTTCTGCGTGAATCCCTGCCGCCGGAAAAGCGCTCGTCGAACCGGGCAAAAGCGGCCAGCGCACAATCATTTTCCACCTATGGTTTACTGCACGCGACCGGCAATCGGCTACTGGTGTCGCAGTTTGTGTTGCACCAGGCCGCGGTCAGTTCGGTCACCTACCTGCTCCCGCTGTGGCTGGGTGATCACCTGGGTTGGAGTGCCAGGGAGGTGGGGATTGTCTTCGGTATACAAGGCGCTCTGATGGTGATTTTCCAGATCGGCTTGCTGGGCCCGCTGGTGCGGTGGCTCGGTGAGTGGCGCTTGTTATGCCTGTCCATCTCCGCGCTGCTGCTTGGCCTGCTGGGCGCGGCAGCCGCCAGCACGATGCAAATGATGGTCGGATCCGTATTTCTTGCGATGACGGGTGCGACGCTGTGCATTCCGCTGCTTAACACCATCGTCAGCCTCACGACAGCGTTGGAGGTTCGCGGGCGGATGATGGGTATTACCAGCGCAGCCGCTTCCTGGGGGCGGGTAGCGGGTCCGTTGCTCGCAGGCATCAACCTCGCGCTGGTGGGTTATCGAGGCGCGTGGCTGGGTAGTGCGGGTATCGTTTCGATCTACCTGTTCTGGGCCTGTGTCCAGTACGCGCGACAGGAACCAGGTGGCCGTGGCAAGACTGTGCAGCGTGATCTGTAACAGCGTAGTATCTCGTTGCCACATGCGTTGACGTTTTTACAATGGGTAACACACAGGAGAGTCGGGATTATGGCAACACAGCTTTTTGATCTGACGGGAAAAATAGCACTGGTGAGTGGTGCGAGCCGCGGTATTGGCGAGGAGATAGCCAAGCTGCTGGCGGAGCAGGGCGCGCATGTGATCGTCTCCAGCCGCAAGATCGATGATTGCAGCGCGGTGGCCGAGGGCATTCGCCAGGCGGGCGGCAGCGCGGAAGCCTTCGCCTGCAACGTGGGCAATATGGAGCAGATCGCGCAGTTGTTCGCGCACATCCAAAAGACCCACGGCAAACTGGATATCTGCGTGAACAACGCGGCCACCAACCCGTACTTCGGCCATGTTCTGGACACCGACCTTGGCGCGTACAACAAAACCGTTGAAGTGAATATTCGCGGCTATTTCTTCATGTCCATCGAAGCGGGCAAGCTGATGCGCGACCACGGTGGCGGCGCGATCGTGAATACCGCGTCGGTCAACGCGCTGCAACCTGGACCGATGCAGGGCATTTATTCGATTACCAAGGCGGCGGTCGTCAATATGACAAAAGTCTTCGCCAAGGAGTGCGCGCCGTTTGGCATTCGCTGCAACGCGCTGCTGCCCGGCCTGACCAAGACCAAGTTTGCCGGTGCATTGTTCAGCAACGACGATATCTACAAAATAGCGGTGCAGGGTATTCCGATGGGTCGGCACGCCGAGCCGAGCGAAATGGCGGGCACGGTGCTCTACCTGGTGTCGGATGCGAGCAGCTATACCACGGGTGAATGTATTGTGGTTGATGGCGGCATGACAATATAGCGGAGATGTTTATGGACTCGAAAATTACAACTAACCGATACAGCGCAGTGTCAATCGGCCTGCACTGGCTGATGTTCCTGCTGATCGCGGCGGTTTACGCCTGCATTGAGTTGCGCGAACTGTACCCCAAGGGCAGTGAGCCCCGCGATGCCCTGAAAATGTGGCATTTCATGCTGGGGCTTTCGGTGTTCGTACTGGTATGGCTGCGCCTGGGTTTGCGTTTGCTGCAGCCCACGCCCGCGATCGTGCCGCCGCCTGCGGCCTGGCAACAGTACGCGGCAAAGCTGATGCATTGCCTGCTCTATGCCCTGATGATAGGGATGCCGCTCGCCGGATGGATGATACTGAGCGCCGAGGGCAAACCGGTGCCTTTCTACGGATTGGAGCTGCCCGCGCTGATTGCGCAAAACGAGGCCACGGCCGAGTGGATCGAGGAAATCCACACGACAGCGGGCAAGGTGGGTTATTTCCTGATTGGCCTGCACGCGCTCGCGGCGCTCGCGCATCATTATCTCATGCGGGACAACACGTTCACGCGCATGCTGCCAGGGCGATGACGCCAGCGCGTATTGGAACATAAGGCAGGACGCGAGACCGCGGGAGACGCTATGGAACTGGAACCAATACCCGACCAACTGCTTGCGGACTGCCACGTCCTGGGCAGGTTCCCGGCATCCACGCTGTTGCTCAATCGCAATGCCGCGCTGCCGTGGTTTATCCTCGTGCCGCAAACGCCGCTCGGCGATTTCCTGGATTTGCCGCAGGAGCAGCGGCTGGTGGTGCTGGCGGAATGCGCCGGCGTGTCGAAGTTCATCAAGCAGGTGCTCGGGTTCGACAAGGTGAACTTCGCTGGTTTGGGCAACGTTGTGCCCGCGATGCACTTGCATATTATCGGGCGCCATCCACAGGATGCCTGCTGGCCGCAGCCGGTGTGGGGCAATCTGCCCGGCGGGGCGTCTTACACAACCGGCCAATTGCGTGAGTGGCAGGCGGGACTAGTCAGCCTGCTGGGTTTGGTGCCAGAGCCGCTGTAGGGTTGTGATGCCTCGAGGTACTTTAGTATGAAACACACCATCAACAGCAACGAATACCGGGTAAAACCCGGAAGCAAGGTCAAGCTCGCAAAGTGGCCGACGCTGGTCGAGCCGCATTACCAATCCGACGATGATTACAAAGAACTATTGTCCGCAAGTACGCAACGCCTGAGCGAACTGCAGCGCCTGCTCTACGCGCATGACCGCTATTCGCTGTTGTTGATCTTCCAGGCCATGGATGCCGCCGGCAAGGATGGTGCGATAAAGCACGTGATGTCCGGCGTGAATCCGCAGGGCTGCCAGGTCTTCAGCTTCAAGCATCCCAGTGCGCAGGAGCTGGACCACGACTTCCTCTGGCGCACGCACCTCGCGCTGCCGGAGCGCGGCCGCATCGGCATTTTCAATCGCTCCTATTACGAGGAAGTGCTGATTGTAAAGGTGCGCCCGCAGATTCTTGCGGCCCAGGGCCTGCCGGCATCGGTCCTCGCCGACAAGAAATTTTGGGAGGGCCGCTACCGCTCCATCGTTGACTCCGAAAGTCACCTGCATCGCAACGGCACGCGCGTCATCAAGTTTTTCCTGCATCTGTCGCGCGAGGAACAGCGCCGCCGTTTCATCGAGCGCATCGATGATCCCGACAAGAACTGGAAATTCAGCACCGCCGACATAGAACAGCGCGAGGCGTGGGACGATTACATGAAGGCCTATGCGCAGTGCCTCGAAGCCACCAGCACGCGCACCGCGCCTTGGTACGTCGTTCCCGCCGATGACAAGAAGAACGCCCGGCTGATCATCTCGCAGACCATCCAGGATGCGCTTGGTCAACTGCAACTGAGCTATCCTGCGGTCAGCGCGAAGCAGCGCAAAATCCTGCAGTCAATCCGGCGCAAGCTGGCGGCCGAGGAAGAAGGGGATCGATGCTAAAAAAAGTCGTCATTACGCAACCCTTGCCAGGTGAGCGGCTGCAGGCACTTGCAGGGCAGTGCGAAATGGACGTCCTCACGGGGCCGCGGTCGTTGTCGGCGCCGGACACGCGGGCGCAACTGGCGGATTGTCACGGCCTGATCTGCCTGCTGACGGACGCCATCGATCTCCCGCTGCTCGATGCCATGCCCAGCCTGCGGTTCGTCTCCAGCGTGTCGGTCGGGGTCGATCACATCGACGTCGAGGCGCTCACCGCGCGCGGTATTCCGGTGGGCCATACGCCTGGCGTGCTGGTGGATACCACGGCGGATGCAGCCTTCGCGTTGTTGCTCGCGGCGGCGCGCCGTGTGGCGGAGGGCGACCGCTACATCCGGGGCGGGAACTGGCGTCCCGAAACCCGCTGGTCGCCGGATTTCTTCCTCGGCAAGGATGTCAGCGGCGCCACGCTCGGTATCGTCGGCCTGGGTGCGATCGGCCAGGCGGTGGCGCGCCGCGCCGGGGGATTTGATATGAAAGTGATCGGCTGGACGCCCTCGGGGCGCGCGGTGCCGGGCGTGGACAACGTGTCGCTGGAGGAGTTACTGCTGCGCAGTGATTTTGTCAGCGTTCATCTTGCGCTCACCAGTGAGACGCGCAACCTGCTCGACGCCCCAATGATCGCCACGATGAAACCCGGCGCGGTGCTGGTCAATACGGCCAGGGGCGGCATCGTTGACGAGGCGGCGCTCGCGGCGGCGCTGGACAGCGGGCATCTCTACGCGGCGGGGCTGGATGTGTTCGAGCGCGAGCCGGTGGCGCTGGATAACCCGCTGTTGCAACACCCCAGGGTCGTGGTGGTGCCGCATATCGGCAGCGCGACGACGCTGACGCGCGCGAAGATGGTGGATATCGCTGTGCGCAACGCCTCTGCCGTGCTGCTGGGTCAGCCCATGCCGCATTGCGTCAACCCCCAGGTCTATCTGGCGGAAGCCTTGCGCTAAGGGCTTACTGGCTCGCGGGCGGTATTGGCGCCAGTGCGCGCTCCAGGAACCGTTGCAGATGATCGTCAAGGCGCGTCGCATCGATATTGTTGGCGTCTTCCACAACCTTGCTGAGCGTGGCCTGCCACACTTCCTGATTGGTGGCCGAGTCGTTGAATTGCAGCGTGATATTGTTCGTCTCCTGCACCCCGCCGAGCGCAATCGCGTTGTCCACGGCGGCCTGGTTCACCTGGCGATTGGGCGTGACCCGGGGATACGGCGTGATGTTGCTCGCCAGTTGGCTGCGTTCGCCCTGCCGCAGGTCGTTTGCATACAGATAGTCGACCGTGAACTGCGCGCGATCCTCGTCCAGTGCATAGCCCTTGGCCTGCAAGGCTGCGTCGACGTCCCGCCGTATGATGGGGTCGAGGGTGTAGACGGGATCCGTTGAGCGGGTAGTGCTGGGCAGGGGCTTGGAACGCCACTTGTAATAGTGGTAATTGCCGGCGGCGAACGTGTCGATACTCGATTGTTCGATTTCGACGCCACTGCAGGCAGCGAGCACCGGCAACAGTAGTGAATACACCAAAAATCGGGTGAAACGCATGGTAATCCTCAAGGCAAAGTGTCCGCGGGCAGAGCGGGGAATGCCCTGCGCGAGCGCGTCGACGCTGCCATGGTAGCGGTGAATACGCCCCGACCACAACCCGCAAGCGCCCGTCGCGAGTGACACTCCTTGGCCGTGCGAATAAAGTGGGCGATGTTTTGCGCATTCCTGTTTGTTAGTGTTAGCCTATAACCAAGGGTTATTTCTGGACAGTGGCTATGATTTCGCGCAGGTTGATTCGTACGGATTTGAATTTACTGGTCGCGTTGCAGATTCTGTTGGAAGAACGCAATGTCACCCGCGCGGCGGAGAGACTCTCCGTATCCCAGCCGGCGCTGAGCAAAACCCTGCAGAAACTGCGCGACGCGTTTGAAGACCCCCTTTTTACTCGCACGTCCCACGGGCTTATACCGACGCCGCGCGCGGAGGAACTGGGCGCGGAGCTGCCAGGATTACTGGAAACCATTGAGCACGTGCTGGGCGATGTCGAATTCAGCCCGGACACGTACGCGGGTTGTTTCAAGCTGTTGCTGCCGCCCATTCTGTGCGAATCGCTGTTGCCCAGCCTGATGGCGGAACTGGCGGTGATCGCGCCGCATGTGCAGATCATCATGGCCGAGGTGCCCTCGAACTACCAGGAACAGCTGAAGAAGGGCAATGCGGACTTCGCCGCCTTTCTCGCGCTGGAGACGGAGCGCGACATCGTGGCCGAGCCGATTGCCCCCATTGCACCGCGCTGTTACATGCGCGTCGGCCATCCACTGGCGGCGAAGCAGGTAAGCCTGGCCGACTTCCTGGCCTACCCGCACCTGCGCCTGTACCTGCCCGGCCTGACGCAGGAGAACACCAGCATGGTGGATGAGGTGCTGGCCCAGCACGGCTTGCACCGCAATATTGTGCTGGAAACCACCCAATTTTCGTCGGCGGTCGGGGTGTTGAACCATACCGACTCCCTGTTGGTGGCGAATGCCGGTTTCGAGGAGGGGGGGCTGTACCGCGAGCGCATCTCCGCACAGGAATTGCCGGCGGAACTGCAGGGCATGATCCGCCATTCCAAAAGCAGCAACCGGGGCAGCATGTCGCTGATGCGCCACACCCGCACCTCGCGTAGCGCTCCCCACCAGTGGATGCGCGCGCTGTTAATGAAACACCTCACCTGTGCCGAACAGGTAAAGCCGGACCTGTAACAACTCGCCCTGTCCTTCACCGAAGACCCGCCCGAGCGCTCCGCCGGCGGGTACAGTGCGAGTATCCTCTGCAGACAAAAATCAGCGCATCGTTATCTCGTCGGTGCTGTCGCACGCAATGTCGCATGCGGTGTAACATAGCGCCCCGGCAGGCGATGGACCCGGAATCGGCGTTAAATAGTGAGGTAGGCAGAGATGGAAGAGAAACAGGAATTGCTTGAGGCGCGGGCGGAAGTGGCCGCAATGATGGCCCGTGCGCGCGCCGCGCAACAGCAGATTGAAAACTACACCCAGGCGCAGGTGGATGAGCTGATCACCGCGATGGTGTGGGCGGTGGCGCGGGAGGATCGCTCGGAAGAGATCGCCCGCTTCACCGTCGAGGAAACCCAGCTCGGCAATTACGAGGGTAAATACCTCAAGATCCACCGCAAGACCCGCGCCACCCTGATGGATATCATCGACGACAAATCGGTTGGCGTGATCGAAGAGGACCGGGCGCGCAATCTCGTCAAAATCGCCAAGCCGGTGGGTGTTATCGGCGCGCTGTCGCCGTCCACCAATCCCGAAGCGACGCCGGTCATCAAGGCGATCTCGGCCGTCAAGGGCCGCAACGCGATCATCATCGCGCCGCACCCGCGCGCCAAGCTGACCAACAAGAAAATTTGCGATTACATGCGCGAGGCCATCGTGGCCTTGGGTGGTCCGGCTGACCTGGTGCAGAGTATCGACGTGCCGTCGCTGGACAAGACCAACGAACTGATGCGCCAGTGCGACCGCATCCTGGCCACCGGTGGCGCCGCGATGGTGACCGCCGCGTATTCCTCCGGCACGCCGGCGCTGGGCGTGGGCGTGGGCAACGCCGTGATCACGGTCGATGACACGGCCGACCTTGATGAAGCAGCCGAGAAGATCCGCATTTCCAAGACCCTGGACCTGGCTGCGTCCTGCTCTTCGGACAACGCCGTACTGGTGTTTGAGTCTGTCTATGATGCGTTCCTGGAAAAGCTCAAGCACGAAGGCGGGTACGTTATTGAGGGCGAGGACAAGGCGAAGTTGCAACACGTCCTGTGGCACGATGGCCACCTGAACGCGGGCATCGTGGCGCAGCACGCCGTCACTATCGCCGGCCAGGCGGGTATCGACATACCCGAGGGCAAGCAATTCCTGATCGTGCCCGAAACCGGCGCGGGCCCGGACTATCCGTTCTCCGGCGAGAAACTGACGGTGACGATGGCGCTGTACAAGGTCAAGGATATCGATGAAGCCATCGAGATGACCAACAGGATCCAGGCCTACCAGGGCCAGGGCCACAGCTGCGGCATCTACTCCTACAACGACGACAACATCCTGAAGCTGGCCATGGGCACGCGCACTTCCAGGGTGATGGTGAACCAGCCGCAGTCCGCGTCGAACAGCGGCAACCTGTGGAATGGCATGCGCCAGACCTTCTCGCTGGGCTGCGGTTCCTGGGGCAACAACAGCATCAACCACAATATCACCTGGCGCGACCTGATCAACGAGACCTGGGTGTCCAGGCCGCTGGCGAAAACCAAGGTGATTCCTTCGGACGAGGAATTGTTTGGCGCGGTGATGGGCAAATTCTAGCGCGGCCAGTCGATACGAGGAGCCAGAGATGGAGTTTTCCCTGACGGAAGATCAGCAGGCGTTTGTCGCCAGCGCGCGCGCGTTTTCGCAAGGCGTGCTGGCGCCGCATGCAGCCACGTGGGACGCCGAGGCGTTCTTTGCCAGGGAGGCGCTGCGCCAGGCCGGCGAGCTGGGCTTCATGGGCATGTATACGCCCGTGTCCGCCGGCGGCCTCGGCATGGGTCGGCTGGATGCCAGCCTGATCGTCGAGGAGCTGGCCAAAGGCTGCACCGCCACGGCCGCGTTTCTCACCATTCACAACATGGCCACCAATATGGTGGGCAAGTACTGCACGGATGCGGTGATAGAACAGTGGTGTCCCGCGCTGGTCAGCGGCGAGATGCTGGCGTCGTACTGCCTGACGGAACCGGGCGCGGGCTCTGACGCCGCGTCGCTGCGCACCACCGCCATGCGCGAGGGCGACGACTACATCGTCAACGGCAGCAAGTGCTTTATCTCCGGCGCCGGTGACACCGATGTGCTGGTGGTCATGCTGCGCACCGGTGCTGCCGGCGCCAGGGGTATTTCCGCGCTGTTGATCCCGGCGGATGCCCCCGGCGTGTCCTACGGCAAGAAGGAAGAGAAGATGGGCTGGAATGCCCAGGCCACGCGCACCATCACGTTCGATGCGGTGCGGGTCCCGGTCGCCAACCGCCTGGGTGCAGAGGGCCAGGGCTTTGCCATTGCGATGGAAGGCCTGGATGGCGGCCGCATCAATATCGCCACCTGCAGCGTGGGCACCGCCCAGCAGGCGCTGGAAGAGGCCACCGCCTACGTGCGCGAGCGCAGGCAATTTGACACGGCCGTCGCCGACTTCCAGGTGACGCAGTTCAAGTTGGCCGACATGTTGACGGAGCTGGTGGCCGCGCGACAAATGGTGCGCCTCGCCGCCTACAAGCTGGATACCAAGGATGCACAGGCCTCGACCTACTGCGCGATGGCCAAGCGCTTCGCCACGGATGTCGGCTTCAATGTGTGCAACGACGCGCTGCAGTTGTTCGGCGGCTACGGCTACATCCGGGAGTACCCGATGGAGCGGCATGTGCGCGACACCCGCGTGCACCAGATACTGGAAGGCACGAACGAAATCATGCGGGTGATCATCGCCCGGCGCCTGTTAATGGATGGAGCACTGGAGGTCATCAAGTGAGTCTGAGCCAAGTGAGTCTGAGTACATCGCCAAAACTGCACGTTGAACTGCGCGGCCACACCGCGCTGGTCACCATCGACAATCCCGGCGCCAATACCTGGGATACCGAAAGCCTGCCGGCGCTGCGCGCGCTGGTGGCCACATTGAATGCCGAGAAAGACGTGTACGCGCTGGTGTTGACCGGCGCCGGGGAAAAGTTCTTCTCCGCCGGAGCCGACCTCAAGTTGTTCGCCGATGGCGACCCGGCCAACGCGCGCGCCATGGCAGAGTTCTTCGGCGAGGCGTTCGAGGCGCTGGCCGACTTTCGCGGCGTGTCCATCGCGGCGATCAATGGCTATGCGATGGGCGGCGGGCTGGAAGTGGCGCTGGCCTGCGATATCCGCATCGCCGAGGAGCAGGCACAAATGGCGTTGCCCGAAGCGAAAGTCGGACTGTTGCCCTGCGCCGGAGGCACCCAGCGCCTGTCGTGGCTGGTCGGCGAGGGTTGGGCCAAGCGCATGATCCTGTGCGGCGAGCGCATCAACGCCACCACCGCCGAACGCATTGGCCTGGTCGAGGAAGTGGTGGGCAAAGGGGCAGCGCTGGAGCGCGCACTCGCGCTCGCGGAACAAGTAGCCGAGCAGAGTCCAACCTCGGTGACCTTCTGCAAGCGTCTGCTGCACAGCGGGCGCAATACCGTGATTGCCGAGGGCCTCGAAGGCGAGCGCGACCTGTTCGTGGAGTTGTTCTCCACGGCGGACCAGCGCGAGGGCGTGAATGCGTTTCTGGAGAAGCGCAAACCCGTGTGGAAGAACGCCTGAGCCAGAGCGGGCAGGCGCGCGATGAAGGAAACTGAGTAATGTCTGAGACACCCGTAATTTTTGCCGAGCTGCCTGCGGCATCCGGCAAGCTCGGTCGGGTCACGTTGAATGTCGCGGCAACCCTGAACTCCCTTACGCTGGAGATGGTCGACCTCCTGCAGGCGCAACTCGATGCCTGGCGCGATGACGACGACATCGCCGCGATTTTCATCGACGGCGCCTGCGAAAAGGCCTTTTGCGCCGGTGGCGACGTGCAGGCGCTGTACCGCTCCGCGATCGCCACGCCCGGCGGCCCCTGCGACTACGCCGAGGACTTCTTTGCGCGCGAATACCGCATGAACTACAACCTGCACACCTACCCCAAGCCGATTGTCTGCTGGGGCCATGGCATTGTGATGGGCGGCGGACTGGGCGTGATGGCGGGGTGTTCGCACCGGGTGGTGACGGAGAAAACCCGCATCGCGATGCCGGAGGTGACGATCGCGCTGTTCCCCGACGTGGGCGGCACCTGGTTCCTGAACCACATGCCTGGGCGCACGGGGTTGTTCCTCGCGCTGACCGGTGCTTCCATCAACGCGGCGGATGCGATTTACACCGGCATTGCCGATCGCTTTATCGCCAGCGAGCGTAAAGCCGAGGTGCTGGACCACTTGTTGCAGCAACACTGGGAAGGTTCAGCGGCCGCTAATCATGCACGGGTTCGCCATGTGCTGCGACCTTTGCCGCAGCAGAGCAAAAGCCGCGCAGGCATGCCGCCCGCGCAGGTGGAACCCCACCTGGCGACGATCAATACGCTGTGTGACGGCGATGACGCGCACGCCATCATCGACAACATTGTGTCTCTGCAAACCGACGATCCGTGGCTGGCCAAAGGCAGTGAGAGCCTGGCGCACGGTTCGCCGCTCGCGGCGCTGTGGATTTCGCGGCAGTTGCGCGAGATGCGCCTCGCGTCGCTCAAGGAATGCTTCCAGTCGGAGATTCTGCTGGTGACGAATATCGTGCGCCACCCGGAGTTCGCCGAGGGCGTGCGCGCACTGTTGATCGACAAGGACCGCAATCCGCGCTGGCAGTACCGCGCCTCGCGCGATGTGCCCGCCAACGTGCTGGACTCGTTTTTTTCCGCGCCCTGGGACAGCAATCCCCTGGCCGATCTGTAAATCGCATTAAATTTGAAGGGTAGAGAATAATGGCAAGCGTCGCGTTTATCGGTCTTGGCAACATGGGCGGCCCGATGGCCACGAACCTGCTCAAGGCCGGCCATGCCGTGGTGGTGTTCGATCTTTCGCCAACCGCCTGCGAACAGCTGCGGGCGGCGGGTGCGGAAGTCGCCAGCAGTGCGGAACAGGCGGCGGTGGGCAAGGACTACGTCATCTCGATGCTGCCGGCGGGCAAGCACGTTGCCGCCACCTATCTCGGCGCTACTGCTGACGAGAGTGGGTTGTTGTCCAAACTGGATGGCAGCACCACGGTGCTCGATTGCAGCACGATTGATGCCGCCACCGCGCGCCAGGTGGGCGAGGCTGCGGCGGCAAAAGGCATCGGCTTCATGGATTCACCCGTGTCCGGCGGTGTTGCCGCTGCGGCGGCCGGCACGCTGGCGTTCATGTGCGGCGGCGATGCCGCGACCTTTGAAAAAGCGCGAGTGATTCTAAAGGACATGGGCAAGAACATCTTCCACGCCGGCCCGGCAGGCGCGGGGCAGGTGGCCAAGGGTTGCAACAACATGCTGCTCGCCATCCATATGATAGGTACGTGCGAGGCGCTGGAAATGGGCGCGCGCAACGGCCTCGACCCGAAAGTGCTGTCCGACATCATGCTGGCCAGTTCCGGCCGCAACTGGTCGCTGGAAGTCTACAACCCCTATCCCGATGTGATGCCGAACGCGCCCGCGAGCAACGATTACAAGCCGGGATTCATGGTGGACCTGATGGTGAAGGACTTAGGTCTCGCGATGGAAATCGCGCAGCAGTGCGAGGTCGACAACGCGATGGGGCAGTTGGCGCGCGAGTTGTACAGCCAGCATCAACAGGCGGGCAACGGGCAGCGCGATTTCTCCAGTATTTTGCGCAGGTTGCAGAACGAGCAGTGATTTCCTGACGACCTGAAGCTGGCGGTTCCGACTCAGCGCAGGTTGTACCAAACCCCTCGGCCACTGCCTTGTTGGTTCAGTGTTTTGCGCTCCACCAGTACCCGGAAATGCTGCTTGAGCGTGTTGCGGCTGGCCCCGGTCAGTTTGATGGCCTCGCCAATGGTCACGCGACCATGCTCGCGGGCAAATTCGACTATCTGTAGTTGCAGCTCAGGCATGGCCGCCAGCACGATCTGCTCGCGCTCGACTTTCTTCTCCAATCGCCGCACCTGCTCGGCCAGGGAGCGCAGGAAGAACAGCAGCCACGGCTCCCAGTTTGGTGCCTCGGTGCGAATCGTGCCCTGCGTCTGTCGCAAGGCCAGGTAGTACGCCTCCTTGTTCTGCTCGACCACGCTTTCCAGCGAGCTGTAAGGCACATAGGCATAACCGGCTTGCAGTAGCAGGAGCGTGGTCAGCACGCGGGAGAGCCGGCCATTGCCGTCCTGGAACGGATGTATCTCGAGGAACACGACGACGCACACGGCAATGACCAGCAGCGGATGCAGGCGGGCCGTTTCACGCTCGTTCGTCACCCAGGTCACCAGCTCCGTCATCAGTCGGGGTGTGTCGAAGGGCGACGCCGTCTGAAACACGATGCCAATCTGCGTGCCGATTTCGTCGAAGGCGGCGACACTGTTCGAGTTGGTCTTGTAGTTGCCGCGATGCCGGGTGTCCTTCTCGCTGTAGCGCAACAAAATCTGATGCAGTTGCCGGATGTGGTTTTCGGTGAACGGGATGTCCTGCCACGATGAGCACACCAGGTCCATCAGCTCGGCATAGCCCGCAACCTCCTGCTCGTCGCGCGTGGCGAAGGACTCGATCTCCAGGTTCGATAGCAGCCGCTCCACCTCCCGGTCGGACAGCTTGCTGCCCTCGATGCGGGTCGAGGAGCCGATGCTCTCGATGGTGGCCACGCGGCGCAGCGCTGAAAGGCGATCAGGCGCGAGCGTGCCCAACGCGCGCCAGGCGCCTTTGAACTCGTCGATCCTGGCGATGAGGTTCAGGATTTCCGGGGTGATCTGGAGGGTGTCGGTTTTCAGCATGAAACCATGCTAAACCAAAAATATACCCATTTACACCCATTTACGCCTAATTA
This sequence comes from Haliea sp., assembly GCA_016704305.1. Taxonomy (GTDB): domain Bacteria; phylum Pseudomonadota; class Gammaproteobacteria; order Pseudomonadales; family Halieaceae; genus Marimicrobium. The sequence goes on along the minus strand of JADJAL010000004.1, from coordinate 91,950 downwards.
TACCCATTCATGGGTCGGTGCTATTAATGCACCCATTTACACCCAATCTGCCGGGGCTCAGGTCTTGCGCAGAATGCGCCGACGTATTCGCCGCAAAATCGGCATCAATGGATTGTGCAGAGTTGTCGCCGGGCTTTTCGGCGAAACAGCCGCCTCGTGGACTCCCTCCAACTCATTGAGAAATGGAACAGCCGCAGTTGAGGTGTCAGGAGGAACGGGGCCTCAGCGTTAATGCATTTTCCGGGCAAATGTCTACGCATAGCTTACACGCGTGACACGCTCCCGGATTTACCACGAAAGCCTGCCTATTGCCGTGAGCCCAGGCTTTCAATTTACCGAGCACCGTCAACCCCGACCGATCTGATTTCGATAAAGTGCCGATTTCGAAAACGTTGTACGGGCAAACGACAACGCAGTCCTCCTTGCCTTCGCAACGATTTCGATCGACGACAGGAGCGACCCTGCCTGAAATGTCGCTGCATGATTCGATGTTGCTCATAGGAAGTGCCTCAGCCTTCTGCAGGGGCGACAGCTCTGCTGGCGTCACGCTTGCTTGACGTGTTAACGGGTTCCAGCACGCACCTTATGCTTCCAGTTTTAACCGAAATTATATAAGGAATAACTATGAAGTCTGGCGCATGCTTGAAAGAGTATTCTCGGCTTTCTATCTCGCCATAGCTGTTCGGAGCGCAAGCTTTTTGCGCCGCCTCATTCCACATGGTGCGAGCTGTGGAGAAGTTTTCTACTGGCGAAAAATTGGTTTGTGCGGTGATCGAATACTCTCCCGGTTCGATTTCAACAATGCTGATGCCACCACCAAAAGCATTGAAGCCATCATTTCTCAAGTCATGATTTGATGCGCATCCGTATAAAGCCATGTAGAAACTTGCAATAAGCAACGTTCGACCCAGCCACATACACAAATGCGTATTGACGCTCATCGCAACAGCGCGCCACGGCGCGGCAAGTCCCGCGGCTGCGAGTCTCGTATTGCTGTTGTTAACATGGCCTGGCGATTTGTTCATGGTTTGCAACAACCTTTGCTATAACCTGATCAAGAATAGAAGAAGCCAATTGGGGGTCGAGACCATACTGGCGCGACAGTTCTTGAATGCGAGCATGTTGCAACGCTTCACGATCCATGTCCCTGGCAGGAAGGTTGTGGCTGGCTTTGTAGTGCCCGACCCGATTCGTGACTTTGAAGCGCTCAGCCAGCATTGCCAAAATTGCGTTATCGATGTTGTCGATACTTTTTCTTAAATCTTCGAGTGATTCCATGTCCATCTCCTGGGCCACTTTGCGCTCGCAGCCCCATCCAGCTGCAATTTGTCGAGTCCGTCGGCGGCAGGTCGCGAATGCCTGCGCTATCTCCAGTGCAGCGCTGTACAAAACTATACCGATGCACAGATAAATGAAATGGCGCTGCTCCTTTGCCTTTTCTGTATCCGATAATAGCGAAGACGAGTCTATGCGCGGTTTGCATCACGCCGATATTACGCAGTTGATGGTATGAACGAGCATCGGTTGGGGCGCCAGGTGTTAGCGCGCTGATGGGTGGCTACTGTATCGGCAACGAGGTGGTTATCTCGCAATGATTTGTTGCGCCACAAACAGCAAAAGTAGGTGTGATGTTGGTCCAACACAATACATATGTCCGGTCATCGGGCCACGCGCGATCCCAGAGTTTTTTCTCTACATCGATGCAGCCATCAGTGATTTGGCCTCTGCTGCCAGCGAATTGATGATTTCACCGAATGTATGCACCAGGTGGGAAGTCGCTGCGCCAGTCGAGATCAGATTGCGTGCACCGGCCTCCGTCGCGCCGGGCAATACGCGCAGCGCGATGATCGTCGCTCGCTCAGCCGGGCCTGCGACGAGAGCAGCCCAGCCCGGCAAGACCCAGTCCAAGCAGTGCCAGTGTCGCGGGAGTCGGGACACTGGCATTGCCATAGAGTCGTACCCTGGCGTCGGTGCTGTTGAGCGGGTCCTGAAAGGTGGGATCCAGCAGTCCGATGGCATTCTGGTTTCCGCCAAGAGACGAGATATCGCCCACGGTCTTGCCGCCCATGAACACATAAGGCTGGTATGAGTTTGCGCTGGACATCGCGCCGAGTGCATACCTGGTGCCAGTTTCCAGTTCGAAGGAAAACACATCGGAGAGTTTGAACTGCATGCCGTCATCGGCGAATGCGGTCAAGCCTGATTGAAACAACAGGTCCCCGGTGAGTGAGTTGAAGATGACAAAATTCAAGGCCCCATCGCCGAACAAGTCCATCTCGATGGCGATTTGCGTGAGCGTGTAGGGCGCCGCGACCTCAAAGCGCGTCATTATGCTGCTCTCTGCCACCCGATAGGCGGTAGCGCTGGCGGCGTCGGACTCAAACAGCAGTCCAGCATGGGAGTTCGGTGACAGACAATACAGGGCGACTGTAGTGACAAGTGACAGCAGGATGTTGTGACGCATACAGGCAAGACTCGCTATTTATAGTTAACGTGCGGCCAGATACGCAGCGACTATGCCAGTAGAAAAAATATCAATTGGATTCATGCACTTATGCTGTTCGTGCGACGGGCGTGATAACCGCGCGTGTAAACATTCCTGACGCGACAGCGCTGGAGTTAGTGGCAATGTGGAATAATCTACCCTGGTTTTTCCGGGCTGCGCAGGCCCCCGATCCACAGCTCGAATCTGTAACCGGCGCTTCCAGCTTTTTGCGTCCTGTAACACGAGCAACATAGCCCGACCGTCGTGCTGTTTCAAAGCAGCCGCGATGAAATCGAGATGCTTGACCTTCTCCACCTTCTTCGCGTCCAGCACGCGCAGGTTGGCGTCGGGCTGCTGCTTCCAGAATTTCTGCCAGGCTTTCACCTCGCCCAGTGTGGAACCATGCCAGGTGCGATCATTGCTCTTGCCGGGTTTGAACGCATTGTGCCTGCCGATAAGTGGCACCTTATGCTCTGCCTCCAACGCCCGGCTGACCGCAACGATTTGCGGTAGACCCCGCCGACGGTGTCGTCGTTTTCCCGCTCATCCGATAGCAGGTGGATATGGAATTTGCTCGGCGGCAGAACACCCTGGTTACAGGCAGGGACGAAGAAGGCATTCGCGAAGGCGGCATCACACGCCGGTGCATAGAGCGTACAACTGCTCGCCGTGGCGCCGAGGCGGCCAGTTCCTGCAGCAGGCGACCGCAGACGAACGAGCCGGCAGAGTGCCCGACCAGGTAATTTCGGCACCATGATTCAACTGTAGTCAGAGCTTGGGCAATGCCTGGTACCGTGTCCGCTCTGCTGTCCGCGTGCCACGTTTTCCTTCATTTCTGTCCATGGCTTTTACCAGCAGATGACGGCAGGCGCTCTCCAACAGGCGATCGGTAGGTTCCAGATCCGCTACCGGTGGAGGGCGTTGAGTCCGCCAAGGACCTTGGATCGCTGAGTATGTTGGCGATGGTTCCACCGGGCCACTCTTCCAGGTGGTGAACAGCGGGTACACGGTGTTGTCGGCAAATACCTTGCCCAATACCTGGTTGCGCTCAATGGAAGCGTCCTCCGAGTTCAAGCCGCCATGCGCGTAAACCAGCACCTTGCGATGCTGCTTTTGTTGTTTGCCAAGCCACTGTGCAGGTTTGTCATGCAGATGAAGTGCACGGCATCTTGCGCATTGGGAATATGCGGCAGTCGATTGATCACGCGCCCGTCATTGCCGGTCACGAGTGAGTGTTCATAGGCGACTTCCTTGCTCCAGCCCTTGCCGCCGCTGTCCTTGTCTTTGGTGAGCAGGCTTTTGAAGGTCGTGGAGGGCGCGGAACTTGGCATACGCAGGGAACGCGACAGCACGGATTTGGCATTACCTGCTCCAGCGGCACGCCGATAGCCACGGTCCAGGCATCGCTGCCATTACTGACCCAATCCGCGTACGGCAGCATCGCAAATCCACTCGCTCCCCATTTCGGTCCCCAGTTTGCACGATGAATCGCGCGACCACATGGCCGCCGGATTGCCGCGCTCTTGATGATGGGCAGAGTCTGGTGCGTTATCTGCTTGGGATTACTGCTCCCCAGGTCCATTTGGACGTTTGCGGAGACATAGATGGCGCTGGTTTCTCCGGCCTGCATGTCGACCACGGAACGGATGTCGATACGGTAGTACACGCCCAGCGGCTGCTTCACCGCATTCGTATCCCAGCCGGCTTCGGGACGGGAATTGGGGGCAGGCCAGAAATCGTCCAGGCAAACGCCGTGCTTGTGCCAACCCTTCAGGGCACCGCGACAACTCGAACCCTCATATTCTTCCCCCGGCCATTCGTCATAAAAACGCGCCAGTTGATACAGCATGAAAGGGCTGACCTTGCGTCCGGAATCGGCCGGCATCTTGTCCCGGAGCCATAGCTGGTAGTTGACGACGGCCGCCAGGCCTCCGGCGGCCCCTCGCCCCCGATCAGGTCGCGGTATTTCGCCAGATGTTGCGTAACGATTCCGCGCTGGGTATACCTCTGGTAACGGCAGGGGGCGCGGCTTGAACATGAAGTCACGTAGATCCAGCCTGTCCGGTCTTGCGTCGAGAGTCAGTTTGCGTCCGGCGACAGTGAGGGCTTGCTTGGGCATGTGAGACTCCTTCCTGTGGTAATCCCATGGAACCGGTGCGGCGAGCGCTCAACCAGTTCTGCATACCTAATCAAAGTCGCCAAACTTCGCCGTGAAAACGGCGTTCGATACCGCATCGTCCAGTGCACTGTCGAAAACAGTTGTTGTCCTTGGCGTTATCCGCGCTGTTGGAACCTGGAGTGTGATGGAACATCTTGCGCAAATTGTGTTGCTGCTTGGCGTGGCGGTCGCGGTGGTGGTCGCGTTTCGGCAGTTCCATATCCCGACCAGTCTCGGGTATTTGCTGGTGGGCGTTATTCTCGGACCCCATACGATTGGGCCCACCGTGCACGTGACGGAATTCGAGGCGCTGGCGGAATTCGGTGTCGTGTTCCTGCTGTTCACGATTGGTCTCAACTTCTCGTTGCCTCAGCTACATGCTTTGCGGCACCAGGTGCTCGGCCTCGGCACGGCGCAGGTGGTGCTCACGACCCTCGTCGTGGCGGTGGTGGCGTGGCTGGCCGGGTTGAATGCCGCCGCCGCGTTTGTATTCGGGGCGGTGTTTGCGCAATCGTCTTCCACCATCATCGGCAGCCAGCTAACCGAGCAGGGCGAGGACGCGAGCCCCCCCGGCAGGCTTGGGCTCGCGATGTCCGTTTTCCAGGATGTCACGGCGGTTCCCTTTCTGGTGGTTATTCCGGTGCTTGGGCATGGCGGTTGGCGCCGACGTGCTGGCCGGCGCGGTGGGATGGGCCATTGTGAAAGCCGTCATCGCCTTCGTGCTGGTGGTGTTTGCCGGGCGCTGGTTGCTGTATCCGTTGTTTCGTCTGGTCACCCGGCGCCGCTCCGCTGAACTGTTCACGTTGACCGTGCTGTTGGTCGCGCTGCTGGCTGCGTGGTCGTCCAGCCGGTTTGGCCTGTCACTGGCCTTCGGAGCATTCCTCGCCGGCATGATGCTGGGCGAGACCGAGTTCCGCCATCAGGTGGAATCCACGATACGGCCATTTCGCGACGTACTGCTGGGGCTGTTTTTCATCGGCATCGGCATGTTGTTCGATCCCGCGAGCATTCCGCAGATTTGGCACTGGTCGCTGCTGGGCATGTTGCTCCTGCTGCTGAGCAAAATCCTGATCGTCGTGGTGATCGTGCGCAGGAGTGGCATCGATGCGCTGGCGGCGTGGCGCGTGGCGCTGCTGGTGGCGGTGGGCGGTGAATTCGGGTTCGCGCTGATTGCGATCGCGCTCGATGCGAATGTCATCGACACGCAATTGGGCCAGATCGCGCTGACCTCCGTGTTCTTCTCGTTGATCGCGGGCTCGATACTGATTCGCTTCAACCACGCGATCGCCACGCGGCTGGCTGGACAGCGGGACAGCGATGCGCAGTATGTGTCCGACCTGTCGCCGGGTCTGCCGGAGCAGCTCGTGCTGATAGGAGGTTACGGGAGAGTGGGCCACACCCTGGCCGTGTTGCTGCATGAGCGCGGGGTGCCGTTTATCGCCTTCGATAGCGACCCAGGCAGGGTAGCGCAGGGGCGCGCCGACGGCCACCAGGTTGTGTACGGCGATATCGCCGACGCGGAATTGCTGGCCTCCGTGCGTGCCGAGCGCGCCGCCCTCGTCATCATCACCGTGGACGATTCCGCCGCCGCGTTGACCGCGGTCTCGGTGCTGGCCAACTACTGCCCGCACGTGCCGGTCATCGCGCGGGCGCGGGATCTTGAATCGAGCGCGCGCCTGCTCGCCGCCGGCGCCACGCACGCCTACCCGGAGGCGATCGAGGCGAGCCTGCGCCTCGGCGCGACGGCGCTGAAGATGCTGGCCGTGCCGGACGACGATATCGACCTGATCCTGCAGGGCGTGCGGGATTGGGACTACAAGCCGGTCATGGAAGCGGATGCCAAACGGTGAGTGGGGTCATGAAAAACGTCATCCACGCAGCAGCTCAGCCTGGACACGCAAAAACGCGGTGCGCCAATCATCAACCCAGCTTCAGATAACCCTGAAGCCCGTGCAGGATATTGTCGACGGCAACCGATGCCAGGATAAGCCCCATTACCCGGCTGATGATGTTGGCACCGGCGATGCCTATGGCACGCTGGATGGGTGTGGCCAATAGCAGCAGCACCACGGAGCACAGCAGCACGGCGAGCATGATCGCCGCCGTGATCATCTGCTGCTCAATCGAATAGCGGTGATTGTCCGTGAGCATCACCACCGACAGCATCGCCCCGGGTGACGCAAGCGATGGTATTGCCAACGGGAATACCGCGAGGTGGCTGACATCGCCATCGAACAGCCGTTGGTCCGTCGCCGGTTTGCCGTCCCCGAAGATCATTGTCGTGGCGAAGATGAAGAGCACGATGCCGCCCGCTATCTGGAACGCCTCGAGGTGAATGTTGAGCCCCTCCATCAGCATCTGCCCGCCGATGATAAAGAACAGCAGGATCAGGCCGGCAGCCAGGGTGGCCCGCAACGCGATCATTTTTTGCTGCGCGGCGCTGAGGCCAGCCGTTACCGCCAGAAACACCGGGATGGTCCCGATGGGGTCGATAACGACCCACAGCGTGATAAATTCCTTTACTGCGGTATCCCAATCCATAAACCCTGGTTCCTGTGATGTATCGCTGTGTCAGTCGTCGCTGCCGTCATCTTCACCTGATATGCGGCCAGCATCCACACCTGTTAGCCGCTCGCAATCCGCTGCACAGGTAAAGAACAGTGGGAACTCGCTGCTATGAATGAAATACTCGCCGGAGCGGGTCACGATTTCCAGCGTCGTATCGCCCGCCAGGCTTTGCACTGTAATAACAAGGTCTGCTTCGACTGCCGACAATTCACGCTGCAGGTCTTCACCGGCCACACCGACGACCTGCAGGTCTCGCAATGCTGATATCACAGTGCTGAGTTCCACCTCGTCGGGTGTGCCGCCTGTCGCTGACATCCAGCGCCCATTTTCAAAATAGAGGTTGTACAGGTCCGTGTCGATACGCAGTGGCGTGCGCACCTGCAACAAGCGCGTGTCCAGCCAGCCGTCATTGACGGCGGGAATCTCGAAGGTGTTGAAGGCGATGCTGTAGATTTCGTCCTGCTTCGCGTTGCGCGCATGTACTTTGCGAAACCCCGGCGAGGTACCAAGATACAGTGTGCCCAGTTCCTCGCCACTGGACAGCAGCGTCAGGCGCTTCTGGTAGTAATAGTCGGCAACCTGGAAGCGCTGGCGCGCCGCCGAGGATTGGGCAATGGGCCAGATGCCCGACTGGGTCGTCAGGTCATGCAGCAGGGCGTCGACCCTGGCCGCATCAGCGGGCAAGTTTTCCAGATCCGGCAGCAGCCACTGCTCGCCGGAGCGAATCAGCACCGCCTCGTTGTCGAATTCGTCGCTGATGTGCAACTCATCTATCGCGTTGACCGGGAAGGGTGCAAACGTCCGGGTTGCGGATTGTTGCTGCGGCAACTGTTGGGGCCAGAACACGGCGGCGACAATGCCGCACTGTATCAGCAGCACGAGGAAAAGCGCTGTCACCCAGCGATTCACAGGGCCAGGCCTTTGGCGTAGTGCCGCCGCCGCAGGGTGCGCAGCAACCAGGCGGCCAGCGCGAGCAGCAGCAGCCACAGCAATGACAGGCCGTAGTTGAAATACTCGATCAGCAGTTGCGCGTGGCGCTCCATCGGCGGCAGCGTGCGATTGAAGTGGGCGCGTGCGCGGATTTCCAGCAACTGCTCGTCCTGCAGGGCCCAGTCCAGCGTGTTCTTGAACAGATCCAGTGGCCCCAGGTACTGCGTGCCGCTGGCCGCGACAAGGCTGCCCAGCACTTTGTCTTCCATGAAGTCATTGGAGGAGAACAGCACGATTCGCGCGGACTCCGGTGAGCGCTGAAGCATGCCGCGTGGTGTCGCCGGCGCAGCCGAAGGTGATGCCGCATCCCCATCATTGCCAGCGCCGCTTCGTGGCGGATCATCGCCTGTGAAAAATGAGGTGAATCGTCCCTGCATCACTACCGCCAGATTCCGCGCAGCTCGCAGTGGTCCGTAGCGTGTCGGGCTGTCGCCGGCCGCTGGCGGCTGCAAATTACCCTTTCCCGCGTCATCGACACTGGGCATGACATTCTTGCTGTTGCGCAGCCACGCGTCGCTGGAACTTTGCAGCAGCACGGAAATCCGCCGTCCGTGGTCGCGGGTGAGCGTAATCGGCGACGCCCAGGCCATGGTGACTTGTGGCAGGTTTTCCGTCACCGCGTGATCGGGCGCTAATCCCGGGGGGCGCAGGTCGATGAAGTACGGGTAATCGACCAGTTGTATGTCGCGGAATTCGTAGTCGCCGGACGCGCGCGCAACCGGCGCACGGAAGCTCGCGTTTTGCGTATCCAGCACCAGCGTGGGCTCAATCTTCAGGCCGTTGTGCGCCAGCCATTGCCGCAGGCCGCTATCGCGCGCCTTCAGGCGCAATTCACTGCTGCTTGCATCCACGGTAAACGGTGATGTTGCCAGCACCACGGTGCCGCCGCGCATCAGGAACTGGTCGATCGCGAAGATGGCCCTTTCGTCGAGCTTGTGTGGGGCAACCACGGCCAGGATATCCGCCTCGGGAGTCACGCTGCCATCTGACAGGTCTTCCAGGCGCACGCTGTAATCGCGTGTGACGGCGCGCTCCAGATTCTCGAACGTTGCCCCGGCGGACTTGAATTGCGCGGGCAGCGGCTCCGATTTGGGCAGCGACAGCGCAACGATCTTGGTCAGCCCGGGCGCAAACCGCTTCAGGCCGGCATCCAGCAGCAAGCGGAATGACGCCACATTGAAGTCGTCTGTCGGCACCTCTACCACCTGTTGCGAATCCGCCAGAGTGAGGTAGAAGTAGAACGTATCAGCGCTATCTGCTGAGGCGCTCATGGGCTTGACGCCCCATTGTTTGCCAATCTGCTCGGCTACCGCGCCGCCGCGCGCCTCCGGTTCAATGAAGCGAAAGCTGAATTTGCCGTCGGAGTGCTGCTGCGCCAGTTCCAGTTGCTGCAGGATGGCGTCCCGGTACGCTTTCACCACTGGCGGCAGCCGCTCATCGGCGGACACATAGGCGATCAGCTCCACGGGTTCGCTGATGCCGTCGAACAGGTTGCCGCCCGAGCGGTAATCAAACAGGACCTTCTTGATCGCGTGGGTAATGTCGTATTCCGGATTGCGCAGCTTCACTTCGGCGGTGGCGTGCGGCGAGGCGCGCACTTCGATCAGGTCGGCAAATCCCAGCGACGTATGCTCACTGCCGTACGCGACCAGCACGTTGAAATACGCATTGACCAGCGACGTCTGGTGCCTGTCGGCGATCTGGAACGGCGTGGCGGTGATGCCGTAGCGACTGTTTGCCTCCTCTTCGAGTTCCGGATCGTCGGCGGGATCGACAAACTCGACGTGGACCTTGCCGTTGCCGGCGACCTCATACTCGTGCAGCAGGTCGCGCAACTGCGGCAGCAGGGGTGCCAGCAGGGCATGCGTCTGGCCGCTGAAATAGCCGCGTATCAGCAGCGGCTCATCCAACTCGTTGAGGAAATTCCGCGTCGGTTGGGAAATGGAAAACAATTTTCCCTCGGTGATGTCGACGCGCAATGCCGAGAACGGTGCCAGCCAGATATTCACCAACAGCAGGTTCAGCAACAACAGCGCGATGCCGATGCGCCAGTTGCGTTGGCGTGGCGTTGCGGCCCGCCGCGCCCAGCGCTCGCGCTCCAGCGCAAACACGTTCAGCGCGAGGAACGCGACGGTCAGGCTGGCATAGTAGAGCAGGTCGCGCAGGTCGATGATGCCGCGATTGATGCTCTCGAAGCGCGCACCACTGCCGAGCAGGCGCAGTGTCTCACCGGTCCTGTCGTCAAAAAATCCCGTGAAGGTCGCGCTGCCGAGCAGGTAGAGCAACGAGCACAGCACCACGGTGCCAATCAGGCTGACGATGGGATTGTCGGTGCGGGCCGATACGAACAGCCCGATGGCGAGGTAAGAGGCGCCGAGCAGTATGGACGCCAGGTAGCCGCCCAGCACCGGCCCCCAGTCCAGGTTTGCGATCAACGCCACGGTGATGGGCAGCGGCAGCGTACTGGCCAGCGCCAGCAGCAGCAGCGTGATGCATGCCCAGAACTTGCCGATGACGAAGTGCCACGGTCCGACCGGTTGCGTCAGCACGTGTTCCAGCGTGCCGCTCTGCCGTTCCTCGCTCCACATGCGCATCGTCAGGCTCGCGCACAGGAAGATCAACACGACCGGCAGCCATTCAAACAGCGGGCGCACATCGGCGATATTGCGCGCGAAAAACGACTCCACCCAAAAAAACAGGAACCCGGTCGCCGCCGCAAAGGTCGCCAGGAACAGCCACGCCACCGGTGACGCGAAAAACAGCCGGACTTCCTTCTGCGCGACGCGGCGGGTGACCGAATTAGTCGCCATAGCCGTTTACCTCGCGAAACACCGACTCCAGGTCGCGCGTGATGACCTGCAACTGGAACAGCTTGGCGCCCGCCTTCACGACGCATTGCGCGATATTGTTTGCCGCGGTATCCGGGTCGACATTGGGGTGCAGGTAGAGGTTGAAGTGCATGCACCCGCCGTCGGTGCCCGTGTCTTCCAGCGCGGCGACCTGCGGCAGGCGCTGCAGGTAGGACGCCAGCGGCTGCTCGGTCATGCTGGTGCGCAGCGACAGCGCCTTGGTGTCATGCAGTTCGGCCAGCCCCTGGTCCAGGGCCAGGCGGCCATCGCGCAGCATCAGCACGCGATCACAGACGGCGTCCACTTCCTGCATGATGTGCGTGGAAAGAATGATGGTGGTGTGGCGCGCCAGTCGCTTGATCAGGCGCCGCATGTGCTCGGTCTGGTGCGGGTCGAGGCCGTTCGTAGGCTCATCCAGGATCAGCAACCGGGGTTGTCCCAGAATCGCCTGGGCGACACCCACGCGCTGCCGGAAGCCACGCGACAGAATGTGGATGGGCGCCAGTGCTTGCGCCGCGAGGTCAGTGGCGAGCAGCGCTTCACGCACGGCGGCCATGCGGCGCGGCGCGGGAATGCCCTTCAGCGTGGCGACGTAATCCAGGTAGTCGGCAACCATCATCTGCGGGTAGATCGGCAGGTTTTCCGGCAGATAACCGAGGTGCTGCTGCACCGCCCGGGAGTCACCGGCCGGGTTTACGCCGTCAATCAATATGCTGCCGTCGCTGGGCTCCAGGTAGCCGCTTAGCATGCGCATGATGGTGGTTTTGCCCGCGCCGTTGTGGCCGAGCAGGCCGACAATCTCATGATTGTTGATCGTGAACGACACGTTTTTCACGGCAACAGTGCTGCCGTAAAGGCGGGTCAGGGATTGAACTTCAATCATACGGCCGGCAGTCGTTACGGGATGGTCGCGCGCCAGTCGCGCAAGATAAGGGCATGGTATAGCACCGGGTGAGCGCCGCGCTAGAAATCGAATAGTAGCTTAATAACAAAAACAACCAGCACCAGGTTCAGCACCAGGCGAATCATGCGCTCGCCCTTGTTTATCGAGAAATGCGCGCCCAGGTAGCCGCCGATCGCGTTGCCGACGGCCAGAATCAGGCCGACGATCCAGAACAGTTCCAGTTGGCTGGCGAACACCAGCAGCGCCACGACCGTATAGATCGCGACGATGAACACCTTGTGCATGTTGGTCCTGACCAGGTCGAGCCCCATGACCCGGTTCAGCACCGGCATGATGATGAAGCCCACGCCCAGCTGTATAAAACCGCCCCAGAAGCCGACGCCGATCATCAGCAAATGGCCGTGCAGCAACTGCCGCCGTGTGGGCTGGTGGCCGATCTTGCTCGCCCCGCCTTTGCGGTCGAAGTGCATGATCAGCATGACGCCCAGCATGATCAGCGCCAGCGAGCGATTGAACCACACGCCTTCGAGGTTGACGCCGAGAAAGGCGCCGATCACCGCGCCTGGAACAGCGCACGTCCACCGCCGCCGGCGACCACGTTCAGGAATCCACTGGCAATCCCGACGGCAACGAGCAGGGCCATCTGCCACAGTTCGAGTTCCATCCTCAGTCCCCGCGCCAGGGCTCGCGCAGGGTGACGAATTCCTCGGCGGTGGTGGGATGGATGCCAATGGTGGAGTCGAACATCGCCTTGGTGGCGCCGGCGCGCAGCGCGATTGCGATGCCCTGTATGATTTCTCCTGCGTCGGCACCGACCATATGTACTCCGACCACGCGGTCTGTCGCGGTATCCACGATCAGTTTCATGAAGGTCTTTTCATCGCGCCCGCTGAGCGTGTGCTTCAACGCCCGGAAGGTAGTTTTGAACAGCGTGATGTCCTTGAATCGCTCGCGCGCCGCCTCTTCGGTGAAGCCGACAGTGCCGATGTTGGGCTGGCAGAATACGGCGGTGGGTATGAAGTCGTAATCCACCGCCTGCTCCAGGGCGCCAAACTGCCGCCGGGCAAACGCCATGCCTTCGGCCAAAGCCACCGGAGTCAATTCAAGGCCGCCGGTAACATCCCCCAGCGCAAAGATGCTGGGTTCGCTGGTGCGATACTGTTCGTCAACCTCAATGGCGCCGTGCTGGTTCAGGCGCACGTCCACGTTCTCCAGGCCCAGGCCCTCAAGGTTGGGTTTGCGTCCCGTGGCATAGAGCACCGCGTCCGCCTGCAGCGTGGTGCCGTCCGTTAACGTCAGGTGCAGGCCGCCCTTGCCCGGCCTGATCGATTCGACATTGACCTCAAAGCGCAGGTCCACGCCGCTCCTGGCGATCTCCTGGGCCGCGTGCGCGCGCACGTCGGCGTCGAACCCGCGCAAGAACAATGGGCCGCGATACAGTTGCGTCGTGTGCGCGCCAAGACCATTGAAGATGCCGGCAAACTCCACCGCGATGTAGCCGCCGCCGACAATCACCAGGCGCTCGGGGAAGTGATCCAGATCGAAAATTTCATTGGAGGTAAGGGCGTACTCACTGCCGGGAAAATCGGGAATATGGGGCCAGCCGCCGGTCGCGATCAGCAACTTTTCCGCGCTGTACCGAGCGCCGCCTATCGCCACCGTGTGGGCATCGATAATGCGGGCGTGCCCGTCGAAGACCTGCGCGCCCGCCCCGTCCAGCATCCTGCGATAAATGGCGTTCAGGCGCGAAATCTCGGTTTTCTTGTTGTCGCGCAGCGTCGCCCAGTCGAAGCGCGGTTTGTCGTTATGCCAGTCGGTGCGCCAGCCAAAGCCGCGCGCATCCTTGAAGCCCTTGCCATACTCGGCGGCATACACATACAGCTTCTTGGGGACGCAGCCGACGTTGACGCAGGTGCCGCCCATGTAGCGGTTCTCCACGATTGCGACCCTGGCGCCAAAACCCGCTGCCATGCGCGCCGCCCGCACGCCGCCTGAACCGGCGCCAATGACCAACAGGTCGTAGTCGTAGTTGTTTACAGCGTTGCTCACGTTGTTGTTCACGTCGTTGCTCACGTCGTTGCTCACGTTGTGCTCCCGGGGAATAGTCGGCAAGTCTAGCAGTCGGGGTTCGCCTGAGGCTATGTGCATGCGCGGCAGGCCGGGACATTGGCCTGGAATTGCCATGCGCGACTTCCAATATAACGCTTCGTCCTTATACTGGCGACGGAAAACCGCAAACCTGAAATTTTCAGAGAAAATCAAAAAGCAAAAAGGTGAAAACCATGACGTTACACAATCGATTGAAATCGCGGCCGCTTGTCGGACTGTTTGCCGTCATCATCACGCTGTTCGCCCATGCCTCTGCAAGCGACTCCGCGCAGGATGAGATTCTATTAAAAAATGGTTCGCGAATACTGGGTGAAGTCCAGGGCTCCAGGGATGGGGTGGTCACCATCAAGACGGATTTTGCCGGGACGATTGACGTGGATATGAAGGAGGTTAAATCCGTTACTACAGCAGATCCGGTCGTGATACTGATGACCGACGAATCCGTGAAGCGCGATTCGACCCTCGTGATACAAGAGGAGCAACTGGTTATAGCTGAAGGCGAGGAGACATTTCCGCTGGAGGACTTGCTCGTGGTCAACCCCGAGCCCTGGGAGTTAGGCGAGGGCTATAAGTGGACCGGCAACCTCGGCTTTGCGTTGTCCCGGCAGCGTGGAAATACGGACACCAATGACCTGAATTACAAACTTGAATCGCAGTGGCGCAGCAAGTGGGATCGTTACAGGTTGCAAGCGAATGGTGAAACGGACGAGGCCGATGGCACCAAAACCGCGGATAACTGGCAGGTAAGCGGAAAGTATGATTACTTCCTCGAAGACCCGAATTACGTGGGTGTGCTCGTTCAGGCGGAGAGCGACAAGTTTCAGGACCTCGATATTCGCTACCTGATAGGCCCCTACCTGGGTCGCCAGTTTTGCGATAAGCCGGTTTTCTCCCTGAAAGGGGAACTGGGCTTCTCCTATGTTACCGAAGAGTACAACATTGCCGACGACGACGAGTACGGTGCCAGCAACTGGCACCTGCACGCCTCCAGCGACTACCTCGGCGGGGATTCGTCGCTGTATTTTAAACAGGATGGTATCTGGAACCTGGAGGATACCTCGGATGTTATCGTCAACTCGACCTTCGGGTTGTCTTACCCCCTGATATGGAGCATTGAGGCGGCAGCTGAGGTGTTGTTCGAGTACGATTCCGGTGCGGTGGAGAATGTCGACGACATGGACCAGACTTATAACCTTCGACTTGGCTATAAGTGGTAACAAGAAGAGTGAAAAAAAGGCCAGTCGCGCAGGCGCTGGCCTTATCTGCTTCGGGGCTGTTACGCCCCTATTTGCGTAAGCCCTTGATCAGGCTGCGGAACCAGTCAGATAGGGTTTCGTGTTTGAAATCCGAGAACTCGCCGGCATCCATGAACATGCCGTGATCGGTGCAGACTTCATACCAGATATGGGGCTGGTCCGGGTCGGAGGCCTTCTCCATCCGCTGTCCGCAGCGCGGGCAATCGACATCTTCCACGTCATTCCATTTTTTGCCTTTGCTGGCCTTGCCAGTATCCAGGGCCTCGCCCATCCACTTGCCCTTCAGCAAGTCCGCTTCGCCCTGGTCAAACCACAGGCCCTGGCAGTTGGTGCAACGGTCAATCAATACCTCGCTCCCGTAAGCAACCTCTTCCATGCCGTGGCCACACTTGGGACACTCGATACTGTGTACTTCAGGGTCGTATTCCATCCGCGTTCTCCAGAGATTGCCGTTATTCGTTGCAGTTGACCGGTTGCGCAAGGTTCCATGTGCCGATTGAAATGTAAACAACCGCAATCCAGCGGACGCGTGCGTTCGCGATTACCTCGCTGGATTATGGTATGCCGCCATCGGCAGGGCAAGAAGCGGGAGAAAAAACAGCAGGAGCCAGGGCTTGCTCCGGGCGCGAGGTGCCGTGGCGACACGCGCGGCCACTGAAGCGTTAGTCCAGATAGCTGCGAATCGCCAGATAGTCGCGCACGATGGTCGCGGGATCGAAGGTGTGTTCCGCGGAAAAATTGTCGTCGGGTTCCAGTATGGCCTGTAGTTCGCCCTGCGGGTTGAGCAGGAACAATTTAACGCCGTGCACGACCTGGTATTCGTTGTCCGCTGGCTTGAGGTCTGACCCTTCCACTGGCAGTAGCTGCGCGACAATACCCAGACCCCGTTCAAACGGACGGTGCTGATCGTTGTTGTCCTCGTGCGTGAGACCGGTAAATTCAGGATCGAAGAAGGGTACATACGACGCCATTTGCGCCACCGTATCGCGACGATGATCGACGGTATAAAAGAGTACAGCCAGCTCGGTGTGCCCTTGCGCTCTCAATTCACGGCTTACCGCGGCCAATTGCGACAGGGTAGTGGGGCATACGTCCGGACAGGTGGTGAAGCCGTAAGACACCAGATGCCAGCGCCCCGCCAGGTCTTTGTTGGTAAACACCTGATTGTGGTGATCCAGCAGTTGGAATTCCGGCAGCATGCGAGCCTGGGGCAGAAGCACGCCTTGTATGCGCGGCGGCGCTGCGGGCCGGTTCAGTAGCACCGTCGCAGCCACCAGCACAATGCTGAGATTGGCTAACAGAAATCCCGCCAGCATGCGCGCGCGGGGAGACATATTCACAATCGCCTTACACCTATGGATCGAAGAAGATTTCCCGGGTGAAGAACGTGTAGTCGCCCTCGATGGCCATCAGTGCGATCAGTACCGCGATGGCCGACAGCGGTACGAACAGCACGTATTTCAGTGCCAGTCGTTCCCACGCCACGTGCATGAAGATGGCGACGATCAAGCCCGCTTTCAGGAACATGAAAATTAATATCAATGTCCAGCGCAGATAGCCCTGGACGTGAAAGAAATCGACCAGGTACGAAAAGGTGCTCAACACGAACAGCAGCAACCAGATCTTCAGGTAAATCCCGATGGGATGTTGTTGGCCGGCAGTCTCACTCACGGTTGCACCTCACCACAGGTAGAAGAACGCAAAAATGAACACCCATACCAGGTCCACGAAGTGCCAGTACAGGCCGGTAATTTCAACGATGGCGTAGCCCTTGTCCTCGTAATAGCCGCGCGCCACCCGGCGCGCGATCACCGTCAGGTAGATCACCCCGGCCGTGACGTGCATGCCGTGGAAGCCGGTGATCATGAAGAACGTCGAGCCGAATTGCGCCGCGCCAAACGGATTTTCCCAGGGCCGTACGCCTTCTGATATCAGTTTGCTCCACTCAAAGGCCTGCATGCCGACGAACGATGCGCCCAGCAGCGCCGTTGCGGCCATCAGGATGACCGTTCTACGCCGGTCGCGGTTGTAGGCGAAGTTCACCGCCATCGCCATCGTGCCACTGCTGGTTATCAGCACGAAAGTCATGATTGCGATCAGGATCAGCGGCATGTGATGACCGGCAATTTCCAGCGCGAAAACCTCGCTCGGATTGGGCCAGTTGTCGGTCTGCGACAGCCGTACGTTCATGTAGCCGGTGAGGAAAATGCTGAAAATAAAGGTGTCGCTGAGCAGGAATATCCACATCATCAACTTGCCCCAGGGCACGTCGAAGGCCTGCTTGTCCGCTGACCAGTCCTCAACCATGCCGTCGATGCCGGGCGCGGTGTAGCTGCTGTTGCTGTCTGTCTGGATGCTCATGTGCTGGTCCCTCAGAATCCGCACATTGCAGCGAGTGCGTTGATGGTTTCCGGCCGGCTGGTCAGCAGCGCGAACAGCACCAGCCAGACGCCGAGCAGGAAATGCCAGTAGGTGGTGCACAACCGCAGCGGCGCCGTCAGGGATTGCGGGTTGTTGTCGTACCACACGCGAAAGACCACGTTGGAAAGCACGACAAGTCCGCCTATCAGGTGCAGACCATGGATTGCTGTCAGCAGGTAGAAGTAACTGGCGGCGGGGCTGCCCGCAATGTAGAAGCCCATGGACTGCAGGTGCATCCACAGATCGAACTGCGCAACCAGGAACAGTATCGTAAAGAACACGGCGGCACTGATGCCCGCCACGGTGACATTCAGTTTGCCCGCACGGGTGCCACCCAGTCCGCACTGTATGGCAAGACTGGCGCAGGCAAGCAGGGCGGTGTTGAACCACAGGCGCGACGGATCGGTGAAGGGCTGCCAGGGTTGGCCGGCCAGCGCTTCGAAGTCCGGGTACTGGGAGCGCGCCAGGAAGGTGATGATGAAGAGGAAGAAAAGCACGCCGACAATCGCCAGGATAAAGCGCAGCAGGATGCGCATCGCCGCGGTGGTATCCGGGCCAGGATACTGCGCTGCCGTGGCGGCGGCGGTCGGATGCAACCAGGGTTTATCGCGCAAGGTCCTCAGGATATTCATCACTTGTGCCCCTCATGTTGGTCAGCAGTTTGCTCGAACGCGCTGATGGGGTGGTTCTGTGGAATGAAGTCGTCCTTCGCGCCGGGAACGCTATAGTCATACGCCCAGCGGTACACTTTCGGCAGGTCGTGGCCCCAGTTGCCGTGGCGCGGCGGGACATCGGGTGTTTGCCATTCCAGGCTGGTGGCGCCCCAGGGATTGTGGCCTGCCGGTTTGCCGTGGCGCAGGCTCCAGAACACGTTGTACAGGAAGATCAGCTGGCTTAAGCCCACGATCAGCGCTGAAATCGTGATGCTGGCATTCAGCGACTGCGCCGATTCCGGTATGAAATCGGTGGAACCCATCGCGAAATAGCGTCGCGGCACGCCGAGGAAACCCAGGTAGTGCATCGGCAGGTAGATCGCATAGGTGCCAAGGAAAGTGAACCAGAAATGGATCTTGCCGAGGCGCTCGTTGAACATTCTCCCCGTCATCAGCGGGTACCAGTGGTAGATCGCGGCAAACAGCACCATGATCGGCGACACGCCCATCACCATGTGAAAATGCGCGACAACGAAGTACGTGTCAGACAGCGGCAGGTCCACAGTGACATTGCCCAGGAACAGGCCCGTCAGTCCTCCGTGGGTAAAGGTGAAGATAAAGCCGATCGCGAACAGCATCGGCACGGTGAGATGGATGTTGCCGCGATACAGCGTGAGTATCCAGTTGTAGACTTTGATGGCGGTCGGCACCGCAATGATCAGTGTCGTGGTGGCAAAGAAAAAGCCGAATTTCGGATCCATCCCGCTGACATACATGTGGTGCGCCCACACGAAAAAGCTGAGGCCGCCGATGCCGACGATCGCCCACACCATCATGCGGTAGCCGAAGATATTCTTGCGCGCATGCGTGGCCAGCACGTCGGACACCATGCCGAATGCCGGCAGGGCGACGATGTACACCTCGGGATGGCCGAAGAACCAGAACAGGTGCTGGAACAACACCGGGCTGCCGCCGGAGTAGTCCAGGTTCTCGCCGAGTGACACCAGCGCCGGCATGAAGAAACTCGTGCCCAGCGTTTTGTCGAGCATCATCATGATCGCACTCACCAGCAGCGCCGGAAACGCCAGTAGGCCGAGTACCGTCGCCGTGAAAATGCCCCAGATGGTGAGCGGCATGCGCATCAGGGTCATGCCGTGGGTGCGTGCCTGCAACACCGTGGTGACGTAGTTCAATCCGCCCATGGTGAAGGCAACAATAAATATCGCCAGTGACGCCAGCATCAGGATGATGCCCCAGTCATAACCTGGCGTGCCGCCCAGGATCGCCTGCGGGGGATACAGCGTCCAACCCGCGCCGGTGGGTCCGCCCGGTACGAAAAAGCTCGCCAGCAGCACGATCACCGACAGCAGGTAAAACCAGTAGCTGAGCATGTTCATGAAGGGGAAGACCATGTCCCTGGCGCCCACCATCAGCGGGATCAGGTAGTTGCCGAAGCCGCCTAGCAACAGTGCGGTCAGCAGGTAGATCACCATGATCATGCCGTGCATCGTGACGAATTGCAGGTAGGCGCTGGGGTCGATGAAATCAAAAGTATCGGGAAACCCCAGTTGCAGCCGCATCAATCCGGACAGCACCAGTGCGATCAGTCCGACAAACACCGCAGTGAGGCCGTACTGGATGGCAATGACCTTGTGATCCTGGCTGTAGACGTATTTGGTAATGAACGTCTGCGGATCGTGGAGGTGGTCGGGTTGGTCGGCTATTGCCACGTTTTGCATCTTGTCTACCCTCGTTGTCCTGGTGCGTGCCCTCTTTGCGGTTTGCGTTACAACGTGTTCAGGTATGCCAGTAAATCATTCACGGATTGCTCGTTCTGCAGTGAGCGCGCCATCAACACCATCTGGTGGCCATAGGTATCGCCATCGTGTGCACCGCGCACACCGAGGCGGAAGTTTTCCAACTGCCGTTTCAGGTACCAGTCATCCTGTCCAGCGAGGCGCGGCGCCTGCAGCGCGTAGTTGCCCTGTGCCTGTGCGCCATGGCAGGCGCCGCAGGTGGTGTAATACGCCGCGCCTTTTTGCGGGTCGCCGTCAAGGGTGGCAGTGGGCGAGTTGGGTTCCAGTGTCGCGATGAACGCAGTGACATTGCGGATGGCGGTAGCATCGGACAACATATTGGCCATCGGCGCCATCTGGCGGCCAAATTCGTCGGCCTCGCTGGCGCCGCGAATGCCGTGCTTGAAATGCTCCAGCTGGCGCGTGATGTACCAGTCAGGCAGCACCGCAAGAGCGGGTGCATTCATCGCCATGTTGCCTTCGCCCTGCTGCCCATGGCAGGCGGCGCAGGTGGCATAACTGGCTCTGCCGGCGACCGGATCGCCAGCGGGTATCGCCTGCATGTCGGCCCACGTCGGTTGTTGCGCCAGCCAGCGATCAAAGTCCGGTTGCTGATCGACGACGACGTAACCGCGCATCGTGTAGTGCGCGATACCGCACAACTCCATGCAGAGTATGTCGAACTTGCCAGTAACGGTCGGCGTCAGCCAGACGTATGTCACCAGGCCGGGCACGAGGTCCATTTTTACGCGAAATTGCGGCACGGCGAAGTTGTGCAGTACGTCCTTGGAGCGCAGCAGCAGTTTCACCGGGCGGTCGATGGGCAGGTGCAGTTCGTTGCTGCTCACCAGCACATCGTCAGTGCCGGCCGGATCGCCCGGGCTCATGCCGAATGGATTGTCCTCGCCCACGAAACGCGAATCGACTTCACCCAGCACGCCATCGGCGCCGGGAAAGCGATAACTCCACTGCCACTGCGTGCCGACGACTTCCACTTCGTCGGCGCCTTCCGGTACCTCGACAAAATCCGCCCACACGATGAGGCCGGGTGCCAGCATCGCGGCGACGCCCACGGTGGTGATGACGGTGAGCCAGGTTTCGAGTTTTTTGTTTTCCGGCTCGTAGTGCGCGCGGCGGGAAGGGTCGTGCCTGTAGCGAAAGATGGCCCAGGCCATGAACAGGTTGACGGCGACAAAGACGAAGCCTGTGATCCATAACGTCACGTCAATGGTGGTGTCGATCGTGCCCCAGTTCGACGCAATCGGCGTCATCCACCATGGACTCAACCAGTGAAAGACCAGCGAGATGATCACGAGCAGAACGAGAGCTACCACGATCTTCATGCCAACTCCTTGTCCGCGCGCCTGCGGGCGGACCGGTGTGCAACGAACCTCGAATGCGCTTTATTGTTATCCGTGAACCAATCTATCCGGGAATCATGCTACTGGTGTCGCCAGGCCGTGCCCTTGATCATTTGTTCGAACATGCGGCGGACGCCGATAAACCAGCCCGGCGCGGCGTGTCCCTCGCCTGCGGGTATCAGCTTGGGGTGCTCGCCGGCGACCCGCAGCAGGATGTGTTCCTGGGCCTGGCTGACATCCACGACCAGGATGTGTTTGCCTGCATGCAGGTTGTCCCGGAAGCGAATGAAATCGGCGTGTGGCTCCTGTATGCCAATCAGGCCGCCCTCCCAGGTACAGAAACCGAGCACGATCACAGCGAGAAAAATCGGCGGTACCCATGTAATCGTGGAAGCGATACCCGTGGCCCATGCGGCACCGAGGATTAGCGCGGCACCGATGACGCCGACGATGGCGCCGCGTTCCGTGCCGCCGACAACGTCCTTGCGCAGCACTGCTTCGACGTCGTTAAGGCGATGCGCCTTGACGCCGGCATCATCTTCGCTGAGGACATGGATTTGTGGGGTGGTAACGCCAGCGGCTTCCAGTTGCCGTTCTATCATTTCGAGATCGTCGAGGTCTTCGCTGATGTAGTAGTGTCGTTTCATGCTGCGTTCCCCTGTCTATGTTATTAAGCGAGGATGCTGGCGGTTGCGCCGGGCCTGCAAAAATAGTGGTTTTGACAAACCGTTCCTACTTACGGTTCGAGTATAGCACCGGCGAATTTCGAAGCTAGCGACGGCCACTGGCGGGCATTGCGGCGCGCGGTTTTTAATCCCTTAACGAACTATTGCTTGTGCGCTGTTAGCGCGCAAAGGCATAAAAAGCGGATATAAACGCGAGATTTTTAGAAAGGCGATGATCTGAACACGGTAAAGCAGTCGCTTTTAAGACTGTTTTGCTACAAGCCGAAATCCTGATAGACGAATAGCGATTAAAAACGCCTATATTTTCAGGATTATTTTACCCATGTGTTGCCCGCTCTGCATGTGGCCGTGGGCCTGCTCCACCTGCTCCAGTGGATAGATGCTGTCGATCAGTGGCTTGATCGTGCCGTTCTCCAGCAGCGGAAAGATACGCGCCATGATCTGCTCGACCATCACTGTTTTCTGCTCGAAGGATTGTGCGCGCAGTGTTGATCCCGTCATGGTGATGCGCTTCATCAGCAGCGGCGCGAAATTCACTTCGGCCTTGAAGCCCTTCATGTATGCGATATTCACGATGCGCCCTTCGGGCGCGGCGAGGTTGAGGTTGCGCTGGATGTAGTCCCCACCGATCATGTCGAGGATCACGTTGATTTCGTTGTTCAGTCCCAGCCCGGTCAGCACCGCTTCAAAATCGTCGGTCTTGTAGTTGATGGCTTTGGTGGCGCCGCGCGCTTCCAGCGCGTGGCACTTTTCGTCGGTGCCGGCGGTGGTGTAGACCTCGGCGCCGAGTGCAGCGCAGATCATCACACCCAGTGTGCCGATGCCGCTGGCGCCGCCGTGTATCAGTACTTTCTCACCCGCCTGCAGGCCCGCCCGTTGGAACAGGTTGTGCCAGACGGTGAGCAGCGCCTCGGGCAGTGCGGCGCCCTCGGCCTTGCTGAAGCCGGCCGGAATGGGCATGCACTGGCCGACCGGCGCGACGGCGTACTCGGCGTAACCGCCACCGTGGGTCAATGCGCAGACGCGGTCGCCGACCTGCCAGCCGCCCGCATTCGCACCGACCGCGCACACCGTGCCTGAAACCTCCAGGCCCAGGATGGGCGAGGCATCCGCAGGCGGCGGGTAGAGGCCATTGCGCTGCAGCAAATCCGCGCGATTGATACCGGCGGCGTGCACTTTTATCAGTACTTCGCCGGCGCGCGGCGTTGGCACGGGCCCGTGTTGAATGCTGAGGTGGTGATTCGCGGGGTCAACCGCAACAAAGCGGCACTGCTCGGGCAGGGAAGTCGTCTCGCTCATCCGGGGATATCCTTTTTATGTCGTCGCGGCGTCAGCATCGCAGGTTCACACGAACTGTAGGGCCCAGTCTAGCCCAGGCGGAAGTCTAGGCCGAATGCCGGTGCACGGCGCCGCTTTCAATGCGCGCTGCGATCTGCTCTTCGCTGAAGCCGAACTCGCGCAGGATTTCCTCGCTGTGCTCGCCGACTGCGGCCGAGCCGCGGTGAATCTCTGCTTTCGTGCGGCTGAAACGCGGCGCCGGCGCCGGCTGCCAGACCTCGCCATCGTCGATGAACGTGCCGCGCGCCTGGTGGTGGGGGTGATGGCGCACTTCGCCCATCGACAGCACCGGCGCAGAACTGCGGCTCGATGGAACCCAGGGAGATGTACTTGCCGTCAGCCGTTTCGTAGACCTCATAGAAATGCGCGCCGGAATCGAGCAGGTTGGTGCCGCGCTCATCGGTCCAGAAGCCGACCTGGTTGGCCGCGAAGGTGCTGGCCATCAGGGTTGCCGCGCCGTCGATCATCGCGGCGTCCACCACCTGCCCCTGCCCGGAACCCTTCGCTTCCAGCAGTGCGCAGACCATGCCGTAGGCCAGCATCAGGCCACCACCGCCGAAGTCGCCGACCAGGTTCAGCGGGATCGCGGGTTTCTCCCCGGCCCGCCCCATCGGGTGCAGCGCGCCGGAGAGCGCGACGTAGTTGATGTCGTGTCCGGCCGCGCGGGCCATCGGCCCCTCCTGCCCCCAACCGGTCATGCGCCCGTACACCAGCGCCGGATTGCGCGCCAGGCAGACGTCCGGGCCCAGGCCGAGGCGCTCCATCACGCCCGGACGATTGCCCTCCAGCAGCGCGTCCGCCTTTTCGACCAGCGCCAGCACCGTATCAACACCCTCGGCCTGCTTCAGGTTGATGCTGATACAGCGCTTGTTGCGATTGAGGACGTCCAGTTTGGTATTGTAGGCAGCGGTAAACATACTGCCGCCGGGGCGCTCCACGCGAATGACATTGGCGCCCATGTCGGCCAGCAGCATGGCGGCAAAAGGTCCCGGCCCGATGCCGGCGATTTCGATGATGGTCAGGCCCTTGAGTGGTCCCATGCGGCGGTCTCCGATTGCATTTTCAAGTAGCGCAGAGTGCCGCGATTGCCGTGCGCTCGCAATGGCCGCAGGGGTCTTGCGGCGTGTCCTTGCCGATCAGGCGCGCGCACGGTCCGCGCTGTTTCCGGCTTCTAGCGTATGCCGCTCGCGGGACCAAACATCGCCAGCAATGTCAGGTCTTCGGTGATGTCGAAAAACGAATGCTCGGTCGTGGCGGCGACAAACAGCACCGTGCCGGGCGCCACCTCCTGTTCGACATCGTCGATTTTCAGTCGCGCGCGGCCCTCGATCACCAGGTAAACCTCGTCCTCCAGATGCGGGGGCTGCATGTCCGTGGCGCCAGCGGGCAGGCGATACATCGCGCACGACATCTGTCGGCTGCGCAGGAACTCATAAAAACGCGGCTCATTGCCCTCCACGGTTTTCTTGAGGGTCTGAAGATCAAAGGTTTTCCAAGCACTGCTGGACATTGTTGGCTCCCGGTGGGTTGCGGCTGAAGAGCGTCAATCTTGCCATGAACAGGGGTGGAACCGACCAGCCGCGCGGAATATCTGCGTCCCCATTGACCTGCATCAATTGCGGGATCAGTTGCCCAATCAAGCCCGCTGTGGCTGGCGCCTGGTTTGTTGGGTGTGGGCCTTGGCGGTCGCGGCTTGGCAGGCGGCTGCCGGTTCGTGAAGTTCGTCGAGGGCCGGAACACAAAAACGGTCACGGGATCCGAAACTACGATGGTTTCACCGGAGCCGTCGATAACACCGACGGTGAGGTCGTGGCGACCGCGAAACACATTGGTCAAATCCCAGGTGGCGCCCTGTTGTGGTTCGCCCCGGGGCGTACCGTCCATGAACAGCTGCAGGCTGTCGCCCTGACGCAGCGCCGGGTTTACGTTGGCGCTCACGGAGAAATTGCCGGGCCCCATCGGGAAGGAGGTTTCGTTGGCTGGATTGGTGATGGCCACCCTGTAGGCTTCTACAGCGGCTTCTACTTCAGGCGTTTCTTCCGGCACGGGGGGTGCAGGCACGTCGGGTGGCCGCACGGTATTGGTCGGTCGGATGTCGACTCGATCTTCCGGTGTTGCGTTGGCCGGCGGCCTGTCGGTGAACACCACGTTGCCCTGCGCATCCGTCGTGCGGTAGACCGTTTGGGCGGGGCTGGCCAGGGGAAACAGCAACAGGACAAGCAACAGGAGTCTGGACATGGTTCTCACCTGATGGGTGCGCGAAAGCGTATACCCTAACAGAAATCCCTGGGACTGGTGTTCACCACGACGTTCACGAGGTTTTGCGCCGCAGCGGCCACGACTATCGTCGCAGCGTGCAGCGCATTGCGCAGCAAGCGGGAGCGCAACAGCCGGAGTGATATTACGACGCGTCCTTGCAGATCAGGCGCTCGAACAACACCCGGGCCTCCTCCAGTTTGGCGAAGACAGGGTAGGCACTGTTCAGCGCCCAGCTGATGGTCAGCATGTTGAGCGTGCCGACCACCATGGCGGCGAGAATCTCCGGCGAAAACTCGGTTTGCACGTCGCCCGCTTCCACGCCGGCCGTGATCAGGCGGGTAAAGTTGGCCATCGCGCTGTCGCCGATTTCGCGCTGGCGCTCGGCGTCCTCGGCGAAGGTGGACGGGGCGAGCAGGATCAACTGGCGATCGATGTCCTCGTAGTCGGCAAAATTGGATTCGATGTAATCGATCATCGCTTCCAGGCGGCCGCGCGTGGTCTGGTGGTTGGTCATCAGCAGGCGCAGCATCGGTTCGGACTGGTCATAGAGCCGCGAAATACCGAGCCCGCCGAGCAGGGAGTGCTTGTTGGGAAAGTAGCCATAGAAGGTACGCCGCGCCACATCGGCCTGCACGCAGATCTGCTCGATACTGGTCTCTTCAATGCCCTGTTTACGGAACAGCTGGTAGGCCGCGTCCTCAATACGGGCGCGTATCTCCTGTTTGCGTTTTTCCCGCCGCCCGAGGGGTGCCTCCGCCGTGTCCATGCCCCTGTCTCTGGGCGTGTCCGGGAGCGTGTCCATGCGCGTGTCCATGAAATTTCCGTAAGAGTGTTGCAATCACTGGAGCATTAAACTATTTTGTATACAAATGTGCAAGTATGCGCATTTGGGTAGGTATTGCCTGCCCATCCAGCGAACAGAAAGATAAGGTACTTTGCATGTCTGAACGTCTGATTGTGGTGTCCACGGACTGCCACGCCGGCCTGCCCATCGCCGATTACAAACCCTATGTGGAATCGAAGTACCACGAGATGATGGACATGGTGGTGCCCATCACCGTCGACATGATGGATAAAGCCGAATCCACGTTCCTGATCAAGGAAATCAACGATGCCTGGCGCGCGCCCATCCAGCGTGAGTTGACCGGCGCCTGGGATTATAAAGAGCGCCTGGCCATGCTGGCGAAGGACGGTATCGCCGCCGAGGTGATTTTCCCCGACGGCATCACCGAGAAAAACACGCCGCCGTTCGGTGCCGGCCTCGGCCTGTCGCCGCGCGACATGGTGCCGGAACTGCAGTGGGCGGGCGCGATGGCGCACAACCGCTGGTTGGCCGAGTGGTGCGCCAACGATCCGGCGCGGCATATCGGTGTCGCCTCCATCCCGCTGTTGTGGGACGTGCAGCAGGCCGTCGAGGCGGTGCGCTGGTGCGTGGACAACGGCCTGAAAGCGGTCATGATTCCCACGCTGTGGGGCGAGCACGACCCTTACCACCACACCAAGTACGACCCGTTCTGGGCAGCCTGTGAAGAGATGGGAGTGATCGTTCACTTTCACTCCGGGCCAGCACCACACCCGGAGTACTTCGGCGCGGGCTTCCCGGTAGAGGACAAGCGCGACGTGTTGCCCGGCGCGATGGGTATCTACTGCTCCGAGGTGATGTGGTGGCTGTACCGGCCGCTGACCTTCATGATCTGGGGCGGCGTGTTCGAGCGCTTCCCGAAGCTCAAAACCATGATCGTGGAAGGGGGCACCATGTTCATGCTGCCGCCGTGGCTGCGCCTGATGGACTTCCATTACACCGAGGGGCAGATTTCCGCCAAGCTCGGCAATTTCCGCAAGCACCTGGCGCTGAAACCCAGCGAGTACTTCCAGCGCAATATCGGCATCGGCGCATCGTGCGTGCTGCGGCCGGATCTCGAAGGGCGCGACGATATCGGCCTGGAGAAGATCATGTGGGGCAGCGACTTCCCGCACCCCGAGGGCAGCTGGCCGAACACCGCGCAGTACTTTAAGGACAACTTCAGCAATTTCCCGGAACAGGATGGACGCAAGATCCTGGGCGAGAACGCGATCAATTTTTACGGGTTGGATCGCAAGCACCTGCAGGCGGTCGCCGACAAGATCGGCCCGACGGCGGCGCTCTTTAACTAACCCCGGCTATCAGTACTGAATATCGACAGAGGACTTATGACAATCGTAGAAGCCTGTGAATCCAAAACCAACATCACGCCTGAGTTTCCGATGGGCTGGTATTCCGTCGAGCGCTCGCACGAACTCGCCGTGGGCGAGGTCAAGCCGGTGCAGGCGTTCGATCGCGAACTCGTGCTGTATCGCACGCGCTCCGGGCGACCGGTGCTGCAGGATGCTTTCTGTCCCCACCTGGGCGCGCACCTGGGCCACAAGGGCCGCGTGGTGGGTGAGAGCGTGCGCTGCCCCTTCCACGGCTGGCAATTCGGGGCCGAGGACGGCAAGTGCGTGAAGATACCTTACTGCGAAGAGATTCCCGAGCGCGCACAGCTGCGCACCTGGCATGTCGAGGAGAGGAACGGCGAGGTCTACGTGTGGTTCCATCCGGAGAACACCGCTCCCGAGTGGGCGCTCCCGGAACTGCCCGAGCTCGGCGATCCGAACTGGACCTCGCCGCGCTACACCGAGCACCGGGTGCCGGCGCATGTGCAGGACATTTGCGAGAACTCCTGTGATCCTGTGCACTTCCAGTTCGTGCACAATCAGATGGAGGTGCCGAAATCGAGCGTCACCATTGACCCGGACGGGCGCACGATGCACCTGCACTCGGAAATGGCCAACGCCGATTACCCGTCACACCTGCATGCCACCACCTACAGCCCCGGATTCGCCATGGTGCGCACCACCTACGGCCCGAATGCGGAAATGATCATGTACAACAGCGCCCAGCCGATCAACCGCAACGAGACGGTGATGCGCTGGACACTGATCGTGCGCCGCGAGATCGAGGATGCCGTGGGGGACGATGTGATGACGCATATCATCGAGGGCCTGAACGACGACTACCCGATCTGGGCGAACAAGGTGCACAAGCACAGACCTGTCTTCTGCAAGGAGGACAAGACGCTGGTGATGTTCCGCAAATGGGTGCGCCAGTTCTACCTCACGTCCAAAGACAAGCGGGAGATTGCGTAGTCATGCGCGATTTCAACGGCAAGGTCGCGGTCATCACTGGCGGCGCCAGCGGTGTCGGTCGCTCGCTGGCGTTTTCGCTGGGACGGCGCGGGGCAAAAAATTGCCGTGGGCGATGTCGATAAAGGGGCGATGGCGCAGGTGCGTGACGATCTTGCCGCTGCGAACATCGAGGCCATCGTGGAGTTTTGTGATGTCACCTCGCTGGAAAGCCTCAACGCCCTTGCCGACAGCACCGAGGCCGCCTTCGGCCGTATCGATTTGGTGTTTGCCAATGCCGGCATCGGCGCTGGCGAATCCGGCGCGATGTGGGACTACTCGGAAAAAGACTGGCAGTGGTGCTTCAATGTGAATATGTGGGGCGTGATCAATTCGATTCGCGCGTTCATGCCGCGACTGGTGGCGCGCAACGAGGAGGCGCATTTTGTCGTCACCGGCTCCGGCAATGGCGCGCTGCTGGTGTATCCCGATCAGCCGATCTACACCGCGAGCAAGGCGGCGGTGCACGCGATCACCGAGAACCTGCACTACCAGGTGCAGGCGGCGCAGAGTCCGGTCAAGGTCAGCGCGCTGTTTCCCGGCCCGCATGTGGTCGATACCGGGCTGTTCAATTCCGGCCGGGTGCGTCCGCAGGAATTGAAAAAGGACGTCGAAGGCAACGCCTCCGGCATCAGCTCGGTCGACGACATGAAGCGGATGTGCGCGGAATTCGGCATCGAACTGCAGACCACGCACCCGGACGAGGTCGCGGAAATGGCGGTGACCGGCTTGCAGAATGACGCGTTCTGGCTGCTGTCCACCACGCCGGAAACCGACGCCAAGATACGATCACGCGCAAGCATGATCCTCAATCGGGAAACGCCCGTGCCAAACATGGTTGGTGCATGACCCTGTGACAATCAGTCCCGCGACCTGACTCCACTAACTCACTACACAACCTGACCCCGCAACATCAATCAATAAGGAAAAGCTGATGAGCAATGAAGCAAAAGCACCCCAGGGCAACCCGGGCGATATCGTCAACTGGCCCATGCTGAAGATCCAGTACCGCACTGATCCGGACAAGATCGCGGCGTTGTTGCCGCCCGGGATCGAGCCGGGTGCGCAGGCCAACGTCAACCTGACGATCTACAATTTCCCGGTACCCGATGAGCCCGAGTACGGCATCGTCACCAGCGTGGATGCCAACTACAACGGCATCGCGGGCGAGTTCACGCTCGGCTACGGCATCGACCAGGAGTCGGCGATCTTCGTCAGCCAGGAAACCAACGGCCAGCCGAAGTATCCCTGCACCACCGAGTTCTATCGCCTCGGGCCGCAGGTGAAAGCGCGCTGTACGCACCAGGGCTATACCTTCGTGGAGTTCCACGGCTTCTCCAAAGGACCGTCGGAACCCGGCGCGCCGTTCCAGCAAAATGAGTGGTGGCTGAAGTACTCTCGCGCCGTCAGCGTTGGCGGCCCGGCCACCGGCTTCGATTTCCCCCCGCACGTGGTGCGCGTGCGCAGTGAGTACGGCACGGCGTGGCGCGAGGATGTCGACGGCACGTTGATCTTGCGCGACAGCCCCTGGGATCCGCTTGCCACGCTGCTGCCGATGCGCAAGCAGTTGGCGGCCTACCTGTGGTGGCCGACGTTCCTCGACCGTGAGATGACGCTGGCCGGGCAGCTCGATGCGGAAAAATTCCTGCCGTTTGCGGATACCATTTCGGGTTCGCGTTGGCCGGGGACGAATGGCGGGCCGAAGCGCGGTTGATTGCGCGAGGTCTTAATTCCACCCTGACGTATTGCTAAGTGTGGGATATGTTAGGGGTTCCGCTCGGCTACGGAAGTAAGGCCTACCCAGTCAGGACACGCAAAAGCGCCATCCATGGCAGCTTGCGTTCGGCCATCCATGGCCTCACACAGTCCTGACTGGGTAGGCCTTACTTCCTCGCTTCCAACAGCGTACCAAATCCAGTAAACAGCAATCCCGCCGCCAAAGGATTGGCAGACAAGAATAAGGCCACTAGCAGCGCAGCTGTAAAAACAGATGCTAAAAACCTGGCTCCCCGCACTCACCGGCATGTGCTGCCTGGCCCTTGGGCCCGGCGTCATGGCCATCTACGGGTTTTTCGTGCAGCCGCTGTCGCAGGAGTTCGGTGTCGGCGCGGCGGTGATCAATGCCGGGCCGGTCGCGTTGCTGCTGGTCCCGGCCTTTCTCGGCGCGTTGATCGGCAAGTGGGCGGATCGGCTGCCCGTGCGCAACATCCTGTTGGTGGGCGCCGGCCTGGGCATGGCTGCGCTGCTGGCCATCGGCTACGCTCCGACGCTGCTGTGGGCCGCGTTGGGCTTTCTGGGATTCTCGCTAGGGATGGCGTTGTACGGTCCGGTGGTGGTCAACGGCATGCTGGTGAAGCTGTATCCGGGACGTGAAGCACGCGCTCTGGCTTTGGCGGCGATCGGCATCAGCGTGGCCGCCGTGATACTGCCGCCGTTGGTGGGAGGCCTCATGGCGCACTTCAACTGGCGTCAGGTGTTGCAAATTCTGGCCGTTGGCATGCTCATCGCGTTGTGGATTGTGATCCTGGCAGGCACGCCGCGCGGTGTGGTGGGGACGGCGAACACCCGAGATGCACCTTTAGCGGGTGCTTTCTATCGCACGAAAGCGTTCTGGCTGATCGGCTTGTGCATGGCGCTGGGACTCAATGTGATGATCGTCCTGTCGGTGGCGTATCCGCCCTTTTTTATCGGTCGCGGTTTTTCGGTAGCGGAAGCCGGATGGTTCCTGTCGCTGGGCGGACTGGCCGGGCTGGTGGGCAAGAGCTGCCTCGCCTGGTGGGGAGATGTCGTTCGCCATTGGGCCAAATGGCTCGTGGCGGGCCTTCTGGTGATGCAGATCGTCGGGCTGGGACTGCTGTATACAGCTACGGATGCCTGGGAGGTGGTGGTGGCGCTCGCCCTGCAGGGGTTTGCCAACGGGGCTTTTATTCCGATGCATCCTTACTTGAACAGCCGCTACTTCGATGCGGGAATCAATAGCCAAGTCACCGGCGCGCAGATGCCGCTGTTTTTGCCGCTGGGCCTTACCGGTGCACCACTGGCGGGCTATGTCTATGACCGCACCGGCAGCTATGATGTGGTGTTGCTTGCGCTGGCCGCAGCGCTGGCCGTTGCGGCGTTGTTGGTCGCGCGCTTGCCCGCCGCGCAAGTGCCGCGCCTGCAGTAGGCGCGCGCAGCAGGTACCTGAGCAGGTCTCTGAACGGGTCTCTATGCGGAGCGAGGCGTGCACGCGTTTTTGTTAGTATCTCGCTCCCCGGATACTAACGCGAATACACCACCGGATACTGGAGAACGCCATGCCGATGTTCCTGAGAAAAAAACTGCACGCCCTGTTAATGCTGATCATGGGGGTGGTCGTGCGTTTCTCGCCGCCACTGCGCCATACTGCCTTCGCCGGTAGCGGCAGTTCCCGCCAGCTCTGCGAGCACATCGTGCGCACTGGCGCCAAAAAAGTGCTGGTCGTTACCGACAAACCACTGCGTGACCTCGGCGTGGTCGACAAGGCCATTGCGGCGCTGCTGGCCGCTGATATCGACATCGCCTTTTACGACGGCGTACTGCCCGACCCGACCTATGACCAGGTGGCGGCAGGTGCGGCCATCGCCAAGCGCCACGGCAGTGAAGTGGTGCTCGCCATCGGCGGCGGCTCCTCAATGGATGCCGCCAAGGTCATTGCCGCGGCAGCCACCAGTTCAGCCGCGCCGACCGACTGGGTAGGCATGGGCAAGATCAAGCATGCCCCGCTCAAGCTTTACGCCATCCCCACCACGTCCGGAACCGGGTCCGAGGCGACCATGGGCGCGGTGATCTCCGATGTGAAGACGCACGAGAAGGGCATCATTATGGGCGAGTGCCTGTTGCCCACGGCCGTCGCGCTGGACGCTGACCTGATTGTGGGACTGCCGCCGCACATTACCGCAGCGACCGGCATGGATGCGCTGACCCACGGTATCGAAGCCTATATCGGCGTTTGGGAGCGCGGCACCCGGCTGGAGGATGCGCGCCTGGCGATCAAGCTGATCTTCGAGAATCTCCCCATCGCCTGCCGCGACGGGGGCAATCGCGATGCGCGCAGTGCGATGACAATGGCTGCCTACTACGCGGGCCTCGCGATCAACCAGGTCAATGTCGGCAATGTGCACGCGATTGCGCACCAGCTGGGCGGCAAGTACGGCATTCCGCACGGCCTGGCGAATGCACTGGTATTGCCGCACGTGCTGGAGTTCTGTCACCTGGAGGCGCAGGCGCGGCTGGCGGAACTGGCGATCCTGATCGGCGTGGGCAGCGTCGGAGAAGCGCCCAGCACCCTGGCGCACCAATTCATCAAAGCCGTGCAGGATTTGCGTACTGAGGTGGGTATCCCGGATCAGATGGCAGTCATCAAGCGCGAGGATTTCGAATCCATCTGCGCGCTTGCGATCAAGGAAGGCGGTATGTATCCGGTGCCCAGGCTGCTGGATCGTGATAGCGTGCTTCACATACTGCACAAGATTTCAGCCTAGTTAACGCGATAGCTGCTGGGCCAGTGGCGTAAACGGTATCTACAACATCAGCAATGAATTAGCTGGAATCCGCCCGTATCGTGCCTATAATGAATCGGGCTCAAATTTAATAAGCACAGGTTTCAGGAAACATTATATGGAATACGACACAGCGATACACAGCCTACAGTGTCCTAAATGTCATCACGGCATGGAGGAAGTCACTCACGAGGGTATAGTCATTGATCGTTGTACCCATTGCCGGGGCTTGTGGTTCGACCACGATGAGGTCAACCAACTGAAGGGCATCAAGGACGGACATCTGGTGGATATCGGTGACCCCAAGGAAGGCTGGAAATGGGATAGCCATGCTGACATCAACTGCCCGCACTGCGGTAAGGAGATGGAAAAAACCGCGGACCCGAAACAAAAGCATATCTGGTTTGAACTGTGCGTTGAGCATGGCATTTTCATGGATGCCGGCAAGTTCAAGGACTACAAATTTGAATCGATCCTGGATCGATTCCGCAGCCTGATCAAGGGCGATCGCAACATCGTTGCGCCGTGATCACCGCGCTAGACTGACGACTCGGGAATCTGTTCGTACCAGTTTACCCCCTCGGCATCCGCCCTGCGCGTGATGCCGCGTCGGCCCAGCAGGCAGTTGAGATGCGCCAGCGTCTCGCCGGTGGCCAGTCCCAACGAGTCCCCCTCCAGTTCGCGGTTGAATAGCGCGGGGAAGCAATCGACCACGCGCCGCGGTTCCCTGAGATAATCAAACAAGCTCGCAAGGTCGGCTTTGTGGCCTTCAATCACTTGGTTGAGGCGCACATGCAGCCCATAAAAGGGCGCCTCGTGCGCGGGCAGCACCAGCAGGTCGTCGGGGAGTATTTCGCGCAATCGGGCACTGGAACGCAGCCACTCGTTCAGCGGATCACCGTGCGGTTCGGTCGGGAAGACGCTGACATTGGGTGTGATCCTGGGCAGCACCTGGTCACCGGAAATCAGCAACTTCAGCGCCGGGCAGTACAGTGTTGCGTGTTCCGGCGAGTGGCCGCTGCCGATGATGACCTGCCAGTAGCGGTCGCCAATAGTGATGGTCTCGCGATCAACCAGGCGCCGAAAGCTGTCCGGAAGCGGCGCGATCGCGCGGCCGAAGTTGCCGAATTTCTTCCGGTACTCGTCCAGCTGCGCATCGTCGTACCCGGCCGCGCGGTAGAAGCGGATGGCCACGTCGGGTGCCTCGCGCCCGGTGTCCGCCCGCATCGCGCGGCACATCATGAATTCCTCGCGCGGCATCCACAGTTCGCAGTCGAAGCGCTCTGTCAGCCAGCCGGCCAGTCCCACGTGGTCCGGGTGCATGTGGGTGCAGATCACCCGCCTGACGGGCTTGCCCTGCATGAAGCCGCCGAACAACTGCTCCCAGGTATCGCGCGCGCTCGGCAGGTTGAGGCAGGTGTCGACCACCGTCCAGCCGTCCTCATCCTCCAGCAACCACAGGTTGATGTGGTCCAGCGACATCGGCATTGCGAAGCGGGTCCAGTAGACACCGTCGGCAATTTTGTGCGGTTCACCGGGCGCCGGGTTGGCGCCGCGGCCGAATGGATAGGTGAGGCCGCGATACTGCTCTGCAGTGGATTTGAGCATGGTCAAATAATCCATGTTTTGGGCTAACACACAGCGTTTCGAGAAGGATTGTAAACCTGATTCTGGGCAATAACAGCAGGCCCGTGCGGTGGGCCGCCAGTCCGTGCCGCGCTGCTACACAATTTTACGCGGTACAGGCAGTTGCGTTTCACACGCTACACTTGCTCTAATCGCTGCAGAACGTAACGCTGGATACGCAATCAGCAAGATGGGGCATTGAATGAAGAATGAACAACGATCGGCGTTTATCCTCGGGGCATTCATCTGCATCGGCATGATTGCGATGGGAATAATCGTAGGATCCAGTGCAATTCGGTTCAAAGAGTACGAGCGCGTGGTGACCGTGAAAGGTTTGGCGGAGCGCGATGTTCCCGCAGATATAGCGGTTTGGCCAGTTCGTTTTGCGGTAGCGAACAATGACCTGACCGACCTCTACGCCGCCATTCAGGCCAATACGAAGGAAATTGTTTCCTATCTGCAGGCATCCGGATTTACTGCAGCAGAAATTACTACGGCACCTCCGATCGTCACAGACAAGTTCGCGCAGGAGTACAGCGGCCAGGAAATAAATATGCGCTACACGGCGCAGCAGGTGATCACTGTGTATTCCAATAAAATTGATGCCGTAAGAGCGGCGCAAGGAAACCTGACTGAACTTGGCAAGAAAGGCATTGCGCTGGGTGGCAATGAATACAACCAGAAAGCGCAGTTCCTATTCACTGGACTGAATGACATTAAGCCCGCGATGGTTGAAGAAGCTGCGCGCAACGCCAGATCCGTAGCTGAGCAGTTTGCCTCCGATGCGCAAAGCCAGGTGGGCAAGTTGAAGACTGCAAACCAGGGTCAATTTACAATAGAGGATCGCGACAGCAATACGCCGTACCTCAAGAAGGTCAGGGTTGTGTCTACCGTCGAGTACTATCTCGTCGACTAACGCGCCCAACCCTCGACGCTATTGCGCGCTGGCGCGCAGGTCTTTAACCCACGCGCCGATCCGAATCCTTCCAGTACTGCGCCCGCACCGCCTTCTTATCTGGCTTGCCGACTGGCGTGAGCGGAATGCCCGGCACGAAGTCGATCGACTTGGGCGTCTGCACGGAACCCTTGGCTTGCTTCACCAGCGCCTGCATGGACGCGACGAGTTCATCACTGGCTTCAAAGCCGGGTTTGAGCACGACCACGGCTTTCACCGCCTCGCCCCACTGCGCGTCGGGCACGCCGATCACCACCACCTGGCCCACTGCCTCGTGGGTGGTCATCACGTCTTCGACCTCACGCGGGTACACGTTGAAGCCGCCGGTAACGATCATGTCCTTGGTGCGGTCCACGATGTAGAGGAAACCGTCTTCATCGAGCTTGCCGACGTCGCCGGTGTGCAGCCAGCCACCGGCGAACGCCTCGGCGGTCTGCTCCGGCATGTCCTTGTAGCCTTTCATCACCAGCGGGCCGCGAATGCAGATTTCGCCTGCCTCACCCTTGCCAACTTCATTGCCCTCGGGATCGCGCAGGCTCATGTGCACCCACGGCGTTGGGCGACCGCAGGACGACAGGCGCTGCGGCTTGGAGAGGTCGTGTTCCTTCTTGCGCATGTTCGCGATCACCATCGGGCACTCCGACTGGCCGAAGAACTGGTAGAAGATCTGGCCCCACTTGTTGATGCCCTCCCGCAAGCGCGCGGGGCTCATCGGCGAGGCGCCGTAGAAAATCGTCTCCATGCTGGACATGTCGGCAGTGGCGGAGCGCGGCGAATCCAGCAGGAAATACAGCATCACCGGCACCAGCATCGTGCAGGTGATTTTGTGCTGCTCCACCATGTCGAAAAACATATCCGGGCTGAAGCCCTGCATCACATAAAATGCGCCGCCTTTCTGCAGCACCGGGATAAAGAACGCCGCCGCCGCGTGCGACAGCGGCGTGGCGATCAGCATGCGCAGGTCTTCCGGGAATTCCCACTCGGCGAGCTGGATCGCCGTCATTGAGGCGGTGACACTGTAAGTGCTCATCACGCCCTTGGGCTTGCCGGTGGTGCCGCCGGTAAAGTTGATGGAGGCGATGTCGTCGGGGCTGACATCCGGCGCTACCAGCGGTTTTGGCGTGAATGTCGCCGCCAGCGCCAGGTAGTCATCGCCTATCGTGTTCGGCCCAAACCCGAGCAGGTTCTTCAGCCCGGGTACGCGCTCCTTGAGTGCGCCCGCCAGTGGTTCAAACACCGAGGCGTCAAAGATCAGAGTGTCGATCTCGGCGGCCTGCAGCACGTACGCATGGTCGTCAAGCGAGCCGAGCGGGTGCAGCGGTGTGCCGATACAGCCGTTCAGCTGCATCGCCGCGATGTTCGACAAGACTTCCGGACGGTTGGCGGAGATGACGGCAATCCTGCTGCCCACGCCCAGCCCCTTGGATTGCAACGCCTGCACCATCTGGCTGGTGGTCTCGCGCACGTCCTTGTAGCTGGCGACCTTATCGCCGAGAAACAGGCAGGGTTCGTCGTGGTAGCGATTGAGGCCGTCAATCAGCAGGTGCGGCATCAGGGGTTGGTGGTGTAGTGCATCGGTGCTCATGGTGTCTCCATGTGTCAGGTGTTAGCGGTCAGTATTCAGGGGTTTATCCGCAGCGCGCGGCGCAGCACGGCGAACATTTCCGCAGTTTCGCGGCGACTGATCTCGGCCGTGGCAAAGAGCGTGGAGCCGTGGAAAGTGCCGGGGAAGCTGTGCAATTCCGTGGCGACGCCCGCCTGCAGCAATCTCAGCGCGTAGGTAATGCCTTCATCGCGCAGGGGGTCGAACTCCATCGTGCTCACGTACGCGGGCGGCAGGCCCGACAGATCCTCTGCCCTGGCTGGTGCCGCATGGTAGGGCACGTCATCCGCGCCGCGCTGGTACTGCTCACCCAGGTAAAAATCCCAGCTGAGTTCGGCGTTCGGTCGGTTCCACATCGGCGTATCGACAAAGCGCTGCATGCTGGGGGTTTGCAGGCGATCATCCAGTTCTGGAATGCCGAGGTACTGGAAGCAAATCGGTGGGCCGCCGCGGTCCCGGGCCAGCAGGGCGGTCGCCGCCGACAGGCCGCCGCCGGCGCTCAAACCGAATACCGCCAGGCGCGCAGGATCGATGTGCAACTGTGCGCTGTGCGTGCTTGTCCATTCAAGTGCGGCGTAGCAATCCTCCAGCGGCCCGGGATACGGTGTCTCCGGCGCCAGTCGGTAATCGACCGAGACGACCACGACGCCAAGGCCCCGGGATAGCGCGAGACAGGTGCCCTGTTCGCCGTCGAGGTTGCCAATGACAAAGCCGCCGCCGTGAATATGGAGAATCCCCGGAACCGTCGCGTTTAGCCCTTCAGGTGTGTAGACGCGCACGGGGACATCAGGCGCGCCCGCCGGACCCGCGATCATTCGATCCTCGATGACCACGCCGCTGGTGTCGAGGTCCGCGGTGAGTAACGAGAGCAACTGCAGGAATTCGGCCCGCGCCTGCACCGGATTACTGATCGTCAGCGAAGTATCCGGCAGAAACTCCAGCAGTGTTGCCAGCTCGGCATCGTAGTTATAGCCCATCGGGGTACCGTCTCCAGGGTGGCGTAGTGTTTCAGGCTTTCGGCTCCGGTAAGGCCGGGAGCGGCCAGAAAACAGGGGGTTGCTTGCCCGTTAGCAGCGCAGCGGACAGCCTATACTGTCTATTTCGAATGTGTACCTCAAGAGTACAAGAAAGGATACTTTTGCCGAGAGTAATTCCCAGTGCTAATAAAATCGGTACACAATTTCGCCATTGAAACCGGCGTAATCCGCAGCCGGTGCTACACTCATCGTGGAAATGACCCAAATTGGTAATATCGCCTGAACTGGGAGCCGTCTCACAGTTCGCGTTTTAGTTCTGTCACGCACTGTCGCTAGTATGGAAAAAAAACAGCATAGATGTTGCGGAGCGATCACGATGAAACAATTAAACACCGACAAATCCCTGGCCTGTTACCGCACCAGCCGCATGTTTCGGGAGAATGGCAACTGGTTTTTCAAAACCAGGGAGGGCGACACGGTGGGCCCGTTCCAGGAGGAACTCGAGGCGTCCACGCAGTTGGAGGTCTATATCCGGTTGGCCAATGCGGACTTGCTGCCGTTAAACAAAGGCGTGAGAGCCACCGCCCCCACAAAAAATAGGGCGCTGCTTAAATAAACCCCGGCACACGAGGCTCGTCATCCGGGTTGCAGAATGCCCTCGGGCGCCGGCGCTGCGGTTCTGTCGCCGGCCGTTGGCGCGACCACCCTGCCGTGCAGGCTCACGTGATCCAACTGGTTGCGATACCTCGGTGGCGTGCGCGAGGTGTCGTCAGCGGCGAATGCGATCATCTGGTTGCCCAGCACATCGGGCGCACCGGGAGTGAGCTTGTCCTGCCACCAGTACTCAAACGTGGCCGACTCCGCCGTCAGGTGCACAATGCCGTAGCCATGATCGACCCACTCCACGAATTGGCACCAGGGCGTAGTGGCGAGCAGTGAACTCTCGATACCGCGAGAGGCGGCAATCTGTTCGGCGGTGCTTGATGATGGCTGGCCGTTGGCAATAATTTCATCGAAGCCGCCCCTGCCCATGGAAGTGGGTGCGAACTCGATGCCGACGGAGCCCTGCCGGGCGTTTTCGTTGGCGGTATTGGCAGTGCTGTTGCGGTAGAAGCCCGCTGCGATATTCTCCGGGGTCGAGCCATTTTGCGTATTCGGTGCGATACCGCCGGAGCGATAGCCGGAAAATTCCTTCTCTACCAGATCGGCTCCCCAGTTGCCGTGCATATCGCCGGAGACCACGATGTTGTTGTGCACGCGCTGCGCTGCGTCATTGGTGCCGCGCAGAAACTCAAACAGGTGGCGGCGCTCTTCAGGATACCTGGCCCAGCGCGACAGGTCGCTGGTCAGCCAGGTTTGGTTGACCAGCAGTCGCCAGCGCTTTCCCTGCGCCTGCGACGCCAGCATGCCAGCGGTCAGCCATTCGAATTGCGGCCTGGAGAACAGGCTGATGCCGGCGGGCAAATGACTGTTGTCTGATACGACACCGGGCCTTTCTCCCGATGGCAGGTAGAGCTGGGTATCGAGGCAGAAGATATCGGCCATCGGACCGTAATCCAGTTTGCGGTAGATCTGCAGCGGGTCGTCTGGCACCGGATAGCTGCCGTCTTCCACCAGTACGAATTGCCCGCTGCCGTCCGCGCGCACGGGCCGGGTCGGTGTCCATTCATAAAATGCGCGCACGGTGTCGGCGAGGCTTGTGG
The DNA here is from genome assembly GCA_016704305.1 of Haliea sp. GTDB lineage: Bacteria > Pseudomonadota > Gammaproteobacteria > Pseudomonadales > Halieaceae > Marimicrobium. The sequence goes on along the minus strand of JADJAL010000004.1, from coordinate 51,532 downwards.
TCTGGACGCTGGCATCCACGCTGCTGTCGTCCAGTTCATTGCCAAAATTCACCGAGATGTCGTGGTTGTCCCAGACAATGGACCAGGGGTGCTGCTGGTGGGCGCGCAGGAGGTTCGGGTCAGAGCGGTACAGCGCGTAGCGGCGGCGCACTTCTTCCAGGTTCAGCCAGTCGCGGTAGTCCACGTAATTGATATCGGCCAGATCACGCCTGGCGCGCACTTTTTCGTCCTCATCCACAAACTCGTAGATATAGTCGCCGCAGTGAACGATGAGATCGATATCGTTGCGCTTCGCAAGATGCCCGTAGCCGCTCCACCACGATGACCAGTAGCTGGAGCAGGCCACTACAGCGATGCGTACCGCGCTGACGTCCTCGGCCGGCGCGGTGCGGGTGCGTCCCACGATCGAGGTCAGGCCGCCAAGCGCGCTGAACTGATAATAATAAGTGGTCGCGGGCAACAGTCCGACCACGTCGACCTTGATGGTCCAGTCGTGATCGGGCAGGGCATCCTGCGTGCCGCTCGCCACGACATTGCGCATATCGGCGTCGGCAGCCACGCGCCACTCAACCGGCAGCGAGGGTGAGGTTGGAAACTCCTCCGTCACCCTGGTCCAGATGATAACGCGGTCGGCGAGCGGGTCACCGCTGGCGACGCCATGGGCAAAGGGTAGTTCCGAGACAATCGGGAAATCGAAATTTTCCGAAGGCACCGGGCGCGGTGGTATGGGTATCGCCGTGTCCGTTTCAGTCCACAGGTTGTCATTGCTATTGGAACAACCCGGTAGTGCAGGGGCGAGTGTCACGACACCGAGTCCCTTGAGGAACGTACGACGGCTGGGGGGCATAGAGAATCTCCTGAAGCGCCAAGGATAGGACGGCTACATTACGATTGTATGAATGCGCGCGCCAGCGACCTGCCCAGCCAATTGCAGGGGATTGCCGTAACCAGTATTGCGTTGCTAGAACGCCAGGGGCAGGAATACCAGCGCCATGCTGAACCACGCGCCGATACTGAAATAGGGCGTTAGCCAGAGTGCGTCATCCCGCCAACTGTCCCAACTATGGCTGATCTCACGGCGCCCCCAGGCGTCCCGGGCGCCCTGGCCGATGCTCAGGTACTGCCGCCCCATGGTTTTGCCCTGGCGAAAACGGCGCAGGTAGAGCGGGATATCGACGGCGACCACGTACGTGACAAAAACCATTGAACCCACTGCGCCGGCGACCGCGAGCGATTGAATGACCCCGCTGGTGTCCATCGCAATGATCGCCAGCAGTGCTGCCATCCAGGAGAACCCGATTGCCCACAGCAGTGATTCCACGGCCTGGGTGACGTGATTCAGGGTGAGGATGCTATGCCAGCAGAAGGCCTGTGCCACGACAGTGCAGATGGTGATTATCCAGGCGGCGTGTTGTACCCACGGGAGCCCGGCATAAGCGCCCAATTGATGTACCAGCAAGCCAAGCTGAACGCCAAAGCAAATCTCGGCGATGGTGGCGGCGCTGCGCCCGAGGAAGATGTTCGACAGGGTGGAGTCGACTACCACCAGCCTCTCAAGGTCCACGCGGGGAAAGATCGAGCGATAGGCACAGACGAATACGTACACGCCTGACAGCGCGAGCTGAATCGCGTAGTAGGGATCCGCGATTGGGCCGAAGTACCAGATGGCCAGCCAAAGGCACATATTGGTCACGCCCAGCACGCACAATATGCGCCACCACGTGAGTGCCCCAACCCGGGCGGAGAGAGCTTGATTCATAATTTTATGACAAAAATAAAAAGGTGATATGAAGATAGCGTGAACAAGCTTAGGCACGGTTGCAGGTGGTGACAAGTTAAATGTCGGGCAAATGCGTACTAGTGCCAGTGCATGGAGGGACACGCACCCATTTCTCACAAAGTTCTCACTGCTCTCCCAGGGATCGACTGTAACAATTGCTGCGTGTACGCCTGTTGCGGCCGCGCAAACAAATCCTCGGTGTTTGCCTGCTCCACCACTTTGCCCCGGTGCAGCACCACGATGCGATCCGCTAGTTGGCGCACCACGGCGAGGTCGTGGGAAATGAACAGCATCGTGAGTCCGTACTCACGCCCCAGTTCACGCATCAACTCCAGTATCTGCGCCTGTATCGTGACATCCAGCGCCGATACCGGCTCGTCGGCGACGACAAAATCCGGCCGCGTGGCCAGCGCGCGGCCAATGGCGATGCGCTGGCGCTGGCCGCCGGAAAACTCGTGCGGGTACTTGCGCACGGCTGCGCGGGCGAGGCCGACATCGTCCATCAGGCGCAGCACGTGCGCGCCGACAGTGCTGCGAGTCTCGATGTCGTGCAGCAACAGCGGTTCGGCCAGCGTGTCGTACACTGTCATGCGCGGATTCAACGAGGCGAACGGGTCCTGGAAAATGAATTGCATGCGGCGGCGCAGGCGTTTCAGCTCGCGCGCTTGCAACGCGGTGACATCGATGCCGTCGAAATGCACCGTGCCAGAGGTGACAGGCACCAGTCGCAGCAGTGAGCGGCCGATGGTGGATTTGCCGCTGCCGGATTCGCCGACCAGCCCCAGCACTTCACCGCGCAGGATATCGAAGCTCACGTCGTCAACGGCTTTCACCGGCGCCTTGTCCGACTGGAACCAGGTGCACAGGTTGCGCACGGTCACCAGCGGTTCCGACACCGGCAGTGCAACCGGTTTCCCGCCGCGCGGTATCGCCTGCAGTAATTTTTGCGTGTACGGGTGTTGGGCATTGCGGAAGATGGCGTCGCGATCACCTGTTTCCACGATGCGGCCCTGCTGCATCACCACGATCTGGTCGGCGATATCCGCCACCACGGCGAGGTCGTGGCTGATCAGCAGCACGCCGATATCGCGCTTCTTCTGCAGCGCGGCCAGCAGCGCGAGAATCTGCGCCTGTATCGTCACATCGAGCGCGGTGGTGGGCTCGTCGGCGATCAACAACTGCGGCTCGTTGATCAGCGCCATCGCGATCATCACGCGCTGGCGCATGCCGCCGGAGAACTGGTGCGGGTAGTTATCGATGGTGGAGGCGGGGTCGCGAATGCCCACTTCATCCAGCAACTCCAGGGCACGCGCGCGCGCCTCTGCGCGGCTCACCTTCTTGTGATAGCGCAGCGGCTCCATCAATTGATCGCCGATGGTCATGTACGGGTTCAGGCAGGTCATCGGGTCCTGGAACACCATCGCGATATCGCGGCCGCGAATCTTGCGCAGTTCGTCGGTGTCCAGTTGCAGCAGGTCCTGGCCGTTGAACAGCGCGCGCCCGCCGTCGATGCGCCCGGGCGGTTGCGGGATCAGCCCCAGCAGGCTGTAACAGGCAACCGATTTGCCGGAGCCGGACTCGCCGATGATCGCGGTGATCTTCCCGCTCTGCACCGTGAAGCTGATATCGTCCACGGCCTGGTTAGTGCCCATGCGAGTGACGAAGCTGACGCTGAGATTTTCTACGCTAAGCACGGCATCAGTCCTTCGCACCGCGCACGTCGAGCGCGTCGCGCAGTCCGTCGCCGAGGAAGTTGAGCGAGAACAGCGTCAAGGTCAGCGCGAGGCCGGGATACAACAACAGCCAGGGATACTCCTCCAGGCTCTCGGCGCCGTAGGAAATCAGCAGGCCCCAGGACGTTTGCGGCGGCTGCACGCCGAGGCCGAGGAAACTGAGGAAGGCCTCCAGCAACATCACGCTGGGAATCGTCAGCGTGGTGTACACGATGATCGGTCCCAGCGCGTTGGGCACGAGGTGGCGGCGAATGATCGTCGCCGGCGACAGGCCGAGGGAAATTGCCGCCTCCACGAATTCCTGCTGGCGCAGCGACTGCACCTGCGAGCGCATGATGCGCGCCATCGTCAGCCACTCCACCGCGCCGATCGCCAGGAACAGCAGCAGCATGTTGCGCCCGAACACCACCATCAGCAGCACGATGAAAATCATGAATGGCAACGCGTAGAGAATGTCCACCAGGCGCATCATTGCCGCATCCAGCTTGCCGCCCGCGTAGCCGGCAATGGCACCCCAGGTTACGCCGATGACCAGTGCCACGGCGGTGGCGATGAAGCCGACCGCCAGCGAGACACGCCCGCCGTACATGATCTGCGTGAGCAGGTCGCGGCCGAAAATATCCGTGCCCAGCCAGTGCGCAGCAGACGGCGGCGTCGCGCCCAGCTCCAGGTTCTGCTGCGCATAGCCGTAGGGCGCGATCCATGGCGTCAGCAGCGCGACAAGCACGAAGAAGCACAGCACCGCGAGGCCTAACACCGCCAGCCGATTGCGGCGCAAACGCAGCCACGCGTCGCGCCACAGCGAGGTGCCCTGTTCGGCCTGGGCGATGTCGGTGATCAGCGGCGCGCTCATGCGCCGCCACCGTACTGGCTGCGCAGGCGCGGGTTCATCCACGCGGCGAGGATGTCGGACAGCAGGTTGAACACCACGATCAGCACCGCCAGGAACACTGTCGCGCCGAGGATCATCGTGTAGTCGCGATTGAACGCCGCCTGCACATAGAAGCGGCCGAGGCCGGGGATCTGGAAAATCGTCTCCACCACGAACGAGCCCGACAACAGGCCTGCAAACGCCGGGCCGAGGAACGCAACCACGGGAATCATGCCGCCGCGCAACGCGTGGCGCACCACCACCTGCCATTCGGGCAGCCCCTTGGCGCGTGCGGTGCGGATGTAGTCCTGCGACATCACCTCCAGCATCCCGGCGCGGCTCAACCGCGCGATATACGCGGCGTAAGTGGAGCCCAGCGTGATGGCGGGGAGAATTTTATCGCCGGGAATGTCGCCCCAGCCGGACACCGGCAGCCACTCCAGGTAGATGCCGAAGACCAGGATCAGGATCGGCCCCATCAGCAAGGAGGGCACGCAAATGCCGATCATCGCCACCGACATCGGGATGTAATCCTGCGCCGTGTTGGGCCGCAGCGATGCTACCACGCCGGCGATGCCACCGATGCCGATAGCTACCAGCAGCGCGTACAGGCCCAGCTCTGCGGTGACGGGAAAGCCCGCGGCGATCAGTTCGTTCACGCTGCGCCCCGGGTACTTGAAGGAAGGGCCCAGGTCGCCGTGCGCCAGGTCGCCGAGGTAGGCGAGGTACTGCTGAAACATCGGCAAGTTCAGTCCGTATTGTGCTTCCAATGCCGCTTTCACTTCGGGAATCACTGCCTTTTCGGCGGAGAAGGGCCCGCCGGGCGCCAGGCGCACGAGGAAGAAGGTGACGGTAATCACCACCAGTATGACCGGGATGGACTGCAGCACGCGAAAGCCGATGAAGCGCCACATCCTATTGTGCTGCCTGCCAGTCGGGATCGAGCGAGATGTACTTGTAGTTGACGTAATCCATCAGGTTGGATGGCTTGCCCTTCACGCTGGGGTGCACCAGGTGATTGCTGGTGTAGGTGTAGATCGGGATGATCGGCATCTGCTCCATCAACCGCGTTTCTGCCGCGTTGAAAATCCTGTAGCGCTCCTCACGCGATGCGGCGCGCGGCGCCTGCTGCAGGATCATGTCATCGTACTCGGGGTCACAGAAGCCGGTGTTGTTGTTGCCGCCGTCGCACAGGAACAGGTCGAGGAAATTGTTCGGGTCCACGTAGTCGCCGATCCAGCCGCGCCGCGCCATCTGGAAACTCATCTGGTCGATGGAGTCGAGGTAGACCTTCCACTCCTGGTTGGCCAGCGTCACGTCGATGTTGAGCGCATCCTTCCACATCTGCTGCAGCGCGACGGCGATTTTGAGATGGCTCTCGCTGGTGTTGTAGGTCAGCTCCAGCCCCGGCCAGCCGGCGCCGTCGGGATAGCCCGCTTCAGCCAGTAACTTGCGCGCCTTCTCCACGTCGTAGTCGAACACCCTGGGCGGTTGGTAGCCGAGCGTGCCCGGCGGCGTAATGCCGTAGGCGGGAACATTGGTGCCGTGCAATACGGTGTTGTTGAGCCGCTCCCTGTCCACGGCCAGCGACAGCGCCTGCCGCACCCGCACATCGTCGAGCGGGGGCTTGGTGGTGTTAAGCAGATAGAAATATGTGCCGAGGTAGGGCGCGTTCACGTAGGGGCTGTCTTCCATGGCGCGGTACACCGGGATCTTGTCGAGCGGAACGGTGTAGCTGTAATGCAGTTGTCCCACGCGGAACATGCGCTCCTCGCTGGAGATATTCTCGGCCGGGTAGAATTCAATGCCGCTCAGCTGCACGCGGTCCTTGTCCCAGTACGTGTCGCTTTTCTCCACGATGATGCGGCGGTTCAACCGCCACTCCTTCAGGGTGAAGGGGCCGTTGCCGACCAGGTTCCCGGCATGCGTCCACGGCGTGAAACGGTCGGTGGCCTTGCCGAACTTCTCGATGGTGGGCCGGTGTACCGCGTAGGTGCTGTAGTGATCCATCAGTTGCAGGAAATACGGCGTCGGCGCATTCAGCCGCACCTGCAGCGTGTGGTCATCGAGTGCCTTCACGCCCACGTTGCTGAAGTCATCCAGTTTGCCGGTGGCGTAGGCCTCGGCGTTTTGAACCGGGTAGAGCATGTACGCGTACTGGTTGCCCATCGCCGGGTTGAGCGCGCGCTGCCACGACCAGACAAAGTCCTGCGCCGTCGTCGGGTCGCCGTTTGACCACTTCGCCGCAGGATTGAGGTGAAACGTGATGGTCAGGCCGTCGTCGCTGACATCCCAGCGCTGCGCGACGCCGGGTTCCGGCTCGAGCGTGTAAGGATTTTTCGTTACCAGCCCTTCGAACAGCGCGGTGACGATATTGCTCTCGGTGACGCCGGTCACCACATGCGGGTCCAGCCCCTGCGGTTCGGTGCCGTTACCGGCGTGCAGGATGCCCGCGCGATTGCCCTGCACGACGTTCGATTCGCGATCGCCGCAGGCGGTGAGGCTGAGGGCACCGCTCACGACAATGCTCACGACAAGAACAGGCAATGACAATCGCAATGCGCACAATCGCATACAGACAGCTTAATCCAGTGATTTACGGAAGCGCTTGGTGGCAATTGCCAGCATAACGGCAGTAAACCCCAGTAGCCACAGAATATCCGGCAGCAACTGTCCGGCGTGCGCGCCGCGCAGGAAGACGCCGCGGATCAGGCGCATGAAATGCGTGGCGGGCAGCACCTCGGCAATGTACTGCGCCGCTTGCGGCATCGCGTCATACGGGAACATGAAGCCGCTCAGCAGGATGGAGGGGAGCATGAAAAAGAAGGTCAGCTGCATCGCCTGCATCTGCGTTGTCGCCAGGGTGGAAAACAGCAGGCCCAGCGACAGGTTGGCGGCGATGAAGGGCAGCGTGACTGCGGCCAGGTTCAGGAGTTTGCCCTGGAATGGCACGTTGAACACCAGTTGGCCCAGGCCGAGGATGATCGTGATCTGGATGATGCCGACGAATATGTACGGGACCAGCTTGCCGACCATCAACTCCAGCGGGCGAATCGGCGTGGTGATCAACAGTTCCAGGTTGCCGTGCTCACGCTCGCGCACCAGGCTGACGGCTGTAAACAGCGTCAGCGTCATCGTGAGGATGATGGCGGTCAGGCCGGGCACGATGTTCACTTCCGAGCGGCGCTCGGGGTTGAAGAACAGCGCGACTTCAAAACTGGGGGACGCGGCCTGGTACGCGCCTGCTGGCACGCCGGCCTCCAGATGTAGCGGCATGGAGCGCAGGCCCAGCAGCGCCGCGCTGACCATCGTGTCGGAGCCATCCACCAGCCACTGCCCGACCGGTTCGCCGCCTGCCGCGCGTTGCGCGAGGTTTTCCGGGAATATCAGCGCCGCACGCACCGTGCCGGCGACGATGGCGCGCTCCGCTTCCACTGCTGTCGCGTAGTAGTGGGTGATGTCCACTACCTGGGTGACGCGCACCTGCTCGGTGATCGCGCGCGCCACCGCGCTGCCACTGTTGTCCACCACGGCGATCGGGATGTTGCGCACCACCGTGGTAATCGCGTAACCAAACAGCAGCAACTGCATCAGCGGGATCATCACGATCATGCCAAAGGTCACGCGATCGCGTGACAGCTGCTTGAATTCCTTGGCGGTGACGGCGCCGACGCGACTGAGTGAACTGGTAGATGTTTACCGCCTGATGTGGACGCGACAAACACATCCTCCAGGCTGGGTTGCGCGTTGCTCAATTTGAGATCGCGGTCCTCCAGGTGCGCGCGCAAATAGCCGGCCGCATCTTCCGTGCCCGCGCGCAGCAATACGCGCAGGCGCACGCCCTGCTGTGCGGCGGACTGGACCTGGGGCAGGCGTAGCGCGCGCTCCTTGACCTGGCGCAGATGGTCGCCCGCGATCTCCACCACGCGATCCTGCAATTGCGCCAACAGCGCTTGTGGCGTGCCCTGGTTGCGCATATGGCCCGTCTCCAGGATGGCGAGCTGATGGCAGCGCTCGGCCTCATCCATGTAGTGGGTTGATACCAGGATGGTGGTGCCGGCATCGCTCAAGTCAAACAGCTTCTCCCAGAAGTCACGGCGATTCTCCGGATCCACTGCGGAAGTTGGTTCGTCGAGGAATAGCAGTGTTGGCGCGTGCAGCGTGGCCACCGCCAGTGCCAGGCGTTGTCGCTGTCCACCACTCATTGCACCGGCGAAGCGCTGGCGCATCGAGGACAGCGCATAGCGTTCCAGCAATTCCTCGATGCGCAGCGCGGCGCCACGGTGCGACAGCCCGTGGACCCGCGCCATGAACTGCATGTTTTCCGCTACCGTGAGGTCGTCGTACAGGGAGAACTTCTGCGTCATGTAACCGATCTTGCGGCGCAATGTCTCGGCCTGCGCGGGAATCTCCAGGCCCAGCACGCGCACCTCGCCGCCGGACGGCGTGAGCAGGCCGCACAGCATCCGGATCAGCGTGGTTTTACCGGAGCCGTTGGGCCCGAGAAAGCCGTAGATCTGGCCGGTGGGAATTTGCAGGTCCACGCCATCCACCGCGATAACGTCGCCGAAGCGTTTGGACAGGGCGCGCGCCGAGATGGCGAGCTCGGTCATTATTGTGCAGCGCCCTGGTCTGGCGACACACGGTCCAGCAAAACCTGGTCAAGCAACACCTGGGCCGGCACCCCCGTGGGCAGGGCTTGTGCGTCTTCCAGATCGAACTCCGCCAGGTACACCAGGCGCGCGCGATCCGTGGCGTTCAGCGCGTAGTAAGGCGTGAAGGCCGGCTCGGTGGCAATCCAGCGCAGCGTGCCGGTGAGTGGCTCCGCGATACCGTCCACGCGCACCTGCCTGCGATCCCCCACCTGCAGGCGCGCACGCCAGGGTTCTGGCACATACACGCGGGCGTAGGGCGCGGCATCGGCCAGCAGTACCGCCACGGTCGCGCCCAGCGTGACGCGCTCGCCGACATGCCACGGCAGGCTGTCGAGGTAGGCGTCGCGCGTGGCCACCACGCTGAGGTCCGCCAGTTGCTGTTGTTCCAGCGCCAGTTGCGCTTTTGCGGCCTGCACCGCCGCGGACGCCTGGTCCAACTGCTCCGGGCGGGTGCCATTCGTCAGGCGCAGCAGCTCCTCCTGGGTGGACTGCAACCTGGCCTCGGCGGCGTCGCGGTGGGCCAGCGCGGTGTCCACGGTCGCCTGTGCGGCAAGTTCCTGCTGCAACAGCTTTTTTGCCCGGGTGTAGTTGGCGGCGGTCTCCACCACCGTCGCACGCGCCCCGGCGACCCGCGCACTGGCCGCCGCGATGTCCTCCGCGCGGGCGCCATTGCGCAATTCCTCCAGCATGGCATTGGCCTGGGCCACCTCTGCCCGTGCGTGGGCCACCCTGGCCTGCTGGCGCGTGTCATCCAGTTGCAACAGCAGGGTGCCGGCGGCGACCATCGTGCCCTCGGGGACGGGCTCAGCGGTAATAATTTCAGCGGCAGTGGCTTTGAGGACGATGCGGTCGCGCTCCAGCGTGCCGAGCGCCTCCGGGGTATTGTTATCCGTGCATCCGGCCAGCAGCAGAACGGTAAGTGCGAAAGCCGTGATGCGCATCGGGAAGCCTATAGGAATGTCACGTGTTGGGTGCTGTCCTGATTTATACGCATGGACAGGGGCGGTTGCAATGCTGCTGCAGCAATTCCATGCAGCGCCGGGGAGACTGGATTGCGCAAGCACGCCCACAGTGGGGCGTGCCGGTGATTACGCAGCGGATTTGCTGTGTTTTTCGACCTTATTCCCGACATACAACGCGCGCGGTCGGATCAGGCGGCTGTCGCGACTGAACTCCAGGAAGTGCGCGATGTAGCCGTACACGCGCGCCATCGCGAACATCGCGGTGAAAAAATGCGTCGGAATGCCGAGGCTGTGGAATACGGCGCCCTTGTAGAATTCGACGTTGGCCCAGATTTCCTTGTTCTTCTCGGCAAAGGCGCGCTGGCAGGCCTCTTCCACGGCCACCAGCGTGGCGAGCAGGTTTTTGCTCTCGGCGTCCTGGCACAGTTCCACCGCCATCGGCTTGAGGATCTTCGCGCGCGGGTCGACGGTGCGGTATTCCCGATGGCCCATGCCCATGATTTTTTCTTTGTTCGCAAGGCTTTCGTTGACATAGGCTTCGGCTTTTTCCGGGCTGCCGATGGCTATCGCCATTTCCAGCGCCGCCTGGTCGGCGCCGCCGTGCAGTTTGCCGAACAGCGTGCCGATTGATGCGGAGATGCTGGACTGGATCGGGGCCAGTGAGCTGGCGCAGACGCGCCCGGCAAAGGTGCCGCAGTTGAAACTGTGTTCCATCTGCAGGATTTGCGCAGCGTCCAGCATGCGCCGTTGTTCGTTGCTCGGTTCCGTGCCGTGGAACATGGTCAGGAAGTTTTCGTGGAAGAGCTTGCCGGGGACCGGCGCCAGGATCACCTTGTTCTGTGATAGGCGGTAGTGCGCGGCGACCAGCGCGGAAATTTTTGCCGCCAGGAACAGGCCCTGCTCCGCAGCATGCCCCACGTCCAGCGAGGTCTCCTGGGGCAGCGTCAGCAGTGGCACCATGCCCTGCAGCATCAGCATCGGGTGCAGGTCTCTCGGGATGTGTTTCAGCAGGTCGATTTCCGCATGCGTCAGGCGGCTGTGCTTGCACATGAACGCCTTCAGGCGACTTTTTTGTTGTTCATCCGGCCATTCGCCGAACAGCACCATCCACACCACGTGGAGGAAGGGCACGCCGACCAGTTCGTTGATATCGATGCCGCGATAACTGAGCAACCCGATGTCACCCTGCACATCGGAGATAGCGGTTTCACCGACGATGATGCCGGCGAGATCGTTGGAAATGATGGTTTCTTGAGCAGACATGAAAAATCCCCTGAAAATGGTACTTTTACACATTATAGGGTGGCCATTACAATCAGATGAGTTAAAGATACTTATAAATGTATTAGGAAAGCTGATATGCGTTTGGAAAACAGTGAGCTGCGGGCGTTTCGCGCCGTGATCGAAGAGGGGGGCTTCAAGCGCGCGGCCGAGGCGTTGCACATCAGCCAATCCGCCGTCAGCCAGGCGGTGGCTGGCCTTGAATTCAAGCTGGAAGCGCCGCTGGTGCAGCGGGGCAAGGAACTGCGCCTGACGGAAGTCGGCAAGCGCCTGTTCGAACACGCGGTGGACGTGCTGCGCGATGAGCAGCAGACGCTGGAAGATATCGTCCAGCTGAAGCAGGGCAAGACCGAGACGCTGAGCCTGGCGCTCAGCGCCTCGCTCAATCACTTTTATGCGCCGGCGCTGATAAGCGCTTACTATCAGGAAAACCCTCACACCCGGATGAAAATTGACGAGTTGCCGTCGCGCAGCATCATCTCTGCCGTGCTCTCGGGCAACGTCGAACTGGGCCTGGGGCCGTTCCAGAAGGACATGGCGGCATTCCACACCCTGCCGCTGTACCGCGATTCACGCCACCTGGTGGTGAGCCCCAAGCATGCGCGTTACCAGGACATGATCAACGGCGATGAAAAGGCGCTCAAGCTGACGCCGCTGATCGCCTCGGCGCTGGACAATCCGGACATGCGCCCCTCCATCCAGCGCCTGCGCGACCAGTTCAGCACGGTCTGGGAAGTCAGCAGCCTGTCGCTGCGCATCCACATGGTGGCCGAGGGCATGGGCGTGACCTTCATCGACCGCAAGCTGTTGGAGGAGCATCCGAATTGCGCCAACGTCCGTATCATGGACGATGTGTCCTTCGGTCGCATCGACAAGCAGGTTGGCATTTACTACCGTGCGCGCAGCAGCCTGAGCGACAGCGCGCAGAACTTCATAGCGCTTTGCCGGCGGTTCTGGAAATTGTAGGGTTCGTCACAAGGAGCGGGGCCAGATGGCAGCCACACTGCGCAACAGTAATGTGAAAAAGCTGGGCGAACACCCGTTCGACGTGCTCATTGTCGGTGGTGGGATCAATGGCGCGGTCGCCGCCGCCTCGCTGGCGGGGCGCGGCGTGCGGGTGGCGCTGATCGAGCGCGGCGATTTTGCCGGCGGTTCCAGCTCCAGTTCGTCCAACCTGGCCTGGGGTGGCATCAAGTACCTCGAGAGCATGGAGTTCCTGCTGGTCAACAAACTGTGCAAGTCGCGCAATCGCCTGATGCGCGCCTATCCCTCCACGGTGAAGGAGATCCGCTTTTTTACCACCATCCAGCGCGGCTTCCGCTTTCCGGTGTGGTTCGTCTTCCTCGGCAGCGTGCTGTACTGGATCATGGGCCGTTTCGCGACGCGCGCGCCGCGCTACATCAGCGCCCGCGCGATAGAGCAAGCAGAGCCGGTGGTGAATACCAGCAAGGCGGCGGGCGGGTTTGAGTATTCCGATTGCTACCTCTACGACAACGACGCGCGCTTCGTCTTCAACTTCATCCGCAAGAGCCTCAATTTTGGCTGTATTGCCGCCAATTACGTGGAGTCCACCGGGGCGCGCCGCGAGGGCGGCGAGTGGATTACCAGCGCGCGCGACGCCATCAGCGGCGCGACCTTCGAAATACGTTCCAAGGCGGTTATCAACGCCTGCGGCCCCTGGGTGGATGCGCAAAACCGCACCACCGGCGAGCAGACGCAGCACCACCATCTGTTCTCCAAGGGCGTGCACCTGATAGTCGATAAAATTACCGACAACAAGCGGGTGCTGACGTTTTTCGCCAGCGACGGGCGCCTGTTCTTCCTGATACCGATGGGGCCAAAAACCTGCATCGGCACGACCGATACGCAGGTGGCCGCGCCGGACGTCGCAGTGACCGATGCCGACCGGGATTTCATACTGGACAACGCCAACGCGCTGCTGGACCTCGACCCACCGCTTACCCGCGCCAGCATCATCGCCGAGCGCGTCGGCGTCCGCCCGCTGGCGATCCGCGGCGAGGGCGGCCTGGCCGATTGGGTGCAGTTGTCGCGCAAGCACGTGATCGAGGTGAACGAGGTGCACCAGCACCTGAGTATTTTCGGCGGCAAACTCACGGATTGCCTCAACGTGGGCGACGAGGTGGCGACGTGGATCAAGCGCCTCGGTATCGCCGTGCCGCAACCGGACAACAAGTGGTACGGCGAGCCCGGCGCTGAACTGCGCGAGGAGTTCATGTTGCAGGCGCAGTTGATGGATCTGGACAGCCTGACCGACCCTTCGTCTTCGGAGCCGCTGTCGGAGCGCTTCTGGCGCCGCTACGGTGAGAGCGCCTTCGGCCTGCTCGAGCGCATTCGCGAGGACGAGACCTGCGCCAAACTGCTGATCAAGAAAGCGGAGTACACCCGCTGCGAAATCGAGCTGGCGGCGCGCCGCGAGATGATCGTGAAACTGGAAGACTTCATGCGCCGTCGCTCGAAGATCGAGGAGGTGGTGCGACCGATGGAAATCATCGACGCACCGGGCCTGCGCGAGGCGTGTGAGATTCTATTTGGCGGCGCGGCCGAGGAGCGCCTTACGGAATACCGCCAGGCGCTGTGCACTGTCCATACTGGCGATTGTCGGCAGTCGTAGTTTCAGTAGTCGGAGGCCCTACCGTTCAGTGTCGAGAAGGCTCTGCCGGGGAGGCGTTTTCACCTGCTTCCCCGATACTCGCATGCGAAAACGCCTCCCCGGCAGAGCCTTCTCGACACGCCACGCCACCCGCACACGGGGACGAGGCACAGAGACCTGCTGCCTTTAAAACTGCGGCTCGGTGCCATGCTCGGCGAGATAGTGCGAGCTCAGCTTGGGGCGTTCCGTCAGCACATCGTTGATCTCGTAAAGGCGCTCGTAGCTGGTGTCCTTGATCTGCCACTTGCCGTTCACCTTCAGGTAGCGATCGCGGTACAGCGCGGTGCCGTGGGTTTTCACGTTGTGGTTGAGGATCCACATGTTGTCCGCCAGGTACCACAGCGCGGTCGCTTCCGTGTCGCTCAGCATCTGGATTTCCGGGTGGTGCGCGTTGTGCTGTCCGACCGCCTCCTTGGTGAACGATTTACCGATGTTCTTCACGTAGTCCGCCCGGCCCTGCAGCTTCCATTCGTAGTTGCCGCCGACGAATCGTACCGTGACATCCTCGTGAAACAGGGTGGCCAGTTCCTCAAGGTTGCAGGTATCCACACAGCGGAAATAGGCGTATTTCAACTGCCGGATCGCTTCCATGTCCATCAACCGCTGGATGTCGCGGCGCAACTCCTCGATGCCGCCGGCGCTCGCCTGTAGTGGCAATCCGGGTTCGATGCCCAGATTCTTCTTGTTCAGTACCTGTCGCTTGCTCATGGTGTCGTCCTCGTGAATGTGCGGGTGCGTGCTGATGAAATTACTCTATTAGTGTATTGCCTGTACAAACTGCGATCTGTTCACAGCCGAAACTTGCGCGATTGTACTGGCTTGGCACTGCCACTAGAACGCGCGGCCTGCCTGATCGCCCGGTAACAGCAGCGGCTCCGCCGACTGGTCCAGCTATTTGATCCAGTGCCTGTCGCCAATCCAATGCGAGAGCCGTTTTCGGCTGAATCCATTGCTGCTCTCTATCAGGCGTTTGACGCGGTATGCTTGATGCCCATTGACCGTATAGAGAATGAGTTGTTATGACTTCCAGGAAACCATCACCGCTGGGACTGTTCGAACGCTACCTGTCGCTGTGGGTGGCGTTGTGCATTGCCGCGGGTGTCGGTCTGGGCCTTGTGCTGCCCGAGCTGTTTAACAGCATTGCCCGTCTCGAGTACGCCAGCGTCAATCTGGTGGTCGCTGTTTTCATATGGGTGATGATTTACCCCATGATGGTGAATGTCGACTTTTCGTCGCTCAAGGAAGTGGGCAGGAAGCCGAAAGGGCTGTGCATCACGTTGGTCATCAATTGGCTGATCAAGCCCTTCACGATGGCGGCGCTCGGCATACTGTTTTTCGAGCATGTTTTTGCCGGGATGGTAGAGCCGCAGACGGCAAAGGAGTACATCGCCGGCATGATACTGCTGGGCGTCGCGCCCTGCACGGCGATGGTGTTCGTCTGGAGCCAGTTGGTGCGCGGGGATGCAAACTACACGCTGGTACAGGTGTCGATCAATGACCTCATCATGGTGTTTGCATTTGCCCCGCTCGCCGCGTTCCTGCTGGGGGTTACCGATATTGTCGTCCCGTGGGAGACACTGTTGCTGTCCGTCATCCTGTATGTCGTTATCCCACTCGCGGCGGGCTACGGCACGCGCAAGATATTGGATAACGGCGGCGATTACGCGCGGATTGCCAGCTTTACGGCCAGCATCAAGCCGATCTCTGTGCTGGGGCTGTTGGCCACCGTGGTTCTGTTGTTCGGGTTCCAGGCCCAGACCATTGTCGCTAATCCGCTGGTGATCGTGTTGATCGCCATTCCGCTGGTGATCCAGAGCTACGGTATTTTCATGATTGCCTACGTCTGGGCATATCTGTGGCGCGTGCCGTTCAACATCGCGGCGCCTGCCGGCCTGATCGGGACATCCAATTTTTTTGAACTTGCAGTTGCCGTCGCCATCGGTCTGTTTGGCCTGAATTCGGGCGCCGCGCTCGCCACGGTAGTGGGTGTGCTGGTGGAAGTGCCGGTGATGCTGTCGTTGGTGGCCATTGCCAACCGGACGCAGTATCGGTTCGCCGCAAGCTGAGTTTCAGGCGGTCAAAGAGACCTGCTGCTACTCCGCCAGGCCATCGATTAAGGCGTCGGTTGATCGTGCTGAAGCTGGTCGATATAGCAGGTGGAAGGGTTGGGGTGTCGGGTAGGCAATGAGTTCGCGATCGGGTGGCCCGGGAAGCGAACTCATTGCCTACCCGACACCCCCAACCCGGTGCCGAGTACTCGTGAGCAACCAAGTCTCAGGAAACGCCGTAATACTCCGCCGTCAGGTCCAGCGCCGTTGCCAGCATGCTCACCAGATTATCGATCTCCCGGTGGTTGCAGATCAGCGGCGGTGCCGTGATCATCGCGTCGCCGGTCTGGCGCACCATCAGGCCGGTGGCATTGGCCTGGTTGCGGCAATACACAGCCCCCGCAGCGTCTGGCGCGAGACGCTCGCGTGAGTGTTTGTCGCGCACCAGTTCCACGGCGCCGAGCATGCCGACGCCGCGCACCTCGCCCACGATACGGTGGTCGCGCAGCGATTGCAGGCGCTCCTGGAAATACGGGGCGAGCTTGCTGGCGGCGGCTTCCACGAAGTTTTTTTGCGCAACAGTTTCAGGGTGGCGAGACCCGCGGCACACGCGGCGGGGTGGCCGGAGTAGGTCAGGCCGTGCGCGAATTCGCCATCGTGGCTGAGCAGCACATCGGCGACCTTGTCGCCCACCATTACGCCACCCAGCGGCTGGTAGCCGTTGGTGACAGCCTTTGCAAACGTCATCAGGTCCGGCTCCAGGCCGTAGGTCTGGCAGCCGAACCAGTTGCCGGTGCGGCCGAAACCGCAGATCACCTCGTCCATGATCAACAGGATGTCGCGCTGTTGGCAGATGCGCCGGATTTCGGGCCAGTACGAGTCGGGCGGGATAATCACGCCGCCTGCGCCCTGCACTGGCTCGGCGATAAAGGCGGCCACCCGCGCCTCGCCCAGTTCGTCTATTTTTTGTTCGAGTTCGCGTGCCACCCGGATGCCGAAGTCCTGGGGGTCTTCATCGGCTCCCTCCCCGAACCAGTACGGTTGGCTGATGTGGTGGATGTAGTCCAGGCCGCGCGTCTGCTGGTGCATCGCACTCATGCCGCCCAATGAGGCGGAGGCGATAGTCGAGCCGTGGTAGGCGTTCCTGCGACTGATGATGAGATTTTTCTCGGGCTTGCCCAACAAGTTGTAGTAACGCTGGACCAGGCGCAGGTTGGTGTCGTTCGCCTCGGAGCCCGAGTTGGTGAAAAATACATGGTTGAATTGCGCTGGCGTGACTTCGACCAGGGCGCGCGCCAGTTCCACCGCCGGTTGGTTGGCGCACTGGAAAAAGCTGTTGTAGAACGGCAATTCCTGCAGCTGGGCGGTGATGGCGTCCTTGATGCTGGTCTGGCTGTAGCCCAGGTTGCAGCACCACAGGCCGGACATGCCATCCAGCAACTTGTTGTCGTCGCTGTCGTAGATGTAAACATGTTCGGCGCGGGATATGATGCGGCCGCCGTGCTGGCTGTAGGTTTGCAGGTTGGTGAACGGGTGCAGGTAGTGCGCCTGGTCCAGTTGGCGCAACTGCGCGGTGTCGAGCTTGGTGCTCATGCAGAGTATCTCCGTGACGGCAGTACGGGATGGCCGCGGCGTCATTGGGGGACGGCAGCAGCACAGTGGTGTTTGACTGCGCGGTGTTGTCCGTTAGTGTGGCATATTGGCGCTGCGATAAGCGTGTTCCTACCGCAGCGCTCTCGCAGGGAGTTTAGCGCGTTTTTTACTGCAGGAGGACCGTGTGAGCGATCAGATAGACAAGACAGTGCGTTTGGCGGATGACTCGAGTTACGCCAATATTTTCAGTTTCATGGGCCTGCCGCTCAGCCGCGACCTCGACCTTGCGGGCCTGGACGCGGTGGTGATGGGTATCCCCTATGATCTGGGCACCAGTGGCCGCGCCGGCGCGCGCAGTGGGCCCAACGGCATTCGCCAGGCCAGCGCCAACCTGCGCTGGGAAGAGCAGCGCTGGCCCTGGGCGTTTTGCCTGAATGACCGCCTGCAGGCCATCGACTACGGCGACGTGCAGTATTCGTCCGGCGACAGTTCGGACATGCTGCAACAGGTCGAGATGCACGCCGCGCGGATCGTGGCGGCAGGCAAGACGTTGATCAGCCTTGGGGGTGATCACTTCGTGACGCTACCGCTGCTGCGCGGTCACGCCGCCACCCATGGCAAGCTGGCGTTGATTCATTTCGATGCGCATACCGACACCTACGCCCAGCACCAGAAGTACGACCACGGCAGTATGTTCTACCGGGCGCCGCGCGAAGGCCTGATCGATACAGAGCGCTCGGTGCAGATCGGCATCCGTACCGATTACGACCGCGACGCGCATGAATTCCAGGTGATTAATGCCGACCAGGCCAACGAGCAGACGGCACAGGACATCATCGCCGCGATCCGCGCCCGCGTGGGCGATGCCCCGGCTTATCTGACGTTTGATATCGATTGCCTGGACCCCGCGTTCGCCCCCGGCACCGGCACCCCGGTGGTGGGCGGCCTGAGCACGTCCAAAGCGCTGCGCATCCTGCGTGGCCTGGCGGATCTGAACATTGTGGGCTTCGATGTGATGGAGGTGTCGCCCGCCTACGACCAGTCGCAACTCACCGCGCTGGCCGGTGCCTCGCTGGCGCTGGAGTTCCTTTACATGCGGGCGAGCCGCGGCTGAATCGGGGACGCCCTGTGCGACTGGTTGCGCAGGCTTGCTAGACAGGCGTGCAGGTCATGTAGTGCTGGATGTGCTCCTCGGGGTCATTCAGGCTTTCAATCTTCCAGCCAGTGCCTTCAACCAGTTGGATGGCGTGTTCCCGGGAGTAAATCGCCCACTTCGCGGCGGGGGATCGAACCACCAAGGGGTGGCTCGGTGCAACGGTCCGCAGAAGCCGCCCCCCGCACATAGGTGTGCAAGCCGCCCCTGCTGGGTTGTACGGGCTCGTCCGGACCGCCCCGCCCGGCGGTTTTTAAGTGGCACAGTAATTGCGGAAAAATCCAAACAAGGTCACATTCGCCAATAGTTACACTGGAACTCCTGTATTACATTGCAAGCGACACGTCAGATACCCTATGGTTTGCGCCAATCATGGATCGTGCAGTTGTGCCTGTAACCGCGCCTCTTGCAGAAATGGAACTTAGCTCATGCTGAACCCGCGCCTCTTTAAAATCGCTTTGATTGGCATCGCATTACTCCTTGTCCAGGGCTTGCCGCCACCCGATTGAAATCGAGGGCCAAGGGGATGTCACGTCGTCTACCGGCACCAGGGGTTGTTCATTCGAAGAATCGACAGCCACGCCAGTGCCTGATAACTGCGCGCAAAATCTTATCGTTGGAGACTACCAGGAAACTTATTACCCGGTACCCAGGCCCGGTTGGAAGTTCAAAGGCTGGGTCAACTATTGCACGGACATCGTGACTCCGCCGTATGGCTGCAGTTTTGCTATGCCTGCAGCGACGGTTCAATTGTTTTCAGGGGGGACCGTGTTTCCCGCTGAAGGCCGTGTTCGAGCGGGACGATACCAAACCGAATATTCTGCTGATCATGGCCGATGACCTGGGGTATAACGATCTCGCCATCAATAACGACAATACCCAAATTGATACCCCGAACATGGATCAGCTCGCGCGCGATGGTGTGCGTTTTACTCGGCACTACGCATCCACGGTGTGCTCTCCTGCGCGCGCGGCCCTGCTCACCGGTTACTACCCGGAAAGACTGGGTTATTTGCCCAATGGGCGTGGCATTTCTCCGGCAATCGAGACACTGCCCGAGCGCTTGCAGGAAGAGGGCTATACCACCTGGCATATCGGCAAGTGGCATATCGGTGATCTGGAGCAAACCGCGTGGCCGGATCACCAGGGGTTCGATCATTGGTTTGGTTTTCTTAACCAGTGGCGACTGGCTGGCGTCCACGTCGGTGGTGAATTGCAACCGACCACACCGCGTTATCAGAATCCCTGGCTGCAGGGAGACACGGAGCCTGGCCGGAACTTCACGGGGCATCTGGAGAACATCCTTACGGATAAAGCCATAACCGTCCTCTCGGAACTGAATGCCGCCCAAGCTCCCTGGTTTCTCAACCTCTGGTACTACGCGCCGCATTCTCCTATCACCCCGGCGAGCGAGTTCGCACAGAACTATCCCGACACACCCGCCGGCAAGTACCAGGCACTGGTCAATCAGCTCGATCACAATGTCGGTCGCGTGCTTACTCATCTTGAGCAAATAGGCGCGTTGCAGAACACACTTATTGTCCTGGTCAGCGACAACGGCGGTACTAACAGCGCTATGGATAACAACGCGCCTTTCAGCGGCGCCAAGGCTACGATGACCGAGGGTGGAATGCGCACGCCTCTGGTGATCAAGTGGCCAGACAGTGCGATGAATGGGCAGGTTATAGCGGACGTTGTTTCCATCGAGGACATCTATCCCACCGTACTGGAGTCGATTGGTGTAACGCCCCTTGCGGGCCTCGATGGAGACAGCTTCTATGCAGCGGTCGAACAGCGTGTATCCATTGGCGTCAAGGAGCGCTATTGGGATGCCCTTATGACGGCTGATTGGACCAGCCATACGGGCCTCTTGCCGATGGTCGCTGGCGTTTACTCCAGTGGTACCCGTTTTGGGGTGCAATGCCGGATCCGATGATCTTCGACCTGGAACTCGACCCCACGTCCGCACTACCTGTTGTGCCGCCGCCGCCATTACAACTCACGCAAATGACCGACAACTATCGTGCGTGGTACACGGATGTGCACACCGTAAAGACCAACTTCGTCGCGAACACCAATGGGAGCGGCGTATTGACCGGGACGGATTTTCTGCGGACTCCCGGATTTGGTTGGTATACCTTCGGCATTGGCGTGCCACATGCGTATGAGGGACCTATTGCTGCGCAGGCTGGCGTCTGGACTATGAGCCGAACCGGCAACACGGTGACAGCACAGTTCGGTGATTTGATTCTCCACGGCGACATTCAGAACTCCAACACCTGCCATAGCATTGCAGTGAGTGGAAGTTTTACCGCCCAGGTCCAGTCAAACGTGGTTCCCAGTTTTAAACTGGCCCTCTATATTGATGGGGTGGCAGTCCAGTCCGGAGAGCTTCAGGCGGTCCTGCAGGTAGACGACCCCACGGTTGAGACCATCATCGGTGATCCGCTGAACGTTGCGAACACCGGTGTATTGTCGCCGCCGATTATCATGAATACGACCCTGACCTCATCGCCAGCGTCGACGCCGCAATCGTTTAGCGCGCGTTTGTGTCCATCGAGTTAAACAGCGCACTAATCATCCCGGCAGGAGATAGTGAGCTCGCGTATCGCATAGCCTGGCGGCCGTTTTTACGCAGTCAGTTGGCGCTTCGATTTTTCTTGTAAGCATCCAGTATTTGGTAGTGCGGAACAGCGCCATGCTGCGGCGCCCACGCCTCGTAGTTTTCTAGCAACAAATCAACCATGGCACTTTCTTTGCTCGCCACATTCGTGGTTTCTGCCGGGTCAGACAACAAATCGTATAACTCCGTCTTGGGTGGTGCGTGGTTCCGCTCTTTGTTTTCGTCGTATGCGCTGTTCCCCAGCAGTTTCCATCGACCCTGATGTAGCACGGCGAATGCGCCATACAGGTTCCAGAAAAAATACTCCGGGGGAGGTTGTTTTTCACCGCGCAACAGCGGCAGCAAATTTCGGCCTTGCAAGGGCTGCAAAGGACTCCCTGAAAGCCACTGCTTCGGATAGTTAACCGTTGTCGCGCTGAGGAATGTGGGCATCAGGTCCAGATAAGTGATCATCTCATCCGTGATCTTGCCGGCTGCTATTCCTCCGGCGGGCCATCTCGCGACGAGCGGTGAAAGTACACCCCCTTCATTGAGATTGCCTTTCGCGCCTCGATAGGGCGCATTTGCCAACTGGCTGGTCTCTGCTGCCGCGCCGTTATCAGACGCAACAATGATCAGGGTATTGTCCAGTTGCCCGTTTTCCTCAAGCAGCCTCAGTAATTTGCCAAATTCCGTATCCGTGGCCTCAATCATCGCGGCCCTGACGGCGGATTGCTCACGTATATCCTCCGCTCTGGTGCCCGCAAAATCGGGGATTTTGGTCGGCGCTTTTCCGGGAAAAGACCCAGATTGCGCAATTGCGCAACACGCGCATTCCAAATGTTTTCCAAAGGCTGGTCATAGACCTTTCGGTACTTCGCTATCAAGTCTTCCGGCGCCGCCAGTGGATAGTGTGGTGACTGCGAGGCAATGAACAAAAAGAAGGGAGCATCCTTTTCGGTTTGAAACTGCACTTCGAGCTGCTGCATCGTTTCCTGGTTTAAACCGGGGATAGAAAACCACCCGCTAGTAAGCGGAATGGTCTCCTGGTTGCGTCTGTACGGATTTCCCCGGGGATTATTTGGGTAGGGATCTGCCTGCCCCCGCATGATGCCAAAAAAATAGTCAAAGCCCCTGAAGTTAGGCGCACTGTCGGTCAAAGGCTCCGATTGTGAGCCGGGGATATCCCCAAGGTGCCACTTCCCCTGCAAGTAGGTCTTGTACCCGGCGCCTTGCAGCAGCTCGCTTACCAGGGGAATGCCGAGCGGCAACTGTCCCTGGTACGCGCTGAATTCCGTCTTGAATTTTGGTCCGGCCAGATCCGCCATTCCCACATCATGGGGATGGTGCCCGGTCAGGATTCCTGCGCGCGTGGGGCTGCATCGCGCCGCCGTATAAAACCGCCTGACGGTCATACCTTCCCTGGCTATTCGTTCAACATTCGGTGTGTGAATTTCGCCGCCGAAAGCCGACATTTCGGAGTAGCCAGCATCGTCAAACAGCAAGAGGACAATATTTGGCCGCCCCGGCACATTGTGGTCTGGCATTGCTTTTGGAGGGGGAATTGTGTCGCTGCTGCAGGCGAACAAAATTGTGGTGGCAAAAATAAAGCACACCAGTTGGCCGAGTTTTTGCGCCAGATGTGCCGACAAGGCAGGTTGCGATTTCCGCTGCCGATTCACGCGTGAACATCGGCGCAGCGAACAAAAGTACCGATCACGGACCACCACGCGTTCTTAACCTCATCGTTACCAGAGTTGTTTACTGCACGATCTGCACTTTATGCACTGCAGCCAGCTTTCCGGTGGGGTTGAGCGCTCGCATCGCCGGGATCATCGCGGCCAGGGTTTCCTGGCGGTTGCCTGGCGCGGGGTGGGTGCTTAAGAACTGGGGTGGATTGGCGCCGCCCTGCGCAGCCATCTTCTCCCACAGCGAGACGGCGGCATCGGGATCGTAACCGGCCAATACGGCGAGCTGCATGCCGATTTCATCCGCCTCTCTTTCCGCGGTGCGACTGTTCGGTAAATCCAGCGCCACTTTCGCCGCCATCGCCGCGCCCCCCATCGCTATGCCGGGCTTGTCCGCCATCGCGCCGACCGCGACCACGCCCAGGGTCGTTGCCATCGCGCGCGACATCTGCTCCGCCGTGTGGTTGGCCAGCGCGTGGGAAATCTCATGCCCCATGATCTGGGCGAATTCGGAATCGGTGAGTTGCAATTTGTTGAACAGGCCCGTGTACACCGCCATGCGACCGCCCGCCATGCACCAGGCATTGACGACTTTCGGTTCGTCAATAATGGCGACGCTCCACTCCCAGTTTGCGGTCTCGGGAAACTTCGCTATCGCCACCGTCACCAGTCGCCCGGTGATGGTCGCCACACGCTTGGCGAGCGCCGGGTCGTTGACCAGTTTGTTTTTCTTGTCCAATTCGCTCACGGTGCTGAGGTAGGCCTTTTTCGACTCGACGACCGCCGCCTGCGGTGAGATCAGCATTAACTGCGAGCGCCCGTGGGACTGGTGGCGCAGGCCGCAACCAGGGCGTACAGCAGCATAAGTAGCATTATTCGATTCATGCTGTCGTGCGCTCCAGTGTCGCTTTATTGTCGCTTTAGTGTGGCGCCAGTGTGCCGGTGATCGGGACGCAGTGCCAGCGACTAAAACGGCAATTAAAACGGCAATCCGGCATCAATATTGTGATTGGCCTGCGCCGGGGTCGCCATGCCCTCGGTGTGCACGATGCCATTGAGCTCTGCCCGAATCTTCGCCGCATCCTCCGGCGACGAGAAGAACTCCGAATACCATTTACGCCCGGTGCGGAACGGGCCGTCGGTCTTCAGTTGCATGATCTTGATCGCAGGGCGCTTGTTGGCCCACACGTTGAAGTCCGCGCCAAACGCTTCCAGTGCGCCTGCTTGCGCCTGTTTCGCGGCGGCGCGGTCCTCGTCGGTTGCGGTTGCCGCACTGCCTTTGAACAGGCAGCCGTGGAAACACTTGGTCAGGCCATCGTCCACCGGGGTGTTGGCGATCAATTCGTAAATCGTGTTGCCCGCGAACACCTGCTTGGACAGCAGGATGCCGGGCCCTGTGTACCAGGTGGTGGTGTACAGGTAGGTCTGGTACAACTGCATCGGCCCACCCTGGCGCTGCACGTAGACGTGGTCGATGAATTGGTTCTCGAAGTACTCGCTGGGGGCGCCGTGGGTCGGGCCCAGGTGGCGCACATCGGCCATGTTGTCGAGTATTTCCTGCGTGTGTACCGGCAGCTCGCCGAGGTGGTCGAGCTCCCAGCGCACCCACTGCGGGTCGTCCCACTCCGGCAGGAACGGTGGATCATAATCGGGCGCGCGGCCATCCGGGTCGTACCAGGCCATGATGCAGCCCATGTTGTCCACCACCGGGTAGGAGCGGATGGACGCGGATTTGGGGCAGGGACCGTCGTGGTAGGGGATGTCGTCGACGTCGCCCTGGGCGAGTTGTAGCGCCAGCCGTGGTAGGGGCAGCGGATGGAGTCGCCCTCGATCTGCTTGCCGTTCTTGACGATCATGGCGCTGGTGCTGGCGGTGAGGTGGGTGCCCATGTGGGCGCAGTAGGCGTCCAGCAGCACCGGCTTGCCGCTCTGCCCGCGGTACAGCGCCAGGTCCTGGCCGAAAAAGCGCACCGCCATGGGCCCCTGGTCCAGTTCCTTGCTCTCCGCCACGATGAACCAGCCCCGGGGAAAGGTATTGGGGCCCAGATTGTATTCAGCCGCTGTCGCCATGATGTCACCTTGTTGGATGTTGCCGATGCGTGAGTATAAACCGTGCGCGTATCGCGGGTATCGCTTGTGCAAGCCTGCCGGGAAAGGAGTGCGCTCCGGCTCAACTATTCAACTTTTGGTCACACCAGTCGTCGCAGTGCCTGCCGCATCTGCCACAGCTGCATCGGGCGGGCTCATCGTATTGAAGCGCTGCCCGAGGTAAATCCCGGTGAATGCCCACAACGCTGCAACGACCGCGCCGATCAGCGCCACGGCCGCCAGTCCCAACCCGAACACCTGCGTGAGTCCGGTAAAGGCCCAGGCGCTGAGCATATCGCCGCCGCGATAGATCACGATGTCGATCACCGGCTTGGCCTTGAAGCGCGTCTCCCGATCCACCGTGGTGAACAGCATTTCGCGCGCTGGGCGCGACACCGCGTATTCACCGGCCCGGCGGATAATCTGCAGCGCCACGACCACGCCCACCAGCGGCGCGGCGGCCAGCATCATCAACCCCACGCCAGTCAGCACGGGTATCAAGGCCAGCGTGCTCGGCATGCCCAGGCGTTTGACGATGCGCCCGGTGGCAAACACCGCGACCAGGATGGTAAGGCTATTGACCGCCAGGTCCATATTCGCCCAGATCTGCGTGCGGGTCTCTGTGTCGTATACATCGAGCAGGTTTTTCAATTCGAAATAGACGAATGCAGAAATAAAGGTATAGAGGAACAGAAACAGGCCGATGGCAAGGAGATAGCCGCTGCGCAGGAATTCCGCAAAACCCGCCAGCGGATTGCCGCCGATGGCGAGGTTGGCCGTATCCAGAGCGACGTTGTGGTTGTGCAGGTCGGAGATTTTCAGGCGCTGCAACCAACTGACCAGAGGCAGGGTGATAGCCACCATCGCACTGGCAATCAGCAGCAGGGCGTCGGTACCGAGATCACCCACCAGCAGCGACGCCGTGGCCGGCCCGACAATGCCGCCGGCGCTGGCCCCGGCACCGATGAAGCCGAACAGCCGCGTGGCCTGCGGTTTGGAAAACGTGTCCGCCATGAAACTCCAGAACACGGAGATGTGGAACAGGCTGAACAGGCTGACCCAGAGATAGAAACCCTTGTCCAGCAAGGTGTGCTCAGTGAGTATGTGCTCACCTACGTAGAACAGGATGAAGCTGGCGGCGAACAGGCCGTAGACCGAGGGCACCAGCCGCTGGAAACGAATTTTTGAAATGGCGGCGCCGTACAGTGACACCGCGATGGTGCTGATAAAAAACGTGATGGTCCACAGCCAGCTCACTTCCGCGTCGGTCCAGTCGCTGGCCAGCGCGTCGCGCACCGGGCGCAGGATGTAGTACGAGCCCATCAGCAGGAACACCAGCAGGAAGGACGCCAGCGTGGCGCGAGTTTCCTCGACCTCGATCTCGCAGGCCCGCGCGAGGATGCGCTGCAGCCGGCCGCCTGCGGCGGAGTTGTCGCTCATGCTACAGCGACTCGAAAATCTTGAGCATTTCCGCCCGCTGCGCCTGGTCCGGCACGCGACCAAAATTGCCGCGCATATTGTCGGCCATGTGCCTGGGGACGGCGGTCGCAGGGATGATGCAGGTCACCGCCGGGTGCCCGAGGATGAATTTCAGGAAGAATTGCGCCCAACTGCTGCAGTCCAGCTCGGCGGCGATGGCCGGGAGGGGGTGATCATGCGAGCGGCCGAACAGGGCGCCCATCTGGTACGGGCGATTGATCATGGTCGCGATGCCGCGATCCTGTGCCAGCGGCAACAGCGCCTGCTCCGCTTCGCGGTCCTCGATGTTGTAGCTGAACTGCACGAAATCCAGCGGCTCAGAGCGCATGATCTCCAGCAACCGATCATGGTCGCGCCCGTGCGAGGTCGTGATGCCGATGTAGCGCACCTTGCCTTCCTCCTTCCACTGCTTGAGCGTGGCCAGATGCGTCTGCCAGTCCTGCAGGTTGTGCACGGCGATCAGGTCAAAGGTTTTGACATCCATGCGCCGCGCGGATTCTTCCATCTGCGCGATCCCGCGCTCCTTGCCGGTGGTCCACACCTTGGTGGCGGCGAACAGCGGCGGTGGCGATTTCATCGCGCGCAAGACATCACCGACTCGGGTTTCCGCGTTGCCGTACATCGGCGAGGAGTCGATCACTTTCCCCTGGGCGGCAAAGAACAGCTGCATCACTTCCGTCAACGGCGCCAGTGATTCCGGGTCCGCCGGGGTATCGAAGGTGCGGGAGGTGCCCATGCCCATCACCGGCAGCAGTTCGCCGGTACTGGGAATGGGGCGCTGGATCAGCGGCAGTGCGACAGGGATTTCTGGTACTGGTGAGGCGCCATCCGGCATGGGTGAGGTGGCGTTAACGCGAAGGGCAGGGTACGCCAGCAGACCGGCGCTCAACTGTACAACCTGGCGACGTTTGATCATGGCGCGGTCCTCCGGGTGAGTGAGGGGGCAGTGTTCCAGTGCGATGGCTGTGGGTCAAGGCGGTTGTCAGGCACCCGATCGGGTAGCGCGGCCTCAGGCCGCAATCCGCCGACTCAACTGCTCGCCATCATCCACTTGCGCAGCCGGTTGGAATCCCCAAACGGCGTCAGCTTGCCGAACGAGTTCAGCAACACGATGGAGATGGCCTCGCCGCCGATCCTGGCCTGCATCACCAGGCAGCGTCCGGCTTCATTGATGTAGCCGGTTTTGCTGAGCTCGATATGCCAGTCCGGGTTCTTCAGCAGCCGGTTGGTGTTGACGTACCGCATCGGGCCGCCCTGCGGGTAGGGGGCGCACCTCCCTGTCGGGGTGGTCGTGGCCGCGGTGATCAAGGGATAACCGTGGGCGGCGTGCAGCATCCTGGCGAGGTCGCTGGCGGTCGAGACATTGGCCACGTTAAGCCCCGCCGGGTCGGCGAAACGGCTGCTCTGCATGCCGAGGCTGGCGGCCTTGGCGTTCATCTGCGCGATAAAGTGCGTCATGCCACCGGGATACGTCCTGCCGAGCGCGGTGGCGGCGCGATTCTCCGACGACATCAGCGCCAGCAGCAGCAACTCGCGGCGCGTCAGCGTCGCGCCCACACCCCAGGCGTGAACCGGTCATGCGAATCCGGTCGCGATCGTCCTCGGCGATGGTGATGGGTTCATCGAGGTCCAGCGCGGCGTCCAGCACGACCATCGCGGTCATCAGTTTGGTGATGGAGGCGATGGGTCGCACCGTGTCCACATCCTTCGCGTAGATCTGGTTGCCCTGCGAATCGAGCACGATCGCGGAGGCGGAGTGCAGGCCGGGATTCCCCTGCAGCGCGGCGAACCTGGCGTTGCTGGTGTCGGCGGCGCTTGCCGCTGTGGCCATGCCTATCAGCAGCACAAGCCCCAGTATTCGTTTCACTGGCATACGCATATCAACCCGGCTCCGACTCGGCACCACGAAACGCGCGACTGGCCGTGGCGTCGCCCGACAGCACGCGGTACACGTCGCGGGCGATCGGCATCTCCACGCCGTACTGTTCCGCCAGCGCCATCACCGCAGGCGCGCTCTTGGCGCCCTCTGCCACCATCACCATTTCGCTGATGATCTCCGGCATGTTGCGGCCCTTGCCCAATTGAATGCCCACGTGGCGGTTGCGGCTCTGCGGGCTGGTGCAGGTGGCTATCATGTCCCCCATGCCGGCGAGGCCGGAAAAGGTTTCGGCGCGACCGCCCATGGCCACGCCGAGCCGTGTAATTTCCGCGAGGCCGCGCGTGATGAGCCCGGCGCGGGTGTTGTCGCCGGCGCCCTGGCCGTCGCCCATGCCGACGGCAATGGCGATGATGTTTTTCAGCACGCCGCCGAGTTCACAGCCGATCACGTCGGTGTTGGTGTAGATGCGGAACAGGCCGCTTTTAAACACTTTCTGCAGCTCCTGCACGATGATCTCGTCTTCCATCGCGATCACGCTGGCTGCCGCCTGGCCCGCCATGATCTCCCGCGCCAGGTTCGGCCCGGTGAGTACGCCGACCGGGTGGCCGGGCAACACCTCGTTGATGATCTGCGTCATGCGCATGCGCGTGTCCAGCTCCAGGCCTTTCGTCAGGCTGATCACCGGCACCCAGGCGCGGATGTGTTTCTTCACTTCAAGTAACACGGCGCGAAAATTCTGCGAGGGAATGCCCATCACAATCACATCGGCGTCGTGCACGGCCTCGGCGATGTCATTGGTGGCGACCAATTTTTCCGGCAGCGTGGCGCCTGGCAGGTACACTTCGTTCGTGTGATGCGTGTTGATCTCTGCCACGGTCTCGGATTGCGCGCCCACAGGATCACCGGTGCATTGCGGGTGACCAGCGCCGCCACCGTCGTGCCCCAGGAGCCGCCGCCGAGGACGGCGACATTCAGTTCTGTCATGGTGTTTCTCCTGTAAACGAACCTGTGTCAGCCGCTGCGCGGACAGACGTGTATCGCCGTGTGCATCCTAACTGCCGCGACTGACCAAACCAATAGCGCGGATCAGCTCCAGCCGCCGCAGCAGGTCGCGCAGCTGGCGCGCCTGTTCCCGCCGCCGCTCGGAGAGATTCGGCTCGCGTGCGTCGGTCAGCCGCCGGCTCTGCAGCATTTTATATCCGTTGCGGAACAGCAATTTGCCGATGGACGCCTCGCTGCTGATGCGGCGCTGCAGGTAAGCCTGGCGGCCGAACTTGAGCGCGTTGCTGACGCAGGCTTCCTCCTCCAGCGTTTCGGCATGCTCCATGCGCGCCGCCAGCGCGGTGACCACCGAGTAGGCCTCGGCGTAAATCAGCAGCGTCACGTGCGAGACCAGCGGGATCATGCGGTTGAACAATTGCGTGAATCCGACGGTGCCCCGGCTCAGCACGGTGGGCCAGTCCTTGTCGTAGCGATCCAGCTCCTCGCGTATCTGGCGGTGAAACTCCTCGGTGGGCGCGTAGAAAAACTCGAACTTGAACAAATCGCGCAGCTGGTCCACCTCGGCCCAGAACACCTCCAGCGCATTGGGCCCCTCGTTTTCACTGGCTTTGAGCATTGCCAGCTCGATGATCGCCTTGTTGACGAAAAAGTGGATCACGGTGTTGCGGTAATAACTCGCCACCGCATGCTGGTCCATACCGTTGTCGTACACGGCTTCCTGCCCTTCGTCATAGTGCGTGACGATGCCCTCGTCGAGCATGATGCCGATCAGGTCCGGCAGCTGATCGGCATAGGCCGGATCGAAATCCTTCGAGATGCGCAGGTTCCGCTCCTGCGCCCAGCGCAGCAGCGCGCGCAGGTCGGCGAGGACTTCATTCTGGGTGAGCGCCTTGGGCGCGGCGCCCAGCAGGCTCATCGTCACCAGCGAGGGGAACGTGATGGCGGTGACGTGGTTCGCTTCCACGGCGACCTCGAACGCGATCTTGGACAGCGCCAGTTTATCGTCCGGGTCCGGCGCGCGCTCCAGTACCACGGGCTCGCCGATATCCACGTAGATCTTGCCCATCGGCCTGGCCAGGCTGCGGATATAGCCGATCAAGCCAGCGCAACGATTCGGCGCCTTTGCCCTGGCTGGTCTGCTCGGTCGCGTACTCCTCGACATCGCGGATCAGGTCGTAGCTGATGGAAATGGGGATGATGTGGATATTCCTGGCGTCGGTGGCGTGGCAGGCTTCCAGCACGTATTTGAGCAGCCCGTAGCGCGGCGGCATCAGTTTGCCCAGGCGCGAACGCGTGCCTTCGAAGGCCCAGTTCATCGGGAAGCGTTTTTCCATCAGGTAGCCGACGTAATGTCGCAGTGTGAGCTTGTACAACTCGTTATCCTGGAAGCTGCGGCGGATGAAAATGGCGCCGGCGCGGTGCAGCAGGAAACCCAGCCCGGGAAAATTCAGGTTGGCGCCACCGAACATGTGCGGCATCGGGAAATCGTTGTCGTACAGCAGCTTGGGCACCACCATGCCGTCGAGGTAGGTCTTGTGCGTCCACAACAACATCGACGGATATTCGCGCACCAGCTGGCGCATTTTTCGACATCGGCCTGGTCGCACACCAGCTCCTTCTCGTAGCCGAGGCCGAGGCAAAAATTGTTGAAGCGGGCGTAGAAATCCAGCCAGAAGGTACGTGGGCGCGATACCATTTCCTGCATGTACGTGGCCGCTTCCTTTACCAGTTGCGCCCGGGGCGTGCCGCTTTGCTCGGCCAGCCTGTCCAGCGCCTCGTTGTAGGCGCGGCTGGCCAGCAGGCTGGCCGCCACCTGGCGCGGCACCTTGTAACGGCTGCCCTGCAGGCGCCGTTCGGCGAGATCCAGCACCACGACGGCCTGGCGCGCGACGAAGTCGGCGAACTCGCGCGCCGCATCGCTGTTTTGCGCCTCGTGCCCCTGCTCAAACCGCGCGCGCAGATTGGCCACCGTATCCGGCGCGCCGCGCAGCAGGTGCATGCGTTCGGGCGCCTCCTTGAGAATCCTGCGCGCACGCCGGATGCCGGGGTGGCGCGGGTCACCGAGTATCAGGTCGCGTACTCGCGGCCCCGAGTTGATCGCCTCCGCAGACGGCAACCAGGTCACGCGCAGGGGAATGATGAGGGTATCGGCCGGCAGCGCCAGCGCGGTGAGCAACGGTGTGCTGTCCAGGGCGCGCTGTTCCTCGCGCAGGTCCAGGTTGACCTGCGGCGCCTCGGCGCTTGTGGCGTTGCGGTGGCGCTGTATCCATCCGCTCAGCAGTTCGCGTTCAAATTTGTTATGCGTATCGAGCAGGAAGAGAATTTTCTGTTGGTCATCCTGCGGCCAGGGATTGCACGCGTCGTATTTGCTGTTCAGGTCCACGCCTGTTGATCCTTCTGTTAGCTGGCCCGCTGTTTGGGCGTGGATTTACGGGAAGACGTCGCCTTCAGTTTGGGCCGCACCGGCCTGGTTGCCTTCTTGCGCAGGGCAGGCGCTTTTTTCGCGCCGGGTGTTGCGGTGGTTTTGGCCTTTTTAGAGCGCTTGTCTTTCGACTTCTCCTTGTCTATGTCCTTGTCCTTGCGTTTGCCAGCGGTCTTTTTCTTGCCGATCTT
Source organism: Haliea sp. (assembly GCA_016704305.1). Taxonomy (GTDB): domain Bacteria; phylum Pseudomonadota; class Gammaproteobacteria; order Pseudomonadales; family Halieaceae; genus Marimicrobium. The sequence continues at coordinate 19,435 of JADJAL010000004.1, read as the reverse complement.
CGCGGTTGCGCCCGGCTTCGCTGCAGGTGGGTGCTCTTCCGGCTGACCCAGCACGCGGGCGAACATATTGCGCACCTCGCGCACATGTTCGTCGATGGTTTCCACGCGCCAGCGGCTGGTGTCGACTGGCGGCAGCACTTCCACCTCGACGGTGGCGGGGCGGAACACGAAATCGCCCTTGGGCGCGACATCGCCCGAGTTGTGGATGACGATGGGTACGATCGGTACGCCCGCCTGCATCGCCAGGTGGAATGCGCCTTTTTTGAAGGGCGCCATTTTGGGTGATACCGTGCGCGTGCCCTCCGGTGCAATCACCACGGATTTGCCGCCCTTGCGCATCGCGTCCACCAGTGGTTGCATCGCGTTGATCGCGCTCTTGCCGTCGGCGCGATCGATGAACACCACGCCACCCAATTCCATGACCATGCCGATGATCGGGCTCTCTTTCTTGATTTCCTGTTTGCCCACGCCGGCGATATCGCGTCGCAGCAGTTTGGCGGCGATCACCACATCGGCCTTGCTCTGGTGATTGAACACGAACACGGCCGGGCGATGCGACCACAGGTGCTCCTCGCCCCGCACGCGGATATCCATGCCGATGAGCGCGGTGGCGGTGTCGGCAAACAGCGAGAAGGAAAAGTTTTGCGATTCGCGCCGCGAACCGGTCAGCGCGTACACCGGCAGGCCCGCCATGAACGAGGTAACCAGCGAGCTGGTGGCGGCCACGGAGCGCACGAACTGTGTCGCGGTGGGGCGGCCGCGACTGCCGAATTTCGCGATGGGCCACTGCCTGGCGCGGGCGATGCGGTCGAGTTTCGCGCTGGGGTTCAGGGCGCGGGGGTGGCCGACGCGCTCCAGCAGCAGGAGGTCATCCGTGCTATCGGAGTAGAAAAAGCTCCCATCCAGGTCGGCGTGATACTGCTTTGCCAGGGATTCAGCCGCCGTTACTTTGCCCTGCCCGAAACAGGTTGGGCTGATCACGCCGCCGGTAAATTTTCCGTCCAGCACTTCCAACTGCGTGCACAGCACATGCTCTATGCCGAGGTCGGCCGCCGCCGGCTCCACCTGGTACGGCGTGGCGGAGGAGATGATCGCGACGGTATGGCCCCTGGCCTGGTGCGCCGCCACCAGGGCGCGGGATTCCGGGTAGATCAGGCGCGCAATCTGCTTCGTGTAGAGCTTGCGCCCGAGTTCATGATAGGTCTCCTCCTCGACGCCGCGCATGAATTGCGCGTTGATTGCCATCATGCCGGAGAAGCCCAGATTGCCGAGCCCAAAGTTGGCCATTGCCCGCATCAATTCGACAAACTGCGCGGGCGACAGGTCGCCGCGTTTCAGTTGCTCGCGGATAAATGTGGTGGCGGAATACCCGGCGATCACGGTGCCATCGAAATCGAAGATCGCAAGCACGCGCGGCCCTTGGGAGATTTCTCGATTTCGCTTAACAGTTGTGTCATCGGGCTCATGGCGCATCCTTATTCTTTCACGGAAGCATAACGTATTCCGACGCCCTGCGGGTGTGCCGCGACAAGCAAAAAAAAACGCCGTCACAACGCAAGCAGTGACGGCGCTATCAGGGTAAAGCCCGGTGATGTTGTGTGCCTGGTGTTGTTGATCCGACCCGCAAAAATCGGATACCGTCCCCTGGCGGCAAATGTCTCTGACAAACACTTGCCAGCTTTCCCTTAAGGGTGTCGGTTGCCCTCAATTGGTAGTCACCCAATTAACCGACACGGTTTGAGTATAGGCAGCATGTTTTGATGTGCAAGAAATAACTATATGATATGTTTTTATTTATAAAAATAACCTTTGGTTATTATATGGTGGTTCCGTTCAGGTAATTGTTGCCGCACCGGCATGCGCTTGCGGTCGACAACCCATTAATGCCTGCTGTACTTTGATCATCCGCAACAACGTTAAGCAACGTCCCTGATGTCCCCTCCGAACGCAACGGCGCAGTGGCCGCGACGCAATGGCGTCACACGACGGCCGTTGTGGTGGCTGCTCGCGTTCAGTTGCTTGGTAAAACTCGTTTACGTGTTTGCGTTCACGGACTATCCACACTATCTGTTTAGCGACTTTGGCGGCTACTGGGAGCGCGCCATGCAGCGCTACCAGGGCGTGGATCGTGATCAGTTTCAGTGGGCCGTGTGGCCGCCAATGGCGCACATCTTCCTGAGCTGGCTTTTCCACGTCATCGACGCGTTGGGATTGCGTCACTGGCGCTTGGAAACAGTGCTGACCGTCAACATTCTCCTGTCGACCGCTGGTGTTGCGTGTTTGTACAGCATCACGCGGCGACTGACATCATCACGTCGTGCCGCGTTGGTTGTTGCGACGGTGTATGCGTTTTGGTACCCGCTTGTGTATTTCAACGCCTTTGTGATGTCGGAGCATCCGGCGACCGCCGCGCTGTTGTTCGCGCTGTGGCTGTTGGTGCGATTTCCCGGCTACCCGGCGCCGCTGTTGCTGGCCGGTGGCGTGCTGGGTGTGGCCGTGGGTATGCGGCCAGCCTTTGGACTGATGGCGCTCCCCTGCGGTCTGTTCGTGTTGCTGGGCGGGCCTTTCGCGAAAGTGAGCGTCAAACACGCCGCCGCGTTTTCGATTGGCTTTGTCGTCGTCATCGCGGCCATCGCAGCCGAGGTGAACCGTATCTCCAATGGCCAGCTGCTCGGCCTGTCGGCCAACGGTGGCGTCAATTTCTACTTTGCACAGTGTCGCACGCGCGAAGTCGTAAGTAGCCATGCGGGCGCAACCTACTGGCTGATTCCGCCTGCGACCGCGGATCGGCTCGAGAACGGGCGCATCGTCGTGAAGCGGCCGTTCCATGACCAGGCATTCTTTTCCGATCTCGGTTGGCAGTGCGTGCGCGCGCAGCCGGACTTGTGGTGGCGCAACTTCTTGAAGCTGCACGATCTGTTCCTCGGCCCGCTCTTCCCCGCGGCGTACAGCGCAATTGGTTTTCGCGAACTGCTGCCGGTGTTTCAATGGGCTGCGCTGGTCGTCGCGTGCACCGCGCCATTAGGTTTCGTGGCGGCGCGCCATGCGCGACGACGTCGAATTGCCGCGCTGCTGGGAGGCGTCGTCGCCGTGGCGTTCGCGACCCAATACGCCTTCAACGCGGAGCATCGCTATCTCTACCCCGTCTTCGGTTTGCTTCTGGCGCTGGTGGCGTGGAGTGTTGTCTGGGTGTACCGGGCCTGGCCGAAGACGCGCGTGGCGCTACTCGCTTACGGTGCGGTGGTCGGCACCCTTGGCGTGGTTGTCGGCGCGCATGCGGTATGGCAGCGGGTGAAGACGCCCGAGCGAATTGAAGCGCAGTGGCATCACGCACAGGCGCCTTTCAGCGAATCGCAGCCTGCGATTGAAGGCCAGTTCGGCGTCGATACATTGAGATTCCCGCCGGGTAGGACGCTCAGGCACCCAGCGCACGGCGACATCGAAGGCATGCCCGCGATGCGCGATGTGGCGATCCGTTTTACGACCTGTCTTGACGTTGCAACGGCTGGCCGCTTCGAGTTTATCGTGGTGTCAGGCGATGGATTCGAATTGCGCATCGATGAGCGATTCGTCGCAGCGCGCCGTCAGGAGCATCCTTATCGCGCCACGCACGCGACCGCGTATCTGGGCGCGGGCCGCCACCGCTATTCACTGCTGTACCATCAGGCAACCGACGCACTCGGCGTGACCGCCATTTGGCGGCGCGCGCCGGAAGAGGGGGGCCTCATGCCCGCCGTCGGCCTGCGCGATGTGGGCGACAGCGGAGACGGCGTGCGCTTCCTGCCGCCGGGTGAGTGCGGCGTCACACGCCAGGGCGGGTGAGCTTCGCTTTGGAAAACAGTCGGCCCTGCTCGCTCCAACTGGGGTTACGGCGCTTTGCGAAACAGCAGCGTCATGCGATCCGTCTCGCCGATGGCAAGCATCGCCGCCTGCTTTTTGGGATCGCTTTCATTGCCACGCAGTGACGGCGGCAAGCGCCACACGCTGTCGTCACCGGCCGGTTGGTCCAGCGGATTGGCGTTGATCTCGCTCTCGGCCACCAGCTCGAAACCGGCCTTTTCAAAGCTCGCAATCACGGCGGCCTGGTTCAGGTAGCCGCGGCTGCCGTCAGCCCACTCGGCACTGGCCGTGGCCGGCGCCCGGTGTTGCACGACGCCGACCAGTCCATCGTCCTTGAGCATGGTGCTTACACCTTCCAGCGCTTTGGTGAGCGTTTGCGCCTGCGCTTCGAAGCGATTGAGGTTGTGCAGAGCGCGGATCAGCAGGACCCTGTCCACGGTGCCCGCCACCTCGGGTGGGACGGTTTCGAACGTGAATCCCAGTGCGGCAATGCCGTTATCGGTATATGTGGCAACCTCGGCGGGGAAGTTACCCGTGGCGGCAATTCGCTCGGCGGTCCATTGCGCGTCGCCGGGCCGCACCATGGGCCAGATGCGGTCCGGGTAGTTCACGCCGTACAGCGCGCCATCGGCGCCCAGGTAATTTGCGAGGATACGGGTATACCACCCGCCTCCGGGCAGGCCTTCGACCACCGTCATGCCAGGCTCGACCTGGAAAAAGGTCAGCGTTTCCACCGGGTGGCGGTAGACGTCGCGCGCCTTTTCCTCGTCGCTGCGCGCGGCGATGACCTCGACCAGCACGGCATTGTTGTCAGCCGCGTTCTCGGCATTGCTGTCAGCGGCGTGAGTGGTTGGGATAAACGTGGGGAGGAAAAGCGTCGTGGCCAGCAGGCAGCTTCGTATGTTCAGCATGGGGATGGTCTCCGCGAGGTTTGTGAGGTATCGCTACAGTGCGCAACTGTCCCGCGCACCCCGCCAATTGTAAAGCGCTTTATGTGACGGGCTGTGTGACCGCAGCGGCGCTCAACTCTGGCACAGAATGACCGATTCCGTCATGCCCGGTACAGTTGGGGCTGTTAAGATACCGCGAAACAATTTCATCGACGGGAGTAAATACCATGGGCAAAGTGCTCATCACCGGAGCCACCGGCTTCATCGGCAACCACGTCACCCGCCTGTGCCTGGAAAAAGGCGACGACGTGCGCGTGATGGTGATGCCGGGCGAGGACAGGTCGCCCCTGAAGGGGATGAATGTGGAGTTCGTGGAGGGCAATCTGCTGGACCCGGCGTCGCTGGTGCGGGCGGTGCAGGGTGTCGAGCAGCTCTACCACCTTGCGGCACTGTTTGCCATCTGGACCAAGGACCCGGACCTGCACTTCAAAATCAATGTCGACGGCGCGCGCTCGATGATGGAAGCGGCGCAGGCCGCCGGCGTGCAGAAGATTGTGTTCACCAGCAGCGTGGCGGCGATCGGCATCGTCGGCAACGGCGGTTTGGCCACGGAGAAAACCGCGTTCAACAGCTGGCCGTGGGCCAGCGACTACATCCTCTCCAAATTCATCAGCCACCAGATGGTCAAAGGCATGGTCAGCGACGGCCTGCCGGTGACCATGGTGATGCCAGGCCTGCCGTTTGGCCCCGGCGATCGCGCGCCGACGCCGACCGGCACGATGATCCTCGGCACCCTCAAAGGCAAGATGAAGAACTACTGGCAGGGCGGTGTCTGCACGGTGGATGTGCGCGATGTCGCGGCCGGTCACGTGCTGGCGATGGAAAAGGGGCGTATCGGTGAGTCGTACATCCTCGCAAACAAAAACGGCAACATGACCAACAAGGAAGTACTGACCATGATCGGGCGCATCGCCGGTGTCCCCAATGTGGCGACACAGGAGGTCTCCGGCAAAATCATGTTGCGCGTGGCGAAGGCGGCGGAGCTGTGGTCAAAGGTGAGCGGCAAGGCCCCCATCACAACGTATAAAAACACCAAGTATGTGTTGCAGCACGGCTACGTGGATCCCTCCAAGGCGATAGAAGAGCTGGGCCTGCCGCAGACGCCGATCGAAACCGCGATCACTGATGCGGTGAAGTGGTTCCGCGAGAACGGTTACGCGTAAGTCGGTCGGCGCTGGACTGACATACGCCAACGCTCTGCGCTGGTAATCCCGCACGCCCACGCCTGTCGCGGCGCCCAGCCTCTTGCAGACGTCGCAGTGATGGAGGCGGCTCAATGATTACCGGCGTGATTTTGAATTGGAAGCGTCCAGCCAACGTGCAGCGCATCGTGGAAGGTTGGTTGGCGGGTGGTCTCGTGACCGAGGCGATTGTCTGGAACAACAATGCCAGCGAGCCGCTGGGACCCATCGCCGGCGCAAAGATAATCAATGCCGGGCAAGACCTCGGCCTGTACACCCGTTTCGCTGCGGCATGCCTGGCGCAGCACGAGTGCCTATTGCTACAGGATGACGACCTGGAATTGCCGAGCGCTTCGCTCGCTGCGCTCCACACCGCGTGGCAAGCCGATCCCGCGGTGCTCCACGGCGTGTTTGGGCGAGCGTCCAGACCCGATGGTTCCTACGCCCGGCCTGTCCAGGGCGACATGCATGTTCCCATCGTGTTGACGCGGGTGCTGCTAGCGGACCGGCGCTACGCCGCGCGCTTCTTCGATGTCGCCGCGAGGTTCGCGTCGATTCAGCAAGAAGCGCTGCCCGAGGGCAACGGCGAGGACATCCTCTTCAGCTACACCGTCCGCCGCGACTCGGGACGACTCAATCGGGTCCATCGTGTCCCGGTCACCGAACTCCCTTCACCCGATTCGATTCATAGACGGAACTGGCAAGCCCATATCGCCCATCGCACCCGCCTGCTGCGCGCCTGTGAAGCCTGGCTGCAGGAGCAGACCCATGAGGATCGCTGCGAACTGCAGCAAGTATAGGCGCTTACTCCGGCTCGTCCTTTGCGGTGTCTTCCTGTACATCCAAACCCATGGCAGCACGTATTGCGGCGATCAGGTCGTCCGCCGGAGTGCTCTTGTGCAAAAAGCAGTAGGCGCCGGCTGCGCGCATCTGCGGTTGCATTTCCGCCGGATCGTGCATCGACAGGCCGATCACTCGCACGCGGGGAAATTCCGCTGTTAAGCGACGGGTAGCCTCCAACCCATCCAGTCGCGGCATGGTGAGGTCCATCAGCACGACGTCAGGTTGCAGCAGCCGGGCCTTGTGCAGGGCATCCAGTCCGTCGACGGCCTCTCCGACAATTTCAAATTTGCTCACCAGGCCGAGAATCTGTATCAGGCTGGCGCGCGCAGGCGCGTGGTCGTCGGTCACCAAAATTCGGATGCTCGTGACGCGCGTTGGTTGCGCGAGGACAGGCTCATCCACACTGAATTGGAGGTCAGTTGCAACGGGTGGGATTGTGTCATCCGCAGCCTGGATAGGAATCGCCATCTGGCTCGTGGTGCCGCGCCCCGGCTGGCTGATAACTTCCAGATGTCCACCGAGCAGGATCAGGCGCTCCTGGATACTGAACAGGCCGAATGACCGTGGCGTTTCCAGCGCCGACACAACGTCGAAGCCGGCGCCCGCATCGGCAACGGCAACCTGCAGTTGATTGTGTTCCAGCATAACGCTGACGGTGGCGCTCCTCACGCCGGAATGCTTGACGACGTTCAACAGCAATTCCCGGACCGCCTGGAACAACAGGGTGCTCACGTCCTTGGGTACGCGTGTCATAGGCAGCGAGCCGATGACTTCCACCTGCAGTTGGTAGTTCTCCTCCATCCACCGCGCCAGCCACTGCAGCGCGACGACCAGGCCCGAGCCGAAGAGAATCGGGGGCGCGAGTTCCATGGTGAGCGAGCGCGAGACTTCAAGGGCCTGGTCGAGAATCTCCAGCACCTGCCGTCCCACTTCATTCGCATTCGCGCAATAGTCTTTGCCCTGCAGCAGTTCGACCCTGAATTTGGCGGCCACGATCAACTGTTGATGGTTATCGTGCAGTACCTGGGCGATGCGCCTGCGCTCCTCATTCTCAGCCTGGGTGAGACGGGACGCCAGCGCCCTGAACTGCGCGTTGCGTTGCAGCAATTCGGCGCAGACTTTCTCCAGTTCGTCGGTTCGCTGCGCAACCCGCTCCTCGAGGTTCCTGTTGAGGTCGAGCAGCGCCTCCTCCATCTGCTTGCGTTGGGTGATGTCCCTGGCGATTGCCTGCTCGTAAATCTCGCCGCCAATAACGAATGTCGTCAGGGTGATTTCGGTAATGATGGCCTTGCCGTCGCGCTTGCGCCCGTGCCATTCATAAATCTGGCGTTTGCCCTCGCGCGAGGCCCTCACCTTTTCCTGGAAGAACTCGCGGGACGTCTGCCCATTCGGCTGCATGGGGGGAAAGAAATCGCCGGTGGTCGCTGAAAGTATCTCCTCGCGCGACAGGCCATACAGCTCCGACAACCGCTCGTTGCAATCAATCGCGCGGGAATTCTTGTGGATCGCGATGGCATCGCCCGCGCTTTCAAACAGCGTGCGGTAGCGCACCTCCTTTTTTAATGTCGTTTCCCCCCCCCCCCCCCGGGCGGTGCCCCGAGCCAGCGCGTGCGCCCCCCCCCCCCCCCCCCCCCCCCAGGGCCGGCGGGGGGGGCGCCCCCCGTTTGTGGGGGGGCCGCCCGTGTGCCCCCCCCCCCCCGGCGGGGGGGGGGGGGAGCAGGCCCGCGCCCCCCCGTTTCCCCCCCCGGGAATTTTGGGGGCCCCCCCCCGGGGGGCCGGGGCCGGAGCCGGGGAAACCCCCCCCCCCGGGTTCCCCCCCCGGGGGGGGTTCCGGAAAAATCCCGGCGCCGCCGGGCCCGAACCCCCCCCCCTCCCCCCCCGCGGGGAAAGGGCCCCCCCCCCCGGGTGTTCAAAAGGGGGGCGGGGCGGTTGGTGCTATGCGCCAGTGCCTCCTCCAGGCGTTTACGCTGGGTAATATCGCGCATGATCGATTGGGTATAGCGCGTATTGCCGAGCATGAATGTCGTCAGAGTGACTTCCGTGCGAATAGGGACGTCGCCGGCAATAAGCCCCGTCCACTCAAAATGTTGGGGTCCGCTCAACCATGCGGCTTCCACTTTTTCGGCAAAAAACTGCTGTGAATCCAGTCCGTTGGGTTGCGTCGGAGGAAAATACCCGACGGTGGGGTTAGACAGGATGTCTTCGCGCGAGCGGCCTGTGAGCGCCAGCGCGCGTTCATTGCAATCGATGACCTGGTCGTCTTTGAGTATCACGATGGCATCGCCAGCACTGTCGAAAAGCGCACGGTAGCGCTCCTCGCTTTCAAACAAGGCCGTCTCCATTGCGACCCGCTGCGTAATCTCCTTCACTGTCGCCGCGTAGTAAAGGATGCCGCCGTCCTGGTCCCTGATGGCGAAGGGATTGACGATCACCGGGAAGCGCTCCTCATTCTTGCGCTTGAAAACCAGCTCGATTTCGCTGAATTCGCCAATGAGGGTCCGTGAAAAGGCGATCTGGATACGTTCGCGCTCTTCCGGAGGCCAGTAGCTGTCCTGGGGGGCGGAACCGACGAGTTCCTGTTCGGAGTACCCCGTCATTTTGCAGAAGGCTGGATTCACATCGATATGCAAGCCTTTGGCATCGACGACGGAGAAGCCATCCTGCATGTATTGGAAAGCCAATTGCCGAAGATTGGCAGCGGAACCAGACGGCACATCGACCAGCTTCTGCGGTGCATAGTTGGCGGGTGTGACATCGAGCTCGACGCCTGAACGTGTGTCTTCGTCGTTGACCATGCGCATTCCTTTTCGTTGGGCAAATGAGAGCGCCTCGCGGAATGCTCCGCCTGGCGCCACTTGCACGACGTCTGGTCGATTAAGGGGCTGTTCCAGATACTACACGATAGTGCAGCACCTAAAGAAAGGTAGTATTGAAGCCGTCTACAGGGCGGTGAGATCAATCCATCGCTCCTCCTGCTAGACTCGAAGCCGTCTGGTCCAAAGGCGACCCGGCTCCGTATAACGGGTGTCGGCCGCCTGACTCAGCGTGGCGAACACGGCAAAAATGGCCTGGTGTTCGCTCCCCAAGGCGTGTAGATAATGCTGTGCGCGCAGTCGAACGCCTGTGTGGCTTCGATGTTCCAACATACAATCAAGAAAAATAAAGGCACAAGAGAATGACAACACATTATCCGTTTGACGTGCGCACGAGACGACTCATTTTAGTTCTGCCGATCTTTTTCATTATTTTATTTTTTCTTCTTTATGCAAACTTCCCAAGACTGTATTTGCGCGTTGTTAAAGAAGACGGCCTTATCGAATACCTACAAGCACTGTGCTTTCTGAGCGCCGCCGTGATCGGCTTTCTGACCGCTTACAGACTTTCCAAAACGCCGCACAAATTTAAATTTATAGTTATCTCACTCTTCTCGATCGGCAGTCTGTTGATTTTCGGCGAAGAAATAAGCTGGGGGCAAAGAATCATCGGATTTTCAACGCCGGAGACCATAAGCCAAATAAACACCCAAAACGAATTTACAGCGCACAATCTTTTCTTTCTTCAGCGCCATACAAGACGCGCGTATTACGTGATTTCCGGCTATGCCTGTTTGGCCTGGTTGGTTTTTTTGCTGTACCGTCCCCATCAGAACCATATCGTGCGATACGTTGTTCCGGGCTGGGAAACGATCACGCTTTTCGCACCGATCGCAGTTTTCTATTATTTACATTATTTATACTTCAATCTCGGAAAAATTCCAATTTCAGAGCAGTACGTTATTTGGCCAGAGGTTCGCAGTTCGCGTCACCAGGAAACGTTTGAATCGTTTTTTGCTGCTGGTTTTATCGTAGTCGCATTACGCAATCTTCGGTTAGCCAGATCCGAGTCGTCGGTCTAGTCCGTAACCTGAGCGCACCGCGCAGCGACGCAAGTGTGCGCCACTGTCAGGGCAGCGTCATTGCCGCTTATCAAGCAGGCAGTCGATGAAAGCGCGCAATGCCGGCAGGACGTGGCGACGGCTGGAATAGTAGAGGTACAAGCCGGGCATCGTCGGCGACCAGTCAGTGAGGATGCGCTTTAGCTTTCCGCTTTCCAGTGCCTCCGCGATCCCGTCGTCGTTGTAGGCGTAGAGAATACCCAGTCCCTGCAGTGCCGCTGGCACGACGATGTCCTGGTGGTTGGAGATCACCGGGCCGGCAACCATGGCTGATATGTTTTTGCCCTTCTTGCTGAAATCCCACCCTGCAACCTTTCCGCTGCCTGGAAAGCGCCAATTGATACAGGCGTGACGATGCAGGTCGGCGGGGGTCTTCGGCTCACCACACCTGGCGAGATATTCAGGCGAGGCCACTGCGAGCAGTTTTATGTCCGGAGTGAGGCGTACCGCGATCATGTCGTTGTGAAGGCGCTCACCCACGCGGATGCCAGCGTCGAACCGCCCGCTCACGATGTCGCTGAGGCTGTCGTCGATCACGATATCGAGCACCACATCCGGATGCATGCTGTGGAAGCGCCCGAGGCGCGGCGCGATGATCTTTTTCGCCGCCATGCTCAGCGTATTGATCCGCAGTGTACCCGCGGTTCGGGTCGTCGCACCGACCGCCTGGGCAACGGCGTCATCCATTTCGCGGAACATCGGTGCGATGCGCTCATGCAGACGCAGCCCCGGTTCCGTCGGCGCAACACTTCGCGTCGTTCGATTGAGCAGGCGCACACCCAGGCGCGATTCGAGCTGGCGAATGATCTGGCTGAGCGCCGAAGGCGAGAGCCCGAGATGATCGGCGGCACGGGCAAAGCTCGCCCGCTCGACAACCGCCACGAACGCTTTCAGCTCGGCAAATTCGGAACCACGCATAATGTACCGATCTCTTAATAGAATAATTAGATAATAGATTATTCACTTATCAGTGCAGGCGCGCCATCCTGACGCCTCGGAACCTGGAGGGACAAGACGATGAAAGCACTGAACTTACCCGAACCCATCGCCGCGTATTTCGAGGCAGACCGGCGCACGGGTGCGGCCGTGGCAGGCTGCTTCACGAACGGCGGGGTGGTCATCGACGAGGGACAAACCCACGTGGGCCTTGCCGCAATAGAAGACTGGAAAACTGCCGCGTCCGCGCAAACCTCGTACGTCGTCGAGCCACTCAGGCTCGAACAACAAGATCACGCCTGCATCGTAACGGGTCGAGTGACGGGGAATTTCCCCGGCAGCCCGGTGGATCTTCGATACAGCTTTGCGCTCGAGCACGGCAAGATCGCCTCGTTGGAGATCACGCCATAAGCTTCGATCTGCAACTGGCGGGCAAGCGCGGCCTGGCGACCGCGGGTGGTCGTGGCGTGGGTGCGACTTGGGTGCGGCGATGGTTCGACCGCCCCGACCGGCGTGTTTGAGCATGATGAACTCAGGCGCGCGTCGGCGTTGTGACAAAAACGTCCTACACAACAAGCGTATCAATCGACCGGTCGGTGCAGAAATTCTGCCGGACTGAGTATCTCAATCCCATGGAAAGGGTGCAGTTCCAGGAGATCCTGATCGCCTGTGATGATCAGATGCGCTTCGCCGTTCAGCGCCACATCAAGGAACTTGTCATCCCTGGCGTCCCTGCACGCAGCAATGTGTTGGGTGATAGGAATCATGCGTACGATGCCGCCGAGCAGGCGCAGAAAATGCCGCCTGTCTTCGCGCGAGACATATCGGTCGAACTTGTCCCGTGCGAGGACTTCGCTCAACTCCATCAGCGTGTCCTCGGACATCAACGGGATGCCCCAGGAAAGTCCATGATCTACGGCCCTGGCTGCCGTACCGCCTGGCACCAGCAGGCGACTTATCCAAAGATTGGTGTCGATCACCAGCTTGCGGTCAGTCCTCACTGCTCAGCAATCCTTGCAGTACCTCCTCCGTCATGCCGGCTTCCTGCGCTTTGGCCCCAACGCGATCACTGAAGCGCTGGAACTCGGCCACATTCAAATTGACCAGGCGCTCGTATTCGTCCATCGACATGACAACCGCCACGTCCCGCTTCTGACGCTGGATGACGATGGGCTCGCGCCGGGCAGCATCAATGATCTCCGCCAGTGTTTGCCTTGCTTCACTCGCAGTTACGGTACGCATATCTGCCTCCTTTGTAATATTTGTACAGATTGTACACACATACCAACGATGTCAAGCGAGATACCGAAAATGCCGGATTTCATGGGATCAGGTCTCCCAAATCCGGGACGGCGGGAGACCTGGTAACCCTGGCTATCACGATCTCCTATTCGCCGACCTGCACTAGCGGGTTCCCCTGTATCTGCGCCACCACCCCTTCCCGCCGCTCCGCAACATACGTATATACCACCGGCAGCACAAACAACGTAAACACCGTCCCAATCGACATCCCCGTCACGATCACCAGGCCAATGTGATACCGGCTCACCGCCCCAGGCCCCGACGCAATCAACAGCGGTATCACCGCCATCACAATCGCCGCGGTCGTCATCAGGATCGGGCGCAATCGCACCGCCGCCGCTTCGATGATCGCCTCCTCGAAGGCCACGCCCCGCGCCTGCAGGCGGCGCGCGAAATCCACCATCAGGATGCCGTGTTTGCTGATCAGGCCGACCAGCGTGATGAGGCCCACCTGGCTGAACAGGCTCAGCGTGGCGAAGTCCAGGGTGAGGAAGATCAGTGCGCCGCACAGCGACATCGGCACGGTCACCAGCACCACCAGCGGGTCGCGCAGGCTCGAACTGCGCGACGAGGAACAGGTAGATCGTCAGCAGCGAGAGCAGCAACGCAATCACCAGTGTGTTGCCGGATTGCAGGAACGAGCGCGCCTGGCCGCTGTAGTCCACGCTGAAGCCGGGGGCAATATCTGCTCCTGCAAGCTGTCCAGGTAATCCAGCGCTTCCTGCATGGCCACGCCGGGCATCGGCACCAGCGAGATCGTCGCGGTGTTGAGTCCGTTGAACTGGTTCAGTGAACGCGGTTCGGCATCGAGGCGGGTGGTCACCAGCGCGGACAGCGGGATGCTGTCGCCGCTGGCGCTGCGCACGTAGTAGCGCTCCAGCCAGGCGCGATCGATGCGCTGTTCGGGATTGGCCTGGGGTATCACGTCGTAGCTCTCGCCCTTGTAGCTGAAGCGGCTGATATAGCCTTCGCCGAGCATCACCGACAGGGTGGTCGCAATGTCCTCCATGTCGATGCCCAGTTCGCCCGCCTTGTCGCGGTCGATGTCGACGTGGATCTGCGGCTTGGAAAACTTGAGGTTGTTTGCAGAGAAAATGAACTTGCCGCTCTTGCGAATCGCTTGCAACAGGTGGTCGCTGACCTCGGCGAGCTCCGCGTGGTCGGAGGTGGTCTGGATCGCCAGCTGTATCGGCATCGAGCCCGCTGCGCCTGCCGGGCGACATGTCGACGATGAACACGTTGGCCTCGATGCCGGGCACCTTGTTCACCATCTCCTGCACGATGTTGCGCAGCTCCATCGCCGTGCGCTCGCGTTCATCCCAGGGCTTGAGCTCGACCGCAACCATCGAGGTGCCGTCGCTGAGTATCCCTTCCAGTCGCAGCGAGCCGCCGTATTCCGGCAGCTCCCGCAACGCCGCTTCCAGTTTGGCGCCGCTCTCGGTGACAAACTCCTCGCTCAGGTGGCCGGGAATCGAGTATGCGGTATGGACAAAGCCCGCGTCCTCCAGCGGCACAAGTTCCTGGTCGGACAACAGGAACAGCACCGGAATCGCAGCGATCACCGTGATCGCGACCAGCGCCCACACCGGGCGGTAGCGTAAGGCAGTGTGCAGTGCATTGGCGTAGCGACGGCGCAGGGTATCAAAGCGCTGGTCCAGCCAATGGGCGATCGAGTCGTCTTGCTCCTGTTTCAATACGCGCGAACACAACATCGGCGACAGCGTCAGCGCGACGATGCCGGAGATGACGACTGATCCCGCCAGCGTGAACACAAATTCCGAGATCAGCTCGCCGCTCAAGCCCTGCATGAAGCTCACCGGCAGGAACACGGCGACCAGCGTCAGGCTCATGCTGATCACCGGGCCGATCACTTCCCGCGCGCCCACACGCGCGGCCTCCATCGGCGCCATGCCTTCCTCGATATGGCGATGGATGTTCCTCCACCACCACGATGGTGTCGTCGACCACCAGCCCGATGGCGATGACCAGCGCCAGCATCGTGAACAGGTTCAGCGAGTAGCCCATCATCCACATGATCAGGAACGTACCGATCAGCGACAACGGAATGCTGATCAACATGATCAGCACCGAGCGCAGGTTGCCGAAGAACAGCAGCGTGATCAGCGCGACGATCACCAGCGCCTCGAACAGCGTGGTGGTGACCTCGAGCAACGCGTTCTCGACGTATTTGCCGTTGTCGGAGAAGACATCAGCGGTCATGGAAGAGGGCAGCTTCTCCTGCAACTCTTCCAAACCCTTGCGGACGTTGCGGCTCAGCTCCAGCGGGTTGGAGTCGGGGGCCATGGATACCCCCACCAACAGGCCCGGAACACCATCTACGAAGCCGCTCTTGCGCTCGGGTGCCGACGCCAGTTCGACGGTCGCCACGTCGCGAACGCGCACCACGGCACCGTCGCTTTGCCGTATGACGATGCTGGCGAATGCGTCAGCGGAGCTGATGTCGGTGTCCGCGCGTACGGGTTGTACCACGAGGCTATCGCGCATTTCCCGGCCTCGCTGGTGAAGTTATTGTTGCGCACGGCGGCCTGCAACTCGGCGGCGGTGACATCCATCGCTGCCATGCGCACCGGGTCGATCCACAGGCGCATCGCGAACGGCCGCTCGCCGAGGATCACGAGGCCGGCGACGCCTTCGCGCGTGAGGATGCCGGGGCGCAACACGCGGTAGAAGAATTCGGTCAATTGCTCCGGCGTCATCTGCGTGTCCTGCAATCGGATCCACAGCGGCGGGCTGCTGCCCCAGCTCTTGGTGATGACCGGTTCCAGTGCAT
The DNA here is from genome assembly GCA_016704305.1 of Haliea sp. Lineage (GTDB taxonomy): Bacteria > Pseudomonadota > Gammaproteobacteria > Pseudomonadales > Halieaceae > Marimicrobium. The sequence continues at coordinate 3,658 of JADJAL010000004.1, read as the reverse complement.
TCGTTGGCAGCTCGCCCCGCACTGACGCGACCTTGCCGATGACATCGGTCACCACTTTGTCCAGGTCGTAGTCCGTCGTGTTGTAGATGGTGATGGAGGAGAGCCCGTCACTGCTGGACGAGATGTAGTAGTCGATGCCCTCCGCGCCGATGATCGCGCGCTGCAACGGCCCGGTGACAAAACCCTGCACCACATCGGCAGGCGCGCCCGGGTAGGCGGTGTCGACATGGATCGAGGCGGGCTGTACATCGGGATACGGGCGCAGCCCCAGGGAGCTGAACGCCACCAGGCCGAACAGCAGGATGAGTGCGTTCAGCACCCAGGCGAGCAGCGGCCGCCGGATGAACAAATCCGTGAAGCGCATTACTCGGCCTCCGCCGCGGACTGTTCCTCGTCGGACGTGGGTGTATTGCCATCGCTCGTGGGTGTGTTCCCCTCAAGCGCGGCGAGATTCTCGATCACCACCGGCGAGCCCTCCAGCAGCCGGTGCTGGGTATCCAGCGCTACCATCTGGCCTGCTTCGAGGCCGGTAACCGCCAGGCGGCCATCGCGCGTCTCTCCGCTCTTCACGGGTTGGCGAAACGCCTTCCAGGTTTTTGTTCCCGTCTTGGCCTCGGTGTCCTCTTGCAGCAGGTAAACGGTTTCACCGTAGAGCGTAAACGCGACGGCCGTGCGCGGCAGCGTCACCACCTCGTGGCTCTGGTTCAGCACGACGGTCGCGTCCGCGAACATGCCGGGCAGCAGTTCGTGATCTCCATTCTCCACTTCGGCGCGTACCAGCACGTTGCGCGTCGTCGCCTGCACCTGCACATCGATAAAGCGGATCATCCCGGTATAGGTCCGGCCAGGATGGCTGGGCACTGTAAACATAACCTGTTGGCCGAGCCGCAGGTTTTCCAGTTCCTTCTCCGGCAGTTTCATGTCGAGGTAGAGCGCGTCGAGGTCCTGTAGGGAGACGACATTGTCGCCCCGGGACAGGTAGTGCCCCTCGGCGAGGTTGTGGATGCCGATGCTGCTGTCGAACGGGGCGCGAATGCTCTTCTTGTCGATGATGCCCTGCGTCTCGTCATAAAACGCCTGCGCGCTTTCGTATTCGCTGCGGCTGCTCTCGAACTGGTCCTCGGAGACCAGCTCCCGCTCGAAGAGCGCCCGGTCGCGCTCGAAATCGCGTCGCGCTTTCTGCAGGCGCACATCGGCACTCTTTAGCGTGGCGCGATCGACCGTTCGTCCAGCTCCACCATCAGCTCGCCGGCCGCGATCCATTGCCCCGGCACGATGTACAGCTTGCGGATCACCCCGTCCGCTTCACTTCGAATGTCGATGCCCCGTCGCGCCCGCAGCGAGCCAATGGCGGCAAGGTGCTGTGGCCACGCTTCGGCTTTCGCCACCGCGGCGTTCAGGTGTACCGGCGGCGTCCCCATGTTGCGGAGGTATTCCGTGATCTTCGACTGTTTGAACAATTTGAAGCCGATGACCCCGCCGAAGACGAGGACCAATAGTACGGATGCCAGGACAAAACGTTTCAACATGGGTGGAACTCGCGGGTACAAAAAGGTGACGCCTGTACCGGTATCGCGGCAGGTCACATCGAACCGGCATGATACCCAAGGGCACTGGCGAGGTGAAACGCTGGCGTTGGTTGATTCCGGGTCGGTTTAACATGTTGCCGGAAAAGGCCGACAACATAATCAAAAACCGTTGCATGTCCCAAAATCAGGCGGCATTTATGTGTGCTGGGGTATGACAAAAATTGTCACAATATGACCTCACTGCGGTGTCCCGGCGTCGACCGCCGTGTCGTTCCCGTTCAAGGCCTCTGTTGTCTCCGGCAGCTAACTCATTGATTTTCAAAGCAACACTTTTTTTTCCTGCTTTTTCTCAACTTGGCATACAACCTGCGTTAGCCGTTATTCCAGCGGGATGACAACCGGGTTTCGGCGAAACCCGGACCATAAAATTACGCAAGGGAAAGTGAACTATGAAAACGTATCATCACAAACAGCGCGGCTTTACCCTCATCGAACTGATGATCGTTATTGCGATCGTCGGCATATTGGCAGCGATTGCGCTGCCCGCATACCAGGACTATATCGTGCGCTCAAAATGACCGAGCCCTGGCCATGCTCGCCGAAGCCAAGACAACGATTTCCGAGTACGTCGCAGTGAATGGCCATTATCCAACGGGTGACAGTAGCTTCGGTCTCAGCCACGTCAACACAGGCTCAGCCATTGGTGGCGATGTTGTGTTTGCGCTTCCGTTGACCCCAACCCACTGGTCGACGGAGGTGTTGTCCATGTGGGCGCCGCTATTTTTAACAGTGTCTGGGAAGGCGGAGTGAAAAACGAGGCCGCGTTTAGTACGTTCCAGTTGTCGGCTCCACCAATGCCGATGGCACTATGACCTGGGAGTGCTTACCCGGATTCGCCCACTATCCCGAGATGCCGACCAAATACCTGCCGGCCAATTGCCGCGGCTAAAACAGGACGCTCAGCCATTACGCAAGCCCGGTTTACGCCGGGCTTTTCATTTGTTCCTAGCCTGCCTTGGCCAGGTACTCCGCACAGATATCCTGCCCCAGTTCGCCCATCAGCCGCGCGCTGCTGCCGGCGGTGAGTTCGATCTGCCGCGCCAGCTCGCAGTAGCGGAACAAGACATAGTCGCGATCCACGCCGGTGCCGCCGTGCGAGTGTTGCGAAGCCTGGCTGACGCGGTGTGCCACGTTGCTGCACCAGATTTTCGCCATCAGTACCGCCTCGTCGGCGGGGCGACCCTGGTCGAGCAGTGACGCGGCCTGTTGCGTTACCAGGCGCAGGCACTCCACGTCCTTGTAGCAATCCGCCACGCGGTGGCTCATGGCCTGGAAAGTGGCGAGCGCGCGGCCAAACTGTTCCCGCTCGGAGGTATAGCTGCCGGTGATGCGCATCATCTTGTCGCAGACACCCACCGCCATCGCGGAAAGCGCGGTGCGCGTGGCCTGCAGCGCCCACTCCATCGCTTCCACGGCCTCGCGACCGGTGACAATGATGTCGGCCGTCGGCACCTGTACCTTGTTCATCACCAGCTCGTGGCGGGTCTCGCCCGTGGTCACGAGCTGGGCATTGAGCGTGACACCGGCGGCGCGCGGGTCGACCAATGCGACGACCAGGTCGTCACCGGCCCTGGCCGACACCAGTATGCGGGCGGCCGATTGCGCCTGGCTGACGCAGATTTTGGTGCCGCTGATCGAGTAGCCGCCGTCCATTTTTTGCGCGCTGCTGCCGGGCATGGACGGATCGTCGTTGTTGTACTCCTCCAGCGCCGCCGTCACCAGAGTCGCGCCGCTGGCGATCGCGCTGAGCCAATGGTCTTTCTGCGCGTCGCTGCCGAAGCGCCGCAGCGTGCCTGCAGCGGACACCAGCACCGGAATCACCGGTACCGACGCGACTGTGCGACCCACTTCCTCGCACAGCATGGTCAGGCTGTAAAAGCCCAGCCCGATGCCGCCGTTGCCTTCGGGAATATCCAGCCCCAGCAGTCCAGCCTCGGCCAGCGCCCGCCACAGTGCGGTGTCCATGCGGTCGGCCTGCTTCTCGATAACCTTGAGTTGGTCGACAGACGTAAAATCACCCAGGATCTGCTGGGCCAATTGTTGCGCGCTCTTCAGTTCTTCAGAAATCG
>JADJAL010000003.1 GCA_016704305.1 Haliea sp. | reverse complement strand
GCCAGCGCGGCGTGAGGGTCTTTGTCGCGCTGGTGCAAGCGATGAGGTCGCGCAACGCGAGAGGAGAAACCCGGGCATGGGTAATTGGCGTGGAGTGATAGCGCGCGCAAACGCCTTTCCAGATCCCAGGTGAGGAGGGCATCCGGAATCTGGTCAATACGTTCTATGACCTGATGGACGCGCTGCCTGAGGCTGCGGGAACACTCGTGCGACGCACGCCCAGCGATCTCGCGCCGGTGAAAACAAACCGGCGGGAATACCTCACCGGCTGGATGGGCGGCCCGCCGCTGTACGCGCAGAAGTACGGCACTTCTCTGTCTGTATTTGACCACGCCGCACGAGCTTCCTACCTTCACATCGGCCCTCTGCCGAGCGCGACCAGTGGTTGCTGTGCATGAACAAGGCGCTGGAGCAGACTTTAGCGCCCAGCGAGGAACTCCGTCGAGATGCCGAAGGTAAAGCTGATGTTCCGCATTGCCGACGCCGGGCGCAACAAGCAGGGAGTCCATAAGGAGCGCCGCGACCAATCCCAACATCATCGCGGGGCGCGGGTGATTGTTTCAGGGGTAAAGCGGCTTGTGCGCAGTGTTCCTTGTTTTCGGCCAGCTTGAGTTCTGTACGGCACTGTTCACTCTGGGCTTGCGGGTGATTTCCGCAAGCGTTTTCGACATCTCTCTGTTCGCTCTGGATAATTAATCGCAAGATTCCAGCGCCGTGAAAAATCAATGTCCAGGATTGTAAAGTTGCGGGGGCGGCGCGTCGCCCTTGATCCGGCCTTTCTTTTTTATTGATGTCGCTCGCCAAGTCAGCAACCCGAGGCGGGCGCAATCTCGGTTCCTCCTGCCCGCTGACGGTTTCCTGGCTTAGCGTGGCGCCGTTGTGCCCGAAAAAGAGCCTTGGGATTCAAAGCGATAGAGCTATTCTTCCTGTCGTGAAACAAGTGCAGCTGCCGCGGCACTCTCAGCCCCATGAGTGGCGGAGTCTTTCCCGGAAACGAACGGTAAAGTGGGCATCGGCGGGGTCATCTGTGGAGGGACAGAAAGTTGATTGACACTGCCTGGCGGAGCCTTTTTCGGGGGACATTATCAACGCCGGCCACCGCAGCCAGCGGGGCCATGATATCGCCTTATCCCGAACAGCCGCGTGGCCTTCGAGCTGCGGCGGAATCCGTCCGGGCCATCGGGGCAAAATGAACGGGGGTGGATGTCCACGGCCTTCCTGTGCGTCTGTCTTCTGGCTGAGCAGCAAGCCGTTGGCCCGATGCCCCCTACTCTGTGGTGTCAATGTGTAATACGAAGCGCCATTATCGTGCCGGTGAAGATCACCCTGGTGCCGTCGGCGAGACCCCGCGTCTCCAGTGCTTCGGCGAAATGATGCCTTACAGCAGCGTCCAGTTGCTGCACAAAGGCTTCATAGTGGCTGGCCCGGCTGCTCCCTTTGAACTCCTGCGCTGGCGCGATCGGTACATGCGGTGACACACGAAGGCCAGATAGAGGAATAGCGGCTGGTCGCTGGCCTTGCTGATGGAACCGTACTGCTTTTTCCGCGAGTATCAGGTCAATGCGATTCTTCAGGCGCAAGTGGCATGGGCCCATGCCAGTAACCTTCGTTGAGCCCCCCAGCCCCAATCCTTGAGGCCGCGCCGTGCAACCTCGGCAGGGGATATCATGCGGATCGGGTTCTGCGGATCAAAGTCGAACACGTGATGGTTCTCGACGAACAATGAACGGCGGGTTCGTTATGGCTTCTAGGGGAGACCAAAGAAATAATCGAAGCCGACTTCCAAAGGGTCCTGCAGTTTGAGTTCGGCATTAGCGCCAGGTTCGGCGCTACGCCCGAACCTCGTGCGTTACTTGTTGAATAGCTGCCGTTCGGTAGCCGGCGGATTCCTGCAGCGGATGGTGGTGATTTTCCGGCTGCTCGCGGAAGTGCAGGAGCGTCAGCTTGCCCCTGACGCTGCGCCCGCATGGGGTATGTACTGCTCAGAATCGTGTAGCGCGACGGCTGGCAATCGTCGCAGCTACATGGGCATCGGTCAGGCGTGATGCCTTCTCGTCAGCCAGCCGGTCAACGTTCGGCGTCTCTGACCTTCAACGCCTAGCTACCCACGCCATAACCCGTGTCGCTTGGCGACGATGAGCACTACATTGGCTTTTGTTTGGCGCAGCGGCAACCGCGTGCAGAACGAAGAGTTGGCCCCGCATGAGTGCTGCGGATGAGGGCTATTAACGCGTTTCATTGTGAAGGTATGAAACCTCGGGTTGCCGCCCGAAGGACGAAACATTCAAAACGAGGAAGTCATAGTTTCACGCAAACTTGGCTTTAGTGCTAAGGTTTTATCTATTCGCTACTGACAGGCCGCGAGCATAAGATGGGTGCAGTGAATGAACAGGCAGGGACGAGCTTCCTGACTGGTTCTGTGAACTCTCAATTGCCGATTTGGGAGAGTTCCGCCAGCGCTTTTCATTTTCACCGGGGACGCCGTCATCGGTTGCGTAACGCGTACAGGAATCTGACCGCGGTGATCAGGCCCGGACAGGTTGTGCGCACCCCGAATGCTTCCGAGCATCGTATTGGCGATCATCGCCAGGATGGCTCCCGCCGCGATGGAGGTGGTGGCGGCACGCGTCTCGTGCGAGAAGCCGTCGAAGATGCTGTGAACCGACAGCGCGGGCCAGCCCCGGAGACTAGTGCGATCGCCCCCAGGTGCTGAAGATGAACGCCGCCGAGCGGCCACTGCGCTTCATGCCCGCCGGCAGCTGAGATGCCCCCGGGGATGTTGGAGATAAGATGGCCGCGACGGTGACCAGGCTGGACCCGGGGCCGGCCAGCAGGCTGGGGCTAACCGCGATCGATTCCGGCACGCCATCGATCAGCGCGCCTACGGCGATCGCCGCGCCGCTACTTTCGGCTTCCTCCGTGGGAGGCGCGTGCTGTACTGTGGAGCGCCTGTGGTGCTTTGCGCCGTACAGCCAAGCACTCCAGTTGGCGGCGCTGGTAGACCACCGGCGCCGGCGGTAAGTAAAGCTGAACACGCGGCGCGCAGGCCGCCTTCGTGGAAGGCCTCCTCCATCAGCTCGAAGCACAGCGCCGAAACCGTGACGCCGGGCACCGGAAGGCCATGATGCCTGCGATCAAAGTGCGATGCGGCAGTTTCACCTGATAGCCGATCGCGGCCCCGATCAAAAAGCGCCCTGCCCGAGAACAAACCCCACAGTCCTGCCTGCAACCAGACCGGCATCATGATGATGCCTGCCGCGCCCGCGACCGACGTATCCAGGGTAGGTCAGGGAAGAAAGCTTGTATTCCGCTCGGTGCTTTGCAGACATACGGCACGGAATTCACGGCGTGCATGGACGTCGTGGAACCCGGGTTGTCATTCCAGTTGTGGCCAAACTCCAGGTACATGTTGGGCTGACCCTTGATCGTGATCGAGTGGCAGCCGCGCGGCCATTTCTGCCCAATGGACTCGTGCACGCGCCACACGGTCTCATGCACGATCACCTTCTTGCCCCTCGCGCGGCCCGCCCATTCCCAGCGCTGTCCGGCGACACTGCCTTGTGGAATCCTTCCTGCCGCAATGTCAAATTCCTCGGGCGCGAGCTCGCGGTTGAAGCGCTATCGATGGATTCGAGCCGCAGACCGATGCCGTCCGCCACCATCTGGATGCTCTCCCGGAACAGGCCAGTCAGCCACGAGCGGTAGCGCGCGGAGCGCTGCCTGAAACGCGCCGAACTCAAGCCAAAGCCCATGGTGTCCGGGACAATCTGCGGTGACGGGTAGTGTTCGAAATTGAAATCCCCGTATCAGTATCTGGTCGATCCTGCCCGACAGCGCGCTCATGGTCAGCGGCACGAGTCTCCCAGCCATCCGGGTTGGCGCCCCGTTCCGTGGAACGTGCTGCTGCCCGCGCGGCAGGCGCGCGTGATTTTGTTCACCACGCGGGGACCGTGGACCTTGGGATACATATAGCCCACGGTGCTGATCACGTTTTGCCGGAGGCGAGCAGGGCGCAGATGGTCTTCAGGTCGGCCTCGGGATCGTCACCGTACACCAGCGAGGATAACGGCGCGTGAATCACGCAGTCCGCGTCCAACGCCAGAATCTGCTCGACACTGTTCGTCGCTTTTACACCTAACTTTCCTATTCCGGCAACGCGGCCTGCATCCATGCCAACCTTGTCCGGGTTGTACACGAACAGGGCTTTGAGCGTGAGGTCGCTGCGTCGCGCCACCTCCGCGGTTACCTGTGCACCGACATTGCCGCTGCCCCATTGGATAATGCGGTATGCCATGCGCTTCATGCCTGTACTGATGTTGAAGGGTCGTCGTTTCGAGGACCAGCCGCATAATCTCCGCACCCACAACCAGATCGCTGACCGCGCCAAACCATTGTTGGCGCAACCGTCCCCGCATATCGATCAGGATCAGTGTTGGCGTGCCCTGCATATGGTAGGCGCGCATGGTCTCGGGCATGCCGGATTCATGCGCACGGTCGACGCCGACCGGGAACGTCACTTTGTATTCGTGCAGGAACGCTGCCAGCGACACCGGCGTCATGGCCGCGTGATGTTCAAACACGGTATGCATTCCCAGCACCGCCACCCCTGCTGATGCAAACGCGGCCTGTATGCGCTGCGCCTGCGGAATACCGTGCGAAACGCAACCGGGGCACAGCATCTGGAAGGCTTCCACCACCACGACTTTGCCGCGCAGGGCATCCAGCGTGATGTCCTGCGGTGTGTTGAGCCACTGTGCGGCAAGTAGCGGCGGGGCCAGTGGGAACAGCGTTTTGTTCATGCAGCGGCGCTTATCGGAATAGGGTCAGCAAACGTTACCACTTTCTGCATTGCCGTTCCTAATCCCCCGGCGCAACACCGCTGTGATGAATCAGGCGCCGACCGACCCCGTGCGCCACCACCGCGCCCGACAGTCTCGTCGATGCGCTCCACGCCCTTGCCGTCGGTAACGATGAGGTGGCAGGTGTGTGCGAAGCCGCCAACCCGCCCACTACCGACAGATTCACTCGGGCCGGGTTTCGCGCCGCTCGCGCCACTGACGATGGCGCGGATTACGGCGGGGACGTGCAGATCAGCCGACTTCGTATCGGGGCGGATTGCGACACCTTAGCAGCCGGGCGGCAGAGGCGGGCGGTTGACGCACTGCCACCGAAAGCATCCGAAAACAGGCTTTCAGACCACTTGAACATGTCTTCATAGCTGTCGGCATCAATCTGATCGCTGGCTGCTTCGCCAAGATCCACGCGGTGCATGCCTTTCCCTTTCACTGTTCCCGCCGCATCATAAATGTCGCCAAAAATGAAACTGGCGGATAACCGGATGCGGGTTTTATTGGTGATTGGGCTGTTGCAGGCCGAATTGGTGGCAATGTTCTGGTCCGGTTCTTCGCCCAGGAAATGACGAATAATCGCATCGGCGCAGACCTTGGCTTCGGAGACTCGCCATGTGCCCGGACTTGGGTACCGCCTTGCCATCCGAGGAGGGTACGGCACACGAATCTCCGATCACATGAATATTGGGATACGTGCTGATGCCATAGGTAAGTGCATTCACCGGTACGAATCCGACGAGTTTAACGGCAATCCAGCCGCGATAGTGCCCGCCTTCTGATTGGGAATGTAATTGAGCACTTTGGCGTTGTTGACCGTTTTCACGCTGGTGACAATGCTACGCGTAGTCGAGTTTATCGACTGTACGGTCGCATTGGGATAATACTCAATGTACCCGGCATGGGTGACGGTGAACGCATGGCTGAAGGCTTCAGGCTCTGCTCTGAATTTTATCGTTGGCATCCAGCACTATGACTTTCGAGCCAACGCGATTTTTTGCGCTTCAGGTAGTCGGCAACCACGCAGGCGCGCTCGGAAGGCCCGGGCGGGCAGCGGTAGGGAGATTTGGGCACCGTCATAACGAACAGTTCATCGTTGCGCATTGCAGCCAGCTGATTCTTCAGCAAGGTTGTTTCGCTGCCAGCCTGCCATGCATGAGGCGTTAAACTGGAATTCCAGTAACCTGCTGGTGGCGGCACAAAGTCGATGCCGGGTGAAAGCACCAGATGGTCATAGGGAAGCGTGACATTGCCAGTGCTGGTGCTGACGGTCAGTTTGTTGCCAGCCCCGTCGATTGCAATGGCTTTACCGGCCAGCAAATTCACACCATACAGATTCCGTAGCGTGTCGTAGTTCAGGTTAATACTGCCCATGCCCAACGCGCCGGTGACCACGAGGTTCGACAGGATACAGGAATAGTGCGTAGGATTCGGTTCCACCAGGGTAACGTTGACGTTGCCGCCCCACAGTCGCAAATACTTTGCGACAGTTGCTCCACCGAAGCCTCCGCCCACTACGACCACGCGTGGTGTTGCTGTCGCTGTGCTTCTGCCTTTGGACAGGGCGGACACGGCCGCCACTGCACCGAGCGTCTTCAGGAATTTCCGTCTCTGGAAGTTGTTCATCTTTGTTTCTCCACAATCAGGTCAATGGCAATTGTTGCAAGCAACGAGGGCGATCAGTCGTCCCCGGACTCGGACGCGGGCAATGTTGCAAGGTAACCGGACAGCTCATAGAGCTGGGCATCGTATAGCCACGCGCCTGCCGGTCCATGATCGATTCGATCTGCGTGGTGTATTTCATGTCGATCAAATCGCCGTACAGATCGTCGGCAGATTTTCCGGCGATGCTGTCAAACCCCGGGCCGCCACCATTCGTCCCGTGGCACTGCGCGCATTGGGATGCAAGCAGTTGTCCGGCTGGCGGCGCGGCCGAGACAGTCGTTGCTGCAAGGCCGCCCAGGGCCATTGCGGTTGTGATCAAAATTGCTCGGTTGGATGTCTTTTTCATAGATCCTTCCTGTTCGAGAGAGGCCTGTAAATCGCTGTTTGGGAGCGACGGGTTTCGCGTTGGTAAGGCGTTTATACCGCAATACGCTTTTTATTTGGGATATATTTCCCATTTAATGCCCAATTAGTTGATCTATATCAATCCTCAACCACCCTGGCCAACAGGACCGATTGAATGCTTACCGCCTTTGAGAATCGGTTAGGCAGCTGTTTGCGATGCGAGGCGGGCGTTTTGCAGTTACTGCGTATACAAGTCACTGATTGAAATAACTTTGTGAGAAAGGGGGGTGCGGACACATGTCCTGCGGACACAACCGGTTGCCATGGGTAGTTGAGCAATAAATCTGGACAGCAACCCGGCCGGAAAACTCACCCCGGGGACGTGTTCAATAAAAAGCTAACGAAGATTATTTCCAACCGGGTTCAAGCGAGAAGTCGCCAGCCTGGTGCTGGAGCAGGCCATTCTGTCGCCGAGCATTGGCTGCGCCTCGTCCTTCGGGTTTGACTGATCAGGCGTCGCCCGGCCCGTCGTCATGGTTTCGAAACTCGAGGCCCTCAAACGCCCCGGAGCGGCGCCAGCCGTCAATGTACTCGAAGTAGGCTACCGGCCGCCGGGTAGCCCGCCGCGTTGAGTTGCTCGCGGCGGCCGATCGGCTGGCCCTCGTTGTTGTAGTAGCCGGGCGTGCATTCGGGGTTGCCGAGGAACGACTGGTTCGAGTTCTCGAGCATGGCGACCCACGCCTCGGCCTCCGGCGGTCACCTCCACCCGTTCGGCGCCGACCTCGGAGGGCGTGCGCGACCACCGCGCCCATGGTGGACACCGGCCTCGGCGAGGTTGTGCGTGATGTTCGAGATGAGGTTCGCGCCCTGGGTCCGGCCCAGGATGAACAGGTTCGGGAAGCCGTGCACGTGCATGCCGTGCAGGGTGTGCATGCCTTCCGACCAGTGGTCGGTGAGCGGCAGGCCGTCGCGCCCGTAGGTCTCGGAGCCCGCGCGCCGCGGCGTGCCGGTGCCGACCTCGAACCCCGAGGCGAAGATCAGGCAGTCGAGCTCGTAGTGGACGCCGCCGACCCAGACACCGGTCTCGTCGACGCGCCGGACGCCCCGTCCGTCGGTGTCGACCAGCTGCACGCCCGGCTCGTTGTACGCCTGCAGGTACTCGTCGTGGAAGCACGGCCGCTTGCAGAGCTGGCGGTACCACGGCTTGAGCGCGTCGGCGGTGGCGGGTCCTGCACGATGGCGTCGACCCGGCCGGGATCTCTCCTCCATCTTCTCGTCGTCGCTGTCCGTCGTAGGCCTGGCTGCCAGCTCGGGGTGAGCTCGGCGCCGGCGGTGACCTCGGCCACGACGCGGTCCCTGATGCGCTGGGCGATGTCGGTCCAGCCGTCCTTGACCAGGTCCTCGTCGGTGAAGCCACCGGTCTGGAGCGTCGCGAAGTTCAGGAGCCACTCGCGCTGCCAGCCCGGCCCGAGCGCGGCGAACTCGTCGGGGTCGATCGGGTGGTTGGCGCGCACGTCGATCGACGACGGCGTGCGCTGGAAGACGAACAGCTCGGCGGCGTCGCGCGCCAGCGGCGGGATGCACTGCACGGCCGTGGCGCCGGTGCCGATGATCCCGACCCGCTTGTCGGAGAGGTTCTCCAGCGGCGCGCCCTCGGGGCCGCCGCCGGTGTAGGCGTAGTCCCAGCGGCTGGTGTGGAAGCGGTGGCCCGCTGAAGGACTCGATGCCGGGGATGCCGGGCAGCTTGGGACGGTGCAGCGGACCGGTGCCCATGGCAACGAACTTCGCCCGGATCTCGTCGCTGCGGTCGGTGCGGATGACCCAGCGAGGTCTCTTCGTCCCAGCCAGGCTGGTGACCTGCGTGGAGAACAGCGCGTTGTCGTACAGGCCGAACGTGGTGGCGATGCGCTTCGCCTGGCCGTGGATCTCGGGCGCGTACACGTACTTCTTGCTGGGCATGTGCCCGGTCTCCTCCAGCAGCGGCAGGTACATCATCGCCGGTGTCACATCGCGCCCGGGTAGCGGTTCCAGTACCAGGCGCCGCCGACGTCGCCGCCGCCCTCGATGATGCGGACGTCGTCGACGCCGGCCTGCTTCAACCGGGCACCGGTTATGAGACTGGCGAACCCGCCGCCGATCAAGGCCACCGTGACCTCGTCGTGCAGCGGCGCGCGCTTCGGTGCGGGGCGTGTAGGGGTCATCGAGCAAGCAGGCGAACTTGCCGGTTGGCTGGACGTACTGTTCATTGCCATCGGGCCGCAGGCGCTTGTCGCGCTCCTGCCGGTACTTGAGCCGCAGCGCGTGATGGTCGATCGGATCGGTGGTGGCTGTCATGCGCCGGACCTCTCTTATTATCTGTGGCCAAAGCCTTCACGTTCTTCCACGGGTTGGTGGCATACGTAGCTCCTGGCATGCTGCACCGTGACCTCGGTGGGCCGCGTGCGGATGTAATCTTCCACGGCGTGCGCAGTTTATCTATTACCACATCCTCCGCGCCGATTCGCAGTACAGGCTCGACAAGAATCGCCGTCGTAGAAAAGTAATCGCATACGCCACCCAGGAGCAGGCGGAGTCGCCGGCTTCGATCCAGTCCAGGCGACAGTACAACGTCGCCGCGAGAAAGATCCAACTGCGCCGTAAACTCCGAGACGGGCGATGCCAGCCGGGTATGGATTGGTCTCCATCCACGCTGCTCCACCACGGCGGAAATACCGAGCAATGAAACCGGATCCAGGTGGGCGTCGCTGCTCAGCGTATCGAGCACCAGCGTCCGCGGTCGATCATTCTCACCAAGCACGTAGGTCGACCACTGCGCGCGCGTCCCGCGGGGATCGTCCGTGCGGCCCTCTATCACAAGCGTCAGGTAATAATCCGGCGTGTCACCGTCATAGCGCGATCGCCACCGGTGCGATGCCGCTATCTGCCGCCGCTCGCCAGCAGCGCGGCGGGGTCGGGTAACCGTAAAGTAATGGCGCGTGGTCGTGCGGTTTCACTGAATCGGTAAATGCACCAAGTGCCGAGCCCACGCCGCGCATGGCCGCCTCGGCCAGGCCGAGTACTGTCGAGGGTAAAAGCCGTTTTTAAAGTCGATGAGCGTCTGGTCGATACTCGTCGGTCACGTCCAGGTAGTCGGCGTCCAGGTTCCGCCACGGTGAAATCACGATATCCAATGGGTCAGCGGTAGACCGCTATGCACCCTGGCTCCGGTCGGATGCGGTACTGCGACCAGCCGACTCTTGTCGTGATTAAAGATTACCTTGCCGGTGATCAGCACAGCGCTGCGATTGTGTACCGTCGCATTGCAGTCCGCGATCCGCTACGGCATTGCCCCCCAAAAGATGAAGTCATTCGCGCGCGGCGAACTCGCCATACGAAACGACACCAGCGTCTCCACCGCTTTCTGTTGCGGCCAGTTGATGTGCGAGGAAAAAAAATACAGGGACTCCTCCCTTGGTCTCCTCATCGACAACGCCGACATAACTGCTTATCGCATCCGGCTCCAGTGCATGACTGACCGGTTCCGGGCAGTGTCAACAGATTCACTGAGTCCGCCGAGATTGTCTCGGCTGCGGCCCCAGACGACGAGAAAGCGTGCGGCTCGCCGCCATCCGGGTCATTGACGAACACCGACCACTCCGCACGCGCGCCCTCTACCAGGCCACCGGAAGACGCGTAGATATTAGCACCAGGAATAACGCGGCGCATCCGTAGCGAGAATGCGAATAGGGGCGAGCGAGAAACCGGCGGGCAAATGTTGCGGCGGAGGAAGGCGTCGTGTGCGCGCGATCCGTGAACTCAAAGTTAATGAAAATGGAGTTGGGATTCTCGCCCACTTTAAAGTTCATCCACGGCGCATTGCCGCCGTGCATCACCTCCTCGTTGTAGTCGATGGTATCCATGCCGATGAACAATGACTTGGGCAGCGGCCGCATATCCGTGGCAGCGGACAATCCGGTGAGGTCGATGGCGACGGTGTCATCCATCGCGGTGATCGCTCCCTGGTGCGACTCGGGCAACAACCCGCAGGCGCTGTGTATATCCCTGCGCGTTCGGCCTCACGAACTGCAGTCGACCTGGCAGTGTATCGCCGCTTACGCCTGAAAGCGCCCTCGCCACCGTTGCCTGGGTGAGGCTGTTGGCGCCGCTGCCAGGGGCATGCACGGCTTAGAGGCCGGCAGTCCATAGACGAGCGATCGGCTGCGCTGCAGCGATTTGTCGGGTGGTTGGCGATAGCGCTGGTATGAATGTTGGGGAACGTACAGATCGAGATCGGTGACCTGCTCCAGACCTCGACCGGCGCAATGACCCCATGTCCTCTCGTCGAGCAGGGCCAGCAATAGCGCCGTGCCGGGCACCGCCAGTAGCGTAACCCCTGGTACGCGGTGGCCGGCATCGGCCAGATTCGCCGTGTCCAGCAGCGCCTCGCCGTCCTCCTTGCCAATGGCCGCCAGCAGCGCGACTCGTCACCTGCTGCAGGTGAGCTGCGCCAGCAGCGCGATCGCTCGCGCAGGCCGCGAGGTCCATGCCGGCGAGTAATAGCGCAGGATGTCGACGGTGTTGTGTCGCCATGGCGCATTGCCGTCGAGTGATGCCTGCAGCGCCAGTGCGGGATCAGTGTCGCCCTGGCCACGCAGCTGAAGAATGCCGCGGGTCGACGCGGGCAGAAGATCTATGAGCATAATCGGCTCCCTGAGATCCATCGTATCTCTGCTGTCGCTACTGTCGCTGCAGCCTGCAAACGCGCTGGCGCACAGGAAAATAAGCAGCCACCGGCTGGTGTGGAAACGAACTCTTGAGTGCATTGTTACGCTCCTCACAATGAACGACGAATGTCGTCCTTCTAGCGTAAAAGTTTACTTCACAGTTGGCCCGCTAGACTTGACACTGGTCAAGCAGTTGCCGGTCCTCATCGACTGCCAAAGGTCGGAGTCGCCCGTTGACCCAGATCAGGTTGGGTGCGGTCGATTTTGTCGAGTGTGATCCCCCGGTACCGGAGAGTGCCCGATAGAAGGATTGCCCGTCGATGTCGAGAAAGAAGTCCGTATGGCCGGCGCGCATTGATGTCCTCAGAGTCTCTCCGGGCTTTTGCTGGTGTTGTTTGTCTGGATGCACATGTTCTTTGAGTCGAGCATCCTGCTGGGCAAGGATGCGATGTGCCGCGTGACGAAAATGTTCGAGGTGAGCCGCTGTTTGGTAAACCTTATCCGCTGCTGGTGTCTGCGGTGGGCGTAGTGTGTTCCTGCTGGTCGCGGCGCACGCCGTTTTGGCGCTGCGCAAGTTTCCTTCAACTCGCGCCAGTACCGGCAATTCCATCACCACAGGAATGCCATGCACCACCGGATACCACGCTATGGCTGGTGCAAGTTGTCACGGGATTTTGCCTTTTCTTCCTGGTGTCCGCCACCTCTTCATCGTCATCGCACAGCCGGGCAACATCGGACCGCTGCGTCGTCGGATCGTATCTGGACGGCAATTTCTGGATTCTTTTATGGTTGTTGCTGGTCGCGGTGCCCTGCATGCCGGTATCGGCATGTACCGACTTGCAATGAGAAATGGGGACCACTCAGCAACGGACAACACGGCGATAGTGCGCGCCCGCCTGAAAATCGCCGTGTGGTGCTGCGTGGTGTTCTTCCTGTGTGTCTCGGAACCGCCAGCCTGCTCACCTACACGACGATCGGCTACGCGCTGCGGACCGGGCGGGCGAACGCTATAGGCCTGGCGCCGAACGCCAGCCAGGGGAGGGTGCCTAGCCCGTGCAAATAATTTATACCGACGTACTGGTTATTGGCGGCGGATTGGCCGGGCAACGCGCGGCCATCGGCGTCAAGCGCCGCGGCCACGACGTGATCATTCTCGGCCTGCCGTGCCGGCCAAGCGCTCGCACTCCGCCGCAGCGCAGGGGGGCATGCAGGCGAGCCTCGGCAATTGCCTGGGCGCGGCCGGCGACAACGAGGACAGCCACTTCCATTGACACCGTGCGCGGCAGCGACTGGGGCGCTGACCAGGCCGTGGTCAGGATGTTCACGCACACCGCGCCCAAAGCGATACGGGAGCTGGCCGCGTGGGGGGTTCCCTGGAATCGGGTACAGCGCGGCGAGCAGGAGATCACGGTGGAGGGCCGCAAGCAGCGCATCCGCGAGTCCGAAGAATCGCATGGGCTCATCACCGCGCGCAATTTCGGCGGCACGCAAAGTGGCGGCGTGCTGTTCTCGGATGGCACGGGCCATTCCATGTTGTACACCGTCAGCAACCAGGCGATCGCGGCGGGTATCCCGGTGCATGAACGCATGGAGGCGCTGGCGCTGACCACGATGGGCAGCGCTGCGCGCGCCATCACCGTGCGCAACCTGGTAAACGGCCCGCCTGCTCGTGTCGCAAAGCGACCGCCATCGCAACGGGCGGCTTCGGCCGCATCTACCGGGTCTCACCAACGCGGTCGTCAACGAGGGCATGGGCGCGGCCATCGCACTGGAAACCGGGATAGCGAGCCTTGGCGACATGGAGGCTGTGCAGTTTCACCCGACCGGTATTTTCCCCGCAAGGCATCCTGGTCACCGAGGCCTGCCGTGGCGACGGCGGATTGCTGCTGGACGGCGCGAATCACCGCTTCATGCCCGACTACAGAACCCGAAAAAGGAACTGGCTTCCCGCGACGTGATCGCGCGGCGCATGGAGCAACACATCGCAGGCGGCAACGGCGTACGCAGCCGCTTCGGTGAGCATCTGTGGCTGGATATACGCCCGCTCGGCGAGGCGCACATTGAGCGCAACCTGCGTGAGGTCAAGGAGATCTGCCGGCATTTTCTCGGGCTTGACCCGGCCCGCGAGCTGATTCCGGTGCGCCCCGCGCAACACTACTCGATGGGCGGCGTGCGCACCGACCACCGCGGCCGAGCCCACAATGCAGGGCCTATTCGCAGCAGGGGAGCAGCCTGCTGGGACATGCACGGCTTTAACCGCCTCGGCGGAAATTCCGTCGCGGAGACCGTGGTTGCCGGAATGATCGTCGGTGACAGCATCGCCGATTTGTTAGGCACCGCCGCAGGCAGGTTGCAACTATCCACCACGCTGGTGGAGGCGTTCGGCCGCCGCGAGCGAGAGCGACTGTCGGCGATCGCCACCCGCAGCGGCGGGGAAAGCGCCTTCGAACTGACCCGTTTGATGCAGGACACCATGACCGACAAGGTCGGCATATTCCGGCACGGCGATCAACTGCATGAAGCCGTCGCGACATTGCAGGCGTTGCAGCACCGTGCATGCAATATCGCCCTGCGCAGCAGCGTCTCCCGGCGCCAACCCCGGAACTGGCGGTCGCCTACCGCTTGCAGCGCATGCTGAAGCTGGCGCAGTGTGTCGCCTGCGGTGCCCTGCAACGCACCGAGAGTCGTGGCGCCCACTACCGCGCCGACTACCCAAGGCGCGACGACCTGGCGTGGCTGCGGCGCACGCTGGCCACATGGCCGGGCGCGAACGCGGACGTCCCTGAGTTGACCTACGAGCCTCTGGATATCATGCAGATGGAATTGCCGCCGGGGTGGCGTGGCTACGGCGCCAGGGACTATATCGATCATCCCGATACCACCCGGCGCCAGCAGGACATCGAGGCGATACTCACCGGGTTGGGCGAGACGGACCGGCACCGCAGGCAGGCAGCACTGATGCCTTTCCTGCACCTTTTGCCTGAGTATCTGCGCTCACGCAACCAGCGCCTGGGAGGCCTATGATGGATCGCATTCCCGTTGTCGAGGCACGGCGCACACTGCACGTCCACATCATGCGCGCCAATCCGCAGGACCCTGAATCGATCCCACGCATGCAGCGCTTTGAACTGGAAGAAGCGGACAGCATGACGCTATTCATCGCCCTGCAGGAAATCAGGCAGACGCAGGACCCGTCACTGCAATTCGATTTCGTCTGTCGCGCAGGCATCTGCGGCAGTTGCGGGATGATCATTAACGGTCGTCCCGCCCTGGCATGCCGTACCCTGACCAGGGATCTGCCCACCAGCATCACGCTGGCGCCATTGCCCGCCTTCGAATTGATAGGCGATCTGTCGGTGAATACCGGCAGTGGATGCGAGGCATGTCCGAACGGCTGGAGACCTCGTGCATCGGCAGAAGCTGAGCAGGTGGACATCGACAGCCTGGAACAGCCGATGGAGCCGGAACTGGCGGACAAGATCTACGAACTGGAGCGCTGTATAGAGTGCGGTTGTTGCGTGGCGAATTGCGGCACCGCGCGGATGCAAGGATGATTTCGTGGGCGCTGTTGGACTCAACCAGGATAGCGCGCTTTCGTCTGACCCCAGGGACGAGCGTACGGATGCTCACTACTATGAACTGGTGGGTGATGATTCCGGGGTGTTCGGCTGCATGACGCTGCTGGGTTGCGAGGACGTGTCCCAAGAACCTGCCCTTGGCTGCACAAATCGCATTTCTGCGCCGACGCATGGCAGTGGCAGGTTTTTGACACTGGTTGCGGGGCTGTGCGCAGCCCCGTGAATGGCAAGTTGGAGGTAGAAACAAAAAACCCACCGTGTTGCCATGGTGGGTTTTGTTGTTCACTTCAGTGGTGTGTCGGACCTGGCGCCAGTAAAGCAGCGCCGGGGTCAGGCTTCCGCCGTGGTTAGGCAGCAACCTTGTTTCGACGACGCGATACCGCGCCCATCAGCACTAAACCCAGGGCTACGAGGGGCAGCGAAGCAGGCACCGGTACGGACTGATGGAATTCCGCCAGATGTAGGTGGCGTCAAAATTCCCGAGACTGACCACTTCAATTCCGATGGAAGTGGGATCCAGATCTTAGCCGCGTCGTTGCACAGATCCTCCAGGCACCAGCGGCAGCGCAGGGATCAGTCTGAAGTAGCAAGTCGAAGACCAGCTCTGCTATCAAATCCGTGTTCTCGTTGATGAGACCCAGCAGGAGGTTTTCGAGTTCGGCGAGAAGTCCAGGACCCGTAAGGTCCAGCATGAAGTCACCAGGATCTGTTCGCGCCCGGTTGCAGGACGCCTTCATATTTAAAATGGCTTCAACGAACCAACCGTTCGGGTGTCGTTGACGGCAGTCGCACCTGACTCGAACTGGTTCTGCACCACGTTGTCGAGGGTCAGTGCCTGGCGAGCAGCGGCGTGCCGAAGTCAAGTTGAATACCCCGCCCACAGGCAATACGCCAGTGACGTAGGAAACGTTGTACACGTTAATCGGGTCTGTCAGGGCGATGCTCGGGTTCACCAGGAGGACCTGCGATGGAATGCTCACCCGGGATCGTGATACAACCGAAGAAAGGGACGCAGACCTCGCTTTCCTCAACCAGCACGATCTCCGGCGTTGTCACTCTTATAGACGGCGTTACGTTCACCGCGCCAAGATCCAGGCTGCTCTTGAACTCGTAAGGCCTTGGCGAGCCGGGCGGTGTTCGGTACTGGGCGTCCACGTCGCCTTTCACGGAAAGGCCGTTTTGGAGACTGGCGTCGATCGTGCCCGTGGAGTTCAGCACAGCGACGAAACGCAACTGCCGGTAGCGCCAGCGTTGCCGCACCCAGCAAAGCGGCGAGCAGGGTTATTGTGGTTTTCATCCGATTCATAAAAGTGTCTCCAGATTGCGGTTGCAGGCCTTGGGCTTTAGGGCGAGCGGCGTTGACTTCAGATTGCGGTGTTGATGGATTACCTTCACCGGCAACTGGGCATGGCTACGCAAATTTTGAGCCATAATATTTAACGTATTGATTAATAATGGAAAAATATTACTCGAACCATTGATTATGTGAGGAAGTGTAAACAAAGTTGACATTTTTGATCGCAGCGGACCGTTTTCTTATAGCCGAATGTCATGTACCAGCCTGCTGGCATATTTTTCGATGAGCGACCCGGGGACGTTTCGTGTATAGAGACGGGTGTCACAGAATCGATTGTAATAATTTCTTGTTATATGTGTTATGCGCCTATTATCCGGCTTGGGTCGTAATTCGGCAGGAGAGCCGGATAGACAGATTCAGCGCCTGTTCGATGCTGAGTTGACGTTGCAAACGGGATAGAGAATAACAACGTGAACGGTACGTACATTCTTGGGCTTTCGGCGTATTACCACGACAGCGCGGCCGCATTGATCCATGACGGAAAAATTTGTCGCGGCGGCGCAGCAGGAGCGGTTTACACGCAAGAAACATGATCCTGCTTTTCCTGCCGAGGCGATTGAATATTGTCTCGAGGAAGCTGGCATCAACGTTACGGATATTGATCACGTGGTGTTCTACGATAAGCCGCTGGTCAAGTTTGAACGGCTGCTTGAAACGTACCTCTCGTTCGCGCCGAGCGGGTTTCGTTCGTTCCTTGCCGCCATGCCAGTGTGGCTTGGGGAGAAGCTCTATTTAAAAACCACGTTGAAGCGTGAACTCGCCGCATTGGGTAACTGCAAGCAGGGCGAGTTGCCTGACTTGATGTTTGCCGAGCACCACCAGTCGCATGCCGCTTCCGCGTTCTTTTTCAGTCCTTACCAAAAAGCCGTTGTGCTGTGTCTGGACGGAGTTGGTGAGTGGGCGACAACCTCGGCCTGGCTGGGTGAAGGGAACCGCCTTAAGCCATTGTGGGAAATCGACTTTCCGCATTCCCTCGGCCTGCTGTATTCGGCGTTTACCTATTTCACAGGCTTCAAGGTCAACTCCGGCGAGTACAAGCTGATGGGCCTGGCCCCTTATGGCCAGCCAGTCTATGTTGATCTGATCCTCGACAATCTCATTGACCTTAAAGCCGACAGGACTTTCCGGCTCGACATGTCCTATTTCAATTATTGCACTGGCCTGATGATGACCAACGACAAGTTTGCGCAATTGTTCGGTGGTCCGGTGCGTACAGCGGAGACCGAGATCACCCAGCGTGAAATGGATCTGGCGGCGTCGATTCAACAGGTTACAGAGATGGTCGTGGATGCGACTTGCGCAAACGCTGCACAAGAAACCGGCGCCGATTACCCGTGCCTTGCGGGTGGTGTTGCATTGAACTGCGTAGCGAATGGCATTGTGTTGCGCGATGGCCCTTTCAAGGATATCTGGATTCAGCCTGCGGCCGGTGATGCCGGTGGCGCTCTCGGTGCCGCCGCGATTGTCTGGCATCACTACAGGGATGGCCCGCGCACGGTTGATGGCAAAAGTGACTTGATGACCGGTGCTTATCTTGGGCCGAAGTTTACCGAAGCAGGGATCAGGAACGACCTGGATGCCTATGGCGCCGTCTATCGGCAGCTTCCGGATGAAGAGCTGTTCCCGGCCGTTGCCGGGATTTTGGCTGCCGAGAACGTGGTGGGCATGGCGCAGGGTCGTATGGAGTTTGGTCCTCGCGCATTGGGTGGCCGTTCGATTATCGGTGATGCGCGCAGTCCGAAGATGCAGTCGGTTATGAACCTGAAGATCAAGTATCGGGAGTCTTTCCGGCCGTTTGCCCTCGGTGCTGGCTGAGAGAGTGTCCGATTATTTTATCCGGACCGGCCGAGCCCTTACATGTTACTAGTCGCGCCGGTGGTCGAAGACCAGCGCATTGCAATGACCGAAGCGCAGGAGAAGCTGTTCGGTATCGCCAAGCTCAATGTGCCGCGGTCCAGGTTGCCGGCGATTACCCATGTGGATTACTCCGCACGTATCCAGACAGTGCATAAAGAAACCAATCCGTATTTTTCACAGGATTCTCACGGAGTTCAACAGTAAAACCGGCTGCGGTGTACTTGCGAACACGTCGTTCAATGCGTGGTGAGCCCATTGTGATGACGGCTGACGATGCGTATCGCTGCTTTATGCGTACTGAAATGGACTATTTGATCATCGATAACTTCCTGCTGGCTAAAACGGACCAACCTAAATGGGAAGGTACCGATGACTGGAAGGAAGAGTTTGCGTTGGATTGATGGCTATGCATGCAATACCAGAGCTGGATCGTAAGGTCTGCGAGAATTTGGGGTAGTGACCGGCCTTGTCATCATCGGCTTGTTCGGTCTTTTTCTTCCGTGGATTTTCTCCGGTGTCAGGCTGCTTCATGCCTATGATTTCTGGGGGTGCTGTAAACCCTGCTGTGACAGCATTGCGCTGGCCCTTTTTGTTGGGTGGCTTGCTTATCGTGTGGGGCCTGGTTGCGCCAATGAGCTTAAGGAGCGTGTATCGGAATTGGATGAGATTCGGCTTGATGATGGGCTCGGTGATGACACCGCTGATTATGGGCGTCGTGTTCTACCTGGTGTTTGCGCCGATTAGCCTTGGTGATGAGAGCTCGAGAGCAGGATTCGATGCAACGTAAGTGGGATGCGAGGGCCGATACCTATCGAACTGTCTCGAAAGACAATCCGATCAGTAATTTGGAGAAGCCGTACTAATGTTTGACCTGTTGAAAGATTTGTGGGGCTTTATGAGGGAGCGGAAGAAGTTTTGGCTGGCGCCGATTATTCTCGTGATGCTGTTACTGGGATTGCTCATTGTTGTAGCGCAGGGTTCAGCCATTGCCCCGTTTATTTATACATTGTTCTAGACCGGGCAATCCGCTTTGGTGCCTTGCGCTGGTTGGCGAATTCTTAGCGGTAGATATCGCCTCGTTGTCGAGCGACTGAATATTGGCGAGTCTTCGATGGAAGATTCAGCCATGGGATGAACGTTATATGCAAGATGAACCAAAGCCCAGGATTGCGGCTGCGCCGCTTGTAATACTGCTGTTTCAGGTTCTTCACGCATTTGGCGTCGCGCTGTGCCTGTTTACACTTTGGCAAATGTGGGAACAGCAGGTGCTGCTGGGTCTTTTGCTGGAACGGCTTCCGCTGGTTAATTTGCTGGGCGGCCAGATCCCGATGTGGATTTTGTTTTTGTCGATCACGGCGATAGGGCTCTTCGGCATCATCAAGATCGAACGAATGGTGTGGATGTGGCATCGCGGCGAAACTATCCAGGACGCCGCGGCAAGACTGCGAATCGGACTTTACGTTGGCATCGGATTGCTGTGTTTCTGTGTCTTCGTGCTCTCTACCCCCGAGGCCTTTTCGGGACCCTTCCGGTTGCGGCATCCAATTGCCGCCTGGATTGCGCGAGTTTCGCTTACGCTGTCTGGTGGTTCCTGCCGATGCTGGAATCCCGTTTCTCGAGTCGGACGCGCCGTCGGCTCGACCTGATCTTTATGAACCTGGCGTTGACGTTGATATTGGCCGAAGTCGCGTTGCGCATTTTATCGCTTGTGTGGCCGAGTCCCTTGTTGGTCACGGAATCGACGTCCTCTCAAATTCGGCGTGACTCAGAGCGGATGGCGCCGGGCTCCGAGCGTTTTTCGTTTCCGATAAACTCATCAGGACACTACGACACCGATTTCCTGCCGCCATCGGAGCGCTCTTTGCCACTGGTTGTCACCATCGGCGATTCCTTCAGTTACGGTGTTGTTCCGCATTATTATCACTACACGACCGTAGCGGAGCGTGAGTTTCCCGGTGCCGAGGTCTATAACATCGGTTTTCCCGGCACCAATCCTGTCGATTACCTCTACCATCTCGTCGAAGAAGCACTTCCTTTGCAACCGGATCTGGTGGTGATTGCGCTCTAGTCGGCAACGACATAGTGGTTGAAGCGCCGCCAACCGCGCCCACGGTTGGTACGACGCCCAGCGCTATATGGTCGGCGTAGTCTGGCACCGGCTAGGGATTATGCGTCGCGCGCAAAGCCGGGATTGGACGCAGGATTCGGCGGGTACGATCGACGCGGCACTGGCCGTTCGCTATCCCTGGTTGACCGACCCATCACTGGAAACCCCAAGCATGGGCGAAGACACGTTCGCCGCGTTGTCGCGCGCAATGCATACATCGGCGCTGCTAATCACCCGGGGTGTATGAGCGATTTTTCGCCGCGTTGAGTAACATCGAGAATGCCGCGGGTGATGTCCCGCTGGCATTCCTGATAATACCTGACGAATACCGGGTCAATGATGAGTTGTGGCAGGCGGTTGTTGAGAAAAACGACTTGCCGCTGCAGCGCGATTTGCCGCAAGTCAAAATACGGGAGTGGGCCGGGGCGGGTGATCGCGATATCGTGGACCTCTTGCCGCTACTACTCGCCGAGGAGCCGCTCCCAGACGGACAACGGCATCTTTACCACTTGCGCGACAGCCACTTCAACGCGCGCGGCAACGCAATTGCCGGTAGGGCACTGGCAAAGCTGATTGAAGCCAAACTGACCGAAGAGAAGAAACCTGGCGTAGCTATCGAGACGCCCGGGGGTGCGAGTTCATCACGGAGTAACGACCTACCTCAAAGCGTCCCAGCGCCTGAGCCGAGCCCGGGCGATCAAGCCACTCAGATCATGATTCAGTTTGGCACCGTTGTCGCCGATATGGGCTTGGATGGTAGCAAGGTATTTGATGAATCCTTGCTCAATCATCCCAAAGGCGAGATCCTTTCAGCAATTGTGACCATCCTGAATGGCGATATTGCCGCAGACCAGAAGGCATTTTGCCAGGGAGGCTGCGGCAGTGCTCGCTTTCTTCCAGCAGGGGCGGGCGAGGGTGGTGTCGCGATCGACTCCATGCGATCGGATCAGCACACGTGGAGAAGTGTCGTTGAAGCGGAGATGCAGCATAACAGCCAGGAAGTAACGTCGCGGACCCAGGGTCGATGATCCCCTGTATAGCTTTGCAAGCGTCGCGTGATGAATTTAGGACAAGACAATGGCATTAGCGTTCAAGAAACGAAATCGATCCGCATTTACGAATTTTCTGCGTTCGAAATATGAGATGCTTACCGCAGCCGAGAAAGTCAGCACACTGCCATACTACATTTCCCTCGATCCTTCGGACACCTGCCAACTGCTCTGTCCGACCTGCCCCACCGGCATAGAAAACGAGAGCAAGAAGCAGAAGCATGCTTTAACCACGCTGTATCGCTCCGACCGAAAAAAGCTCTCCATCGAGCTATTCGACAGTGTACTGGAGGAACTCGGTGATAAGCTGTTCCTCATAATGTTTTACAACTACGGCGAGCCGCTTCTGAACCCGCGCTTGCACGAGTTCATCGCCAAAGCGACTGACCGGGATATCGCCACGGAGGTGCACTCAAACCTCTCGCTGCCCCTGTCCGACCAGCGCATCGAGCAGCTTCTCAGCGCTGGGATTGGCCGACTCAGCGCATCGATTGACGGATTCTCGCAGGAGGCATACGAGGTGCATCGTGTCGGCGGTGATGTGAAGCTCGTTCGCGAGAACCTCACGCGCCTCGCCAGGACTCGCGATCGGCTCGGGCTGGATACAGAGCTCTTATATAAATTCCTTATCTTCAAGCACAATGAGCACGAAATTGAGGACGCACGCAGGTTTTCGAGGACATTGTGTTACGTTCCTCGCGGGTGATGCGTTTATTAGCGACTCCGGCTGGTTACCTAGCCACCGAGAGCCTGCACAACCCTCCTACTCTGTGGAAGATACGCACGCATTTATACAAAGTTGGAAAGATGCCGGTCGCGAAGACTACTTCTTTGAGCATGAGTCTGTCGTCGCCCCTTCTAGAGTATCTTGCCCAAACAGTTCGATGCCACACTTCCGCGGAGTTGTAGCTGGCACTACGGCTTCTCTGTAATCAGTGCCGGCGGTCCTCTCACACCATGCTGTGGTGTTGCCAAGGACAAGGACGACTTCGGGACCGTCGTGCCCGGTCAGACGAGCTTTACCGAGATATGGAACAATGATCTTTTCACGAAGTCACGCATGGCCATGGGGGGTAAACCGACGGATGGTCTGGACCACATTGATACCGTCTGCATGCGCTGCTACCTGCCAAAAATGGTGCACCATATTTACAACGATCAAGACCGGCTCGTCGCACAGAGATTTGGCGAAGTCTTCGGCGAATCCGAGCCCGAAATGGCAAGGCGTTCGTGCTGCTGGGCGATGGCTTCAGCAATACTGATGCCGCCGGTTTCATCGCTCACTACGAGCAAAACCTGGGTATGGATGCGCCCCCGCGTGTGGACGCGCCAGAACGTTACCGCAAACTGCATTAATTACCGCGATCGGCAGCAAAACGAAATGTCGAGAGCGCAAGCGACAGAAATTTTAAAGGATTTCCGGCCTCCTCATCTCTGGCATAGGTTTTGAATGGTAGCAAGGTGTTTGACGAATCCTTGCTCATTCCTCCCAAAGGCGACATCCTTTCCGCCATTGTGTTCATACTTAATGGACGATTAGCCGCAGACCAGCAGGCGTTTGCCGGGAGGCTGCGGCAGTCCTCGCTTTCTTCCAGCCGGGTGTGGGAGAGGTTGCTGTTGCGATCGATTCCATGCGATCAGATCAACACACCTGGAGAAGTGTCGTTGAAGAGCAGATGCAACCGGTCGAGAAATAGCGTCGCGAACCCAAAGAGGTGACAGCGAGACCGGTGCAATCGGCACGTTGTAGAGGTCATTGTTTCACACACCGAAAGACGAGCGAAAGCCTGTTCTTTGGCGAACCCAGCGCGGTAATCGTGGTGGTGGAAAGGCTCTCGCCTATTCAGGCTTGGGAGTGCTTTCGGATACGTAACCCGGTTGTGTCAAGGTCGCCTCCAGGGCCCGCTTCTCGCGGTCTACGATTTTCTTCCACGTTTGCTGCTGCGGCCCCATCTGTTCGAGGCCTGCAGCAGTCGGGCCAACATCCGGTTGAAAGAATGCCAAAACAATAATCGCGTTCTTGAAGTTTGATTTATCTTCGGGAGTTTTCGCAACGTTCATCAGCATCAGAAGGGCGGCTGTCACTTTGGGTTTTGAGGCCGGGAGATGTGGTATGTCAATGCCCGTCCGGCCATCATGCCGATGCGGGTCAATTCTGACATATGGCTTTGGGCGATCGCGACTCCTTCCTCGGGCGTCAAGTCTACCCAGACTCTGGCGAGACCATCTTTGTAACATTTGCTTGCTCATTAGCAGCGTTTAACGGATCAATAACGTGCTCTTTAGTGTTCCTGGAACTGGTCTTGCCGCCATGTTCAAGCAGATCGACAACATGTGATCCAAACCACCGTGCTCCGCCTACCGTCAGATGGTGCGCCTGTCGAAGAATAAAGAGCTGAGCCCTCATCCGAGAAAAAATTACAACGGGTGTCGGAACAAATGATGTCAGATGAGGAAATAAACTCAATTCCCAGTTTCTCAACAGTGACATTCATCTGACTGTCCAACGGAGCGAGGTTGCCTGCTATCTCTCTCGCGCCACGTTCAACTGTGCGAGCGACGCTGATTTTCGGAAAGCATTGAAACAGCAGAAATCGAATGTAAATCGGTGAACAACAGGCGTCACTTAAAACAGGACGATTCGCGTACACGGCTTCGTCCGGCGCTGTATGAATTC
>JADJAL010000002.1 GCA_016704305.1 Haliea sp. | reverse complement strand
TGCTTGTGCTCGGAGGTTGCTCGCAGTTCGACGCATGGACCGATGCGAACTTCAAACGTGACGATACCGCCGCCAACGCCGGTGTACGTCCACCCGTGAACAAGCTATTTATCAATCCCAATGCACCGGCCTACGTCGCGGGATTTCGCAAGTTTATATTGCACCGGCGAACCTCGCCAATATGCAGGTGATCCAGCCCGAGGGCGCGCCCGCCGACAGCGAGTGGTGGGTGACGGAGCAGGAGGATACCCTCCTGCAGCGTGCGATAGCGCTGGAATATACCCTCGCACTGACGCACCAGTCCGACTTCAACATCGTCACCGACAGGGCGCAGGCGCAGCTGGTGATCAATACCGCCGTCGTCGCCGTCCACCCCCACGTGACACGCGCATCCGTTGCCAGGGACGCCAAGGATGCCAGAACGGGTGGCTTACTGACGGTGAGTGTCGCCGTCGTGGACGCCGCGAGCAGTGCGGTGCTGGTGCGCGCAGTGGATACCCGGCCGAGCGATGACATCTGGGCGTTCAACCAGGTGACGAGCGATGATCCGGCGCTCAACCAGGTGTTTGCCGGCGTCGGTGCCGAGATACGCCAGGGCATCCTGCAACTGCAGGGTCGCAACAAGTAGATCCCACAGGTGAGGCTATGAATAATAAAAGCACTACGTTTTCTCTAGCCGGACGCCTACGCAGTAGCGTGCATGCGGGCGAAGGCATCGTGGAAATGCTCAGGAGCCAGCACAACGCGTGGGTGGAACTGGTGGCGACCATTGGGGTCACGGCTGCGGGTTGGTTGTTCGGCGTCACCGCCGTGGAATGGTGCCTGCTGATTCTGGTGATGATGGTGGTATGGGTGGCCGAAGCGCTCAATACTGCTATTGAATTCCTGTGTGATGTGGCGTCACCGGAATTTCATCCGCTGGTGAAGAAATCCAAGGACGTTGCAGCCGGCGCTGTGTTGCTGAGAGCGGTAGGAGCCGCAGTGGTGGGCGCCATTATATTTTTGCCATACATTCTCGATTTATTGTGACAGGCGCCAGCTGCCTCAGTAATATTCTCCCGCAACAGCAGCGCTGACCCGCATCAGGATCTACGCGCCCGATTGACAGCCCTGGAACGACAACGGCCAACTCAATGTCCCAGAAACCCGTTACGATTGTCGGTAGTTATCTCTCCCTATGTCAGGAAGGTGCTCGTTTGCCTTGCGCTGAAGCGCATCGACTACGTCATCGATCCCATCGTGCCACTGTACGGCGATGACGAGTCCAGCAGGATCAGCCCGGTGCGCAGGGTGCCGGTGTTTATCGATGAATCCCTGACGATTACCGATTCCAGGTCATTATGTGAATACCGTAGAGTTGCTATCCCGGAGCCTATCCTGTACCCGACCACGCCGGCGAGAGCACGTGCGCGCGCTGGCTGGAAGAAGATGCCGATACGCGCATGGGGAGGTGTTCGCTTTCCGCTTGTCGGCAGTGAGCGGGTCATCAAGCGCTGGGTGTGGGGCGAGGAGGCAAACCAGGCCGTGGTGAGCAGGGCGCTGGAGATCGAGGCGCCGCAAATCCTGGATTATCTGGAGCATGAATACACCGGAGTGTCGACATTTCTATACGGTGAACTGGGCATCGCGGATATCGCGGTGGTGTCGTTTCTGCGCAACGCCAGCGTTGCTGGCTTTGCGATAGACCCGGCGCGCTGGCCAGCGATGCACGCCCTCGCCAGTCGCGCCCTGCAGCACCCGGCCTTTATTGCGCTGCAAAAATTTGAGGAGCTTGCCCTGCACACGCCACTGTTGGCACAACGCGACGCGCTGATTGCCGCAGGTGCACCCGTGTCGATGCAGTCCCACGCAGTAGTAGCGCCACGAGCGGGTGCGCGGGCGATGTAAACCGAACCTGCCAGCGACTTCGGCAGGTGGTTTTTGCAGGGCGCTCGGCGACATTTCCCTCTGCTAGAATTCTTCGTCTTTCGGGATTAACGCGCAACGCCATCGTCACTCCCTCGGGCCGCTTTGATACGGGCCTACGAAGGAACACAGGACGAACACTATGGGTCTTGCCCACAAGGTATTGGCTGTAAACGATGATTTGCCGATTCGCACGGATGCGCCCGTGCACAGTGGCAAGGTGCGCTCGGTCTATTGGCTGACCGCTGCCGACAGCGCGCGCCTGGTTGCGGAACGTGGTTACGCAGTCGCGCCTGATGCGCCCCTGGCGATTATGGTGATCTCGGATCGCATTTCCGCCTTCGATTGCATCTGGCATGCCGAGGGCGGCATGCGCGGCGTGCCCGGCAAGGGCGCGGCGCTGAACGCAATTTCCAACCACTGGTTTCGCCTGTTCCGCGAGCGCGGCCTGGCGGATAGCCACATACTGGAAATCCCGCATCCGCTGGTGTGGATCGTACAGAAGGCGCGGCCGGTCATGATCGAGGCGATTGCGCGCCAGTACATCACCGGCTCCATGTGGCGCGCGTACGAGAAAGGCGAACGCGAGTTTTGCGGCATCACCATTCCCGACGGCCTCGCGCGCGACCAGAAGCTACCCGAGTTGCTGATCACGCCGTCGAGCAAGGGCATCCTGCAGGGTATCCCCGGCGTGCCTGCGGTGGACGATGTGAATATCACCCGCAGCGACATCGAGAAGAACTACGCCGCCTTCAACTTCCGCAGCGTGCAGGATATCGGGACTGCTACGAGACGCTGCTGCGCGAGGGGTTCGAGGTGATCAGCGGCGAACTGGAAAAGCTGGACCAGGTGTTTGTCGATACCAAGTTCGAATTCGGTTACGTCACCGACACAGCGGGCAATGACAAGCTGATCTACATGGACGAAGTGGGCACGCCGGATTCCTCGCGCATCTGGGACGGCGCTGCGCTGCGCCAGGGCAAGGTGGTGGAGAATTCCAAGGAGGACTTCCGCCAGTTGCTGCTGCAGCACTTCCCGGACCCGGACATCCTGCTCAACAAGGGCCGCATGCCTGAGCGCCAGGCGCTGGCCCGTGATAACGCACTGCCGACCGAGGTATTGATGGCGGTATCGAACCCCTTCCGGGATTGCCGAAAAAATCATCGGTGGTCCGCTGCAACTCGCCGATAATCCCAGGGCGGAGATCATCGACGTGCTGCGCAGCGAGTTCGCCCTGGTAGATTGAGGAGACCGGTATGAATATTGTCACACTGACGGACAGCATCGCCGTCTCCGGACAGATCACGCCAGAGGATGTGGCCGAGATTGCCGCAGCGGGTTTCTGCGTGTTGATCAACAATCGCCCCGATGGCGAGGTGCCCGACCAGCCCTCAAGTGCGGCCATCGCAGCGGCAGCGCAGGCAGTGGGTATGGAGTATCACCACATGCCTGTCACCGCCACGAGTTTTCCCGGCCCGGACTTGCAGGCGATGAGCGACCTGCTGGATGATCCCGCGCGCCCGGCGCTGGCGTTCTGTCGTACCGGCACTCGCTGCGCCAATTTGTGGGTGGCGGGCTGCGACGAGTCACAGCGCGATCACGCGATAGCGGTGGCGGGGCAGCGCGGTTTTGATCTCGGCATGGCCGCGAAATTCCTCAGCCAGTGAGCGCCCTGCAGCCAGAGTGCCGCACCGTGCGCACGATGGGACAGCGTTCCTGATGATGTCACAACCGCCGGTGCGCCTGCCGCTGTGGGATATTCCAACGCGCATCTTCCACTGGGCGATCGTGTGTTGCCTGCCCCTGGCCTGGTGGAGCGCCGAGACCGAGCGCTACGACCTGCACGAGTGGACTGGCTACAGCGTGCTGGTGCTGGTGGCCACGCGCGTGGTCTGGGGTTTTGTTGGCAGTCGCCATTCGCGCTTTGCTGATTTCCTGGTTGGACCGGGCGCTGTATTGGCTTATCTGCGAGGCGCGCAGGCGCATGGCGCCGGACACAATCCGCTGGGCGGCTGGTCCGTCATGCTACTGTTGTCGCTGCTGCTGTTGCAGGCGGTCAGCGGCCTGTTTAACTCGGATGATGTCTTGTTCTCTGGTCCTCTGTACTACTGGGCCAACAGCGAATTTCGCGACGCGATGGGCGTGGTGCACGATGTCGCGTTCAATGCGCTGTTGGCGTTGGTCTGCGTGCATATCCTCGCCGTGCTGTATCACCAGTTGCGCCGCAGGGAAAATCTCCTGCAGGCGATGGTCAAGGGTGCCGCTGAAGGGCGCGAGGGCAGGGTGCGTCCCGTGGCCTGGTGGTGGGCCGCGCTGATCGCGACGCTGGCCGCGCTCGCGCTGTGGTGGGGGCTGTCACAGGCGCCGACGCCTGATTTGACCTGGTGAGCTGACCTGGTGAGCTTGACTTCCAATGGGCGGTCTATCACGCTGAGTATTACCGGAGCAGCGTTATTCCAACAATAAGCCCACGGTTGCCCCAGGGGTAGTTCCACATGCGTGCACTCACAATTCGAGCAATTCGAGGGCCGGTCGGCGTGGCCGGTCTGTCGGACCTGGTCCTCGCAACGCTCGCTCCCGTAGTGCTATTCCTTGCTTCGTTGCTGATAAGTTTTTGTTTTGCGGGTAGCGCGAATGCCGCGCCGTATCCACGCGAGGGTTTGTCCACGCAATGGGTGCAGCCTGATGGAACCGTCCTGTCGCTGCGGGTGTTCGGGGATGAATTTTACGCCAGGACGACAACGGCTGACGGTTACACCGTCTTGTTCAACGAGGCGGATAAAACCTACTACTTCGCTGAGGCAGGAACACAAGCGGGAGCACTGGTCTCCTCCGGGGTAAAAGCGCACAAACCACCTCCGGCGGGTTTGGTGAAACATCTGCAGGAAGCAGACAGTATCGTCGCGGTAATTCGCGCTGCCAGGATTGACAAATTTGCACCGGATCGCGCAGCGAGATGGGAGCGGCGCAGGATGCTGTGAAGCGCCAACGCGCGCTAGCCAGGACGCAGTCGCGCGCCGACGCCGCCAGCAATGAAAGCGGCACTGCCAATGCCGATACAGACGCACCGGACTTCGCAGGCGATGCACAGGGCCAGGCCAGCGCACTGGCGGTCAGCGGCGGCAAACTTGGCCTGATGATTCTGGTGCAGTTTCCCGATGATCCTGCCACCGCCGCGAATGACCCGGTCAATTTCCCTGCCACGCAGGCGAAAATGGCGCGTTACAGCAACCAGATCGGGTATGCGAATGATGGCAATACAGGTTCCATTCGCGACTATTTCGCGGATCAATCACTAGGCAGCCTCGACTTCACGCAGGAGGTGTCCGCGAT
This sequence comes from Haliea sp., assembly GCA_016704305.1. Lineage (GTDB taxonomy): Bacteria > Pseudomonadota > Gammaproteobacteria > Pseudomonadales > Halieaceae > Marimicrobium. The sequence continues at coordinate 325,226 of JADJAL010000002.1, read as the reverse complement.
CATCACGCTGCCGCAGCCGCGAAACTACTACAACTTTTCCAACTACCCCACTAACACTGTCTACCGCGATGCCGGCAGTGCCGGCAGGCGATTGGTCAGTGACGCCGTTGCAGTCCTCACGGCAAATGGTTTTGACTTTTCCGCGCTGACAATTAACGCCAATAATCGACTATTGGCCACCAGTTTGATGTTTGCCGGTGATCTGTCCGGCGTATGGGCGCAAGGATTATGGCCGCATTCCTGGGTGCTGGCGCCGCAGATCAATGTCGGAACCCTGTCCAATCCCCGCTATATCTATTTTTACCAGATCACCCCGGTGCCCAGCGCGGCGCCGGTGATCGGCACCCTGTGCCATGAACTGGGTCATATGATCCTCGATTATCCCGATTTCTACGACACGGACGCGGCCGACGGCGCGTCCGAAGGCGTGGGTGAGCACAGCCTGATGGGCTCGGGGAACTACCTGAACGGTGGCAGGACGCCGGCACCGATCGATCTGTACCTGAAGGATTACTCGGGCTGGACAACGATTACCGAACTGGTCCCCGGCGCGCCCTCGCAGCGCACCTTGACCGCGGGCAATTACGGCTACCGCATCCGCAAAGCGGGCAGTGGCACCGAATATTTCCTGATCGAGAACCGCAGCAACGCAGACAAGTGGGCCACCCATTCCCCGGACAAGGGCATAGCGATCTGGCACGTCGATGAAGCCGTCACCACGGCCAATAAGCGCCAGCAGATGACGACATCCCAACACTACGAATTGTCGCTGGAACAGGCTGATGGCCTTTACGACATGGAGGCAAATCGCAACCGGGGCGATAACAAGGACCTCTACGATTCGCTCAAGCGGTTCGACGCCAGTACCACGCCCAACGCCCGCTGGTGGGATGGAACGGCTTCGCAAATGAGCTTGCAGGTGCTCAATACGCCCGGGACGCCGGTGATGCATCTGCAGTTCTTCAGCAATGTCGTACAAGTACCCATTGCGACAGCGCTCGATACCGCAGATATCGCGTGGGGCAGTGAGGGGCTTACGTTCACACCCGGCAGTTGGTTCGGCCAGCTGTCTGCCGGTGCCCATGACGGTATCGATGCGGCCACGCATTATCCCATCGCGGACTTGCAGGAAGCCTCTGTTGCCACGGCGCTCGTGGGGCCGGGCAGTCTCACGTTCTGGTGGAAAGTCTCCTCGGAACAGTACCGCGATTTCCTGCGTTTCTATCGCGACGACCTTGAACTGCTTGCCGCAGCACCCATCTCGGGTGACACGGGTTGGCAGCAAATCACGATTCCCATCCCGGCGGGGAGCCATACCGTGCGCTGGACCTACGCCAAAAATGCGTCAGTCGCGATGGGCGAGGATGCCGCCTGGCTCGATCAGGTCGTATTCACTCCTGGCCCGCTGGATTCTGACGGCGATGGGCTCACGGATGACGAGGAGAGCGTGCTCGGCACCAATCCCGACAGTGTCGATAGCGACGATGACAGACTGGTGGATGGGGCAGGTGGGCGTATCCTGTTGTCAGCCTATCCCGCCGGTATCGACGGCGACGGCGATGGCTATGCGGATGGCGAGGCCGATTATGGCACTGATCCCAATACCTCAAATATTGGCGACCTCGCACCTCGTGGTAATCCGGATAACGCCATCAACGCAGGTGACCTGCTGGTGCTGACACGCTTCGTGAATGGCCTGAGCGAGCCCAGCGTCGTGGAAGCGGTGCTGGGCGATGTCGACGGTGACGGCGATCTCGATATCGGCGACCTCATAGTGTTGCAACACACGCTCATGCAGGGTTCCCCACCATGACTCCGTCCGCCAACCGCTGTGCGCAGGTGTTGCCATGATCACCGGGACTTGCCTGTGCGGCGGCGTGCAATTTGGCGTGACCGCATTCAGTTCGGCGATCTTCAAATGCCATTGTTCCAAATGCCGCAAGGCGTTCGGCGGTGCATCCAGTGCCGCCGCGCTGGTGGGCAAGGACGATTTTCGCTGGCTGCGGGGCTCGGAGGGGGTGCGCGAGTTTCAGTATGAGAGTGGATTCCTGCGGCGCTTCTGTCCCGATTGCGGCGCCATCGTGCCGCAGTTCCTCGCCGGGCATCAGGTGTACTGGATTCCGGTGGGGTTGCTGGACTCAGAGCCCGGCATTCGCCTGAAGCATCATATCCATGTCGATTCCAAGGCCGATTGGGAAATTCTCGACGCCGATACGCGGCGGTTGGGTGCGGGATTTGGCTCGCCGTAGAGCATCGCATCTCAGGCAAGCACGATCGGAAACCAGAGGCGAGCGTCAGTTTTAACCGGTCACGCTCGACCTTTCATACTGTAAGAAAAGGTGTGGCGCTATTGACCGCTTTTTCCAAAAGCGGGCGTTGCAGTAGCCCATTCGGGAATTTTGATTTCGACTCTTATCACCTCAAAATGGACCTAGGTTCCACTTCCCCAGGAGACTCTACATATAAATTTACGTATATTGCAAAGCTATGAATTCCGCCCATACTGAGCGGTGTCGCGGTTGATTTTGGGTGTCAGCAGTGCAGGAGGCATGAATAATGCGGATCAAAATGGTATCGCTTGAGGATGGCACAATCTCCTGCGGCTTTCGGAAAATCGCGGCTTTTACAGCTCGTATCAATCCTGATACGGAATCCTACTACATAACAACGAAGCGTTACGCCAGCCTGCGTAATGTTCTTTTTGGCAGCCACGGCATCGGCGTAGTGGATGCCGACGCAATCGATGAGATCGCTCAGGGCCTGAAGGATGCAGACCTGATTGGTTTTTCTTCGATGACCGGTTACGCGGACATTACTCGTCGCGTAATCCACCGCGTGCGCGAGCTTCGTCCGGACGTGCTAATGGTTTGGGGCGGAATCCATCCGATCATTGAACCTGAGAACGCGATCACCGCAGATGTCGATGCAATTTGCACTGGCGAAGGCGAGTTTGCATTCGAGCAGTTTCTTTCGCTCGCGAAGGAGGGGCGCGACTACACCAAAGTAGAAAACTTCTGGTTCAAACGTGGCGAAGACGTCATACGCAATGGTTTTCTGCCATTGATGACCACAGCACAAATGGAATCACTCCCGTTTCCCCAGTATGGTGAAAAGGAGAAAATCTATCGAGAGGGAAAGGGATTTGAGCCAATGGCCTTTGCCGATTATGTCGTCCATGGCGGGCAGGATTATTCCACGTTATGGTCGATCGGATGTCCCTTCCGCTGCTCGTATTGTGGAAACACCAAATTCATCGAAAACGACCCAAACTACACAAAAATCCGACACCCTAGTGCTCGTTATATCGTCGACGAGGTAAAGAGTGTACGCCAGCGCTTCCCTCACATCAGTCATGTCAGCTTCCACGATGATAGCTTCATGGCGATTCCGTATAAACAGCTTGAGGAGTTCGCTGAGCTCTGGCACGAGGAAGTCAGAGTTCCGTTTACCGTATACGGCGTCATACCGAACTACGTTAGAAGAGATAAAATTGAGATCCTTACCTGGGCGGGTATGAATCGAATCCGGATGGGAGTGCAGAGCGGAAGCGAGGCGATATTGGAATTCTACCAACGCCCGACTCCGCCCGAAAAGATCAGGGAAGCCACTGAGATAATTGCAGAATTCACGCCGAAGTATCATGTGGCGCCCTCCTATGACATCATCATGGATAACCCCGTAGAGACGCGACAGGATGTCATCGACACCCTTGAACTCGTCTACGCCATGCCACGCCCATACACGCTCATAATCTTCTCCCTAAAGGTAATTCCGAATACCGGGCTCGCCAAAGAGATGCTCAAGCGCGGGATAGACCTGGAACAGATCGACGCCAGTTATTTGCAGATTCCACCGCGAATGGCAAACATTCTGCTCTACCTACTCGGCACGTGGTGCCCGCCTCGCTGGCTATTCGATCAACTACTGAAACGCGTGGAAGCCAGCACGACACCCCAGCCACTCTATCCGCGTATCGGCCTCCTGTTCCGCTTTCTCTTCTTTGGGAAAAAGGTGATCAATCATTTGAAATTTATGGACTTCTCGCTAATGCCTGGCTGGATAAGCTATTACGCCTATCGTATTGGGCTTATCGATTTCTGGCAGCGTCGCGTCATTAAACGTATGCCACGTCCTGAGCCTCCGAAGCGTACGGTCTCCCCAGATGTTGTACCGGTAATCGCGACGGATGCAGTTCGTCTCTGAGGACCGTTCCGAACACAAGGTAAAACGGTAACAGGGTCATTCCGCCTTAGTTCTTTACCATATTATCGACGGCTCATCGTACTTCATCAAAACCGCGTTCTGCAGGTATGCCAAATTATATGGGGGCCGCTTTTAGCAGAAAGCGGACAACCGCGCATCTTTTTTGAGACCCGATCCAGCAGACTGTCAACCTACCGAAAAAACTAATTTGACGGCTATTTTTCTTCGTCCGGTTTCGCTGGAATCGGTTTCCAAATCTGTACATTGTAGTCGCCGCCGCCCGGTCGCTGCGGTAAAGACAATACAATCGCCGTTTTTCTATAGTTTTGTCGCAATAGCGTTTGGGTATCTACTTCAGTATCACGCAACGACTTGGGTAAGCGCATCCAATTATCAATCAGCAGCAAATCAAACTCCCGATTTTTGATCTTGCCTTGTATAAGTTGAACGTAACGCTCCCATATCTCCAGGGTTGTATGGTCCGGGTCGGTTTTCAGGTACGGCAAAGTACTGGCTCCGAATATGAAATATCGCGTAGCACCACTTTCATACACAGGAGCACCCTTCGCCATGATTTCCTGGAGGACCAAAGTAGAGGCGTAAATATCATTTGCCTGGGCGATCTCCTTTTTGACGATACGCCAGCTGTCTTCATTGACCGAAAAATCAGTTTGCAGGAGTGAGTAGCTGTTATACATCGCCCACAGTGCCAGGATTCTAAATGGCCAGCGCCAATTTGGTATGTTCGAGCTAAGCGCGAAAGTTCCCACGAGTAAAAAGGGCGAAATCAGCTGCAGGAAATATGTCAGATGATTTCCCTGGTTCTTGCCCAGAGAAAGCGCGACGATGATTACCGAACAGGCACAACAAACCCAAATATAGTTTGGTTTTCGCTGGAGAAGCGGCTTGTCAAGATCGAACAGGTTTACAAAGCCTTCGCTCTGCGAATTCTGTTCGAGCGGAAAACCCAATACGGCTTTTGAACGCCACCTATACAATATCGCTAGTACTAAAATTACGAGAACAGGTAGATTGTGTTGTAAAAATTCTTTCGACTGCGAAACAAGAAACGCGTCAGAGGAAGCCAATATGGCGGATGATTGAAAAACGGCAAAAAAAGTGTCCGCCAGATAATAGGTGGATGTATACGAGACGAATGCCAAAACTACGATAAAAGTAGCCAAAGCCGCCAAGCCAAAGTAAACAGCCCGGAGCTTCGATACCGCTAGAAACATGTATAAAGCGATGTAGCCGAGCGAAGCAACAAAATACTGCTTGGAGTAGAACGCTAGAATTCCCAGCACTATGGCGAAGATGAGGCTGCGCGTTGAGAACTCGTACATCCAGGGAATGGTGATCGCCAGAAAGAAGAAGAACAAGCCTAATCCATTGGGGCCAGCAACCGGTGTGGAGTAGTAGAGTAGTGCCGCGTAACAAAGCGCAGCCGCAGTAAAGCTTTCTGTACGACTTCCTGAGTTACTTCTACACAGGTAGTAGCAAAGCGCGCAGCTTGCCAATACAAACAGGCCAACCAGCATGCGGTGCAATTCGAGTGTATTACCAAAAATGCGTGAGACTGGCGCGACAATCACGCTGAATAGAACTGGATAGAGGCTAATGCGCGCAGGCTGATTCTCCAAAGAGAATGGGTTGCCACCTCGCGAGATTGTGTCTGTGGTCACCAACATGCCGCCTTCGTTGTAGTCCAGCGGGTATTCGCTAAAAACAAGCTGCGTGTGGTGATGGGCGATTGCGACGGCAAAGCCAACCAGGCAGACAAGGTAAAGGCTGTTCATTACAGCACCCAGCCTGTTCTTAAGATTCAAATCCATAACCATTTAGTACTCGCAGTATTGAAGAAACCGAACCGCCCAGAGTGCGGAAAAATCGCGCTACGTCGCTGGCGCTCCCCGGCTCTCCGTCGATGGTTCTGAAAAAAACTCGATCACTAGAGGATCACCCGAGCGCTCCAGATACGCTACTGCCAATCCCTCAGCGAAGCGCTTGCTCCAGATGGACTCATAGCCCGCTGATCGGAAGTATAGGGCATACAAACAGCCTGTTGTGAGTAGAGTTCTTCATTGACGCTATTAATACGCGCCTGTCAACTGAACTTGCTGAACTATAGAAACTCGTGAAAACCCCGCCTATTGACCTGAAAACTTTGTTCGCGGAGGTGATCATGCAATTCATATTTGTTCACTCCTGAACCAAGCCGCAGCGGCTCTTTCGGGAGCCTTTGTCTTTCTCTGATAAGGCCGGTGAATTCCCGCTAACGCTTACGGCCGTTTGTAGGCGTTTCGCGACCTTGGATTCTTCCACTCATCCAGGACCACCAGCCAGCCGAAAGCGGCAGTAGCGGGGCTGTCCAGGCTCCGCCTCAAAATCGCACCATATACCTCGCAAGGTAGATTTCTTTTGCATTCCGCCATATCGCCAATGGTTCTTCGTGTGCCAGTATTTTTTCATACGAGTTATGGGGAGGGCGTGAAACGCCTAGTGAGTTAATGCATCCAATTGATCCTATACTTATCAGGCAGGTCCGGCATATTGCTAGCTACTAAGGCGAGCGGAACGCAATTCTCACCCCAATAAAGGAAGCCAGCCAATGAGAAGAACAATGATTTCCTGCCTTGCTGTATGGGCGGTTGTTGTCAGCCAGACGTCTTGGGCTGTCCCTATTCCTGGCAACAATATTGTCGTCATAGGTGGACAGGAGTGGCATCATTAGATGACGTGCAGCTACTTTTCAACGTGTTTACTGGCCTGAGTACGACCGCTCCTGGCGTTGTTGAGGAACGCGCATCCAGTTGGGCTCCCCAATTTATTGCCACCTTCCATCCCACTACCGTGCGCCCTGAAGTCAGTGTCGTTAGCGGTTGGGCATTCGCTGCTTTACCTCCACCGGCGTTCGAGTTGAGTGCTCCGACACCTAATCTAAAAGATGTCACCATCCCGCCCAACGGAGTCGATTTCGCCAGCACGGCATCCTATGTGGGGCGAGACTCTACAAGCGAAGAGCGAGGAGCGTGGTTTTACCGCGACCGTGCGACCCAGGCGCCCGCTCCACATACGCTATCCCTGTTCGGCCTTGGAGTGGCCAGCCTTTGGATGAGCCGCCGAAAGAAGCAGGCTGCTGCTGCGGTAACCAAAGTCGCTTATGGCTGACCTCTGGCGCCGATAGATCGCTTACGCAGGTCTGCGAAGCCGCGGTGGGTGGCGTTGAAGCGCGGTGATACTGGAGAATCGAAAACGTGTTTCTCGTCCCCTGTGCGGTCTCGCAGCCACGCATGCGCAGGCGAGAAGAACCAACCACAACGTTGCCGGTTCCGGCACAGTCCTGAGCACGAGCCGTGGAGCAGCCCTGAAGGAGCTGTCAGCCAGGCTGTCGTACGATATGGGGTGATCAAGGGCAAGCGCCAGAAGTGGTGGCCTGCCGTTGATGAGCTCGATCACACTGGCCGACAGCGTACTGCGAAGTGCCTGTCGACTGCGCCTCCCCGACTACGGAGGTCAGGTCGTAGATGAGGTAGCCGTCGGCGACGTATTCAAAATCAAGGGCCTGGGCGTCGTTCTCAACACCCCGGGATATTGATAATGACGCTGACGCCCACTGCCGTTGACGTGGTGCTCGCACCTGTATCATCAATAGCCACAGCGGTCAGGGTGTAGTCACCCACGTCAGGATGTAGCCAGGTGAAGCTATACGGAGCATTGGAATCTTCACCCACAAGAGTACTGCCCTGGTAGAACTCGACCCTGGTCACGCTGCCATCGGCATCACTTGCGGTGGCAGTCAATTCGATGTTGGCACCCCAGTTGTAAGAGGCGCCATTGACGGGCGCAGTCAGATTTACCGTAGGTGGTTCATTGTTCCCGAACATTGCGCTCGCGTAGTTAAAGGCATCAACCCCGATTTCCATCCCCATCAACCGCCCCGGGATATCGTCAGCAGGCGGGTGAATGCCACCCCAGATCCGCGACAGGCTGCACTGGTCCGATGCGTCCCGGTAAGTGGCCCATTGCAGCGTCATATCAACGCTGGGACCCTCTTCAAACACCAGGAATTCATTCCTCGGGATTTCAAAACTGCTCATCCCCCCAGGAAAGTACGGGTCGCCGGTTAGCGCTGTCATTACCTCGGCCGCCGCGCGTGAAAAGGTTGAGTGGCCGGAGACGTAGCCGGCAAAGGGTGGCGTGACAAACGTCGGCCGTTGATAAGACCACCAGTTCTCCGCCAGAATCCAGCCCACCCCGGCCTCGTCTGTCTTGGGGTCTACAATGTAGCCGGGGCCACGCCAGGCGAGTAATTTGATCTTGCCAACGTGTTCACCAGCCGAGCCGGCTAGCGGATCGCCCTCTGCCACCAGTTCGATGTAGCCCGGCTGCAGCGGAATGCCGTTTTCAGGGGCTAAAGGAGGGTAGCAACGGCTCCGAGCTTTGACCAAGATCTGCCATCGCCCGCAGGGCAGAGATGGGCCGGATATAGTCGTACCAGCCCTTCACGCCCCAAGCCGAGATAGCGGCGTCATGCATCGCCCCGCCCAGTGTGAAGTAGGACTTCGCCTCCCACTCAAGGACATCAAGCTCTGGACCTGTGCCGCCGAAGCGCCGGGACAGGAGAGGATGGTCGCTAACCTCGTTCAGGATAACAAACCAGTGGCCAGGCGGTGTTTCGGACTCCGGTCCATCGGCCCAGAACTCGGCCAGCACCCGGGCGTAATCTCCCCGCGGCACGATTTGTGGTGTATAGGCTTCGCCGGTTACCGGATTCACCGTATAACCGACACTGGCATCACCACCGGCCAACGTGTTGTAGAACTGGGGATAGTCCTCAACCTGCGTCGGGTAGGACTGAATATTGCCGAGGGTCGCCGGTGAAATATCCACCATCACCCCGTCCGAGGGATCGAGATGAGACGACCAGATCGACACCAGTGAGAAGGACCATTTATAGCTCTCACTGCCGACGCCACCGATCAACGGTGGATCACCCGGGTCGTGATAAACCAGGTAATCGAAGCCATTGTGCTGGTATACGACGCGGTCGTCAGCCTGCATAGCAAAAGGTACAACCTTGCCCCACTCCGGGCTCAGGAATTTCGGGGTGCTGCTCACCTGGTTGCCAGACTGGTCAATGAACGTGACCAAGGAAAGCGGCTGCCAGTGATTCAAATCGCTGATGGCAGGGTTGCCCGGGAGCTCGGGCTTGAGGGGCGCATTGATCGGCTGATAGCTCGTGTTTTTGTATTCATTGGCTTCGTTGGCGCCATCAGCAAGCCCGAAATCGATATAACACTGTGCGATATGGTTGCCCAGCGCCGCGGCAGAACCGGTTGTGTAGTCGGTGCTGTCATCGGTGCGGTCATGGCCGAGATAATCCATCAGCGTTTGGGCATTGCGGAATGTCGTCGATACGCCTGGCGAGGCCACGAAGCGGTGCAGCAGCAGCCGGTAAGCCGCGTGGCTGATCGCTTCGCGGCGTGCCGCTTCCACATCAACCGGTGGTGGCATGGCGACAAAGGGGCAGTCAACACCGCCCCGTGCATGTCCGAGCAGCCAGGTATCCCCCTGATCGGCGAATGCGGCCCACGCGTCGTACATCGCTGCGGAAATGTGGAACAGGTTGCGTGCGTGAACCGTCGGGCGCGCGAAGTCCTTGCGGATCGCCTGCAGCAGGACCTCGTTCCAACGCCGCGCCACGCCGACGTCTGCGTCGGGCGCGACACCAGGCAGGTACTTCGCCGTCACGACGGTTCCCCCGTCCGGCACCGTAAAGGTCGTCTGCGCGGCATGGGGATCGGCGAAGACGCCGCCACCATTGCTTGACCAGTACGCAAAGTAGTAATGCTTGGCCGGCGGATCGGCAGTGATGGTCACTTCACTACCGGCGCTATGCGGTCCATCGCCGTCGCCGCCGACAACGAGCAGGCCCTGGCTGACGCCTACGGGTGGAAGACCATCTGCAAAGGTAATTTGCTGGTTAAGCACCTGCGCGGCATGGAAGGTTTGAATTCCACTGGGCCAGTCAATCTGCACATCGACGGTGCTGCCATTGGGCAGGTCGCCGAAACCGAAGTGCAAAATGCCTGAGGCATCCTGCGCCATCTATGTCCCACTCGCACTCATCTCCCGGGTTTGGCTGGGGCCACCCGCGGAAGGCGTCACTGTCACATAAGCGCCGATGCCGCGTGGCGCGGAACCGTTGCTCGAGAGCTTGATCTGCAGCCAATCGTTCGCGCTGACTGTGTCATTGCGGAACAGGTTTGGCGCTATTGGGTCTCTGCCCTCGTTTACCTGCAGGACATCCTGGTCGCCATCGCCATCATAGTCAAAAGCGATGACTCCCATCGATATGTCATTGCTAACGATACCCCTGGCCACGGCGACATCGGTGAACGTCGAGCTTCCATCGTTTTCAAAAAGTAGTGTCGGCTCGTGCTCAAATTCTTCCCAAACTGTATATGCTGGAAAATCCTCATCACAGATGGGGCAGAAGGCGTCACGGTAGGTTCCATTTGCCTGAAACAGGTCGAGGTCGGCATCGTTGTCATAATCGAACGCGACCACTCCCCAGCCAAAATAGCCCTTGCGAATGCCGGCCGCATCGGTACCGTCGGTGAACGTGCGGTCGCCGTCGTTGAGATACAGCCGGTTACCATCCAGATGAGCATCGGCGATACCATCGTCGTTCTGGTCCATAAAGGCAGAGGTGGTGACGATATCGAGCTGGCCATCACCATTGATATCAGCGATCTCCATGCCCATTTCTGTGCGACCGGTGCCGAAACCTGCGGCTATAGTGCCGTCCGTAAAGGTACCGTCGCCGTTATTCCAGTACAGCCGACTCTCATCGAAATCTGACGTGATGACGAGATCTGGCCAACCATCGCGGTCGAGGTCGGAAAAACGGGGGGTATGGACATGCGTGCCAGCGCGGCGCCCAGGTACGTTGTTTTGAACAACCTGCGCGGAAACGGTTACATCGTCAAAGTAGCCTGGCTGCAAAGCCCCCGATTTCTCAGCAGGCGGCCAACAGGCCCAGTCGTTTGGAGTATTCCCACCGCCCACGGCTCGAGCCACTCGCCCACGAAAATATCGAGATAGCCGTCCTTGTCATAATCACCGAAGGCGACCCCGCGCCCGAACCGCAGGCCGCCCGGAATTGAGGCACCTCGCACGGCCGCTTCTTCGGTGAAAACACCGCTGCCATTATTGATATACAGGTAGTGGCCCGGCTCGACGGCTGCGGTGACATAAATATCCAGATCACCATCGCTGTCGATGTCAGCGGCCCCTGAGGCGTAGCCGTCGGTTACGACCGTGAAACCGCTCTGCTCACCGATCTCGTCGAACGAGCCATCACCGTTGTTGCGAAAAAACAAATCCCTGCCGTCGCTCGTGGGCATGAAGATATCGATATCGCCATCACCATCGAAGTCCCCGGTGACGGCACCGCCTTTCAAGTTGGGCGGCATGCCATCACTCATTAGGGGTATCGGCAATACCGATGTTGTCACATCCGTGAAGTTCGCATGAGCCTGGTTGCCCAGCGCCGCCACGCCGACGGCCAGCACTAGTAGCCACCGTGCAACTGCGGAGGATATCCGAGGCGAATCCGTTCTTTGCACAAGCATCATATTCTCCGGTCTCAGTACTGCATGAAGCCTGTAAGGCTTTCCTGGCGATGGCACGTAAATTTGCTTTCTTAGTGCCATGGAGAGCATGCAAGATGCGTGACATAGTCAGTAAGCTATTGATACATAAGAAATATATTGCTTTTTAAGACGCAAAATTTCTTCAAGTGTAAAAATTCCTGACTCTTCTACAGCGCAGCGATTGGTCCGGGGACAGGAGAAAATGAGAAAGGCGGAAAATGGCGGATTATGGGGTCAGAGCGAATATGGGGTCAGAGCCCTTTATCCTGAAAGGGCTCTGACCCCTGGCTCCCTATTTCAACGCCTGCAAGGTATCGGCCAGGATAGCCATACCCTCGTCGAGCAGGGCATCGCTGGCCGTCAGCGGTACCAGGATGCGGATGACGTTGCCGTACACCCCGCACGACAGCAGGATCAGCCCGCGCTTCGCGGCTTCGGCGACGATGGCTTTGGCCAGGTCGGCATCGGGTTGGTGCACGTCGCCGCCCTTGAACAGTTCGATCGCCACCATTGCACCGAGGCCACGCACGTCGCCAATGGAGGCGTGCTTTGCGGCCAGCGCCTGCAACCCCGCCGTCAGGCGCTCGCCGACCGCGCGGCTACGCTCAAGCAGCTTGTCCTCCTCGAACACGTCGAGCACCGCCAGCGCCGCGGCGCAACCCAGCGGCGAGCCTGCATACGTGCCGCCCAGCCCGCCCGGCGCCGGCGCGTCCATGACGTCGGCGCGGCCGACGACAGCCGAGATCGGGAAACCGCCGGCCATGCTCTTGGCCATGGTCACGATGTCTGCGGCCACGCCCATCTGTTCCATCGCGAAGAAGGTGCCGGTGCGGCCCGCGCCGGTCTGCACCTCGTCGGCGACGAGCAGGATGCCGTGTTGATCGCACAACGCGCGCAGGCGCTGCATGAAGACCGGCGGGGCCACATAGAAGCCGCCTTCGCCCTGCACGGGCTCAATAATAATGGCTGCCACTTGCGCAGCCTCGATGTCGTTCTTGAATATGCCCTCGATCGAAGCGATGGCCGCATCGATGCTCACGCCGTACAGCGCGTTCGGGAACTGCGCATGGAACACGCTGCCCGGGAAAGGCCCGAAGCCGAGTTTGTAGGGGGCCACCTTGCCCGTCAGGCCCAGCGTGAACATCGTGCGGCCGTGGTAGCCGCCGGTGAACGCGATGATGCCCGGGCGCCCGGTGTAGGCGCGGGCGATCTTCACGGCGTTCTCCAGCGCCTCGGCGCCGCTGCTCAGCAGCAGCGTCTTTTTCGCAAAATCGCCCGGCGCCAGCTCGTTGAGTCGCTCGGCGAGTTCGATATAGGGCTCGTAGGCCAGCACCTGGAAACAGGTGTGCGTGTACAGATCGAGCTGCGCCTTCACTGCCGCGATCACGTCCGGGTGGCGGTGGCCGGTGTTGAGCACTGCGATGCCGCCAGCGAAGTCGATGTAGCGCTTGCCTTCCACGTCCCAGACTTCAGCATTGTCGGCATGCGCGGCAAAGATCTGGTGCGTGTTGCTCACGCCGCGCGCGACGGCGGCGTTGCGACGGGCCATCAGGTGGGCGTTGGTGCTGGAGGGCAGGGTGGGGTTTGCGTCGGGTTGCATGGTTACGATCCTCCGTGTCAGGGAGCCATCGTGCCACAGCGCGGGCGCAATGGTAAAAGAACGTCTGCCTGTCGGACTGCACTACCGCGCTGAGGCAGCACTGCCAACACGTGTCATCCGAGCACTGACTCAATACAAATAATCTTTCGACTTGTATTCGTCGTGACACGCTTTGCAGGCTTGCCCGGTAGCGGCTACGCCCTCGGCGATCGCCTTGCGATCAGTTCCCTGGTTGGCAACGGTTTGCAGCGCATTTACCGCCTTGGTCAAATCGTCCATCTTGGCGGTGAAGTCCGGCTTGTTTTCCCAGATTTCGGGCTTGGCCCGTGTCGTGCCCTTGTCTGTGCCGTCCGCGAAACCGCGCATCACATCCAGCGTTACCAGTGCCGCCAGTTGGTCGGCATAGGCTGCCATCTCATTCTCCTGCCACGGGATATCGCCTTTCACCATCATGGTCATCGGGCCGAAGTTCGCCGCCATCAACGCAAACCAGGATTGCCGGTACGACTGCGCGGGCTCCTTGTCGTCGTAATGCGAGAAGGCGAGGGGGGCCAGGGCGAAGCCAGCAAGGACAGAAATTGCCAGTAGGGTACTGCGCTTGGGATGTTGCATGCCGGGTTCCTCATCGTGAGATGTCGTGATTGTCGTGAGATGTCGTGATTATCGTGCATTGCCGAGAGTTGTTGGGAATCATCGAAACTCGAATCGGCCCGTGTCAGCAGCGTGCCGACAGTGTATTAACCGCTTTACCGGGCTGACAAGGAAAATTTGCCGCTAATCGAGCCCGGCGCTGATGCGTTACGACCAAATTCTTAAACCTGTCGCCCCTTACGCCTCGGGTCGGGGCTGTAATGCGCGGCGATTGCGCTACCATGGCGCCAGGATTCACGGAGTGGGCGCAATGGCAGCAAAACAGCAGTGGGATTACAGTTTCGATGTAGTGGTCGTCGGCTCCGGTAATGGTGGCATGACCGCGGCGCTGTGCAGCTATGAGATGGGCACCAGGGATGTGCTGGTCATCGAGAAATCCCACCTCTACGGCGGCACCAGTTCGATCTCCGGCGGCGGCGTCTGGATACCGTGCAACCGCTATGCCAGAGCGGCCGGTGCCGACGATTCCACGGACAAAGCCAAGACTTACCTGCGCCAGTTGATCACGGAGGAAGAGGTGCCGGAATACCAACTGGACGCCTACCTCGAGAACGGTCCCAGGATGGTGGATTTCCTGCACCAACGGACACGCATGCGCTACGTCACGCTGGAGCACTACCCGGATTACTACACCAACCTCGAAGGCGCCATGCACGGCCATCGCTCGATGGAGCCGGAAACCTTCAATGCGGATGAGCTCGGCGATGAGTGGAAGCGCCTGCGTCGCACCCACCCGATGATGCACCTGGGCGGACTGATCGGCTTCACGCAGGTTGAGGCCGCCCTGCTGATAGGCCAGCAGCCCGGCTGGTGGAAAACCGCCGTGAAGCTGGTGGTGGATTACCTGCTGGATATTCCGTGGCGCCTCAAGGACAAGTTCCATCGCCGACTGGCAACCGGCTGCGCTGGCGTCGCGCGCCTGCGCGCCTCCATGCAGGACCGGGATATTCCGCTGTGGCTGAACACGGCGATGACCAGCGTCGTCGACGTGAATGGCAAGGTGGTCGGCGTGGAGGTGATCCGCGATGGCAAGCCCCTGCGCATCCAGGCGCGCAAGGCCGTCGTCCTCGCCGCCGGTGGCTTCGAGCACAACCAGGCGATGCGCGAACAGTACCTGCCGCAACCCACGGACCATCGCTGGAGCGCCGGCACCCGCGACAACACCGGCGATGCGATCCGCGAGGGCATTCGCCTGGGGGCAAAAATGCACCGCATGAACGAGGCCTGGTGGTGCAACACGATTTCCGTGCCGGGCGAGGAAATCCCCCGCCTGAGCATTATGGAAAAATCCTACCCCGGCTCCATCATGGTAAACCCGGCAGGCCAGCGCTTCAGCAATGAATCGCAGAATTACATGGCCTTCCAGCAGAGACGTTTGCCAAGCATACGGAGGAGAATCCACTCAACCCGAGCTGGCAGATTTTCGACGCGAATTTCCGCGCGACGTATTTCGTCGGCCCGCTCTACAACAGCAAGTTCCTGCCGGACTGGGCGGTGCCCAAGCGTTACGAGGAGGAGGGGTTCTTCGCCAAGGCTGATTCGATTGCCGAGCTGGCGCGCAAGATCAACGTGGACGCAGCGGGCCTGCAGGAAACCGTGCACAAGATCAACGAGTACGCGCGCACCGGCCACGATCCGGATTGCCACCGCGGCGAATCGGCCTATGACCGCTACTACGGCGATCCGCGCGTGACGCCCAACCCCTGCCTCGGGCCGATCAACAAGCCGCCGTATTACGCGATGAAGGTCGATCCGGGCGACTTCGGCACCCAGGGCGGCATGGTGATCAATGCCGATGCGCAAGTGATTCACGAGGACGGGCATGTCATCAAGGGCCTGTATGCGATCGGCAACTGCAGTGCGCCGACGCTCCCTTGTTATCCGGGGCCGGGTTCCACCCTCGGGCCAGCGATGACGTTTGCGTACCAGGCGGCGAAGTCGATTACCGGTTATAAGGATTAGCCGTAATCTTTCCGCCAACGATTCTGGTCGGAATGGGCCCTTCCAGTTTCCGTGAGCGAGGGGCTACGGTCCACCGGGTGGACCTATGTGGTCAGTGCCAGCGAACGGCCCCGGGTGGGAAAGCATTTTTCCCTGCTTCCCCGATACTCGCAGGCAAAAATGCTTTCCCACCCGGAGCCTCGTTCCGAGTGTACGATCACTTAAAACTACGTGAGATCATCCGGAACACAGATTCAGGAGCTGGCACGGAACGAGGGTTCGGGTGTCGGGTGTGCAATTTCATCGCGAGTATCGGGAAGCGATGGAATTGCACACCCGGCGCCCGAGCCCGCCTCGTCTGAACGATCCACCTCGAATCAATCCCGCTGCACCTGCTACCCATGACCTCTCGAATCAGCAAGGTAGTTCGCCACCTCCTCAGTCGCGTTTCACACCGTGGGAATCGCACGCCGCAAGATAGTGATTTATACCGTGTAATTATCGGCCTAAAATACCCCCCATCACACAGAGGGACACAGGAATGACGACCACACCACTCACCCGCGCACAACTCGAAGCCCACTGGATGCCCTATACCGGCAACCGGCAGTTCAAGCGCGATCCGCGCATGATTGTCGCGGCCGAGGGTGTCCATCTGATCGACGACAAGGGGCGCCGAATTCTCGATAGCCTGTCCGGGTTGTGGTGCTGCGGGGCAGGGCACAATCGTCCTGAAATTGCCGAGGCCGTATACAAGCAATTGCAGGTGCTCGACTACTCTCCGGCGTTTCAATTTGGCCATCCGGGCGTGTTCGAACTCGCCAATACCGTCAAGTCGCTGACGCCGGATGGCCTCGATTATGTGTTCTTCACCAATTCCGGCTCCGAGTGTGTCGAGACCGCTTTGAAGATGGCGCGGGCGTACTGGCGACAGAAGGGCGCCTCCAGCAAGACGCGGTTTATCGGTCGCGGCCGCGGTTATCACGGCGTGAATTTCGGCGGCATCGCGGTCGGCGGCATCGCCGCCAACCGTAAATTGTTCGGGCAGGCGGTGGAAGCAGATCACCTCTCGCACACGCTGTTGCCAGAAAACGTGTTCACGCGGGGCATGCCGGCAAAAGGCGCACATCTTGCGGATGAACTGCTGGACCTTATCGCACTGCATGACGCGTCAAATATCGCGGCGGTGATTGTCGAGCCGATGATTGGCTCCGGCGGTGTGATCCCTCCGCCCGTCGGGTATTTGCAGCGGCTGCGCGATATCTGCACGGCGAATGACATCCTGCTGATCTTCGATGAGGTGATCACCGGGCTGGGCCGCTGCGGCGGATTGACGGCTGCCGACGTGTTTGGCGTGGTGCCCGACATCATGACGCTGGCTAAACAGATTACCAACGGCGCGGTCCCGATGGGTGCCGTGGTCGCCAGGGCCGAGATTTACCAGACCTTTATGGACAAGGGCGGCCCGGACTACATGCTGGAGTTCCCCCACGGTTACACCTACTCGGGCCATCCTGTGGCCTGCGCCGCCGCCAATGCCGCACTGGCACTGTTGCAGCGTGAGGCGCTGCCGCAGCGCGTGGCGAGTATGGCGCCGTATTTCGAAGACGCGCTGCATCAATTGCAGGGTGCTCCGCATGTGACCGATATCCGCAACTTCGGTTTCGCCGGTGCCATTCAGTTGCAGCCCTATCCCGGCGAGCCGGCGCGTCGACCGTTCGAAGTTGCGATGCGTATGTGGGAGAAAGGTTTCTACGTGCGTTACGGCGGCGATGTGATATCGCTGGGCCTGCCGTTTGTGATGGAGACGGCGCAGATCGACAGCCTGTTGTCTGCGCTCGGGGACACGCTGGCTGAACTCGCCTGACGTTCTGCGTTGAACGATGTCCGTGTCTGACACGCTGGCGCTCTTCTATGCGGCTCTCGCGGTCTCGCTGCCGACGTTCGCCTGGGTAGTGCTCGGTGTCGTGCTGAGGATGGTCGGCGTGCTCCGGCCAGCCTTGAATGCAAAGCTGTCGCGTATCGCGTTCATGACCGGCTTGCCGCTGATGCTGTTTGCCGGGGCGGCACAGGTGGACTACTCACACCTGGGCAGCGCGCTCTACCTGCTGGCCGGTGTGCTGGCGACACTGCTGACACTCGTGCTCGCCTGGTATTACTCGCGCTGGCGCGGCCATCCTCGCGCATTGCGCGGCATTTTTGTGCAGGCCGCTTTTCGCTCCAATCTCGCCATCGTGGGGGTTGCGATGACGTTTTCCGCCTACGGCGAGCGCGGTCCCGTTCTGGCCGCGCTGCCCATTGCGCTGATGACCGTGCTGTACAACATTCTCGCCGTGTGGGTACTCAATAGCACGCTGGGTTCCAGCACGACGATACGCAGCGTGCTGCTCGGTATCGCGCGCAATCCGCTGATCATCGGCATCAGTGCGGGTGTGTTGCTGTCGGTGTCCGGTTTGCCGGTGCCTGGTGTGCTGCGGCCGCTGGGGTCCGGCCTGTCGACCTTTTTCCTCCCGCTGGTGCTGGTGTGTATCGGCGCGTCGATGAATTTCTCGCATTTATACAAGGCGGGCGGGCTGACGTGGGAGTCCAGCCTGTGGCGGCTGTGCGTTGCACCGCTGCTGGGCATACTGCTGGCCTGGACGATGGGGGTGCGTGACGAACAACTGGGTGTGATGTTTCTTTTATTGGCGGCGCCGGTGGCGGCTTCCAGTCATGTGATGGTCGTGGCCGCGCGAGGCGACGGGACGCTGGCCGCCAACATCATCGTGCTGACGACGTTGTTGTCGCTGGTCACCATCACGCTGGGTTTCTTCCTGCTGTCTGCGCTGTCACTGGTGGGCCAGACCGCCTGACAACTAAAGCGCAACGAAACCCATTGAGTTTCACAAACAGATACACACATACTGAACGACTCTGAGAACCTTTTGTGGCTTCTGCTGTCTCTGGCGGACACAAACAAGCACGCGCGGAGCCCACATGAGAACACTAGACATCCTGCCCATCTGCATTGCATTACTCCTTCTAAATGCCTGCAGTCACCCGATAGAAATCGAGGGCGAGGGCGATGTCCCTCTGCAGCGAACAGGAATCCTTGAAGATTTCCGGGCGGGGCTGGAGAACTGCAGCGAAAACTACGTTGTCGGCGCCTACGATGAAACGTATTCCGCAGCTGCGCGGCCTGGTTGGTTTTTTGACCATTGGGTAACCTATTGCCAGAATGCCGCGCCGCCGAACTATGACTGCCCATTCAATATTCCTGAAGCAACGGTGAAGGGCTACTGGGGGCAAACCATGCCACCGCTGCGGGCTGTATTCAAAGCCGGCGTACCGCTCTCAACCCCCGCAGTCACCGACCAGATCGTGAAGATCAGTTCGTTACCGACGAGGGCTATGCCTGGGACTACTACCGCAACGAGGCCTACCCTGCCGTCCAGCGGCTACCAGACGTTCATACTGGACGGAAGGGGGCGTCGAGCACGGCCACTGCGCCGCTTTTGGTGAAGATGCACGGCGGCGGCGTCGGCTTCTTCGATAGCAACGGCGCACCCAGGCCCAACGCGCAGCGGATGGACGAGGAGAGCCGATCCGAACTGCTGGGCCACAGCCGTGCGGGTCTGATGGCGGATGTGAAGGGCGCCGGATACCGGATTCTCGTGGTGTCCATGTGCAGCCACGACCTGTATGCCGGTTCAACAATGGCGATCCCAACAACCCGAACACCACCCCCGGCGGCGCGCCACGGCCCACCACCGGCCTGGTGGCCACCAAATCCGCCATCCAGTTTGCCCAGCAGACCTATCCCACGGATGACACCTTCCTGCTCGGTGGCAGCGCCGGCTCTGCCGGCACGATACATGTGGCGTGGGCGATGCAGGCCCAGGGCATCGCCCCGGACGGCATCATCCCCGACGCCAGCGTGCTGAACAGGGATTACGAGCAGGCCAAGATCGACCAGCAGGTGTGCGCGGGCCCGAGCGATGCGGTCGCTCGCCCGGCCGTCGCTGCGCGCATGCACCCGTCGGTATCGGACCCGATAAACCAGCCCCACCTGCTGGTGACGCGAGGCATTCTGCAGGTGCCGATCCTGCATGTCTGGAACAAAGGGGACACCAACACGTGCGGTGCGACTCCGATCCAGTGCCCGGTGAATGGCACAACGGTAACCCTGGGTTCCACCGAGTGCATGCATCGACCGCTCACGCTGGCCATCGATGGCCTTGGCACCGGATCGCGCTCGAAGAATCTTCCGCTGTGTGTCGAGGGGCCTGATGGCACCACCGCCTGCGACAAACACGTGGTGACGAACATCGATGGCACGAACACGCTGGCCGGCGGCCCTGCTGACTACAGCGCCGCCATCTGGAGCTGGGTGCAGTTGCGCCGGGGCGACGACTGAGGGCGTATTACAGGTCGGCCGCCCGGTTGCCGTTGGTGCTATTGAGCAATTAGTGCGTCAGATCCTGTAGGGAGACTGCGACATATATTTATGGGCTTCCTGCATTAATCGCTCTCCGGTTGCAGTGAGCTCACCGTGTTCTGCTACCAACCGGTAGCCATCACTGAACGCCCGATAGCTACTCCTGAGCAGAGTGCCTGCCTCTTCCCGCTGCGCGGTGTCCAATACGGGAGACCGGATTGCCTCCGCGATGGCGTAGTGCATGCGGGCGGATACGTACGTCGCATGATAGATACCATCCATAGGGCGGGGGTCGGGTCGCAATGGCGATTGGAACGTGGCTTCGTCATCATTGTTCACCAGCGCTTCTTCCGTGCACATGCCGAACAGCAGGCTGTGGGACGATTCATGGATCAGTGTTTCCAGCATCTCCAGCACGGATTTCGTTTCATCGGCATTGAGGAACAGCGCGCCCCACAGCATGTAGGAGGAAGCGCCGTCAAAACGCATTTCTCCCTCACCCGTTGCGGAGCTTGCCAACACGATTTCGTGGACGAGACCGTAAAACTCCTGCGCCAGATGCGGAATGGCCGTTTCCATCAGATCCAGCGCCTCACGGATAAGGTCGCGTGTACGTTCTGCCGCCGCAGGGTCGGGTCGCAAGAAAGGCAGTGTTATCGTGGGGTCGGTATTGAGGCACGCCAGATAGATATCGAGCACCCGCGGGTCGCGCAGGCTCTCTATGTCAAGATTGCGAATAGTGAAATCACAGGGCCATTGGCTGGCCGAGAACATCACATCCACGAAAGCGTCGGTCGGAGTTCCCTCGGTCGCGGCCATGACGAACTGGTAGTAAGAGCCAAACACTGCCGGGTGTATTTTTTTGCAGGGCCCCAGATGCGTGATTGCAGCGGCCAGGCGCTGAGCCTGTGCGTCGGGAATATGGGCGGGCTTTTGGTTCTGGATTTCGCTTTGGATGTACTTAAGACTTTTTACAAGTTCCCGAACCATGGTGGCGTCCATGGTTCGGGCTCTGTCAGGGTTGGCGCATAAGGAATAGTTTGCAGAAGCTACGGCCAACGACACAAACAACCCATTCCTCTATTTAGCGGGTTTATACGGGTTTTGAGCCAGCCTTTGCGCCAATCCTGGCACTCATGGTGGGTTTCGATCCGACTTTGGCGCCAATTTTGGCATCGCCTTTGCCGCCGACTTTCGAACCAATTTTACCCATATGATCAGTACCAAGTGTTTGCTCCCCCTTGTTACCAACTTTCGAACCTATTCTACTGCTGTGTTCTGCATCGGATGTTTGCTCGGCAGCTTGTATCCGGAACCCGAGCAGTTTTTTCTGTTCGAGCGTTAGCGTGGCAGGTACGGATTTTTTCATGGGATTTTCCTCACAGTGGTTGGTACACTCGGCCTGAGTTTGTCACAAATAATTTCATAATTCCACGCGGATTGAAAGATCGCTATAGCCATGGTCATCTTCCTGGTCGACAGAGACCATACGAAAACACTCAGTGCCGTGACGCGCACGCGATTGCCCTGCGAAATCAGGGTTCATAGCTTCGAATGGGCATTACAGCAAAAGACGTTGCCCAGGGCGACCTACGTTTTCACCGACATGGAGCGTATGGATGTCTGGCAGCAGACGGTACTCGCGAAGTTGTTTATCCACATCCAGCAAGCGGGGCCGGGTTACAGGGCATTGAACAATCCCGCTGCCATTGGTGATCGCGGCGCATTGCTACGCAAACTTCATGACCAGGGCCTGAATGATTTCAATGCCTACCGTGTCACGGAGAATCGATGGCCTGCTCGGTATCCTGCTTTTGTGCGTCGGATGTCAATGCATACGAAACCGGTCACTCCCTTGTTGCATACGCAGCAGGCGTTGCAGGATGCCCTCGGAGAGCTGTTGCAAAGTGGTGAGGCCCAAAGCGACCTCCTGATCATTGAATATTGTGCGCAACCAGTGGCAGAGAACCTGTATCGCAAACTGTCGTCATTCAAAATTGGCGCAACGGTTTTTTTTACCCACACCGTTCACGACATAAAGTGGTTGGTAAAGCACGGAAGGAAAAACAGCGCGACGCCGGAGCTCTACCAGAAAGAACTCGACATGATCCTGGACAACAGGTTTTCCGGGCACTTGTCCCAGGTGTTCGACATAGCCGGCGTGGAGTACGGCAGGGTCGATTTCGGGATTGTTGACGGCCGGGTGCAGGTGTATGAAATCAACACCAATCCGTTCGTTTCGCTTCCCGGGCATCATCCCAATCCGATTCGTGTTCAGAGCAAGAAAATCGCCTGGGAGAAATATGTTGAATCACTGGTAAGAATTGACACGACAGACCGTAAAGCGCCTGCGGCCAGCCGCTTTGAACATCCGCAGTTGCAACGAAAGTGGCGGGGCGTGCAGATTAAAAGGCCGTGATAACGTGAAAGTCACTGCTTTGCGGCCTGGCACCAACGCCGTCACGGGTTGGTCAGGCGATCTGACACCAGCACCGGCTCAACCAGTGTCGCTGCCTCCAGCATGCCCCTGTCGACGATGAAATCCACGATCACCTGCAGCCCGTGCTTTTCTTTCAGGTTGGTGAATACGTAAGGCGAGTTGGGGCGCATGCGGCGTGTATCGCTTTCCATTACCGCGAGATCCGCGCCCACGTATGGCGCCAGGTCGATCTTGTTGATCACCAGCAGGTCGGATTTGGTGATGCCCGGCCCGCCCTTGCGCGGAATCTTCTCGCCCTCGGCGACACAGATGACATAGATGGTAAGGTCGGCGAGTTCCGGGCTGAAGGTTGCGCTCAGGTTGTCGCCGCCGCTCTCGATGAACACGATGTCCAGGTTCTCGTGGCGCTGCGTGAGCTCATCCACTGCCGCCAGGTTCATCGAGGCATCCTCGCGAATCGCGGTGTGCGGACAGCCGCCGGTCTCGACACCGATAATGCGATCCGCTGCCAGTGCCTCGGCGCGCGTGAGGATGATCGCATCCTCCTGCGTGTAGATGTCGTTGGTGACCACGGCGATATTGTAGGTGTCGCGCATCGCCTTGCAGAGCAGTTCCAGCAGCGCCGTTTTGCCGGAGCCCACCGGGCCGCCGACGCCGATACGCAGCGGGCCGATATGCCGTGGGCGAATTTGCGATGTAGCGTGTTGGTTGCGCATAAAGTGGTGTCCTGTCAGGTCCGTGTCGCTAGGAGCGAAACAGACGGGTGTATTGGGTTTCGTGCCGACTGCTGGCGATCGCCTGGGCCGCCGACGAGCTGCCGATCTCACTGTCGATGACCGCTCTGGCAGCGGAGACGGCCCCGGGTATTTTCTCCGCCAGCTTAAGCGTCAATTGCTGGCCCTGCGTCTGGCCCAGTGGAATCAGCTTCACGCCGGCCATCACGGTGCTCTCCAGCCAGCTCCAGGCGTATCCGCTGCAGGTTTTCTCCGCCGAAATTTCCCATTGCGTGGCGGCGAGTGCCATGCCGGCGAGCTGTGTTGCTGCAAACGACTCGCGCTGGCCGGGAGGAATTGCTATGCCGAGATCGGGCAGCAACTTCAACAGCGCCGCGCCGCGTTGGCGTTCCTCCTTGCGCAGCTCCATGGTCTCCCGGCTCGCGAGCAGGTAGTTGCACCAGAGTTTGAAATGCGGCCAATCCGCCTGTTCGCAGGCCTTGTGCAGGCGCAGTAGTATCGGCAGATCCAACGTCGCGATGCTGTGCGCGAGCAGGCTGTCCAGCCACGCAGCAAAGGTGATGTTGTCATGCACCCACCGTGCCTCAACGGCCCATTCGAGTCCCTGCGAATAGGTAAAACCGCCGATCGGTAACGCCGGGCTGATCAGCTGGTACAAGCGCAGGTCGCGCAGCACGGCTAGCGCTTGACCCGCTGTACCACCGCGCTGGCTTTGCGCAACAGTTGAAGTGCCAGCGCCAGCGCGACTACACCCAACACCACGAAACCGATGACATGGTCCGGGCTGCTGAGGTAGTGGTACACGCTGGAATCCGCACTCCCGCTGCCGTGCGCGTGCGCCAGCGAGGAGGCGGCCAGTGCGGAGGCGGTGGTGATGAGTGTTAGAGGTCTTGTCTGCATGGTGGTCTCCTTGTATCAGACGCAATATCAGTCGAGGTTGCGATCAATGCTCGTGTTGCAGGTGGTCATCCTGCTCGTGGTGATGCTCGTGATGATGGTCGTGATCATGGTCTTGTGGCTGTGTGTGGCCATGCCCGTGTTTATACGCTCCCGCCTCGGGTTCAAACGGTGCCTGCTCTACCGCTACGGTAAGGCCAAGCCCACGCACCATGTCGTCCAGCACATGATCATGCTGGTAGCGCACCCAGTCGGCGGTGATTTGCAAAGGAACGTGGCGATTGCCCAGGTGGTAGCAGGCGCGGGCCAGAGCCAGCGCGTTGTCGCTGTGTACGGTAGATACCGTTTCGGCGGCGGCCTGCACCTGTATCACCAGGCCCTCGGTGCTTTGCAACAGGTCACCGCCGCGCAGGATTTCTCCGCGCGGCAGAAACAGGCCCGCTTCACGCCCGTCATCCAGTGTGACTTTCAAACGACTTTTGACGCGCTGGTCGATCGGCAGGCTGAGCGTTGCGCTGTGCGTATGCGCGCCGTGTAGCTGTGAACAGTGCAGGCGTTGTTCAATGCGTATCATTGCGTGCGCCTCAAAACAGGAAGTAGCGTTGCGCCAGCGGCAATTCTACCGCCGGTTCACACACCAGCAGCAGGCCATCGGCGCGCACTTCGTAGGTCTGTGAATCGACTTCGATCAGCGGCTGGTAACTGTTGCGCACCATGTCGTTTTTGTTGATCGTGCGGCAGCCTTTCACAGTGCCAATCAGGCTCTGTAAACCGAGCTGGCCGGCGACGTCGTTCGCAACCGCTGCCTGCGACAGAAAAGTCATCGACGTGCTGTGGCAGGCTTTGCCGAGTGCTCCAAACATCGCGCGATAGTGCACTGGCTGTGGCGTCGGGATCGAGGCATTGGGGTCGCCCATCGGTGCCGCCGCTATCAGGCCGCCCTTTACAATGACAGCGGGCTTGGCGGCAAAAAACGCCGGCTTCCACAACACAAGATCGGCCAGTTTGCCGACCGCGATTGAGCCTACCTCGTGTGCAATGCCGTGTGCTATCGCGGGGTTGATGGTGTATTTGGCGATATAGCGCTTGATGCGCTCGTTGTCGTTGGCGCTGCTGTCCCCGGCCAGCGCGCCGCGCTGCACTTTCATTTTGTGCGCCGTCTGCCAGGTGCGAATGATCACCTCGCCGACGCGCCCCATCGCCTGCGAATCCGAGGCAATCATCGAGAACGCGCCGAGGTCGTGCAGGATGTCCTCCGCCGCGATGGTCTCGCGGCGAATGCGCGATTCGGCGAATGCAACGTCCTCGGCGATGTTGGGGTCCAGGTGGTGGCAGACCATCAACATGTCCAGGTGCTCGTCCACGGTATTCACCGTGTAGGGGCGGGTGGGGTTGGTGGAGGAGGGCAGGATGTTCAGCTCGCCCGCCGCCTTGATGATATCCGGGGCATGCCCGCCGCCGGCGCCCTCGGTGTGGTAGGTGTGGATGGTCCGGCCGGCGATCGCTGCGAGCGTGGCCTCGACAAAGCCTGATTCGTTCAGGGTGTCGGTGTGGATGGCTACCTGCACGTCGGTCTCATCGGCCACGCGCAGGCACTGGTCGATTGCCGCCGGTGTCGTGCCCCAGTCCTCGTGCAGCTTCAGGCCGATCGCGCCCGCCGCGACCTGTTCGCGCAGCGGTTCCGCCAGGCTGGCGTTGCCCTTGCCCAGCAGGCCGATATTCATCGGCAACCCGTCGACCGCTTCCAGCATGCGGTGAATATTCCAAGGCCCGGGTGTACAGGTGGTGGCGTTAGTGCCGGTGGCCGGCCCGGTGCCGCCGCCGAGCATCGTGGTCACGCCGGACATCAGCGCTTCGTCGATTTGTTGGGGGCATATAAAGTGTATGTGGGAATCGATGCCGCCGGCCGTGAGTAGCATGCCCTCGCCAGCGAGTACCTCGGTGCCCGCGCCAATGATGATGTCGACATTGGGTTGCGTATCCGGATTGCCCGCCTTGCCGATGCCGGCGATGCGGCCGCCCTTGATCGCCACATCAGCCTTGACGATGCCCCAGTGGTCGAGGATCACGGCATTGGTGATGACAAGGTCGGCGGTGTCGCGACTCGGCCGCTGGCTTTGCCCCATGCCGTCGCGTATCACCTTGCCGCCGCCAAACTTCACCTCGTCGCCATAGACGGTGAAATCGCTCTCCACCTCCAGCCACAGTTCTGTATCGGCCAGGCGCAACCTGTCGCCCGTGGTGGGCCCGAACATTTCGGCGTACGCCTGCCTGGAAATTTTTGCCACTGTGACTATCTCCTACAACTTGCCCATGACTTTGCCCTGGAACCCGTACACCTCGCGCGTGCCGGCATACTCCACCAGTTCCACGGTGCGCTGCTGGCCCGGCTCAAAGCGCACGGCGGTGCCGGAGGCGATATTGAGGCGATAACCGCGCGCCTGCTCGCGCGCAAACACCAGCGCGTCATTCACCTCATAAAAATGGTAGTGCGAGCCGATCTGCACCGGGCGATCACCCGTGTTGGCGACGGTGACCGTGAGCGTGTTACGCCCCGCGTTCAGCTCGATGTCGCCTGCGGCGACGCGCAATTCTCCGGGTATCATAAGCGGCTCCTAGACAATGGGATCGTGGACGGTGACCAGTTTGGTGCCGTCCGGAAAGGTTGCCTCCACCTGCACGTCGTGGATCATCTCCGCCACGCCGGGCATCACATCGGCGGCGCTGAGCAGGGTGCGCCCGTAGTCCATCAACTCGGCGACGGTGCGCCCGTCGCGCGCGCCCTCAAGGATGGCGCCGCTGATATAGGCCACCGCCTCGGGATAATTCAGTTGCAGGCCGCGCGCCTTGCGCCGCTCCGCCAGCAGTGCGGCAGTAAACAACAGCAGTTTGTCTTTTTCCCTGGGTGTTAATTCCATTTTTTCTCTCGACTGTATTCTCGTCAGTTTTTTTCGACCGGTTCCCTGGTTGCTCAGGTTGACCAGATGCGCGGGATGCACGCGGGTTTATCCAGCCATTGTTCTCGCAACGCCACCCATAACCGCGTGAACAGTGCTTGCAGTGTCTCGGACTGCTCGCCCAGTGCGCGGACCACCAATATTTCGTCCACCAGCGTCAGGCCAATCGGGTAAGGGTACTCTCCCTCCGGTGTCTCGGTTTGTGTCTGCAATATCTGTTCCAACAGGGCTCGCTGCTCACCGTTGCATGGCGCCGCAATCATGCAGCCCTGCAGCGGCAGGCCGCGCATGCCGGTGGCGGCACCCAGTGCCTGTTCGTCGCTGACGTGCAAACGCTCTGCGAGGCGCAACTCGCCATCGACGCGCACATGCGTCGTAGCGCGCAGGCTGCCGCAGTTGAACGTTTCACCATTGGCGGGGCGGCCGAGGCAATTGATTTCCCAACCGATGTATTTGCCCCCGTGCGCAATATCAATAGTAGTGGCGACTTCCACGTTGGCACCGGGGAAAAAAATGTTCTGTTGCGGCAGCCATTCAACGATGGCTCCCGTGGCCACGGCAATGTGCTGGGTCGCGCTGGCGCGTCGCTGCGCTGCGGCACGGTAGAACTTGGTCGCGCCGGGATTCGTCAACAGGCAGTGCGCACCCGCTTCCGTGTGAATGTCGATGGCAAGCGAATCGCCGCCCACCACCCCGCCCGGCGGATGCAGGATATAGCTGTGGCAGGTACGCCCTTCAGGATAAAACGCGCGTTGCAGCGTCAGTGGCCCGCGCTGCTGTTTGGAAATCAATCGCGTCCTGTCCGCGCGCAGACCGTAATGCAATTGCAGTAATGCTTGCCAGCCCTGCTTTGCGGCGACCGCTGTATTCATGAATTCAGAACCGAAGAAGAGGGCAGCGTGATGTCGCCGGATGAAACGGCCTGTAGGGTAACAGGGAGAAAATCATGCGTCAGTAAAAATTTCCCTGCACCAGGTTGTCACAACATTCTCGTGTCACGGAAGTGTCATTTTTGGTGCGCAATTTTCGTTGGCACGCACGATGCAAGTGCAGGCTCGGGTCCCACGAATGTAAGCGTTGGCTACTCGCAAGCGCCGAAAGCACTGTTTTTACAGCATCAAAAAGCAAAATCAACCTGTTGGCATACTACTTGCGATGCTCTGCGCGAAGCAGCCTTGGCTTCAAAGACCGGGATCAATTTGCACGCAGTATTGTGCTCACTTAGGGGAAACGAGAAACATGAATCACAAAAAACTGGTAGGGCATGCGCTGGTGCTCGCGACATTGGGGATGTCGCCGCTGGCCATCGCCAGCAAGAAACTGGAAATTGACGATACCAAGTGGATCAGTGTAGGCGTGGGCACACGTGGAAGCTTTGTCTCTCAGGAAGACGCGGCGCCCAATGGTGAAGATCGCAACAACAATTTCAACCTGGACAGCGCGCGGGTCTATATCAATGGCCAGATTACGGACATTATCAAAATTGAGCTGAACACCGAGTGTACGTTCTGCGGCTCGGACCTTGAGGATTACGACATCCTCGACGGCATCGTCAAGTTTGATTTTATGCCCGAGTTCAATATCTGGGCTGGTCGATTGCTGGTGCCAGCTGATCGCGCGGAGATGAGCGGACCGTACTACGCCAACACCTATTCCTTCAACAAGACGCCGTTTTTCCCCTCTGATTACAGTGTGAAATTCGGCAGCGGTGGCGCCGGTGTCTATGGTCGCGACAATGGTTTGAATATCTGGGGCGGACTGGGCGCGGAAAAGCGCTTCACGTACGTTGCCGGCACCTTTAACGGCCTGCAGGACGGAGCAAACCAGGGCGATGACCTGCTGTACGGCGCCCGGTTGGCCTACAACTTCCTCAATGTGGAGAGCAACCCCGGTTACTACACGAGCAGTACCTACTTCGGTAAGGCCGGCGATATCTTCACGGTCGCGGCGGCGATCCAGTCGCAGCAGGACGGCGCGGGTACCGAGGCCGATCCCGCTGACTTTACCGGGTGGACCATCGACCTGTTGTCGGAGACCGTGTTCGAGGGCGCCGGCGTGTTGACGTTCGAGGCCGAGTACAAGGATTTCGACACTGACCTGAACGACGCCGCACTGGCATCGCCAGACTGCTTCTGTCTGTTTAGCGGCGAGGCGGGCATGGCGACACTGCTCTTCCTGTTCCCGCAGGAGATCGGCATCGGACAACTGCAGCCCTACGTCAGCTACACCAAGAACGACCCCGACTACAGCGAAGATCGCGACAACTATGAGGTCGGCATCAACTACATCATCGACGGACACAATGCGCGCGTCGCTCTGTTCTATGACTACGGCGATATCGCCACCAAGGGCTTGAACTACACACCTAGCGCGTCGGGTGAAAACGTCAACGCCATCAGCGTCGGCGTGCAATTGCAGCTCTGATTTCTCCTAATCATTCATCTTCCTACACATTCATCAGGGATATTTCATATGACTATGTTGAAAAAGTTCAAACGCGCTGCAACAGGCGCAGCGCTGATCGGCGCTGCGCTGCTCGGCATCAACCCGGCCAGTGCAGCAGAACCGCCTATCAAGGTCGGCGTACTGCACTCGCTGTCCGGCACGATGGCTATCAGCGAAACCACGTTGAAAGACACGGTGTTGATGATGGTCGCGGAACAAAATGCGGCGGGCGGGCTGTTAGGCAGGCAGCTGGAAGCCGTGGTTGTCGACCCCATGTCGAACTGGCCACTGTTCGCGGAAAAGGCCAGGGAGCTGATCTCCAAGGACAAGGTGGACGTGATTTTTGGCTGCTGGACCTCAGTGTCGCGTAAATCGGTGTTGCCAGTGATTGAAGAACTCAACGGCCTGCTGTTCTATCCGGTGCAGTACGAAGGCGAAGAGTCCTCCAAGAATGTGTTTTACACCGGAGCGGCGCCCAATCAACAGGCGATTCCCGCAGTGGATTACCTGATGAACGATCTCGGCGTCGAGCGCTGGGTTCTGGCGGGCACTGATTACGTCTACCCGCGCACCACCAACAAGATCCTCGAAGCGTACCTGAAAGCGAAGGGTGTCAAGGAAGAAGACATCATGATCAACTACACGCCGTTCGGCCATTCAGATTGGCAGAGCATCGTCGCGGAGATCAAAACCTTCGGTGGCAAGGGCAAGAAAACCGGCGTGGTGTCCACCATCAATGGCGACGCCAATATTCCTTTCTACAAAGAGTTGGGTAACCAGGGCATGTCGGCGGAAGACATCCCGGTGGTCGCGTTCTCGGTCGGCGAGGAAGAGCTGTCGGGCATGGATACCTCCGCGCTGGTCGGACACCTCGCTGCGTGGAATTACTTCCAGAGCGTAGAGGATCCCAAGAACGCGGAATTCATTGCACGCTGGCACACCTTTACGGGTGACGACAAGCGCGTGACCAATGACCCGATGGAAGCGACTTACATTGGCTTCAGAATGTGGGTTGAAGCAGTCAAGAAAGCCGGCACCACCGACCCTGACGCAGTCGGAGCGGCTATGATCGGATTGTCGGTCAATAACCTCACAGGCGGCATGGCGGTCATGGGTAGCAACCACCATTTGTCCAAGCCAGTGCTGATTGGCGAGATTCAGGAAGATGGCCAGTTCCTGGTTGTGTCAGAGACTGAAGAACTGATTCCAGGCGATGCATGGTCGGATTTCCTGCCGGGCAGCAAGGATACGATCGCCGATTGGACGCCACCGATCTCCTGCGGCAACTTCAACACCGTGACAAAAACCTGTTCAGGTCAAAACTTTTAAGTCGGGTCTCATGGGTTAACACGACTTTCACCCCCGCCCGTAAGGTCGGGGGTCTTTTTTGCCCTCTTCGCATGATTGAATCTACAGGGGTTCCATTTTGTATCGCCTGATCATTGCACTGATATTGGGATGTATTGCCTGTCCCTGGCTCAACGCTGCGGATGATCCTCTCGCCGACGATCCGCTAAGCTTACAGTTGGGCGTGCTGGCGCAGACCAAACTCACGAAAATGCCGGCCCAGATCGAGGTTCTTGTCGCATTGAATGACAGCCGCGTCGTCCCCGTGCTGCAGGCGATGCTGGACGGACGTCTCTATCGTCGCAAAAGCGACAATCTTCTTTTTATCGGTGTGCCAGGTGACGATAAATCCCTTGCCATCACCAACCCGTTAGGGGGCAGCGAAACCACCGTTGCCCCGGCCAGCGACCTGAGTCGCGTCGCGGTCAATAATCGCATGCGCGGGCAGTTGCGACTGGCCATCGCCCAGCTGAACCTCGCGTCCGAGGATGAGCAGCAACGCTTTGATGCCGCGCAGGAATTGCTTGGGGATGTCAGTCCGCCGGTGATCGCATTGCTCAACCAGGTCGCGCAAGCGGAATCAAGCGAGCGCGTACTCGCGGTAGTCGCCGATGCACAGGCGCTCGCCGCACTGCAGCAGGACGATGCTCTGATAAGGCTGAAGGCCGTGGAGCAACTCACGGGCAATCTGCAGCCCGTAGTGCTGAACGCCCTGCAGTCGCTGACTGCGTTGGACGCGGGCGGCGCGCCGCTTGAAAGCGACCCGCTGGTGTACAAGCGCGCGCTAAAGGCCATCGCCGGTATCAAACAGGAAGCCGAATTTTACTCCAGCGCCGAGACGATCTTTTTTGGGCTGAGCCTGGGATCGGTGCTGCTGCTCAGCGCAATTGGTCTGGCCATCACCTTCGGCGTGATGGGTGTGATCAATATGGCGCACGGCGAATTGATCATGCTGGGCGCCTACACCACTTATGTGGTGCAGCTGGTGCTGCCCAATCATCTGGAATACTCGCTGCTGGTGGCGGTGCCGCTGGCCTTCGTGGTGTCGGGCCTTGTCGGCGTTGGCATCGAGCGCGGCGTGATTCGCTTCCTTTACGGCAGGCCGCTGGAGACGCTGCTGGCAACGTTCGGCATCAGCCTGATACTGCAGCAGGCCGTGCGCAGTATTTTCAGCCCCCTCAATCGTTCGGTCGCGAATCCGGAATGGATGAGCGGGGCCCTGCAACTCAATCCCTTGTTCTCGCTGACCTACAACCGCCTTTACATACTGGTGTTCTCGCTGGTGGTGTTCTTCCTGCTGCTTGCGCTGCTGAAGAGGACCCGGCTCGGCCTGCAGTTCAGGGCCGTCGCGCAAAATCGGGCGATGGCACGCGCGATGGGAATCCGCAGTGCCTGGGTCGATGCGATGACCTTTGGACTGGGTTCAGGGATTGCCGGCATTGCCGGCGTGGCACTGAGCCAGTTGACCAATGTCGGCCCCAACCTCGGGCAGGCCTACATTATCGATTCCTTCATGGTGGTCGTGTTCGGTGGCGTCGGCAACTTGTGGGGCACGCTTGTCAGCGCGTTCAGCCTCGGGATGGCCAACAAATTCATCGAACCGGTGGCCGGCGCGGTGCTCGCGAAAATCCTCGTGCTCATATTCATTATCCTGTTTATACAGCGTTATCCGCGTGGCCTGTTCCCGCAGCAAGGGAGGTCGGTGGATTAGATGACTATCAGTATGAGCGCTGCTACGAGCACTATGAGCATGGATACGAGAGCACACAAAAATCCGCTGTTGCTGCCGTTTGCGCAGGACAGCTGGGGCAACAGCCTGTTGTTCGTGCTGGTGGTGGTGTGCGTGCTGGTTATCGTTGGCAACCTCGTGGTACCCGAAGGCTCGGCGCTGCACGTGCCGACCTGGGTCGTCACGCTGGTAGGGAAGTACCTCGCCCTTGCGCTGTTGGCGCTATCGGTGGACCTGATCTGGGGTTATGCGGGGATACTGAGCCTGGGTCACGGCGCATTCTTTGCGCTGGGTGGCTACGCGATGGGCATGTACCTGATGCGGCAGATTGGCGACCGCGGCGTTTACGGCAATCCGGAACTGCCCGATTTCATGGTGTTTCTGAACTGGCAGGAACTGCCGTGGTACTGGCACGGCTTCGACCAGTTCTGGTTTGCGCTGGTGATGGTGCTACTGGCGCCGGGACTCCTCGCGTACGTCTTTGGCTGGCTGGCGTTCCGCTCACGGGTAACCGGCGTGTATCTGTCGATTATCACGCAGGCGCTTACCTACGCGTTGCTGCTGGCGTTCTTTCGCAATGAAATGGGTTTTGGCGGCAACAACGGCTTGACGGACTTCAAGGATATCCTGGGCTTCAGCCTGAAAGCAGACAGCACCCGGGTCGCACTGTTCGTCAGCTCAGCCATGGCACTGGCGCTCGGCTATATCCTGTGTCGCTGGGTGACGCGCTCGAAGTTTGGCCGCGTACTGGTCGCCGTGCGCGATGCGGAAAACCGCACCCGCTTCGTCGGCTACAAGGTGGAATCCTACAAGCTGGCGGTGTTCGTGCTGTCCGCCTGCATCGCCGGGATTGCCGGCGCGCTTTACGTGCCGCAGGTGGGCATCATCAACCCCGGAGAATTTTCACCGCTCAACTCCATCGAACTGGTGATCTGGGTGGCGGTGGGTGGTCGCGGCACGCTGTATGGCGCGGTGGTCGGAGCGCTCCTCGTCAACTACCTGAAAACCTACTTTACCGGCGTGTTGCCTGAAGTGTGGCTGTTCTTCCTCGGCGCTTTGTTTGTGCTCGCCACGATGTTCCTGCCCGGGCATCGTGGGAATACTGCAGCGCAAGCGGGGTAACGCCTGATGGCCGCGCTGGACACATTGAAAAATGCATTTCGACCCGATCGCGTCTGGGAGTTCCTCGCGCCAGAGCGCCAGATACTGGTGGAGGAGCGCAACAACCTGATCCTCTACGTAGAGGATGTGACGGTCAGTTTCGACGGCTTCAAGGCGTTGAACGCGTTGAATCTCTACATCAATCGCGGCGAACTGCGCTGCATCATCGGGGCCAATGGCGCGGGTAAGTCCACGATGATGGATGTCATTACCGGGAAATTGAGGCCGGACGAGGGCATCGTCTATTTTGGCGAGAACATCAACCTGCTGAAACTGAGTGAACCGGAAATTGCGAGCGCGGGCGTCGGGCGCAAGTTCCAGAAGCCGACCGTGTTTGAATTCCACACCGTGTTCCACAACCTGGAACTGGCGATGCGCGCCAACAAACGCGTGCTGCCGACGCTGTTCGCATCGCTCAGTGGCGAGCAGCAGGACCGCATACAGGAAGTGCTGGCCATCATCGGGCTCCTCGACCTGCAAGAGACAATGGCGGGCGCGCTGTCGCACGGGCAAAAACAGTGGCTGGAAATCGGCGTGCTGCTGATCCAGGACCCGCAACTGCTGCTGGTGGATGAGCCGGTGGCGGGCATGACGCCGCAGGAGACGGAGCGCACCGCGGAACTGCTGACCTCGCTGGCGGGCGAGCGCTCTGTCGTGGTGGTTGAGCACGACATGGAGTTTATTCGCTCGATTGCCAAGACGGTGACGGTATTGCACCAGGGCAGCGTGCTGGCCGAAGGCAGCATGCAGCAGATTCAGGACAACGCGCAGGTCCGCGAAGTGTATCTGGGAGGGGATTAGTGCTAGACATTTCCGGCGTCAACCAGTTCTACGGCCAATCGCACATCCTGTGGGATTTGCAGCTGGCGTTTGAACCCGCCAGCTGCACCTGCGTCATGGGTCGCAACGGGGTCGGCAAAACGACACTGCTGAAGTGCATCATGGGTTTGCTTCCGGTGCAGTCGGGCAGCATCACCTTCGATGGGGTAGAGCTTGCGGGTATTTCCGCCGAACGCCGCGCCAGGATTGGCATCGGCTATGTGCCCCAGGGCCGCGAGATATTTCCCCAGCTCACGGTCGCGGAAAATTTGCGTATCGGCCTCGGAGCCAGGAGTGACAAGCGCAAGACGGTGCCAGACGAGATTTTCGAATTGTTCCCGGTGCTGAAGGAAATGCTGCAGCGCCGGGGCGGCGATCTTTCCGGTGGCCAACAGCAGCAACTCGCGATCGGCAGGGCGCTGGCGATTGATCCCAAGATATTGATCCTGGATGAACCGAATGAAGGTATCCAGCCCAACATCGTGCGCCAGATCGGCGATGTCATCCTGCATCTGGTGGAGGACAAGAAGCTGACCGTGGTCATTGTCGAACAGAAGCTGGGCTTCGCCCGCCGCGTGGGCCAGTACTTTCACCTGATGGAGAAGGGCAGGGTGGTCGCGGCAGGTGGCATCGACGCATTGGACGACCATCTGGTCAGTCGCCACCTGTCGGTGTAAGCGCTGGCGGGCCCAGGTATAGAGCGAATGATTTAAACAACCGGTAACACACATCAAACCCCTCGCGAAAAGGAACATGTTATGAGTGCAAATGCTTCACGCCTGCAGGCGATTCAAATGATCAGCAACCGTACACCCATCGCGGTGGATACGCCGGAACCACTGGGCAAAATCTGGGCGCAGGATGTGTTCAATCTCGCCACCATGGAGTGGGCGCTGTCGAAGTCCGCGTTCAAGGCGCTGAAGAACACGGTGCAGACAGGCGCTCCGCTGGATCCGGCCACCGCGGATGTGGTGGCGGCGGCGATGAAGGAATGGGCGCTCAGCAAGGGCGTGAAGTTCTTCTCGCACATTTTTTATCCGATGACCAATATCACCGCCGAAAAGCACGATGGCTTCATCATCACCAATCCCGAAGGCGGCGCGATCACGGAGTTCACTGGCAGCCTGTTGAAGAAGGGTGAGCCGGACGGTTCTTCGTTCCCCAATGGCAGCTTGCGGATGACCAGTGCGGCGCGCGGTTATACCGCCTGGGACCCCACCAGCCCGGCCTTCATCATGCAGACGGACAACGGCGCGACGCTGATGATACCGAGCGTGTTCATGTCCTGGACCGGCGAGGCGCTGGACAAGAAAATCCCGCTGCTGCGCTCCAATGCGGCGATGAACGAGGCCGCGAAGAAAGTCATCGCGCTGATGGGCGAAACCGAGATTGCCACGCTCAATTCAAGTTGCGGCGCTGAGCAGGAATACTTCCTTGTCGACTCCATGTTCGCCAATATGCGCCCCATTCGGCGCGCCGCCGGCGAAGGGACAACAGTTTGACGACCATTACTTCGGTGCGATTCCCGCGCGCGTGCAGGTATTCATGCAGGATTTCGAGGACCAGCTCTACAAGCTGGGCATTCCCGCCAAAACACACCACAACGAGGTGGCGCCAGCGCAGTTTGAAATCGCCCCGTATTTCGAGAGCGCGAATGTCGCCGCCGACCACCAGCAGTTGATGATGACGCTGATGAAGGCACCGCGAAGAAGCACGGCTTCGTCTGCCTGCTGCATGAAAAGCCTTTTGCCGGCATCAACGGCTCCGGCAAGCATGTGAACTGGTCTGTCGGCAACGCCACGCAGGGCAACCTGCTCGACCCCGGCAAAACGCCGCATGAAAACCTGCTATTCCTGCTGTTCTGCGGCGCCGTGATTCGCGGCGTGCATATTTATGGCCCGCTGTTGCGCGCGGTGATCGCATCCGCGTCCAACGATCATCGCCTCGGTGCGAATGAAGCGCCGCCTGCGATCCTCTCGGTGTATCTGGGCGATCAGTTGGAAAAAGTCTTCATGGACATCAAGGAGGGTAAACTGACGGAGGCGGCAAAAGGCGGGGACATGGACCTGGGACTGTCACAGATTCTGAAGTTCGAACGCGATCCCGGCGACCGCAACCGCACCTCGCCGTTTGCGTTTACCGGCAACCGCTTTGAGTTCCGCGCGGTGGGTGCATCACAGTCGGTGTCCGGTCCGCTGGTGGCGATGAACACGATGCTGGCGGACTCGCTCGATTGGATGGCGGAGCAACTGACGGCGGCATTTGCCACGGGTAGCAGCAAGACCGAAGCGGTGATCACCGTCCTGCAGAAGTTGATGAATGAACATGGCAACGTCGTATTCGGCGGCAACGGGTACTCGCCGGAGTGGCACCGCATGGCGGTCGAGGAGCGCGGCCTGCGCAATCTCCCGACTTCAGCCGAAGCGCTTCCAGTATTGCAGGAGGAGTTTGTGCGCGAACTGTTCAGAAGACCGGCGTGCTTACGCCGGTCGAGCTGGAGAGCCGCTTCAATGTGTATGCCGAGCAGTACCTGCTGTCGATCGAGGTAGAGGCCAAGCTGGTGATCGACATGGCCAAGACGCTGATTTACCCGGCGGCCATCAACTACCTCAAGCTGCTTTCTGCAGCAGGCTCAGGCATGGCGGCGCTCGGCCTGGAACTGGATAATTCCACGGCGGCGACAGTGGCCGCCGAGCTCAACGCGATGATGCTCGCCGTGACGAAACTGTCCGAGGCGCTGGCGAAGCACGACTTTGCCTCTATAGAGGAGCACATGACCTTCTGTGCCAGCGAGGTGCGCGCGCTGATGGTCGAGGTGCGCCTGCACGCGGATGCGCTGGAGAAGGAAGTCGCGGATGAACTGTGGCCGTTGCCGAAGTATAAGGAGATGCTGTTCATCAAATAAGGTGCATGCTCAACCTGGTGACGTTCAGTCGCCAGCCGTTTCGGCGACGTGACTGTTCTATCGCTCCGTCAATACACAGTCACAATGTTCGAACTCGGTCACAACTGCAGGTGCGTGCAGCTTTACAGGCTATAAAGTTGTCGGTATGTTGGGCGCGTCGATAGTCATATCGAAAACGGTAACAACCTCTCGCGATGCGCCGCTTTAGCTCAGTTGGTAGAGCAACACCACTGTAAGGTGAAGGTCCCTAGTTCGAGTCTGGGAAGCGGCTCCACATCTCACAAAACCTACCCGTCTCCGGGCGGTTGAAGTTGCCCGGGATTCCCGGCTAAACCGCACAAGGCGGTGCCATGGTAGGGCGTTTCATCGGTGCGGCAGTTATTCGCAGGCTTAATCCTGGCAGTGTGCTGGCGTTTAACGCATTCGCCGCCTGTGCGCTGCTCGCGACTGCTATGGTCACGCACGGTCATCTGGCGACGTGGGCGGTGTTGGCAGTTGGCCTGTGCAATTCGATCATGTTCCCGACAATTTTCAGCCTGGGCGTAATTCACTTGGGTTCACACACCAGTCGCGGAGCGGGTTTGCTGTGCGTTGCGATTGTCGGGGGTGCGATAGTCCCTGTGATGTAGAGAGTCGCGGCGGATGCTGTCGGCATTCAGCTGGCCATTTGCCTGCCTGTGCTCTGTTACCTGTATATCGCATTCTACGGTCTGAAGGGTTCGAAGGTGATTGGGTACAGGGGGTGCAACTACGCCCGTTCCATCAAAGTCCCCACGCCGCGCTGGTCGGCCTACGACGCGCTGCGGTTCGCCATCGTGATGGCGCTGGAAGTGCCGATGACACACCATGAGCGCGCGTGGACCTAGTCGATCTGGTACATGCCTGAAAGATCGCGCGCCACGCCTGACTCCCGCACCTGCCTCGGTCCCTAGTGCGGCATCCGCTCGTGAGAGGCTGCGGCATTGTCGATGGCGACCCTATGCGATGAGATAATCCGCACCCACCCAGCCGGGGCGTATCAGTGGGTCATCAGTTTCCCCTTTCCCTGCGCGCACAGAGAGATTTCTCAACGAAACTTGGATGCAGTAGGGGCAATCTCAGCTCAACCAGAATCTGTCGGTAAATCAGCGGTTCCCTAGAATCCTGTGGACGCTGCTTTTGGGCTGCAAGGGACATTACCTCCATTGAAGAGCAGGACGCTATTGCCAGAAATATGATGCCGGGTGTATGAGAGGTCTATGCCACGAATCCCTTGCCGTCTATTGTCATGGGCAGTTTAACCCATCCACTAAGCACGGGCACGGGTATACGTTTTCCCCGCTCAAACTTTAGTTCGATATGTGGCAATACGTCCACGAGCCACTCAAAAGCCACTTTTGCCTCGAGTTTTGCTAATGAAGAGCCTATGCAAAAATGTATTCCTTTGCCCATGGCCAGATGATCCTTGTTTCTCCGGTGCAAATCGAACTTATCAGCTTCATCATAAACGTCACTGTCCAGGTTACCAGATGAAAATAGCAACCAGACTGCGTCACCCGCCCTAATTTGCTTACCCTGAATTTCAACATCTACAGTTGCAGTGCGAAATAGCCCCATGACCGGACCGTTATAACGCAACATCTCCTCTACAAAATCAGGGATTAAAGATTTGTCGGACCGCAACTGTTCAAGAATATGAGTGTTATCCAATAAAAATACTGCGCCATTACTGATCAAATTAGTTGTAGTCTCATTGCCAGCCAACCAGAGCAACTTGCAGAGACCCAAGAGTTCATCATCACGAAGGCTTTCCCCATCTTCGGTTGCGTGTACCATCGCTCCTATAAGTGTGTCGTTCTGCGGGTCTAAACGGGCTTGTTTAACAATTTCTTGCATGCTTTTTGACATTTCGGACATCGAACTTGCTTGTTGCTTAAAGAGTAGCCCTCACCAAGGCCAATCGCCATGGAATCTGACCACATTTTTAGTCGATGACGTTCTTCAATTGGAATTCCCATCATCTTGGCAATAACGATAACTGGGAGGGGACTTGCAAAATCGTCAACGAGATCCAACTCAGCACCGCTGGACACTTTTTGCTTGATTTCATCCATCAATGACTCAGCGATCTCATTAATCTGCGGCTCCATTAAGGAAACTCGTTTCGGCGTGAATGCCTTGGTGAACAGTAAGCGTATTCGTGTATGCTCCGGAGGATCATTTTTGTATCATGGGCAAAAAGCCGATACCGGCATTTTCTTCAGATGACAATTCGGCTGTCAAACCACCTCCCGGACCAGCGCTGGAGGAAAACGTGATCGGGTCCTTAGCGATTGCTAAAATATCGGCATGTTTGGAAATCACCCAGAATCCATACGTTTCGGAATAATAGACAGGGTCAGTTTCCCGAAGATGAGTCCAAAAAGGTTGCGGAGTAGTCGCGTAGTCAGCGGATAGAAACGGAAATTTTTCGCTCATTATGCACACCTCGGTTTATCCGGTAGGATCGAGACAAGCGTGACCAGATACGTGATACACATTTAAATAATATCTATCGACGATACAATATTTAGTTTTTTGTCTCATGTCAAGGATTGAAGTAATATCCTGCTCAGAACGCTCAAGAAGTCGGTTCTTGTTAACAACATTGTTGAAGTCTGACTGGAAAGGGAAACTATGGTTAAAGTTGCCAAAATTACGGAACAACAACGGCTTAAGGCGCTGAGCATATCCTCAGTCTTGGATGCTGCATTGGAATGTATCACCGGCGACAACATTGCCAAGATATCGATAGACGATATTGCGGCGAGGGCCGGGGTAGGTAGAGCAACTGTTTATCGCAATTTTCGCAATAAGGAAGATATTTACGGACAATTATTTCTTCGCGAGTTTCAAGATTTTAAGGACCAACTCCTCGCCATTATCGACAAAGCCAGCAAGCCCGAAGACATTCTCATAAATTGTATAGTCTTTGTAGTGGAAAACTTTCCACGCACATCCTTGTACACCATGATCTTCAATGAAAAGGCAGGATTGTATTCCGGTCGCCTAATCGTGTCATCGGATGTTATTCAAAATCTTGCGACAGAAATTTGTATCCCCTTTTACAAAGCTATTAAGCGGTCGGCTCAATTGCGTCCAGGGCTGACCGAATCAATGCTCACAGATTGGTTAAGTCGAATTGTTGTTTCTTTAATAACCATGCCTAGTCAATTCCAGAGATCGACCAAGGATTTGAAAAAATACATAGAACTACTAATCATACCGTCAATCATGCAGTCGCAAAAATAACCAGGATGCAGGTTCAACGCCAGCGTCCAGAGTTCTGCTGTACTGGGGCAATAACGTCTCTCATGAGACATCTCTGCTTTCAGATGTGAACTCTGGACGCTGGCCGAACCTATCTTTTTTAATATTTAAGAGACCGGCTTGTACTGATTCGCTACTGGATGTGCAGACTCTATACGAGCGATTGCTGAAAGCGGGCAATCCCAAAATGTACGCACTGGGTTCTGCCTTGCGAAAATTGGTGCATATCTTCTATGGTGACTACAAGTGTCAGCAGCAAGAAATGGCGAGAGCAGGCCCGATCGTTACCCGGCGCAATCCGATCACGGCAGGGCCGGCTTCCAGTAGGTCGAAGCCCGGCGGGATTACATTCAGCTGGCGAAGGTATCAATCATGGCGTCAAGGTTTTCTTGCACACGTCCGGGTGCAATACCAATACTCGGAGGGTAGAGTATGACCTCGTCTGCCAGGCCGTCCCATTGTTTTAACTGGTCGCGCACAGCATCCGGTGTTCCCGTGATGGCAATTGCATCGACCATTTCATCGGTTACGGCGTCGGCCACGCCCTTGAAGTCACCTTTGCGAAAGGCGTTGGCACAATTCTCGCCATGCCCGACCCAGCCCAGGGGTTCCAGGATCGAATGATAGAGGCGTGTCGTATAGTAGAAACCGATCTGGGCTTTGGCTTCTGCGCGAGCCTGCTCTGTTGAGTCGGCAATTGACGTCATGACATAAGGGTAAAGCTTGCACTTGCTACCCTGTAGTGCCGGGTTGACGGTATTTTTAATCCAGTCCCGGGTAAATACAGGGTGCCCGATCAGGCCGTCTCCGGTACGTGCTGCTGCCCTGATCATGCCCTTGTTCACTGCGGCCAGGCAGACGGGTATTTGTTCGCGAGCGGCGTTGGGTCGCGAGTACAGCGGTATTTTTACACTGTAATGTGGCCCACTGTAGTGCAGTCCGCCCCATGCTGGGCAGCGAATGCGGCCCTGATCAGACCAATTGCATCTTCGAATCGCGGCGCCGGCGCACCGTCAAAAGACATGGAATACCAGTCCTCGTTCATACGTTTGGTGCCGCTGCCGAGGCCAAGAATCATGCGCCCGCCTGACAGCTCATCAATATCCATGGGCGCGTTTAGCGGTTTGTAGTAACTCCGCCAACGTGGGTGAACCCAGAATTATTCCGTATTTCATATCACGTCCTCACTTGAATCGTGTGTGGCCCTGCAGCTTAGCAAGATCGTGGCATTCCAAGCACTTTCTCACCAATATAACTTAAAATAATTTCACGATTTAATTGCGCGGTTCGCAGCAAGCGGGCTAATGGGTTAATCGGCAAAGATCGAATATACCGTACTCCTTGGTAAAACGATTGCCGCCAACACATTGCAAAGCGGCGTCGCAGGCGTAAGCCACCGCTTGCTCAATCGCGTAATTACCAACGCCAGTACACAGCGCACCGAGAATAGTTCTCTCCGGGTTGAGCGGAGCAAACAAAATATCAAAATCACGATCCACTTCGACAATGATGCCTTCCTCACTTAGAGATCATCCGATTAATCGGTGCATATCAAAAACTGCATGAAAATATTCCTCCCATCGTCTAAATCGCACTACCATTTTCCAGATTCCGTGAGGAAATCGAAAGTTTTTTCCGTATTTCGACGCCTATTCACTCCATCTCCCTATTTCAGGCAAAACTTGCCTGCAAACTCGAACTGCATCGCCTCAAAAGCGCCTTCTTCGCCATGGCCACGTTGCTCAAGGCGCAAGCTACTAACAGGCGATGAGCACGCTTGTCCAGACCAAGATAGTGCATCTTGGTGAATCCGAATTGCCGTCTGATGATGCCGTTAATTCACAAACCGCAGCGGGTGCGCCCCTCTCCTCTATACAGCTCGACGTAAATTGGAGCGCACAAGTCGCAACTGCTCAGCCAACTTATCGCGCTCTTTGGTCGGGATGCCCTCCAAAGCAATGTCCTCAATCTGTTCAACAACGTTCTCCAACTTACGCAGCAAAGGTCGGATCTTATCTGTGAGTACAACGCGCTTCACGCGTTTATCGGTCTCGTCTGGCATGCGTTCAACCCAGCTCCCGTCCTGCAGACGATCAATAATCTTGCCCAACGGAGGTTTCGCCATCATCAGCCTTTCGGCTATCTGTGTCTGCGTTAGTTGCCCCTCTGTATATAGCAAATAGAGAACCTGCCACTGACTACGAGTTAGATCAAATTCTCGGACCTGACGGTTAAATATCTTGGCTACCAGTAAACTAATCTCGTGCGCCAGAGTGCTCACGTGATGTTGCGCAAACTGCTTTCCCTGAGTGTGTTGACTTTTCATTGTAATATTGATTATCCTAGTCATAGTAACTACAGTTACATAATTAAATTATATGTAGAAGCTAGTCAACTGCTTAAGCGCTTTATGGAAGACATGTTCACACGCGTACAGCTCCATACAATCCTACTAGCTGCCTATCTCTCGATAATGCTCACAGCCTGTGACCATTCAACCACGATTCCAACAGACAGCCCAGAGTCAAACCACGGCAGCTCCCCACCTCAAGTCCAGATCGGGAAATTGGAACAGACTCAGATCAGCGAACCCATATATTCGACAGGTACAGTGGTTGCGCACAAGACAACGAGTATCGTGCCTCTTGTTGGCGGGCTGATCGAAGAGATCTTTGTAAAAGTTGGTGATCGTGTCGAACAGGGCGATCCCCTACTTCGCCTGCGACAACGGGAGTTCGAACTCTCTGTAGCGCGTCTAACTCATGCGCGAGATCTAGCCCAAGCCGAACTTGAGGATTCTCAGCGAGATTTAGACAACGCAATCAAGTTAAGTAAAAGGGAGGCATTTTCCCAGGAGCAGCTGGACGACCGACGGACTCGTGTTTCAGTGTCTATGTCCCAGCTGGGGGTCGCTGAGACCAATCTCTCAGCCGCTCAACAGGATTTGGATGACTCGTTTGTAAAGGCTCCGTTTCGCGGTGTAATCACGAAGCGTTTTGTTGATGAAGGCTCCTTTGTGCCTTCGGTAATGCGTTCAGAAAGTCCAGTGCTTCAAATACAAAAGATCGACATCGTTGTAGTAGTGCTTTTCGTACCGGAAATTCATCTCGCATCAATTAGTCCTGGCATGCGTGGCGTTGTTCATATTCCTAGCCTCGATCAAACGTTAGAGTCAAGCGTGGTTCTGATAAACGATTCTCACGACTTGAAAACGCGCACTATAGAAGTACGTATTGGTATCGCCAATCCCGACTATCTAATTAAGCCGGGGCTGTTTGTAGAAGTCGAACTTTATCCAGAACCCCACTACGCTCAGATTCTTCCACCAGAATCAATAATCGGCATTGGGCAGGATACGCATATATTGGTAATGGAGGACAGAAAAGCCAAACGTGTTGATTTGACG
Organism: Haliea sp.; assembly: GCA_016704305.1. GTDB lineage: Bacteria > Pseudomonadota > Gammaproteobacteria > Pseudomonadales > Halieaceae > Marimicrobium. The sequence continues at coordinate 280,628 of JADJAL010000002.1, read as the reverse complement.
GTAAAAGAGTTGAGTGATGGAAGGTTGGAACTACTTTCTGAACTTGATCCCGGTGCAAATATTATTGCAGACAAGCAACGTCACACTCTGGAACCGGGCTACCCTGTCACGGTCGATACGCCACCCTAATGTGGATAGCTGATCTCGCCATTCGCCGTCCCGTAATGACCATAATGTTCGTCGGAGCATTAGTATTGCTTGGCGCCATATCGCTACCGCGTATCAACATGAGCTTGTTCCCCCATGTTGACATTCCTATTGTCACTGTTGAAACCACTCTGGATGGAGCATCTCCAGCCACGATAGAAACAGAAGTGACAGATCGTTTGGAAGAAGAACTCTTTGCCATAGGGGACTTGACAGCCTTCGCTCAGCGAGCGCAGACGGGTATTCGCAGATAATCCTGGAGTTCGAACTGGAAGAAGACGTGAATCTAAAATCGCAGGAGGTTCGAGACAAGGCCGCCAGGGCTCTGCCGTTTTTACCAGAGGGAACGAAGCAACCACTGGTTACGATTCTCGACCCAGACTCCGAGCCGATAGTGTCTATCATTCTTTCTGGCCCTCTCCCACCAGGCGAGTTAACAAAAGTTGCTAAAAATACTGTAAAGGAAAGGCTCCAGCGAGTCCCCGGTGTCGGCAGCGTTCAACTTGTCGGAGGTCGTGAAAGAGAAGTCCGAGTTTGGCTTAATGCTAGTCGGATGCGTGGCTATGGTATTAGTGTCGACGACATATCCTCCGCCATAAGACGAGAGCATGTGGACATCGCGGGTGGACGACTTGAATACCAAGGCGGGAGCTCTGAGTTTACGGTTAAGACACTTGGAGAGGTTACGAGCTTCGAAGAGTTGAAAAACATTACAATTTCTCGCTCCGATCTATCATTAGTCCGACTGAGGGATGTGGCGAGAGTAGAAGACGGGCTTGAAGATGAGCGAAGTTACGCCGAACTGAATGGAATAACTGGCATCAGTCTTGAGATACGAAAGCAAAGCGGTGCAAACACTGTCAATGTGGCTCGCGCCGTCAGTAAAGAGCTCGAAAAAATACAGACTGAACTACCTTCCGACATTTCCTTAACGCCCGTCAGGGATAATTCAAGGTTCATCGAATCCACCGTTCAAGACGTTTCATTCGATATCATACTGGGCATTGTGCTCGTTGTTGTGGTTACGCTGATTTTCCTTCTGAATGTGCGCGCGACTATTATCGTCGCTACGGCCATTCCTACCGCGCTTATTCCCACCTTCTTTGCGCTTTACGTACTGGATTTCTCACTAAACATGATGTCGCTTATTGCGATTTCCTTGTGCGTTGGCCTTCTGGTAGATGACGCCCTGGTAGTTCTGGAATCCATATATAAAGAAATTGAAGAAGGGCAAGAACCCGCCGCGGCTGCTTCGAACGGTACAAGAAAGGTCGCTTCGGCAGTCGTTGCCTCCACATTTGCAGTGATGGCCGTTTTCCTGCCTATTTCTTTCACTGAAGGCCTTATTGGGGTATTTATGTACCAATATGGCGTTACCGTAGCGGTAGCAGTCGGGATTTCTTTGATAGTTTCCCTGACATTGACGCCCATGCTCTGCTCCAGACTGCTCAAACGGAATATCAATAAAAGCGCAGTATTTCACGTTGTTGAAACCGCGCACTCCAACCTGGAAACTAGATATGCCGCCGCAGTCCAAGCTGCACTATCTGCAAGGTGGCTAGTGCTTATTGTGGCTGCGATGGCTGTTGCTACTGGCGTCTATTATGCAGGGAAAGTGCCACTGTCATTCACAGCCAAAACTGACAGAAGCGAGTTTCTTGCTACTGTTGAACTTCCGCTAGGAACCGGAGTAGCAGAGTCAAAGCGCCTGGCCTCTGAGTTAAGTGCGACGATCAAAGAATTCGAGCATGTTCAGCTTGTACTTGTCGTAATCGGTTCAGGCGCACAGGTAAGAACCAATGAGATTGGGTTTTATGTTGGCTTGACACCCAAAAAAGAACGCAACATTCATCAAAATGTGATCATGGATGAAGTTCGTATCGGCTTAACCAGAGCGGTGCCCCAGGCCAAGCACGTCACGATGACTCAGGTGCCTTGGATATCCGGCGGTGGCTTCTTTGGCAGCGACATCGATATGGCGCTTAGTGGGCCTGATCTCGACAAGCTCCAACTCTATGCCGAACGCATAACTCAAGCGATGCAAGAATCAGGTAAGTTTCGTGATATCAAATCCAGTTACGAATCTGGCAAGCCCGAGATTCAAGTGAGTATAGACCGTGACCGTGCGGCCACACTTGGCATACCCGTGCACAGTATCGCAAGTGCCATCAGCGCAACAATGGGCGGCAAGGATGTTGCGAGCTATGAAGAACACGGTGATCGATACGACATAAGACTCAGATACGACAAGGAGTATCGAGATCATATTGGCACCTTTGACCTGATTCAATTTCGATCCTCGGACGGCAGCCTAGTCGACTTTCGGAAGTATCGCTGATGTTTCTATCACGGATGGGCCGGTGCAGATCGATAGGTATAATCGTGCCAGAAAGATTTCTGTGTCAGGCAATGCACCGGCCGGTATCGCTACAGGTGAGCTACTAGAAGAAATGGACAAGATTTTAGCGAATATAGATCTCGAGCCGGCTTATCATACAACGTACCTCGGCGCTTCTGAACAGGTCAGGGAGATCGCCAGCTCATTATTGTTCGCCTTCATGCTGGCTCTGCTCATTTTATATATGATTCTCGCAAGTCAGTTTGAGAGCTTCGTACACCCTATTGCCATAATGCTCACCGCACCATTGTCATTCGTAGGTGCATTTACCCTCTTAGCCCTGACCAACTCCGAGCTCTCCGCAACAACACAAATCGCCATGGTGGCTTTAATGGGTCTGGTCATGAAAAACGGCATTCTGCTGGTAGATCAGGCTAACCAGTCGATGTCACGAGGCCTGACGGCAAAGGAAGCAATGATTGAATCGGCACAGTTGCGGCTGCGACCCGTTCTTATGACAGCGTTCTCCACCATCTTTGGCATGATTCCAACGGCGCTGGCAACAAGCGACGGAGCGGAATTGCGCTCATCTACCGGCATTATTGTTATCGGGGGGTTAGGTTCTTCGACCCTACTCACTCTTTTTGTGGTACCCGTAGTGTATACGCTAACTGCGGACGCTAAAGCAGGGCTTAATCGCTTGCGTACTCATTTCAGCTTGGAAGGAATAAGTGAAATGATTCCAAATCATATGCAACAGTTATACGACCTGTTTTCCAGTCGAGTTGGCGCGCATCATGACCAGGGTTTAGAGCTACGACAGATAAACGGAAATGTTGTAAAGCTTCTTCTACCGTTCCGGCCAAAACACGCCAACTCAACCGAAAATGGAGCGCTTCACACAACTGCGCTGGCAACAGCAATAGATAGTGCATGTGGGTTTGCCGTCATGCTCAGTCTTACGGAGCCATCGGCTATAGCCACTGTAAACCTGAGAATAGATCACATCCACCAACCCGAACCGGGACAGGACATGACAGTGGAGGCGCACTGCTATCAACAGTCGGGAGATTTTGCCTACGTTCGCGCTGCGGTCTTATCATTAGATACACTGATCACGTACTGTCATGCCATCGGAATTTTTAAAGTTGGCACCCCGGGACCTGCTCTGAATTCAGCATTTTGACATGGTACAGTTTATGAACACCAAGCTACTTGGTCAGTTTATTGAACAATCGCCTTATGCACTCAATTACGGGACAAAGATAGTCTCTGCAGAGGGAGACATCGAGTGCGTGACCCAGTGGCGGGACATTTTTACGGGAAACCCGCTATTGCGCGCCTGGCACGGCGGAGTAGTATCCGGCGTTCTTGAATTGACCGGGACGCTAGCTGCCATAAAGGCTTCAAATAGTCAGGAATGCACCCTGTTGTCCATCAATACGGTCTATCTCCGGCCTACGCGCGGTGATAATGAAATGTTTAGTAAAGCCAATGTCGTTCGAAGCGGGAAACACATTCAAACGATCAATGCCGTTGCATGGCAGAACTCATTCGAAGCGCCAACTGCAATCGCTTCGTTAACATTTGTTAGCAAGTGGTAGGCCCACGCTAGGTTAGGCGGGTGAACAACATAGACCCAAAGCAAGAAATGGTATGTTGTGAGTTCATTCAATAGTCGAGTCTCTACACTGTAAGCGCTCTACAAACCACAGGGTGTTGCAATGATCCGTGAAGATTAAAAAAGGACGCTCCCGGCTGGCGCTTCAACTGTCTTAAATGTAGTAGTCGCGACCTGATCTCACAGTTATCGGTCGAGCCTGTAAAAATTTCTGTGTAACCGTCTGAGTTAAACATAGTTGATCAGCCGGTCTTCGAAGTTGATCATAAGCCGCTTGAGTGCTGCCCTCCAATTCCGGATCGTCATGGTCCGTGTCTTTGACGCCTCCCGGATTGACAGATACACCACCTTCATCGCCGAGTCATCCGTCGGAAACAGCTTGCGTTTGTTTACGGCTTTGCGGATCACGCTGTTCAGGGACTCGATGGCGATGACCCTGCGGACTTCGGCCGGGTACTCGAACAGGGCGTTCAGGTGGTGCCAGTGACTGCGGCAGGAGCGACTGATCGTCCGGCACGTTTCATCTCATCGTTCAGCAGACTGGTCCAGCACCAGCAGCGCCTCATCCTCGGTGACAGACTGGTAGATCCGCTTCAGGAACAAAAACTAGCGTGATCGATGCGTCCCGCGGCACGACAGCCCATCGCTGACATGCAGCCAGCTGCATCCGGATATCGCACAATATACTTTCGGAGTATGTGATGAAACCATCAGCATTTAGTTCCAGCACCATGAAGTTGAGCGCACTGGGTAGTGCCAGCGCTCGCGCTGGCTCTCCAGTCGCTATAGGGCAATGCGCAAGCTGCGCACTCTGCGGACGGCAAGGGCCCGGCGACTCCGCAACCCGTGTATCCGAATACCGCGCAACCCACCCACGTGTTCTTCGGCGACACCCATCACCACACGTCGAATTCAGGCGGTGCCTTCATGGCGGGCGACCGCCTGACGCCGGAGCAGGCGTACCGCTTTGCGCTAGGCGAAGAGGTGGTGTCTTCCACCGGCGTCCCGGTGCGCCTGTCGCGCCCGATGGACTTTCTCGTTTTCACCGATCATGCCGAGGGCCTCGGGCTGATGTACCAGGTGTATAACGGTAATGCAGCGTTTGCCTCGGACCCCACGCTGATGCGTTCGGGCGCAGCGATGAAGGCGGGCGGCAAGGAGGCAGGGGACACGATGAACGAGTTGATCTCGGCACAGGCCAACAATAAGCTTCCAGCGCCGATAAAGGATCCGAAAGTGGTCGGGCCGATCATGAAAACCGTGTGGCAGGAGTACCTGGACACCGCAGAGAAATTCAACGATCCGGGTCGCTTCACCGCGATGATCGGCTACGAATGGACCTCCGTGCCCGGCGGCAACAACCTGCATCGCAACATCCTGTTTCGCGACAACAAGGACAAGGCCAGCCAGGTCATGCCGTTCTCTGCGTGGCAGAGCGAGGACCCGGAGAAGCTGTGGGAGTGGATGGCCAAGTACGAGGAGAAGACCGGCGGCAGGATGCTGGCGATTCCACACAATGCGAACCTGTCCAACGGCCGCATGTTCGAACTGGTCGACTTCGCCGGCAAGCCGCTGACGAAGGACTACGCCGAGCGCCGCGCGCGCTTCGAGGTGCTGCAGGAGATGATGCAGACCAAGGGCAACAGCGAGACACATCCGCTGATTTCGCCGAACGACGAGTTTGCTGATTTTGGCATCGCCGGCTGGGAATATGGCAACCTCACGCTGGAAGATAAACCGCTGAGCCGCGAGATGATGCCGACCAATTACCTGCGCAGCGGTTTGCTGCAGGGCCTGAAGTACGAGAAGACGCTCGGCGTGAATCCGTTCAACTTCGGCTTCATCGGCGGCACCGACGTGCATAACTCCCTCAGCTCGATCGAGGAAAACAATTTCTTCGGCAAGCATGTGAACCAGGAGCCAAGCAAAAACCGCTGGGACCATGTGTCCAAACAGGGCTTCGGCAAAACGCGCTACACCTACCAGTACACCGCGGCCGGCTACGCGGCGGTGTGGGCCACCGAGAACACGCGCGAGGCGCTGTGGGACGCGATGATGCGCAAGGAAGTGTACGCCACCTCCGGCACGCGCATGACGGTGCGCCTGTTCGGCGGCTGGGATTTTACCTCTGAGGATGCGGCGGCGAATGATCTGGCCGCAGTGGGATATGCCAGGGGCGTGCCCATGGGCGGCACTCTGACGAAGGCTACTGAGGATGCGAAAGCGCCAAGCTTCCTGGTGGCGGCGATGAAAGACCCGCTGAGCGGCAATCTCGACCGCATCCAGATCGTGAAGGGCTGGACCGACAAGGACAACACTGCGCACGAGAAGATTTACAACGTGACCTGGAGCGACCCGCAATCACGCACGCTGGATGCAAACGGCGCGCTGCCGCCGGTCGGCAATACCGTCGACGTCGCCACGGCGAGCTGGACCAACGATATCGGCGCCGACGGGCTTGCCGCTGTGTGGACTGATCCGGATTTCGATCCGGCGGAGCGCGCGTTCTATTATGCCCGCGCCATTGAAATCCCCACCCCGCGCTGGACTGCCTACGACGCGTTGCGGTTCGCCATCAAGATGCCGCCGGAAGTGCCGATGACACACCAGGAGCGCGCATGGACCTCATCGATCTGGTACACGCCGTAGTGATTGAGGCAGTGATCGAGGCAGTGATCGAGGCAGTGACCGCGCGCCACGCCTGACTCCCGCACACACCGCAGTCCCTCGTATGGCATTCGCCAGAGGGAGAGTAATGTGTTGTCGCGAGCATAGGGATCAATGCGAGAGCAACTTGAGCACATGCGGTGGTCATCTTCAGGCTCATTCCTGTGACGCATTTGGAGCCTCGAGGAAAATTTCCCTCATGGCCCCCTTTATCCGTCTTGTAGTTCCGTCTTATACTTTTGCTTTATACTTCCGCCAAAATCTTATTACCGCACCTGCTATCACCCCGGAGTAGTCACCCATGGCCCGCCGCACACCCGCCCTCACTATAGAGCAGGTCGTCGCCCAAGCCCGGGGCAAGTCGCAGCGACCGCTCGCCGTGGTGGTCAATACCGGCGATGCAAACAGTTACGGGATAATGGTCAACCTGGGTCGCGAAGGGATCTCGGTGATCGCGGTCGCCTCGGACCCGGATAATTTCACCTTCAGATCGCGCTATGTAACACCACTGCTGAGCCCCGTGTTTGCGACAGAGGAGACCGCCTTCATCGCGACGCTGGTGGAATTGGGGAAACACATCTCGCCCAAGCCCGTGCTGCTCGTCAACGGCGATGAGCCATTGATGGTATTGCTTCGCCATCGCGCTGAGTTGGAACCTTACTACCTGATGCCGCTCCCGTCCTACGAAGTGGCGCTGGCGTTGACCGACAAGACCGCGTTCTATCCGCTGCTGGACTCGCTCGATGCACCCTATGCCCACACCTTGTCGCCCACATCACTCGCCGAGGTAGAGGCCATTGCGCCTACCCTGGAGTATCCCTACATCATCAAGCCGTCGCAGTCCCAGACCTTCTCGACTGTATTCGGCAATAAGTGCCTGGCGGTGAACTCCGCGGCGGAATTGATCGCGACCTACCTGCGCGTCCGGGAGGAGGAGCCCGCGATCATCCTGCAGAAGCAGATACTCGGGTCCGAGCGTTATCTGATCTACGGCTATTTCAACGCGGATGCGCAACCGCTGGGGCTCAATGCCTACCGCAAGGTGCGCATCCTGCCCACTGACTTCGGCAATGCCTGTGTCTGTGAGACGGTGGCCGACCCGCAATTGGTGGAGATGTATCTCGACCTGATGCGCCGACTCGGCTACAACGGCCTGGCCGAGGCCGAGATACAGCGCGACGCGCGCGACGGGCAACTGAAATTCGTCGAGATCAATGCACGCGCCACGACCCAAACCCGGCTCTCGGCGTTCTGTGGCGTGAACATGGAATACATCGCCTACCAGGACGTATTGGGATCGCCTCCGCCTCCCGTCAAAAACGAACAAGTCGGCATCCTCTGGATCGACCTGTATCGCGACCTGTTCGCGGTCTTCGGACGCGGTGGTTACTACGCACAGGGACGCCTGTCGCCATGGCAGTGGTTGCAGTCACTGCGTGGTCGGCGCATTTTCGCCTACTTCTCCTGGGAGGACCCGGGGCCCGCACTGCACCTGCTCGCGCGCCACCTGCGGGTACATCTGTTGCGCGGCAAGCGTCTCGGCGAACTGTTCCGTCCGCGCACGGCGAGCCCCGCCGTCCAGAAATCCCGGCCCACCGTCGACCGCAAGTCCGATTCAGGCTGACTCCGGATCATGCCGAACCTGTGGCGCCTTGAATCGGCGCAAGCACACTTTTCGCGCCACCGCGCGGCCTGGCAGCGACTGGCGCACGAGGTGCTCGGTTGCGATCACCCGTTGGCCAGCCCGGATTATGTCGAACCCTTGCTCGCCCATTTTGGTACGCCGGATATCCTGCTCGCGCGCCGCGGCGAGGACGGCGCAGGGGGCATGGTGTTGCTGCAGCGCGATCGCGCCGGGGTGTGGGGCACGTTCCGGCCGAACACCGGTCCCTTCACGTTTGGCCTTATCCCAGACGATGCGCATGGCAGCGCCGATGACGCCATCGCCGACCTTATACGGGCCCTGCCGGGCTACGCGATACTGTTTTCATTCAACAAGCTGGACCCTTTCCACCTGGCGGTCCGGGCGGAACGGTATCCGGACCGCACCGAACGCATCGACTATTACGAAACCCTGCAGATTCCCACGGACCGGCCGTTCGAAGAGTACTGGCGCGAGCGCAGCAAGAACCTCAAGCGCAATATCATCAAGAAAACGAATCGCCTGGCCCAACAGGGCATCGCGCACCAACTGGTCGAGGTGCACGAGCGCGCCGACCTGCCGCGTGCGGTAGAGGTCTATGGCATCCTCGAACAGCGCGGCTGGAAGGGCGAGATCGGCACCGCCGTTGACCTGCACCATCCCAGCGGCCAGTTCTATGTCGAGATGCTCGATCACTTTGCGGCACAGGGCCGGGCCGTAATCTTTCAATTGCAGTTCGACGGTGAAGTGGTCGCCTCGGCCATCACCATCCGTGGCGGCGACATGCTGATCATCCTGAAGATTGCCTACGCCGAGGAAATGAGCGACTACTCGCCAGGGCTGCTGATGATGTACGAACTCCACCAGCGCGCCTTCCTGATGCCCGACGTCAAGGTGATCGAATACTACGGCGCCGCCACGCCCAGGGCGCAACAATGGGCCGTGCGCCTGCGCCAGCTATACCATATCAATTGCTACCGGCATGCCGTGTTCTGCAAGGGCGTCAACATGCTGCGCGCACTGCGTCGCCCGGCGCCGCCCGCCGCAGACAAGCCTGAGTCGGATGAGGCAGACGCGTGATGGACACACTACAGTCAACTACTGGTAGCACATGCAAGACCTTCAGCGTTTAGCCATCAAGAGCGTGTTCTGGGTCGGGAGCATCAAGTTCCTGAGCCAGATGCTGTCATGGGGCGTCACGATTCTGCTGATCCGCCTGTTGTCGCCGGAAGATTACGGGATGATGGCGATAGCACTCGCCTACAAGCTGTTCGTGTCGATTTTCTTCGACCTCAGCATCGGCGAGGCCATCCTGCAAAAGGCGGAGATTGACGACCGCGATACCAGCACCGCGTTCTGGATCTGCATGCTGTTCGCAATCCTGCTCTATATCCTGACGTGGGAACTGGCCCACGTCTGGGCCGGTTTTTTCGGCGACGAGAATCTCGTTGACATCATTCGGGTGATCGGCCTGTCGCTGATCTTTCTCAGTGCCAAGGAGATTCCCCAGCGCCTGCTCGCACGCCGCTTTGAGTTCAAGCGGCGCTCCCAGTTCGAGTTCGCGGCGGCTATTGTTGCCCTCGTGGTCAGTCTGGTAATGGCCCTGAGCGGCTATGGGGTGTGGGCGCTGGTCATGGGTGAACTGGCAAAGGATGCGGTGCTGGCCATCCTGATCATCGGTTACACGCGCTGGTGGCCGAAGCTCGTATTCTCCCTCGCCAGTGCACGCGAACTGTTGCGCTATGGGCTGCCCGTCACCTGGCACTATATGTTGGAATATGTGAGCAACAAAAGCGACTCGCTGATCGTCGGGCGCGTGCTGGGGCAGGAGGCGCTCGGGTATTACACCGTCGCCATGACCGTCTCGCGCATCCCCGTCACCAAGGGGATTCAAATCATCCAGCAGGTTATGTTTCCGTTGTTCGCCACGCTGCAAGAGGACCTCAAGGAGTTCCAGCGCTACTATTACCATGTGTGCTACGTGGTAGCGGTCATGTTCTTCCCGGTGTTCTTCGGGATACTGGCCATCGCGCCCGAGGTTGTAGTGCTTATTCTCTCGCCCAAGTGGCTGCCGAGCCTGTTCGCCCTGCAGGTGTTCACGGTGCTCGGTCTGTTGCTGGCGTATTCGGGTATCTTCCTCGTTATCCTCAAGGCGCGCGGGAATACACGGGACGTGGTCCGTTATTCCGTGTTGTCGGCTGTCCTCCTGCCCGCCGGGTTCCTGATCTCGTCACAGTACGGCGTCGATGGCGTGGCGGTCTCCTGGCTGCTCGTCTATCCCGTGCTCTTCATCTATCTGATCCGGGCGGTCGCACGCGAGGTTGAAGTCAGCGTCGCCTCCACGCTGCTGAAGGTCAGGCCTGCACTTACCGGCGCGACGCTGATGCTGTTCGCTACCGTGATCGTCAAGTACGCACTCTTTGGGGACGAGCCATCGGTGGGCAGCCTGGCGTTTGGAATTATTTTCGGCGGCCTGGTCTACGTCGGCTACTTCTGGTTTTTCAGTCGCCATACCTTCCAGGACGTGCGCTCGATCTGGAACAGCCTGAGGTCCAAATGAACGCGCCCCTGCGGCGAATCCCGCTCTACCCGGCGCTGCGTAGCGGGCCGAAACCGCCGGTTGCTCCCGGGCCCGGTTTCCCCTCGTTTGGCGACGCGGGCGCCGTGAGCGGCACGCTCAATGCCCGCAGCGCCATTGAAATTGCACTGCGCTCGCTCGGCCTGGCCCCGGGATCAGAGGTGCTGGTCCCGGCCTATCACTGTCCGGTGATGATTTATCCCATCATCAAACTCGGCCTGGTCCCGGTGTGGTTCAACGTCGCGCCGGACTGCTCCATCGACCTGGGCGACCTCGAGCGCCGGTTGGGACCGAAGGCGAGGGCGGTTATCGCCGTGCATTACTTTGGTTTCCCCACGCCCCTGGCGGCATTGCGGCGGTGTGATGCACACGGTCTTTTCCTGGTCGAGGACTGCGCCCATGCCTTCTTCGGTTCGTGCGACGGGGCCGGGATCGGGAGCCGGGGAGATGTCGCGGTCGCCAGCTATTACAAGTTTTTTCCGGTGGCGGACGGCGGCGCCATCCGCTTCAACAACCAAATCCTGATAGCCCGGCAACCGCGCCGGCCAGCGTCCCCACTCTTTTTCCAGGCCAAGTCGGCCCTCAACACGGTGGAAATGCGGCGCGATAGCCGGCATCCCAATCGCACCCTTGACGCCCTGCTGGGATTGAAGGATTGGCTGTGGTCCCGGCTCAAAGGCCGGCCAGTGACGGCGCCGCCTATGATCGCCGCGGACGCGGCTGCCCCCGCCGAGGAAGACAGCGTCGACGGTCCTTTTCACCCAGGGCTGATCGCGCCGACCTACCAGGCGTGGCATTCACCCTGGCTGTGCAGGGCAGTGCTCGGCATGGCCAACTACGCTGAGGTCTGCGCAATCCGGCGGCGCAACTATGCCGACCTGTTGGGCAGCGTCGATGGCATAGACGGCATCGCACCGCTGTTTGCGACACTGCCCGAGACAGTTGTGCCCTACAACTTCCCGCTGCTGTGTGAAGACGCGTCGGGCGTGGCCGCGCGGCTGCGTGCGCACGGCGTAAGCGTGGCCCGTTTTGGTGAGTTCTTCTGGGACGAGCAGGACCGTGTGCCGGGGTCGGTGGCTGACACGTATTCGCGAAACTGTATCCAACTGCCGATCCACCAGTCCGTGACGCGCGAGGATCTGCACCATATCGTAAGTGTCCTGCGCCAGTCCTGAGCCTCGGGGTCTCCCAAGCAGGGTTGGTAGTGCTTCAGGCAGCTACCGCGTCCACCGGGAACAGTAAAAGCCGCTTTACAGATAATATGATTATCTGTAAGGTGGGCCTTCCGATATCTATACTGGGCCCGGGACAAGTCTCACGGCGCCAGCCAGGGGACCTGGCAGGCCGCACGTGATGGAGACGGCAGGGGTGGGTATACAGGCAGTTCCAACGCAGGAGAATGAGCGATGACGGCAGCGCAGACAGTTCCAATGAACGCAAAACCTATCAAGCCGCGCAGGATGTCCTTCGACATGATGAATCTGCGGGAGAAGTACTTCTTCCATGATAACCCTATCCTCAGCACGCTGATGTACGCGCTGTCGGCCTCGTTCCCCGATGGTGAACGGTTTTTCATCGACACCGTGCGCCACTACCAGAAGGATATCGATGATCCGGTCCTGCAAGCGCAGATACGCGGTTTCATTGGCCAGGAGGCGCACCACAGCCGCATCCATGAGGACTTCAACGCCCAGGCACAATCGCTCGGCATGGCTATGGACAAGATCCAGAAGCACTTCAAGAATCGCATCGATACCGCCAGGCGCAGGCTCGACCCGGGACGGCAACTGGCGATCACCGCGGCGCTGGAGCATGTCACCGCCACCCTGGCGCAGTGGACGCTGGAAAACCCTGAAGCAGGCATGGGCGGCGAAAACCACTCCCCACTGCGCGAGATGTTGATCTGGCATGCCATGGAAGAGATAGAGCACAAGGCGGTGGCGTTTGATGTGTACCGGGCTGCAGTGAACAGAGAGAAAGAGCGAATCATGGTCGCGAAGATCGTCTTTCGCACGTTCTGGATACAAATGGCTATCGCCCAGGTAATGCTGTTGTGGCATGACCGCAAGATCCCCTCGCTACAGCACATCCGCGATGCCTGGCGATTCATGTGGGGCCCAGGCGGCTTCAGGAGTTGGGCGGCGCCGGAATTCAAGCGCTATCTGGTCCGCGGATTTCACCCCAACCAGATAAACCAGAACCACCTGATTGAGCAGTGGCACGCAACCTACCCTGAAGTCGCTGCCCTGCAAACCGCGTAGAGGAAGTGATTGCTGCCCTCGAGGCATGAACTGCTTGACAGTGCTTAACACAATCAAAGCCCGGCGCAGATACAGATTGTGTCGTGCGCTGTCGGCACTTGTGCTGGGTGGCGCTGCGACTGAGGTGGCAGCGCAGGCCAAGGCACTGGAAGAGATCATCGTCACGGCAAGCAAGCGCAATGAAAGTTTGCAGGACGTGCCGATGGCGGTTACCGCTTTCAGCGAGCAGGTTATACAGGAGGCAGGGATCAACAATGCGGTTGACCTGGCGGTACTGACGCCGAGCCTGACCATTTTTATTAATAACCAACCTTATACGGCGTCATTTCGCATTCGCGGCATTGGTACATCGCAAAATGACATAGCCCTTGAGCCCTCCGTCGGGATTTTTGTGGACGACGTCTTCCTGAGTCGTTCGGGCCTTGGCATGTCGGATTTGACCGACATCGAACGCATAGAAGTGTTGCAGGGACCACAGGGCACCCTCTATGGCAAGAACACCAATGCCGGCGCGATCAGCATCTTTACCAAGGATCCCAACCCGGAGGAATTTGAGGGCTATGTGGAATCCAGCGTCGGCGAGTACGATTTAACGAAATTCACGGCAGCCGCCAGCGGCCCGCTCAGCCAATCGCTTGCCTACCGCATTACCGGCACCATCGACCAGCAGGACGGCTATTTTGACAACGGCGCGGGTGAGGACCTCAATAACACCGATGACTGGAATGCCATTGCGAAATTGCTGTATCAACCCTCGGATGATCTGAGAATCCTGCTTAAAGGCTCGCATGTCGATCGCAACTCCAGTTGTTGCGCGGCGGACTCCGTGCAGGGTATTTCCGTCAACAATGCACTGGCGGCGCGCGGCCTGGCGATCGACAAGAACGATCCCTTCGACCACGAAATCGCCGTGAACGTCGACAACAAGTTCGAGAACAAAGCCGACGGTTTGTCGATGGTGATGGATTACGACCAGGACTGGGGTTCCCTGAAATCCATTACGGCATGGGGCAAAGCCGATGGCACCGCGAGCTATGATGTAGATCGCTCGCAGCTGGACGTGATGTCCTATGTCGACGCCTCCAGCAAGGGCGACAGCCTGTCACAGGAATTGCGTTACGCCTCCCCGACGGGCGGAGTACTGGACCACCAGGTGGGTATCTTCTATTTCCAGTCAAACACCCAGGGCGGCGATGGTTCGCCGTTTGTATTCCTGGGCGAGGATTTCATCAGCCAGGCCAATCAACAACCGGGTATCAGCGACCTGCTGCCCCCGGGCGTACCGAGCATTGCTTTCGTCGCGCAACCGGGTGACTCCATCCGGGCCAACGTGAAGCTGGAAACCCAAACCGTCGCTATTTTCGGCCAATCGATCTGGCACATCAGTGAGCGCTGGCGCGTCACCGGTGGATTGCGCTGGACAGACGAAGAGAAGACCGCGGACCTGTTTACCGCTGTGGACTCGACTGCACTGTCAGCCCAGCTCACCGGGCTGTCATTCCTGACTGCGGTGACCACGCCCATCGACCAGGATTTCAACAGGAGTACCAGTGATGTCAACTGGTTGCTCGACACCAGCTTTGACCTGCTGGATGACACCATGATCTATGCCAGGGCTGCCACAGGCTCCAAATCCGGGGGCTTCAACACCGTCAATGGCACGCCTGAGCAGCGCGAGTTTGACGACGAGTCAACAAGCAGTTATGAACTGGGTGCCAAATCCACGTTTCTGGATGCACGAGCACGCATCAACGCAGCGGCATTTTATTCCAAGGTCGATGATTACCAGTATCAACGGCAGTTGGACATTGGCATCGGCACGTTAGTAACGAACCTGCCGGCCGTGGAGACGTCGGGCCTGGATGTGAATCTTGAGGCACAACCATTCTCCAATTTGACGTTGACCGGCGGCGTGCTGTACATGCACAAGTATGAAATCACCGATGGTCCGCAAAAGGGCGATAACTTGCCCTTTACAGCCGAGTACAGCACTACCGCCTCGGCGACGCTCGTATTTCCGCTCGCCGCTGGCGGGATTTATTTGCGCACGGATTACAGCTATATGGGCGATCACCTGACAACCGACTCCGTCGATGTTGCAAGCAGGGATGAGCAGAACAGGAGCCTCTACAACGCGAGGCTGGGCTGGCGCAATGATCACTGGAACGTTTCCGTCTGGGGAAAGAACCTCACGGACAACCAATATGCCGGGCTGACCGCTGCGACTTTCCCTATCACGAGCATGGACGCCTATTTCCTTGCACCACCTCGTATCTATGGGGCTACCCTGCGATACGATTTCTAGCGGAGGACATATGACCACCACAAGCGACTCAGTAGACGTAGTGATTATCGGCGCAGGCCTTTCCGGTATCGGCGGCGCTTGCCAGTTGCGCCGGCACAGCCCCGAGCGCAGCTTTGCGATTCTGGAGTCTCGCGCCGCCAGCGGGGGCACGTGGGACCTGTTTCGTTACCCGGGAATTCGCTCGGACAGCGATATGTACACCTTGAGCTACGGCTTCAAACCATGGCGCAATAAATCGGCCATCGCCGAAGGCGGCTTGATCCTCGATTACATCCGCGAAGCCGCGCGGGAGTACGATGTGGAGCGGCATATTCGCTATCACCACGCAGTCATGTCCGCCAATTGGTCAACCGACGAGCAGCGCTGGCATGTCACCGCACAGCGGGCAGACACCGGCGAGTCCGTCACGATCAGTTGCCAGTTTATCCTCAGCTGCAGTGGGTACTACGATTATGCAGCGGGCTACACGCCCGAGTTCGCCGGACGCGGCGACTTCAAGGGGCAGGTCATCCACGCCCAGCACTGGCCGCAAGACCTCGACTACAAAGGCAAGCGCGTGGTCGTCATCGGCAGCGGCGCCACCGCTGTTACGCTGGTGCCGGAAATGTCCAGGGATACAGCCAGCATGACCATGCTGCAGCGCTCGCCCACGTACATAGCCAATATTCCAGGCCGCGACAAGATGGCCCAGATGCTGCGCAAGTGGCTGCCGATTTCCGTGGTGTTTCGCCTGACGCGTTGGAAGCAGGTGCTCTTTCAACTCTTTGTCTACCGGTTGTCGCGCCGCAAGCCGAAGCAGTTGCGTAACTTTTTACTGAATAAAGTGAGGGAGGAACTGGGCCCCGATTACGATGTGGCGACGCACTTCACGCCCCGCTACAACCCCTGGGACCAACGGCTGTGCGCCGTGCCCGATGGCGATATGTTCGCGGCCATCCGCGAGGGACGCGCCAATGTCGTGACCGATAGCATCGATTGCTTCAATGCAAGCGGCATTCGCCTGCAGTCAGGCGCGCAGCTGGACGCCGACATCATCATCCTCGCCACCGGACTCAACCTGAAGTTTGCCGGGGGAGTGCAGTACAGCATCGATCAGAAGCCCATCGATTTTACCCGGCACTTCGTGTATCGCGGCATGATGTTCTCGGATATTCCCAACCTGGCGTTTGTCGTCGGCTACACCAACTCCTCCTGGACGCTGAAGGCAGACCTCACCAACAGCTACGTCTGTCGACTGCTGAATCGCATGGCGCGCAGCGGTTGCAAAAGCGTAACCCCGCGTATCAAGCAGCCAATTGACGAGCAACCGCTGTTGGACTTCGATGCCGGCTATGTACTGCGCTCGCGCGCGCAGTTCCCCAAGCAGGGCGACCGTTTCCCGTGGAAGGTCTACCAGAATTACATACAGGATTTTTTCAGCCTGGGATTCGGCAGCCTGAAAGACCCTGAACTGGAATTCAGCTGAGTGGTGTGCGGCGCACGATGAAGCGATAGGACAGCGCGCCGAGCAGGCTCATGCCGACAAGCGCGAGCCCGAGCTGCATCAGGCGCCAGAACAGATGGTCCACCAGCGACTGCGCCTGTGCGGTTGCCTGGCCAGACAGATTGCCCAGGGCGGGAACGTTCGCATCGACCTGATTGAGCAATACCTGGAGTTGCACGGCCGTTTCGCCGAGCTGGCGCAGTGTCTCATTGTATTGCGTGATGTCGAATGCTTGCCGGGTCGTCGGTGTGGTTGACGATGTGGCGCCCGGTTCAAAGCGCGCCATCAACGTGTCCAGCGAAGCAATCGTCCCCTGCACGGAATCGGAGGTGGCGGTGCCGGCTTCCAGCGTCGCACGCAGCTCGACGATCAATCCCTGCAGTTGGCCCTGGCGCGCGTCGAGGATGCCGGTGAGCTGTTCGATGGTGGCGGCGCGTTCTTTTGCCAGCAGCGCCGGCAGGTCGGCGGCGAGGGTGCCCGTTTGTTGCGCGGCCGTGCTGAAGCGCCCGATGTCCTGCAACAGGCCCACCGACTCCGGCATCACGGCCAGTTCGAACACGAGTTGTTGCACCTGCATGCTCAGCAGTTTCGGTGTGCGTTGACCGTAGTACACCGCACGCTCGGCGAGCTGGCGCGACTGTGCGAGCTCGCGGACTGCGGGGTCGAGATTGCTCAGCGGATCGATGCCGATGAATGAGAAGATGCTGTTGGTGGATACCGTGCCCGTGCGCGTATTGCGGGTAGCGAAGGCAAAATCCTCAAGGTGAATAAAGGGCACTGCGCGTTGCAGCGGATTATCCCGGTGCCAGGTTTCGAGGCTGGCGCGCAGCTCATTGACCTGTTGTGGTGTCAGCAATTCACTGGCGAAGGACCAGATCCGTTGTTCCATCGCCTTGTGCGCGGCGAGCAGCCCATCGGCCTGCGCAGGGTAGCGTTCACCGGCCCAGCGATCCTCCATGATCATCCGGCTGAGCGTGACAAACACCAGCATGTCGATCGCATTCAATTCCGGATTGGGGCCGCTCGCTATGGTAAAGGCGGCGGTCGCCTGGGAGACGAGCCAGGACTGCGCCGCCAGTCGTTCGTCCGGGTTGTTCGTTGCCTGCTGGAACGCGACAACCTGATCCGCGATGCGGACTGTGTATTCGTCGGCAAAGCGCATTACATTGAGTTGCAGTTGCAACAGCGCCGCAGCACTCTCCTGTGCGCCGGTATTGCGAAAAAGCCTGTTGGTCACCGCGCAGGAGGAGAGCAGGGTGCAAAAGGCCAGCACTAGAATAAGCGTGCGCGACAAATGAGTAGGGTGACGCATGATGAACGCGAATGGCCTCTGACGGTGATGATCTCGTCCTTGCATATTACCACTGCCCGATCCTGCTCGGTTGCAATTAGGTTCCTGGCCTACAGCAATCTGTGCGAATCTCTGTTGCAGGCCGAGTCCGATCATTGCGTTTGGATTTTTCTCAACTGGTCGCATCGCATTTTGACGGTTGTTAAGATGGCCGGCACCGGTGACTCACGATAAGGCAGCCTGCGCCAAGGAGACCCATCGCTACGCATTACTGCGTTGAATGTGCCATTGTTCGGTACTTGCCCAATGTCAGTTGAAAGCGCGGAAAGTTTTTATAGGCCGCGAGGGCCGGTGGCGTTTCATCGACAGCCGCTAACAAGGCAAGCATCGCACCGGGGATCTCCAGCAACGCGCTCAGCGGCGTCAGGAAAACTCGAATGGTAAACGCGATTGCGCCAGACTCCGGCAGTCTGCGCAATGTTTGCCGCTCCACGCGATAAAATAGAGGCGTATCAGCATCAAAGGGCACCTTCTCATCACTCGGCCAGGCAAAATAATGGGCATCTTCCTGCAGCGACCAGTTAAAGCGCTGAACAGGTCGCAAATGCTGTAACCGATCAAAAAAGCGCTCAATTTGCGGGCTGAGCGCATTGTGAATATTGGGGATGGGGTCATGTACGCGAGCGATAGGGCGACCTATTTTTTCTCGCAACCGCCAATGGCTGGGGCTGCACAAACTGGCCGCTGCAATGTAATAGCCTTCGCTACCGGGCAACATAATCACCAGGTCTTCCGGAACAGATAATGATGCCCGCCACAACGTGTCAACGGAGGCGCCGTTAAGATCGCTATCAACAATCTCACCCGTATGCGTCGCAATTAATGCGGCGAGTTCAGAGCAGGCTGGCATTGCTTCAGGTAGTACGCGATAGATGTCGTCGCCCAGGCGCTGGAATTGCGCTGATTTGTAGTCACGCCATGCCGCTATATTGTGACAGGCGTCGAGCCAGTCAATCGTCACGGGCTGCAATCCCATCGCCAATATTTCGGGTTGCCGTAGGTGAGGCAGGTAAGGTGGCGCGGACTCCACCGGAACAGAAGAGGGACGCGGGTCATCGCTAACGTCGGGATGTTGGACCATAGTCTCCATAATGCCAGATTCAAGCCCGCGTGCTATTAGCAGGGTCGCAGGGTTCGCTGCCAGTGAACCATCGCAATTCACTGAGCCAGCTGCGGGTCCTTGACGAATAACATATCGATTTCATCCACCAGTGGTTCTGACGGCGCCATCCCGACGATTTCCTTCAGGCTGTCCCGGAGGATACCCAGGGGAACTGGCAGGGCCAAAATCACGATGGTGATAAGCAACACCGGGTCTACCAGCGGGGCATAGTGCGGCCAGGAAGAGTGTTCCAGCCACCAGGCGCCCAGGAAGCCGACGAACACGGCGCTGCTGAGCAGTCCATCCATAAGCCAGGTTTTGGCTTCCACAGCTACCAGGTCCGAGCGGGTCTCCTTGCTGGCCCGGGCCATCAGCCAGGCCACGGTAAAACAGCCCACGGTGGATGCAGCCCCATAAAACACGGCCAGTCCGTACTCGGCCGGGTTGCCGCCGGCGATGAGTTGCCGGGTCGCTTCAACCCCTGCGTAGACGCAAACCACGATGATCAGCAGGGCTTTGAACAGGTTGAGGGTTGGTTCCATCGAGGTAACGCAGTACTCGCTGCTCGCTCCGGGCTCGTGATTTCTTTGGCATACCTCTTCTCCCCACCTCAGCTGAAGGCGGCCAGGCGCCCGGCGTGGCCAGCCAACCCATGGATGACTATCCCCAACAGCCCGGGTTTACATCACGTCCGCAGGAGCCCTACTCGCACTCGATTATCAACGAGCCGCGAAAATTCAGTGGCGAAGTATAGGGCGGATAAACGGGCTACGCTAAACAGAATCCCTGGTGAATTCCATTTACCAGACCTGAAAGTCTCACAACCATTAGGCGCATCTCCCTTAAATTTTGCTCACGGCGGTGATTACGCAATGCATTTTCGTTCATTCCTGAACGAGCACCCACAACAGCCCGCGCTATGAGGTTTTCAACTTCTACCACACGCTGTCGTACTTGCTGATTTAGCGTTCGCTCCCTTCGAAAAGAGGCAACGTGCCTGGTGGGCAAGCCGCACTCCCTTGTAAAAATACGCGCCGCCGTCCTAAACTCGATCCCCAAGGGGCTGGGCCCTGTGCCAGCAACTTCCCGCAGCGCCACCACGGGCTGACAAACAATAAGATTAAGCGGGGGATGTTATGGCGTTTCGTCCATTTCAATCGCGCCTTGCGCTGTTGGTGCTTCTGCAGTGTGCATTCGCGGGCACTGCGGCTCACTCCGAGGAAAAGCCCGACCCCACGGGGCCCGACCCGCTGGCCCTGGAGGAGATTGTCGTCACCGCCAATCGACGCGAGGAAAGTATCCAGGAAGTGCCCATGTCGGTGACGGCATTTACCAGTGAATTCTTCAAGGAAGCGGGAGTCTCCAATCTCGCTGGTCTGGAGCAGTACACGCCCAGCCTGAAGATTACCCAGAGCACGGACTCCAACTCCACCTCTATCCGAATTCGCGGTATCGGTTCGGTAGGCGCCAACGCGGGCATCGACCCCAGCGTCGGCGTGTTTATCGACGGGGTCTACCAGGGGCGCGCCGGGATGAGCATCGGCGACCTGATCGATATCCAGCGCGTGGAGATACTGCGCGGCCCGCAGGGCACTCTGTACGGCAAGAACACCGCAGCGGGTGCCATCAGCATCATCACCCAGCCGCCTTCGCCGGATGCGCTGGAGTCGACCGTCGAAATGACCTACAACACGGACGAACGCGCGGAAATGCGCGGCATGGTCAACCTGCCATTGGGCGAATCCGGCAACGCCACCCGGCTGACCGGCTATGCAGTGAATGGCGATCACCTGTTCGAGAACACATACACAGGCGAGGGCATCAACGACGCCAACAAGTGGGGACTGAAATCGCGCACGCTGTTTGACATGAGCGGTGACAGCGACGGCGACGGCTTCGACGAGTTCCTGTTCACTGCCGATTACGCCAAGGAGGATACCGATTGCTGCGCGCTGGCGGTGATTCAGTACGAGGGCCTTTCCAGCCTGAACATTCCCGGGACCAATACGCCGTCACAGCAACTGCAACAGCAACTGGGAAAGAATACGCAGGGCAACTACATCCTGAATTTCGTCTCCTTCGAGGATACCTCGCGCGCCTCCGCTGACCCGAACGCCCCGTTGGTGGGTCCGCCGCCCACCGCCAATCCCTTTGGCAACGACTACTGGTTTGACCAGGACATCTACAACAAGGTTGAGATCGGCGGCGCGGCACTGGAGTGGAACAAGGAAATGCCGGGCGAGGACGTGCTGACGTTCATCAATGCGTGGCGCAAGTACACGTCCGACAGCGTCTTTGACGGCGATTTCACCGCCTACGATGCGGTGATCGCGTCCACCGAGATCGATTTTGACCAGTACTCCTCCGAGCTGCGCATCACCTCGCCGGGCGGTGCAACCCTGGATTACCAGGGCGGACTGTACTGGTTCTACTCGGAAACGAATGCACTGGGCACGTTCGTGCAGTCCGAGCAGCTGCTAGAAAACCTCGGCATAGCACCGCTGTTCCCGGGCGACAACGGCACCCTCAACACCGACACCAACAAGTACACCACCACCAGTTACGCCGCGCTCGGCCAGTTGGTCTGGAACATCACCGACAGGTTCACCGCCACTTTGGGCCTGCGCTTTACGAATGAGGGGAAAACCCGCAAGGGTTCGCAGATCACCACACCCCCGTCGATTCTGGACATACCGCCCGTGGCCGGGCCCGATATTTACTACGACGAATCGCGCAGTGACGATGACGTATCGCCCACACTGATCGCGCGCTACTTCGCCACGCCAGAGCTGATGACCTACGCCAGCATCAGCCGCGGTTTCAAATCCGGTGGCTTCAACCAGCGCCGGGAACTGGAAGGCAACAATGGCGAATTTGAGCCGGAGATTGCCACCAGCTACGAGCTCGGCTGGAAAGGCTCAACCGAAGACCGACGCGTGCAATTGAACGGCACCCTGTTCCTGACCGATTACGATGACTTCCAGGCGCAGGCCTTCGACGGCACCAGCTTCACCGTGACCAATGCCGGCTCCCTGCGCAGTTACGGCGTGGAGATGGAGCTGGTGGTCGTGCCTGCAGTCGATGTCACCGCCGGCAGCTCGATCGGCTACAACAAGGCCGAGTATGAGGATTTTGAAAACGGGGAGTGCACTATCGAGCAGACCTTCTTCGAGTACTACGTGGTGCAGGGCGCGGAGGACGGCTCACCGGGTACGAGGTCAGTGTGTACGCAGGATCTCTCCGGGAAGCCCCTGGACAACGCGCCGGAATGGACTATCAGTTCCTTTGTGCAGTACGAAAGGAACCTGACCGAAGGTCTGATGGGAATTGTGCGCCTGGAGTACAGCTATATCGACAGTTTCTATCTGGACCAGGATCTCGACCCGAATCTCGAAAACCCGTCTGTCGACCTGGTCAACATGCGCCTGACGCTGAGCAGTACCGACAATAAATGGCAAGCGGCCATCTGGGGCCGCAATATGCTGGATGAGGAGTACTACATTATTGGTATCGATATCCCGGTGCTGGGTGGCTATGCCGGATTCGTGGCGCCCGAGGCGGTCTATGGCGTCACGTTGCGCCTGAACTTCTGATTCCGGCTTGATCCTAAGCAGGCAACTGCTAGCGACTCCGCTCCGACGCCGAACGCCGCCTGCCGCGCAGGAGCGCCAGCAAAGCGAACGCGGTCAACGCTATCGGTGGTTCGCTCACCGTCGGTGTCGGCGGCTGGTCTGGCACCAGATAATCGCCGCTTTGCGATGTGTAGGTCATGCCGTTCGGTAACAGCAGCCCTAACTGTGCGGTGTGGCCGAACAGCGCGCGCGCACTACCGGTCTGGGGGGATGTGACAAACACCTCCAGCATCACTTCGAAAGGCACAGGAACGCCCGCCGTGACCGACATCGTATGCTCGAGCCAAACCTGATAATTGCTCGGAAGGCTTGAGATCACTGTCTCGCTGGTCGAGACATTGAGCAGTGTGTTGCCGCCACGCCAGAATGTGCGCGCCGTCGCGTTGCAGCTTCCGCAGAACAGCTCGAGTTCTGCAAAGGACGTCATTTGCCCTCCTAACTCACCTGCGAAGCTGCCTTGTACGTCAAGTCGGAAGGTGACCAGGCCGCTAATGTTAAAAATGAATGCGTTGTCGAGAGCTGCCCTCGAGTGCACAACGAGCCTGTCATTCCCCGCGACGTAGCCCGAACCTGTCATCTGCGCGGCCGCGCCGATGGTGCCGCGGGCACTACTGGCAAAGGCGCTTCCCACATAGCTGTATGATCCGGCACCGACGTTGTCGCCGCCAGCAAGTTCGGCCGAGACGTTCCCGGAGAACGCGGACTCGCTGTCCGAGATAAAAGGGGGATTCTGGAATACTACAGCGAGTACAGAAGCGGATACCGTTGGCGCGAGCAGGACCAACGTCGTTGCAGCGAGCGCTGTCAGGAACTTGCTCGCGCGTGCTGCATGACTGCTCGATCGCTGGTGTGCAATGACTGCCGACCGCTGTAGCTCTCCCAGGGTTTTCATCAGGAACCCCGGTTTCCTTTTTGGCGTCAGTAGAGGCGGTAATGTCTTTTGGTTTTGTGCGAGGTTCAGCGTGCAGGCTTTGATATCGAGCATTGTCAAATCCCTCAAGTGCGTTTCGGGTAACAAGCTCATTGAGTGTAGTAGCATCCGGTTTTTTGTCTAATGCAATTCAGCGCTGCTTGATCAAAAGCATGGCCTACCCAATCACGCCTTGCTGCTGGCCGCTGCCAGAATGCAATGGTCTGTTGCGTCGCGCGCATGCTTGCAGCTCGCGATCCATGCTGTCAGGATAACCCCGGATTTCAGAGCCGCCGGCGCTGTTGTCGCAATCGACCGGAAGATACTGTCTTGACCAAAAAAATTCCACGCCGCACCGCTGTCCTGCTTTGCGCTGGTGCGGGCGTTTGGAGTAGACGGATACAACGAATACCAGGGAAGCCGCTGATGGATAAACGCATCCTTCTGTTACACCCGGCAGACAATGTTTACGTGGTCTGCCAATCCCTTGGGGGCAATGAATGGCTTGTGACAGCCGATGGCGACATGCTGGTGCCTGACGCCGTTGCCGTGGGCCATAAAATTGCGCGCAACGCGATAGTAGGCGGCCAGCCCATTATCAAATACGGCGTCCCCATCGGTTCGGCGTTGCGTGATGTCGCGCGCGGCGAGCACGTGCACCTGCACAATATGCGCAGCGACTATATAGCCAGCCACGCGCGCGGCGGCAAACGCGCGCTGGCCGCTACCGCGAGTCACCATTGAAAGGCTGGTTGCGACAGGACGGGCGCAAGGGCATCCGCAACGTTATCGTCGTCGCCTACCTCGTCGAGTGCGCGCACCATGTGGCCCGCCTCATCGTCGACCAGAGCGGCAGCGCGAACGTGCACCTGATCGGTTTCCCGGGTTGTTATCCGAATGACTACGCGTACAGGATCATGCGCGCGGTGTGCACGCATCCCAATGTCGGCGGCGCGGTGTTGTTGTCGTTGGGGTGTGAAGGATTCAACCGCGAGGAGCTGGCCGACGCTATTCGCGGCAGCGGCAGGCCGGTGGAAACCCTGGTCATCCAGGAGCACGGCGGTACCCGCAGTACGATCGCGCGCGGGGTGGACGCGGTAGCGAGGCTGCAGCAAAGCCTTGCGCAGCAGCCGCGCACAGGGATCGCGCTGACGGAACTGGTCATCGGCACCGTCTGCGGCGGCTCGGACGGCACCAGCGGGCTCTCCGGCAACCCGGCCGCCGGCCGCGCCTTCGACCGGCTGGTCGAGGAGGGCGCCGCCTGCATCTTCGAGGAGACCGGCGAACTGATCGGCTGTGAAGACGTGATGGCCACGCGCGCCGCCACGCCGGAACTGGCGGACGAGTTGAAGGCCAGCGTCGAGAAAGCCGCCCGCTACTACGAGGTACTGGGCTACGGCAGTTTTGCGCCGGGCAACGCAGAAGGCGGACTGACGACCCAGGAAGAAAAATCCATGGGCGCCTACTGCAAGTCAGGCGATTCCAGAATTTCCGGGCTGCTCAAACCGGGCGACCAGCCACCGCGTGGCGGCCTGTACCTGCTCGACGTGGTGCCTGACGGCGAGCCGCTGTTCGGCTTTCCCAATATTTCGGACAACGCGGAAATCGTGGAACTGATCGCGTGCGGCGCCCACATTACGCTGTTCACCACCGGCCGCGGGTCGGTCGTCGGTTCCGCGATTTCCCCGGTGATCAAGATCTGCGCGAACCCGGAGACCTACCGCAAGCTGTCCGAGGACATGGATATCAACGCGGGCAGGATACTGGCGGGCGAGGCCACACCTGCGCAGGTTGGCGATGAGATCTACCGTTTGGTACTCGCTGTGGCCAGCGGCGCGCCCACGGTCTCGGAGCAACTCGGGCACCGGGAGTTCATCCTGACCTACAAGCAGTTTGAACCGATTGGCCCCGCTTGCCTGCCCGTGACTGTGAAGGGATAGGGGCGTGATCAGGACGCGACCGCTCGGATCGACAACGCTGCGCCTGCCGGAATATGGCTTTGGCACCGGCCCGCTCGGCAATCTCTATCAGCCGATGAGCGAGGAGCAGGCGCAGGCGATGCTGGAGCTCGCGTGGAACAGCGGATTTCGCTACTACGACACGGCGCCGCATTACGGCCAGGGCTTGAGCGAGCGCCGTCTCGGCGACAACCTGCGCCAGCGCCGGGGTCGCGGCTATATCCTGTCAAGCAAGGTCGGGCGTCTGCTCAAGCCAGCGACGTACTCGTATGAGAGGCACGGCTTTTACTCGCCGATGCCTTTCGATATTCACTACGACTACAGCTACGATGGCGTCATGCGCTCCTTCGAGGACAGCCTGCAGCGCCTCGGGCTCGCGCGCATCGATATCCTCCTGATGCACGATATCGGCAGGGCTACTCACGGCGCCCACAATGACGAGCTCTTCCCGGTTGCCATGTCCGGCGGTTACCGCGCGATGCGCGAGTTGCGTGACCAGGGACGGGTGCAGGCCATTGGCCTCGGCGTCAATGAATTCGAGGTGTGCGAGGCCGCGCTTGAGTTTGGAGATTGGGATTGCTTCCTGCTGGCCGGTCGCTACACGCTGCTGGAGCAGGCGGCGCTGGATTCCTTTCTCCCCAAATGTTTGCAGCGCAATTGTTCCGTGATCATCGGTGGTCCCTACAATTCCGGCATCCTGGCCTCCGGCACCAAGGCGGGTGGGACGCTTTACTACAATTACGCACCGGCGCCGCAGCGCGTCATTGACAAGGTGAAGCAACTGGAAGCCTTGTGCGACCGCTACCGCTTTCCGCTCGCTGCCGCCGCGCTGCAATTTCCGCTGGCGCACCCGGCGGTAGCCAGCGTGATTCCCGGCGCGGCAAACACGAAACAGATCGCGCAAACCATGGCGCTGATCAACACGCACATCCCCGTCGATTTCTGGCGCGACCTGCGCAGCCACGGTCTCGTGCATGCGCAAGCGCCGCTGCCGGGAGGCCTGTGATATGCGCATCGACAGCCACCAACATTTCTGGAGCCTGCAGCGCGGCGACTATCACTGGCTGACGCCTGCCCTGGATACGCTGTACCGGGATTTTCTGCCGCCTGACCTGCAGCCAATGCTGCAGGCTGCCGGTGTGCAGCGCACGATACTGGTCCAGGCCGCAGCGAGCGTCGCCGAAACAGAGTACCTGTTGTCGCTGGCAGGCAAGCAGGCGTTCATCGCGGGCGTCGTCGGCTGGGTGGATATGGACGACCCCACGACGGCGCTCGACGACCTTCGCCGCCTGCGGGAAAACGACTCCCTGCTCGGCGTGCGCCCGATGATCCAGGACATCGCCGATCCCGACTGGATGCTGCGCGACCACCTCATGCCGGTCTTCGAGCAATTGATTGCATCCAACCTGCGCTTCGATGCGCTGGTGCTTCCTGCGCACCTTAAGAACCTGCGGCGGCTGCTGGATCGGCACCCACGCCTTGCGTGTGTCATCGACCACGCTGCCAAGCCGGCTATCGCGAGTGCCAGTTGGCAGCCGTGGGCCGACGACATGGTCGCGCTGGCGGCCAGCACGAACTGTTACTGCAAGTTGTCGGGTTTGCTCACCGAGGCCGGAGCGCGCACCGATGACGATGCGCTGCGGCCCTATGTCGAGCACCTGCTGGCGTGCTTCGGCGCGCAGCGGCTCATGTGGGGCAGCGACTGGCCGGTGCTGACGCTCGCGAGTCGCTATGGCGATTGGGTGCAACAATCCGAGCGCCTGTTGCAGCACCTCGGTTCAGTTGATCAAGAGGCGATCTTTGGCGCTACCGCCAAGGACTTTTACGGACTGGATTAGCATGCACCGATGGTGCCATTGGAGTGGATTCGACAGACCATGCGATTGCAAAACAAGACGTGTGTAGTAACAGCCGCCGGCGCTGGCATAGGCAGGGCCACGGCCATGGCGTTCGCGGCGGAAGGCGCACTTGTCTGGGCGACGGATATCTCAGCGCAGGCGCTGGATTCCTTGTTAACCGAGGTGCCTTCCATTCAAACCGCGCGGCTTGACGTGACGGACTCCGGTGCCGTGCAGGCTTTTGCCCGCGAGCGCGGCGCAATCGATGTGTTGTTCAACTGCGCCGGATTCGTGCACGCCGGCGCCCTGCTCGATTGCACCGAGGACGACTGGGATTTTTCCTTCGACCTCAACGTCAAATCCATGTATCGCACTATCAGAGCATTTTTGCCCGCGATGATCGCGAGTGGTGGCGGATCGATCATCAACATGTCCTCCGTCGCCAGTTCCATCATCGGCGCGCCGGGGCGATGCGTTTACGGCGCCACCAAGGCAGCCGTCATCGGTTTGACAAAATCCGTGGCCGCCGATTACATCACCCAGGGTATTCGCTGCAACGCGATATGCCCCGGCACTGTCGAGTCACCGTCGTTGGAACAACGGCTCAAGTCCACGGGCGATTACGAAAAGGCGCGCAGGGAATTCGTCGCCAGGCAGCCCCTGGGGCGCATCGGCCTGCCCCAGGAGATCGCCAGCCTGGCCGTGTATCTGGCGAGCGATGAATCCAGTTATACCACCGGCCATGCCCATGTCATCGACGGCGGCTGGAGCAACGGTTGAACCATTCTCACCAACAATAAACGACAGCGGATCATCACATGAAGTTATTGCGCGTAGGGGAACCAGGCTGTGAAAAGCCGGCCATTCTTGACCACCAGGGGAGGGCGAGAGATCTTTCCTCCGTGGTGAGTGACATTAGCGGAGAAACACTCACGCCCGAGGGACTGGCGGCGATTGCCAGGGTCGATGTTGAGTCGCTTCCGCTGCTTGCGCCAGAGGAACGGATCGGGCCCTGCGTTGCCGACATCGGCAAGTTCATTTGTATTGGCCTCAACTATGAAGACCATGCACATGAAACGGGCGCACCCGTCCCGGACGAACCGGTGGTGTTTAACAAATGGACCAGCGCGGTGTGCGGCCCCAATGATCCCGTGATCAAACCACGCGGTTCCACCAAGCTCGACTGGGAAGTGGAACTGGGGATCGTGATCGGCAAAGGCGGCGTGTACATCAACGAGGCGGATGCACTCGCGCACGTGGCGGGCTACTGCGTGATCAATGATGTGTCTGAACGGCACTTCCAGTTGGAGCGCAACGGGCAGTGGGACAAGGGCAAGGGCTGCGACAGCTTCGGGCCGCTGGGCCCCTGGCTGGTGACACCGGATGAAATCGCGGATATAGGGCAGCTGTCTATCTGGCTGGAAGTTAACGGGCACCGCTATCAGGATGGCAATACCCGCACCATGATATTCAGTCCCGCATTTATCTTGAGCTATCTCAGCCAGTTCATGAGCCTGCAACCTGGCGACGTGATTGCAACGGGTACGCCGCCCGGCGTCGGCCTGGGACAGAAGCCGCCGAAGTACCTTGAGGTGGGTGATCGCATGCGACTCGGGATTACTGGCCTGGGGGAGCAACATCAGGTGGTTGTCGGTGAGGGAAGCCGTTGAGGAATGCGCGAACCAGATTCAACACGCCAGGCTGAAATGACTGGCGCTCCGCTTGATCAGCACGACCTGATCGGTTCGGTGCTGAGCTGCCGCATTAATCACCCGCGGGCCTGTGCTGCTGGCCGCGCGCTGGCATGCAACCTGCTTCAACTGCTCTGCCTGCTCGCACTGCTCATGCCTCTCCTCGCTTTCGGGCAATCCAGCCCTCCCCAACCCAACATCCTCCTGATCCTCGCCGACGACCTGGGCTACTCCGATATCGGCTCCTACGGCGGCGAAATCGACACGCCGAATCTCGACAAGCTCGCTGCCGGCGGCGTGCGGTTTACCTCGTTTTACAACACCGCGCGCTGCTGGCCGACGCGGGGAGCGATCATGGCCGGTTACTACCCGCAGCAGATCGGCATGGATCCGCAGAAGGGCAGCTTTCCCAGCTGGGTGAAACTGCTGCCGCACCGTTTGTCGCAGCTGGGATACCGGAGTTACCACAGCGGCAAGTGGCACTTGGGCAACGCCCCACGCGTAGTGGCCGACGGAGGTTTCGCGCGCTCGTATCACCTCGCGGATGGCGGGCGATACTTTTCGCCCAGGATTCACTTTCTGGATGACAAACCATT
This sequence comes from Haliea sp., assembly GCA_016704305.1. GTDB lineage: Bacteria > Pseudomonadota > Gammaproteobacteria > Pseudomonadales > Halieaceae > Marimicrobium. The sequence goes on along the minus strand of JADJAL010000002.1, from coordinate 250,508 downwards.
GCCACCGGTAGACCCCAATGCCGGCTTTACAGCACGATCGCTATCGCTGACCACGCGATCAGCTTCCTGAAGGAACACGCCGGGAAGCACGCTGCCGCCCCTTCTTTCTCTACGTCGCGTTTAACGCGCCGCACTTTCCGCTCCAGGCGCTGCCGGAGGATATCGCCATCTACCGTGACCGCTACAAGAGCGGCTGGGATGTCATTCGGGCACAGCGTTTCGACCGGCAGAAACAACTGGGCATCACGACGGGCCCGCTCTCGAAGCTTGAACCGCAGATCATCGCGCCCAGCGGCTCAGAGGCGGACCTGGAGATTCTCGGCCCGGGCGAGCTGCGCCAGGCTTTGCCTTGGGCGTCTCTCACCGACGAACAAAAAGGCGTTCCAGGCCGAGAAGTTCGCGATCCACGCGGCGATGATCGATCGCATGGACCGCGAGATAGGGCGAATTCTCGAGCAGGTCCGCGCGATGAACGCGCTTAAGAACACGATCGTGCTCTTTCTTTCCGACAACGGTGCCAGCGCTGAAATCATGGTTCGCGGAGCGGGCCACGATAAGACCGCGCCAATGGGATCCTCCGCGACGCACCTCGGCATTGGGCCGGGCTGGAGCAGCGTTTCCAATACGCCCTTTCGCCGGCACAAGATTTGGGTGCATGAGGGGGGCATCAGCACGCCGTTGATCGTGAACTGGCCGCAGGGCCTCGCCGCGAAGGGCGAGATTCGCCACGCCGTCGGCCATGTGATCGACCTCGCGCCGACGCTGCTTGCACTGGCCGGCGGCACTGCCGAGGCTGTCGAAGGCGCGCCGCCTATGCCTGGCAAGTCACTGGTGCCAGCGCTGGCGAAGGACGTGGCGATCGACCGCGAGTACCTCTACTTCAACCACGCCGGCAACCGCGCGCTGCGCATGGGGGACTACAAGGTTGTCTCGGCGGCCCTGGAAGGAAACCGCTGGGAACTCTATAACCTTGCCGCGGACCGAAGCGAGGAGAGCAGCCTGAACGAAAAGGAACCGGATCGGCTGCAGAGGATGATCGACAAGTGGGAGGCGGTAACAACAGAGCTTGAAAGCCATTACCGGTAGGCCGTGCCACATGCAGCGGCGGCGCTCGCCCCTCGCCTCTCGCTTGCTGGTGTATTGAATGCGCGGTATGGTCACCACTCAACGCAATACTGGCCACGCAATCAATAACACCCAAGCCGGGGGAGAATATCGATGACTACCTTACTCGCACTGCCTGAAAAACCACGTGTACTCCCGGGTTGTGAACTGTACGGCTACGAGACCCTGTTTGATGAACTGTCGTACTGGATAAAGCCCGAGAACATCGTCGGCGAGATTCCCGCGGGACTCGAAGGCACCCTGTATATGAATTGTCCCGGGCGCAACAGGATTGGCGAGCAGCAGTATGGCCACTGGTTTGATGGCGATGGCATGATCAGTGCCGTGACGATCAAGGGCGGCCGCGTTCACTACAAAAACCGTTACGTGCGCACGCCCAAGTTCGTCAACGAAACGGCGGCGCAGAAGATTCTGTACCGTGGCGTTGGCACGCAGATTCCGGGTGGCATCCTGAAGAATATGTTCCGCATGCCCGGCAATGCGGCCAACACCAGCGTCATCCTGCACGGCGGCAAGCTATTGGCGCTGTGGGAGGGCGGCAAGCCTTATGAGCTGGACCCCGCAACGCTGGAAACCGTGGGCGAGTACCGCTATGAGGGCGCGCTCACCGCCGCCCAGCCGTTCAGCGCCCATCCCCGGCTCGATCCGCGCACCGGGATGCTGTACAACTTCGGCGTGTTCGGCGTGCCGAAACCGAAATTGCATTTTTACAGGATCGATCCGGGCGGCGCGATGGTGGACAACGTCTCGCAATACGTGGGCGACTATTCAATGGTCCACGACTTCGCCATCACCGAGCGCCACGCCGTATTCATCCTGTGCCCCGCGTTCATGCGTACGCCGTTCAAATTCGTGCTGGGAGCGCGCAGTATTTTCGAGTCCATCGAATTTGATAACAGCAGGAACACCAAGGTCGTCGTGCTGGAGCTGGCCACCGGAAAGCTCGTGCGCGAGTACGAATTCGAGGGGTTCTTCGGCTTCCATATCGGCAATGCCCACGAGCACGGCGATAACATTTCAGTCGATGCCCTGTGTGTCAAAAACATGGACGTCATGGGCGGTCTGGCGGACGTCTTCGCGGAGCGCGGCGACGATTTCAAGTTCCTCGCCAACGGTGCGCGCTTCACGCGCTTCACGATGAACCTGGCCTCGGGCGCGCAACACCAGGCGCTTGTTGAGGGTTCAATCGCGGGGGAATTTCCCTCATGGAACCCGCGGTTCACGGGGCGGGAGAATCGCTACACCTGGCTGAGCACGATCATTGAAAACGGTACGCCCTACAGCTTCAATGCCGTGCAGAAAGTTGACCACCAGACGGGCGAGCTCAAAGTGTTCGATTTTGGCGCGGGGCGATTTTCATCCGAGGTGAATTTCATCCCACACGGCAAGGACGCTACGGAAGACGAGGGTTACCTGATTTCCATCGTGTACAACCACGCGCGCAAGAAAAGCGAGGTCGTCATTGTCGACGCCGGCGATATGCGAACGGAGATAGCGGTGATACCCCTTGAGCACCATGTGCCGTTCGGGTTTCACGGTGGCTTCTACAGCGAAACCTTCGTCTAGCAAGGTGCGATCGTCAGTGCGCCAGGCGCTCTGCGCGCCCTGCGGTATCCCTGCCGCAGGGCAAATTCCGGTCGCCCATGTTTTGACAGTTAAACAGTCAATATATTAGGCTGACCCCCCATTTACGTTATGTAAGGAATCCTGGCCAGTGAAAACGCGATTGACAGAATTGTTAGGTATTGAAACGCCCATCATATGCGGCGGGATGATGCGTGTCGGCACGCCCGAACTCGCGGCGGCGGCGTCCAACGCCGGGGCGCTCGGCGTCATGACGGAGCTCTCGCTTCCCACGCTGGAGGCTCTGGAGGAGGGGATCGCCCGCTGCGCGTCGCTGACCGACAAGCCGTTTGGCGTCAACCTGACGGTGGGCGTCGTGGCCACGCCGATCAACTACGACGACCTGGTCGATGTGATCATCCGCAGCGGCGTGAAGATAGTGGAAACAGCAGGGCGCAGCCCCGAGCCGTTCATGGAGCGCTTCAAGGCGGCGGGTATTAAAGTCATTCACAAGTGCGTGGCGGTGCGCCACGCGCTGAGTGCGGAGCGCATCGGTGTGGACGTCGTCAGTATCGACGGCTTCGAGTGCGCGGGGCATCCCGGGGAGGGCGACGTGGCAGGCCTGGTCCTGTTCCCCGCCGCGGCGCAGGCGCTGCGCATTCCGGTGGTCGCGTCGGGCGGCATCGCCGATGGCCGTGGCCTCGTGGCCGCGCTCGCGCTCGGCTGCGAGGGCATCAACATGGGCACGCGCTTCCTGGTCACGAAGGAGGCGCCTATCCATGAAGGCATCAAGCAAAAAATCGTCGCGATGGACGAGACGCAGACACGCCTGATCTTCCGCAGCTACAAGAACACGGCCCGTGTGTATCGCAATGTGGTGGCTGATCAAGTGGCCGCCATGGAAGCCGAGGGCGCGGACTTCGGCAAGGTGCACCACCTCGTGTCCGGCGCCAACCAGGAGAAAGCCTGGAGCACGGGCGATATCGATGCCGGCATGGTAACGGTCGGCATGTGCGGTGGGCTGATCAACGACATTCCCACCTGCAAGGAACTGGTGCACAACATCGTCTCCGATGCCGAGAAGATCATCAACGAACGCCTGCGCTCGATCGTGGGCGTCGCTGCCAGCCAGGCCAGCGCGGCGTGAGGCCTTGTCGCGCCGGTGCGCGACGAGGTCGCGCAACGCGAGAGGAGAACCTGGCATGGGTACTGGCGTGAGTGATAGCGCGCAAACGCCGTTCCAGATCCTGGGTGAGGAGGGCATCCGGAATCTGGTCAACACGTTCTACGACCTGATGGACACGCTGCCTGAGGCTGCGGGCATTCGTGCGATGCACGCCCGCGATCTCGCGCCGGTGAAAATAAAACTGGCGGAATACCTCACCGGCTGGATGGGCGGCCCGCCGCTGTACGCGCAGAAGTACGGCACTGTCTGCATGACCACGCCGCACGAGCCCTACCACATCGGCCCCGCCGAGCGCGACCAGTGGCTGCTGTGCATGAACAAGGCGCTGGAGCAGACCGGCGCCAGCGAGGAACTCGTCGAGATGCTGAAGGTGCCGATGTTCCGCATTGCCGACGCCGTGCGCAACAAGCAGGGCCCGAGCAGCGCCGCGACCAATCCCAACATCATCGCGGCGGGGTGATTGTTTCAGGGGGTAAAGCGGCTTGTGCGCAGTGTTCCCTTGTTCACGGCTTGAGTTTGTACGGCACCGTCCACTCTGGCTTGCGGGTGATTTCCCGCAAGCGTTTTTCGAGCATCTCTGTTCGCTCTGGATAATTAATCGCAAGATTCCAGCGCTGTGAAAAATCAATGTCCAGATTGTAAAGTTGCGTGGGCGGCGCGTCGCCCTTGATCCGGCCTTTCTTATTGATGTCGCTCGTTACAAATCCGAGGCGGGCGTAATCCTGGTTCCCGTTCGCTGACGGTTTTGGCTTTGCTGGCGCCGTTGTGCCCGACGAGCCTTGATTCGGAAGATAGAGCCATTCTTCCTGTCGCAACGCGTAGCCGCCGTAGACCAGCCCCATGGTAAGGAGTTCTGTGCGAACGGCAGGCGCATCGGCGGGGTCTGTGAGGACAGAAAGTTGATTGACACTGTCTGGCGCAGCCTTTTTCGGGACATCAACGCCGGCCACCGCAGCCAGCGTGGCCATGATATCGCTCATCCCGAACAGCTGCGTGGCCTTCGAGCCAGCAGGAATCCGTCCGGGCCATCGGGCAATGAACGGCACTCGATGTCCGCCTTCCCAGGCGTCTGTCTTCTGGCCGAGCAGCGAGCCGTTGGCCCGATGCCCCGTACTCTCGAGGGTGTCAATGTGTAACACGGCGCCATTATCGCTGGTGAAGATCACCAGGGTGTTGTCGGCGAGACCCTGCGTCTCCAGTGCTTCAAGAACGATGCCTACAGCAGCGTCCAGTTGCTGCACAAAGTCACCATAGTGGCCGGCCTGGCTGGTTCCCTTGAATTCCTGCGCTGGCGCGATAGGCACATGCGGTGACACGAAGGCCAGATAGAGGAATAGCGGCTGGTCGCTGGCCTTGCTGATGAACTGTACTGCTTTTTCCGCGAGTATCAGGTCAATGCGATCTTGCGGGCGTGCGGCATGGGCCCGTTGTGCACCTTCGCTGAGTCCCCAGCCCCAATCCTTGAGGCCGCGCTGTGCAACCTCGGCAGGGGATATCATGCGGATCGGGTCTTGCGGATCAAAGTCGAACACGTGATGGTTCTCGACGAACACGAACGGCGGTTCGTTATGGCTTCTAGGCAGACCAAAGAAATAATCGAAGCCGACTTCCAGCGGTCCCGGTTTGAGTTCGGCATTGAAGTCAGGTTCGGCGCCACGCCCGAACCCCAGGTGCCACTTGCCGATAGCTGCCGTTCGGTAGCCGGCGGATCTAAGCAGTGACGGCAGGGTGATTTGGCCGTCATGGAAGGAGAGCATCAGCTTGCCCTGACGCTGCGCCCGCATGGGGTATGTACCGCTGAGAATCGTGTAGCGCGACGGCTGGCAAATCGTCGCAGCTACATGGGCATCGGTCAGGCGTACGCCTTCGTCAGCCAGCCGGTCAATGTTCGGCGTCTTGACCTTCAACGCTCCGTAGCTACCCACGTCGCCATAACCCAGGTCGTCGGCGACGATGAGCACTATATTGGGTTTTTGTGTCGGCGCAGCGGCAACCGCGTGCAGAACGAAGAGCGGCCCCGCGAGTGCTGCGATGAGGGCTATTAACGCGCGTTTCATTGTGAAGGAGAACCTGGCTTGCCGCCCGACTGACATTCAAACGAGGAACATAGTTTCACGCAAAATCCTATTTTAGTGCCAAGGTTTTATCTATTCGCTACTGACAGGCCGCGAGTATACGGCATAAGAATGAACAGGCAGGATAGATTTCCTGACTGGTTCTGTGAACTCAATTGCCGATTTGGAGACAGTTACGCGCTTTTCATTTTTCATCAGGACGCCGTCATCGACAGTGCAAACGCGCACAGGAATCCGGCCGCGGTGATCAGGCCCGACAGGTTATGCGCACCCTCGAATGCTTCCGGGAGCATCGTATCGGCGATCATCGCCAGGATGGCGCCCGCCGCGATGGCGGTGGTGGCCGCGCGCGTCTCGTGCGAGAAGCCGTCGAAGATGCTGTAACCGACCAGCGCGGCCAGCCCCGAGACCAGTGCGATCGCTCCCCAGGTGCCGAAGATGAACGCCGCCGAGCGCCCGCTGCGCTTCATGCCCGCCGCGCTGGAGATGCCCTCGGGGATGTTGGAGATAAAGATGGCCGCGACGGTGACCAGGCTGACCCCGGGGCCGGCCAGCAGGCTGAGGCCAATCGCAATCGATTCCGGCACGCCATCGATCAGCGCGCCTACGGCAATCGCCGCGCCGCTGCCCTGGGCTTCTTCGGTAGAGGCGTGCTGTACCTTGGAGCGCTTGCGGTGCTTTGCGCCGTACAGGCCAAGCACCCAGTTTGCGGCGCTGTAGACCACCGCGCCGGCGGCAAAGCCGAACACGCTGGCGCGCAAGCCGCCTTCGTGGAATGCCTCCTCCATCAGTTCGAAGCACAATGCCGAAACCAGCACGCCGGCACCGAAGGCCATGATGCCCGCGATCGTGCGATGCGACAGTTTCACCCGATAGCCGATCGCGGCCCCGATCAAAAGCGCCCCGCCCGAGAACAAACCCCACAGTCCCGCCTGCAACCAGACTGGCATCATGCTGACTCCTATCTCTAACGTTAATTGGGCGAGTGCTATCGATATATTGTGACGCTATTGCTGTGATGTTGGCGCAGGAGGCGCCTCGCTGCGAAACTCAAGGCCCTCGAATGCCCCGGAGCGGCGCCAGCCGTCAATGTACTCGAAGTAGGCTACCGGCCCGCCCGGGTAGCCCGCCGCGTTGAGTTTCTCGCGGCGGCCGATCGGGCGGCCCTCGTTGTTGTAGTAGCCGGGCGTGCATTCGGGATTCCCGAGGAACGACTGGTTCGAGTTCTCGATCATGGCGACCCACGCCTGCTCGGCCGCGGCGGTCACCTCCACCTGTTCGGCGCCGACCCGGAGGGCGTGCGCCACCACCGCGCCCACCGACATACCGGCTTCGGCGAGGTTGCTGGTGATGTTCGAGATGAGGTTGCCGGCCTGGGTCATGCCGAGGATGAACAGGTTCGGGAAGCCGCGCACGTGCATGCCGTGCAGCGTCTGCATGCCTTCCGACCAGTGCTCGGAGAGCGTCTCGCCGCCGCGCCCAATGGTCTCGTAGCCTGCGCGCCGGGCGTAGCCGGTGCCGACCTCGAAGCCGGAGGCGAAGATCAGGCAGTCGAGCGCATAGTGCTTGCCACCCACCCACACACCGGTCTCGTCGATGCGCTCCACGCCCTTGCCGTCGGTATCGATGAGGTGGCAGGTGGGCACGTTGTACGCCTGCAAATACTCGTCGTGGAAGCAGGGCCGTTTGCACAGCTGCTGGTACCAGGGCTTGAGGCCGGCGGCGGTGGCCGCGTCCTGCACAATCTCGTCGACCCGCGCCCGGATCTCCTCCATTTTTTCGTCATCGCTGTCGGTGTAGGCCCTGGCTATCAGCTCCGGGGTGAGCTCACCGCCGGACTGCGTCAACTCGCTCACCACGCGGTCGCGGATGCGTTTGGCGATGTCGGTCCAGCCGTCCTTGACGTAGTCCTGGTCGGCGAAGCCGCCGGTCTGCAGCGTGGCGAAGTTGAAGACCCACTGGCGCTGCCAGCCCGGGCTGAGCTTCGCAAATTCCTCGGGGTCTATCGCATGGTTGTTGCGCACGTCGATGGAGGAGGGCGTGCGCTGGAAGACGAAAAGCTCTTTGGCGTCGCGCGCCAGCGGCGGGATGCATTGCACGGCCGTGGCGCCAGTGCCGATGATCCCGACCCGCTTGTCGGACAGTTTCTCCATCGGCGCACCCTCGGGGCTGCCGCCGGTGTACGCGTAGTCCCAGCGGCTGGTGTGGAAGCTGTGGCCGGCGAAGGTCTCGATGCCGGGAATGCCGGGCAGCTTTGGGCGGTGCAGCGGACCGGTGCCCATCGCAACGAAGCGGGCGCGGATCTCGTCGTTGCGGTCGGTGCGGATCACCCAGCGCGAGGTCTCTTCCTCCCATGCCAGCCCGGTCACCTGCGTGGAGAACAGCGCGTTGTCGTACAGGCCGTACTGCCCGGCGATGCGGCGCGCCTGGCCGTGGATCTCCGGCGCGAAGACGTACTTCATCGACGGCCGGTAGCCGGTCTCCTCCAGCAACGGCAGGTAAATCATCGCGGCCGTGTCACACATCGCGCCCGGATAGCGGTTCCAGTACCACGTGCCGCCGACATCGCCGCCGCCCTCGATGATGCGCACATCGTCGACACCGGCCTCCTTCAACCGAGCACCGGTTATGAGACTGGCGAAGCCGCCGCCGATCAACGCCACCGTGACCTCGTCGCGCAACGGCGCGCGCTCAGTGTGGGGCGTGTAGGGATCATCGAGCAAACAGGCGAACTTCCCGGTGGGCTGGACGTACTGTTCGTTGCCGTCGGGCCGCAGGCGCTTGTCACGCTCCTGCCGGTATTTGAGCCGCAGTGCGTGATGGTCGATCGGATCGGTGGTGGCTGTCATGCGCCGGACCTCTCTTATTATCTATTGGCCAAAAACCTTAACGTTCTTCCACGGGTTGGTGGCATACGTCGCCCTGGCATGCTGCACCGTGACCTCAGTGGGCCGCGTGCGGATGTAATCTTCCCACGGCGTGCGCAGTTTATCTATTACCACATCCTCCGCACCGATTCGCAGTACAGGCTCGACAAGAATCTCGCCGTCGTAGAAAAAGTAGTCGCATACGCCACCCAGGGAGCAGGCGGAGTCGCCGGCTTCGATCCAGTCCAGGCCCGACAGTACAACGTCGCCGCGAGAAAGATCCAACTGCGCCGTAAACTCCATGAACGGCGATGCCAGCCGGGTATGGATTTGGTCTCCATCCACACGCTGCTCCACCACAGCGGAAATACCGAGCAATGAAACGGGATCCAGGCAGGCATCGCTGCTCAGCGTATCGAGCACCAGCGTCCGCGGTCGATCATTCTCACCAAGCACGTAGGTCGACCACTGCGCGCGCAAGCCGCAGGGATCGTCCGTGCGGCCCTCTATCACAAGGCTCAGGTAATAATCCGGCGTGTCACCGTCATGCAGCGCGATCGCCACCGGTGCGATGCCGCTATCTGCGTCGACGCTCGCCAGCAGCGCGGCGGGGTCAGTGACCGTAAAGTAATAGCGCGTGGTCGGTACGGTTTCACCGTCGGTAAATGCGCCAAGCGCCGAGCCCACGCCGCGCATGGCCGCCTCGGCCAGGCCGAGTACTGTCGAGGGGTAAAAGCCGTTTTTAAAGTCGATGAGCGTCTGTCGATACTCGTCGGTCACGTCCAGGTAGTCGGCGTCCAGGTTCCACCACGGTGAAATGACGATATCCAATGGGTTGCGGTAGACCACGCTATGCACCGGCTCCGGCCGGATGTACTGCGACCAGCGACTCTTGTCGGTGATTGTGATTTCCTTACCGATGATCAGCACAGCGCTGCGATTGTGTACCGTCGCGTTGTGCAGTCCGCGATCCGCTACGGCATTGCCCCAAAAGATGTAGTCATTCGCGGCGGCGAACTCGCGATGAAACGACACCAGCGTCTCCTGCTGTTGCGGCCAGTTGATGTGCGAGGAAAAATACAGGGACTCCTCCTTCGTTGCCTCATCGACAACGCCGACATAGCTGCTTATTGCATCCGGCTCCAGCGCATGGCTGACGGGCTCGGGCAGTGTCAATAGATTCACTGAGTCAGCCGAGATTGTCTCCGCCGCGGCCTGGACGACGAGAAAGCGTGGCTCGCCGCCATCCGGGTCATTGACGAACACCGACCACTCCGCACGCGCGCCTTCCACCAGGCCACCGGAAGACTGGTAGATATTCAGCACCAGGAAATAGCGCGGCACATCCGTAGCGAGAATCCGAATAGGGGCGAGCGAAAAGCCGGCGGGCAAATGTTGCGCGGCGAAGGCGTCGCGTGCCGCGCGATCCGTGAACTCAAAGTTAATGAAAATGGAGTTGGGATTCTCGCCCACTTTGAAGTTCATCCAAGGCGCATTGCCGCCGTGCATCACCGCCTCGTTGTAGTCGATGGTATCCATGCCGATGAACAATGACTTGAGCAGCGGCCGCATATCCGTGGCGGCGGACAATCCGGTGAGGTCGATGGCGACGGTGTCATCCATCGCGGTGATTGCCCCTCGATTCGACTCAGGCAACAACCCCTGCAGGCGCTGTGTATACCCCTGCGCGTTCGGGCTCACGAACTGCAGTCGACCGGACAGTGTATCGCCGCTTACGCTGAACGCGCCCTTGGCCACCGTTGCCTGGGTGAGGCTGTTGGCGCCGCTGCCGGGCGGCACTACCGGCTTGTAGAGTGCCGGCAGTCCATAGACGAAAGCGATCGGCTGCGCTTCCGCGAGACTGTCGAGGTGGTTGGCAATAGCGCTGGTATGAATGTTGGGGAGCGTACCCAGATAGACATCGATGACCTGCTCCAGACTCGACCGGGGCGCAATGACCCATGTCCTCTCGTCGAGCACGGCCAACAATAGCGCCGTGCCGGGCACCGCCAGTAGCGTAACCCCCTGGTACTGGCCGGCGTTGGCCAGATTCGCCGTGTCCAGCAGCGCCTCGCCGTCCTCCTTGCCAATGGCTGCCAGCAGCGCGTACTCGTCACCTGCACGGGTGAGCTGCGCCAGCAGCAATTGCTCGGCGGTGGCCGCAAGGTCCATGCCGGCGGAGTAATAGCGCAGGATGTCGACGGTGTTGTGTCGCCATGGCGCATTGCCGTCGAGTGATGCCTGCAGCGCCAGTGCGGGATCGGTGTCGCCCTGGCCACGCAGCTGAAGAATGCCGCGGGTCGACGCGGGCAGAAGATCTATGAGCATAATCGGCTCCCTGAGGATCCATCGTATCTCTGCTGTCGCTACTGTCGCTGCAGCCTGCAAACGCGCCGAGGCACAGGAAAATAAGCAGCCACCGGCTGGTGTGGAAACGAACTCTTGAGTGCATTGTTACGCTCTCACAATGAACGACGAATGTCGTCCTTCTAGCGTAAAAGTTTACTTCACAGTTGGCCCGCTAGACTTGACACTGGTCAAGCAGTTGCCGGTCCCTCATCGACTGCCAAAGGTCGGAGTCGCCCGTTGACCCAGATCAGGTTGGGTGCGGTCGATTTTGTCTGTATGATCTCCCGGTACCGGAGAGTGCCCGATAGAAGGGATTGCCCGTCGATGTCGAGAAAGAAGTCCGTATGGCCGGCGCGCATTGATGTCCTCCAGAGTCTCTCCGGGCTTTTGCTGGTGTTGTTTGTCTGGATGCACATGTTCTTTGAGTCGAGCATCCTGCTGGGCAAGGATGCGATGTACCGCGTGACGAAAATGTTCGAGGGTGAGCCGCTGTTTGGTAAACCTTATCCAGTGCTGGTGTCTGCGGTGGGCGTAGTCGTGTTCCTGCTGGTCGCGGCGCACGCCGTTTTGGCGCTGCGCAAGTTTCCTTCCAACTCGCGCCAGTACCGGCAATTCCATCACCACAGGAATGCCATGCACCACCCGGATACCTCGCTATGGCTGGTGCAAGTTGTCACGGGATTTTGCCTTTTCTTCCTGGTGTCCGCCCACCTCTACATCGTCATCGCACAGCCGGGCAACATCGGACCGTATGCGTCGTCGGATCGTATCTGGACAGGCAATTTCTGGATTCTTTATGCGTTGTTGCTGGTCGCGGTGCACCTGCATGCCGGTATCGGCATGTACCGACTGGCGATGAAATGGGGACCACTCAGCAGCGACAACACGGCGATAGTGCGCGCCCGCCTGAAAATCGCCATGTGGTGCTGCGTGGTGTTCTTCCTGTGTCTCGGAACCGCCAGCCTGCTCACCTACATGACGATCGGCTACGAGCATGCGGACCGGGCGGGCGAACGCTATAGGCCTGGCGTCGAACGCCAGCCAGGGGAGGGTGCCTAGCCCATGCAAATAATTTATACCGACGTACTGGTTATTGGCGGCGGACTGGCCGGGCAACGCGCGGCTATCGGCGTCAAGCGCCGCGGCCACGACGTGATCATTCTCAGCCTGGTGCCGGCCAAGCGCTCGCACTCCGCCGCGGCGCAGGGGGGCATGCAGGCGAGCCTCGGCAATTGCCTGGGCGCGGCCGGCGACAACGAGGACAGCCACTTCATTGACACCGTGCGCGGCAGCGACTGGGGCGCTGACCAGGCAGTGGTCAGGATGTTCACGCACACCGCGCCCAAAGCGATACGGGAGCTGGCCGCGTGGGGGGTTCCCTGGAATCGGGTACAGCGCGGCGAGCAGGAGATCACGGTGGAGGGCCGCAAGCAGCGCATCCGTGAGTCCGACGAATCGCATGGGCTCATTACCGCGCGCAATTTCGGCGGCACGCAAAAGTGGCGGGCGTGCTATGTGTCGGATGGCACGGGCCATTCCATGTTGTACACCGTCAGCAACCAGGCGATCGCGGCGGGTATCCCGGTGCATGAGCGCATGGAGGCGCTGGCCCTGGTCCACGATGGGCAGCGCTGCTGCGGCGCCATCGTGCAACCTGGTGAACGGGGACTCCTCGCCTATGTCGCAAAGGCGACCTGCATCGCAACGGGCGGCTTCGGCCGCATCTACCGCGTCTCCACCAACGCGGTCATTAACGAGGGCATGGGCGCGGCCATCGCACTGGAAACCGGGATAGCGAGCCTCGGCAACATGGAGGCCGTGCAGTTTCACCCGACCGGTATTTTCCCCGCCGGCATCCTGGTCACCGAGGCCTGCCGTGGCGACGGCGGATTGCTGCTGGACGGTGCCAATCACCGTTTCATGCCCGACTATGAACCCGAGAAAAAGGAACTGGCCTCCCGCGACGTGATCGCGCGGCGCATGGAGCAACACATCGCAGGCGGCAACGGCGCACGCAGCCGCTTCGGTGAGCATCTGTGGCTGGATATACGCCCGCTCGGCGAGGCGCACATTGAGCGCAACCTGCGTGAGGTCAAGGAGATCTGCCGGCATTTTCTCGGGCCTTGATCCGGCCCGCGAGCTGATTCCGGTGCGCCCCGCGCAACACTACTCGATGGGCGGCGTGCGCACCGACCACCGCGGCCAAAGCCCACAATTGCAGGGCCTTTTCGCAGCAGGGGAAGCAGCCTGCTGGGATATGCACGGCTTTAACCGCCTCGGCGGAAATTCCGTCGCGGAGACCGTGGTTGCCGGAATGATCGTCGGTGACAGCATCGCCGATTTCTTAGGCACCGCCGCAGGCGCGTTGCAACTATCCACCACGCTGGTGGAGGCGTTCGGCCGCCGCGAGCGAGAGCGACTGTCGGCGATTGCCACCCGCAGCGGCGGCGAAAGCGCCTTCGAACTGACCCGTTTGATGCAGGACACCATGACCGACAAGGTCGGCATATTCCGGCACGGCGATCAACTGCGCGAAGCCGTGGCGGCATTACAGGCGTTGCAACGCCGCGCGAGCAATATCGCGCTACGCAGCAGCGCTCCCGGCGCCAACCCGGAACTGGTGGTCGCCTACCGCTTGCAGCGCATGCTCAAGCTGGCGCAGTGTGTCGCTTGCGGGGCCCTGCAACGCACCGAGAGTCGTGGCGCCCACTACCGCGCCGACTACCCAAGGCGCGACGACCTGGCGTGGCTGCGGCGCACGCTGGCCACATGGCCGGGCGCGAACGCGGACGTCCCTGAGTTGACCTACGAGCCTCTGGATATCATGCAGATGGAATTGCCGCCGGGATGGCGCGGTTACGGCGCCAGGGACTATATCGATCATCCGGATACCACGCGGCTCAGCAGGACATCGAGGCGATACTGGCCGGGCTGGGCGAAGCGGACCGGCACGGCAGGCAGGCAGCGCTGATGCCTTTCCTGCACCTGTTGCCGGAACATCTGCGCTCGCGCAACCAGCGCCTGGGAGACAAATGATGGACCGCATTCCCGTCGTCGAGGCGCGGCGCACACTGCACATCCAGATCGTGCGCGCCAATCCGCAGGACCCTGAATCAATTCCACGCATGCAGCGCTTCGAACTGGAAGAAGCGGACAGCATGACGCTGTTCATTGCCCTGCAGGAAATCAGGCAGACGCAGGACCCGTCACTGCAATTCGATTTTGTCTGTCGCGCCGGCATCTGCGGCAGTTGCGGGATGATCATTAACGGTCGTCCCGCCCTGGCCTGCCGTACCCTGACCAGGGGATCTGCCCACCAACTATCACACTCGCACCGCTGCCCGCCTTTGAGTTGATAGGCGATCTGTCGGTGAATACCGGCAAGTGGATGCGAGGCATGTCCGAACGGCTGGAGACCTGGGTGCATCGGCAGAAGCTTGAGCAGGTGGACATCGACAGCCTGGAACAGCCCATGGAGCCAGAACTCTCGGACAAGATCTACGAACTGGAGCGCTGTATAGAGTGCGGTTGTTGCGTGGCGGCCTGCGGCACCGCGCGGATGCACGATGATTTCGTGGGTGCCGTTGGACTCAACCAGATAGCGCGCTTTCGCCTCGACCCCAGGGACGAGCGTACGGATGCGCACTACTATGACCTTGTGGGGGATGAATCCGGGGTGTTCGGCTGCATGACGCTGCTGGGTTGCGAGGATACCTGTCCCAAGAACCTGCCGCTGGCTGCACAAATCGCATTCTTGCGCCGACGTATGGCAGTGGCAGGTTTCTGACACTGGTAGCGAGGCTGCGCAGTCCCGCGAATTAGTGCTGGAGGTAGAAACCAAAAAAAACCCACCGTGTTGCCATGGTGGGTTTTGTTGTTCACTTCAGTGGTGTAGCAGGACCCTGGCGCCAGTAAAGCAGCGCCAGGGTCAGGCTTCGCCTGTGGTTAGGCAGCAACCTTGTTTCGACGACGCGATACCGCGCCCATCAGCACTAAACCCAGGGCTACCAGGGGCAGCGAAGCAGGCACCGGTACGGACTCGATGGAATTCCGCCAGATGTAGGTGGCGTCAAAATTCCCGAGACTGACCACTTCAATTCCGATAGAAGTGGGATCCAGATTCGCCAGCGCATCGTTGCACAGATCCTCCAGGGCACCAGCGGCAGCGCAGGGATCAGTCTGAAGCAGCAAGTCGAAGACAATCTCTACTATCAGATCCGTGTTCTCATTGATGAGACCCAGCAAGAGGTTTTCGAGTTCGGCGAGCAGTCCAGGACCTGTGATGTCCAGCATGTACTCACCCAGGATCTGTTCGCCGCCCGGTTGCAGGACGCCTTCATATTCAAAAATGGCTGGTTAAGGACCAATCGTTCGGGTGTCGTTGACGGTAGTCGCACCTGACTCGAACTGGTTCTGCACCACGTTGTCGAGGGTCAGTGCCTGGCCGAGCAGCGGTGTGCCGAAGTCAAAATTGAATACCCCGCCCACAGGCAATACGCCCGTGACGTAGGAAACGTTGTACACGTTAATGGGGTCTGTCAGGGCGATGCTCGGATTCACCGGGAGGACCTGCGATGGAATGCTCACACCCGGGATCGTGATACAACCGAGGAAGGGCACGCAGACCTCGCTTTCTTCAACCAGCACGATCTCCGGCGTTGTCACTCGCACTGATGGCGTTACGTTCACCGCGCCAAGATCCAGGCTGCTTTTGAACTCGTAAGGCCTTGGCGAGCCCGGCGGCGTTCGGTACTGGGCGTCCACGTCGCCTTTCACTGAAAGGCCGTTTTGGAAACTGGCGTCGATCGTGCCCGTGGAGTTCAGCACGGCGACGGGAAACGCAACTGCCGGTAGCGCCAGCGTTGCCGCACCCAGCGCAGCGGCGAGCAGGGATATTGTGGTTTTCATCCGATTCATAAAAGTGTCTCCAGATTGCGGTTGCAGGCCTTGGGCTTTAGGGGCGCGCGGCGTTGACTTCAGATTGCGGTGTTGATGGATGACCTTCACCGGCAACTGGGCATGGCTCAGCAAATTTTGCGCCATAATTTTTAACCTATTGATTAATAATGAAAATATACTTCTGGAACCATTGATTATGTTAGGATGTGCAAACAAAGCTGACAATTTTGATCGCAGTGGACCGTTTTCTTATAGCCGAAAGTCATGTTCCAGCCTGTTCGCATATCTGTCGATGAGCGACCCGGGCCGTTTCGTTTATAGAGACTGGTGTCACAGAATCGATGTAATAATTTCTTGTTATAGTGTTAAGCGCCTATTATCCGGCGTGGGTCGTAATTTGGCACGAGAGCGATAGAAGATTCAGCGCCTGTTCGATGCTGAGTTGACGTTGCAAACGGGATAGAGAATAACAGCGTGAGCGGTACTTACATTCTTGGGCTTTCGGCGTATTACCACGACAGCGCGGCCGCCTTGATCCATGACGGAAAAATTGTCGCGGCGGCGCAGCAGGAGCGGTTTACACGCAAGAAACATGATCCTGCGTTTCCTGCCGAGGCGATTGAATATTGTCTTGAGGAAGCTGGCATACAAGTTACGGATATTGATCACGTGGTGTTCTACGATAAGCCGCTGGTCAAGTTTGAACGGCTGCTTGAAACCTATCTCGCATACGCGCCAAACGGTTTTCGGTCATTTATCGCAGCCATGCCGGTTTGGCTGAAAGAGAAGCTCTATTTAAAAACCACTTTGAAGCGTGAACTCGCCACATTGGGTAACTGCAAGCAGGGCGAGTTGCCTGACTTGATGTTTGCCGAGCACCACCAGTCGCATGCGGCGTCCGCGTTCTTTTTCAGTCCCTACCAAAAAGGCCGTTGTGCTGTGTCTGGACGGAGTTGGTGAGTGGGCGACAACCTCGGCCTGGCTGGGTGAAGGGAACCGCCTTAAGCCATTGTGGGAAATCGACTTTCCGCATTCCCTCGGCCTGCTGTATTCGGCTTTTACCTATTTTACAGGCTTCAAGGTGAACTCCGGCGAGTACAAGCTGATGGGCCTGGCCCCTTATGGCCAGCCGGTCTATGTTGACCTGATCCTCGACAATCTCATTGACCTTAAAGCCGACGGGACTTTCCGGCTCGACATGTCGTATTTCAATTATTGCACTGGCCTGACGATGACCAACGACAAGTTTGCGCAATTGTTCGGTGGTCCGGTGCGTACAGCGGAGACTGAGATCACACAGCGTGAAATGGATCTGGCGGCGTCGATTCAACAGGTTACAGAGATGGTCGTGATGCGACTTGCGCAAACGCTGCACAAGGAAACCGGCGCCGATTACCTGTGCCTTGCGGGCGGGGTTGCATTGAACTGCGTAGCGAATGGTATTGTGTTGCGCGATGGGCCTTTCAAGGATATCTGGATTCAGCCTGCAGCCGGTGATGCCGGTGGCGCCTCGGTGCCGCCGCGATTGTCTGGCATCACTACAGGGATGGCCCACGCGCGGTTGATGGCAAAGTGACTTGATGACCGGTGCTTATCTTGGGCCGAAGTTTACCGAAGCAGGGATCAGGAAGGACCTGGATGCCTACGGCGCCGTCTATCGGCAACTCCCGGATGAAGAGCTGTTCCCGGCCGTTGCCGAGATTTTGGCTGCCGAGAACGTCGTGGGTATGGCGCAGGGCCGTATGGAGTTTGGTCCTCGCGCATTGGGTGGCCGTTCGATTATCGGTGATGCGCGCAGTCCAAAGATGCAGTCGGTTATGAACCTGAAGATCAAGTATCGTGAGTCCTTCCGGCCGTTCGCCCCTGCGGTGCTGGCCGAGAGAGTGTCCGATTATTTTATCCAGGACCGGCCGAGCCCTTACATGTTACTCGTCGCGCCGGTGGTCGAAGACCAGCGCATTGCAATGACCGAAGCGCAGGAGAAGCTGTTCGGTATCGCCAAGCTCAATGTGCCGCGGTCCAGGTTGCCGGCGATTACCCATGTGGATTACTCCGCACGTATCCAGACAGTGCATAAGGAAACCAATCCGTATTTTCACAGGATTCTTACGGAGTTCAACAGTAAAACCGGCTGCGGTGTACTTGTGAACACGTCGTTCAATGTGCGTGGTGAGCCCATAGTGATGACGGCTGACGATGCGTATCGCTGTTTCATGCGCACCGAAATGGACTATTTGATCATCGATAACTTCCTGCTCGCTAAAACGGACCAACCGCCATGGGAAGGTACCGATGACTGGAAGGAAGAGTTTGCGTTGGATTGATGGCTATGCATGCAATACCAGAGCTGGATCGTAAAGGTCTGCGAGAATTTGGGGTAGTGACCGGCCTTGTTATCATTGGTTTGTTCGGTCTTTTTCTTCCATGGATATTCTCGGGTGTCAGGCTGCTTCATGCCTATGATTTCTGGGGTGCCGTAAACCCTGCTGTGACAGCCTTGCGCTGGCCCTTTCTGCTGGGTGGCTTGCTTGTCGTGTGGGGCCTGGTCGCGCCAATGAGTTTAAGGGGCGTGTATCGCAACTGGATGAGATTCGGCTTGATGATGAGCTCGGTGATGACACCGCTGATTATGGGCGTTGTGTTCTACCTGGTGTTTGCGCCAATTGGCCTTGTGATGAGAGCACGAGGCAAGGATTCGATGCAACGTAAGTGGGATGCGAGGGCCGATACCTATCGAACTGTCTCGAAAGACAATCCGATCAGTAATTTGGAGAAGCCGTACTAATGATTGACCTGTTAAAGGATCTGTGGGGCTTCATGAGGGAGCGGAAGAAGTTTTGGCTGGCGCCGATTATTCTCGTGATGCTGTTACTGGGATTGCTCATTGTTGTAGCGCAGGGTTCAGCCATTGCCCCGTTTATTTATACATTGTTCTAGACCGGGCAATCCACTTTGGTGCCTTGCGCTGGTTGGCGAATTCCTTAGCGGTAGATATTGCCTTGTTTCCGAGCAACTGATTATTGGCGAGTCTTCGATGGAAGATTCGGCCATGGGATTAACGTTATATGCAAGATGAACCAAAGCCCAGGATTGCGCCCGCGCCGCTTGTAATATTGCTGTTTCAGGTTCTTCACGCACTTGGCGTCGCGCTGTGCCTGTTTACACTTTGGCAAATGTGGGAGCAGCAGGTGCTGCTGGGTCTTTTACTGGAACGTCTTCCGCTGGTTGGTTTGCTGGGCGGCCAGATCCCGATGTGGATTTTGTTTTTGTCCATCATGGTGATCGCGCTCTTCGGCATCATCAAGATCGAACGAATGGTGTGGATGTGGCATCGCGGCGAAACCTCGCGTTGCGCATTTTGTCGGTTGTGTGGCCGACTCCCCTGTTGGTCACGGAATCGACGTCCTCTCAAATTCGGCGTGACTCAGAGCGGATGCAGCCGGGCGCCGAGCGTTTTTCGTTTCCGATAAACTCATTTGGACACTACGACACCGAGTTCCTGCCGCCATCGGAGCGCTCGCTGCCACTGGTCGTCACCATCGGCGATTCCTTCAGCTACGGTGTTGTTCCTCATCATTATCACTACACGACCGTAGCCGAGCGTGAGTTTCCCGGTGCCGAGGTCTATAACATCGGTTTTCCCGGCACCAATCCTGTCGATTATCTCTACCATCTCGTCGAGGAAGCACTTCCGCTGCAACCGGATCTGGTAGTGATTGCACTGTATGTCGGCAACGACATTGTGGTTGAAGCGCCGCCGGCAGCGCCCACGGGATGGTACGATGCCCAGCGTTATATGGTCGGAGTAGTCTGGCACCGGATAGGGATCCTGCGCCGCGCTCAAAGCCGCAATTGGATACAGGGTTCGGCAGATGCGACCGCCGGGGACCTCGCCATTCACTATCCCTGGTTGACCGACCCATCACTGGAAACCCCAAGCATGGGCGAAGAAACGTTCACCGCGTTGGCCGCTCGCAACGCATACATCGGCGCTGCCAACCACCCAGGAGTGTATGAGCGATTTTTCGCCGCGTTGAGCAACATAGAGAGTGCCGCTGGTGACGTCCCGCTGGCATTCCTGATAATACCCGACGAATACCAGGTTAATGATGAACTGTGGCAGGCGGTTGTTGAGAAAAATGAGCTGCCGCTGCAACGCGATTTGCCGCAAGTCAAAATACGGGAGTGGGCCGAGGCTGGTGATCGCGATATCGTGGACCTCTTGCCGTTACTACTTGCCGAGGAGCCGCTCCCAGATGGACAACGGCATCTTTACCACTTGCGCGACAGCCACTTCAACGCGCGCGGCAACGCACTTGCGGGACGGGCATTGGCAACGCTGATTGAAGCCAGACTAACCGAAGGGGAGAAGCCTGGCGTCGCTATGGAGCCATCCGGGGATGAGAGTTCATCACGGCGAAACGACCTGACTCAAAGCATGCCAGCGCCTGAGCCGAGCGCGCGGGCGATCAAGCCACTCAGATCATGAGTCAGTTCGGCACCGTCGTCGCCGATATGGGCTTGGATGGTAGCAAGGTATTCGATGAATCCTTGCTCAATCATCCCAAAGTCGAGATCCTTTCAGCCATTGTGACCATCCTGAATGGCGATAATGCCGCGGATCAGAAGGCTTTTGCCAGGGAGGCTGCGGCAGTGCTCGCGTTCTTCCAGCCGGGTGCGGGCGAGGATGGTGTCGCGATCGACTCCCTGCGTTCGGATCAGCACACGTGGAGAAGTGTCGTTGAGGCGGAGATGCAGAAAAACAGTCAGGAAGTAGCGTCGCGGACCCAGGGTTGATGATGGCATCGATAGCTTTGCAAGCGTCGCGTGGTGGAGTGGAGAAAACACAATGGCATTAGCGTTCAAGAAACGAAATCGATCCGCGTTTACAAACTTCCTGCGTTCGAAATACGAGATGCTTACTGCGGCCGAGAAAGTCAGCACGCTGCCATACTACATTTCCCTCGATCCTTCGGACACCTGCCAACTGCTCTGTCCGACCTGCCCGACCGGCATAGAAAACGAGAGCAAGAAGCAGAAGAATGCTTTAACCACGTTATATCGCTCCGACCGAAAAAAACTCTCCCTCGAGCTATTCGACAGCGTACTGGAGGAGCTCGCTGATCAGCTGTTCCTCATAATGTTTTACAACTACGGCGAACCGCTCCTGAATCCGCGCTTGCACGAGTTCATCGCCAAAGCGACCGACCGGGATATCGCCACGGAGGTGCACTCAAACCTCTCGCTCCCCCTGTCCGACCAGCGCATCGAGCAGCTTCTCAAGCGCTGGGATTGGCCGACTCAGCGCATCGATTGACGGATTCTCGCAGGAGGCATACGAGGTGCATCGCGTCGGCGGTGATGTGAAGCTCGTTCGCGAGAACCTCACGCGCCTCGCCAGGACGCGGGATCGGCTCGGGCTGGATACCGAGCTGTTATATAAATTCCTCATCTTCAAGCACAATGAGCACGAAATTGAGGACGCACGCAGGTTTTCGGAGGACATTGGTGTTACGTTCCTCGCGGGTGACGCGTTTATCAGCGACCCTGGCTGGCTACCTAGCCACCGTGAGCATGAGCAACCTTACTACTCTGCCGAAGATACGCACGCATTCATACAAAGTTGGAAAGATGCCGGTCGTGAAGACTACTTCTTTGAGCATGAGTCTGCCGTCGCCCCGTTCTGGAGTATCTTGCCCAAGCAGTTCGATTCAATACTTCCGCGGACCTGTAGCTGGCACTACGGCTACTCTGTAATCAGTGCCGGCGGCCCTGTCGCACCGTGTTGTGGTGTTGCCAAGGACAAGGACGACTTCGGGACCGTCGTGCCCGGTCAGACGCGCTTTACCGAGGTATGGAACAATGATCTTTTCACGAAGTCACGCATGGTCATGGGGGGGAAACCGACGGATGGTCTGGACCACATTGATACCGTCTGCATGCGCTGCTACCTGCCAAAAATGGTGCACCATATTTACAACGACCAGGACCGCCTGGTCGCACAGAGATTTGGCGAAGTCTTCGGCGAATCCGAACCTGAGATGGCAAAAGCGTTCGTGCTGCTGGGCGATGGCTTCAGCAATACTGATGCCGCCGGTTTCATCGCTCACTACGAGCAAAACCTGGGTATGCATGCGTCCCCGCAGCGTGAGACGCTCCAGAACACGTTGCCGCAAACCGCATTAATTACGAGTGATCGGCAGCAAAGCGAAATGTCGAGCGCGCAAGCGACTGAAATTTTAAAGGATTTCGGCACCCTCATCTCCGGCATTGGTTTGAATGGCAGCAAGGTGTTTGACGAATCCTTGCTCAATCAACCCAAAGTCGACATCCTTTCCGCCATTGTGATCATCCTGAAGGGAAAATTAGCCGCAGACCAGCAGGCGTTTGCCAGGGAGGCTGCGGCAGTCCTCGCTTTCTTCCAGCCGGGTGTGGGAGAGGCTGCTGTTGCGATCGATTCCATGCGATCAGATCAACACGCCTGGAGAAGTGTCGTTGAAGCGCAGATGCAGGAAAACGGTCGGGAAATAGCGTCGCGGACCCAAAAGAGGTGACAGAGCTGTTCTTTGGCGCACCCAGTGAGATGATCGCGGCGATGGAAGGGTGCTGGCCTATTCAGTCTTGTGGTCGCTTTCGGGTACGGAACCCGGTTGTGCCAAGGTAGCCTCCAGGGCGCGCTTCTCGCGGTCTACGATTTCCTGCCATGTTTGCTGCTGCGGCCCCACCTGGTCGAGACCTGCGGCGGTCGGGCCAATATCCGGTTGAAAGTACGCCAACACAATAATCGCGTTCTTGAAGTTTGATTTATCTTCGTGAGTTTTCGCAACGTTCATCAGCATAAGAAGGGCGGCTGTCACTTTGGATTTAGAGGCCGGGAGATGTGATATGTCATGGACAGTCCGGCCATCCATGCCGATGCGGGTCAATTCTGACATATAGCTTTGGGCGATCGCGACTCCTTCCTCGAGCGTCAAGTCTGCAGACTCTGGCGAGGCCGTCTTTGTAACACTTGTTTGCTCATTTGCAGCGTTTAACGGATCAATAACGTGCTCTTTGGTATTCTGGAGCTGGTCTTTGCCGCCATGTTCAAGCCGATCGACAACATGTGATCCAAACCACCGTGCTCCGCCTACCGTCAGATGGTGCATGTCGAAGAATAAGAGCGAGCCCTCATCCGAGAAAAAATTGCAACGGGTGTCGGAACAAATGATGTCGAATGAGGAAATAAACTCAATTCCCAGTTTCTCGGCAGTGACATTCATCTGACTGTCCAACGGAGCGAGGTTGCCTGCTATCTCTCTCGCGCGACGTTCAACTTGTGCGAGCGACTGATTCTCGGAAAGCATTGAAACAGCAATCGAATGTAAATCGGTGAATAATGGACGTCGCCCAAACAGGACGATTCGCGTACCTGGCTTCGTCCGGCGCTGTATGAATTCAATGAGTGGGACAAACTCCGTAGCCCAGAATTCAGGGCCCATACTGAAAAGTACGTACACCTCGTCCGCAATCGGAAGCAGCGCGGAGTTTTCAAGTCCCACCAGGATGTCCGCGCAGGGTCCGGCCTGCGGCTTCGAATCGCTGAGAAAGGATTCGTAGCAGAGTCCGTTGTACTTTTCTGATCGCACTTCATAGTCGCCACTGAGGTTCTCCAACAAGCCAATCATCAGGTCATCGCCGAGGCTGTCGCCAATCACGAGGATCTGCCGATTGGTCTTCTTCGGTGGCGAGGACTGCACGGGCAAATGTCTTCGCAGGAAATCCTCCCGCTCCCGCTCCAGTTGCTTGACATCACCGAATGCGCGCACAGTAGCACTTTGTCCAAACCGCCAGGTCCATCCCTGGTTGGCCCAGGCACTGGCCCCGACAAAGCAAATTACCAGTGCAAGCATCGCGCAAAAAAAGCCAAAGCCCGGGGGGGATAGGTTGTTCGCTGCTCTCGAATTATGGCGAAACGGCGTTTCGACCCAGCGGAACATCATCTCGGCCGCAATGATTGAAGCAATGACAATAACCACGCGCTCCAGGGTCGATAAGCTGGCCTTCGTGTAGTAGGTGTAAAAAACGATGATGGGCCAGTGTATGAGATACAGTGAGTAGCTAATCAGGCCCAGCCTGACAAGCCATGGGTGGCTCAAAACAAGCTTGCAGTACTTCGACGTACTGGCGAAGTAGATCAGAAGGGCGGCGCCCAGACAGGGGGGAAGGGCGAATATGGTTGGAAAGGGCGTAGCCTTTGAATAGACCAGGACAGCGAATAAAATAAGTCCCAGCCCCAGTATCGACAGCATTTCGGCAACGATTCGACTGGTCGGTTCGCGCCGGCCAAGAAACACGAGACTGGCTCCAATCGCGAACTCGAATACACGAAACGGCGCCAGGTAGAAGATGGTGGCCGCGCCATCGGCAAACCAACCGCTGAGTGATGGTGCGACGGCTTGCACCAATCTACTATTCCCGTCATAGAAGTCGATGTTCATGGCGAGACTGATTAGTCCAGCCAGGACCAGCACAACGAGTGCTGTATGCTTCGGTGTCTTCAACAGTAAGAACGCCAGAATGGCTGGCCAAACCAGATAAAACTGCTCCTCCACGCTGAGCGACCATGTATGGAGCAGAGGCTTTACGCTGGCCGCAGTATCAAAATAGCCACTCTCCGTCCAAAAAAAGAAATTTGAAAGGCTCAGGACTGCGTGCACGAGTGATCCCGAGAATCGTTGCATGTCGCTCGGCGAAAACATGGCTACCGCAAAAGCAAAGGTTACTGCGAAGGTAAAGAACATTGCAGGTGCAAGACGACGGGCACGGCGCACGTAAAAGTTGGAAAAACGGATTGCTCCCGTGCCTTGTACTTCAGCCCGGATGAGACGTGTAATGAGAAAGCCGCTGATCACGAAGAAAACGTCTACGCCGACGAACCCGCCACCAAAGCCAGCGAAACCCAGGTGAAAGAAAAGCACGCTCAATACAGCGAGGGCGCGCAATCCATCGATTTCTGCTTCGTACTTCATAATTCCAGGCTAGCTCGTTCGCTACAACACAAATAGAAACGGGAAGGCGCACAAGCAGTGAGTCGGTAGGTCTTCAGGCCAAGCATTTTTCCCGAAGCGTTCGCGCAGATCGACTGATGAATGACCTGATGCAGGGACGCATGGCTCTTGCTATCCAGTGTCTATTCCTCAGCGTTTACGGTTGAACTTACTGGTCCGACGTTTTACCCATGAACAAGTGAGCATAGCTGCGCCATTTTTCGTGATACCGCTCCAGACGCTCTGCGACGCTCTCGTCGTGGCTGGGGCTGTCGCAGACAACAGTCGCCGTACCCGCATATAGGACTTTAAAGTCCCTGAGTCGCGCTTTCAGGCAAAAATCCGCGCTCTGAATAGGGCAAGTTACAAAGCCTTCGTCAAACCCGCCAACAGCGTTTATTACCTCGCGTCGTGTCAGCAAAAATTGAGCGGGTAACCACTTTGCATCGCAAACGTAGCTAAACTGATTATGGTGACGCTCTCCACTGCCGCTGGATACAGGAAGTTGATCGCTGTTGAAATAGGGGGCCGCATAGTTGACATCGCCCTCGCGACTCAGGATTTTTGGACCGATGACATCGGCCTGCTGCTCATGCATGGTAGCCAATATGCCATCAATAATGTTCGGGTCTTCGATATGGACATTCTCGTCGAGAAAGCATATTAGAGGCCGTGTCGTTTGGTGAAAGCCCCTGTTAAAACTCGCTGCGATACCGCCTTCCTGCCGCGTAACGAAATGTATAGCATCTTCCGCAATCCCCAAATTGGTCAGAAACCCGAGGAGGCGCTGTGCATTTTTGGAGGTTTGCACGTCCTCTACAGTAGGAATGACGAAATCAATCATGTCTTTACTTGGGCATGGTAGTGGCAGGCGCTCATAGTTGTAGGGCGGCACCTCGTTGGTCCTTTTTAGTGGCAAGCCGATGCGGGCGATGCTCATGTCAGCGAGGCGCCTCCACATCTCGTGGGCTCCCTCAACTTCCAGTTCGTTGCTGGCGCGCTTGGGATTGAGTCGATAGTAGTAGAGCACCTCGTCGATTAGTTCAATCGGGGCACGTTCTTCAAGCTTGAGGATGATGTCACAATCCTCGCCCGCGAACTTGAAATCTTCAAATCCTGCCCAACCTGTTGTTTGGTTATAGTAAATACGATTGATCAAGTAGGGTTGGGAATGGTTGAAAACGTCAGTAACCATGCCATGTTGGTAATGCCTTGGTTCGAAAGGGAACCATTGCTTCTCGTCGACCACGCGTCCATCTTCATCAATGAACTTGCGTTTGCCTCGCACGATTCCGCTCCATGGCCTGGCCTCGACAAAGGCAAGCATTTTTTCCACAGCATCGGCTGCCAGTATGTCGTCATCATCGAGGGGTAATATGTAATCACCCTCTGAATGCTTGGATAGGTAGTGGCGGGCGTTGGCGATACCACGGTTTTCCTTGAAATAAATCGTGATATTTGGGTGCTTTCGTTTTTCCAGATCTTCCAGAATTTGCCGAGACTCCGCATCCCCTCCGTCCCAGAGCAGGGAAAGTTTCCAGTTCCTCGAACTTTGCGTAAGCACGGAATTAATGCACTTTGTTAGCCATTTACCCTTGAATACGGGTGTTTCTATGGAGACGATCATTCGGGTCCCTCTTGGGGTTTGATTCTGAATCTGCCTGCTCAAAAATTGCGCCGTACCAACTTATCCAATACATATGGCCATTGCAAATCGTCATGTAGAGAACTGGAATTACATCACGAAACCCCTGTATTTCTGTTCATAGGGGTGACCTTCAGCAGGACCTTTGGGTAATCAAGCAACAGTCTTTGGGTCGGATCAAGGTAGTACGTCACATTTACGCGGAATTGAGTTGGAATTGAAGGCCATTGGAGTGTGTTCTGTATTGATGGTGGCGCTGGATCAATGCTAGAGTTTTCTCGCAGGAATAATTTGTGAGGTTACGGTGGTTACTGATGAGCTATCGTCTGTCGCGCAGTCCTCGCGAAGCACAATTCACCAAGCAAATCCTATGGAAAATAGCGTGACTACTCGCAGCCCCCGGTTCTTGTTTTTACTCAATAATGATTATGGCGAGTTGTGTCTTGCGATGTATTTCCTGCAAGGGCGGGATCTGATCGACTCGTCCATGCTTCTGCTTCCACCTCGATTGTTTGCCAAGAATGAAGGCACATTGCCTGTCCAGACATGTGAGTACGCTTGTATCGAAGATGTTATCCGCATAGTCGATGCGACCAAGCCGGAGATCGTGTTTCTCTTCTCAGGTTATATACTGCCCCTGCATGAGGTAATCTCACATGAGGGCATGGCCAGTCTTCTGCAGCTGTTGTCTGACAGGAACTGCAAGGTCGCAACCAGTGATCCATTCTTTGGAATTTTCTCGCGGATGGACCCCGCAAGCATCTCAGCAGCGGATGCGCTTCGCATGTTTGAAACGGAACTTCTTGCGGATCAAACCTGGCACTACCGGCTGAGCATGACATTTGGCAATGCTCAGATCCTGAAACAGTTCAACACGGCTTCACAAATTCTTAAGGACACGACTCACCTCTATTTCACATTGCCCCATCCGAACGCTGGGTCGACTGAGGTAATGACTGATACGCTTTTGTTTTTTAACCCCAGCCTGATTTGCGATGAAAGCGCGCCAATGTCTACCGAAGTTCTCGCGTCGGGAGATGGCGATTCTGCTGCCACTGAGAAGCCGCACTGGTTGTTCGTGCTGGGTTCCGTCGACTATGAGCTTCAAACCTCGTATTACACAGAGGAAGTTTTTATAGACGTGTTGGCAAGGAAGTTGGATGAGACCCTGAAGGCAGGCAGGCGCGCGGTATTTGTTGCACCAAATGAGTGCGTGCAGAAGTTGGCGAATCGCGCACCAGTATCGGCCCGAAAGGATTTGCTCACGTTTTGCGCGTATGAAGATTTCAATGCTCTCCTGCTGTCAGCCGAGTATGTGTTCTATTGGAACCTTGCGTCCTATTCAATTTTTCTCCGGGTGATTAATGGATTACCCATATTCATGTTTGACGAGGGGCACCTGGAACGCCACGTAAAACCAATGCGCGAACGACTGGTTAGCTGGTTCTACCAAAATTGGATACCACCCTTGCTTAGCCAACAGGAGATGTTGGATATCGAGGTCTTGGCGGAGTTATCCAAGGACTGCAAACAGCACACGCCTAAAATGCTCAAGAATCTAAAAGCATTGCCTTCACCCGAACAATTGATCGAGGAATTCCTCCGCAGATAAGCCCTTCTGTTTGATGTTTTCGCTGGTAACACCTCTGTGCCGGAATAACTGTGAAGTGGTTTGCAAAATCGGGGGGTATCGGACAGCGAAACATTGCGAGCCGTTCGACTTCGTTGCTATGGTATCGGTGTTGTCACCATCACTTTGATATTGGTTAACCGAGCGCATGGCCACGAATATTCTTCAAAAGGTTGGGAGCGAGGTACTCGAGCAGGGCGGCCGGGGCGAAGAGGCAACCGGTCCGCACAGTCCCCAGGCTGCGCATGATGGCTTCTGGTCATACTATCAACAGGGACAAACCCTGTCGGATTGGAAGCATTGGGAAGATGCGGCGACAGCCTACCGTTACGCTAACCAGTTCGACACGGGCCAATTCTGGTCGCACTACCATTTGGGACAGGTGCTCTCGGAGTTGAGGCGTTGGGAGGAAGCGGCAACAGCCTATCGTCAGGCGATTAAGGTAGACCCGGTTGTCTACTGGTCGTATTACCATCTGGGGCATGCCCTGTCAGAGTTAGGACGCTGGGAAGAAGCGGCAACTGCCTACCGTCAGGCCATCGAGATTGATCCTGAGCCAGTCTGGCCGTATCTTGGTTTGGGAAAGGCCCTGTTAGAGTTGAAGTGCTGGGAAGGGGTGATAACATCTTGCCGGCAGGCTGTCCAGATTGACCCCGGGCAGTTCTGGCCGCATTATTCCATGGCGCGCGCTCTTTCAAGGTTAAAGCGCTGGGATGAGTCCGTAGTGGCATACCAGCATGCCATTCACATCAAGAATGATTGGGTGTTGCCTTTATCGATCTCGCTTATGCCTTCGAACGCCTGGAGCAATGGCAGGAGGCGATAAACCATTACCAAAAAGCGATGGAGCTTGAGCCTGAAAATCCTGAATGCCGCGAGCGTTTAGCGCGGCTCTTGCTTACTCTTGATAGAAAGGAAGAGGCAGCGGAAGCCTATAGCCAACTGATCATGCTCTCATCTTCAGCGGAGTTAACAATAATACTGGGCGAAATCCTTGGTCATATTGGACGGGCAGATCTCGCGATCCCGGCATACTGCAGGGCCATCGAGTTAGATCCACGCATCTCCCTTGGTTACAATCGATTGGGATCAACGCTCGAACAACTCGAAAGATGTGACGATGCCCTCAAGATTTATGAACAAGCGGTTGCCAATAGTGTCGGGGACGCAGAAACCCTGCATCGGTTGGAGAACCTGAAAACCCGCTCTGTGGCCTGAACTGCGCGGATTTACTTGATCGCAGTAGCGAAAGAAGCGTCAATGCATTTTCCGATGACTTCCAGGCCCCGTTCAAATGCAATCAAATCAATGGTCAATGGAGGAGTAAGCCTAAGATATTGCTGTGTGTGAGAAGTGATCACGCCATTTTTTAGAACATCCAGGTAAATATCGGGCATACGGCTAAACGATGGGTCTTGAAAACTAATCGATAGCAGGCCACCCATACCATCTAATCGAATGCCATGCGCTTTAAACCTTGGCTGTGAAAAAAACTCACAGAACAACGTCTCCATTGCAGTGGTTTTTTCAGCGAAGTTCTGTCCATGCATAAACTCCAGGACACCACATGCGGCAGCGCATGCCAGGCTGTTACCGGCAAAAGTACTCCCGGGAAGCGAATTGCCCAAAAATTGGTATAACGAACTGGCACAAGCTACGCCGGAAATTGGGTGCCCATTTCCAAGTCCTTTTCCGAAAACGAGAATGTCGGGTTTAATGGCACCCTGGCAAGAGACGAACCAACCTTTGCAGCGGTGAAACCCGGTTAGTATTTCATCGACAATCATAACAACATCATTTTCATCGCAAAACTTTCGCATTATGCCGAGGAAATCTTTGTGTAGCCTGCGCGGGCCGGAATATCCGATTACAGGCTCAAAGATAACCGCAGCAAGGTCGTCCACCGGTATGGAGGCAAGGTATGCTTCGAGTATCGCAGGGTCATCCGATCCATCGCTTTCAAATACTGTTCGGTAGTCGTCTGGTACAGGGCCATAACAATCCGGGAACTGCTTGACGAGGTGCATAGTCCCAAGCGTTTTACCGTGAAAATGATCCTTGAAAGACAGTATGCGATTGCGGCCGGTGGCCGCCCTGGCAACACGCAGCGCAAGCTCTATAGCCTCGGCGCCTGTACTATAAAGCGCTGCCAGGTTAATGCCCTCAGGCAGGATGGAATCGACCTTTGCGATAGCTTCTAACTGTATGTCAGTGGGGAAAAAGTTGGATGTCCACATCATGCCGATTTGCTGTATCAGTCGACTGTTGATCTGTGGGACGTTATGCCCGCAATTGACGGCACCCATTATTGCGCTTAGGTCTAAATACTCCCTACCGTTCACATCCTTCACGGTAGTCCCATCAGCGGATTTGAAGACGATTGGATATTTAAGATAATGATCGGGACGATAGTAACCAGCGTTAGATGATGTCTCTTTCATTGCTTGTCTCGATTATACGGTTCAGTTTGCGCTGGCCTGGAAATTCTTTCCCATACCACAGGTTTTTACAATGCTTCTTTCGACGATTTCGAAAGCGACTGTTTCGAATGCGACTGTATCGAAAGCGACGGTTGCGAGGTTAAGCAGAGCTTCGCTGTTCCTGAAGTACTTAAGCAGACGACGCACCAATGTGAACCCCGTGAAGCTCTTCGCAACCCCATGCTGTATGGTCATCGTATGCCTGTCAAAAATAAAGCGCAAAAGTGGATGCTAATTCACTTTCCTGGGGTGTTTTCCCCGACGCTATGGTATCCCGTCGAAACTTTTCTGCCGGCACCCGCGCAGTTCGGATGTGCCTGTGCTCCGGGCGCGCTCTATTCACCCGAAGCGGTTGGAATTGTCATCACAGAATCGATGCAGACAAAAGGTGAACCAGTTTGCATATACAGCTCGTGAAGGGACACTGCCATATAGCTGGTGTACTATTGCAAGTCCCACGTTCAGTCGATGGCGCGACTTGTACTAACAGGAAGTGAGCACAGTGCTGGACCTCTATAATCGTTGCAAGCGATTCGAGCTTGGCCTTGTGAGTCGCTGGATGTTCAGGAACAGGCGCTGGGAGCAGGCTGCCGAGTTGTATAGTCAGTTGATTGATATTGACCCCGATTCACCGCAATCCTATAGACGCCTGGGTGACGCCTATTTCAGGCTTGGACGCTGGGAGGATGCGGAGGCTTCCTATCACAGTGCCGTTCGTCTCGATTCCAATGATCCGTTGACGTTTTTACACCTCGGCGAAGTACTTGCACAGCAGGATCGCTGCGAGGAAGCGGTTGAGGCGTTTCGCAGATCCATTAGTCTTCACGCGGGCAATTGGCGGTCGCATCAACAGTTGGGCGATGCCCTGTGTCGGGTTGGATTGTTTGCGGACGCTGCAACGGCGTATGAACAAGCGCTGGGTTTATCACCTGATAATGCCTTGTCCTGGCAAAACCTGGGTAATGCACTAGCCAAATTGGGACGTTGGGAGCAGGCTGAGGCAGCCTGCCGTAGCGCAATACGACTCGATTCAGCGCTGGCGCTGCCGTTCCTTCATCTTGGTGAGGCGCTTGCGAACCGGGATCGCCCGGAAGACGCTGTCGATGCGTTCCGTAGGTCCATCAGTCTGGACGCGGGGAATTCCTGGTCGCATCACCATCTCGGCGATGCACTGTGTAAGCTTGGACACTTTGAGCAGGCGGTAACCGCGTATCAGCAAGCGCTTGTCTTGTCGCCCGAGAATCGTTCGTCGCTGCAAAACCTCGGCAACACATTGTCCAGGCTCGAACGTTGGGAGGAAGCAGCACGAGCCTATGAAAAATGTCTGTCAACGGACGTGGACGATGCACAGATATGCATCAATCTTGGCAACGCGCTTTCGAAGCTTGAGCATTGGCATGAGTCGGAGTCTGCCTATATCAGAGCACGCGCAGTGGCAGGGGATGATCCGCGGATTACTGAAGCGTTAGCCTCAGTCTGGTTAAAACTGGAGCGCTGGGAGGAGGCCGCCGCCGCTTACGAGCAGTGCGTCGCTGTACGTCCTGAGGATATAGAATTACAGAGGAATCTTGGCATAGCCGTTTTCAAGTTCGAAGCTCACAGGGCCTATGCCAGGGTCCATCCTGGCCGCATAGCGCGTACCCAATCCGAGGAAGATGATACATTTACGTTGCCCGAGCCCGCATGGACGGCAGATCGCTTCGGCTCGCGGGTTATCGAAATCGAACGCTGGATTGAAGGCCTGATTCCCACGTCCAGTCACTCGTCCATTGAGCCTGTCGCCTGCGGTGAACGAACCGTAGAAAACGCACGGCTGCTTTTCATCCTCGACAACGATTTTGGTGAGCTTACAACGGTGATGTACCTGCTTTTGGGTCAGGCGTCGGCAGACCACATTGTATTGCTGATGCCAGAAAGTCTTTACCAGACTAACAACCTGGCGCTGCCTGGACGGACATTTTGCTTTCACTCAATCGAGGACGTAGAGCGCGTTGTCAATGCATTTCAACCCGATATCGTATTTCTGTGCTCTGGCTATCTGTATGCGATGCATGATCTTTTCTCGCATGAGGTTCTGGCTTCTTTAATCGATTTTCTCGGTCAGCGAGGCTGTAAAGTCGTTACCGCCGATCCGTTTTTGGGTGTGTTGTCGCGCCAGCCAGTCTCCAGCCTTATATCAGTTGACCTGCCCGATGCTGACGACCTCGCGCTTCCCGCACACGTGTTTAAGCATTTGGCGTATGTGAAAGCGGAGCAGGATGAGAGGATTATTGAGAAATTATCGGGGGCGGAGCAAATCCTCAGACAGCTTCTCCATCTTTACCCGGCTCACGCGAATCCGGAAGCCGACAAGACCAGCGCGACGGATGCGCGAGAAGTCGCGTTCTTTAACCCAAGCCTGATCTGCAACGTGGTGCTCAAGCCCGACGCTGGAACGACACCCCACTGGATATTCATACTCTCAGCCACGGATCTGGAGACGCAACTGATGTTTGAGGCGGTGCGTGGCTTCACAGACATTGTTGCGCGACTATTGAAGCAGGCAATCGAGCTCGGCCGCCGCCCAATCTTCGTTGGTCCCCAGAAGTTCATCCGCGACCTTGCGCAGGAAATGCGCGGAAGTGAAGGGGCTGAGCTACTGACCTTCTGCTCCTTTACGCGCATCGCCTCGTTGTTGCTAACAGCGGAATATGCTTTTTATTGGAATTCCGTCTCACACTCCATTCTTCTCAGATCCTTTAATGGTTTGCCCGTGATCCTGCTCGACAGGGGGCATCTGGTGAGGAATGTCGAAGCCATCTACGAACGAGTAGTCCAGTGGTATTATCAAGGCGTGCAACCGATCTATATGGACCACAATAAGACGCTGACTCTGGAAGGCCTGGAAGCGGCCACTGCCGACTTCAAGCGGGCAGCTGAGCGTATGGTGCGAGATTTTCAGCGCGCTGACGAACCAAAGTACATGATTCAACGTATTCTTGGCGCAACATGACCGGCGACACACCAGCCCCAAGCAACTTACACCACATGATATCAATTCATTGGCGATCAACAGGAGCAGCGTAGCATGGATGTATCTAAATACATTCCGCAAAACCCCGAGGACGGCGACTGGGATGTGGTTGTAGTGGGTACGGGAATGGGTGGTTCGACGCTTGGCCATGCGCTTGCCCGAAAAGGCCGAAGCGTCCTGTTTTTGGAAAAGGGTAAGTTTTTGCATGGTGGACTGCTGCATGCGCCTGAAATCCCGCCCGGACCGATGTCCGTTGAGGAGCAACGCTTACTCTACGGGTGGTGGCCGATTCGTATCCAGGGAGAGACCAGTTTCGGCCAGTCCGACTTTTATGCGCCACTCGGTTGTGGCTCTGGTGGCACCACGGTTCATTACGGCGCGCAACTTGAGCGCTTCGCCCGCAGTGACTTTTCACCCAGGCAGAACTTCCCGGATGTTAAGGGGACCAACCTTCCGGACCAATGGCCGGTCTCTCACGAGGCGATGGTGCCCTATTACCGAGCGGCTGAATCCTTGTTCGACATTTGTGGTACGCAGGATTTACTGAACATGGACGAGGGTGCCAATCTTCGCGTGCCCCCACCACTCGGCGAGCGGGACCAGGTTCTCCACGATTCATTCATGGACCTCGGTTTGCATCCTTATCGCGCTCATGTCGGTTACGAGTATGTTCCCGAGTGCTTCGAATGCACCGACATTTGCCCAAAGCGGTGCAAAGAAAGAAGCGGGGAGGTCTGCCTGGTGCCGGCCCTCTCCGAATTTGGCGCCCAGATATTACCCGAGTGTGAAGTTGAGGAGTTGATCTCGGATCGGCAAAGAGTCACCGGGATCAGGGCTGTGCGGCACGGCAAGGAAATCGTGATACGAGCCCGAACAGTGGTGCTGGCTGCCGGTGCTTACATGACGCCGGCACTCCTGCTCAAATCCGCATCAGCTGCCTGGCCAGACGGTTTGGCCAATCGTTCGGGAATGGTAGGTCGAAATCTGATGCTGCACAAAGCGACTTCATGGCATTGGACTCGCCACAATGGTATTCGCCAGATGGCCCCAAGAAGACCCTGGCCCTCAACGACTTCTACTTCGATAATGGGCACAAACTCGGGACTTTCCAGACCGTGGGATTTCCTTTCGAGTCACCATTCATACTTGCCTATCTACGCCATGTGGCGGAATCCGATCCGCGCTGGTGGCGCAAGATAACGAATCCGATGCTGCCCCGTGCCGCAGATTTTGCCCCGCGATTGTTTGCCAGATCCACGATGTTCGCCACCATCGTGGAAGATTTGCCTTACAGCCATAATCGCATCACGCTCGACAAGAACGCGCCAAATGGGATGCGATTCGAGTACGAGTATACGAAGGAACTCAAGTGGCGTAACGCCTACTTTCGCAAGCGGGTCAGGGATACGTTATCGCGCAAGCACCGTGTACGAGTGCTTACTGGCAGGAACAACATTAACTTTGGGCATGTTTGCGGCACTTGCAAATTCGGTGACGACCCCGCCACCAGCGTGCTTGACAGCACTAATCGGGCGCATGATCTGGAGAATCTTTACGTAGTGGACGCCTCATTCTTTCCTTCAAGCAGCGGAACAAATCCCAGCCTTACTGTAGCGGCAAACGCGCTTCGGGTTGCGGATAACATGTAGAGTGGACGCGTCTTGTAGCCAGGGGACTTATGATTTCATCGCACCGTTGTCTCCTCCATGCTGTAAAAGCCGGCCGCGTTTCACTCGCATTTCAGTACGAATACCTGCTCTTGATAGACGCCTTCTACGATGGGTTCAAAGTTGTACGAGCCGTATGCCTTTTCGATGATAAATCCCGAACGCAGGAATATCTCCTCGCATTGCGCTGGATACAGATAACCCAGTTCCAAAGCGTCGGGTAGTTCTTCTAAAACACCAGTCTTGTCGTACTTTTGGTAAATGAACTGCATCCCGAGCGTCTGCTGCTCGATATCATGGTCTACCAGACTCGCAATCCTTCTGATGCTAAAGTTTTCATTCGGGATCGGCACGTCAAAATCAACAAAGCCTTGCATTTCCGCCGTGCCCCATATCTTCAGGAGACCGGGGTTCGGATTGAAAAGGGTGATAACCACCCTTGACAGGGGATGCATCATCTTCCTCACCGACTCAAGGCATGCAACCCTTTCGCTATCGTTTCGAAGTGCTTGGAAGGTTCGATAAGGGAATATGATCCAGTCAAACTTTTTTGCTAGATCGAGCTCGTTCATATTACAGCAGAGCAACTCGAACCTATCCGCGTATTGACTGGGTATTTTTTTTCTGAATTCCTCTAGCATTTTTTCCGACAGATCAACACCGGTGACGTGACAACCGATCTTTGCAAGTTCCAGGCTAACTCGCCCGGTTCCACATCCTATGTCGATAACTGTTTGCCCGGATTTGATGAGTGACAGGTAAAATTCCAGATCGTTCTCAAGCACCTCCTTGCTGATAACGAAGTCATAAATTCCTGCAGTTTGCTGGTATAAGTTGGGAATCATGCTGTGTGCTTGCTCTGTTTGTATTTCCATTTTGAGTATAGGAAACATGAAGGGTGAGTGTCCACCAGATTGTCTTCTCTGCCCAGTCATAGCGGGAGTAGCGACCAGAATTGCGATCACCATGCTGCATTATCTCAACAGCCCTTTACTTGTGATGTCCGTCACAAAGTACGCAGTATTGGGATTTCTGTGAAGCGATTCGAAGTGGTTTTATTTCATCTCGATTTATGCCGATAAATATTTGCTGTATAACTAATAACAGGCGTTTTTGATAAGCGTCAGATCAAGGAATACGTGAATAACGGAGTTCTCATGGAGTTGATTTCCCAGAAGCGCGATTGGCGAGCAGATTGGCCGCCTATCCTCACCTCCGCCATTGATGAGCGTGTCCTTGCGTGTCAACGGGATTTGGTCGCGCTGTGTATGCAGGAGATCGGCAACAGCGGTCTCTCGCCGATTGCCTACTTCGCAAAGTCTTACGAAGGTAGGCAGGACGGAGACTTTTTGGCGATAGTCGAGAGTTACTTTGCTCTGGACGAAGACGTCCTGGCTAATATCCCGCTGAATCACGCACAACAACTGCGCGCTATCATCAAGGATGCGGAGAATGACATCCAAAACCTGCTCAGCCCGGAACAGACTGAGTTGTTTGGCACGCAGGGAATTCGCCCGCTGCTCGCCGGCATAAGCGGCGCAGGAGCCAATGAAATATTTTGTGCGATGAATGAGTTTCAGGAAGAGGTTTCTGATGACCGCAACTACAAGGAGTACTTCTGTCCCAAGCCGTTTGAGTACGCCGAGATTGCTCAGCGAGGTACTACATTTTTGTGTTGCCCGGTAATGGTCCCGACTCCCGTCGGCAATATCGACGATGGTACCTTCATGGACGTATGGAACTCGAAAAAGGCCCAGGATATCCGGGGAGCGATACTTGACGGTAGTTTTTCGTACTGCCTGGAGAAAACATGCGGCATGTTGCAAGAAAAGTTACTGCCAAAGCGAAATCAAGTAACCGATACCTACCATCGAGATATCATCGACCGTAATCTCACTGTGCTGCCCAAAGGACCGGCAGAGATCGTGATGAACTATGATCGCTCCTGCAATCTGGTGTGTCCTACATGCCGGGTTGACAAGGTGACAATCAGTGGAGAGCAGAAGAAGACTGCTGCGAATGTCCAGGATTGGGCCACCGGCGAGCATCTCAAGGACGCCTACAGGCTACATATTACCGGCAGTGGTGATGCGCTTGGCAGCAGCCTGTTCCACAGTTTTCTGCGCGAGTTTGATCCGCAATTGTTTCCGCAGCTTCGCATCAGCCTCGGTACTAACGCCGTGCTGCTCACACCCCATACCTGGGACCGAATCTGCAACGAGGTGATCGACATGGTAGTCGCTTCCTGCGACGCCGCGAGTCCGGAGACCTATGCGTTGAATCGCGGTGCGGATTTCGCGGTGCTGGTTGAGAATCTGCACTTCATTGGTCGATTGCGGACAGCCGGTAAGCTCCAACATTTTGTGATGAATTTCGTGGTGCAGAAGAACAACTATGCGGAGATGAGGCAGTTCGTAGAGTTAGGCCAGTCCGTCAATGCCGATGTCGTCATGTTTCAACAGATAACAAATTGGGGCACTTTCGATGACGCCGAGTTCCGGCGCCGCGCCGTGCACCACGCCTCGCACCCGGAGCACGCCCGGTTTCTAACCGTATTACAAGATCCGATCTTCAATCTGCCGATTGTGAATATGTTCAATTTGTCCGGCTTGAGGAGCCAGGTAGTCACAGCTATGCCGCTCATCGAAAGCCAGGGTAGCAGCTCTGGAGTTGATGGCTATAAAGGCGAGAAGAATCCCACCTCGCCTGCAATAGACGAGTCAAATTCCGGGATCGACCTTGAAAAAGCTGTGGCGGTCGTACAGTCCTACGGCAAGGTGCTTGAATTGAAAAAAGGTAAGGGTGGTCGCGAAGTCTTCAGTTTGGTTGATCTTTCTCACCCGAAACCCGTCATTAAGCAAGCACTCCTGCTGGTGCTAAAGTGTTCGTCAGACTCTACCGAACGGCAGGTGTTGTCCGCGGCATTTAGTTTACTCGCAGATTTCCAGTTAACTGACGTCGGTACAGAGGGTGACAGTGCCGGCGCTCTGGTAAATGAGAAGGTCGACCTTGAGCGGCGTAGCCTGATCGAGGAGTTAGCGCACGCTGGATTTGCGCCTTAGCCAGTCGTATCGCGTAACTTTGCCTGTGCGCGTTGGATGTACCTCCTGGCGCTTGGTGTTCAGACAGCAGTGCTTTCGCTTTCAGTAGGGCGAATTGGATTCAAGGGTGGCCGCCGGGTGTCCAACGCTGAAAGCAGGGCTTGCGGGTCGGACGAGGCGAGTAGCCCCTCCCGAATCCTCTGCGCTGACGTCAGGTACTGCTGACCTCGCATCTTGCAGCACTTCTTTGGAAAGTGTTGCGCTGATGTCAATGTAAGGCGGTTTTTCGTCGCGATAGAACCAATGTAAAAGCCTGTTGGCGTAGTCAGCGCTCAGACCCTTCAGCAGGTGCCCATCGTCGAAAGTGAACCAGGGCTTGCCGCTCAACGTTCGTGGAATGCAGCTGAATGAAGACGCGTTCCAGTAGAATACATATTCCGCGTCAAGCAACAGCGACTGGAACTGGGAATAGTCACAATGACCCACCAGCTCCATAGCGTGGGCTACGGGGCTGTGCTTGCGTACCGCCTCGAGCACATGATTTGGTGCAATGACTGTAGGCACTCGACCCGCTTCAAGCGTGTCGTGCAGCTTGCGCGTCAGGATCAATGGAAACTTGTGGCCGTACTTTCCTGTCTGAATGGCGTAATCAAGATCTCCTAGTACGAATAGCCAGCGTTGCGAATCGAGGTCCGCCTCAAGCGTAACTTTGGAGCTTTCATGTATAGGTTCCGAGGCAAACGCGTTGTTGTGGAAGTGCAGTCGTTTCCCAAAACCGGGGTCGCCTGCAGATGGTGGCTCGCCACACGGATAGACATGCATGATACCTTCCAGCAGGCGTTGCAATTCGCTATACAAACGCCGGTCTCGTTTTCTCTCCATCGCTTCGGACACACGTATGATGGATCCTAGCGACCACTTGAACCGGACAAGTTTGCTGGGTTCTATATCGTCCAGA
This sequence comes from Haliea sp., assembly GCA_016704305.1. Classification (GTDB taxonomy): domain Bacteria; phylum Pseudomonadota; class Gammaproteobacteria; order Pseudomonadales; family Halieaceae; genus Marimicrobium. The sequence continues at coordinate 210,981 of JADJAL010000002.1, read as the reverse complement.
AGCCCGAAGAACGGGTCAGTGGTAAAGGTTCTCCAGCCCTTTGCCTGCGTTGAACGCAGCAAAGAATCCAATTCATCGGTCTCGCACAAGCGGTGAATCGGCAGAAGATAGCCGGTGAAGAGACCGAGGATTCCAGGCTTCTGGCTATCCATCTTGCTTCGAACGTCATCAAGCGAGTGGTACAAGAAGGTGCGGTCGGGCAGTACATCAGGATTGTTGGCATACAACCTCGAAGGCAGCATCAAGGTGGTGTTCTCGACGAATGCCTGCCCCTCGAGCAGGTATAGGGCGCATGCTAGCTCGCCATAGTCGTTGCAAATGACTAACATAATGGGAGTGTTGCTGTCTGGCATGCGTGCTCCGTTGGCTTCAGAACCATGCTGTGCGTAGAGTGCCAGGTAATCGTGACATTCAAAGCACCACCGCGAATGCATAATGTATAGTATCTGCCAGGCGATTGTACTTCTGCAAAGCCGATAATGAGAAGTGGTGCGCTTTTCGCGTCTTTATCGCGCTCTATTCAGTGTGCTATGGTTTTGGTGCCGGAGAGCATTCGAATTGCTGGGTATGTGCAGCGCTCAGGTTATTGATGAAAGCGTGCAAAGACCGTCAGCTTTACGTTGATATCAGTCACTAGCAACTTCCGCAGCAAGAAGCGTCATGTATCACATGGAGATAAACTGGATATTATGCTTACTCCCGAAATAGTCGAAGAATACAATCGCGTCCGCAACATGCCAGCTGGCAAATCGGCTTGTCCGGCGGCCTCCATAAATCTGCATTTCTCTCAGCAAGGCGTGGTCACCGCCTGCTGTTTCAATCGTCAGCACGTGTTGGGTGTTTACCCCGAGAACTCAGTCAGCGAAATTTGGAACGGCGAACCAATCCGGGAGCTTCGTGAAGCCCTCGAGAACAACGACCTCAGGAAGGGCTGCCAAAAATGCCTGCAGCAACTTGAGGCCAGGGACTACGGTGGTTCCCATGCCATGTTCTACTCCTTTTATGCCAAAGTAACCGAAGAAAAGCGAATACAGCGTGGTTTGCAGCCTCCAGGTGGCCCTGATGCGCCGCCTGTACCGATGCGCCTGGAGTTCAATATCCACAACTCCTGCAACCTGGAATGTGTGATGTGCCACGGGCTGGCATCCTCTGCGATTCGAACGCGACGAGAAAAGTTGTCGCCAATGCCAAATCCCTATGACGAGGCGTTTGTTGATCAACTCGAACCGTTCCTGCCTTATGTCGTTGAGGCGGATTTCATGGGCGGAGAGCCGTTTATGATTCACGCCTACAGAATGTTGTGGGAACGCATTGCCGTCGTAAACCCTAAAATGGAGTTATGCATACTGACCAATGCCACGATTCTCGATGACAAGATCAAGGAGTTGCTGGAGAGAATAAATTGCCTGATGCACGTCTCGATCGATTCCATGTATAAGGAAACCTACGAGTCTATTCGCAAGGGAGCATGCTTTGAGGAGGTGATGGCGAATTGCATGTATTACCTCGACCTGATGAAAAGGAAAGGTCTGCCGTTCACCTGGCGTTACTGCCCAATGCGACAGAACTGGAAGGAAATTCCCGAGACCGTCAAGTTCTGCAATGAAAAAGGAATCACCCTGATGTACAACCAGGTCGATTCCCCGCTGAATTTTTCCCTGCACACTTTACCGGCTGCCGAATTGCAGGCCGTTATTGACCACTTTAAACAGCATATTCCACCCATAACGACTGTCACGTTGGAATTGGAGAACCGCAAAAACTATCTGGAACTTATTCAGCGCCTGGAAGGTTTCCTGGTTCCGGAAAATCGCTTGAATGGACTGAGGTCACGACTCGATATATCGAAAGCGGTGATCAGCCAATATACGAAGGATGAGAAAGACAAGGCGAAGGCCAATCGAGTTCCATTGGTGCAATTGGATGAATCAAATAATTCACTGGTCCAGGCGGCCAAGGGGTATGTCGCGACCCGTATCAACGTGGATCAAGCCGTGGAAACCGAAGCTGCGTTACCTGACGACGTCATGAACAGACTGTCGGAGCAACTGGCCGGTATGCGCAATCTGGCAGCGGAGACTGATGGCAAGGTATTCATCAAGGTATACCTGAATGAATTGATGCGTACGTATTCCGGTGTGTGGGGTGTCAGTCCCAGCGATGTGCATGTCGGTGACGTATTTTATTGGATCGAGCAGTTTTCCGCGACAATGTCATCTGAAAATGGTCCGCGGCAAGGCATCATTAATATTTTGAATGCTCCCCCAGGGGAGGTTTACGATCTGCTGGCGTCATCACAATCCGCAGAAGAAGTCACTGAACGTCTTTCGCAGCGCTTGTGGTGTCAGTTGACCAGATTGAGGTGCACGCCTGACACTTTAGAAAACGTGTGCCACAAAGTTCGGCAACGGTCTTCATGGGCCGCTTGCTTTCATAGCAACCACGTTGAGGAACACTCGTATGTTAGATCGATATACTAAATTGGTGCTTACCGTCATCGCGCTCGGACTCGTGGGCGTCAACATCAAACTATGGGAGCCCCAGGCCGCCCATGCTGCCCCGGCGGCAGAGGCTGTGACCATGGCTACACTCATGCGCAGCGAAGCTATGACTGACGCCGAGCGTGCGGCGCTGCTGGAGAATATTCCCGTGGTTGCGGTTTGGTCAATTCTCAATAAGTAGCTGAGCCGGTTGGCAAACGCCGACGGTGCGCATACTGCGTCATATTGACGGGCTCGCAATTTCCTGTCGCGTGGCCATAGCTTGGAGCAGTTACAGGTGATGGAGTAGACGTACCGTCATGGGCTTTCTTTAAGAAGCAAAATGATCCGCATTCGAGAACTTCCTGCAAAGTATGAGTGTTCACGCGAGACTGAGAAGGTCCGCACGCTGGCCTTACTATCTTTGCATCGAACCATCCGATAAATGCCAGCTGCGCTGCCCAACGTGTCCAACGGGCATCGAGAATGAGAGCAGGATGAATAAGGATCGAGACCCTTATATCTATCGCGAGAATTAAAAGCCTACCTTCACTCCAGGATTGCCGAACGACGCTGTCGCCGATCAAACTGGTCTCAATTCGACGCATACAGTGTTATCCAGAGAAAGCCTTTAGCTTATGGATGTAGGTTTCTCTATCTTTAGAGATTATGATTTCAATTCATTGTTTAAGAGACGCCAAGTCATCGTTAAAACTGTGTTTTCCAACCAGGTCAGTCATAAGCCATGAAGCGCGCGCAGTATTTCTATTCTTATGGCATCAGAAGATACATGATGCGAGTGTTCTCTTCAGAATCATCTATCGCGATTCCAAAATATTCGAAAAAGAAATGCTTCACTACATCGTCGTATTGGTCATAAAGGTGCAAATCGAGCGCTCCTGACCTGACCGCAGTTTCTCCTAATGCGTGGGCCCATGGTGTTATTCTAACTTGATCGTTGATATCCCTGTCACGGAATGGCTGAAGTAAGCGGCCGGCGATGTATTCGGTGAGTGTTCTTCGGTAACCGTGACGTACACGTTCCGTCCACGCGGAGAGTAGACGATGTAATGGGTTGCGCAAGTAATATACAACGCGCACATCGCTTATGCCGATTGTATTTAACATGAATTTAGCTTGAGCCTCGGTGATGCGTGAAAAGTTTTCAGACGAGATCAGAGTTGGCGTTGTAATAGTGCCAAGTTTTTCGAGGTGTGGCCTAACCACATCCAATTTTCCGTTTGACAATAGTGAGGCAAGAGAGTGCGTTCCATTTTTAAGTTCAGGAAACGTTTCCACCGCCCACCCCGCTTTTGATATGGCGGGCAGTTGGTGTGAAGCCACAGCTTGGATCGAGGTTGTCCCGGTCTTGTGGGGCCCGATATGAATCAGAAGTTTAGGTTGTGTCATGAACTGCTTTTCTTTCGTTGAGTTAAGTTTGGTGTTTGAAAATGTGAAAAGGTGATGCCTCGGATTGATTATTTCTTACAGTGAGTTTCACATAAGCACTAGGTTACATCATTGTCCGCAATAGTAATATCATTGGTTTGGAAAGTTGAAATGCAATTTCTGACGAGCTGAAAAGCCATTGCGTTGGTTGCCTTGAAAGAACCGTCGTCCTTTATTTTGTTACAAATGCAGCAAAAAACTTTGCTTGTGCAGAGAAGGTTCTAGCCACAAGGAGTTTTCCATGAAAATATCAGAAGCATTCAGGCAGATTTTTCAGCTTTGAGGATCATTACCCCGGATATATGGCTGGCGAGCATGCCTCTGGTTGGTGAGCACAGGAAAACAAATTCTGCGCGAATAAAACCGATATCGTTGCACTCCCTCAATATGTTCCAGCCCGGAATCTGGAACACAACCGCTGGTTGCCCATCAGTGCGGTCTTGCCGCTCCTCTTGCGACATCAGATAGTTAATGCTTCCATCAACATTCCGGGTAGCCTTTATCCGGTGTTCTTCGCTATCAATTGCAAACGGAAATGTGGCGAACAAAACTCCGCTTGGGGCCAATGTCCGGTGAACTTCCCGCAGTACCTTATCCAGATTCGGCATGTTCTGAAGTATGTCATCCATGATGATGTAATCAAACGAAGCATCTTTATACGTTAATGCTTCCAGGTCCTGGTATTCACGGGCGGCAGATTCCTTCCGCTGACTGCGTTGTTTAAATGCCCAGAGGTTTGCAACTTTGGGAAATGTTTTCCTAAGAACCTGGCAAGACCACTGCGCGCTTCGGGTGCGTAGATGCGGATCTTTTTCGGGCCAATTTTTTTTGCCATGAATGCACGCAAAAGCTCCACAATAAGAGCACGATTACGGCTGGCTAATCCTTCATGTACAAATGAATTGCGGTAGTCTCCATCAACCAACTCGAGATCGGCGGCCTTCACTGTTTTATCTAAAAATTTTATACCAGTACGCGATATTGAGGCGGCAAATTTTTCTATGATGCCAGCCTCTGTAACGCCGGTGTTAGTGCGGCGGAAATCTTCCCATTCCTCTTTGTTTGAAAAAATTTCGCGATACTCGTGCCCGGGACGTAACACCAGACTTCTTAATCGATCGGGTATTAAAGACGGTGGTACTGGACCCGCGAAGATGACTTGCTCCTGGATACTTTGCCAAAACTGGTCAAGTTGTTGGCGCAGGGCATCGCCATCCGAACCTGCCAATTCTTGCTGGTGTTTAGCCCACTCAATCTCGCGCTTCTTCATGCTGTCGTTGGAAATTGGGCGCGGATTTTTTGACATGCTGACATCGCCGCGCACCTGTTTGGGCGAGTAGTGCTCCAGGTAATTCACCTGTTGAGTGTAAAATTCAAGGCCGAGTGCTTCCATCAAGCGCGGTAGCATTGTCGGTGCATTTTCCGCCAATGATTCATACGAGTAGATCACGCCGGGATACTTCTGGTAAAGCCCCAGCAGGCTTATGGTGCCGTGACGTGATCGTTCAACCCACTGGGTGTAGCTCTCGGCGCCAGTTTCCATGTCGGTATGTCCCCACCATTCGCGAGCACCTTCCACAAAGGATAGGTAACTATGTCGGTAGTTCCTCAGCGACCATACAATTTGTACCCGGTGGGATTTGGCATTGTGGAGCAGGAACTTTGTCAGCCATTGGATGGACTTGAGTCGACAGTGGTTTCCTTAAGGACGAATATATTAGCGTCTGGCGCCGCACTAAGGTCAAACTTGGCAACAAGGTCCTCGGGTGTTTGCTCAGGGCTTAAGTCAGTCCCCTTCACACGGTTCCATGGCTCATAGCACGCTACACAGAACGGATGGGCATCGAATACGGAGGTCGCGAGGGTTGTGCCGGACCTGGGCAGGCCTATGATTGCGACTATTTCATTGAACTGTTGCTTGGAACTGGAAGTATTCATAACCCCTGAGGCCATTATTTTCGGACTGTCTCAGTATCCAAAATTGCACCCGAAGCGTCAACGTACCATCGCGTAAAGTGTGGCTGTAACCACATTTTCACGCCGATCCCAAATACACAGAGAAAGCTGGTTTTTCAGCGGCTTTCCATGGGCGCGGAAGTATCGAATCCCAAGATCAATTTCTCGGCTTAGCCTGTCTCTGGAAGGAGAATCAGCAGTTCAGTCCCTTCGGTTGTTAATTGGCAAGATGCAAAATAAAATGCCGGTGTACGTGAATTTGCCACACCAATGCGCTGGACTTGATGACCTGAGGTTACAAGCAACTGATGAGACGTGTAATAGCTCATGGCCATATATTCAAAAATGCCGGGACCACGTTTGACTGGGCTCTGGAGAGGAATTTCGGCACGGGCTTTTGCGATCACCGGGACGATGAACTCATGCTCCGCTGCGGCGCGTCCTATTTAGGCCAATATTTACGAGATAACCCTGGCATTAGCGCTATTTCTTCTCATCACCTGTGCGACACATCTGCCATAGAAGGCATAGAGGTGATTCCTGTCTATATACTCAGGCACCCTTTGGAACGCATATTGTCAGTTTACGATTTCGAGCGTAAGCAAGATTCATCCAGTCCAGGCGCTATAGCGGCAAAAAAGTACAACTTTAAAGACTATGTGCAGTGGAGAATGGAACCGAATGTCAATGGCGTTATCAGAAACTATCAAACTATCTACCTGGCGGGATTGCAGTCTACATACAAGACAAACGACTGCACGGCAGATGTTTTTAGTGCTGCGATGGTTAGAGTACAGAATAGTTTAGTGGGTTTGGTTGAAGAGTTTGATGCATCAATGATCAAGTTTGAAGCGGCGCTGAAAAGGCGAGATATGGATATAGATTTAAGCTACATCAAGCAAAATATCGGCAGTGAAAGATCCACGGCCAGTGGCAATGCAGTTTCGTTCATAGCAGAAGAACTGGGCGACATTTTCAAGGAAGTGCTAAGCAAAAATTCCTATGACCTGGCACTGTATTGCGCTGTTACCCAACTACTTGAAAAAGAACAGGTTAGCGAGTATCCAGATAAATTGGCAGATTTCAAAAGGCGCTGCGCGCATCTCTCGTAGTGAATCCCTCGGTTGCGGAATTCGGCGAATCCGCTATAGCCACTCTCTCTCAATAGTTGGTTCGCCGAAATCGCGACACAGGATTTCACTGGCACGTGACTTGCTGAAGTATCGGTCGATATACGCCGAGTAGTGATCGAGCTTACGCAGTCTCGCACTGCAGCCGCGATCAATTTCTATCAGCTCTTGCGCAAAATCGGCTGCCGTTTCCTTTACATTCACGGCAACATCTGACTCCGGAAGTCCCTCTGCTCCGATGCCCGTTGTAACCAGTGGCACGCCGCGCTGCAAGGCTTCCAAAACTTTTCCCTTCACGCCCGCACCAAACCGCAAGGGGACGGCTACCACGCGTGTGCGTCTGTACTGCTCGGCGAGCTCATCATCAGTCAAATACCCGTGTATGATCACATGCTTGCTCGCCAGCGACTGAACGGAGGCGGGTGCCTTGGAGCCGACCACATTCAGCTTGATATTCGGGCATGCTGCAATGACCAACGGCAGTATTTCTTCCACAAACCAACAAATAGCGTCAACATTAGGCGAATGGTTGAAGCCGCCGACAAAGAGAATATCGGCGCGGTCCTGCCAGATGTAGGGTTCTATCTCCGATGACTCCATTAAATACAGTGGTATGGCGGAAGCATCAACCTCAGGGGCAATCTCGGCGACCAGATCTACCTCGACCTGGGACGGGTAATATATCTTGTCGAAATCTTTAAAAACTGCCAATTCACGTTGTTTCCAGTTTTCAGCGGCAACCCTGTGCGTGTCGTCACCGGTAACGGCATATTCCCGCTCCTCTCTCAGAAAGTGCAGGTCGTGACCAAAATAAATCAGTTTGGGTCTGGGGTTCATGTCCTTCAGCAGACTTAAAAAATCCTCCGCTATATGTGGGCGGTGCAGGTATACGGCGTCGATATACTGCGCATTTTCTTTTAGCCATGTGGCACAATTGCGCGCCATTTTTTCCCCTACCAGCACTTCCACGCCCATCGATTGCAGCTGCTGCGTATAGGGCTGGTGTGGATAGAAATTTGCGCCAAGGAATTTTACGTTGTAACCCATCTCCACCATCAACTCCAGATATTGCCAAGTTGACCGGGAGCCGGCATCCATATCATACATGGGGACGTAATGATCGATTACCAGTACGGTGCGGCGATTGCGGCTTCTATCCCTGGCCAGAAAGACCCGCTGGGCATTGGAGAAATTCTCACGTTGTAACGTCGGTGCCCACTTGTCCAGGAACTTCTTTTTATTCTCTACCTGGTGTTTCTTCACGCCACTGTTCAGATCGGTCCCGTGTGAAATCCCTTCGTAATGATAAATTCTGGAAGCAGGTTGGTAGATCACTTTATAGCCGGCAGCACGCACTGCAAAACACAGATCCGTGTCTTCGTAGTAAGCAGGGACAAAACGCTGGTCAAAACCACCCAGTTCCTCCCATAATCCGCGGCGGATGAGTAGGCAGGCCCCGGAAATATAATCTGTTTCCTTGACATAGTTATATTCTGGACTGGCAGGATCATCTGTCCGTCCGAAGTTCCATCCCGACGCATCCTGCCAAATGATGCCTCCCGCCTCCTGCAATCGACCGCTTCCAAAGATCAGCATCGGGCCAGCAATACCTGCCTTCGGATCCCTTTCAAGAGTAGCTACCAGATGAGATAGCCACCCCTCTGTAAATGCAGTGTCATTATTCAGAAACAATATGTACTCGCCGCGCGCATGGCTGGCGCCATTTTTACAATTATTCAAGAATCCCAGGTTTTCATCCGTCCTCACGATTTCCAGCCCGTGGATACGCTCGCCAATAGTGCTGGTCAGATCAGAGGACGCATCATCGGCAAGAATCACTTCATAATCGACGCCTGAAGTCGTCTCCAATAATGACTGCAGGCAGAATATTGTCATGCGATATTCGTTGTATACCGGTATCACAATGGATACACGGGGTTTTTCTTGCTTGGCAAACGTCAGTTCAAGGCTGTCCAGTTCGGGTTCCAGCTCCAGCTTGAAACCCACCATTGCAGAGTCACCGATCACTGGGAATTTTGTTTGTATCCAAAGCTCCATATCGCCACGGTTTCGGCCCAGGAAAACCGAGATTGCTCGTTTGATGCTCGAAAAGTTCGAATCACGAATCGATATCGCAGGATTGCGAACCCAGTGGGACAACACCGTAAAAAACAGGTCCGTACGCGATCGCCCGGCGAGCAAAGAGGGGGACCTGTACTTCCTGACGTGTTCGCTGGCGTCGGCGAGGATACTGTCAAAATCTGTCTGTAGGTGAGGCCTTAACGTCAGCAATTTATAAAACGCAGCCGCGGCAGCACTTAACCTGCCAACTGGCATTTTTCTATAGGCCAGTAGTTTGAGATACGCGGCATCCAGTATGCCGAACAGGTAATCAGCCTTCGCTTCCAATTGACGTGCAGCTTCCTGGCTATTTGCGAGTTGTTTGTCACGCTGGCTTAATTGCTGTGCAATGGCTTCTTGTGCGTCGAGGCTATCAGCAAGTTCACGCCCCGCTGCCATCAACTTTGCATCCTTGCGTTTGAGTTTTTCGCGTTGCGATGCCAACTCGTGCTGAGCTTCAAGGTAGGCCGAACTTGAGCGTTCCTTGGTATAAATAGCTAATAATGCGTCGTATTGTGCCAGTAGTTTATTGAAGGACTCTCTGGCTTCATCTCGCTCGGAGGTAATCCTCTCCACGGCTGATCGAAGTTCAGCCGCTTCAGCCAGTCCATTGAAGGCCTGTCCAAATTCGTGCACCCTCTGTGAGAGGTTTGAACCTTGGGTTGGCAGTCGCTGTGGTAGCCGGCCGGTCTCACAGGCTTGCAGAAAAACATCGTGCAGCTGCCTTTGCCCCGCTGTTAATCGGTGGTCATCTGGGTGTGCTGCCGGGGCGCAATCTGTCAGTTGATCGTATTCAGTTGCCGCACATGCCAGATCTATAGCAATGCCCACAGTGCCGAGGCGTTCCTGCAGTTGCTTCCATCCACCATTTTGATCCTGAGAAAACGCGTCATAATGAACCAGCGTTCCGCCGTGCTCGTTCATTATCTGCATCGCCTGGCGATTATAGATTTCCCATAAATCCAGTCCATATTCTATAGGGAACCCGTGACTCTTGTTCAGGGAAGTAGCTACTGCCAACGGCGAGCGATACACAAACAATTTGGCCGCCGATCTGAGTGCCGAATCCCAGGCGGGCCATGTAAAGACTAATCTTGGATCTTTTAACAGCCAGGGACTGCAGCGATCCAGGGCAGCGACATACTGCTGTATTTCAAGGACCTTTTGTTTAGCCACGGGCGCCGGTTGAAACCAGGTAGAACCAACCTCTGACAGCAGTTTGTCATTGATCGCTACCACATTAAGACGAGCCGGTAGTTCACCGGAATTCATCATTCTCGCGTCATCATCGATGTCGCGATGGAAGCCGCATTTCGCCAAAGCACCGGAAATGACAGAGCTGCCGGAGCGATGCATTCCGAGAATAACAAGGTTTTTTCGGCGTTCAGAAGAGTTCACTAAACTTCCACGTTATGGCTTTTTAAAAAAAACGAAAATACACTCTTAACATATACGTTAATACAACCACCACCAATAGAATAATAACGACTATGTGATCTATGCATGATATCCGGCTATTAAATCTAACTGTTTCCCGGCAGGAATATCCAGCGAAAGCAGATATTTACAGGGTTTTCTGCGCGCTGGTTCCGGTGCCCGTCATCCCATTCTCCCGGGTCGCAGCCCAATCCGGGGTCCTGACGACCGTCTCGTGTATAGGCGATAATCGCGTCGGCTCTGTGGATTCTGTGGGCAGGGCGAGCCAGAGCACTGTCGATGTTACATTGAACACTAGCAGACTCGGGTGTTCGCGCCACAATAACGTGATCAGCCCGGCATTTTCGACGAAAAGTTGGACATGCAATCGAGACGCAAAACCATCTAACCCAAGGACCGCACCATGATAGGCGAACAACGCTACCCCCACCTCTTTTCACCGCTGGACCTTGGCTTCACCACACTCAAGAACCGCGCCATCATGGGTTCGATGCACACGGGTCTGGAGGAGGCCGAGAATGGCTTTACGCGCATGGCCGCCTATTTCGTCGAACGGGCACGGGGAGGCGTTGGCATGATTATCACCGGCGGTATCTCGCCCAATGAGGAGGGTGGTAGCGGCGCCAAACTCGCGACAGCGCAGGAAGCCAGGCAACACCGACTGGTCACCGAGGCCGTGCACGAAGCAGCGCCCGATGTGAAGATCTGTATGCAGATTCTGCACGCCGGGCCGCTTGCGTTCGCGCAGCACGCAGTAGCGCCGTCCGCTGTGAAATCGCGTATCTCCCCGGCCATGCCCACGGCGCTGGATGAGGAGGGTATCGAGAAGCAACTATCCGACTTCGCCAACTGCGCCAGGCTAGCCCGGGAAGCGGGTTACGACGGCGTGGAGATTATCGGCTCGGCCGGCTATCTGCTCAGTACCTTCCTGGTGGCGAAGACCAACCAGCGCACCGACCAGTGGGGCGGCAGCTATGAAAACCGCATGCGCTTCCCGGTCGAGGTGGTGCGCCGTATTCGCGCGGCCGTTGGTGAGGACTTTATCGTTATCTTCCGCATCGCCGCGATGGACATGCTGCAGGGTGGCATGTCCTGGGATGAGGTGGTGCAGTTGGGGCGGTCAATCGAAAAGCGGGTGCGAACATCATCAGCACCCACTTTACCTGGCACGAATCGGCGGTACCGACCATTTCCACCCGCGTGCCGCGCGCCGCCTTCGCCGGTGTCACGGGGCGTCTTGCCAAAGAGCTGGGCATTCCCACGATTACCAGCAACCGAATCAATATGCCTGAAGTTGCAGAACAGGTATTGGCTGCCGGTCATGCGGACCTTGTTTCCATGGCGCGCCCGATGCTGGCGGACGCAGAGTTTGTGAACAAGGCACGAGAGGGGCGTGAAGACGAGATCAATACCTGTATCGCCTGCAACCAGGCCTGTCTTGACCACACATTTACCGGACAGGAAGTCAGTTGCCTGGTGAATCCCAGGGCCTGCCACGAGACGTTGCTGCGATACGTGCCGACCAACTCGCCCAAGCGCATAGCAGTGGTGGGCGCAGGCCCGGCAGGCCTTGGCTATGCGACGGTAGCGGCACAGCGCGGCCACGCAGTCACGCTGTTTGACGGTGCGGCAGAAATCGGGGGGCAGTTCAACCTGGCCAAACGTGTTCCTGGCAAGGAGGAGTTTTACGAGACACTGCGCTACTACGCCCGCATGATCAAGGTGCTCGATATAGAGTTGCATCTGCATACCAGTGTTGACGCGGCGCAACTCAGGGCGGGCAACTTCGATGAAATCGTCATCGCCACTGGCATTGAGCCGCGTGTGCCGCAAGTGCAAGGTATCGACCATTCCAGCGTCATCAGTTATATCGACGCGATCCTGGAGCGCAAGCCCGTGGGCAGTACCGTCGCCATCATGGGGGCCGGTGGTATCGGTTTCGATGTCGCGGAATTCATACTGCACAAGGGCACTTCGGCCGCGCTGGACCTGGACGTGTTCGCGCGCGAATGGGGCATCGACTTCGAGCATCACCCGCGCGGTGGCGTCACCGGCATGGAACCGCTAGTGGAGAAAGCCGATCGCGAGGTCTTCCTGCTGCAACGCAAATCCACGCCGGTGGGTCGTGGGCTCGGTAAGACCACCGGCTGGACCCATCGCCTGTCGCTCGTTCGCCGGGAGGTGAAAATGCTCAACGGCGTCGAGTACCATAAAATTGATGACGACGGCCTTCACATCAGCGTCAACGGAGCACCGCAGCTGTTGGCGGTGGACACCGTGATCGTCTGCGCCGGGCAACTGCCGCTGCGCACGCTGTATGACGAGCTACAAGATAGCGGCATGCGTGTCAGCCTTATCGGCGGCGCCTACGAAGCGGCCGAACTGGACGCCAAGCGGGCGATCAACCAGGCGAGTTACCTGGCGGCGATGGTGTAGCAACCGGCTCTTGCCGCGCTCTCATTCCGCCTCGTTTGACTGCGCTCCCCATCGCGGTTAGGTTAGCGGCTCTCACCGTAAACTGCATAAGGACCTATTTGATGAACGCGATTGCTCAGAGCGATGGCTTGCGCATGGCGCGGTCTATTGAAACCGTGGCACTGGCCGAAGCCGCTCCGTCGGAAAAAAATCGCTCGCTCACCGCGCCACTGGTCGCTGCGCTGTGGGACAGCGGACTGATGCAGTTCATGAATCCGCGGGTGGCTGGCGGGCATGAACCGGGATTCGCGGAATTGATCGAAACCTGGATCGAGATGGCGCGGCAGGACGGCTCGCTGGGCTGGATCGGCATCGCGAACATTCCGTCCTCCTGTTTCGCTGCGGCTTACCTGTCCGATGAAGGGTTTGACGCTATTTTCACCGCCAATGACAACCGCGTGACGATGGGCGGGCAGTTCTTTCCCAACGGCACCGGCGAGACAGTGGAGGGGGGGTACAAGGTCACCGGCGCCTGGCAGTTTGGCAGCGGCACCGGGCATTCCGAATATGTCTGCGCCGGTTTCCTCCCGATGGACAATGGCCAGCTGGTGATGGCTACTGAGGTGATGCCGCTGATGATGGTGGCTATCGTACCCCGTGCCCAGGTCACCTTCACCGATGGTTGGCATGTGCAGGGACTCAAGGGCACGGGCAGCTACGATTACAACCTGCAGGAGGTGTTTGTACCGGCCAGCCACACCTACCCATTGCTGACGCGCGAGCCGTTGCGCGGTGGCCCGCTCTATCGTTTCGGCGTGATGCCGCTCACCGGATGTGGCCACGCGGCCTGGGCGCTTGGCGTCGCGCGCAGTGCGATCGACGACGTGCGGGAACTCGCCATTTCCAAAACGCGCATGGGCGAGACCAGTTCCATCGCGCATCGCCTGACCTTCCAGCGCAATCTCGCGCACCATGAGGCGATTTGGCGCGCCGCCCATCGCCTGGTGGTCGATACCTTTACCGGCTTCGAAGTCGAGGTGGCAGCGGGCGCACCCGTCACCCCGCAGATGCGCTGCGATATGCGTATCGCCGCGACCTACGCCACCGAAGCCAGCCGTGAAATCGTGCAGTGGGCGCACCTTGCGGCCGGCACCACCGCGATCCGGGAAGGCAATCGCCTGGAGCGCGCGTTCAGGGATATGTACACCGGCACCCAGCATGCCTTTATCAGTGAAAATATCTATACCGAAGCTGGCAAACTGATGCTAGGGCTGGTCGAGGACAGCCCGGCACTGTAAAAGGCTTGTTTGCATCAATACGCGCGGGACATATCCGATGAAGGAATTTAGTGGCAAAACCGCTGTGATCACCGGCGGCGCCAGCGGCATCGGTCGCGCGATGGGCGAGCTGTTCCTGGCCAAGGGCATGAATGTGGTGCTCGCCGATATCGAGAAGAACGCGTTGGACGCAACCGTTGCCGCGCTCGCTGCAGGCGGCGGCAACTGCATTGGCGTGGTCGCGGATGTTACCAAGGCCGAACAGGTGCAAGAGCTGGCGGACGCTGCCCTGGCAGAGTTTGGCGCCATCCACATCGCCTGCAACAACGCCGGCGTATTTGCCGGCGGCCTGTTGTGGGAGCAGAGTCTAGCGGATTTTCAGTGGCAGCTCGATGTCAATGTATGGGGCGTTATTCACGGCATTCGCACCTTCGTGCCGATCATGGCGGCACAGGGTGACGAGTGCCATATCGTCAATACCGCCTCAATGGCCGCAGTGACCGCGATGCCGTACTCGGGCATCTACCATATGAGCAAACACGCGGTGCTGGCACTCAGCGAGTCGCTCTACCATGAGCTGGCGTTTCATGCGCCCAATGTGCATGTGTCGGTGCTGTGTCCCGAGGCGATCAATACCGGTATCGCCGCGTCGGAGCGGAATCGTCCCGACGCATACCGTAAGAGCGGTGACATCGTCGAGTCGGATGCGCGCACGCTGGTGTCACAGGCGCTCGCGGACAGCGTCGCAGCCGGTATTGGGCCCGAGGTCATGGCACAGCGCGTGGTTGACGCCCTCGTCGCCGGGCAGTTCTACATTTTGTCCGATGATGCATGGCGCGAGGCCGCTAACATACGGCTTGAAGATGTTCGCCTGGGGCGCAATCCCACCTTCGCGCCTCCCATCAACGCCTGACACCGCGTGGCGTATCAATGCTGCCACGCTAGCTACAACTGCGGAGATTTCCTGAATGCCAGCCAACCCAAAAACCGGTTTCTCCATACCCGAGGATGATGCGTTGATAGCGCGGGCACTGCAGGACGCCAGTATACCCACGCTGATGATGAGCATGATCCACATGAGTGGCGATGCGAGCCTCCTCGACGGCGCGCTGCGCCCCGCAGGCGTGTTCATTAACGAGTACCAGGGTTATATGTCGGAGGAGGACAAGGCCGCCGTGCGCGCACAGGCCCTCGACGTGATCCGCGCGTTTCGGGCTGGTGGGTGTCGCTTGCCGCCACAGCCCTCGGCCGAGACAGTGCAGCGCATGATGAACTTCATTGTCGCGAGCGAGGTGCCCGCAGACTACGTGCCGATGATGCTGGAGGAGATGGAACTCGACGGCACCGACCAGCGCAGCGATGCCTGGGGCGACGAGGTCCCGGCAGAGCGGCGGGCGCAGCACAAGGTGCTGGTGATTGGCGGCGGCATGTCCGGCGTTCTTGCGGCCTACCGCTTGCAGGAAGCGCGCATACCCTACATCGTCATCGAAAAGAATGCCTCGGTGGGCGGGACCTGGTTTGAAAACCGCTATCCCGGCGCGCGCGTCGACGTGGGCAACCATCTGTACAGTTATTCCTTCGAGCCCGCGCACCACTGGAGCCAGTATTTTTCCCAGCAGAAGGAACTGCAGCAGTATTTTGAAGATGTCGTCCAACACCATCATTTGCAGCAGCATTTTCGTTTCAACACAGAAGTGACCGGTGCCACGTTCGATGAGCGCAGCGGGCTTTGGACGGTGGACATCGTGGACAAGGACGGGGTCACCGAGCAGTATGTCGCCAACAGCGTGATCAGTGCGGTGGGCCAGCTGAATCGCCCAATCCTGCCCGATATTCCGGGCATCGACACCTTTGCCGGCCAGTGGTGTCACTCCGCCGCCTGGGATGACAGCATCGATTGCACGGGGAAAACGTGGTGGTGGTCGGCTCCGGCGCGAGCGCGTTCCAACTGGTGCCTGCGATAGCGGGGCAGGTGAAGCACCTGACCGTATTCCAACGCTCGGCGCCCTGGATGTTTGAAAACCCGATCTACCATGACAGCGTGCCGGAAGGGAAAAAGTGGTGCCTGCAGCACCTGCCGTTTTATACCCGCTGGTTCCGCTTCCTGATCTTCTGGCCGGCCTGCGACGGTGCCTACGACACCGTGTTCATCGACCCCGCGTGGCCGCACCAGGAGCGCTCGGTCAACGAGATGAATGACTTCGTCTACCAGATGTTTTCCGATTACATCAAGGGGCAGGTGGGCGATGACGAGGAGTTACTGAAAAAGGTGATTCCCGATTACGCGCCGATGGGCAAGCGCACGCTGCAGGACAATGGCAGCTGGCTGTCCGCATTGAAGCGCGACAACGTCGACCTGGTGACGCAGAGCGTGGCCAGCGTCAGTGCCGGTGGCGTGACGGCCGCCGACGGCAGCTTCTATCCCGCCGATATTATTCTCTATGCCACCGGTTTCGAAACCGATCGCTTCCTGTGGCCGATGAAAATCATAGGCAGGGGCGGGCGGGTATTATCCGACCAGTGGGGGATTGAACCTTCGGCCTACCTCGGTATCACGATCCCCAATTTTCCCAATTTCTACTGCATGTACGGTCCCGGCACCAACCTGGCGTTTGGCGGCAGCCTGATTTTTAACGGCGAGTGCCAGATTCGCTACATCATGGAATGCCTTAAAGCGCTGCTGCAGTCCGGCGCGGATACCGTCGAATGCAAGGGCGAGGTGCACGACGATTACCAGCGACGTTTTCGCGAACTGCACGCCAGGCTGATCTGGGAACACGACTCGATCAAAACCAGCTTCTACCAGAACGCCGAGGGCAAGGTCACGCTGCTGTGGCCGTGGAAAATTCTCGACATGTGGCGTTGGACCAAGGCTGTGAATCGCGATGATTACCGCTTTGCCAGTTGAGAGCTGCCGCTGCCTGTTGTGCCAACAACCACGATATTGACGACGCCATATTCCATCGACCCGTACCAGCGAGCGCGCACTATGTCCAATCTGAAAAGTAAAGTTGCCATTGTTACCGGCGCGGCCTCGGGCATCGGCCTGGCCTGCGCGCGCCGCTACGCAGCCGAAGGCGCTATTGTGGTCGGCATCGACAGGAATCTGTCGGCTGACTGGTCTTCGGTGGAATCCAGCGCGCCACACAGCCGTTTCCATCAACTTGATGTCACGGATGGCGCGGCGCAACAGGCGGCGATCGATGCGACCGCCCGGGAATTTGGACGTATCGATATCCTGCTCACTGCCGCCGGCGTCGGTGACGGCGGGCCGGTGGGCATGCTGGATGAGGCGACCTGGGATCGCGTGATCGACATCAACCTGAAGGGCACATTCCTGTCAGTGAAAGCGGTGCTGGAGACGATGACCACCCAGCGCAGCGGTAGCATCATCACGATCGCCAGCGTCGAAGGGTTGAACGGTACCGAGGGCGGCAGTGCCTACAACGCCTCCAAGGGCGGCGTGGTGCTGCTCAGCAAGAACATCGCGATGGATTACGGCCGCATGGGTATTCGCTGCAATGCGATTTGCCCCGGTTTTATCGACACGCCGCTGCTGCACGAGGTGATGGATGCGATGCCGGAGTTCAAGGCGGACGTCGTGCGCCAGACCAAGGTCGGGCGCTTTGGCCGGCCAGAGGAGATCGCCGGTGCGGCCTACTTCCTCGCCTCCGATGACGCAAGCTACGTGACAGGCCACGCGCTGGTGGTAGACGGAGGCTATACGGCGGGACACAGCCACGGCATCGTGCAGTTGATGGGGCTGGTATAGGTGCGAGCTGAACCCGGATACCAGCAACCGAAACGCTGCAAGAATTAACGTGGGTTTGAGAATAGCGGCAATTGCATTAAGGTGAGCGATATCTGATCTGCTTAAAACGATTAGCAAACTATGATGATGACCTACCTTATTCTCATCGCAGGCCTGGTCCTGCTGGTTCTGGGTGCCGAATTGCTTGTCAAGGGCGCTTCGCGCATCGCAGCGGGCTTTGGTATATCGCCGCTCATTATCGGCCTCACTATTGTTGCCTTCGGCACCAGTGCGCCTGAAATGGCCATTTCTGTCAGCTCCGCATTGAAGGGAGAAGCCGATATCGCGGTGGGTAACGTGGTGGGTAGCAATATTTTCAATGTACTGTTCATCCTCGGCGTTTCCGCCCTGATTACGCCGCTGCTGGTAAGCAAGCAACTGGTGCGACTGGACGTGCCAGTGATGGTCGCCGTGTCCATTCTCGCATTTGCCTTTGCCGTGGACGGGCGCATCAGCTTCATCGAAGGTGCGGTGCTGTTTGGCGGTATTCTCGCCTATTTGGCTGTCCTCTTCCGCATCGGCCGCCACAGTGACGAGGAGGGTGAAGCCATCGAGAAGTCGGCGCACTGGGCCGTCGATGTCGCCCTGATCGTGGTAGGCCTGGCCCTGCTGGTCCTGGGTTCGCGTTGGCTGGTGGCATCGGCAGTCACGATCGCGGAAGCGATGGGGGTGAGTTCGCTTGTCATAGGTCTCACCATCGTCGCGGCCGGCACTTCGCTGCCGGAAGTGGCCACGTCAATTGTCGCGGCTATCCGCGGCCAGCGTGATATCGCTGTCGGCAATGTGGTGGGCAGCAGTATCTTCAACATCCTTGCCGTGATGGGAATGACGGCAATGGTGGCGCCCGGCGGCCTGCCTGTCTCGGCGGCGGCAATTAACTTCGACTTTCCGGTGATGCTTGCTGTCGCTGTGGCCTGCCTGCCCATCTTCTTTGTGGGCTACTCCATCGCGCGCTGGGAGGGCGCGCTGTTCCTCGGCTACTACATCGCCTATACCCTGTACCTGATTCTGGCGGCTACGGAACACGACGCCCTGCCAGAGTACAGCTATGCCATGATGTACTTTGTCGTGCCATTGACGATTGTTACGCTGGTCATCGTACTGTTTCGCGAATATTCCGCGCATCACCGGTCTCGCGCCGGTTGAACCCACGGAGAGGCCACTACCTCCCCAACATAGACCGCGCCACCAATTCCCGCATGATCTCCGAGGTTCCGCCGTAGATGCGCTGGATGCGCGCATCGGTGTAAAAGCGTGAGATCGGGTATTCCGTCGTATAGCCGTAGCCGCCGAACAATTGCAGGCACTGGTCGATGGTCTTGCACTGCATCTCGGTGCTGGCGTATTTCAGCATCGCCGCGTCTTCTGCCGTCAGGCTGTCCGTTGCGTAGGCATTCGCGCATTTTTCATAAAAGGCCCGGTTCACCGCGATCTCGGTTTTCACTTCAGCGAGCGTGAAGCGCGTGTTCTGGAAGCTGGCGACGGTCTGGCCAAATGCCTTGCGCTCCAGCACATAGGCCACGGTGATATCCAGCGCCCCCTCGGCGGCGGCAACCGCCTGGGCCGCGATGCCGAGGCGTTCGCGCGGCAGTTCGGTCATCATGATGACAAAGCCCTTGTTCAGTTCACCGAGCAGGGCGGAGGCGGGCAGGCGCACATCCTGGAAGAACAACTCGGCGGTGTCGGAGGTGTGCTGGCCCATCTTTTCTATCTTCTTGCCGCGCGCGAAGCCGGGCAGCGTGGCATCGACGATGAACAGCGAGGTGCCCTTGGCGCCTTTGCCGGGATCGGTAATGGCGGCGACGATCACGACGTCGGCCAGCATGCCGTTGGTGATGAAGATCTTGGAACCATTCAGTATCCAGCCGTCGCCGTCGCGGACGGCGCTGGTGCGGATACTCTGCACGTCCGAGCCCGCGCCGGGTTCCGTCATCGCCAGGGCGCCAAGCACTTCCCCGGTGACCATTTTCGGCAACCACTGCGCTTTCTGTTCCTCGGTGCCAAAGTGCTCAATGTACGGCGCGACGATATTGCTGTGAATCCCATAGCCGGAGGCGATGCCGCCGAAACCCATGCGCGACAGCTCTTCGATGACGGCAAACGTCACTTGCGGTGTGGTGCCTGCGGCACCGAATTCTTCCGGCATGTCCGGGCACAGCAGGCCGGCCTCGCCGAGTGTATTCCACAGAGCCCGCGGCACTGCGTGCTCGGCTTCCCACTCTTCGATATGCGGGGCGATCTCCTGCTCAAGGGCGCGACGTGTCATGTCGCGAAATAGAGTCAATTCTTCATTGTCCATGGCGTTTGGTCTCCGGGAGGAAAGGGGAAGTCGGTGATTTTGCGTGATTCCGTTCGCGGAGACAACGGCGGCGTCGATCTAAATACCGATAACAGTGTATAGTTCATCGATATGGGCGGAGCATTTTATCCGCTAATAACAATGCGGGGACTATGATTACACCGTCTGAAATATATGCGCTGGCGCAGGTCCTGTTGGTGAATCTGGCGCTGGCGGGTGATAACGCGATCGTGGTGGGCATGGTGGCGGCTTCGGTGCCTGAACACCAGCGCAGGAAAGTCATCTTCATCGGCATAATGATAGCCACTGTGCTGCGGATTGTGTTCTCCCTGGGGGCGGTGCAACTCCTGCAGATCATCGGCCTGATGCTGGCAGGCGGCATTCTGCTGTTGTGGGTGGCCTGGAAACTGTGGCAGGAAATACAAGCGGCAAGGGCACACGCCCACCCCGAACAATCGGCAGCAGCGATCGAGTTCAAGGAAAAGACCTTTGGCCAGGCGGTTTTCCAGATAACCCTCGCGGATGTCTCCATGTCGCTGGACAACGTGCTGGCGGTTGCCGGCGCGGCCCGCGAGCATACGTGGGTACTGGTCACCGGGCTCATCGTGTCGGTTGCGCTCATGGGGGTGGCATCCACAAAAATCGCTGAATTGCTGAAGCGCCATCACTGGATAGCCTACGTGGGATTGTTCGTGATATTTGCCATCTCGGTCTCGATGATCTACGAGGGAGCGATGGAAGTGTATGGGCGAGTAACGTAGGGATGCTCTGATGGGTGTCATCACTGAAACTGCGATCTTGTTTTGCCCACCGCGGAGCAGCGTGCGGTGACGGAGCACCCGATCTCGATGACGGTAGTCTGGCAGCATTTCGCCCAGGCGCTGCGCTATTTCGCGCTCTCCGACGTTGGCAGCAAGGCGCGCTGGATGTTCGTCGGGCTGATCGCCTTCCTGTTCGCGATCAATGGCATGAACGTCATCAACAGTTATGTAGGCCGTGACTTCATGACCGCGATTGAGCAGCGCGACAAGCCGGAGTTTATGCGCCAGGCCTTTTTCTATCTCTGTGTGTTTGCCGCATCCACATTGCTCTCTGTCACCACCCGCTTCACAGAAGAGCGCCTGGCGCTGATGTGGCGCAAGAATGTGACCGAGAGCGGTTGAACGCTATCTCTCCGACAGCAGTTACCACCGCCTCGATGTATCACACTTCCTCAGTAACCCGGACCAGCGAATCTCCGAGGATGCCCGTTCCTTCACCAGCACCACGCTGTCATTTTTGCTAATGGTGCTCAACAGCAGCTTCACAGTATTCGCCTTCTCCGGCGTGCTCTGGAGCATCAGCCCGCATTTGTTCATGGTGGCCGTGCTCTATGCAGCCGGCGGTTCCCTGCTGACGATCTTGCTGGGCCGCCCGCTGATCAGGCTCAACTACGACCAGCTTGATGGGGAGGCTAATTTCCGCTCCGGGCTGATCCATGTGCGGGAAAACGCCGAGGCTATCCTGCTCGCACACAGCGAGGCGCGACTCTCGCACCGCTTGCAGGGCCTGCTCAACTCCCTGGTCGACAACGCCCGTCGCATTATCGGCATCAACCGCAACCTCGGCTTTTTCACTACCGGATACAACTGGCTCATCCAGATCATTCCGGCCCTGATCATCGCCCCGGCCTTCATTGACGGAAAGGTCGAGTTCGGCGTTGTGACGCAGTCGGCGATGGCCTTTTCGACGTTTGTGGCCGCATTTTCCCTGATCATCACGCAGTTCCAGTCGATCTCGAGTTTTGCCGCCGTGGTTTCGCGGCTCATATCACTGGTCGATGCGGTTGACCAGTCGAAGCTGGAGGTGATGTCTTGCATTGATATCCGCATGGAAGAGGGTCGGCTGGCCTACGAGGCGATCAGCCTGCGATCGCCGGAGGATGGGCGTCTCCTGGTCGATAAACTGTCGCTCGTTATCCCGCCTCGCGGGCGCTGCCTGATTCGCGCCGGCGAGGAAGATGCCACCGTGGCGCTGTTCCGCGCGACCGCCGGCCTAGAAGTCAGCGGTGAGGGCCATGTGGTGTTACCTGGTCCCAACGCATTCAGTTTCTCGCGGAGCGTCCCTACCTCCCCCAGGCACCGTGCGCGAAGCCCTCGTGCCCCCCGGAATGGATGCAGCACTTTCCGATCAACAGCTCGTTGACCTGATGGTAGATTGGCACCTGGACCTCATACTGGCGCGGGCTGCGGGACTCAATACTGAGCACGACTGGGACAGCTTCCTGTCGCTGGGGGAGCAGCAGTTGCTTGCCGCTCTGCGTATTTTTTTGGCCGCTCCCCAGTTTGTGATCCTCGACCGGCCTGGTACCGCATTGGGTGCGGAGGGCATCAAAAATTTGCTGTCCCATTTTTCAGCGGCCGCTATCGGCTTTGTCGTACTTGGCCATACCCGGGGCTCGGAGGAGTTCTACGATTCAGTCGTGGATATCCAGGCGGATGGCGGGTGGCATTAGCCCCGCAAGGGGCGGCCGCAGATTGGCGGGGACCACGATGGACTGCTGCGGGCGTGAGACCTGGCAATGACCGATGACATTCTGGATGACTTCGAGGATCAGTCAGGCTGGACCGGCATCGTCTCCGCACAAACACGCTTGTCACTTTCACCGGCGCGCGGACGCCACGGCGGCGCCATGCGCATGGCCTTCGATTCCAGGGCGGCGGGGGCTTTGTCGTTGCCCGCAGGCCCTTCGTGCGCAGCCTGCCGGAAAGCTACGTGTTCAGCTTCGATATCCGCGGACAAGGGCCGGCCAACATCCTTGAATTCAAACTGGTCGATGCCTCTAACCAGAACGTCTGGCGTTGGCGGCAGGAGGTGTTTGAGCTCCCGCAGGACTGGCAGACGCTGCGGATAAAAAGCAGCGAGATCGAGTTCGCCTGGGGGCCGCTGGGCGGTGGTCCCGCGCAGGATATCGCCGCGCTCGAACTGGTCGTCGCGGCCGGCCCCGGCGGCCAGGGCGAAATCCTGGTCAGCGACCTGCGTTTCGAGGACACGACCTACTACCTGACGCCGCTGGTGACCGCGAGCAGCGCACTGCGGGACTGCGCGCCGCAGCATATTTTTGATTCATCTCCCGTGACCTGCTGGCGCAGCGCGGCGATCGACACACCGCAACAAGTGACCATCGATTTCAAGGCCGAACGCGAATACGGCGGGCTCACCATCCGCTGGGATCCACTGCGGCGGCCCCGGGCATTTGACCTGCTGCTGTCCCGCGACGGCAAGGATTGGCACAGCGGCTTTTCCACGGCGCAGGGCGTGGGCAACGAGACCCACGTCTATCTGCCGGGCACGGTGTCGCGCTTTGTGCGTCTCGATCTGCAAGAAAGCATGAGCGGCAACGGCTTCGGCATTGTCAGCATCGAGGTGCAGCCGCACGGATTTTCGCGCTCGCTCAATGATTTCTTCAGCGCCATCGCCCGGCGCGGCGCCGACGGCCTCTATCCCAAATACCTGCTGGGTCGCCAGACCTACTGGACGCCGGTCGGCACCGGGGAGGACGTGACCCAGGCCCTGCTCAACGAGGAGGGCATGGTGGAAGTCGACAAGGGCGCGTTCTCCATCGAACCGCAGCTGTACGCGGATGCGCGGCTGATTACGTGGGCCGACGTCACGCTCACGCAGACGCTGGAGCAGGGCTATCTGCCAATTCCGTCCTCACGCTGGCAAGCGGGTGACCTGACGCTGACCACTACGGCATTCGCGACCGGGGCGAGCGGTGCGTCCACGCTATTTATCCGCTATCGGCTGCACAATCACTCGCAGGAGGCGCGCGCCGTGCGACTGTTCGCCGCGCTCCGTCCGTTCCAGGTCACACCGACCTGGCAGAATTGGCGGCAGTTCGGCGGTGTCAGCCCAATCAGCGAGCTGGCTTACGACGCGGGACGAGTGTGGGTGAATGGCGACAAGCAGATCATACCCCTGACCACTCCGGCTGGATTTGGCGCAGTGACCTTTGCCCAGGGCGCGATCACCGAGTACTTGCAAACGGGTGAACTGCCGCCGCTGGATTGCGTGGATGACGCCTTCGGTTATGCCTCTGGCGCATTGCGCTTTGACCTGGAGCTGGCCGCGCTTGGGGCGCAGGATATCTATCTCGCTATCCCGTTTGGCCGCGTGGACAGGCGCGCCGGGCGCGAACCCAGCGCATCCGGTGAGGAACAATTCAGCCGTGCAGTGCGCCAGTGGCAGGACACCCTCGGCCTGTTTGATATCTGCCTGCCCCCCGCAGCAGCGGGCGCGATAGCGACGATGAAGACCGCCGCCGCGCATATCCTCATCCAGCGCGAGGGGCCAGCCTTGCATCCGGGCCCGCGCCGCTACGCGCGCGCGTGGATTCGCGACGGCGTGCTGATGGGCGCGGCGCTGGCGCGCGTGGGCCTGCCCGCTGCGGGGCGCGATTTCATCCGCTGGTATGCGCGCTTCCAGGCAGAGGACGGCAACTTGCCCGACTGCGC
The DNA here is from genome assembly GCA_016704305.1 of Haliea sp. Lineage (GTDB taxonomy): Bacteria > Pseudomonadota > Gammaproteobacteria > Pseudomonadales > Halieaceae > Marimicrobium. The sequence goes on along the minus strand of JADJAL010000002.1, from coordinate 186,110 downwards.
CGATAGCGCCGGTTGCGAGTGGTTGCCGGAGTACGACAGCTGGGGCCAACTCATTTTCGCGGTGATGGAGTATTACCGCTTCAGCGGCGACACCGGCTTTCTCGCCGAGATGTGGCCCGCCGTGCTGAAATCGGTCAACTACCTGGAAGCGCTGCGCCAGCGCCGCATGACGCCCGAATACCAGGCGCAGGACAAACTGGCGTGTTACGGACTGCTGCCGGAATCGATGAGCCACGAAGGCTACATGGCCCACCCGGTGCATTCCTACTGGGACGATTTTTGGGCCGCCAGGGGCTTCAAGGACGCCGCGGAGATGGCCGGGCTGCTGGGCATGGACGCGCAGGGCGAGCGCATTAGCGCGTTGTGCAAGGATTTTCAGAGCACGCTGTCGGCCTCGCTGGAGAGGGTCATCCGTGAGCACGGGCTTGATTTCGTGCCGGGTTCCGTCGAATTCGCGGATTTCGATCCGTCGGCCACGTCCATTGCGCTAACCGTTGCCGATCAGTTGCAACACCTGCCGCGTGCCGCTATCGACCAGACCTATGACAAATACCTGCAGGGCTTTCATACGCGCGTCAGTGGCGAGGTACCGTGGGCCAATTACAGCGCCTACGAGATCCGCAACATCGGCGCGCTGGTGCGGCTCGGCAGGCGCGCGGATGCGCATGCGCTGCTGCGGTTTTTCCTCGGCGACCGACGACTGCTGGCGTGGAACCAGTGGCCGGAAATCTCCTGGCACGATCCACTCAGCCCGAGTTTTATTGGCGACATGCCGCACAGCTGGATCGGCGCGGAGTACATTCTCGCGGTCCACAGCCTGTTCGCCTATGAACGTGAGGTGGATCAAAGCCTGGTCATCGCCGCTGGCGTAGTGTCCGAGTGGCTGGACGACGGCGGCGAAGTCGTCGTGCGCGACCTGCCGACACGCTATGGCCGGCTCAGCTACCGTCTGTACCGCGAAGAGCCCTCTGTCTGGCGCGTGATTCTTGAGGGCGCTCCGCTTGCACCCCCCGGCGGGGTCATAGTGATGCCGCCGGAGGGTGTTTTGGTACACGTTGAACATCGGTACGAGAGCAGCACCGGGAGAGAATGAATGGCTGACGAACACATCACAAAAAATGACTCGGCAGCGGTGCCGCTGCCGATGGCCAGCCGCCAGGAATTCGAGCGCGTTGGGTTTTCCAACGCCGCCGGCCTGCAGCTTGCACTGTATAAAAACGGCGGCACCGCCAGCCTTCTACTCGACGGCTTGATGATCAACCAGGTGGAAGGGCGCCCGCTGCAGGGCGGGCTCGACCAGGTGTGGCTGCGGATACACTCCGATGCAGGCATCCAGTCACTGCCAGTATCCGGTACCGCAGCGGCGTGTGCCTTCCATGAAAACGGTGCGCAATGGCAGCAGGAAACAAGCGGTATCGAAGCGTCGATGCAGTTGATGCTCCATCCAGACCTGCCGATTCTCTTTCGCGTCTGCCATGCCCGCAATACGGGTACGCAACCCGTGGCCATCGACTGGCTGGCGGGACAGGATATCGGGCTGGCCGACATCGGTATGCTGAAAAACAATGAAGCGTATGTATGCCAGTATCTCGATCATCGCATTGCTGAGCACCCGATTGCCGCAAAGGTCATCCTGAGCCGCAACAACCTGCATCCGACACACCCGTTCGCCATGCACTGCTGCCTGCAAGGCGCGCAGTCGGCCTCCACCGACGGCTACCAGTTCTTCGGCACACAGTACAAACTGAGTGATGTGCCTGCGGCACTGCATGCGCCGCTGCTGGAGAACCGCGTCCGGCAGTACGAGTTTGCGTACGCCGCATTACAGTCACGAGCGATTGAGCTGCAGGTGGGCCAGAGCGACACCGTGGTGTTTGCCCTGTATGTAGTGAAAGAGCACCCAGCCGTATCTTCCACCGACGATCTTGTGCTGGTCGACGACGCGTTGCGAGCAGATCTCCCGCAACTCGGGAAACAATGTGCCCACGGCAGCGCCAATGCCTTCTTCGCAACGACACCACTGCTTGCAGTCGATCAACTGGACGAAGCGCAGCTGGAATCGCTGTTCGCAGACGATTGGCGACACGTCGAATATTCCGCAAGCCGCGAGTTGCTGTCTTTCTTCTGCGGCGACGATACGCATGTAGCGCTGCCCGCCAAGGAGCGCAGCGTGGAGCGCCAGCACGGCACGGTATTGCGTTCAGGCACTGGCACCGCGCTGGCGGATAACGTCCTGAGCGCAACGTGTTACGGCTACGGTGCGTTCGGCACCCAGCTCGCGGTGGGGAACACCGCATTTGGCCGCTTCAGTTCCGTTGCGCGCAATTCACTCAACATCGAGCGGTCCAGCGGTATTCGCCTGTTCGCCCACATCGATGGGCAGTGGCTGCAACTTGGGTTTCCGTCGGCATTTGCGCTGGCGCGCGACCGGGTTCGCTGGATCTACTCGACGCGCGACAGCGCCTTTGAAATCGTTGCCAGCGTCACCAAGGATACGCTGGAATACCGCGCCCTCCCGCTGCGGGGAGCGATGCCATCGCTGCGCCTGACCTGGGAAGTGTGCGGCGAACCGAATGAATTCGACGGCGCGCCACGGGTGGAGTGGGATGCCAAGCAGAAACTCCTCACCGTGCGCCCGGTGTTTGGCGCATTGCTGGAGCGCAAATTCCCCGAGGCCTGCCTGCTGGCCAGGCTTGATGCGCTGGAATGTAGCGTCGCGGGGGCCGAGCGGCTGGGAGGGAGCAATGAACCCTATGTGGTGATGGATTTCCCCACCGGCGAATTTACGCTGGCTCTGACGGGTCATTACGACGGCGCGACAGCGGCTTTGCAACGTTTCGTGAGTACAACGGCACCGGATTGGGACGCCGTGCTCACGCGCTTCAACGTGACCTGCGCTTCCCCCGTCGCGGCGAAGGTGTCGGACACCGTCAAGTGGTTTGCGCACCATGCGATGATTCACTACGCGTCGCCGCGCGGCATGGAGCAGTACGGGACGGCCGCATGGGGCACGCGCGATGTCTGCCAGGGCGCGCTGGAATTCCTGCTGGCGCTGGGGCATGACCGCAGTGTCGCCGACATGCTCCGCGAGGTGTTCGCCCACCAGTACCAGGACACAGGTGACTGGCCGCAGTGGTTCATGTTCGACGAGTTCCGGGAAGTGCAGGGCAGCGAATCCCACGGCGATATCATTTTCTGGCCGCTCAAGGCGCTGTGCGAGTACATCGAGCAAACTGGCGATAGTCATATTCTGGAAGCCATGGTGTGCTATACCGATCCGGTTTCGTTCGCATTTACGACAGAAACGGCAACGTTACACGAGCATGTCAAAAAGGCGCTCTCCCGTATCCAGGAATCCTGCGTGCCCGGCACCGCGCTGCCGAGCTACGGCAATGGCGACTGGGACGATTCACTGCAGCCGGCCAATCCTGCAATGAAGACCCACATGGTCAGCGGCTGGACAGCCGGACTCGCACTGCAGTCGCTGGGTGCGCTGTCCCGGGTCTGGACCAGGGCAGGTTACGAGGAGGACGCGCGGGAGCTCGACACCTTCCTCGCCAGCATGAAAAGCGATTTCCGCACGCACATCATCCGGGATGGCGTTGTAGCGGGGTTTGTATTGTTCGCAGGAGATACATGCACGCCACTGTTGCACCCCTCGGATGAGGAGACCGGTATTCACTATCGACTGCTGCCCATCAACCGCGCGATCATCAGCGGGCAGTTCACGCCCGAGGAAGTCGAATTCCACCTGGATCTGGTCCAGCGCCATCTCAAGTTCCCGGACGGCGTGCGACTGATGGACCGCTCCCCGCAGTACCGTGGCGGCACCAGCGTGCATTTCCAGCGCGCGGAAACGGCGGCGCATTTCGGCCGTGAGATCGGATTGATGTATGTCCACGCGAACATCCGCTACTGCGAGGCGCTGGCGAAGGTCGGGCGCGCCGAGGAGTTGCTCGAGATGCTGCAGGTCATCTCGCCCGTTGCGATTGCCGATGTTGTTCCCAATGCCATGCCGCGCCAAGCCAATCTCTATTTCACCAGCTCCGATGCGCAGGTGTACGACCGCTACGAGGCGGCGCAGCTCATGCCAGAGTTGAAAGAGGGCAGGGTAGGCGCACTCGCCGGCTGGCGCATGTATTCCAGCGGCCCCGGCATCTACATCGGCCTCGTGATCACGCAGTTGTTCGGCCTGCGCCGCAGCCATGGACGCGTGGTGATCGATCCGGTGCTGCCAGCATCGATGCACGGCGTCGAGTTGTGCCTCGACTGGCAGGGCAAGCGTGTGCGCTGGATTTACCATGTGGCAGGGCAGTCGTTTGCGCCGACCCGTATCCTGATCAACGGAATGCCGGTCGATGAATGCGAGCGCGTGCCACAGGCGTATCGCAGCGGGGGACTTGGAATCGACGCTGAGCGATTTAACGCCATGCTTGACCAACAGGAAAACTCGGTTGAAATCTTTCTTTAGAAGCAACGGCACTGACTGAAGCCCAGTATTGGCACTGAGGCGTTTTATCTAAGGCCCGCTGGGACCGTGCGAGGCATGGACGCCGAGCCCGGGCCCCCACGGATGGGTTTACGGCGTGTCCCAGCGGGCCATAAAAGCTAAAACGCCGGGCCTCGGCCTTAAGTCAATGCCATTACTTCAGGAGCCATCAATTCACGAACGGGAGTACAGCATGCCGACATCAACACCGCTCACCGCAGACGAACTACACCGCATAAACGCCTGGTGGCGCGCCTGCAATTATCTGTCGGTCGGCATGATCTACCTGCGCGACAACCCGCTGTTGCGCGAACCGCTGCGCATCGAGCACGTCAAGCATCGCCTGCTCGGCCACTGGGGCGCGAGTCCCGCACTGTCGTTTGTGTGGGCGCACCTCAATCGCGTGATCAAGCGCGACGACCTCGATGTCATCTTCATCGCCGGCCCCGGACACGGCGCGCCGGGCGTGCTCGGGCCGGTGTACCTGGAGGGCACGTATTCCGAGGTATACCCGGACAAGAGCGAGGACGAGGAGGGACTGCAAAAATTCTTCAAGCAGTTTTCCTTCCCCGGCCATATCGGCTCGCACGTCACGCCGGAAACCCCGGGCTCAATCCACGAGGGCGGCGAGCTCGGCTACAGCCTCTCGCATGCCTACGGCGCCTGCCTCGACAATCCCGACCTGATCGTCGCCTGCGTGGTGGGCGATGGTGAAGCCGAGACCGGGCCGCTCGCCACGGCCTGGCACTCCAACAAGTTCATCAACCCGATCCGCGACGGCGCCGTGTTGCCGATCCTCAACCTCAACGGCTACAAGATCGCCAACCCGACTATCCTGGCGCGCATCAGCCACGAGGAACTGGAGGCCTTGTTCCGCGGTTACGGTTACACGCCGTACTTCGTGGAGGGCGACGATCCCGACACCATGCACCAGCGCATGGCTGCCACGCTGGAAACTGCGATAGCGGAGATTCACGCAGTGCAGCAGCAGGCGCGCACGAGCGGAGTCGCCGAGCGGCCGCGCTGGCCGATGATCGTGCTGCGCTCGCCCAAGGGATGGACCGGGCCGAAGGAAGTCAACGGCCATAAGACGGAGGGCTCGTGGCGCTCCCACCAGGTGCCGTTCTCCGACGTGCGCGACAATCCCGCGCATCTGCAATTGCTGCAGGACCTGGTTGCAGAGTTATCGCCCGGAGGAACTCTTTGATGCCAATGGCCGGTTGCTCCCGGAGCTGCGCGATCTTGCCCCCAGCGGCACGAGGCGCATGAGCGCCAACCTGCACACCAATGGCGGACTGTTGCGCCGCGACCTGAAACTGCCGGACTTTCGCGATTACGCGGTGGATGTCAGGGAGGCGGGCATGGAGTTGTACGAAAACACGCGGCCTCTGGGCGAATTCCTGCGCGATGTCATGCGCGACAACATGGGCAACTTCCGCGTGTTCGGGCCGGACGAGACGGCATCCAACCGCTTGCAGGCGGTGTACCAGGCGAGCAAGAAAGTCTGGATGGCAGACATGCTGCCGGAAGATTGGCGGCGAGCTCTCGCGCGATGGGCGCGTGATGGAAATGCTGTCCGAGCACACCCTGATCGGCTGGCTGGAAGGGTATTTGCTGACCGGGCGGCACGGCTTTTTCCACACCTACGAGGCCTTCGCACACGTCATCGATTCGATGTTCAACCAGCACGCCAAATGGCTGGATATCAGCAAGAACCATGTGCCGTGGCGCGCCTCGGTGGCGTCACAGAACATCCTGCTGTCGTCGACCGTGTGGCGCCAGGACCACAATGGCTTCTCGCACCAGGACCCGGGCTTTATCGACCTGGTCACCAACAAGAGTCCGAGCGTCACGCGCATTTATTTACCGCCGGACGCCAACACGCTGCTGGCGGTGGCTGATCACTGCCTGCGCTCGACGGACTGCATCAACGTCATCGTGGCTGACAAGCAGAAGCACCTGCAATTCACCAACATGGACGAGGCCATCGTGCATTGCGCCAAGGGCATCGGCATCTGGCGGCGCGCCAGTAACGACGAGGGGGTGGAGCCGGACGTGGTGATGGCGTCCTGCGGCGACGTGGCGACCAAGGAGTCGCTGGCGGCGACCGCCATCCTGCGCGAGCACCTCGCCGATTTGAAGGTGCGCTTCGTCAACGTGGTGGACCTGTATCGCATGCAGCCCGCGAGCGAGCATCCGCACGGCTCGACCGAACGCGAATTCGACAGCCTCTTCACCACGGACAGGCCGGTGATTTTCAATTTCCACGGCTACCCTGGCTGATCCACAAGCTGGCGTATCGCTTTTGCAACCACGAGAACATCCATGTGCGCGGCTACAAGGAGCGCGGCAATATCAACACGCCACTGGAACTGGCCATCCTCAACCAGACCGACCGCTTCACGCTGGTGATCGATGTGATCGACCGTGTGCCGGGACTGGCCGCGCGCGCGGCGCACCTGAAGGAGCAGATGAAGAACGAGATCATCCACAATCTCGCCTATGCGCATGAGCATGGCACCGACCGCGACGAGATAACCAACTGGGTGTGGCCGCACTAGGACGATCCGGCACGAAGGTCGAGTCGGGTTCGCTTGCATGGCCCGCCGGACACGCCAAACCCATCCAGGGGCCGGCCGGCGCCGCCTCGCACGGCCCGACGGGCCAGCAAGCGAAACACCAGGCCAACATTGGCACACGGCAGGCGATCGCACCAGGGAACAACCAAAGCACTGGCCAGTGCCCGCCAGAGTGCTTACACTTGTGCTCCCCCGCACAGTGAAACCGGAGAATAACGATGCGCAATTACACACAGTTTTATATCAACGGCCAGTGGGTTGATCCTGTCACCCCCCACGAATTTGATGTGATCAACCCGGCGACCGAGGAGGTCTGCGCGAAGATCTCGCTGGGATCAGAGGCCGATGTGAACAAGGCCGTCGCCGCTGCCAAGGCCGCGTTTGAGACATTCAGCCGCACCAGCCGCCAGGAGCGCATCGAGCTGCTGGAATCCTGCGTCGCCTCATACAAAAAGCACTATATGGATATCGCCAACGCCATCCGCGAGGAGATGGGCGCGCCGCAGAGCCTGGCCAGCACCGCCCAGGCCTATTGTGGCCAGGGCCACCTGGAAGAAGCGCTTCGCGTGTTGCGCACGTTTGAATTCGAGGAAGAGCTGGGCAAGCACCGGATATTCAAGGAGCCGATCGGCGTGTGCGGCTTGATTACGCCTTGGAACTGGCCGGTCAACCAGATTTCCTGCAAGGTTGCGCCCGCACTGGCCGTGGGATGCACCATGGTGTTGAAGCCGAGTGAAGTCGCGCCGCTGTCCGCGTACATTTTTGCGCAGGTGATGCACGAAGCCGGCGTGCCTGCCGGTGTCTTCAATATGATCAATGGCGACGGCCCTACGGTGGGCACCGCGCTGTCCAAACATCCCGATGTCAGCATGATGTCTTTTACCGGCTCTACCCGCGCTGGTGCGCGGGTGGCCAGATACCGCGCACGGTCAAGCGCGTGACGCACGAACTCGGCGGCAAGTCGCCCAATATCGTGCTGGACGATGCGGACCTCGAAGCCGCCGTCGCGCGCGGCGTGATGCACATGTACAACAACACCGGGCAATCCTGTAACGCGCCGTCGCGTATGCTGGTGCCCGCCGCCAAACTGGCCGCGGCCGAAGCGATCGCGGCAAAAGTTACCGAGTCCGTTGTAGTGGGTGACCCCACTGCCGAAACCACGACGATGGGGCCGGTTGTATCGGAAGTGCAGTTCAACAAGATCCAGGCGCTGATCCAGAAAGGCATCGACGAGGGCGCGAAGCTGGTGACGGGTGGTCCCGGTCGGCCGGAGGGCCTGAGTAAAGGTTACTTCATCCGTCCCACGGTGTTCTCCCAGGCCAATAACGAGATGACCATCGCGCGCGAGGAAATCTTCGGGCCGGTGCTGACGATGATCCCGTACGAGACCGAGGAGGAGGCTATCCGCATCGCCAACGACACGCCCTACGGCCTGGCCGGCTACGTGCAGAGCGGCGATATTGAGCACGCCCGCGCCGTGGCATCGCGCATCCGCGCCGGAAACGTGTCGATCAATGGCGCCCCCGCGGGCTTCGACGTGCCGTTCGGTGGCTTCAAGCAATCTGGCAACGGCCGTGAGTGGGGTCCACACGGCTTTACTGATTTCCTCGAAATCAAGGCGGTACAGGGCTTCGGCACCTGAGCATGGCGCAGTTCGTCCTTGCCATCGATCAGGGCACGACGGGTAGCACCGTCGCCCTGATGGATGCACGCGGCAAGCTGCGTGCGAGTGTCAACGTCGAGTTCCCGCAGATCTACCCGCATCCCGGCTGGGTTGAGCACAATCCTGCGGATATCTGGGCGTCGGTGGGTAAGGGCATCCGCGCAATCCTGCGCAAGAACATCTGTAAACCGACGGACATCGCCTGCATCGGCATCACCAACCAGCGTGAAACGTCGCTGCTGTGGGACAACCGCAGCGGCGAGGCGCTGAACAATGCCATCGTCTGGCAGTGCCGGCGCACCACGCAGTTCTGCGAAGCGCTGCGCGCGGCGGGGCATGAAAAGAAAGTGCGGCGCAAAACGGGGTTGGTACTCGATCCGTATTTCTCCGCCAGTAAATTCCGCTGGTTGCTGAACAACACATCCGGCATTGCGCACCTGCTAAAAGGCGGGCATGTCGCCGCGGGCACCATCGACAGCTACCTGATCTGGCGGTTGACCGGCGGCGCGGCCCACGTGACGGACGTGTCCAACGCATCGCGTACGTCGCTGATGAACCTGAAAAGCGGGCACTGGGATCAGTACCTGCTGGACCTCTTCGAGGTGCCGCGCAGTATCCTGCCGACGATCGTGCCCTCCAGCGCCGTGCTCGGTCACACGCGTGGCGTGCCGGGCCTGCCCGACGGCATTCCGATTTCCGGCGTGGCGGGCGACCAGCAAGCGGCGCTGTTCGGCCAGGCCTGCTTCGCCCAGGGCGACGCCAAGTGCACCTTCGGCACCGGCTCGTTCATCCTGATGAATACCGGCGCGGAAATCCTGCACTCCAATGCAGGCCTGCTGACAACAGTGGCATGGCAGTTGGGTGAAAACGGTAAGCGCGTTTATGCGCTGGAAGGCGGCGCCTTTGTCTGCGGCGCCGCCGTGCAGTGGCTGCGCGATGGGCTGCAGATCATCAAACACGCGCCGGACATTGAAGCACTGGCGCTGCAGGTTCCCGATCACGGTGGCGTTGAATTCGTGCCGGCGCTCACCGGCCTCGGCGCGCCGCATTGGTCGCCCGACGCGCGGGGCACGCTCACCGGCCTCACGCGCGGCACCGCGCGCGGCCATATCGCGCGCGCCACGCTCGATGCGATGGCGCTGCAGAACGCCGACATCCTGCGGGCGATGGAAAGCGATCTCGGCAAACGCATGCGACCGCTGCGCGTGGACGGCGGCGCGGCGGCAAATAACCTGCTGATGCAGATCCAGGCCGACGTGCTGGGCCGGCGCCTGATCAGGCCGCAGGTGATCGAAACAACCGTGGCCGGTGCCTGTTATCTGGCGGGGCTTGGCGTCGGCCTGTGGCAGAGCACTGCCGAGGTGAAAGCGATCTGGCAGGCTGAGCGTGAATTCTCCGTGCAGATAACCGCCGCCGCGCGCCGTAAGCGCCAGGCTTCCTGGAACACCGCGCTGCAACGCACGCTGCTGTAGCCGCTTTCGGGCTGATTCCGGGATTCGCGCATGGCTGACATTATTCCCTTTCGCAAACCGTCCCTGCAGGAAAAGCACAAGGGCAATACCCTGTGTCGCCACGGCCACCACAAATGGGCGGTGGACAAGGACAAACAGTTTGATGTGAAGCAGGGCAAGCTGGTGACGATCTACCGTTGTATCCGGTGCGGTAAGCAAAAGGTGATGACGCAGTGACGCGAGGCAGAGCGCTCAAGCCTTAGTCAAAGACCTGCCGCTCATTCTTCCCGTGCGTTGCGTGCGCGCTCGCTGCACACGTGTCAGCGCTACCCGTATGTAATCCTGACTCACCACACAGCCACACCACTCAGCCACGGGTGTATAGCCACTACGACGGCAACCGTTACCACAGCGATCAGCACCGTCACTACCTCGGCTCCCCAGGAGGGCGGTTCCGTTTTGATCCACACGCCCTCGCGCTTGCTGATCACGATAATTTCAATCACCGCCCACAGCAGCATGCCGCCAAACAACACCACCGAGCGATTGTCGCCGTTCAGCAATAAGTGGCTGAATCCCCAGATTGCCACGCCTGTCAGTTGCGGGTGGCGGATGAACAAGCGCAGGCGCGATTTACGGGAGGTGACCACCAGCAGCAGGAACGCGAAAGCCAATAGCCCGAGTGCAAAATTGTGCAGTGCAAGCGGTGGTGTATAAATCACGCTGGGTTGTACGCTGCGCCAGCCGATGATTATCAGGGCGAACGCTGCTAACAGGAGCAACGAGAAGATACCTTTGTAGCCATTCTCTCCCAGCCGTTGGATAGCCGCTGTCTTCAGGGCGGGTGTTAAGGAGGGGATGAAATGAACCAGAGCGAAAAGCAACATACCCATCGTAAGCAGTGTCATCGTGGCATTTCCTGAAATGTTCGAACCAGTTTTTCGATCATAGCAGCCCGGGCTCCCAAAGCCACAACGCGCAGCAATTGAGTAACGATTTAGTGGTTACAAGGAGCAGGAGAATGGGGCTTGTTGTGTCCCGGCGGATACAACAAGTCCCATTCTCCGTCGCGCGATGGAATCTAAAGTCTTACCCGCACAGGTCAGCGTATTGCATAGCCTGCCAGACGCCGCTCGGCTACTATTACTGTATGCATATAGACGCCATCAACGACCTCCCTATTGCCGAAGTACTTGAGCCACTCAAGGAGCAGCTGGCGCAGGGTAACGAGGTGGTGCTGCAGGCGCCTCCCGGCGCGGGTAAAACCACGATCGTGCCGCTGGCGCTGCTCAATGAGCCATGGCTGGGCGAACGCAAGATTCTGTTGCTGGAGCCGCGTCGTATGGCCGCGCGCGCAGCGGCCGCCCGCATGGCCGAGCTGCTGGGCGAGCCTGTCGGTGAAACGGTGGGCTACCGGATTCGCATGGACAGCTGCGTCACGGATCGCACCCGCATCGAAGTGATCACCGAGGGTATTCTCACCCACCAGTTGCAGCGTGATCCGGGCCTGGAAGACGTCGGCCTTGTCATCTTCGATGAATTCCATGAACGCAACCTGGATTCGGACCTGTGCCTCGCGCTGGCATTGTATGGCCGCGAATCCTTCCGCGAGGGACCCCCGCTGAAACTGCTGGTGATGTCAGCGACCCTCGATGGCGAGGCTGTTTCCCGCTTGTTGGGCGATGCCCCGGTAATCACCTCCAACGGGCGCCAGTACCCGGTTGTCACGCGCTATGGCGAGCCGCACCAGTTGCGCAACTCCATTATCCAGCCCACCGTTGATACCGTACTGCAGGCGCTGCACGAACAGGCGGGGAGCATCCTGGTGTTTCTTCCCGGGCAGCGCGAGATCAGCGCGGTGGCGCGGGGTATGACCGAGGCGCTTAAGGCCCGGGGAGCCGGGCGCGTACAGATCGCGCCGCTGTACGGCGGCCTGTCGCTGGAACGGCAGCAAGAGGCGCTGCTGCCTGCGCCCGAAGGGACGCGCAAAATCGTGCTCTCCACCAACGTCGCGGAAACCAGCCTGACCATTGAGGGCATCACCGTGGTGGTGGATTCTGGCCTGGTGAGGGAAGCCATTTTCGATCCGCCCACCGGACTGACTCGCCTGTCCACCCGGCGCATTTCGCGCGCATCCGCCGAGCAGCGCCAGGGCAGGGCCGGGCGGCAGGCTCCGGGTTACTGTTACCGGTTGTGGACGGAGGAACAACAGGACCGGCTGGTGGCCAATGCCGCGCCCGAGATACTGCAGGCAGACCTCGCGCCCATGGCCTTGCAGTTGCTGTCGTGGGGCGTGGAGGACTCCGCGGAGCTGCGCTGGCTGGATCAGCCGCCGGCAGCGTCGTTCGCGCAGGCCATTGCAATTCTCGAGCGCTGTGGCGCGGCGTTCCAGAACAGATCGGGCAACTACCAACTCACGCCGCACGGCGTGCGCATGGCGCAGATGCCGCTGCATCCGCGGCTGGCGCATATGCTGTTGATCGGCTGTGACATTCACGCGGTGGAAACAGCCTGCCTGCTCGCGGCCATTCTGTCGGAACGCTATCCGCTGGGCGCGCGCGGCGTCAACATAGAGACGACTGTCGCGGTGCTGATGGGAAGCGGGCGCTGCCCACCGGAACTGCAGGGTTGGTTCAAGCGCGTGTGGCAACAGGCGCGGCGTTACGCGCGGCTGGCCAGCGAATTGCACAAACCCCGCAAGTTCGCGATGACCGTCGCGCCCGAGGATGTGATCGGCGTGCTACTGGCCAGCGCCTACCCCGATCGCATCGCCAGGTTGCGGCCGGGCGCCGACGGTTACCAATACCAGCTCAGCAATGGCCGCAGCGCCGCGCTGCCGCCAGAGGACGGTTTGGGGAGCACCGAGTGGCTGGCCGTGGTCGAGCTCGGCGGGCAGGTGGGAGAGCCGGTCGATCGCATCTACAGTGCCAGCGCACTCAACGCGAATGCGTTTACGGAAATCCTGTCCGCGCTGGTGCGCGAAGTCGACCATGTCGAGTGGGACTACAGGAGAGAGCGTTTTGTCGCCGAACGGCGGCAACTGATCGGCAGCATCCTGTATTCATCGTCACCGCTTGCCGATATCCCGGAGCAGGCACGCACCGAGGCGTTGTTGGGCGTGGTGCGCAAGAAGGGGCTGGCCATGCTGCCCTGGACGCAAAACCTGCTGCAATGGCGTGCGCGGGTCATGTTGCTGCATCGGACGGCCGAAGGGGACGGCAGTAATCCCTGGCCCAATTTATCGGATCATGCGCTGCTCAACTCCCTTGAAACCTGGCTGTTGCCCTACCTGGGCCCGGTGCGACGCCTGGAGGATTTCCAGAACCTGGACCTCAGGAGCATGTTGCGCGCGCTGTTGCCGTGGCCACTGCCGCTGGACCTCGAGCGCATGGCGCCGGAACTGTGGGCGGTTCCCTCCGGCTCCAGCGTGCCGATTGATTATTCCCAGGATCCACCCGTGCTGGCGGTGAAGTTGCAGGAGATGTTCGGTTGCGAGGACACGCCCACGATAGCGGATGGCCGCGTGCCGCTGGTGGTTCACCTGTTGTCGCCGGCACGCCACCCGCTGCAGATTACGCAGGACCTCGCCGGCTTCTGGGCCAACAGCTACCAGGACGTCAAACGCGAAATGAAAGGGCGCTACCCCAAGCACCCGTGGCCAGACGATCCGCTGCACGCCACGGCTACGCGCCATACCAAGAAGTACACGGGCAATTGATTCAAACTGCTAATTCAACCGGCTAAATTAACCGGCTAAGTTAAACGGCTAATTCAAACGGCTAATTCAAACGTCCTGGTTGCAAATCATTGGCCAGCGAATCGCGCACGGCGGTCGGCAGTTCAACGCCACTGACGAAGTCGCCCGGGTGGTCAATGCCGGCGTGAATGCTGGCACCAGCGTGGACGGCGGCGATCATCTGCGGCGACAGCTCAAAGCGCAGGAAATGGACTGACGACGTCTTGGTGGCATTTTCCCGCGTCAGGTCTTCATCGGCGATGGGGTACACGCGGTCACAATCCTGCACCTGCATCCAGACCTTGTCCTCGACACCGATCAGCTTTGCCAGTTGTTGCGCACGCACCTGGGGATCGTCGTACTCGAGCATGAAGGTGGCCTTCCAGTTGTGGCCATCCGGTATCAACGGCAGATAGGCTTCCAGCTCTTCATTGATCGCGTGCGCCTCGAACACCTTTTCAATACGCAACATCTCCTGCACCTGGTAGCGGATGGTCATTGCATCCTCGAAATACAGTCGCGCGTGTTCACTGAGCGACACCTGGCGCGTTTTTTTGTGCGCCAATACCTGCGCCCGAAAGGCGGGACGCCGCTCTGAATATTCTTCCAGCGACCAGAGGTCAGCGCGCGACAGCGTAGGCATTCTCTTCTCCACAGTCAGGGTCTCCAAGGTCTAGTCGCCAGGGTCGGTCGTCCAGTGGCAGTGCCACGAGAATCTATAGTCCGTAGGCCATGCGCAAAAGCGTCATCGGGTGCCGGGCGGTGCTGACCGTCTCCGACAGGTTGGCGATGTGCGTACCCGCCATCGGACAGTCACTGGTGAAATGGTCGGGCGCCTGCTGGTCCAGCTTGCGCACGATCGGGCGTGCGATTTTCACGGATTTATCGCGCGTCTCGGCCTTCACTGCGTAGGTGCCATCGTGGCCGGAGCAGCGCTCATGCGTGCTGATGGTGGTGCCCTGCACCAGGTTGAGCACGTCGCGGGTTTTCAGGCCGATATTCTGCACGCGCTGGTGGCAGGCGACCTGGTAGGCCACCTCGCCCAATGCGTTGGGAAACTCCGTGTTTAGCGCGCCGCCTTTGTGCCGCAGCCACAGGTATTCAAACGGGTCGAAGAATGCCGCCTGCACTTTTTGCACGTCGGCATCACCCGGAAACAGCAGCGGCAATTCCTGCTTGTACATCAATACGCAGGAGGGGATGGGCGCTGTCAGGTCGTAACCCTCGTCCACCAGCCTGGCGAGCACCGGAATATTGGCTTCCTTCAGGCGCGCCACGCTCTCGAGATCACCCAGTTCCAGCTTGGGCATGCCGCAGCATTTTTCCTTCGGCACCACGTCGATGTGCACGCCGTTGTGCTGGAACACCTTCACGAAATCGAGGCCGATTTCAGGGCTGTTGTAATTGCCGTAACAGGTGGCGTAGAGCGCAAGCTTGCCCGTTGTGTCGCCCACCGGTGTCGGCGCAATGGGGCGCAGCAGCGGCTTCACCTGCTTGCGCAACGTCTTGCTGTGGAAGCGCGGTAGCGGCGCCTCGTGGTGGATGCCCGCCGAGGACTCCAGCACCTTGCGAAAGCTGGCGTTGTTGTTGAGCGCATTCACTGTGACATCGACCAGCGGGATGGAGGTCATGCCGAACACGGTATCGGTACTGGTGAGGACCCGGTCGCGCAGTTTTGCGCCGTCCTCTTTGAATTTCACTGCCTTGGCGCGCAGCATCAGGTGCGGAAAATCCACGTTCCACTCGTGCGGCGGCACGTAGGGGCACTTGGTCATGTAGCACAGGTCGCAGAGGTAGCACTGCTCGACGACCTTGCCGTAGTCAGCTTTGGGTATGCCATCGACTTCCAGCGTCGGCGAGGCATCCACCAGGTCAAATAACGTGGGGAAGGAATCGCACAGGCTGACGCAGCGACGACAGCCGTGGCAGATATCGTAGACGCGCTCCAGTTCCTGTTCGAGGCTGGCCTTGTCCCAGTAATCCTCGGACGTCCACTCGATGGGATGCCGGGTCGGCGCCTCCAGATTTCCTTCTCTCACGTTCCTTCTCTCAAGGTACGGCCCCCAGGTAAGCAGGCATGGGATGAATAGTGAAATGCGCGTGGGCCGGCCGCAGGCCAACCCACGGTGGCGTCAGTCGTTCAGGCTATCCAGCGCTTTCTGGAAGCGATTGGCGTGGCTGCGTTCTGCCTTGGCCAGCGTTTCCATCCAGTCGGCGATTTCATCGAAGCCTTCATCGCGCGCTGTCTTCGCCATGCCCGGATACATATCGGTGTACTCGTGGGTTTCACCGGCGATAGCGGCTTTCAGATTGTCCGCTGTGCCGCCAATCGGCAGGCCGGTCGCCGGGTCCCCGGTTTCTTCCAGGTATTCGAGGTGGCCGTGTGCGTGCCCGGTCTCGCCTTCGGCAGTGGAGCGAAATACGGCAGAGACGTCGTTATAGCCTTCCACATCGGCCTTGTTGGCGAAATAGAGGTAGCGACGGTTGGCCTGGGATTCGCCGGCAAAAGCATCTTTTAGGTTTTGTTCAGTCTTGCTGTTCTTGAGTGACATAGTGCATCTCCCTGGATTTTGCTTGAGCACCTGGACAGGTGTGACCTAACCCTAGTACAACGGGGGGCATCTTACAATTCAATCGAGGCTAACTGGTCGATTGATTTTGCCTATCCTGCTATCAGCGAGGTGCGGTGTGGGCTCTACAGCTGCGCGTGAGCTGACTGCGAGGGTTTGCGTTTGCCGATCAAGCGCGCAAAATCATCCAGCACCAGCAGCAGGCAGGGCACCAGGAACAGCGTGATGACGGTGCCAAACAGTACGCCAAAGCCGAGTGAAACCGCCATCGGCTTGAACAGGGACGTCGAGATGGTGGTGTCCACCATCATCGGCGCCAGCCCGACAAAGGTGGTGACGCTGGTCAGCACAATCGGTCGGAAACGCACGGCGCCGGCATGGCCGACAACCCAGGCGAGGCTGTCGCCCAGCGGCAGCTGTTTATTCATGTAGTCCACCATCACCAGGCTGGAGTTCACCACCACGCCAGAGAGCGCGACGATTCCCAGCAGCGAGAAAAAAACCAGGTCCATGCCCAGCAGGAAGTGGCCCATGATCGCACCGACGATGCCAAAAGGAATCACGCTCATGATGATCAGTGGTTGCAGGTAGGATTGCAGTGGTATCGCCAGCAATGCGTAAATAACCAGCAGGGCCAGAAGCGCGCTGCTGAGCAGGGCACCCATGGATTCACTGCGCTCCTCGGCCTCGCCTGACAAGCCGTAACTGACCCCCGGATGGCGACTCAGGATCTCTGGCAGTACATCGTTCTGCAGCGCGGTTATGATGGTTTCCGGCGCGGTAATGGCGCGGTTGACGTCCGCTGTTACCGTCACCACGCGCTGCCCATCCACCCGGCGAATGGTGGTGTATCCCCTGGCCAGCGTGGCGCTCGCGACGCTGCTGAACGGCACTTCGATGCCGTCCGGCGTGCGTATCCGCATGTCCTCCAGGTCGCCGAGCGAGCGCCGCTCATCCTCGGGGTAGCGCACCATCACGCGGATATCGTCCTTGCCGCGCTGGATGCGCTGCGCCTCGTAACCGTAAAAGGCCTGCCGCACTTGCTGGCCGAGGTCGTTGAGCGTCAATCCCAGGTTGCGCGCCGCTGGCAGCAGCGCGAGTTGCACCTCCTGTTTGCCGCCGCGGAAGGAGTCGCTCACATCCATCACGCCGTTGTAGGCCTGCAGGGCCACGCGCAGCTCCGCGGCCGCGGTGCGCAGTTCCTCAAAGTTTTTGCCGTACAGCTCGAGTGACACTGCCTTGCCGAAGCCGAATGACTCCGACGTAAAGCCGAGTTCTATCGCATCGGGAATACTCCCGGTGAGTTCGCGCCAGCGATTGGCGTAGTTGCTGGTGGAAATGCCGGAGTAATTGCGCGGCAGGTTAAGTTCGATGCCGATCTCCGCCAGGTTGCTCGCCGCCACACTCATGCCAATACTGCCTTTGGGAATGAATGAGCCGATGCTGCTGATGACATGGGCGATCTTGCTGCTCTCACCTTCTTGCAGGTCCTGGTCCAGTTCCAGACGGAGCTTCTCACCGGCTGCCTCGATATGCTGCGCGGCGCGGGCCGTCTGTTCGATCGGCGTGCCTTCCGGCATGGTGAGCGTCGCGTATAAATGCGTGCCCTCGACCGGTGGAAAAAACTGGAATTCCATGCGTCCACTGGCAAACAGGGACAGTGTCAGCGCCAGTACCACGACACCGGCCGCAAGGGTCAGGTAGCGCCATTCCAGCGCCTGGCTCACCGCCGGTTGATAGTAGCGTGTGGCGATGATTTCCAGTGAGTCGGAAATACGCTCCTGCAGTGGCAACCACCGACGCGCCAGCCAATTTCTGCCGGAGGAGCGCTTTACGGAGCGGTGCGCCAGGTGCGAGGGCAGTATCAATTGCGACTCGATCAGGCTAAACAGCAATGCCGCTATGACGGTGTACGCGAGCGGCTTATAGAAACCACCCATCGGGCCGGGGATACTGAGAATCGGAATAAATGTGGCGATGGTGGTCAGTACGCCGAACACTACAGGCAGCGAAACATCCTGCGTACCAGGATGGCGGCCTCCCGTGGCGCTTCGCCGCTTTGCTCCAGCGCGTAAACGCGTTCGGCCACGACAATCGCATCGTCCACCAGGATGCCGAGCACCAGTATGAACCCCATCACCGAGACCGTGCTGATCGACAACCCGACCAGCGGGAATATCGCCACCGTGCCCAACAGCGCAACGGGTACGCCGGCGGCCACCCACAATGCCAGGCGAAAGCGCAGGAATAGTGTGAGTACCACCAATACCAGCAACAAACCGCTGAACGCATTGCTCGACAGCGCGTCGAGGCGATCGACCAGGTCCTGCGACTCATCCTGCCAGATGGTGATCGCAATGCCCTCCGGGACTTCCGCGCGCGCCTGCTCCAGGTAGGCCTTGACGCGTTCAGCGATTTGCACGATGTCCTCTTCGCCCACGCGCGATACTTTCAGCGACACAGCGCGATGGCCGTCGAAGCGCGCCCGCAGGTCGCTCTCCTCAAACCCGTCGACGACGGTGGCGATCTCACCCAGCGTCAGGTTGGTGCCGTCCGGTCGGGTCAGCACGACGATGTCCTCGAATTCCTTGCCGCGATAAGCCTGGCCCTTGGTGCGCAGCAGGATCTCCCCGCCCTCGGTCTTGATCGAGCCGCCGGGGATATCGAGTGACGAGCGCTGGATTGCCTGTGCGATTGTGGCCAGCGTCAGGCCGTGACGCCGCAGCGTCTGTTCCGAGACTTCAATCGAGATTTCATAGGGGCGGGCAAACTGCAGTTCGACTTTCGATACACCGGGGAGGGCGGCGAGATCGTCGCGCATTTTCTGGCCTATCACTTTCAGCGTCCGTTCGTCCGCCGGTCCCGAGATCGCGATTTCAAACACCGTGGCGATGATGCTGACCTCGGCAGTGATCGGCTGCTCGGTTTCGACCGGAAACGCATCGATGGCGTCGACCTTGCTCTTGATGTCGTTGGCCACTTTGGTGCGGTCGACACCAGATACCAATTCCACATCGACGAAGCACATCCCTTCGGATGATTGGGACGTAACCCTGTCGATGCCTTCCGTCCCCTCGATCGCTTCCTCGACACGTACGCAGACGGCGGATTCGACCTCTTCCGGTGCTGCGCCGAGATAAGGCACGCGGATCTGCACCGCATCGACGTCGAGCGTGGGAAATTCCTCCTGGTGGATCAGCGGCAGCGCCAGCACGCCGCCGGCGACCAGGATCATCATCAGCAGGTTCGCGGCAACCGGATTGGTAACAAACCAGGCAATGATTTTATGCATGCGCTGGTCCGGCTACTTTTCGGCGGGCAGGATGACGGGCTTGACGAGCATGCCTTCCACCACGGTTTGCATCGGTGAGATGCACACCAGCTCTCCGTCCTTCAGGCCTGCGCTCACCAGGATATCGTCATGCTCCAGGCGCAGCAGGGAAATCTGGCGAAAATGCAGGCGGTTCTGCGCATCCACCACCAGCACCTCGTTGTCGTCGCGCATCGCGGAGCGCGGCAGGCGAATCGCATCATCCACTTTGCGCCCACGGATATCCGCGTGCACAAACATGCCGACCGGCAGCAGTGGGGTGTCGTCGCTCTCTTCGAGGCGCAGGCGCGCGACGCCGTAGACCATGCGCGACTGCTCGTCGACCTGCGCTTCCAGGCGCACTAACTGGCCCTCCCACAACAGGCGGGTTTCGCCGAAATCCGCCGCCACGGTCACGGGCGGGCGCAGCGGCGCATCGATTTGTCCGCGGGTTGAGATGGGGAGCCCGAGGTACGCCAGTTGGTCGGCTGAGATCGGCAGGCGCACCTCGACAAAATCGGTGGCGTAGACGGTGCCTATCGCCTGCCCGCGGGTGACAAACTGTCCGACATCGACGTGCTCGCTGCGCACCAGGCCGTCAAATGGCGCCGGTAACTGCGTGCGGGAGAGGTCGCGGCGCGCCTGCTCCAGTGCGGCCCTGGCCTCACGGAGATTGGCCTCCTTCACTTGCGCCCCCTGGCGTGCATCGTCCAGCAGTTGCGCGCTGGCCAATTGTTGTTTGTGCAGGCTGGTCAGGCGCTTCAGTTCATCGCTGGCGTGGCTGTGCTCGGATTCCGCGCGCATCAGCGCCGCTTCGCTGCGCGCCACCAGGGTCAGGTAGTCGGCGTCGTCAATACGCAGCAGGACGTCGTCCTTGCGGAAGGCGCCGCCATTCACTAGCGATGGCGAAATCCACACCACCCGGCCAGTGACCTCCGGAATCAACTCGCTCTGGCTGCGCGGTTGCACCGTTCCCTGCGAGCTGACCGTGAGGTGTTCGACAACTGTTTGTACGCGCACCACGCGCACGGTGGGGACAATAGGCTCGTACGGGTCGGGTGCGACCTCTCGTTTGTTGACGGCGAGCAGGAGTGCGAACAACAGTCCTGCGACCAACAGCAGCAGTGGGTACAGCACTTTCTTGTTCATAGGTTATCTGCCGCCAGTAGCACAGGCGTTTTCATGGTGCGTTGAAAGAAGGCGCGTGCGAATACAGACGCCGCGCTGCTGCTGTCCGTCTAGCTGTCCAGGTTTGCCCGTATCAGTTCCAATGCCGCTGTCATTTCCTCAGCGCTCATGGTTTGGCGGGTGAAGTATTTAACGATGCCTTTGGCGTCGGTAATGATGAGTCCGCTGCCGGTATCGCCCAACTCCCACACCGACACGCCCGCGCCCTTGTCATCAACCACCATGGTGGCATCGGGATACACACGTTTGTTTTTCTCCAGCTCGGATAGCACAAACGGCGTGGTGCCCCACATAGCCGCGTCCAGGTTCAGCACAGTCACGACCCGGATGGTCCCCGCTTCAAAGTTGCTCTCCAGCAGGTCGGTGAAGGGTTTGAATATTTCGCTGTCCTTCATCGTGGCGCCAAAATACTGGATCACCTGCACCTTGCCCATGCCCGCATCGGAACTCCAGGGAACGAAGCCGAAATCGCCACTGGCCAACGTCAGTTCACCGCGCTCGCCGATGCTGAGTGGCGGCAGCGGGGCATCCACGGTGGGTCCAGCCGCGAATACGTGCGCGCAAACCAGGGAAAGTACAAAAGCGGATAGTACTCGCGATATAGCCATCATTATTCTCCTTTGTTTAAGTGTCGTGGTGTCACGGTGAATCCGAAATGCCCTAGCGCCGTGTCGTGCGCTTGCGTCGCCCCGGGACGTTGACCACGCCATTGTGCTGGGTAGCGAACGGGCGGGAGTCGGGACTGCTTGTGTTTGCAGTGACGACGGGATGGTGCTTGGCCGGTTGACGCGCGGGCACGAGGTGATTGCTGCCATTGCCAATCAGGTCGGCGCGTCCCATCTTCTTCAGCGCCTCGCGCAATACCGGCCAGTTGTCAGGGTCGTGGTAGCGCAGGAATGCCTTGTGCAGGCGCCGCTGTGACAGGCCCTTCACGGTGGGCATGCTGTCGCTCTTATGGGTCACGCGCTTCAGTGGGTTTTTACCGCTGTGGTACATCGCTGTGGCGGTCGCCATCGGCGAGGGGTAGAAGGTTTGCACCTGGTCGGCGCGGTACTTGTTGCCCTTCAGCCACAGCGCCAGGTGCATCATATCCTTGTCGGTCGTGCCGGGATGGGCGGCGATGAAATACGGGATCAGGTACTGCTTTTTGCCCGCAGCGCGCGAGTATTTTTCAAACATCGCCTTGAATTGTTCGTAGGCGCCGATGCCGGGCTTCATCATTTTCGACAGCGGGCCGTCCTCGGTATGTTCCGGCGCGATCTTCAGGTAGCCGCCGACGTGGTGCGTCACCAGTTCCTCGACATACTCGGGGCTGCGCACCGCCAGGTCGTAGCGCAGGCCGGAGGCGATCAGCACTTTCTTTACCCCGGCCACGCCGCGCGCACGCCGGTAGAGTTTGACGAGCGGCGTCTGGTCGGTATTCAAATTCTTGCAAATGCCGGGGAACACGCAGCTCAGCTTGCGGCATTTGGCCTCCACCTCACGGCTGTCGCAGGCGAGGCGCCACATGTTTGCGGTGGGCCCGCCCAGGTCGGAAATAACACCGGTGAACGCGGGCGACGTGTCGCGAATCTGCTCGATCTCGCGGATGATGGAATCTTCCGAGCGATTCTGGATGATGCGACCCTCGTGCTCGGTGATCGAGCAGAACGTGCAGCCACCGAAGCAGCCGCGCATGATGTTCACCGAATGGCGGATCATTTCGTACGCGACGATGCGCGCATCGCCGTAGACCGAATGCGGCAGGCGGGTATACGGCAGCTCGAACACCTGGTCCAGTTCGTCGGTTTCCAGCGGGATCGGCGGCGCGTTCAGCCACAGCTCGCGGTCACCGTGCGCCTGCACCAGCGGCCTGGCGTTGTGCGGATTCGTCTCCTTGTGCAGCACGCGCGAGGCGTGCGCATACAGGGCAGGGTCGCTGCGCACCTGCTCATACGCGGGAATGCGAATGACGGCCTGGGCGTCCTCGCCTACTTTCTGCTCCGACTTCTGCTCGGCACTCTTCCCAGCCATGTCGCCGATCAGTCGTATTGGCTCCACGATTTCTGGCTCGCTGCCCTTCGTCGCACACGCGGCGGTGGCCGTGTCGATATACGGATTGATGGGCGCAGTGACGGGGCCAACCGCATCGATGCTGGTGGAGTCGATCACGCGCCAGCCATCCGGCACGCGTTTGCGCACGAACGCGGTGCCGCGCACGTCGCGTATGGCGTGGATGGATTCACCGGCAGCAAGCCGATGCGCCAGTTCGACAATCGCGCGCTCCGCATTGCCGTACAGCAACATGTCGGCGCGGCTGTCGAGCAGGATGGAGCGTCGCACGGTGTCGCTCCAGTAATCGTAGTGGGCGATGCGGCGCAGGCTGGCCTCGATGCTGCCGATGACCAGGGGCACCTGGCGGTAGGCCTCGCGCAGGCGCTGGCTATAGACGATGACCGCACGGTCCGGGCGCTTGTCGCCGGTATTGCCCGGCGTGTAGGCGTCGTCATTGCGGCGCTTTTTATCGGCGGTATAGCGGTTGATCATGGAATCCATGTTCCCGGCCGCCACGCCGAAGAACAGGTTGGGCGCGCCGAGCGCCTCGAAATCCGCCGTGGATGTCCAGTCCGGCTGCGCGATGATCCCCACCCTGAAGCCCTGCGCTTCCAGCAGGCGACCGATTACCGCCATGCCAAAGCTGGGGTGATCGACGTAGGCGTCACCGGTGACAATGATAATGTCGCAGCTATCCCAGCCCAGCGCGTCCATTTCGGCGCGCGACATAGGCAGTTCCGGCGCGGTGCCGAAGCACTCCGCCCAGAACTTGCGATAGGAGAAGAGGGGTTTTGACATGGTTGTGCGTCGTGGAAAAAACGCCGGCAGTATAGCACGCGCCTGTCGGGGTGACAGGCGGCTTATTACCGGTTGATCAGCTGCCGCTAGAAATCCCAGCGCACGGTGGCGCCCCAGGTTGGCGGCTCCTTGTAATACGCTATGAAACGCCCGGGTTGTGCCACGGCATCGGCGATGGTGGTGGTAGCGTGGGCGTCGAACACATTGCGACCCCAGAACGTCAGCGTGGTAGCCCAGGGTTCATAGACCAGTCCTGCGCGTACGTTGACCACAAAGTAGGAGCCATCCAGTTTCTCCGGGTCGTTGTTGACGTCGGTCATGCGCTCGTCAGTAAAAATGTACTCTCCGTGGACGAAGCCGCCCACGGTATCGGTAACCCTGAACTGCTGGTTGCCGGTAAGCGCCAGGACGTTCTCCGGGTTTCCGGACACCATGCCGCCGCTGCGGTTACAGGAACCGGTGGGAACGCCATTCGCATCGTAATTGGTGTCCGGGTCAGGCGTGCTGGTTTGCCAGGGCGTGCCCGTCCAGCAAGGGCCATTTTCAAAATCAGAGTACTCGGCGTGATTGTAGGCATAACCGAGCGTAAAAGTGGTGCTGTCTGTCGGTAGCCACATCAAGTCGATCTCGCCACCGTAGGTTTCCGCGACGCCGGCGTTGTCCAGCACAAAGCCTGCACCCTGGAAGGAGATGGTCTGCAGGTCATCCGTGTCGGTTTTATGCAGTGCGACATTCAAGCGCAACCCCTGGTCCGGAAACTCTGTTTTCATGCCGAGCTCATAGGATTCGGCGGTTTCCGGTTCAAACACGGTGTCCGCGCTGGGTGGCGTACGGTCGGTGTTGATACCGCCTGCCTTGTAGCCGGTACCGTAGGAGCCATAAAACATGGTGAGGTCATTCAGGAAATAACTGATCTTGGCTGTGTAGGTAATTTTGCTCTCGTTAAAGTCTTCGTCGACATTGGGCCTGGGAGCCAGCTCGGTCAAGCCAATGAACCCGGGCGGCGCCGGTGTGGGATTTTCAGTAAAGACATTGGTCATCTCTTTGTTTTCGTCAGTCCAGCGCAAGCCACCGGTCAATACGAGTTGCTCAGTGAGGTGGTAGTCAGCCTGGCCAAAAGCCGCGTAGCTATATTGTTTCTGATCAGCGGCATTGCTTGCAGAACTGCCCGGTGGCAGAAACGCCTGTGGAAGATCTACCCCCAGGAAGGCGCTGGCCAGGACATACGCATCCTCGCCGAGAATGGTGTCTGTGGTTGAGTCGAGTGTCTGGTCAAAATAGTACAGACCGGTGACATAGTTAACCTTGTCGTTAAAGGCATCACCACTGAAGCGAAGTTCCTGCGAGTACTGCTCCTGCGTCAGGTCGTTCACTCTTTCCAGCGCGTCGATATCGTAGAAATCGGCGTCGATGTTGTCGTACGACTCATGCTTGCGATACGCCGAGATACTCGTAATCAGGAAGTAATCCGTCTGCCAGTCTGCCTGCAGGGAAACACCCTCGTCGGTATTTTGTGACTCGGGTTTGAAGCTTGTGCTGACTTTATAATCGTAAAAATCCTTGCCGAGAGGTACTGTACCTCCGAGGCCGCCAGGTCGAGGAGCCGCTACGGTGGTATCGGTACCCGGTATAGCATTGGGTGGTGCCGGGTTCTGCGTGAAGAAGTTATTCTCCCAGTTGCCCACTGCACAACAAATCTCGTCTACCTTCGAGTGATCACCGATAAAACGCAGGGTGAGATCCTCATTGGGCGTATACAGCGTTTGAAAGCGCACGCCCCACCGGTTGCGGTCGTTGATGGCGTCGTCTTCCTGTAGTTCATTTCCTACCACATCGACAGTCCCGTCGCGGTCCATGTTGAAGCCCGACAGGCGAATCGCGAGTTCATCTTCGATCAGGGTAAAGGATTTGGCGCCGTTGATATCCAGTAGTCCGTAATCGCCCGCACTGCCCTCGAGATAGCCGGACTCCTCAAAGTCAGGCGCGACGGTATTCATCAGGATTGCGCCCGCGGGCGTGTTGCGGCCAAAGAGCGTGCCCTGGGGGCCGCGCAGCACCTCTATCGATGCAATGTCGACCATGTTGTTGATCATTGAACCCTGGCGTGATCGGTATACGCCGTCGACATACAGGCCGACCGAAGGCTCAAGGCCGAAATTCTGTGAACTGGTAAAGATACCGCGGATACCAAACGTCGTGCTGGCAGACGACTGTGTCTGTTCGACGCTCAGGCTAGGAGCAATGGTAGCGAGTTCAAACATATCGCGAACGCCCGACTCGCGCAGCATTTCACCGGTAAAAGCGGTCACCGCCACCGGCACATCCTGCAGGTTCTGCGTGCGCTTCTGCGCGGTAACCACCACTTCCTCGAGCATGCCGTCGGCCAGTACGCTGGACGGACTGGTGGCGATCAGGGCGGTGCCCAGCGCTAACGCCAGGGGATGTCGTTGCAGGTATTTCATGGTGCGAGCCTCATTGGTATTGTTTTAGTATTGTTCTGGTACGGTGTCTCCATGGCGGAGAGCTGACGGCAGCGTCTATCTTAGGCGAGACATCGCAAAATATCGCCGCAATAATCCCATTTTTCAACCGGCGGCGCGCAGTTGGCGCGGCGAGCGACGGCGCATGGTCACTGCTGCATATGCACGGGTCGCGGCAGCGGCACGCCACACTGGCGGCAGTAGTGTGCCGTTGGATCGCGTTCCACGGCGGCGCAATTGCTACAGTTTCGTGACTCCCGCAAATCCTTTTCCCGACGAGCGTGCTCCGCCACGGTCAACTCGGCAGTCACGATGCCTGTGGGCACGGCAATCACCGCATAGCCGATCAACATACCGACGGAGGCGATAGCGCGACCAAGGACAGTTTGCGGTGCCAGGTCGCCATAACCGACCGTGGTGATCGTCACGATCGCCCAGTAAATGCTGATCGGGATGTTATCGAATCCATTCTTGCCGCCTTCTGCGACATACACGAGGCACCCGAAAATCGTCGTCAGGATCATCATGAACGCAAAGAATACAAAGACCTTGCGTGCAGAGCGTTGCAGCGCACGCGCGAGAAAGTTCGCTTCCGATAGCAAAGAGAGAGCAACCGCAGCACACGGAAAATTCGCAGGATGCGCAGTACGCGAATAATCAGCAGCGGTGCCGTTTGCGGCAGGAACAACGAAAGATAGGTGGGCAGCAGCGCCAGCAGGTCGACAACGCCGTACACGCTGAGAACATAGCCCTTGCGGTTGGGTGCGCACCAGATGCGGATCAGGTACTCCAACGTGAACAGCAGTGTGAATCCCCACTCCATCCGCAGGTAGATGTTGTCCTGCTCCGGGCCTGGAACGTGGACGGAATCCAGCATGATCACGGCGACGCTGGCGAGGATCACCACGATCAGGCCGATATCAAACCATTTTCCCGCCGGGGTCTCCGTGCCGAAGATGACCTCGTAGAACTTTTCCTGCAGCGGCGTTTGTACTCGCTTTGACATCGGGTATTGTTACCGGAATAGTGCCGCTGTGGGATGTGGCCACTATATAAAACGTCGTCCGGTTTGTACAACGCGCGGCACCGATAACGCAATAGGAGGAAACCATGGTCCTGCCGATCTATCAGGTGGATGCCTTCGCCGAAGGTATCTTCAAGGGGCAATCCCGCAGCCGTCATGCCGCTGGAGAGCTGGTTGGATGACGAGTTGCTGGCGGCAATCGCGATGGAGAACAACCTGTCGGAAACGGCCTACCTGGTGAAAGTCGACAACGGCTACCAACTGCGCTGGTTCACGCCACAGGTGGAAGTCGATTTATGCGGCCACGCCACGCTCGCGGCGGCGCATGTGCTGTTTGAACACCTGGGGTACGAAGGCGATGAAATCACATTCCACACCCGCAGCGGCGCGTTGCGCGTGCGCCGTGCGGGCCCGCGCCTGACACTGGATTTTCCCGCCACCGAGTTGGTTCCGGTAGATGTTGACCTCACGGTCTGCAAAGCGCTGGGCGCCATCGCCAGTGAAGCGCTGTGCCCGCGCGGGGACAAAGGCGCGCTGCTCTATGTCTACGAGTTCCAGGAAGACCTGGAAAAACTGCAGCCTGACTTCGCCGCTTTGGTAGCTGCGAGTTCGCGCAATGTCATTGTCAGTGCGCCAGGCGATGAGTGCGATGTCGTCTCGCGGTTTTTTGCTCCCGGCGTAGGTATCAATGAAGATCCGGTCACCGGCTCCGCGCACTGCGCACTGGTGCCGTACTGGGCGGCGCGTTTGCACAAAACCCGGCTGCAGTGCCGACAGGTCTCCGCGCGTGGCGGCAACCTGGACTGCGAACTGCGCTATGGCCGGGTTTTCATGACCGGGTCTGCGGTGACGTTTATGCAGGGGTTTGTTCAAGGTGTTTGACGTTCGGCTATCTCGGGTCAGCTGACCTGCATAATGCTGTCCAGGCTGTAAAAGCAGTACATTCTGACTGCGGAGCACGCTACCCGTCCACCGAGGGGAAAGCCCTGTTCGTTCAAAAGCTCATTCCCTCTCAGGGCTTTCCCCTCGGTGGACTCTATCGCGCAGGCGTCGAGCGCTCCACTTCGAAAAATGGCTCAATAAGTAATTGCGCGAGCGATCTCGAATTACGCGATATCAAGGCTATTGGGTGTGGGGATGCCATGCGGCGAATAAGCTTTTTGAGCAAGCGTGGCATCCCCACACCCAACAGCCGGCTACAGAGCTCATACCGTGGACGCCCATGAACCGATATACAGGCAACGCCCGATAGCCAGCTACAGCCTAAATACAGTCGACGCCGATGAACTGGCACACCGGCAACACCTAACCTAAATCCGCGCCACCACATCCACCATAGCCGCCGTCAAAGTAGCGACATCAGCACTGCCCATCACGAAAGGCGGCATCACATACACGAGTTTTCCAAACGGCCGTACCCACACGCCGCGCTCGACAAACATCGGTTGCACCACGCGCATATCCACCGCATCGTGCAATTCGATCACGCCTATCGCGCCCAGCGTGCGCACATCCGCGACGTTGGATAGCTCACGCGCCGGGGCGAGGCCTGTCGCCAGTTCCGCAGACAGCCGCTGCACGTTGCGCTGCCAGGGTTGCGACAGCAACAGCTTGATGCTGGCGAGGGCCGTCGCACACGCCAGCGGATTGGCCATGAACGTCGGGCCGTGCATGAAGGCGCCCGCCGCGCCGTTGCTGATGGTACTGCTGATGCGCGCGGTGCACAGTGTGGCGGCCAGCGTCATGTAACCGCCGGTCAGCGCCTTGCCGAGGCAAAGAATGTCCGGCGTGACGCCGGCGTGTTCCAGCGCGAACAATTTACCGGTGCGACCAAAGCCGGTGGCAATCTCGTCGAAGATCAGCAGCACATTGTATTGGTCGCACAGCGCGCAATCGCACGAGGTAGTGCGGCGAGTAGAAGCGCATGCCGCCAGCGCCCTGTACCACGGGTTCGACGATAAAGGCTGCCAGTTCCTCGCTGTGCTGTGCTAACAGGGCCGTCAGCTCATGGATGTCGCTGTCTTCACAGGCGGCATCGAATGCGCAGGTGGGTGCGGGTGCGAACAGTTGTTGTGCCAATGCCGCGCCGAACAGGTGATGCATGCCGGTCACCGGGTCGCACACGGACATCGCGCCAAAGGTGTCGCCATGGTAGCCGTGGCGCAGTGCCAGCAGTTTCTGCTTGCGAGGCTGTCCGGCGCTGTACCAGTATTGAATCGCCATCTTCATCGCGACTTCTACCGCCACTGAACCGGAGTCGCTGAAAAACACGCGGTCGAGCGCCGGTGGCGTGAGCTCCACCAGTAGCTGCGCCAGTTGCACGGCGGGCGGATGCGTCAACCCGCCAAACATCACGTGCGACATCAACTTGAGTTGCGCTGCAACGGCCTGGTTCAGCACCGGGTGGTTATAGCCATGAATCGCGCACCACCAGGAGGCCATGCCGTCGATCAGCTCCCTGCCGTCGGCCAGCTGCAGGCGCACGCCGCTGGCGCTGACGACAGGATAGACGTCGGCCCCGCCCGTGGCAGGCGCATACGGATGCCAAATGGCAGCGCTATCAGCGCGCTGCAATTGCTCCCATAACGCATTGCTCATAACGTAGTGCTCAGATCGGTGCTCGGCCCGTTGCTCGGTATGCTGCCTGGCCCATTGCTCCGCCCGTTACTCATAGCCCGGCAAGAACGTCGGTCACGCTCGTCAGCACATTGGCCAGCATGATGGGCTGCGCATCGATGGTGGGGTGCAGGCCATCTGCCTGCACCAGCTTCGGGTCGGTCGCCACGCCGTCCAGCAGGAACGGCGCCAGCACGCTGTCGGTCTCCTGCGCTACCGTGCGAAAGCTTTCGCGGAATCCCGCCGTGTAGCGTGCGCCGTAATTCGGTGGAATCTCCATCGGCAACAGAATCACGCGGGCGCCGATTTGCTGTGACATCGTGACCAGCGCGGTGAGATTGTCCTTCAGCGTCGCGAGCGGGTAGCCACGCAGGCCATCGTTGGCGCCCAATTCGATGATCACAACGGCAGGCGTGTGTTCTTCCAGCAACGCGGGCAAGCGACGCAGTCCGCCGGCGGTGGTTTCGCCGCTGATGCTGGCATTGACCACGGAGAACTGCGGATATTTCAACTTCAGTTCATCCGCCATTTGCGCCACCCAGCCCTGTTGCAGAGACATACCATAGGCCGCGCTGATACTATCGCCGAGCACCAGAATTCTCTGCTCGCTGGCGCGGGCGTCAATAGTGAACGCCAGCAGCAGGCATCCAAGAGCGAACGCAGTGCGTACAACGTGGTAGAGGGAAGGCTGAATGATCAAATGCGACAATCTCCAGAAGCGTGTGCCGATGGCGGGCACGGAGCTTGCGATACTGAAAGGGATCACGCTGGAAATCAAGTCGGGCGAATCGGCCGCAATCATTGGTGCCTCCGGCTCCGGCAAATCGACACTGCTGGGCCTGCTCGCCGGTCTCGACGAGGCCACCGCAGGCACCGTGACGATCAACGGTACGGAACTCGGCGCGCTGGATGAGGACGGACGCGCGCGTTTTCGCGGCCAGCACATCGGCTTTGTGTTCCAGTCTTTCCAGTTGCTGCCCGCGCTCACCGCACTCGAGAATGTGATGTTGCCGCTGGAGCTGCAGGGCCAGAGCAAGGTGGCTGAACTGGCGCAGAATTACCTGCAGCGTGTCGGGCTGGGCGCCAGGACGGACCATTACCCACTGCAATTATCCGGCGGCGAGCAGCAGCGCGTGGCACTGGCGCGGGCTTTCGCGTCCAGGCCCTCGATTCTTTTTGCTGACGAACCGACTGGCAACCTCGATACAAAAACCGGTGAGCACATTATCGATCTGCTGTTCGAACTCAACCGGGAAGAGGGCACAACGCTGGTGCTCGTCACGCACGACAACGCGCTGGCCGAGCGCTGCCAGCGGCGCCTGCGCCTGGATGGCGGCGAATTGATGCAGGAGTAAAAGGGTGTCGATAACCGCAACAAAAATGCTGGCGCGCGACTGGCGCGGCGGTGAATTGGGTGTGCTGGTGATGGCGCTGGTGCTGGCGGTGGGCGTGGTCTCCGGTATCAGCGCGTTTACCACGCGGCTGCAAAATGCGCTGGAGCAGGAGAGCCACCGCTTCCTGGCGGCGGACCTGGTCGTCAACAGTGGCCGTGAACTGCCATCCGCCTGGTTGCAGGAGGCGCAGGGGAAAGGCCTGCAGCATGCGCTGACGCTGCAATTTCCGTCGATGGTGTATGCCGGCGAGGACACCATGTCACTGGCGTCGATCAAGGCGGTGAGCGACACCTATCCGCTGCGCGGAGAAATGACTTTCAGCACTGAGCCTTTTGGCCCTGTATTGGCTGCTGAATCCGGCCCTGCCCCCGGTGAGGTCTGGCTGGATTCGCGCCTGTTCGCACTGCTGGATGTCGCCGTCGGCGATCAGGTTGCGGTAGGTGATGCACAATTCGTGGTTGCCGCAGCCGCGCGCACGGAACCCGACCAGGGGTCGGCTTTTTACGGTTATGGTCCACGCGTGCTGATGCACTACAGCGATATCCCCGCCACGGGCGTGGTGCAGCCGGGCAGCCGCGCCGAATACCGACAGCTGTATGCCGGTGAAGCGGCGACTCTCGCAGCGTTTAACCGCTGGTTGAAACCACAGTTGGAAGAGGGGCAGCGTGCGGTCACCGTGGAGGAGGGGCAGCCCGGCATCGGCAATGCACTGGACCGCGCAGAGCGCTTCCTGCTGCTGGCCGGGAGTCTCGCCGTGGTGCTGGCAGGTGTTGCGGTTGCGCTTGCCGCGCGGCGGTTCAGCGAGCGGCACCACGATTACGTGGCCATCATCAAGAGTCTCGGCGCCACGTCGGGGACGGTGAATCGCCTGTACGGCAGCAGTCTGCTGCTGCTTGGCGGCATCGCCACCGTGCTGGGTTGCCTGCTGGGCTGGGGCATACAGGCGCTGTTTTTCTACCTGTTTGCGGAACAACTGCCGGTGCAGCCCGGGCCCAGCGGCATGAAACCCTATGCGATTGGCGCGGTGACTTCGCTGACCTGCCTGTTGTGTTTTGCCTGGCCACCGCTGCGCCGTCTCGGGCAGGCCAGCCCGCTGCGCGTGCTGCGCCGCGATTTGCCGCTGGAGAATCGCCAGGCGATCAACGATTACGCGCTGGGGCTGCTGGCGGTCACACTGCTCATGTGGTGGTACAGCGAGGATTGGCAGTTGACGCTGGCGGTGCTGGCCGGTCTCGCGCTCACCGTCGGCCTCGGCTTTTGCCTGGCGCTCACGCTGCTGCGCGGCGGGCGCCTGCTGGGCATGAGTGCCGGCAGCATCTGGCGCCTGGCACTGGCTGGCCTGCAGCGGCGGGGCAGCGCGAATGCGCTGCAGGTCGTGATATTTGCGATGGCCATCATGATGCTGTTGATACTGCTGCTCGTGAGAACCTCGCTGATCGATGAGTGGCAGGCGCAATTGCCGGACGACGCGCCCAACCACTTCATGATCAACATCGGCCCCGAGGATGTGCAGGCGATAGAGCAGTTGCTGCGTGCAGAAAACATCAGCAGCGAGCCTTTCTATCCGATGATCCGCGGGCGCATTATGTCGATCGACGGCGAGGAATTGCCGAGCACCGACGATATGGAAGAGGGCCGGCGCCAGCGCGAATCCAATTTCACCTGGGCGGACACATTGCCCACCGACAATCGCCTGGTAGCCGGGGAATGGTGGCCCGCGGGCACCGAGGAGCCGCTGGTGTCACTGGAGGAAGAGTTCGCCGACCGCATGGATCTCGAGGTGGGCGATACCATCGGCTTCCTGATCGGCTCACAGCCGCTGGAAGCCCGCGTGGCCAGCATTCGAGCGCTGCAGTGGCAATCGATGCGACCCAATTTTTACCTGGTGTTCCCGCCGCGCGCACTGGCGGCTTTTCCCGCTACCTTCATGACCGCGTTTCACCTGGGTGCCACGGACAAAGCGTTCCTCAACCAGTTCATCCGCCGTTTTCCGACCGTCACCGTGATAGAGATGGACATCGTGGTGGAGCAGATTCGCACGATCATCAACCAGGTCTCCGCCGCGATCAACCTGGTGCTGGTGGTCATCCTCGCCGCCGGCGGACTGGTGCTGGTCGCCGGCGTGCAGGCCAGCGTGGACGCGCGTGTGCACGAGAGCGCGATCCTGCGCGCGCTGGGGGCGCAGCGCCGCCTGATCCTGGGCGGGCTGTTGATCGAGTTTGCCACCCTGGGGTTGTTTGCGGGCCTGCTCGCCACCGTCGCGGCGGAATTGTCGGTGTACATTTTGCAAACGTTCGTCATGGAGATGAGTTACACGCCGACGCCGTGGCTGTGGCCGGTCGGTATCTTCAGCGGCGCGCTGGTGATTGGTACGCTGGGTGTGTTCAGTTGCCGCCGGGTGGTGTCTACACCGCCGGTGGCGGTGTTGCGGGAGTTGTAGTTGCTGGATACCTCACTGTGCACATCGGCCTATGGCGGCGAGAACACCCTGCTTGCTCAAAAGGAAGGGTCATTCGACACAGGGTGTTCCGGCCGCCATGGGCCTCGCATCGCGACACGTTGACTCAGGCCAGGTTTGGAAAGAGAACCAGAGAACAGAAAACCCCTCAATCGATCGAGGCGTTTTTCCCCGAGGCAGCACAGCTGAGCCCATCGAGGAATATCTGCACTCCCAGGTCCACCTGGCGCTGCAGGTCGATGTAGCGCTCGAACAATTCCGGCGCGTCCACCAGCAGCGTCGAGAGGCCATAAATACTGGACCACGCCGCATTCGCCATATACGTGATGTCGTCGACATGCCGGAAGATGCCCCGGTCCACCCCGCGCTGCAATATGTCCTGCACCAGTTGCAGCGTGTCGCGACTGGCCTTGCGCAACTCGGGGTATTTGACGGTGGGTTGCACCGCCGGGCCAAACATCAGCTTGAACAACTGTGGATTGCGCGCTGCATAGTCGACATAAGCGTGGGCGAATGCGAACAACTGCGCGTGTGGGCAGTCGTCGGCCGTCGCCCCGGCATCGCTGAGGTCCTGCAGGAGATCCCGGTAGCCTTGCGTGGCCATGGCGGCCAGCAATTCACCCTTGTCGGCGAAATGGCGATAGGGAGCGGTTTGTGAGACGCCCACGGCGCGGGCCAGCGCGCGCAGGCTCAGGTCATCGACGCCGGTTTCCCGCAGTTGCGCGATCGCAGTTGACAGCAGTTCTGCGCGCAGGTTGCCGTGGTGATAGCTTTTGGTCGTGGCGGTGTCGTTCATGGCGCAAGCTTAACTTAAAATGGTTGGGTACTGGCAATGGCTCTGCCGCTATCGAACGTTGTGGTGTGCGACTAACTATTTAGTCAGTGACAACACGCGACTGTGCTGTGATGCGAGGCGAGTGGCAGCGGGAATACCCCACGGCGAATGGCCCTTTCTGTTGAGCAAGTGGGGTATTTCCGTTGCCACTCGCCGGCGGCAAAACCCCATACCTGACGCTGCCATTCCCCTCAATCTGACGCTGCCAGGAAAGTTTCCCCGGCAGCGCGCAGCGTGCCCTACGGCAGCAGATGCTTGACCGCGTCGCGCTCTTCCGCCAGTTCCTGCTCGGTGGCGGCCATCTTCGCGCGGCTGAACTCGCCGACTTCAGCGCCCTGAACGATACTCCACTCGCCGTTGCAGCAGCGACAGGGGAAGGAGTAGATCAGCCCTTTCTGGATGCCGTAGGAACCGTCGGACAGGACGCCCATCGACACCCAGTCGTCGCCGTCTGTGCCCAGCGCCCAGGAGCGCATGTGCCCGATGGCGGCGTTCGCGGCCGAGGCCGCAGAGGACGCGCCACGCGCCTTGATGATCGCCGCGCCGCGCTGCTGCACCACGGGGATGAATTCGCTTTCATACCACGCCTGGTCGACGAGGCTGATGGCTGCTTTGCCATTGACCTTGGCATTGAACAGGTCGGGATACTGCGTGGCCGAGTGGTTGCCCCAGATCGTCATGTGGGTGACGTCGTTGACGGTTGTGCCGGTCTTCAGCGCGATCTGCGTCTTCGCGCGATTGTGGTCCAGGCGCGTCATCGCGGTGAAATTGTTGGGGTCGATGTCCGGTGCGTTGCGCTGGGTGATCAACGCGTTGGTGTTGGCGGGGTTGCCGACCACCAGCACTTTTATGTTACGGCTGGCATGATCGTTGATCGCCTTGCCCTGTACCGAGAAAATCGCGGCGTTGGCTTCGAGCAGGTCCTTGCGCTCCATGCCTGGGCCGCGCGGGCGAGCGCCTACCAGCAGCGCGTAGTCGGCATTCTTGAAGGCGGCGTTCGGATCGTCGGTGCACACGATGCCGGCCAACAGTGGGAACGCGCAGTCCTCCAGTTCCATTTTCACGCCGTCCAGCGCTTCCATGGCCGGTGTGATATCCAGCATTTGCAGGATCACCGGTTGGTCATCGCCGAGCATGGCGCCGGAAGCGATACGGAAAACAAGCGCGTAGCCGATCTGGCCGCGGCGGCGCCGGTAACGGTCACACGAACAGGTTGTTTCATGGGGAACGGGTCCTTATGCATGGATTGAGACGGTTTTAAGCGGCGGTCATTGTCGGGGCAAATTGGCGGAATTACAAGGCGGTTTCCTGTTGAAACGCGGCGTTGTAGTTAGAGGAGGTACGCCGAAGCGAAATGGCGCTCCATCTCGGCACGCAGCAGCGGGCATACCCCACTGCTCAAAAGATGGGGATTATTCGCTGTGGGGTATGCCCGCTGCTGCGCGCCTCGCATCTCAACACTGCGCAGGGCAATGTGAATCGAAGAGCGGTATCTGAGCCGGTGCAGGGGAGTTCCTGACGGGCGCAGCCGTGCAGAGCGAATGAGCTTTTTGAGCGAACAGGGCTGCGCCCGTCAGTAACGGGTATCGTGCACAGCAGAAGCGCGCTGCCATAACGCGACTTCCGGTGCCGATAACTGGACGCGAGTAAGCACTAGCAAGTAAAATGCGCGCCACTTCTGGCACTTCCGGCGAGCACTGTGCGCGAACTATCCCGCAAGGACAAACTCGAGTTCAACAAACTGCAAAAGCGCCTGCGTCGCAATGTCGGCAACGCCATAGCCGATTACAACATGATCGAGCAGGGCGACAAGGTGATGGTCTGCGTGTCCGGCGGCAAGGATTCCTATGCCATGCTGGACGTGCTGCTCGGGCTGCGCCAGAACGCGCCCATCGATTTTGAGTTGGTGGCGGTGAACCTGGACCAGAAACAGCCAGGCTTTCCTGAGGACGTACTGCCGGCATATCTGGCTGAGGTCGGTGTGCCGTATTACATCCTCGAGAAGGACACCTACAGCATCGTCAAGGAAGTCGTGCCGGAGGGAAAAACCACCTGCGGCTTGTGTTCACGCCTGCGACGCGGCAGCCTGTACGGTTTTGCGCAGGAGATCGGTGCAACCCGGATCGCGCTGGGCCATCATCGCGACGACATTGTCGAAACCCTGTTCCTGAACATGTTCTTCAATGGCAAGCTCAAGGCCATGCCGCCGAAACTCCTGAGTGACGACAAGCAAAACGTCGTGATACGCCCGCTGGCGTACTGCAAGGAAAAGGATCTGGCGCGCTATGCGGCCTATAAGGAGTTTCCGATCATCCCCTGCAATCTGTGCGGCTCACAGGAGCATCTGCAGCGCGTGCAGGTCAAAGAGATGCTGGCGCAGTGGGAGCGCGAGTATCCGGGGCGCACGGAATCGATCTTTCGCAGTATCTGCCACATATCACCCTCGCAACTGGGCGACCGCAATCTCTACGACTTCACCAACCTGCGCATCGAGCGCGATACCGGGCTGCACCTGCCGAATATCCGGGTGGTTAACCTCTAGTGCCAGGCAGAGCCAGCGGGGCACCCTTGCTGGTGGCCCAGTCCCTGTGTCTGGTGCGCGGCGGGCGTGAGCTGTTTCGCAATTTGTCGCTGCAATTGCAAGCCGGGCAGCTGTGGCAGGTCGAGGGCGCCAACGGCGCGGGCAAGACGAGTCTGCTGCGCATTCTTGCCGGGTTGGCGCGGTACGGCTTTGAAGGACAGGTATTTCGCCATGCACCGCTGTTGTATCTGGGGCACCAGAGCGCGGTCAAGGCGCTGTTGACACCCAGGGAAAATCTCGCCTGGCACGTCAGCGGCGAAGGGCGCTACGACGATGCACAGATAGAAACGGCGCTGGCCGGCGTCGGGCTTTGCGGTTATGAAGACGTTCCCAGCCATACACTGTCTGCCGGCCAGCATCGCAGGGTGAATTTAGCGCGGCTTCTGTTGTCCAACTCGCCGGTCTGGTTGTTGGACGAGCCGTTCACGGCGATCGACAAATCGGGCGTGGCGGAGTTGCAATCGCTGTTGGCCACGCATGTGGGGAAGGGCGGGGCGGTGGTGATGACCTCGCACCAGGCACTGCAGGTAAATTGTGATGTGTTATTCCTGAACTTGGGCGATGGGCCTGGCGATCGACCGGGCGATGGAGCGTACGCGGGAGCGCTGGCATGAGTGCGCCGGGCACCGCGCAATTTTGCGGCATGCTGCTGCGTCGCCAAGTGCTGCTGGCGGTGCGTCGGCCGATAGAGATCGGCAATCCGCTGCTGTTTTTTGCAATGGTGGTAGCCCTGTTTCCATTGGGCCTGGGACCCGCACCGGACAAACTGGCGCAGTTTGCGCCCGGCGTGTTGTGGATTACCGCGCTGCTGTCCAATCTGCTGACGTCGGACGGCGTGTTTCGCAGCGATTTTGACGACGGCAGCCTGGAGCAACTGGTGCTGGCGCCGCAGCCGCTGTTTTTGTCGGTGCTGGCGTACATCGGCGCCCACTGGTTGACCACTGGCCTGTTACTGGCCGTGTTATCCCCGGTGTTCGCCCTGATGCTGAACCTGCCGCTCGCGGCTCTGGGTACGCTGGTGGTCAGCTTGTTGTTGGGTACGGCGGTGCTCAGCCTGATCGGCGGTATCGGCGCGGCGCTCACGGTGGGCCTTAAACGGGGCGGCATGCTGATCTCACTGCTGATATTGCCGTTGTATATACCGGTGCTGATATTCGGCAGCGCCGCTGTGCAGGCTGCGAGCAGTGGCGTTCCCGCGGGACCGTACCTGGCGCTGCTGGGCGCGCTGTTGTGTTTGGCCATTGCGCTGGCGCCGCTGGCGATGGCGGCAGGATTGAGGATAAGTATTGATGCGTGATTGCAATCTGGATTTACCGCGCTGCGCGGCGCCCTTTGGGTTGTTCGCCTCCGTGCGCGCTGTATAATCGCCGACGCTATGTGGCCCATCTTCCATAAACTCGGTTCTCCCCCCTGGTTGTACGCGATCTCCGGTTCTATTCTGCGCTGGTTGTTGCCGCTGACGCTGCTCGCGCTGGGCATCGGCATGGTGTGGGGACTGTTGTTTACCGCGCCAGATTTCCGCCAGGGCAACAGTTACCGCATCATCTACATCCATGTACCCGCTGCCGTGGTGGCACTGGCGGGCTACTATGTGATGGCGCTGGCGGGCGCGATCAGCCTGATCTGGCGCATGAAAATGGCCGATGTGGCGATGAGGGCTGCCGCGCCCGTGGGTGCCGCGCTCACGTTTATCGCACTGTTTACCGGCGCGGTCTGGGGCAAGCCGACCTGGGGCACCTGGTGGGTGTGGGACGCGCGCATCACCTCCATGCTGATCCTGCTGTTCCTCTACCTTGGCGTGGTTGCGCTGTACGAGGCCTATGACAACAAGGAAGCAGCGGGCAAGGCATGCGCGGTGCTGAGCCTGGTGGGCATGGTGAACATCCCCATCATCTATAAGTCGGTGGACTGGTGGTACAGCCTGCACCAGCCCGCTTCCATCAAATTCACCGGAGATTCCACGATACACGCCAGTATGTTGTATCCGCTGTTGTGGATGATCGTGGCGTTCTACGCGCTGTTCACCTGCTGCCTGTTGCTGAACATGCGCACACAACTGCTGCAGCGCGAGGCGCGCACTCAATGGGTGAAAAAGCTCGCCGCCGGCACGGGGAATAACTGATGTATTTCGACAGCTTGCGGGCAGTGCTGGATATGGACGGTCACGGAGTCTATGTGTGGGCTGCTTACCTTGTCGGTATTGCGGTGATTGCCATGGCAGTGATTCTTCCCATGCGTCGACGCAAAGCGTTATTGCTGCAACTGTCCGCCGAGCACAAACGTGCTCAATTCGATAACCGTGACAGGGGAGGCAGCTGATGCATCCGGTACGCAGGCAGCGACTCTACGTGGTGTTGATCATCGCGGTGTTCTCCACCGCGGCGGCCGGTCTGGTCACCTATGCGTTGCGCGGCAATATCAACCTGTTTTACCCGCCAGCGGAAGTCGTTGCCGGTGAGGCCCCGGTCGGCCAGCCCATTCGCGTGGGTGGCATGGTGGTGGAGGGCAGCTTGCAGCGCGCACAGGATAGCCTGCAGATACGCTTCCAACTCACTGATTTCAAGGATTCGGTAGAGGTTGTGTATGTCGGCATCCTGCCCGACCTGTTCGACGAGGGGCAGGGCGCGGTGGCGTCCGGCGTATTGAACGATGACGGCGTATTGGAAGCCACGGAGATTCTCGCCAAGCACGACGAGAATTACATGCCGCCTGAGGTGGTCCACGCCTTGGAGAGCTCAGGGTATGACGAAAAAGGCACCGCCAAATGATTCCTGAGATCGGGCATTTTGCATTGATACTGGCGCTGTGCCTGGCGCTGATCCTCGCCACCGTGCCCGCCTGGGGAGCCTGGCGGGGCAACACCGTTGCGATGTCGCTCGCGCCCAGCCTCGCAGTGGGTTTGCTGGTGTTCGTGGGCCTTGCTTTTGCCTGCCTGGCGACGGCCTTCCTGCAGGATGATTTTTCGGTACAGCTGGTCGCATCCCACAGCAACAGCCTGCTGCCGCCGATCTACAAGTTTTCCGCCGTGTGGGGCAACCACGAAGGCTCGCTGGTGTTATGGGCGCTGATCCTCGCGCTGTGGACAGCCGCTGTCGCGCTGTTCAGTTCGCAACTGCCGCTGCTGGTGCTGTCCCGCGTACTGTCGGTGATGGGCGCGATCGCGGTGGGATTCCTGTCTTTTTCGCTGTTCACCTCCAACCCGTTCGCCCGGCTGTTGCCGGGTGCGCCCGCCGATGGCAACGACCTCAATCCACTGTTGCAGGACCCCGGGCTGATCATCCATCCGCCGCTGCTGTACATGGGCTATGTCGGCTTTTCAGTCGCCTTTGCGTTCGCGATTGCCGCGCTACTCGGTGGTCGGCTCGATGCCTCGTGGGCGCGCTGGTCGCGGCCGTGGACCAATGTCGCGTGGGCGTTTCTCAGCCTCGGCATCATGCTGGGCAGTTGGTGGGCCTATACGAACTCGGCTGGGGTGGCTGGTGGTTCTGGGATCCGGTTGAAAACGCGTCGTTGATGCCGTGGCTGATCGGCACGGCGCTGATCCATTCGCTGGCCGCCACCGAGAAGCGCGGCTTGTTCAAAAGCTGGACGGTGCTGCTGGCGATCTTCGCCTTCTCACTGAGCCTGCTCGGCACCTTCCTCGTGCGCTCCGGCGTGTTGACCTCGGTGCACGCCTTCGCGACCGATCCCGAGCGCGGCATGTTCATCCTGGTGTTCCTCTTCCTGGTGGTGGGAGGCTCGCTGGGGTTGTACGCCGTGCGCGCGCCGGCAGTGAGCAGTCGCGTGAGTTTCGCCTGGGTCTCGCGGGAGAGCCTGTTGCTGTGCAATAACGTGGTGTTTCTGGTCGCCGCGCTCACCGTGCTGTTCGGCACCCTGTTTCCGCTCATCGTGGATGCGCTCGGCATGGGCAAGGTCTCGGTGGGGCCGCCGTACTTCAACGCTGTGTTCGTGCCACTGATGGCGCTGCTGGTGCCCGTGATGGGTCTTGGGCCGGTGTCACGTTGGAAGCGCGATGCAGTCAGCCGTTGGCGCGGTGAGTTGCTGATACCGGCGATCGTGGCCGTGTTGTGCGCCATTACCCTGCCTTTGCTGCACGCGCCCTACAATCTCTGGGTAGCACTCGCCGTGCTGCTGTCCAGCTGGCTGCTGCTGGGATTGGCCAAGGATTTCTGGCAGCGCCTGCGCAGTGCGTCGGGTGCGGCCAATGGTTTGCGTCGCTTGACGCCGGCCTATTGCGGCATGGTGGTGGCGCACCTCGGATTCGCCGCGTGCGTCATCGGCATCGTCGCCACCAGCCAGTACTCGGTCGAACACGATCTCAAGATGAACCCTGGCGATACGCGGGAACTGGCCGGCTACGAATTTCGTTTTGTCGAGGTAGCGCAGGTGCGCGGCCCCAACTTCGTGGCGGATGAAGCGCGTTTTGAAGTCACGCGCAATGGCGAGTGGGTAGCTGACATGAATCCGCAAAAACGCCGCTATCTGGCGAGCGGTTCGGTGATGACAGAGGCCGCAATCAACGCTGGACTGTTCCGCGACCTGTACGTGGCGATGGGCGAGCCCGTGGGTAGCGACGGCGCCTGGGCGATGCGACTGCACTACAAGCCGCTGGTGCGGTGGATGTGGTTGGGCGCGATATTGATGGCGGTGGGCGCGTTCACTGCTGCGGCGGACAAGCGTTATCGCCGGCAGCGCGAAGTGGCGCGCGCGGACAGCAAGGTGGCTCTGCATGGGGCCTAGACTCAAGCTCTTCCTGCCGCTGTTCCTGTTTGCCCTGCTCGCGATCCTGCTCTTTCGCGGCCTGTTCCTGGACCCGTCGGAAATGCCTTCGGCGTTGATCGACCGGCCATTGCCCGCGTTCGATCTGCCTGCTCTTGGTGATGACAGGCTGTTGACACGCGCGGATCTGACGGGCGAGGTTGCGTTGTTGAATGTGTGGGCCACCTGGTGCGTGTCGTGCCGGGTCGAACACCCGTATCTCAAGCAGCTGGCGGACACGGGTATCCCGATTTACGGCCTGAACTACAAAGACAGCGACGCGGCTGCGCAGCAGTGGCTGGCTGACCTCGGCAATCCCTACCGGCTGAATATCGCCGACCGGGAGGGGACGCTGGGCGTGGACCTTGGCGTGTACGGCGCGCCGGAAACGTATCTGTTGGATGCCAGCGGCGTGGTGC
Source organism: Haliea sp. (assembly GCA_016704305.1). Taxonomy (GTDB): domain Bacteria; phylum Pseudomonadota; class Gammaproteobacteria; order Pseudomonadales; family Halieaceae; genus Marimicrobium. The sequence goes on along the minus strand of JADJAL010000002.1, from coordinate 143,727 downwards.
GCTATCGCCATGTCGGGGTGGTCGACGAAGGCGTTTGGCGAACCGTTCTCGAACCTCTGTATCTGGAATTGAAGCAAGGGGAGAGCACACCATGACCGTGTTACGTCACCTGCTATTGAGCGTCTTCCTGCTGCTCGCCAGCCACGCGCAGGCGCTGATTGAAACCTACGACTTCAGCAGTCCCGAACTCGAAGCGCGCTACCAGCAGTTGAGCGAGGAGCTGCGCTGCCCCAAGTGCCAGAACCAGAACATCGCCGATTCCAATGCCCCGATCGCGCAGGACCTGCGCAAGTTGTTGCACCAACAACTGGAAGCGGGGGCCAGCGACGCCGAGATACTCGATTTCATGGTGGCCCGCTACGGCGAGTTTGTGCGCTATCGTCCGAGCTTTGGCGGCACCACGCTGTGGCTGTGGCTGGCGCCTGTACTGCTGCTGATAGCCGCGATCGGTGTGGTGGCCGCGGCATTGCGTTCACGCTCTGCCGCCAATCGGGAGAGTACCGCGCTCAGTGCCGAGGAGCAGGCGCGCCTGCAGCGCTTATTGGATAAAACGGAGCAGGACACTTGACGCTATTTCTGCTGGCCTGTGCGGGCCTGGTTCTGCTGAGTTCCGTATTCTATTTGTTTCCCCGGGTGCGTTCAGGCGCGGCGGAAGCGGACCTGGACCGGGCCAACCTGGAGTGGTTCCGCCAACGCGAGGCGGAGCTGGCGGGCGACGAAAACAGCGCGCTGCAGGAAGATGCGCGTATCCGCCTGCTGGAGGACCAGAGCCCGTATGAGGAGCAGCAACGGCCGCCGGCTCAATCCTTTCCTGTGTGGCTGCTCCTCCCCAGCGTGGCGCTGCTGGCGGGCGCACTCTACTACGTGTTGGGCGCGGCGCCCGACGTGCTGATCACGCAGCGCCTGCAAACCATGCAGGAGAACACCGCGCCAGCGCAAATGCGCGCGCTGATCCACGACGTCGAGGCGCGCTCGGCGCAGCGCCCGGACAACCTGCATTATCTCGCCCTGTTAGGCCGGTATTACATGGGTGAGGAAGACTACCAGCAGGCGACCCAAACGTATGACGCGCTGGTCGCCGTAGTGCCGGAAGATGCGCAGGCCCTGGCCTACGCCGCGCAGGCGGAGTACCTCGCGGCGGGTCGCACCCTGGGTGATCGCGCCCGCTTGCGCGCGGAACAGGCGCTCGCCGCCGACCCGCGCCAGCGCACCGCACTGGGGCTGCTAGGGATGGCCTCCTTCGAGCAGCAGCAGTACCGCGCGGCCGTGGAGTACTGGCAGCGCCTGCAGGCCATGGAGCCGGCCGATTCCGAAAGCGGCCAGATGATCGCCCAGGTGATCGAGACCGCGCGACAGCGCCTTGCGCAACAGGATCCGGGCGCTGAACCCGTTGCAGCTACTGGGACAACGGCGGCACCCATAGCATCAACCGCAGACCCAGCTACGGCTGAAGCTACAACTACAACTACAACGGCAGCTACTGCAGGAACTGGCGTCACCGTGCGAGTAACCGCACCGCCGGACGCCGCAATCGCAGCCACCGATACCGTGTTCATTCTGGCGCGCAATGCCGAGTCCGACAGCCGTATGCCGATCGCCGTGCAGCGCCTCACCGGTGCGCAGCTGCCGGTGACATTGCGCCTCGACGACAGCAACTCGATGGCGGGCCAGAAACTCTCGCAGACTGCCTCCGTGATTGTTGCCGTGCAGGTGTCGGCCGACGGCCGACCCGGCGCGGCGAATGCCAGTTGGATGGCGGAGGTCGGGCCGGTCGCGCCGTCGAACGACGACACTGCGCTGGAAATCGTATTGCACCCCAACTCCAAATAGGGTCCGAGGTGAATGGCACTTAACGTTGCTAGCTATCGGCTCTGGCCGGGACAGCGTATTCGCTCGGCCCCTAGCCACCCATACCGCAACGAATCGCTGCCCGGCGCCTATCCCGATGCTGGGAGGGTTCTTTTTGGTTTGCTGGGGAGGGGGGGGTTTGGGGGGTGGGCGCGCCCTTCGTTCGCGGGCGTGGGGGGCCCCCCCCGGGGGGGGGGGCGCCTGGCGCGCCCCCCCCCCAAACCAGTCACTCTTGGCTCTCTTATATCCACCAAACAGCGAATTTAGGCATTTCCCCCGTTCAGGCATAGTGTTGTTTGCGGAAAGTAGATACACTATATATTGTGTTTTAAAACCGGGCTAATGCACTAAGAAAACCGGAATAAAGCAATATAAAACAGACAGTTATGGCCAATACCTAAGGTGATATGCGATTAAAGTCAATCAAACTGGCGGGATTCAAGTCATTCGTTGATCCCACCACGGTCAATTTCCCCAGCAATATGTGTGCGGTGGTGGGGCCCAATGGCTGTGGCAAATCCAATGTGATCGACGCCGTGCGCTGGGTAATGGGCGAGAGCTCCGCCAAAAACCTGCGCGGCGAGTCCATGGCCGACGTGATCTTCAACGGTTCGGTCAATCGCCAGCCGGTCGGGCAGGCTTCCATTGAGCTGATCTTCGATAACAGCGAGGGCCGGGTAGGGGGCGAGTTCGCCAGTTACGCGGAAATCTCTACGCGGCGGCAGGTGACGCGCGACGGGCAATCGGACTATTTCCTCAACGGCACCAAGTGCCGCCGCCGCGACATCACCGACATCTTCCTCGGCACCGGCCTCGGCCCGCGCAGCTACGCGATCATCGAGCAGGGCATGATCAGCCGCCTGATCGAGTCCAAGCCGGAGGAATTGCGCGTGTTCCTGGAGGAGGCAGCGGGCATCTCCAAGTACAAGGAGCGGCGCAAGGAAACCGAGAGCCGCATGCGGCGCACGCTGGAAAACCTGGATCGCCTGACCGACCTGCGCGATGAACTGGGCCGGCAGTTGCAGCATCTGCAGCGCCAGGCGCAGGCGGCGGAAAAGTACACGGAGTTCAAGGCCGAGGAGCGCGAGCTCAAGGCGCAGTTGCTGGCCCTGCAGTGCCAGGCGCTGGACTCCCAGATCAAGGCCGCGTCACAGGCTGTCAGCGAACTGGAGGTCAAACTCGAGGGTATCCACTCGGAACACCAGCACGTCGACACCGCCATAGAGCAGCACCGCGTGGATTACACCGATCGCTCGGACGATTTCAACAAGGTGCAGGCCACGTACTACCTGTTGGGCTCGGAAGTTGCCCGCATTGAGCAAACCATCAAGCACCAGCAGGAGCGCGGACGGCAGTTGCAGGACGACCTGGCCCAGACCGGATCGAATCTCGCCGAGGCCGAAAGCCACCTGGGCGACGATCGCAACAAGCTGGCCAGTTGGGAGACAGAGGTCGAGATATTGGCCCCTGAACTGGAGCAACTGCAAGCGCTGGAGTCGGCCTCGGCCGACGCGTTGCTGCAGGCCGAGGAGGCCATGCACGACTGGCAGCACCAGTGGGATGAGTTTAACCAGCACGCCGCAGAGCCGCGCCAACAGGCCGAGGTGCAGCAATCGCGCATCCAGCACCTGGAGCAGGTACTGCAGCGCCTGCAGGACGCACCCGGCAGTTGGAGGAAGAAAAACAGGGTTTGGCCGCAGGCCCCGCCGATACCGAAGCGGAAGAACTGGGCGAACAGCTGGCCGAGATCGAGCTGTCGATGGCGGAGCACGAGCGGCACAGCGAAACGCTGGTGCAGTCGTTGGCATCGAACCGCGACCGGCGCACGCAGCTGTCGGGCGAACTCAATCAACTGCGCTCCGCGTTGCAACAGATGCGCGGGCGCAGTGCCTCGCTGGAAGCACTGCAGCAAGCGGCCAGGCAGGACGGCAGCGAGGGCGTTGGCGCCTGGCTGCAGGCGAGCCAGCTGGATAATTCGGCCCGGCTGCTGGAGAAGATGCAGGTCGAAAATGGCTGGCAGTTGGCGGTCGAGACTGTACTCGGCGATTACCTGCAGGCGGTGTGTGTCGACGATATCGGCGCCCTTGGCGCCTTGCTGGGCAACTTTGAACAGGGCAATTTGCTGCTGGTGGAGGCGACCGGTGGCGCTACCGCCGCGCCGGAATACCTCGCCTCCAGGGTACAAAGCGGCGGGCGCGCAGATGGCCTGTTGGCCGGCATTCGCGTCGCCGAAGACCTCACGCAGGCGCTGCAGCTGCGCGCGTCGCTGGCGCCACACGAGTCCGTGATCACACGCGACGGCATCTGGATGGGTCGCAGCTGGTTGCGTGTCGCGCGGGCCTCCAACAGTGATGGCGGGGTGATCCAGCGCCAGCAGGAACTCGAATCGCTCGCCGCCAGCATCGACGAGCAGCAGCAGCGCGAGGCGCGGCTGTCTGATGAGCTGCAGGACTGTGAGGATGCGCTGAAGACACTGGAGGAACAGCGCCAGGAATGCCAGCGGGCGTTGCAGGCGAGCACGCGCCAGCACGCCGAAATCCGCGCGCGCGTCTCTGCCTACCAGGCGAAGGCGGAGCAGATCACGTTGCGTCACGAGCGTATCAACAGCGAGCTTGACGAGGCCAGGGCGCAGTTCCGGCAGGAGCAGGAGGCGGTGTCAGCCGCCAGGATTACGCTGTCAGACTCCATCGAACGCATGGAGAAAGACTCCCGGCGCCGCGAAGCGCTGCTCGCGCAGCGCGACCAGATTCGCGGCACGCTGGACGGCGCGCGCCAGCAGGCGCGGCAGGATAAGGACGGTGCCCACCAGGTCGCAATGCGCTACCAGTCGCTCAATACCCAGTTGACGGCCGTGCGCGAAACCATCGAGCGCACGGACCGCCAGGTAGCGCAGTTGCGTGAAGGGCAGGCGAGCCTGACCGAGGCGCTGCGCGAGAGCGATGATCCGCTCACCGGATTGCGCGACGAGCTGGAGCAGCAGCTGGAACTGCGCCTGCAATCCGAAAGCGAACTGAGTGCCGCGCGGCAACTGGTTGCCGAGGTTGAACATCAGCTGCGACAAGCGGAACAGCAACGGGCGGCGATAGAGCAGCGTGCGCAAACCGTGCGCAGCGAACTGGAGCGCCAGCGCATCAGCAACCAGACCCTGCAGGTGCAGCGCGGTGCGATTTACAAGCAATTGCAGGAAGGTAAGCACGAGCTCGAACTGGTGCTCAGCACGATGCCCGAAGGCGCCAATGAGCCAGAGTGGCAGAATGCGCTGGAACGCGTGGCAAACCGGATTGCCCGACTCGGCCCCATCAACCTCGCCGCAATCGACGAATATACCCTGCAGTCGGAACGCAAGAACTACCTGGACGCCCAGAACGAGGATCTTGTCACCGCGCTGGAGACGCTCGAATCCGCCATTCGCAAAATCGACAAGGAAACGCGCAATCGCTTCCGCGAAACCTTTGAAAAGGTCAATTCGGGCCTGCAGGAGCTGTTCCCCCGCGTCTTTGGCGGCGGCAGCGCGTATCTCGAAATGACCGGAGACGATCTGCTGGATACCGGCATCACCATCATGGCGCGTCCCCCCGGCAAGAAGAACGCCACCATCCACCTGCTGTCCGGTGGCGAGAAAGCGCTGACGGCCATCGCGTTGGTGTTCTCTATTTTTCACCTGAACCCCGCGCCGTTCTGTATTCTGGATGAGGTGGACGCGCCGCTGGATGATGCCAACGAGCGAGTGGGACTGACGGATTTAACGGTACGAGACTGGATGGTCATTGTCGGTGTGATACTGATAGTGGCCGTGTTGCTGGATGCCTGGCGCCGCATTCGGCGCGACAAGTATCCCAAGATCAAGGTGAAGCTGGTCGACCCGGCAGCCCTGCCACCGGACGAGCCCGACGAGCTTAGGAAGTACGGTGAACTGCCCAACGGTGGCGCCCGGGTGGTCGAGCGGGGCGATATCCTGCGAGCGGCAGGCTACCCGCCCGGCAAAAGCGCGGGTGCCGCTGCTGCAACAGCGCGCAAGCGCGCGGAAAAGCCCGCGAAAAAGAAAAAGTCCGTGGCAACAGAGGAGGACGATCTGCTTGCGGGACTGGCATCGACCGGCCCCGAGGATGAGTCGCAGAACCTCGATTGGCTGGATGGCCTGGTCGCGGATTCTGACCCGGTGCAGGGCGCGAAGTCGGCGCCGCCCCCCGGCAAACTGCCCCGTGGCGTGGAGCCCGAAGTGTTCATGCTCAATGTCGTGGCGCGCGGTGCGCAGGGTTTTCGCGGCGATGACATACTGCAGATCCTGCTGGCCTGCGACCTGCGTTTCGGCGATATGGATTTCTTCCACCGCCACGAGTTCGAGGCTGGCCGGGGCGCCATCCAGTTCAGCGTGGCGAATATGATGCAGCCAGGTGTGTTTGACATCGACAACATGGCGGATATGGCCACGCCGGGCCTGGTGTTCTTCCTGACCCTGCCGGGCCCGGAAAACATGATGCAGGCGTACGACTATATGTTGGAGACGGCGCAGACCGTGGCCCGCAATCTCGGGGCGGACGTGCTCGACGAATCGCGCAGCGTACTTACGCGTCAGACAATGGAGCACAGTCGCCAGCAAATACGTGAACTCGAACGGCGCATGTTGACCAAAGCGCGCTGATCCCCACGATGCCGTCGCCAGAGCCATTGCAGGAAATCGCATCCCTGCGAGAACAACTGGAGGCATGGAACCACCAGTACTATGTGCTGGACGCACCTACCGTACCCGACGCCGAGTACGACCGCTGCATGCAGCGCCTGTTGCAACTCGAGCAGCAATATCCACAGGCTTGGCGCGCCGACTCTCCCTCGCAGCGCGTGGGAGGCCAGCCGCTGCAACAGTTCGGGCAGGTCACTCACGAAATGCCGATGCTGTCGCTGGAAAACGCCTTCAGCGCGGAAGACATGCAGCATTTCAACCGACGCCTGCTGGACCGCCTGGGCGAGGATGCAGGGCCGCTGGAATTTGCCTGTGAACCCAAGCTCGACGGAATAGCGGTCAGCCTGTTGTACCGGAACGGCGAGCTGGAGCGCGGCGCGACGCGCGGTGACGGCACGACAGGCGAGGATATTACCCATAACGTTCGCACTATTCGCTCGATCCCGCTGCGCCTGCGCGGCGAGCATTTCCCGGCCGTGCTGGAAGTGCGCGGCGAGATCTACATGCCAAAAGCCGGTTTCGAGCAGCTCAATAACCGCGCCCGGGAGCGCGGTGAAAAGACATTTGTGAATCCCCGCAATGCCGCAGCCGGCAGCCTCAGGCAACTGGATGCACGCATTACTGCCGAACGCCCGCTGCAAATGTGCTGCTACGGCGTCGGGCTGGTGGAAGGTGGGCAGTTGCCGGGGCGCCACGCCGAGGTACTGGCTCGATTGCACGATTTGGGCTTCAGGATCAATCCAGAATCCGCCGTGGTGCAGGGCGTGGAGGCCTGCGATGCCTATTTCGATGCACTCGCTGTGCGCCGCAACAGCCTGCCCTATGACATCGACGGCGTTGTATTCAAGGTCAATGACCTGGCGTTGCAGCAGCGTCTCGGGTTTGTCTCGCGCGCCCCCCGGTGGGCCATCGCGCGCAAGTTTCCCGCGCAGGAGGAAATGACGCGCCTGCTGGATGTGGAATTCCAGGTGGGTCGCACCGGCGCCATCACGCCCGTCGCCAGACTGGAGCCGGTGTTTGTCGGTGGCGTCACCGTGAGCAACGCCACCCTGCACAATAGCGATGAGATTGTGCGGCTGGGCGTGCAAATTGGCGATACTGTTATCGTGCGGCGCGCCGGTGACGTGATACCGCAAATAGTGTCGGTGGTGCTCGATCGACGTCCTTCGGATGCGCTGCCGATAGAGTTTCCCGATAAGTGCCCCGTGTGCCGATCCGCCGTTGAGCGCGAGCCAGGGGAGGCCGTGTGGCGTTGCATGGGCGGGTTGGTCTGCGCCGCGCAGCAGAAGGCCGCGATCAAGCATTTCGCCTCGCGCCGCGCGATGGATGTCGACGGCCTGGGTGACAAACTGGTCGAGCAACTCGTCGATGCGGGGCTGGTCGAGAATGTCGCTGGCCTGTACGCGTTGTCAAAAGAACAGCTTCTTGCGCTGGAGCGAATGGGCGAGAAATCGGCGGATAACCTCCTCGCTGCCCTGCAGCACAGCAAAGCGACCACGCTGCCACGGTTTATCTTCGCGCTCGGGATTCGCGAGGTGGGCGAGGCCACGGCGCTCAATCTGGCGCGCCATTTCGGCAATTGGCCAGCGCTGGCCGCGGCTTCGGAAGCGCAGTTATTGCAGGTTACGGATGTGGGTCCGGTGGTGGCGGATCACCTGCGCCAGTTTTTCGACTCCGAGGCCAGCATGCGGGTAGTCCAGTCACTACAGGACGCTGGAGTGCACTGGCCCGATATCGAGCGATTACCGCAGCAGGAGCTCCCGCTCGTCGACCAGGTCTGGGTCGTTACCGGCAAGCTCGATGCGCTGAGCCGGGACGAGGCCAAGGCCCACTTGCAGGCACTGGGGGCAAAAGTCGCCGGCAGTGTGTCCGCGAACACCACCTGCCTGGTCGCCGGCCCGGGTGCGGGTTCCAAGCTGTCCAAAGCTACCGAGTTGGGTATCGAGGTCATCGATGAACAGGCGTTGTTGCAGTTGCTTGCCACCCACGGTATCAATCCGTGAGCGGTATCTTGCGCCTGTCCTGTGTCCTGCTGGCGCTGCTGGGCACCAGCGCTTGCACCACCAGCCCGCCACGCGACGTCAACAATATCTGCGCGATCTTCCAGGAGAAAGACGACTGGTATGACTACGCGGAGGAGGCGCAGGACGAGTGGGGCAGTCCGATTCCGGTAATGATGGCGATCATGTACCAGGAATCGCGTTTCAAGGCGGATGCCCGGCCGCCGAGAGGCACATTGCTGGGCTTTATTCCGTGGGTTCGACCCTCCAGTGCCTACGGCTATAGCCAGGCCAAGACGACGACCTGGGATGAATATGAGGATGACGCCGGTCGCTTCGGCGCGGACCGGGATGACTTTGGTGACGCCATCGACTTTATCGGTTGGTACAACGCCCAATCACGCCGGCGCAGCGGCCTGTCCCTGCACAACACCTACGGCCTCTACCTCGCCTACCACGAGGGACACGGCGGCTATAACCGCGCCACCTATCTACAGAAGCCTTGGTTGATGTCCGTGGCGCGCAAGGTCGAAGCCCAGTCCAACAGCTACCAGGCGCAGTTGGCCGGTTGCGAGGAAAAGCTGAAAAGTGGCAGCGGATTTTTCGACTGGTTTTAACAGCGGCTCGCACAGCAGCAGTTCAAGATGCGACACCAATCTCACTATTAAGGGCTAAGTGTCGGAAAAGTAACGTAATTCGCCGGGTTCGAATAATGAAATAGCACTTGACATGTGCCACAATCCCGGAGCTTTCCAATTCAGCGCGACGATGCGCTAGCTAATTCGCCAGACCAATAATGAGCAGCGCCCGTGAAGCCTACCGACATCAAGAACCCTGAGTACTTCCACAAGGTGGTGGATTGCCAGTATGCGTGCCCGGCCCATACGCCGGTTCCTGAATACATCCGCTTGATTGCCGCCGAGCGTTACACCGACGCGTACATGATCAACTGGCAATCCAACGTGTTCCCGGGAATTTTGGGCCGCACCTGTGACAGGCCCTGCGAACCGGCCTGTCGCCGCGTGCGGGTGGAGGAGGAACCGGTAGCCATCTGCCGGCTCAAGCGGGTCGCCGCGGACAATAAGTCTGATATTACTGAGCGCCTGCCCGCGATTCCGAAAATCAAGAACGGCAAGCGCATCGCATTGATAGGCGCGGGGCCCGCATCGCTGACGGTGGCCCGCGACCTCGCGCCGCTGGGATACAGTATCGACATCTACGACAACCAGTTCGCGGGCGGCGGCATGATGCGCAGCCAGATACCGTCCTTTCGGCTACCGCTCGAGGTGCTTGATGAAGAGGTCGGTTACATCCTCAACATGGGCATCAACGCGACCTTTGGAATACAGGTCGACAGCCTCAAGGCCATTCTGGACAAGCAGTACGACGCGGTTTTCGTCGGCACCGGCGCGCCGCGGGGTAAAGGCCTGAATCTGCCCGGCCTGGAAGACGCGATGTCCAATGTGTTCCTCGGTATCGACTGGTTGTCCAGCGTGGCATTTGAACACACCACTACAATTGGCAAGCGCGTACTGGTGCTCGGTGGTGGCAACACCGCGATGGACTGCTGCCGCACCTCCCGGCGCATGGGCGGCGAGGATGTGCGCGTCGTCGTGCGCAGTCCGTTCGCGGAGATGAAAGCCTCGCCGTGGGAAAAGGAGGACGCCGCCAGCGAGGGCATCCCGATTTACAACAACCATGTGCCGAAGGAATTTGTTGTTGAGGACGGCAAGCTCAAGGGCATGCGTTTCGAGAAGGTGGAGGCGCGCTACGATGAAGCAGGCAAGCGCACGCTGGTGCCGACGGGCGAAGACCTGGTGTTCATGGAAGCAGACGACGTATTAATGGCTATCGGCCAGGAAAATGCATTCCCCTGGATCGAACGGGACCTGGGGATTGAGTTCGACAAATGGGACATGCCGGTGGTGAATAAAACCACGTTCCAGTCCACCAACGAGCGTGTGTTCTTCGGTGGGGACGCCGCCTTCGGCCCGGAAAATGTAATTACCGCCGTGGCACACGGTCACCAGGCCGCCGTCAGCATCGACCTGTTCTGTCGCGGCGAGGATGTGCGCAAGCGCCCTCCACCGCATGTCACCCTGGCGAGCCAGAAAATGGGCGTACACGAATGGAGCTACGATAACGCTGTCGCCAATGACCAGCGTTACGCCGTGCCACATGCGCCGCTGGAGAAAACACTGAAGGATCGCAAGGTCGAAGTGGAACTCGGTTTTGACATATCCACCGGCTACAAGGAGGCCGAGCGCTGTCTCAATTGCGACGTGCAGACGGTGTTTGACGAGTTGCGTTGCATTGAGTGTGATGCCTGCGTGGACATCTGTCCGACCGACTGCATCACGTTCACGATGAACGGCGCGGAACAGGAGTTGCGCACGCGCCTCGAAGCGCCTGCCGGAAACCTGGCCCAGGATCTCTACGTGTCAGCCGAGCTACCCACGATGCGTGTCATGGTGAAGGACGAGAACGTCTGCCTGCACTGCGGCTTGTGCGCAGAGCGCTGCCCTACCACTGCATGGGACATGCAGAAGTTTCTCTATAACGTGCGCAAGGCGGGGGAGTGATTGTGAAACGCATCGAATCGGTCAACGACTTCGTCATCAAGTTTGCCAATGTGAATGGCACAGGCTCTGCCAGTGCCAACAACCTGTTTGCCAAGGCGTTGTTTCGCATGGGCATCCCGGTATCACCGAAAAATATTTTTCCGTCCAATATCCAGGGGCTGCCCACGTGGTACGAGGTGCGGGTCAACGACAAAGGGTATCTCGGGCGCCGCGGAGGGATCGATATTGCGCTGTCCGTGAATCCGCAGAGCATGGCGCAGGATATCCGTGAGGTGCTCCCCGGCGGATACTTTATCTATGACAGCACCAAAGCGCTGGACCTGCGGCTGCATCGCGATGACATCTCCATCATCGGCCTGCCGCTTACACGCATCTGCAATGAGCAGTATGAAGATCCCAGGCAGCGGCTGTTGTTCAAGAACGTGATTTATGTCGGCGCGCTGGCGGCGCTGCTGGACATGGACTTCAAGGTGCTGACCGGCCTGGTGGAGGATCAGTTCAAGGGCAAGAAAAACCTCGTATTGCCGAATATCCACGCCCTGGAGCTGGGGCATCAGTATGTGCGCAACAACCTGGATTGCCCCATCGGCATTCGCGTCAAAAAAAGCGACAAGGTGGGCGACAAGATCCTGCTGGATGGCAACACCGCGCTGGGCCTGGGTGCCCTGTATGGTGGTGCGACAGTGGCGGCATGGTACCCGATTACACCCTCCACCTCGGTGGTGGACGCGTTTGAAAAATACGCCAAGCGAACCAGGATTGATCCGGGCACGGGGCGGCGCAATTACGCAATCGTGCAGGCCGAGGATGAACTGGCCGCTATCGGCATGGCCATCGGCGCGAGCTGGAATGGTGCCCGCGCCTTTACCGCCACCTCCGGCCCAGGCGTGTCATTGATGAGTGAGTTCCTGGGGCTGGCGTATTTTGCCGAGATCCCCACGGTGTTGTACAACGTGCAACGGGCTGGTCCATCCACCGGGATGCCGACCCGCACGCAGCAGTCCGATATCCTCTCGTGCGCCTATGCCTCGCACGGCGATACCAAGCAGGTGCTGCTGTTCCCGTCGACGCCCAGGGAGTGTTTCGATTTTGGCGCCATGGCCTTCGACCTCGCGGAGCGACTGCAGACGCCGATCATCCTGATGACGGACCTGGACCTCGGCATGAACGACAATATGTCCGAACCACTGGCCTGGGATGACGAGCGCAAATACGACCGCGGCAAAGTGCTGAGCGCCGAGCAGCTGGAAGCGGGCGTGGAATTTGGCCGCTACCTGGATGTCGACGGTGACGCCATCTGCTATCGCACCTATCCCGGCACGCATCCGACCAAAGGCGCGTTTTTCACCCGCGGAACCTCGCGCAACGAGTACGCCGTCTACACCGAGAAGGGCGAGGAGTATGAGGCCAACATGCTGCGCCTGCTGCGCAAATGGGACACGATCAACGAATACGTGCCGGCGCCGATTGTCGTTGACTGCGGTAGGGCGACGGACACCGCCGTGCTCTATTTCGGCACCAGTGAGGAGTCCTCGCGCGAAGCACTGGACCACCTGGCCACAGAGGGTGTCTACCTGAATGCCATGCGCGTGCGGGCCTTTCCATTTAATCGAGAAGTACAGGAGTTCATTCAGCGGCACAAGCAGGTCTTTGTGATCGAACAGAACCGCGACGCCCAGTTGCGTACGCTGCTGATGGCGGAGTTCGAGTTCGGCCCCGACAAATTGAAATCCGTGCTCTGCTTCGATGGTACGCCAATCAGCGCGCGCAATATTCGCAAGCAGATCAAGAAACACCTCGATGGCGACAATGTCCTGCCGCTGCACCGTAATACCGCGTTGTTGCGCACCGGAGAATCCCGATGAGTTACCAGCTTCCCAAGTTCAGGCACCCGGAACTTCCGGTCAATGACCTCGGCTACACCAAGGCCGATTACGAGGGCGCGATCTCGACGTTGTGTGCCGGCTGTGGCCATGATTCCATCAGCGGTGCGATCGTGCGCGCCTGCCATGAACTGTCCATCGAACCACACAAGATTGCCAAGCTGTCCGGCATAGGCTGTTCCTCCAAGACGCCGACGTACTTCCTTGGCAAGTCGCACGGGTTTAACTCGGTACACGGTCGCATGCCATCCGTGGTCACCGGCGCCGCGCTCGCCAATCGCGACCTGTTGTACATGGGTGTGTCCGGCGACGGCGACACCGCCTCAATAGGCATGGGGCAGTTTGCGCATATCGCCAGGCGCAATCTCAACATGGTCTACATCGTAATGAATAACGGTTGCTACGGCCTGACCAAAGGGCAGGATTCGGCCACAGCCGACAGGGGTTCCGCCAGCAAGAAGGGCGATCCCAATATCTACAGTGCAATTGACTTGTGCGGCACCGCGCTGCAGATGGGCGCTACCTTTGTAGCGCGCAGCTTTTCCGGTGACAAAGAGCAGCTTGTACCGTTGATCAAGGCCGCAATTTCCCACCGCGGTTTCGCGCTGATCGACGTGATCTCTCCCTGCGTGACGTTTAACAATAATTCGAAGTCCACCAAAAGCTATGAGTTTGTGCGCGAGCACTCCGAGGCAACCGGCACGATTGATTTCGTACCCTTGCACAAGGAAATTACTACCGAGTACCAGCCCGGCCACAGCCATGAGGTGACGATGCACGACGGTTCCTCCATTCACCTGTACAAAGTGGATGAATCGCTCAATCCGTTTGACCGGCGCTCGGCAATCAATGCGATGGAGGAGCACCGGTACTCCGGCAATATCCTCACCGGCCTGATCTACATGAATCTGGACTCCCGCGACCTGCATGAGGTACTGGAAACGTCTCACCGACCGCTTAATGCCCTGGATGAGGCGGACCTGTGCCCCGGCAACAAGATGTTGCTGAATATCAATGCCAGCCTGCGCTAGGTCGCGCGCAGGTTGACCAATCCAGGGTCGGCCATCCGCCGGCCTTATTTTGACAGTTTTGTTGCAATCAGCCCCGCGCTTGTCATGTAATTGTCACACTTGCCACTTTTAATACCCCCAGTCGGGAAAACGAGGGCATATGCGCACATGAGCACACACACGGTCTTGATCGTCGATGACGAGTTTGCCATTCGGGACATGCTGCGCATGGCGCTGGAACTGGCAGACTTTCGCTGCATAGAAGCCCAGGATATTCAATCCGCATACCAGTTGATCGTGGATGAGCGCCCCTCACTCGTTTTGCTGGACTGGATGCTCCCGGGTGGCAGTGGTCTGGAATTGATGCGACGCCTGAAGCGCGAGGAGCGCACGCGGGAAATGCCTGTCATCATGCTCACAGCGAAGACTGCGGAAGACAATGTGATACAGGGTCTGGATGTTGGCGCGGATGACTACATCACCAAACCGTTTGCTCCGCGTGAATTGATCGCCCGCATCAGGGCGCAATTGCGCCGTACCGGAGGGAGTGGCGAGGCCGAAAAGATCCAGGTGGCCGAATGACGGGGAGAGCAAGCGCATATTTATCGCCGACCAACCGCTGGATATGGGACCCACGGAATTCAATCTGTTGCAGTTTTTTATGTCACATCCCGAGAGAGCCTACACACGCGGGCAACTTCTGGATCAGGTCTGGGGCGCAAATGTCTATGTTGAGGAGCGCACTGTGGATGTGCATATCAGGCGCTTGCGCAAGGCTTTACAGTCCCCATCGGGCGATTACAGCAATTTGATCCAGACAGTGCGCGGTACGGGCTATCGTTTTTCCGCGCGCGGCATTGTGTAATACACAAGTGATACAAGAGTACAGCTCGATATGAGTTGGTACGCCTTCGCGATAAAAGTTTTTGTGGTCATAGCAGTGGCCGCAGCGGTGGGAGCTCTGTATGGGCGTGCGATTGAGGTCGTCACACTGGCCCTGCTCGCATTGTTTGGGTTCTGGTTGTATCAAATGCACCGTGTGCAGCGGTGGCTGAAGGGTCCGGAGGGCTCTCCCCCGGACGCACATGGGCTTTGGGGCGAGCTGCTTGCCCGCATTTACTTCCAGCAGCGAAAAAATTCGGAGGCACAGGCGCAGTTGCAAGCGACAGTGGAATACCTGCAGGACTCATTCGCGGCGATGCGCGACGGCGTGGTCATGGTAGACGAAAATGGCGCCATCAAATGGTTGAACCACGCGGTGGAACAGCTGTTGGGCCTGCGGTATCCGGACGACGCGGGGCAGACATTGACGAATCTGGTGCGCTCCCCCGAGTTCAATAGCTACTTCCTTGGCCGGGACTATTCCAAGCCGCTCCAGTATATGGCTCTAGTAGGCAGCAAGCGGATTCATCTGCGTGTGGAAATCACCCGATTTGGCGAGGGCGAGCGGCTGTTGTTTATTCGCGATGTGAGCAATGCCGTGCGCATGGAGCAGATGCGCAGTGATTTCGTTGCTAATGTGTCGCACGAATTGCGCACGCCGCTGACTGTCATCAGTGGCTATCTCAGCACGTTTTTGGACAGCGCACAGGAGTTGCCTCCGCGCTATCTAAAACCGCTGCAGCAGATGAGCCAGCAGGCGCAGCGCATGGAAAATATGCTCAAGGACCTCTTGTGGCTGTCCAGAATCGAGAGCGAGACGCGCACGGATCACCGCGAATTGGTAGATATCCGGGGTATGTTGCAGGAACTGCGCGATGAGTTGGCCGAAGCTTATCCGGAGTCAATAGTGGTGCTCGATCTGGACACTGAGCTTAGTATCCACGGCGATTATCGACAGCTTTACAGCGCGGTGTCGAACCTCGCTATCAATGCCATCAAGTACAGTCGCCCAGGGAGCCCGGTAACACTGCGCTGGCACGCCCAGGATGACAATTGCCTGTTGCAGGTGCAAGATGAAGGGATTGGCATTGATCCAGTGCATATACCGCGATTGACCGAGCGCTTTTACCGTGTGGACGATAGTCGCAATTCCGCTACCGGCGGCACTGGACTCGGTCTGGCGATTGTCAAGCATGTGGCGGTTGCGCATGAAGCGCAGTTACAGATAGAGAGCAAGCCGGGTCAGGGCAGCACGTTTACCCTGGTATTTCCGACAAGAGGCTGAAGTCATGTTGAATAAAAGAAAGTTACCAGCAGCATATATCAGGCAAGTTCAATACCGAGTTGGAGTCGCTTCGCAGCCACACGTTAGCCATGGGCGGCAAGGTCGAGCAGCAACTCACCATGGCGCTGGAAGCGCTCTTGCGGATGGACAGTGGCGAAGCGGAATATATCGTGCGCATGGACCGCGAAGTCAATCAAATGGAGATGGCCATCGATGATGAGTGCGCCACCATACTTGCGAGGCGTCAACCCACGGCCAGTGACCTGCGCCTGGTGATCGCAATCATCAAGGTCAATCGGGATTTGGAGCGCATCGGCGACGAGGCCGCCAAGGTGGCCAAGCAGGCAGTGCGCGTATCCGAGGACGGGATGTCACCCAGCAGTTTCATCGAGCTGCGCCATATCGGCACCCTGGTTGGCGTGATGCTGCGGCAGGCGCTGGATGCGTTTGCCCGACTGGACGTCGAACAAGCGGTTGGGGTAGTGCGCGGTGACGCGGAAGTCGACAAGGAATACGGCAGCGCTATGCGCAGCCTGGTGACATTTATGGTGGAGGACCCGAGGAATATCGGCGTGATTCTCAATGAGATGTGGGCGCTGCGTAGCCTGGAGAATTGGGGATCACGCCTGTAACATCGCCGAGCATGTGGTGTATCTGGTGCAGGGACTTGACGTCAGGGCATGGCGGATTGGATGAATTGGGGGAATTGGGGACTTGGGGAGAAACTTGGCGGACCTGTATAGTGCCAGCCGGAACGCGTCGACACTGAATCCAGGGCAAAGATGCGCACTGTCACAAAAAGTAACAATCGACACCTAGACTGCGGGGCACAAATCCGTGATCGCCCGCTATGACACAACATCAATATTGGAGAGACCCCACCACATGAAAAGTCAATGGATCGGTGTAGTGACGTTAATGACCGCGCTGTACAGCCTTAATCCCGCGCAGGCCGCAAATCGGGATAGCGTGAGCATCGTGGGTTCGTCCACGGTATACCCCTTCTCTACTATCGTGGCCGAGCGTTTTGGCCGGGGCAGCAATTTCAAAACACCAAAGATCGAATCCACCGGTACCGGCGGCGGTATGAAGCTTTTCTGTTCAGGTGTTGGCGCCAATACGCCGGATATCACCAATGCCTCCCGTCGGATCAAGCAGGGAGAGTACGACGATTGCCAGGCCAACGGGGTGAAGGATGTCATCGAGGTTTTCATCGGCTACGACGGCATAGCGATTGCCAATTCCACGAAGGCACCGCAGATGGAACTGAACCTGAAAGATATCTATCTGGCGCTGGCCAAGGATATACCGGGCGCGGACGGGAAGCTGGTCGCCAATCCACACAAGACCTGGAAGGATGTCAATCCTGCGTTACCGGCAACCCGCATTGAAGTGCTGGGGCCTCCCCCGACGTCGGGTACACGCGATGCTTTTGCAGAATTGGCAATGGGCGGCGGTGCCAAAGCGGTTGCGGACCTCAACGCACTGGCAGGATTGTCCGCCGATCAGGCGGATGACATCAAGGCATTGATGGCCAAGTTGGGTATCCAGGCGGGTGTATACGCCGCCCTGCAGGAGAGAAACGGAAAGCCGCCCAAGGGTGAGGATGTGTTTGTTACCGTAGCCTATGCCATCCGTGAGGACGGGGCGTACATTGAAGCCGGCGAGAACGATAACCTGATTGTGCAGAAACTGGAAGCCAACCCCGCTGGCGTCGGTGTATTTGGTTACAGCTTCCTGGAGGAAAATGCCGACAAGGTACAGGGCGCAAAAGTGGACGGCGTGGTGCCTGATTTCGATACCATTGCCGAGGGGACGTACCCTGTTTCGCGTTCATTGTACTTTTATATCAAGGGCGCACATGTAGGCAAAATACCCGGCATTCAGGAGTACGCGATCGAGTTCACGTCCAACAAAGCGATGGGCGAAGACGGCTACCTCTCAGAACGGGGATTGATTCCGCTGAGTGAAGATGAACTCAAGCAAGTGCAGGCGGATGTCAAGAATCTGAAGCCTCTGGAAATGTAATGTTGCTACGTTGATCACGGCGATCCGGTAATGCAGACAACGACGGTTTTCCTGGTACTGGTCGCCCTTTGCGTTGGCAGTTTCCTGTTGGGACGCAAGCGATCGCAGGTGCTCGCTATGCGCCTCGGCAGCTTGTCTTCCCTGCATTCGCTGCCCAAACATTACGGTTACATGGCAGCTGCCTGGGCCGCCATTCCCGCCATCCTGCTGTTACTTCTGTGGATCGGATTCGAATCCAATGCGTTGTACACAATGGTGGTCTCGGGTTTGCCAGAGAGCATCCAGCAACAGCCCGCTGCAGAACTCGGCCTGTACTACAAATCAGATTCAGGGTTACGCCCGGGGCTCAATCGATTCGGCGCAGCTTGATGAGGTGCAGTTGCAAGCCGCGCACCACTACGGGCAGTTAGCCACAACCTCCCGCCAGCTCAAGGCGTTACTTGTAATCCTCGTTGCAATAACCGGTGCGCTTCTGGCGCTGCGGCGGATCAGCCCTCTGTTGCGGGCACGCAATCACGTCGAGAAGCTGATCGAGTGGCTCCTTTTTTGCAGCTCATTCATTGCAGTGCTGACGACGCTGGGCATTGTGCTCTCAGTGGTGTTTGAATCCATTCGCTTTTTCCAGCTGATTCCCGTGACGGATTTCCTGTTCGGTTTGCACTGGAGCCCGCAAATGGCGATCCGCGCCGATCAGGTAGCTGCCTCGGGCTCCTTCGGATTTATTCCTCTGCTGGTCGGAACTCTGTTGATTTCTGCGGTGGCACTGTTGATAGCGGTACCGGTGGGTTTGATGTCTGCTATTTATCTGTCTGAGTACGCTTCCCGCAATTTTCGTGCAGTGATCAAGCCGCTTCTGGAAATTCTCGCCGGCGTGCCGACAGTAGTCTACGGGTTCTTCGCTGCCCTCACGGTCGCACCCTTCATACGACAATTTGGCGAGGCCATGGGTCTCAATGTCGCGTCAGAAAGTGCTATGGCGGCCGGTATTGTGATGGGCATCATGATCATACCGTTCGTCATGTCGTTGTCTGACGACATTATTAATGCGGTGCCTGACAGTTTGCGCGAAGCCTCGCTGGGTATGGGCGCAACCATGAATGAAACCATCCGCAAGGTTGTGCTGCCCGCAGCGCTACCGGGGATTGTCGGGGGGATATTGCTGGCAGCGTCGCGCGCGATAGGCGAGACCATGATCGTGGTCATGGCAGCGGGCTTGTCCGCAAAGCTCACCGTTAATCCATTGGAGGCGGTAACGACGATTACTGTACAGATTGTCACGCTATTGGTGGGTGATCAGGAGTTTGACAGTCCCAAAACCCTGGCCGCTTTTGCGTTGGGACTGGTGTTGTTTTTTGTGACACTGATTCTGAATGTCGTGGCGCTCTATGTGGTGAGGAAGTATCGTGAACAATATGAGTGATGAAAGCGGCAATAAGACCACCATTGCGATACAGGCCTCGCTCAAAAAGCGCTATGCCAGAGAGCGTCGATTCCAGTGGTATGGTCGAATAGCCGTTCTGTCGGCGGTTGTGTTTCTGTCCATCCTGCTGGCTGACATTGTGATCAAAGGAACTCCCGCGTTTACCCAGCATTTCATTGAGATCACCATCGATTTTGATCCGGCTGAGTTAGGGATCAGCAGTACGGCGACAACTGCCGAGATCGCCAGTGCTGACTATGCAGCGGTCTTGAAATCCAGTCTGCGCCAGATGTTCCCCGAGGTTAGCGGGCGCCGTGAGAAAATGCAGCTTTATCGATTGATCGGTAGCGGCGCGGAGTATGCACTGCGAGACGCCGTGATCGACAATCCCGGTTTGATTGGCACACGTCAGGAAATTTGGCTGCAGGCACACGCCGAGAGTGGCAGCTATCTCAAGGGGCAAATCGGCACCAGTACGCCTGAATCGGAGAGGCGATTGAAGGATGAGCAGATATCATGGCTCAACGAATTGCGGGAGGAGGGCAGGACCGAGTCGCGTTTCAACACACGTTCTTTCTGTCGGGAGACTCCCGCGAGCCGGAAATGGCGGGTATCAAAGCGGCGTTATACGGCTCCTTCTACACATTGTTGGTCACCTTCTGCCTGGCGTTTCCTGTAGGTGTCATGGCCGCAATCTATCTTGAGGAGTTCGCGCCGCGCAATCGCCTTACTGACCTGATTGAAATCAATATCAATAATCTCGCCGCGGTGCCCTCTATCGTATTTGGACTATTGGGTCTTGCGGTTTTCATTAACTTTTTTGAGTTCCCTAGATCAGCGCCATTGGTCGGCGGGATGGTGCTCGCGCTGATGACATTGCCGACGATTATTATTACGTCGCGCGCCGCGATCCAGGCTGTGTCACCTTCCATCTACGAAGCCGCGATGGGTGTTGGTGCTTCCAAATTACAAACTGTTTTTCACCATGTATTGCCGGTTGCGATGCCAGGTATTCTGACCGGTTCAATCATAGGCATGGCGCAGGCTCTGGGTGAGACAGCGCCGCTGCTGATGATTGGCATGGTGGCTTTCATCATGGATGTTCCTGGGGGAGTGACAGATCCTTCAACAGTTTTGCCCGTGCAAATCTTTTTGTGGGCGGATAGTCCAGAGCGCGGATTTACTGAAAAGACATCTGCTGCAATTATGGTTTTGATGGGGTTTCTGATCGTGATGAATGCGCTGGCGATTTACTTGCGCAAGCGCTTCGAACTCAAGTGAGACTGCTAACCTCAATGTGTAAGGACAAGACACGATGAAAATTCTAGCTACTGCCGCCGAGGATGCAGGTATATCCGGTGACAACAAAGTATTCGCGCGCGATAAACGACAATTGGACCTGAACGATCACACGCAGTTTAAAGAATACCAGACCATCGGTACGCCGTTTGTCGATCATCCAAAAATGACAGCCCGCAATGTCAATGTGTTTTACGGTGACAAGCAGGCGATTGTAAACGTCTCCCTGGACATCGGCAGGAATGAGGTGTTGGCCATGATCGGCCCGTCGGGTTGTGGCAAGTCTACTTTCTTGCGCTGCCTCAATCGCATGAACGACATTATCCCGATTTGTAAGGTTGATGGCGATATTACGCTGGATGACAAGGATATCTACAAGAGTGACCAGGACACCCGTGCTGCGCGCGTCGGAATGGTTTTCCAGAAGCCTAATCCGTTCCCCAAATCCATATATGAGAATGTCGCCTACGGCCCGCGTATTCACGGTCTCGCGCACAGCAAGGCGGAGATGGATGAGATTGTCGAGAACAGTTTGCGTCGGGCCAGTCTGTTTAACGAAGTCAAGGACCAGCTCGATAAACCAGGCACTGGCTTGTCAGGGGGGCAGCAGCAGCGGCTTTGTATCGCACGAGCCATCGCAGTAAATCCCGAGGTGATACTGATGGATGAGCCATGTTCCGCGCTCGATCCAATCGCAACTGCTCGCATCGAGGAGTTGATCGATGAAATCAAGGAAAACTATACAATCGCGATCGTCACGCACTCGATGCAACAGGCGGCCAGGGTGTCGCAGCGCACAGCTTATTTTCACCTCGGAAAATTAATAGAAGTGGATGACACCAAGACGATATTCACCAATCCTAAACACCAGCTGACCGAAAACTACATTACCGGTCGGTTCGGCTAGACATTCTGGCGTCGGAGGTTTTGTTGATTCGACGGTAAACCATTCTTCGCCGACTGCGCGCAACAGGACGCACCGCGAGCCACATTTTCGCTCTGCCCAATCGAGACGAACAATAACGTTAGCTGTACTTGCCGGGCTCCCGAAGCGCGGCCATTTATGTGATGCGCGTCGAAAAATGTGAGTTTATCACAGGGTTTACTATGGTCTTGACGTACGCTTCTGTGTACGGTGTTTTCTACAAAAACTATATTTACCGGGGTTAGAGATGAATTTACGAACAGCACAGCAAGAACTGCGGAGTCGGTCGCCGCATGTTGGATTGCCATTGTTGGCGCTGGAAGCATTGGTGGTTCTTTCGCTGGGAATGCTGCTAGTGGGGGTCTTTGCCTGATCATTTCGCCCTTCTGTCATCGCGCGAACCTGTTGCAGTTACCGAGTTCTCCCCCCGCATTACTGATCTGAACGCTACGCCCCCGATTCATTTGCTTCGATCCAGTGCTTCGGTACAATGGCGCCCCTGCGGTGTGGGGGCCTTATATGAATCGTTACTGGAGTGATATCGTCAAATCGTTGACGCCCTACGTGCCGGGTGAGCAGCCGCGACTTGAAAAACTGGTGAAGCTCAATACCAATGAATCCCCTTACCCCCCATCGCCAAAGGTATTGGAGGCGATAATCGGCGTGAGCGCAGATGCATTGCGTCGTTACCCCGATCCCGAATCGACAGAATTGCGTCAGGCTATCGCAGCGCAGAATCGCGTTGAGCCGGCGCAGGTCTTCGTAGGCAATGGATCAGACGAGGTTATCGCACTGGCCTTTTTGGCCCTGCTGAAGCAGCCTCTGCCGCTGTACTTCCCGGATGTGAGTTACAGCTTTTATCCTGTTTGGGCGCAGCTGTTCGGGATTGAGTGTCGCACGGTACCGGTCGCACAGGATTTCAGCATCGACCCCGATGCCTACCCGGAACAAAATGGTGGAATCATCATTCCCAATCCCAATGCGCCCACCGGCATGCTCATGAGCCTGGCCTCTATCCGCCGATTGCTGCAACGGAGTGCCGATTCCGTGGTTGTCATTGACGAAGCCTACATAGACTTCGGCGGGGAATCGGCAGTCGGTTTGATCGGAGAGTTCGACAACTTGCTGGTCGTCCAGACGCTCTCAAAATCGCGCGCCCTGGCCGGTCTCAGGGTTGGTTATGCCATGGGTAATGTAGGGCTGATAGAGGCACTCGGACGTGTCAAAAACTCATTTAATTCGTATCCACTGGATGCCATCGCGCAATGTGCGGCAGTCGCCGCGATTGGCGATGCCGACCACTTCCAAAGAAGTTGCCAGCGAGTTATAGCCTCACGCGAGGCGCTGTGCAGCCGCATGGCATCCCTGGGATTCCAGGTGTTGCCCTCAGGCGCCAACTTTATATTTGCCACGCATCCGCGTTACCCGGCCAGGCAACTTTTTACTGCACTGCGTGAGCGCAGCATAGTTGTAAGGCATTTTGATAAACCGCGTATTGATAACTTTCTGCGCATCAGTATCGGCACAGACCAGGATATCGCCGCACTGCTGGACGCTCTGGCTGAGTTGGTCGGTTAGCGCTTTTTCAGGATGACGCTGCCGATACTGTAGCCGGCTCCGAACGAACACAGTACGCCGAGATCTCCGCTGGAAAAATCGCTGCGATGTTTGTGGAACGCGATGATGGAGCCTGCGGAGCTGGTGTTGGCGTACTCGTCGAGTATCGTGGGAGCTTCTTCGGGCGTAGCGTCACGCCCGAGTACACGACGCGAAATCAACTGGTTCATGCTGAGATTGGCCTGGTGCAGCCACAGGCGCTTAAGCTGGGTCGGCGCGATTCCCAGGGTGTCCAGTTGATCGGATATTTGTGACGCCACCGCAGGGCACACTTCCTTGAATACTTTTCGCCCTTCCTGTACGAACAACTTGTCCGGTGTCCCCACACCCGATTCATCCGCGCGATTGAGGAAACCGAAATTGTTGCGGATATTATTCGAATAAATGGTTTGTAGTTTAGTGTCGACGATTACGAACTGTTCCGAGCCAGTAGCGGTTGCAGCGCTTTCAACGATCACGGCGGTACAGACATCGCCAAATATAAAATGTGAATCCCGATCACGGAAGTTCAGGTGACCACTGCAGATCTCGGGATTGACGATCAACACGCACCGGGCGCTCCCTGTACGAACGGCATCGCGAGCCTGTTGAATGCCAAATGTGGCCGAGGAGCAGGCAACATTCATATCAAACCCATATCCCTGAATACCCAGGGCATCCTGGATCTCCACGGCCATCGCAGGGTAGGCTCGCTGCATATTGGAGGCGGCAACGATGACAGCATCGATATCCCGCGCCGATTTGCCGGCCTGTTCCATGGCTTCACGCGCCGCAGCCACACCCATTTCGCATTGGATTGAGGGCACCTCGTTCGGGCGTTCAGGCAGGTGGGGAACCAACCGCGCAGGATCAACGATGCCTGACTTATTCATGACATAGCGTGATTTTATGCCGGAAGCCTTTTCAACAAATTCCGCCGAGGACGGTTGCAGCGCAGCCAATTCACCCGCGGCTATCTCCCTCGCGTGCTCGATGTTGTAGTGCTCAACGTAGGTATTGAAGGAATCGACCAGCTCCTGATTGCTGATGGATTCTGGAGGGGTATATAAACCGGTTCCGCTAATTAGGATATCGGGCATGAACACTTTCCAGTAATTTGCTATGGCGGGCGTCCGCCACAACGCTAAATGCGCAGTGGCGAGGTCATTTCTATTACCTCAGTTCAGTCACCGAGTTTACGCTGATCTAATGAAACGAAATCGCGTTGCGTATAGCCTGTATACAGTTGGCGTGGGCGTCCAATGCGGTAACTGCCGCTGATCATCTCGTTCCAGTGAGCAATCCAGCCTACTGTGCGACCAACTGCAAAAATCACGGTGAACATGCTGGTAGGAATGCCCATTGCCTTGAGAATAATCCCGGAGTAGAAGTCGACGTTGGGATAGAGCTTCTTGGATATAAAGTATTCATCGGACAAGGCTATCTCTTCGAGGCGCTTCGCAATTTCCAACAATGGGTCGTCGATACCCAGTTCGGCCAGTACTTCATCCGCCGCTTGCTTCATCACCTTGGCGCGCGGGTCGAAGTTTTTATAGACCCTGTGTCCAAAACCCATCAACCTGAAAGGGTCGTTCTTGTCCTTCGCGCGTGCGACGAACTCGTCAATTCTGGATACGTCACCGATTTCCTGCAGCATCACCAGTACGGCTTCATTAGCGCCCCCGTGCGATGGTCCCCACAGTGCGGCAATGCCGGCAGCAATGCAGGCGAAGGGATTAGCGCCCGAGGAACCGGCAAGACGCACGGTTGAGGTGGAAGCATTTTGTTCATGGTCAGCGTGCAACAGAAAAATGCGATCCATCGCTGTGGCAAGCACCGGGCTAATAACACTGGGTTCACAGGGATTGCCGAACATCATGTGCAGAAAGTTTTCAGCGTAGTTAAGGTTGTTGTCCGGATACATAAATGGTTGTCCGGTTGAATATTTGTAGCTCATCGCGGCCAGGGTGGGCATTTTCGCGATGAGTCTGAATGCAGCGATTTCCCTGTGGTGTTCGTCGGATATCTCCAGCGCATCATGGTAGAAGGCCGAGAGGGCGCCAACCACGCCACACATGATGGCCATGGGGTGTGCATCGCGTCGAAAGCCGTTGAAAAAGGTGCGTATCTGTTCATGCACCATCGTGTGCCTGTGCACGGTGCCGACGAATTTATCTTTTTGCGCGGCAGTGGGGAGTTCTCCGTACAGCAGTAGATAGCAGGTCTCCAGGTAATCAGAGTGCTCGGCGAGTTGCTCTATCGGGTAACCGCGGTGCAGGAGTATGCCCTTGTCGCCATCGATAAACGTGATCTGCGACTCGCACGCAGCGGTGGACACGAAGCCTGGATCATAGGTAAAAAGACCATTGCCCGTAAGGCTGCCGACATCCAGCACATCAGGACCGATGGTCCCGGAATAGATCGGAAGATCAATCGCGCCATCGATTCCGTCAATCCGGAGGGTGGCTTTTTTGTCGCTCATAATGGGTCCAGGGAGAGTTGCATGGGAGAGAAGCCACTATAAAGTTTCGCGGATTTTTGTCAATTGAACTCGCGTTCAATGCTTTGAAATAGCTGTATCAAAATGAATCGTCGCGGCACGAACTCGCTGCAGGCAACAGCGCTTTTCAGTCGAATGGCATTTCCGGCAACCGCGTTCAGGTTGTTTGTATTTATCAGCGCAAACTCCTATAATCTCGCGCGTTTTACCAATATGCCACGGTGGTGGCCGGTGCAATACCTGGCAATTCACCAACCCGATTAATCGCCCTTTGGGCGTCGTACTGACGGTACTCAATTGTGAAAGACAAACGCCCTGTTAATCTGGACATCGGTTCCATGCGGCTTCCCATTACCGCATGGGCGTCCATCACCCACCGCGCCTCTGGCGTTTTTCTCTTCGTAGGCATGGCCGTGCTGTTATGGGCATTGGATGCCAGCCTGGCCAGTCCGGAAAGTTTTGCTGCATTGCAGGAGTCTCTGGACAACCCTTTACTCAAGCTGGTTATCTGGGCATTGATGTCCGGACTGATCTACCACTCGTTGGCCGGCGTAAAACACCTGGTCATGGATTTCGGGATTGGTGAAACCATGGCGGGAGGCATCCTCGGTGTGCGCATTGTTGTCGCATTGTCAGCTGTACTCATCTTGTTAGCGGGGATCTGGATATGGTAACTGCGGTAACCAGCTTGGGCCGATCGGGCCTCTACGATTGGCTGATGCAGCGCGTCAGCGCTGTCATACTGCTCGCCTATTTCCTTTGCCTGGGCACGGTTCTGGTGTGTGGCGTCGACTATCCCGAGTGGAACGCGCTCTTCTCACAGACATGGATGCGCGTGTTCAGCATGCTGGCACTGGCCTCACTGGGCATCCACGCGTGGGTCGGTTTGTGGGCGGTTTTCACTGACTACTTTACCGAGCGCCTGATGGGTACTACGGGCAATCTTATTCGTCTGGTTGCACAAATTGTGTGCGCCATCATCATGTTCACGTATCTGGTCTGGGGCATCCAGATCTTCTGGGGATTGTAACGATGGCTGCTCTGCGTACTATTTCATTCGACGGGGTCATTGTCGGCGGCGGTGGCGCGGGCATGCGTGCGGCCCTGCAGCTGGCGCAGTCCGGCTTCAAGACCGCTGTGATCTCCAAGGTATTTCCCACGCGGTCCCATACAGTATCCGCGCAAGGTGGCATCACCTGCGCCATTGCCTCCGCCGATCCCAACGATGATTGGCGCTGGCATATGTACGATACGGTAAAGGGCTCTGATTACATCGGTGACCAGGACGCCATCGAGTACATGTGCAGTGTCGGTCCGGAAGCGGTATTCGAGCTGGAACATATGGGCCTGCCATTTTCGCGCACCGAAGAGGGGCGTATCTATCAGCGTCCTTTTGGTGGTCAGTCCAAGAATTATGGTGAGGGTGGGCAGGCTGCCCGCACCTGCGCAGCGGCGGATCGCACGGGCCACGCGTTGTTACATACGCTGTACCAGGGCAACCTCAAGCACCAGACGGTGTTTTTCAACGAGTGGTACGCGACCGACCTTGTAAAGAACCAGGACGGTGCAGTGGTAGGGGTTATTGCTATCTGCATGGAAACGGGCGAAACCGTTCACATCAAGTCCAAGGCAACTGTGTTGGCCACAGGCGGCGCAGGCCGTATCTACGCGTCTACCACTAACGCGCATATCAACACCGGAGACGGCATCGGCATGGCGCTGCGGGCCGGCTTCCCGGTTCAAGACATTGAGATGTGGCAGTTC
The DNA here is from genome assembly GCA_016704305.1 of Haliea sp. Classification (GTDB taxonomy): domain Bacteria; phylum Pseudomonadota; class Gammaproteobacteria; order Pseudomonadales; family Halieaceae; genus Marimicrobium. The sequence goes on along the minus strand of JADJAL010000002.1, from coordinate 116,024 downwards.
CACCCCACGGGTATCGCTGGAGCCGGCGTACTGGTCACCGAGGGCTGTCGGGGCGAGGGCGGTTACCTGATTAACAAGAACGGCGAACGCTTCATGGAGCGCTATGCACCCAATGCCAAGGATCTGGCGGGCCGCGATGTGGTCGCCCGGTCCATGGTGCTTGAGATCATTGAAGGCCGGGGTTGTGGTCCCAACGGCGACTACGTTTATCTCAAGTTGGACCATCTCGGTGAAGAAGTGCTGGAGAGCCGGTTGCCGGGCATTTGTGAATTGTCGCGAACGTTTGCCCACGCCGATCCGGTGAAAGAGCCGGTGCCGGTGGTGCCTACCTGCCACTATATGATGGGCGGCATTCCGACCAATGTGCACGGCCAGGCCCTTATCGTGGACGAGCAGGGTGTTGATTCCGTGATTCCCGGTTTGTACGCGTGCGGCGAAGTAGCCTGTGTGTCAGTGCACGGCGCCAATCGCCTGGGAGGAAATTCGCTGCTGGATCTGGTGGTATTCGGTCGTGCCTCGGGCCTGTTCATCGAACGTGCACTGCGCGAAGGCATCGACATGCGCGACGCCAGCGAGAGCGATGTTGAACGCGCCATGTCCCGCCTGAACAAATTGAACACGTCCAGTGGTGGTGAAAACGTGGCGGCATTGCGCAAGGAATTGCAAAACACCATGCAGAATCATTTTGGCGTGTTTCGCGATGGTCCGTTCATGCAGGAAGGTATCCGTAAATTGGCTGACCTGCGCGCTCGCATAGAGAATGCGCAACTCGCCGACAAGAGCATGGCGTACAACACGGCGCGGATAGAGGCACTGGAACTGCACAACCTGTTTGAAGTCGCGGAAGCGACCGCCATTACCGCGGAGGCGCGCAAGGAGAGTCGTGGCGCCCACGCGCGTAACGATTTTGATTCCCGCGATGACGAGAACTGGTTGTGCCACTCGCTGTATTTCCCCGCCGACAAGCGCGTGGGCAAGCGGGCAGTCAATTTTGAGCCGAAAACGGTGGATACGTTTAAACCGAAAGCGCGTACCTATTAAGGGGCCCGAACCATGTTGCAAGTCAGTATTTATCGTTATAACCCGGAAGTCGATGCCGAACCCTACATGCAGGACGTGCAGGTCGACACGGGCGGCAAGGACCTGATGGTTCTGGACGTAATGGAAATGATCAAGGCGCAGGACACCACCATGGTGTTCCGTCGCTCCTGTCGCGAGGGTGTGTGCGGCTCTGACGGCGTCAACATGAACGGCGTCAATGGCCTTGCGTGTGTCACGCCGCTGTCCAAGGCGGTGAGGAACAACAAACTGGTGTTGCGCCCACTGCCCGGACTGCCGGTCATCCGCGATCTGGTGGTCGACATGAGTCTGTTCTACGCGCAGTACGAGAAGGTGCAACCTTACCTACAGAACGATACGCCAGCGCCGGCCATTGAGCGCTTGCAATCTCCTGAGGACCGGGAGAAACTCGATGGGTTGTACGAATGTATCCTCTGTGCGTGCTGCTCAACGTCGTGCCCGTCGTTCTGGTGGAATCCCGACCGCTTTATCGGCCCCGCCGGACTGTTGCAAGCGTACCGTTTCCTCGCCGACTCACGCGACACGGCAACCGAGGCGCGCTTGGCCAAACTGGATGATCCCTTCAGCGTTTTTCGTTGTCACGGTATTCAAAATTGTGTCAATGTGTGCCCCAAGGGCCTCAACCCGACGCGGGCGATCGGCCATATACGCAACATGTTGTTATCGCGTGCAACATAACATTAACTGTGTTTTTTAACTGATTGAAATTGTTGAATTAAAGGGTACTGATTGTCTGCACATGCAACCCGGTGGCGTGGTAACTTTCCGGTAGCGCAAAGCCTGATCCTCGCGCGTGGCCGGAACCTGTCACCCGTCCACATCCACCGCAGTGCCCGCACCTGGGTTCGCAGCATTGGTCCACAGCGGCCCAGGAGGTCTCCCGATGCAAATTAGCAAGATGGAATTGCTGAGGCAGAGCTCCCATATCGCGGGCGGCAACGCCACCTATGTCGAGAATTTGTACGAGTCGTACCTGAAGGACCCCAATGCTGTGCCTGAGCAATGGCGCGACTATTTTGACAAGCTGCCGATGGTGGCTTCCGAGATAGTGCAGGTTCGGGATGTGCCCCACTCTGTGATACGCAAACATTTCGCGCGCATCAGCAAAATGCGCGTGCGCACGAAAGCCACTGTACAACACGATTCGCAGGCGACTGAGTACGAACGCAAACAGGTGTGCGTGGTGCAACTGATATCCGCCTACCGCCAGCGCGGCCACCAGAAGGCCAATCTGGATCCGCTGGGGCTGGCGATACGCGAAAAGGTCGCCGATCTCGACCTCGACTTCCACCAATTGTCATCCGCCGACTTCGATACGGTGTTCCAGGCCGGTACGCTGCATATCGGCAAGGCCGATGCCACGCTCGGCGAGATTTACGACGCGCTCAACCGGACCTATTGCAATACCATCGGCGCCGAGTTCATGCACATCGTCGCCACCACCGAGCGCCACTGGATCATGCAGCGCATGGAGTCGGTGCGCTCGGCGCCGGATTATGGCAAGGAAGTACGCCTGCACCTGCTCAACCAGTTGATCAATGCGGAGGGGCTCGAAAAATCGCTGGCCTCCAAGTACCCCGGCACCAAGCGCTTTGGCCTCGAAGGCGGAGAGAGCCTGATCCCTATGCTTTCGGAGATGGTGCAGCGCTGTGGCGCATTGCGGGCACGGGAAATAGTGATCGGCATGGCGCACCGTGGCCGACTCAATGTGCTGATCAATATACTGGGTAAAAATCCTTCCGAGTTGTTCGCCGAGTTTGAGGGCAGGGCGCTCTACACCAGCTCAGGCGACGTGAAGTATCACCAGGGCTTTTCCTCCAATGTGATGACCACCGGCGGGGAAGTGCATCTGGCACTGTCGTTCAACCCCTCGCACCTGGAGATCGTCGCGCCGGTGGTCGAGGGCTCGGTGCGCGCGCGACAGGAGCGCCGCCAGGATGAGGAAGGCGATCTCGTGGTGCCGATAGTGATACACGGCGATGCCGCGTTCGCGGGCCAGGGCGTGGTCATGGAAACCTTCCAGATGTCACAGACGCGCGCCTACCGGACTGGCGGCACCATCCACATCGTGTTGAACAACCAGGTGGGCTTTACCACCAGCAAGCGCGAGGATGCCCGTTCCACCGAGTATTGCACCGATGTCGCCAAAATGGTGCAAGCGCCCATTTTTCACGTCAATGCCGACGACCCGGAAGCCGTGCTGTTCGTCACGCAATTGGCCGTCGATTACCGCACGGAATTCAATAAGGATGTGGTGATCGACCTGATCTGCTATCGCCGCCGCGGTCACAACGAAGCGGATGAGCCGTCGGTGACCCAGCCACTGATGTACCAGAAGATTGCGAAGCACAAGACCACCCAGGAGTTGTACGCGGAGAAGCTCATAGGCGCCGGGTTGATCATAGAGAGTGAAGTCCAGGCGCTGGTGGATCGCTACCGCGAGGCACTGGATCGCGGCGCGCCGCTGGTGAGCAGCCTGGTATCGGAGCCTGATCAGGCGCTGTTCGTGGATTGGTCACCCTATCTCGGGCATGACTGGACACTGCAGTGTGACACCGGCATGGAGATGCAGGCACTGCAAGCTTTGGCGAACAACACAAACCTGGCGCCTGACGGTTTCCCACTGCAGCGCCAGGTATCCAAGATCCTGGAGGATCGCCGCAAAATGGCAGCCGGTGCAATGCCCATCAATTGGGGGTTCGCCGAGAATCTGGCCTATGCCTCGTTGTTGGCCCACGGCTATCCCGTGCGTTTGACCGGTCAGGACGTCGGTCGCGGCACGTTCTCGCATCGCCACGCCGTGTTGCACAATCAGAACGATGGCAGCACCTATGTGCCGTTGCAACACATCAGCGCCGACCAGGCTAAATTCGTGCTGTTTGACTCCCTGCTGTCAGAGGAAGCCGTCCTCGCCTTCGAGTATGGTTATGCGACGACGCTACCGCAGGGGCTGGTGATCTGGGAGGCCCAGTTTGGTGATTTTGCGAACGGCGCGCAGGTGGTAATAGACCAGTTCATCACCAGTGGCGAGCACAAATGGTCGCGACTGTGCGCGATGAGACGGATGATCTCGATACGTCCAGGGTGCAACGCATCGTCATCTGCAGTGGCAAGGTGTTTTACGACCTGCGTGCCGCGCGCCGCGAGCGTGGACTGGACCATATAGCGATACTGCGCCTGGAACAGTTGTATCCCTTCCCGGAGGCGGAACTGCAGGAGATACTCAGCCGCCGTTATCCGAACATCGTGGATGCTATCTGGTGCCAGGAAGAGCCAATGAACCAGGGTGCCTGGTATGCGAGCCAGCATCACATGCGACGAGTGATCCAGCGTCACAAGGTGGATGTGTACCTGCGCTATGTCGGCCGCGACTCCTCTGCTGCACCCGCTGCCGGCTATATGGCGCTGCACCTGGAACAAATGCAAAAGTTTATCGATGAAGCCCTGGGCGAGATGCCCTGGGGCAGTTAGCAGCAGGATTTTTCAGGAAGGAAATGACATGGCAATCGAAATAAAGGCACCTGCCTTTCCCGAATCCATCGCCGATGGGGAAGTCGCTGCCTGGCACAAGGCGGAAGGCGACGCTGTAGCTCGCGATGAACTGATTGTCGAGATAGAGACAGACAAGGTGGTGCTCGAAGTTGTCGCACCGGCCGACGGCGTGATTGCAAAAATTCATGTACAGACTGGCGAGACTATCCAAAGCGAACAACTGCTGGCGATGCTGGAACCTGGGCAGGCCGCGCAGTCCAGCACAGCATCCTCGTCGAAGCCCGTTCCCGAAGCAGCAGCAAAGAGCGCCGCAGACGCAGCTCCTGCCGCAGACCTGCTTGGACCTGCGGCCAGGCAACTCGTGGAAAAGCACAAGTTGGATATCAGCGGCATCACCGGCAGTGGCAAGGGCGGTCGTATCACCAAGGAAGATATCCTCAAGCATATGAGTGAGCGACCTGCCGCGCCGGAAGCTGCACCGGCCAAGCCGGCGGCACCCGCCGATAGCGTCGAGGAGCGGCAGGTGGTGGGTCTGTCCAGCGAGCGTGTCGAGAGGCGGGTGCCGATGACGCGGATGCGCGCCAAAATTGCCGAGCGCCTGCTGGACGCGACTCTGCAGACGGCGATGCTCAGCACGTTCAACGAGGTGAACATGGCGCCGGTGATGGCGCTGCGCAGCAAATACAAGGATAAATTCGAGAAGACGCATAACGGCACCCGGCTGGGTTTCATGGGTTTTTTCGTCAAGGCCGCGTGCGAAGCATTGAAGCGTTTTCCAGCGGTGAACGCCTCGATCGATGGCAATGACATCGTCTATCACGGCTACCAGGACATCGGAGTCGCGGTGTCAACCAAAGGCGGATTGGTCGTGCCGGTGCTCCGGGATGCTGATTTCATGAGTCTGGCGGATGTGGAAGCGGCGATCCACGACATGGGGCTGCGGGCGAGGGACAATAAGCTGACCATAGATGATATGACCGGGGGCACGTTTACGCTGACCAATGGCGGTGTATTCGGCTCCCTGTTATCTACTCCGATTCTCAATCCACCCCAGACGGGCATATTGGGGATGCACAAGATCCAGGACCGCCCGATGGCGGTGGATGGCCAGGTCGTGATCCTGCCGATGATGTACCTGGCGTTGACTTACGATCACCGGCTAATCGACGGCAAGACGGCCGTGCAGTTTCTGGTTGCCGTGAAAGACCTGATTGAAGATCCGGCCAGGATACTGCTGCAACTGTAGAACAGGCGACGCTGGCGATACTGCGTACACCGCTGATTCAAAGCGTTCAACGCGAAAAGACTTTTACTGGGAATGACAATGGCTGACAAATACGACGTGGTGGTAATAGGGTCCGGTCCCGCAGGGTATGTCGCAGCCATCAAGGCGGCGCAACTGGGCATGAACACCGCCTGTATCGAGCAATGGACGGACGCGAAGGGCGATGTCCAGTTGGGCGGCACCTGTCTCAATGTGGGGTGTATTCCGTCGAAGGCACTTCTCGACAGTAGCCAAAAGTTTGCCGAGACGCGGGACAGTCTGGCGGTGCATGGCATCGCGGTGAACAAGCCGGAAATCGATGTCGGCGCTATGTTGGCTCGTAAAACTAAAATCGTCACGCAGTTGACCGGTGGTATTGCCGGCCTGTTCAAGCATAACGGGGTTACCTCCATTGCCGGCAAGGCGAGGGTATTGCTGGGGACGAAAGTCGAGGTGACAGACGCCAGCGGCAATGTGCAGGTGTTGGAGGCGAAAAATATCATCATTGCCGCTGGATCACTGCCCGTGAACATCCCGCCCGCGCCGATAGACAACAAGCACATCATTGATTCCACCGGTGCGCTGGCGCTTACAGAGGTCCCGCGCCGGCTGGGTGTCATCGGCGCAGGTGTTATCGGTCTGGAGTTGGGCAGTGTCTGGCGTCGCCTCGGTTCCGAGGTGGTGATGCTCGAAGCCCTGGATGAGTTTTTACCGATGATGGACCTGCAGATCGCCAGGGAGGCGGGCAAGATTTTCAAAAAGCAGGGTCTGGATATTCGCCTGGGGGCCCGCGTCACAAAAGCGGAAGTCAAGAACAACAATGTGGTTGTCACCTGGTCCAGTGCGGACGGGGAACACAGTGAAACCTTCGACAAGCTGATTGTCGCCGTGGGACGCAAACCGAATTCCGAGGGACTGTTCACTTCCGACAGTGGTGTCACCCTGGATGAGCGCGGTTTTATTTACGTCAATGACCATTGTGAAACCGAGGCGCCCCATGTCTACGCGGTCGGTGATATAGTGCGCGGCCCGATGTTGGCGCACAAAGGTTCGGAAGAAGGCATTATGGTCGTGGAACGTATTGCCGGCGAGCAGGCCGAAATGAACTATGACTGCATACCGGCCATCATCTATACGCACCCGGAAATAGCTGCAGTGGGCAGAACGGAGCAGGAACTGACCGCCGACGGCGTAGCGTATAAAACCGGCGTGTTCCCGTTCGCAGCAAGTGGCCGCGCGCTGGCAGCAAATGACTCTGAAGGCATGGTAAAGCTGATTGCCCATGCTGAGACCGACCGTATCCTGGGTTGCCATATTGTCGGCCCGTCCGCGGCGGATCTGGTGCAACAAGTAGTGATTGCGATGGAGTTCGGGTCCAGTGCCGAGGACCTGGCGCTGACTGTCTTCGGGCATCCAACGTTGTCAGAGGCATTGCATGAAGCAGCACTGGCGGTAAATGGCCAGGCCATTCATATCGCCAATCGTAAAAAACGATAGAGAAACGAAGAGAAGAGAAATTTGTCCGGGCGCGTACAACAGAATAACGTGCCGGCGCGTCCGGATATTCACTGGCCGATTCGGTGCATTTGCAATCGCCGGGAAGCCTTAATCATTGACAGTCAGGATCAGACAACAGGATAAAACATGAATCTTCATGAGTATCAGGGTAAGCAACTGTTTGCCGAATACGGGTTGCCGGTGTCCAAGGGGTTTGCAGTGGACACACCGGAGGATGCAGCTGCGGCTGCAGACAAGATCGGCGGTGATATGTGGGTCGTCAAAGCCCAGGTGCACGCGGGCGGACGCGGCAAGGCCGGCGGTGTAAAACTGGTGAAAACCAAGGCGGAAATCGAGGCGTTCGCCAAACAGTGGCTGGGCAAGCGCCTGGTGACGTACCAGACGGATGAGCACGGCCAGCCGGTCAGCAAGATCCTGGTTGAAACCTGTACTGATATCGCCGAGGAAATGTACCTGGGCGCGGTGGTGGACCGCTCCTCACGCCGTATTGTCTTCATGGCCTCCACTGAAGGCGGTGTGGAAATCGAAAAAGTCGCCGAAGAGACGCCGGAGAAAATCCTCCGCGCCACTATCGATCCGCTGGTAGGACCACAACCCTACCAGGGCCGTGAACTGGCCTTCAAACTGGGCTTGTCCGGTGACCAGATCAAACAGTTCGTGAAGATTTTCATGGGTCTGGGACAAATGTTCATCGACAAGGATCTGGCGCTGATAGAAGTCAATCCGCTGGTGATCACCGAGCAGGGCAACTTGCACTGCCTAGACGCGAAGATCGGTGTCGACAGCAACGCGCTTTACCGTCAGCCGCAATTGCGCGCGATGCACGACCCCAGCCAGGAAGATGAGCGCGAATCCCACGCGGCTAAATGGGAACTGAATTACGTGGCCCTGGACGGCAATATCGGTTGCATGGTCAACGGTGCGGGCCTGGCGATGGGTACGATGGACATCGTCGCGCTGCACGGTGGATTCCCCGCCAACTTCCTCGATGTCGGCGGCGGCGCCACCAAGGAGCGGGTGTCGGAGGCATTCAAGATCATCCTGTCCGACGACAAGGTGAAAGCGGTATTGATCAACATCTTCGGCGGCATTGTGCGCTGCGACCTCATCGCCGAAGGCGTGATCGGCGCGGTAGAGGAAATCGGTGTTGCAGTACCCGTGGTCGTTCGCCTTGAAGGCAACAACGCGGAATTGGGACGGCAGGTACTGGCCGACAGCGGATTGAACATCATCGCTGCGACCAGCCTCACGGACGCTGCCCAGCAGGCAGTCAAAGCAGCGGGAGGAGCCGCGTAATGAGCATTCTTATCGACAAAAATACCAAGGTCATATGCCAGGGGTTCACTGGCTCGCAGGGCACGTTCCACTCCGAACAGGCGATTGCGTACGGCACCAGAATGGTCGGCGGCGTCACTCCGGGGAAGGGCGGCCAGGAACACCTGGGGTTGCCCGTGTTCAACACCGTGGCGGATGCGGTAGCGGCGACCGGCGCGCAGGCTTCCGTCATCTACGTGCCGGCACCGTTCTGTAAGGACTCCATTCTCGAGGCCGCCAACAGCGGTATTAAACTGATTGTATGCATCACCGAAGGCATCGCGACACTGGATATGCTCGACGTGAAAGTGAAGTGCGACGAATTGGGTGTGCGCCTGATCGGCCCGAACTGCCCCGGCGTTATTACACCCGGCGAATGCAAGATCGGCATTATGCCCGGGCATATCCATCTGCCAGGCAAGGTCGGCATCGTATCGCGCTCCGGCACACTCACGTATGAAGCGGTCAAGCAAACCACGGATGCCGGCTTTGGCCAGTCCACGTGCGTCGGCATCGGCGGCGACCCGATCCCGGGCTCCAACTTCATCGACATCCTGAAGATGTTCCAGGACGATCCGAAGACCGAAGCCATCGTGATGATCGGCGAGATCGGCGGCACGGCAGAGGAAGAAGCAGCGGCCTACATCAAGGCGCATGTGACCAAACCGGTGGTGTCCTACATTGCCGGAGTCACGGCACCGAAGGGCAAGCGCATGGGACACGCCGGTGCGATCATCTCTGGTGGCAAAGGCACGGCAGACGAAAAATTTGCCGCGCTGGAAGATGCTGGAGTGAGGACTGTGCGCAGTTTGGCGGAGATCGGTTCCGCGTTGGCTGAGGTTACTGGTTGGTAACGTTCGCTGACTTGCGGCAGTAAAAAGCCCGTCAAATGACGGGTTTTTTGCCTGCCGATTGATTGAAGAAAGGCAGATCGCTGATCGCCGTCCCCTTGGAAGAACAGCCTGTTCGGTCAAAAAGCTCATTCCCTCTCAGGCTGTTCTCCCCAAGGGGACTATGCCGGAAGTAAATCCAACATCGGAAGACTGCTCAGAGGTAGGCCGCAGGAGCGCGCGTGCCTTGCGGTGAGTGAGCTTTTCGAACAAGTAAGGCACGCGCCCTCCTGCGGCCGGCGGCATGGCACATACCCGGAAACTTCGACCAAATCACTTGAAATAACGTCGTGTAACCCCAATATCGATCCCAGCAACTAACACCCGATACATCAACAACCGATACCAAGAGGCCGCCATGACCGCCGACGTGAAAAAAGAAACCCTGGGCTTCCAGACTGAAGCAAAACAGCTGCTGCACCTGATGATCCACTCGCTGTACAGCAACAAGGAAATCTTCTTGCGCGAGCTGATTTCCAATGCCAGCGACGCCATCGACAAACTGCGCTTTGCCTCACTGGCGAACGAATCGCTGTTGGAAGGGCAGGGTGAGTACGAGATTCGCGTGGCGCTCGACAAGAAGAAAAACACCATCACTATCAGCGATAACGGCATCGGCATGAACCGCGATGAAGTGATAGAGAACCTCGGCACGATTGCCAAATCCGGCACCGCGTCATTCCTGGAGAGCCTCACCGGCGACGCGCGCAAGGATTCACAACTGATCGGACAGTTCGGCGTCGGCTTTTATTCCGGCTTCATCGTCGCGGAACGCGTCGAAGTGCATACCCGTAAAGCCGGTGATGCGCCAGACGCGGGTGTCTTGTGGGAGTCACACGGCGAGGCGGAATTCTCCATTGAAGCCAAACCCAAGGAGACCCGAGGCACCAGTATCACGCTGTTCCTGAAGAAGGATTGCAAGGAGTTTGCCGACGATTGGCGCGTGCGCAGCGTGATCAAGAAATATTCAGACCACATCTCCGTGCCCGTGCTGATGGCCAAGCCGGCGCCGGTGGCGGACAAGGACGAGAAGGCTCCCAAGAATGCGGAGGTCGAGTTCGAGGCGGTAAACGAGGCGACCGCGCTGTGGATGCGTCCGCGGACGGAAATAAGCGACGACGAATACAAGGCGTTCTACAAGCACGTCTCACGATTTCGAGGATCCACTGACCTGGAGCCATAACAAAGTCGAGGGCAAGCTGGAGCACCAGCCTGCTATATATCCCTGCGAGAGCGCCGTTCGACCTGTGGAATCGCGAGATGTCGCGCGGGCTCAAGCTCTATGTCCAGCGTACGTTTATTCTCGACGAAGCGGAGCAATTCCTGCCTACCTACTTGCGGTTTGTCAAAGGCGTGGTCGATTCCAATGACCTGTCGCTGAATGTGTCACGCGAAATCCTGCAGCAGGATCCGGCGGTGGAAAGCATGCGCAATGCCCTGACAAAGCGCGTGCTGGACATGCTGGGCAAAATGGCGAAGGAAAAATCGGGCGATAAATACGCGACGTTCTGGAAGCAATTTGGCTCCGTCCTGAAGGAAGGTCCCGCCGAAGACATGGCGAACAAGGAAAAAATCGCCAAGCTGTTGCGCTTCAGCACCACCCACACCGATTCCGAGGTGCAGGACCAATCCCTTGAGAATTACGTTTCCCGCATGCAGGAAAAGCAGGACAAGATCTATTACGTCGTTGCCGAAAACTTCAACACGGCGAGAAAAAGTCCGCACCTGGAAGTATTCCGTAAAAAAGGTATTGAAGTGCTGCTCCTGTCGGATCGCGTAGACGACTGGTTGATGAACCACCTGCATGAGTTTGACGGTAAGCAGTTCCAGGATGTAGGCCGCGGCGCACTGGACCTGGCCAGCGATTCCGAGGAGGACAAGGCAGCGCTGGAGAAATTGGCCAAAGAATCCGAGGCGCTGATTGCGCGTCTGTCCACTGTGCTGACAGACAAGGTGAGTGAGGTCAGGGCGACCGCGCGCCTGACTGACTCGGTCGCCTGTCTGGTGGTGGGTGACTACGACATGGGCGCGCAGATGCGGAGGATTATGGAGGCTGCCGGCCAGGCCGTCCCGCAGAGCAAGCCCATACTGGAGATTAATCCCTCTCATCCCCTGGCCCAGTTGCTTGATGCGGAAGCAGACGAAGATCGATTTGCTGATCTTGCGCATGTCATCCTGGACCAGGCGACCCTTGCAGAGGGTGGACATCTCGACGATCCGGCCGCATTCGTGGCGCGCCTGAACGCCTTGTTGCTAACACTCAGCCAAAAGTGATGCGGTGTGTCTGCGGTGTTGTTCAGGCGTGCGGGCAGTGTATTTCCCGGCGCGGTGGATGGATGTTTAATGCCACCGCGCACGACATCGCGAAGGCAATGTGAACCGGAACGCAAAGTGATTGGTGTTATGATGTCGGCTGTACCAGTGGCAGCAAGGGCAACAGCAATACGATGATAGTGACAATCTGGCGACACGGCAGCGCCGAGGAAGGCGTCAACGATCGTTTGCGTACACTGACGAGCGCGGGTCGCGAGGATGTCGGGGTTGGGTGCCGCCAGTTTCAACATGCGTGCAAGCAGGGAAACATTGCGCCGCTTACCACGATCCTGCACAGCCCCTGGGTGCGTACTACACAAACCGCCGACATCATTGCAAACGCCTTCCTTGCCGCACGGATCACCCCTGAAACTGCGCTGCGTCCAGGTAGTCCGTTGTCTGCGGTGGATGGCGTTCTTTCCGCGCTATCTGCAAACACAGCAGTTGCGCATGCCGTGTTGGTCTCACACCAGCCGCTGGTGTCGCAATTGGTGGACCACTGGCTGGGTGATGCTGGCAGGGTGCCCTCGCTACCGCCGGGTGGGCTGGTTACGTTGTCGTTTGACGTTGCCGTACCCGCCTGCGCAACATTACTTTTTTGGTCTTTTCCGCCTGCTTATGAGGCAAGCGTTTGATGACCGCGCCTGGAATGCAGCGCCCGCCGCAGCCGATGAACTGGCAGGTGAACAAACTGCAACTGGCCGGATTGTCCTGGGGCGAGCCAGGCGATAGGCCGTTACTGGCACTCCACGGGTGGCTGGATAATGCGGCCAGTTTCGCATTTTTGGCGCCACGCTTGACCTCCCACCATGTTGTCGCATTGGACCTGACAGGGCACGGCAAAAGTGCCCGACGTTCAGCCGACGCCAGCTACCAGATATGGGATGACCTCCCGGAAATACTGGGCGTCATGGATGCATTGGGATGGGAGTCGTGCGATCTCATCGGGCATTCGCGCGGCGCGATTATCTCGACACTTATTGCATGTGCATTTCCTGAGCGCGTACGTCGCCTCGTGATGCTGGATGCAGTGGCGCCCGACGCAGTCCTGGCGCAAAACTTTCCGCTCCAGTTGCGTAAGGCGCTGCAGGATAAAATGCTGTTGCAGGCGCGGTCCGATCGCGTTTTTACGACCACCGAAGAAGCCGTGGTATCCAGGGCGGCCCGTGGACTGACCTCGCTTGCGGCCGCCACGCTGGTAGAACGCAATCTGTGCGACTGTGCCGAGGGCGTGCAGTGGATGACTGACCCCAGGTTGCGCGGCGCATCTGCAATGAAAATGACCGAGGAGCACATACAGGCCGTATTGAATGCTTTGACGATGCCCACGTTGTTACTGCTCGGGCAGGACAGCCTTGGGCGATCACCGGAAACGGCTCAGTACGCGCAGCGCCATATTGCACACCTGACGGTGCAGGTCCTCGCGGGCGGACATCATTTTCATATGGAAGCCGGCGTGGCTGCGGTGGCGCAGGCGATACTACAATTTCTGTCCGCCGAAGATGTAAGCAATTCAAATGAAATTTGACCGCAATATCAGGCTCGCTCTGGCGTTGGCCCTCGTTCACATCTTCGCCTGTAGCCTGACGCAGGCAAAAACGCCTGATGTCGAAACGCTGTTGCGGCAGATGGATGACTATCCGCACACCAAACAGATCGACGCCGCACAACGGGAAGTGATTGATCATGAGATTGGACTGGGTGCATTGCAGAAAGTGCGCGGCGAGTGGCGTTTCAAACACAGTGAACGACTGAGCGGCACTCTCAATAGCTATACATGGTTGATTGATAACGGATTCAGCTCGTCTGAGGTGATGACGAAACTGCTGGCGTCGGTAAAGGATATTGACGGTGCCCAGGAGTTGTTTTCCTGCGATGGGCGCGCGTGCGGACGCGCAGTGCAATGGGCCAATCGCGTATTTGGCCAGCGCGTCTTATTCGGCAGGGAAGATTTACAACGATACGCCGTGTTTGCATTGCCAGGTGAGAACGCCGGTCGCCTGCTGGTTTACAGCGCAGAGCGCACGGCAGACCGTCAGTACCTGCACGTCGAGTGGTTACAGATCGCGCCGTGAGCGCGGCGTACTCCGACCTGGTGGTGTGGTAGTCCACCAGCGGACTCAAGATAATGCCTCCCGCTCCGGGATATAGCAGCACGGCAGAATGGGTTACACTTGCACAATGACTGCTACAGAATCCTCCCACGAGCAACCACGAACCGTAGGCGAAGCACTGCAGTACTGCAGTGAGGTGTTGGAAAAAAGCGCGGTACATTTCGGGCACGGTACTGATAATGCCTGGGATGAAGCCGCGCAGCTGGTGTTTTTCGTTGCCGAACTGCCACTGGAATCCGACGACAGTGTTCTGCGCCAGCCACTGTCCAACAAGGCCGTGGCGCGCCTGCTCAGCTATCTGGACCAACGTGTTACGCAGAAGCTGCCGTTGCCGTATCTGTTGCACCGCGCCTGGTTTGCAGGCCTCGAATTTTGCTGTGACCAGCGCGCAATTATTCCGCGCTCACCCATTGCCGAGCTTATCCTTGGCGATTTCCAACCCTGGTACAGTGGCGATAGCCCAAAGCGCATACTGGATTTGTGCTGCGGCGGCGGGTGTATCGGCCTGGCCGTTGCACACTATTTTCCGGATGCTCACGTCGATCTGCTCGACATCGACAGTGCAGCCCTGGCGCTGGCGCGAGAGAATGTGGTGCTCCTCGGCCTGGAAGACCGGGTTACCATTCGCGAGTCCGATCTCTTCGCGGCATTACGTGATGAGCGCTACGACCTCATCCTGAGCAATCCTCCGTATGTCGACGCGGCCGATCTTGCCAGCATGCCGGCGGAGTATAACCACGAACCGGAACGCGCGCTCGGTTCGGGCGAGGATGGCCTGGACTTGACGCGACGTATCCTGCGTAGCGCGGGAGCATTTCTGCACGACGATGGCGTATTGATCGTCGAGGTGGGCAATAGCTGGCCTGCCCTGGAGGATGCCTACCCACAGGTGCCGTTTACCTGGATCGAGTTTGAACATGGGGGCGAGGGGGTATTCACACTGACCGCGCGGGAGCTGCGAGAATACAGCACAAGCTGGCACGAATAAGCCTATAATACGCCGCTTTGATGCAACGGTACGCGGGCACACGGGATCACTATGGCGGGCAATTCCATTGGCAGATTATTCACGGTAACCAGCTTCGGAGAAAGCCACGGTCCGGCGCTGGGTTGCGTTGTCGATGGCTGTCCGCCCGGATTGCCGCTCGACGCGGCCGATTTGCAACATGACCTGGACCGGCGCAAGCCGGGCACCTCGCGCTTCACCACGCAGCGGCGCGAAGCGGATGAGGTGCGCATCCTGTCCGGTGTTTTCGAAGGTGTCACGACGGGCACGCCGATTGGATTGATCATCGAGAATACCGATCAGCGGTCCAAGGATTACTCCAATATCAAGGACACCTTCCGCCCGGCCCACGCGGACTATACCTACAACCAGAAATACGGGTTTCGCGACTACCGTGGCGGTGGCCGCTCGTCAGCGCGCGAGACAGCGATGCGCGTCGCCGCTGGCGCAATTGCCAAGAAATACCTGTCATCGCGCTACGGAATTGCGATTCGCGGTTATCTGGCGCAACTGGGCCCGATCACTGTCGAGCACGTCAACTGGGATGTGGTGGAGTCCAACCCCTTCTTCTGTCCCGATCCGGATAAAGTGGCGCAGATGGAGGCGTTCATGGCCGCCCTGATCAAAAGTGGCGACTCCATTGGCGCCCGCATCAACGTGGTGGCCAGTGGCGTGATGCCGGGTTTGGGCGAGCCGGTTTTCGATCGGCTGGACGCCGATATCGCCAGTGCGATGATGGGCATCAATGCCGTCAAGGGCGTGGAGATCGGTGCGGGCTTCAAGGCTATTGAACAGCTCGGCAGCGAGCATCGCGATCTGTTGACGCCCGAGGGATTCGTGGGCAACAACGCCGGCGGCGTGCTAGGCGGTATCAGCAGCGGCCAGGACATCACAGTCAGTATTGCGCTTAAGCCCACCTCCAGCATTCGCCTGCCGGGCGCCAGTGTCGACGTCAGCGGCAAGGCGATAGAAGTTGCCACGCACGGCCGGCACGACCCCTGCGTCGGCATTCGCGCAACGCCGATTGCCGAGGCGATGCTGGCCATCGTGCTAATGGACCACGTGCTGCGCCACCGCGCACAGAACATGGACGTGCGGTGCGACACGCCAGTACTGCCTGCGTCGAGTCCGGGTGGCGGCACGCGCTGACGATAGAATCTCCCATGAGCAAGTCTAGCCGACGTTATTACCGCACCCTGATCCTGGGCCTGGTGGCTTTGGGCGTGATGGTGTGGACGGCGGTCGACCAGTTTGGGATCTCGCGGCAGGAAATGACTGAACTGCTGCTCGGTACGTTGTGGATTGCTGGCGGTACGATCGTGCTGGCCGCGCTGTGTGCCGCGCTGTGGATCGGCCTGCGCAAGTTATCTGGCAGATTGTCAGGCAAGTAGTCGAGGCAGGAGGATCCGGAATAAACCCCTGCGTTACTCCAGATCGATTTCCAGTGTCATGTGATCGGCAATCTCGTCGAGGCTTGCCCTCAACTCGTCCATATTCGTTGCTTCCGGTATCCATGCAGCAATGTGGGAAGTGAATATCTTCTCCGCACTCATCGGGGCGCTTTGCACGTCGGAAGTCATTTCCACTACATTGATATGGCGCTGCGCCAACGCGTGGGAGATCTCTCGCACAATCCCCCTGCGATCAGGCCCGATGACAGAGAGCGCGATATCTTGTCCCGGAGCTTGAGCGGCGATTCGCGCGTCCACGCGATGTGTATCCGGGATTGCCTCAGTTGCGGTCACGCGCACGCTGATGCCGCTGGCAGCCAGTGCTGCAAGATCCGCCTCCAGGGACGGCCCGCCATCCGCTGGCAGGGCCACGAGAATGAGGCCGGCGAACTTGCCACCGAGTTGCGAGAGCCTGCTTTCCTGCCAGTTCCCCTGGTTTTTTTCGATAACGGCAGAGAGTTGTTCCACCAGCCCGGGTCGATCATCACCAATGAAGGTGACAATGAAAGAAGTTTCCACGGTTTTTGACTCCACATTCGCATGCCCAGACCGTATATTAGCGCGCTACCATCCTGACCAAAAGAAATAGAGCCCAAACATGGCAGAATTTGTCCTGGTGCCAGCGCAGCGCCTGCAGGGAGATGTACTGCAGGCGTTGCTGGAAGAGTACGCCTCGCGGGATGGGACCGACTATGGCGAGCGCGAATGCACACTCGAGGAGAAGGTCGCACAGCTGCTGCGCCAGCTGCATACAGATGAGCTGCAGATTCTGTACGATGTGGACAGCGAGCAGTGGGATTTGCTGCCGCGCGCACAGGCAGAACAGTTATTGAACAATTGATACTATCCACCCATGACGCTGAAACCTGACCACATACTGGACGCCACCGGCCTGTATTGCCCCGAGCCGGTAATGCTGTTGCACAATCGAATTCGCGACATAGCGGTTGGAGAAACCCTGCAGGTGCTGGCCACCGATCCCTCCACCGAACGGGATATCCCCAAATTCTGCCACTTCCTGGGCCATGAACTGCTGCAGCAGGACCAGTTCGACGGTAATTACCGTTACCTGCTGCGCAAGCAGGCGTCTGGCTGATGGGTTCTGCGGAACGTGTGAGTAAAGCAGTACCGAGACCGTTTGTATCAGCTCGCCTGGAACGCATTTTTGATGCGTGCTTTTACGCACGCTACCACACCCGCCTGTTCGGTGGCGCCGCAGAGCCTGTGTACCAACCGGTGGAGCCGCCAGTAAATGCAACGCCCTCTACTACCGAGAGGATTATTTTGCCAGCGCATTGCACGAGGTCTCGCACTGGTGCATTGCCGGTGCGCAGCGCAGGCAACAGCCGGATTTTGGTTACTGGTACGCGCCCGAGGGACGCAACCTGAACCAGCAACGTGACTTCGAATCGGTGGAACGCAAACCGCAGGCACTCGAATGGTATTTCTCCAAAGCGTGCGGCTATCGCTTTCAGGTCAGCGTCGATAACCCGGCATTGGCGAATGCAGGCCTGCATGATGCGACAGCATTCCAGCACGCGGTACTGGAACAGGCGTTGATCTGGCAGCAGGAGGGCCTGCCCGCGCGCGCCGCCATTTTCTACCGGGCTTTATGTTGCGAATTTGGCACTGTGGTTCCCGCCGCATAGCGGCATTTTTCACTGGCAGAGCTGGTGCCGAGCCGGAGCCACTGCCGCCGTGACGATCACCGTTCTTGCCGATGAAAATATGCCCGCAGTCGAACAGTGTCTCGGGGCGTTTGCGAGCGTGCGACGCGTCAATGGCCGCACGCTGGGCAGGGCGCACCTGGACGGCGTGGATGTGCTGCTGGTCAGGTCAGTCACCCGCGTCGACGAGGCGCTGCTGAGCGGCAGCGCAGTCAAGTTCGTGGGTACCGCGACCAGCGGCTGTGACCCCGTCGATGCTGCTCACCTGGCGCGCAACAATATCACCTTTTCCCACGCACCTGGCTCCAACGCCAATTCCGTGGTGGAGTATGTACTTGCGGCAATCGCGGCCATCAATGACAAACTGGAACAGTTACTCGCAGGCGGTACGGTTGGCATCGTCGGTTACGGCGTAATAGGAAAATCGGTCGCGGCGCGCTTCGAGGCACTCGGCGTGCGGCGCCGGATAGTCGATCCCTGGCTGGAGCGCAGCAGTATTCCCGATGTTGCCGACCTTGACGCAATACTGGATTGCGACGTTGTCACCCTGCACGCTGAACTGACGAACAGGCAACCCTGGCCGAGCCACCACCTGCTGCGCCTGCGTGAATTGCAGCGCCTGCGCCCGGACGCGCTGCTCATCAACGCCAGTCGCGGTCCGGTGGTAGACAATGCGAGTTTGCTGGCACATCTCGATACGCATCCCGGACGCCTGACCGTGCTGGATGTGTGGGAGGGCGAGCCGCGTATCAACAGCGCCCTACTGGAGCAAGTGACACTGGGTACCGCGCATATCGCCGGTTACAGCATGGATGGCAAATTACTGGCCACCCGCATGTTAAGCGAAGCGGTGATCCGGCATTTCCGCTTGCCGCCTTTCACGCCTTCGCTATCGGCCGACACGCTGCCCGTGCTGCGGGTGCAGGATAACCTGTCGGGCGCAAACCTGGTCCGGCATCTCATACAATCCCGCTATGACATTTGTTTGGATGATGCACTGCTGCGCCGGGCCGTGGCGGCGGAGCACGGTTCGCAGGCCACTGGGACCGGCTTCGATGGACTGCGCAAGTCCTATCGCGAGCGCCGTGAGTTGGCGGGCTCAGTCGTTGCGGGATTGCGCGCGCCAGGCGACATGGCGATAGCGCGCGCACTCGGATGCGTAATCGAGGAATCTGTTAACGGTAATGGCTCATGAGCGCTACCTTGCATGTTGGCCTGTTGATCAACCCGCTGGCAGGCTTGGGCGGCAGTCTGGCGATGAAGGGGAGTGATGGCCAGCAACTGCGCGACCGGGTCGATCAGGTGCCACAGGAACAGCGCGACCGGGCACTGCAGCGCGCGGTGCGGGCGCTGGCGATTCTCTGTGCGTCCCGCCAGCACGTGCGCTTCAGCTGCTGGGCGGGCGAAATGGGCGAGCGGGCGTTGCAGGGACTCGATGCCAGTTACACAGTGCTGGGGAGCCTTGGCGCCGGACTCACCAGCGCCAGCGATACGCGCGAGGCGGCGACACAACTGTGTGATATCGGCGTGGACCTGATCCTGTTTGCCGGTGGCGACGGCACCGCCCGCGATATCTTTGATGCGATCGGTACGCGCTGTCCGGTGCTGGGTATCCCGGCTGGCGTCAAGATGCACTCTGGTGTTTTTGCCGTGTCTCCCGAGGCCGCCGGGGAATTACTGCGCAGCCTCGCGGAGGGCGGACTGGTAGGGGTAAAGGCACAGGAAGTCCGTGACATAGATGAGGAGGCTTTTCGCCACGACCAGGTACGCAGCCGGTTTTACGGCGAAATGCTGGTGCCCAGTGAAGGACATTACCTGCAACATACCAAGGTTGGCGGGCGCGAGGACCCCTGACCTGGCAATCGCCGAAATCGCCGCCTGGCAGGTTGAGACTCTGAATCCGGAAGGCACGTACCTGATCGGGCCGGGATCGACCACGGCAGCGATAATGGCTGAGCTGGCGCTGCCCAATACCCTGCTGGGCGTGGATGTGGTGCGCGATGGCGAGGTGTTGGCAACCGATGCCGATGAGCAGCGCCTGCTGCAAATCCTGGCCACGGCACCCGGCCCCGCTTTCATGGTAGTGACTGTTATCGGCGGGCAGGGTCATCTGTTCGGTCGGGGAAACCAGCAGTTTTCCCCGGCCGTGATCCGCGCCGTGGGTTTGGACAACATCATCGTAGTGGCTGCCAAGGCTAAAATAACCGCGCTGGAAGGGCGCCCTCTATTGGTTGATACCAACGACACCGCACTGGATCGGGCGCTCTGTGGCTATCGTCGCATCAACACCGGGTACGATGACTATGTGCTGTATCGCGTTGCAACCAGCTAGCGCGCACCTGGATCGAGTACTGTTGTGTATGCTCGATCACTGCAGACCGTTTTTGCCGGTGTGTGCGTAGTCTGTTGCAACCCACTGGTGTACGCTTGAAAATCCCAGCTAAACAGCGAGATTAAATCCATGCACGACAACGAAATTTGGCGGGACAAACTGACGCCGCAGGAATACCACGTGTGCCGGGAAAAAGGGACAGAGCGCCCGTTTACCGGTGAGTACTGGAACACCAGGGAGAAGGGAGTCTACAACTGTCGCTGCTGCGGGGAGCCTTTGTTCCTGTCCGACAGCAAGTTCGATTCCGGCTGTGGCTGGCCGAGTTTCTTCCAACCGGCCGATGCCGAGGTGATTCTCGAGGAGCAGGATCGCAGCCACGGGATGTTGCGCACAGAAGTCATGTGTAAGGCCTGCGGCGCGCATCTGGGGCATGTGTTCGAGGATGGACCTGCGCCCACGGGACTGCGCTACTGCATTAACAGTTTGTCTATCAAGTTGCAGCCGGATGCCGAGGGGAAGGGGTAGGGGAAATTGGAGCGGGAAACCGGGTTCGAACCGGCGAGGCTGCGCGCCCCGCCTCAACCTTGGCAAGGTTGCGTCAGTGCTGCTACGTGGCTAAATAATTTGGACAAGTCTTGGGCGGGAAACCGGGTTCGAACCGGCGACCTCAACCTGGCAAGGTTGCGCTCCTACCAACTGAGCTATTCCGCGATTCACACTTCAACAGTGTCGTCTTCTCTCGATGAATGGCGTCCCCTAGGGGGTTCGAACCCCTGTTACCGCCGTGAAAGGGCAGTGTCCTAGGCCACTAGACGAAGGGGACGCAGCAGTCTCCATCAAAGAGGCGCGCATTGTAGGTAGACAGGGGGGATCGCGTCAAGCCCCGATGCGCGCAAATACGCCTGAATATTTCACTGCAAGTTCAGCAGCTTAGCTCTGGCATCGTTGAAGTTGAATGCCGTGCCACTGCTGGCTGCCTTGACGCGAAGATCCTCAAGTTGCTGGTACTGGAGGATCTCCTCATCGGCCATGTAGTGCAGGC
Source organism: Haliea sp. (assembly GCA_016704305.1). Taxonomy (GTDB): domain Bacteria; phylum Pseudomonadota; class Gammaproteobacteria; order Pseudomonadales; family Halieaceae; genus Marimicrobium. Next base: position 94,541 of record JADJAL010000002.1, on the reverse strand, counting down.
AATCGCCGCCCAGAAACCACACAGTTGACCCCCGGAAACGTTGGTGCAAAATCAGGATAGTGTCGAACAATCGCGACACGAGTTCTGGTCCGAGCGTATACAAATCCGCCGCGGTTTGCTCATCCAGCTCCGCGAAGCCCAGCGCCAGTTCCCGCAGTGGGTGATCTGCCGGGAGTACGGCGGTTCGCGTCACAAATGTGCGGGAAAACTCGGCCAGCAACGTGCGACAGTGTAGGAGGTATTGTTCGTCGTTCATGCGTGTTGTCGTCTACCTGGAGAATTACGGGTACAATGGCGCGCTTGTTAAGCGACCCCCAAAAAAAGCCAATCGCAATGATACCAGCACTGACCATTGAAAACCTGAGCAAGGTCTACGACAACGGCTTTGAAGCGTTGAAGGGCATAAGCCTTACGGTGGAGCAAGGCGATTTTTTCGCGCTGCTCGGGCCCAATGGCGCCGGCAAATCCACCACTATCGGCATCATCTGTTCCCTGGTGGGTAAGTCGGGAGGCAAAGTCCGCGTTTTCGACGTCGATATCGACGACAATTTTCCCGCGGCCAAACGGCATATCGGCATCGTGCCGCAGGAGTTCAATTTCAACCAGTTTGAAAAGGCCCTGGACATTGTCGTGAACCAGGCCGGCTATTACGGGCTGTCTACGTCGCTGGCCCGGGAGCGGGCAGAAAAGTACCTGCGGGAGCTCGGCCTGTGGGAGCAGCGCGACACACCCGCGCGCATGCTGTCCGGCGGCATGAAACGTCGCTTGATGATTGCGCGTTCGCTGGTGCATGAGCCGCGCCTGTTGATACTGGACGAACCCAGTGCCGGCGTCGATATCGAAATGCGTCGCTCCATGTGGGATTTTCTGCGCCGCATTAACAACCAGGGCACCACGATTATCCTCACCACCCATTATCTGGAAGAAGCGGAAGCGCTGTGCCGCCATATCGCTATCATCAACCATGGCAAGATCGTTGAAAATACATCCATCAAGACCCTGCTGCGGCAGTTGCGGCGCGAGGTGTTTATTCTGGACTGTGTTGAGACGCTACCGGAGGCGATTGCCATCGAGGGGTTCAGCGTGCGCCGCGTCGATGACCATACGCTGGAAGTGGAGGTGGAGAAGGGGCAGCACCTCAACCAGGTGTTTTCTGCCCTGGAAAAGGATGGCATACACATCAGCAGCATGCGCAATCGCGCGAACCGTCTCGAGGAAATGTTCGTCAATCTCGTAGAGGGCGCGGCATGAACATGCGTGAGCAATATATTGCTTTCCTGACAATCCTGCGCAAGGAGATCAAGCGCTACCTGCGTATCTGGACGCAGACGCTGCTGCCCTCGGCAATCACGATGTCGCTGTATTTCGTGATCTTTGGCTCGCTGATCGGCTCCCGCATCGGTGACATGGGCGGCTTCACCTACATGCAGTTTGTGGTGCCGGGCCTGATTATGATGGCGATAGTGACCAACTCTTATTCCAATGTGGTCTCGTCGTTTTACGGCTCCAAGTTCGGTCGCAGCGTCGAGGAGTTACTGGTTTCACCGGTGTCCAATTTCGTGATTCTCATGGGCTATGTGGTAGGTGGCGTCACTCGCGGCCTTCTTGTTGCAGTGGTCGTGACCATCGTCTCACTGTTTTTTACCCATCTGCATATACACAGCTATTTCGTCGTCGTGGCCGTGGTACTGCTGACGTCGACATTGTTCGCCCTGGCCGGTTTCATCAACGCGGTCTACGCCAATAGCTTTGACGATATTTCCATTGTCCCGACCTTCATACTGACACCGCTGATCTATCTGGGCGGCGTGTTTTACTCCATGGATCTGTTATCCCCATTTTGGGCCAGTGTGTCGAAACTGAATCCGCTGGTGTATGTGGTGAATGCGTTTCGCTATGGCGTGCTCGGCGTCTCCGATGTCAGCCTGCCATTCGCATTTGGCATGATCACGGTATTCACCGCAATTGCTTTCGGGTACAGCATGCACCTTCTCAATTCCGGCAAGCGACTCAGGCAGTAGCGCCGTGGTGGAAAGCGAGCACGGCGGGATGTTATTGGGCCGGCACACGCCGGTCGTGCAGGAGTACTCACCGCACCTGCTCTATGCCATCCCGCGTGCGACTGCGCGACTGACCTTGGGATTGCATGAGCCTCTGCCGTTTCACGGCGTTGATCTGTGGCACGCCTATGAAATGTCCTGGCTGGATCACACTGGCAAGCCGAGGGTGTGGGTAGGGCGCTTTAGTGTGCCTGCGATTTCACCCAATCTCGTCGAATCGAAATCCTTCAAGCTGTACCTCAATTCGCTCAACAGCACGCGCTTCCCCAGCGATGAGGCTGCCCGGGCCGCCATCATTGCCGATATCAGCGGCGCAGCCGGTGCTGCTGTGTCGCTGGAACTATTTCCGGTTGACGCTGCTGCCCTCGCAGGGATGAGATTGTCCGGCGCATGTCTGGACAACTTACCTATCGCACCCTGGTCGGGCGAGCCGACGGCGGCGCAACTTCAGATAGAGCCGGATCGCGCAGTAGAAGAGGCGGTATTCAGCCACCTGCTGCGTTCTCTATGCCCGGTGACCGGACAACCCGATTGGGCCACGGTGTGGCTACATTATCGCGGTAAAGCCATCGAGCGCAGTTCGCTGCTGCAGTACATCATTGCTTACCGCGAGCACCAGGAGTTCCACGAGCAATGCGTCGAGCGCATGTTTTGCGACATTGCGTTGCGGTGCGCGCCCGAGTTCCTGCATATCCAGGCGTTCTACACGCGCCGTGGCGGGCTGGACATCAACCCGTTCCGCAGCACCGACGCTAATGCCGTGCCGCTTCCCAGACTCGATCGCCAGTAGCTTGGCGTGGGAACCACGACGCTGTAACTGTCGCCAACATTGTCGCCAAACGGGACTGGCAAGCGATATTTCTTGTGGTATGATCCGCGCCCTCATGGTGAGGTGGCCGAGTGGTCGAAGGCGCACGCCTGGAAAGTGTGTATACGGCAACGTATCGAGGGTTCAAATCCCTCCCTCACCGCCATTTCGCAATACCATAATCAGCAGGCTCTACCCTATTAACGGGGTCGGCATCAAATAGCCCCTCGATTGTGTACTCCCTCCGCCACCCGCATTGGGTCGGCACTCTCAACCAGTTGTTCCGCGCCTTGCTGGCAGTTATCCAGGTAGTACTGTATATACCATCCTGGCGAGTCGATTAACTGGGCAAGGAGGGCGTCATGAATGTGAAAGCGCGAATGGCTGGCGGCGCCCGTAGACGTGCAGCGAATGGCTTTCGTAGCCTGCGGGATGCGATGCTGGCGGCGGGGCTGAGTGGACTTATGCTGGGCTCAGTCGCTGCAACGGCGGCAGACTCGGGCATAACTGGAACTGCAAACAAGTTGCCGCTATTGCAGGAAACGCCGATCGTCTTTGCTTTCGTTGGAGATTTTGGCTCTGCAAGCGGCGCGGAAAACGATGTAGCTATGCTGGTCGACAGCTGGTCGCCGGAGTTCATCGTCTCTGCGGGGGACAATCGCTATGGGGCAACGACTTTTGACCAGGTGGTCGGCCGATATTATTGCGGCTATCTCGCCGCCGCGGGCGTCGGCAACAATTGCAATGGAGGAACCAGCCCGTCCAACGCCTTCTTCCCAGTCCTTGGAAATCACGACTACTCCGATGGCGGCGGCATCAACGAATACCTTAACTACTTCACTTTACCTGGCACCGGTATTGCCAGCAGCAATTCATCGGGCAACGAACGGTATTACGACTTTATCATGGGTCCTGTTCATTTCTTCGCACTGGACAGCCAGGGCGCATTGGACAGCTCATCCGACGGGAATGCGCAGCGGGCATGGCTGCAAGCGCAATTGACAGCATCCACGTCTGCCTGGCAGGTCGTATTATTCCACCATGCGGCATATTCATCGGGCCAGCACGGTTCGATTGCCACCATGCAATGGCCGTTCGCCGCATGGGGTGCGGACGCCGTGCTTACCGGGCACGACCACATCTATGAGCGTATTGAAATTGATGGCATTCCATATTTCGTAAACGGCCTTGGGGGCAAGAGCCTCTACAGTTTTGGCACACCGATCCCCGGCAGCCAGATGCGCTATAACAGCAACTACGGCGTGATGCGCATGACCGCGGACAGCACACTGATGACTTCTGAGTTCATCAATATCGCTTGCCTGGTGATTGACAGCTTTACAACGGACGGTGAGGTAATGCCACCGCCGCCATCTGCCGCACTTAACAACCGTATCGCGTCCGGGGCAGACGACGTTGAAGAGAAGCTGAGCAACGGTGCAATGAATGCAAGCAGTAGCGATCTTGAACTGGGGAGGATCCGGCACTGAATGGCACACAGACCGTCGGCCTGCGGTTCCAGTACTTGTATATTCCCCGGGGTGCGAGCATTGACGCTGCCCATCTGGAGTTCACTGTTGATGAGGCCTACAGTGTGGCGACCAATGTGGTAATCCGCGCTCAGGCAGCTGACAGCGCCCCAGTATTTTCGACCGCGAATTTCGACGTCACCGGTCGGCCGCTAACGGCTGCCTCAATCGCGTGGAGTGTTCCCGCGTGGAACACCGTTGGGGCGCAGCAGCAGTCGCCGGATATTGCGGCGGTACTACAGGAGGTGATCGATCGCGATGGCTGGAGTCCGAATAACAGCGTTGCGTTCGTGATCAGTGGAGCCGGCCAACGCACGGCGGAAGCTTATGAAGGTGTTGCCGCATCGGCACCATTACTGCATGTGGAATACTCCACGCCCATTCCGGTCAACGAGATTCCTACTGCGAACTTTACGTCCTCAATGTCTTTGCTGACTGCCACCTTCACGGACACTTCGACAGACAGTGACGGCAGCATCGTTACCTGGTTGTGGGATTTCGGTGACAACGCCGGTTCGACGCTGATGAACCTGAGCCATACCTACGCTGCGGCGGGTACCTATACGGTTACCCTGACCGCGACAGACGACGACGGCGCCACCGACACCACCAGCCAGGAAGTGACAGTAGCGCTACCGCCGGGGTGTTGATGCCTGACAAGCGGCAGGCTCAGGGGACCTCGACAGTTGCACGAATTTCCTCGATGCGCGCGCGATTCACGCCCATATCACCGTACCCCAGACGCGAGGCCGAGCGCACCTGCACCTGCCCGGTGGCCGGGTCGGCCAGAAATTCGACATCATCCACAAAACGCATCAGCCGCGACGTGAACTCTGCGTACAGATACTGATCCTGTTCGCTGATGATCTGCGCGCCCGGCATTGCGGATACAGCGGCGCGCACCTGGTCCAGTGTTGCCGTCAATGGCGCAATCCGGTGGCTGTCCCGGGTTTCAAAGCTGGAGACGCAATTGGGCGAGTCCGGGCAGGTGCCGAGTTGGCCATCGCTCACGCCAAGGCTTGCGGGTCGCTCGCCGGTACAACCAAGCAGCGTCAGCAAGGGGATCATCATCAGGGTCCATTTCATGCCATTCACTCTTAAGGTTGAATATTTTTAAGGGTCGCTGGCGCCTCAGATATCCTCGTCAGGCTCCACCTTCGACCAGGTGCTGTCGGGGTCGAACACCTCGATACTGTCAGCGGCTTTTGCGGTGTCTTCGCCCAGATCCTTCTGGAATACGTTGCCGTCGTGGTTGACCATAAATGTCATCACGCCACTGACGCCGTACTCAGCGGGCCATGCGATCAGCGCGACGCCTTGCGCCAATACGCCGTCCACATAGTAGTCAGCTTCACCCCCTGCTGCCGCAGGGCCCTGCCCATACAGCATTCGGTAATAATAGCCGTGATAAGGTAGACGCTTGCCCGCGACCGAGCGGTATCCCTCGGCGGCCGCTTTCGCAACGGCGGCACCGATGGGGCTTTGCGGCTCGCCCTGCGTTGATGGCCAGTACAACCCGTTTTGCTGTCCGGGATCGCTGCGCAGCTTGGCGGCAAACAGCCCGGGCGGGTTGCCGTCATGTCCGTCGGCGGCATAGTCCATTTGTGCATCGACGAAGCCGCGGCTTACCGCGATCGCACCGAGCTCGTTGCGCCCGATGCGTCGATAGACAATCTCATCAACGCCGGCGGCTCCGTCCAGATACCATTTACCGTCCCGCTTCACGATGGGCACCGGCATCGGCCAGTCATTGCTTCCCACTTGTAGCACGACAGCATCAGTGCCATCGGCGACCAGGGCATGGCCCTCCTGGTACAGGGCGAGGAAATCGGCCAGCGCGTTGGCGTCCGCCACTTCATCACCGGAGGAGAAGATATCCTCGCTATCCGGGCCGAGCAGTGTGCCGAGCATGGCCTTGTCGTTTTTCTCCAGTGCCTGCATCAGCGCGGCCACCGCAGCATCCGCAGTGTCAAACGCAGCCTGCTGCTGGGCGGCTGCGCTGTTTGCCTGCAGCACGAACAGGAGTGCCACCAGCATGGCATATACGGTGCTACTTCCTCGTAGTGTATTCATCGCTTTTTCCCCAGTTTCCCACCACCAGACCGATCCGCGGACGGGCGCGGTCGCTGGGCCATGCTGTCTCTACCCCGCTGGCTGGCCGCACGTTCAAACCGGCCGCTGTCGTGAGTACCCTGGAAGCCGCCTGGACGCCCGGACTGCGCGAGTTTTGCCTGGGGCTTCTTCGCTGCACCTGCTAACGCTCCGCCACCCGACGGTCGCGCATTTTTCAGCGCTTCGGGGTGACCGCGGTCGCGGGTACCGTCCATTTTTGGACGCTCCTTGTTGGCCAATTTGGCACCGGCGTAGGTTCCTCCGGGCGGCTTGGCCACGGCGGCGGGACGCTTGGCCAGACCGCCGGCATCTCGCAGTTCGGGCCTGGCGCCGGCATAGGTTCCGTCAGGTGGCTTGACCACTCCGGCGGGACGCTTGTCCAGCGCGCCGGTATCTCGCAGCTCCGGCCTGGCGCCGGCGTAGCTGCCCTGCGGTCGGTCAAGCGTCGGCTTGCGATTATTCAAATCAGCCAGCTCGGGTCTATCCGGTCGAGCGTTGCTGATCGGACTGTCGGGATTGCGCCGATAATTGTTCTTGCCGCCATCGAAACGCTTGAAATAATCGTTGCCGTCGGTATTCACATAGATATTGTTGTTGGAGCCGCGCTGGTAATTCGCTGGCCGATTGTAATTATGTGAAGGCCGATAGCCGTTGCCATAACGCGGTTGGTACGGCGGTGGATAGTAGGCTGGACCGCCGTATCCGCCACCCCATTGCGGGTAGTAATCGTCGTCATCGTCATCACTGAATACTTCATTGACGAGTATGCCCGCCCCAAATGACAGAAGCCCTGCGGTGATCATTTCACCGCCGCTGTACCCGTCGTCCGAGCTTTCGGTGACGACCTCGGTGGTGGCGGCCTGCGCAGGCGCTGGCGTGGTGTACACAGCGGCCGGATCATATTGCGGTACATACACGACCTCGGGCTGTGCCGGTTGCACCACAATCACTTGCTGGTCATTCACCGTCTCGGTGGTGACTTTCATTTGCCCTGAGGTCTCAAGATTGCCGAGGTCGGCTGCCTGCTTGCGCAATCGCTGTACCGCATTGAGCACGCCCGGCTCATCTGCCAGGAACGCAGTTCCCAGTTCGGTGGTCCAGTCCATTTCCATGCACATCATATCGACCACGGTGGGGAACTGCACCAGCGCAACCATTGGCGGTGTAAAACCCACGCCGAGCGCCGCTGCCTCCAGCGCGTCGCCGCTTAGGTCGGGGTTTTGTATCAGCCAGTTCCCGGCATCCAGGACCTCCTGCGGATTGGCAGAGGTGGCAAGTACCTGGGCCAGTACCGGGTCGGGATACAGCGCCACGGGTGCGAGCAGGGATTCCAGCGCTTCCGCGCTATAGCTTGCCGACGCGGCCTGCGGTGCTTGCGATTGCGTGGCGGCGGGTGCGTTTGCGCCGGTCGTTGCAGGTTGCGGTGCTGCCGGCGTTACCTGCTGCGCGGCGGTCGCTGCGGGTGGCGGTTGTTCAATGGGTGGCGGTTCCTTGCCGCAGCCACCCAGCAGCGCCATAGCTGAGAGTGAAATGACATAGGCAGTTCCCGCAATTATCGATTTCGCCATGTTTACTCGACTCCCCTTCAACAGTATTCAGTTGGGTATTTATTTTTAATCTGTGCACGCCGGGGTACGACCGGATGCTTCAAACCACTGCGGCGGATGTGGCGACGTCCCGTCCCTCGAGGGTAGCAGAATCAGCCCAGGATTCCGGCAGGTAGTCCAACTGCAGTTGCCGCACGGCCTGCCGCAGGTTGGCTTCCAGTTCATCCAGTAACTGCGAGCCAATTTTGTGTCCGTAGTATGACCTGACCTGATCGACAACTTCAAGAGTGTCCATTGCAAGTGCCACGCCACGCTGGGTCAGCCGGATCTCCTTCGCGCGCTTGTCGCCGCTGTCGATATCGCGCGCCACATAGCCCATGCGTTCCAACTCCTTGAGCATTTTACCCATCGCCTGTTGTGTCACCTGGGCGCGTTCGGCCAACTCGGTAACGCGTACCGCGCCCATGCCAAGATTGGCGAACACAGCGCTGTGGGACGGGCGAATGTCGGGGTAGCCTCGCTGCTCCAGTCCCTGCCAGATGCGCCGTTCAAAGTCGCGCGAGAACTCTCGCAGCAGGCGTGACAGGTTGTTGGACAGTCGGCAAGCTATGGCCTGGTTGCTTTCGGCTGCAGTTTTGGTCACACGAACTACCTCCATCTTTTATTTTCCGGGCGCCATGTGCCTTTCAGTGTAGCCCTATACCGACAACTGTCACGCCGGTGAGTCGCGCTCGCCAGCGCGTGTTGGTTCTGCCCGGACCATTCCGGTAGACTTGCGCGCAACTCAGGAATAGGTGCACAGCCAATGGCGACCATAATCACCTGTAACACCAACGGTATCCGCTCCGCCGCCGCCAAGGGTTTTTTCGACTGGCTGGCGCTGCAACAGGCCGACATAATCTGTGTCCAGGAGACCAAAGCCCAGGTTGAGCAATTGTCCGACCCGATGTTTACGCCCGCCGGGTATTACTGCTATTACAATGACGCAGTAAAAAAGGGCTACAGCGGCACGGCGCTGTTCAGCAAGGTCAAACCGCAGCGCGTGATCACACGCCTCGGCTGGGAGCCAGTGGATTCCGAGGGCCGTTACATACAGGCCGATTTCAAAGGGCTTAGCGTGATCTCCCTGTACATGCCCTCTGGCACCAGCAGTGCCGAAGCGTTGCAAAAAAAGCTGCGCTTCATGGATGATTTCATGGTGCACCTTAAAACGCTGCGTCGCGCGCAGCGCGAAGTCATCCTGTGCGCGGACTGGAACATCTGCCACAAGCCGATTGATCTGAAAAACTGGCGCAGCAACCAGAAGAACTCTGGCTTCCTGCCGGAGGAGCGCGCCTGGCTCGATGTGCTGTATGACGAGGTCGGCTATGTCGATTCGTTCCGCGTCGTCAACCAGGAGGCAGAGCAGTATACCTGGTGGTCGAATCGCGGCCAGGCGTGGGCGAAGAACGTGGGATGGCGCCTGGACTACCAGGTGATAACGCCGAAGCTGGTCGACAAGGTGAAAGCCGCGTCAATCTACAAGGACCAACGCTTCTCTGACCATGCGCCGCAAATTATGCAATACGACTTCGAGATAGGCGCCTGAGGCATCGTTAGTGAATTGCGGGATGCTGTGAAACCCTGTAAATTACCCGCTTTCCACGCTCTTTCCAGAGCCCACGCACGAGAGAATGTACTGATGAATCTGTTTATAGCCAGTGCCCAGGCACAGGAAGCGGGGGCGGCGGCTGCCTCCCGGCGGGGATATGTTCCAGATCCTGTTTCTGGTCGGCCTGTTCGTCCTGTTCTACTTCATCGCGATACGCCCGCAGCGCAAACGCCAGAAGGAACATGCACAAATGGTGTCGCAGCTCAGCAAAGGCGACGAAGTCGTCACCAGTTCCGGCATACTCGGCAAGGTGACATCGCTGGACGACAACTACATGGTGCTGAACGTGGCCAATAATGTCGACATGAAATTCCAGCGTGTCCACCTGCACGCGATTCTCCCCAAGGGCACATTGAAGTCCATTTCCTGAAGATGGCGCTGGTCTACCCCCGCAAGATAGACCTGGCGCACACGCCAACTCCCCTGCAATACCTCGAACGCGCCTCCAGGCAATGGGGGCGCGGCCACCGCCTGTGGGTCAAGCGCGACGACCTGACTGGCTGCACACTCAGCGGCAACAAGGTACGCAAGCTGGAATTCATTGCTGCCCACGCCATTGATAACGGCTATGACACGCTGATCACCTGTGGCGGCGTGCAGAGCAATCACTGTCGCGCCACCGCGTTGGTCGGGGCGCAATTGGGACTCGGTGTCCATCTCTTGTTGCGCGGCGAGGAGCCCGCGGATCGCGAGGGCAACCTGCTCCTCGATCAGCTGGCGGGGGCGGCGATTAACTGTTATTCCTCGGAATATTTTGTAAAGAATATAAACACACTGTTCAGCCAGTGGCAGGCGCACTATGCCGACCGGGGGCGCAAGGCCATGCTGGTGCCCACCGGTGGCAGCGACGGTATCGGGGCCTGGGGCTATATCGCTGCCTGCGAGGAACTGGCCGCTGATTTCCGTAGCGCCGGTATTGAGCAGGCGCATATCGTAACCGCCACTGGGTCAGGGGGAACGCAAACAGGATTGACGCTGGGTGTCGCATTGCATCAATTGCCCGCCACGGTGTGGGGGATCAATGTCTGCGACAATGCACAGTACTTTCTCGCCAAGGTCGCCAGCGATACGGCGGATTGGCGTCGCCAGTATCCCGATGCGCCTGAACTCGATATCGAGCCGCGCGTGCTGGATGGCTATGTAGGCCAGGGTTATGCGATCGCTTCAGAAGAAGTCTTTGCACTGATAGCGCAGCTGGGTCGGCTGGAAGGCCTGGTGCTCGACCCGGTTTACACGGGCAAGGCGTTTGCCGGTATGCTGGCTGAAATCGCCGCCGGGCGCTTTCAGGGCGCCAGGGATATCGTCTTTATCCACACCGGTGGAGTTTTCGGGTTGTTCCCGCAGAGAGCCGGCTTCAGCCGGACCGCTTTCACAGAAGAAAATTCATAACAAATAGCAGCAGGGGAATGTGATGACAGATCTGATTACCACGATTAACGATCTGGCGTGGGGGCCGCCGATGCTGGTCCTGCTGCTGGGTACCGGCATCTTCCTGACCATCGGCCTGCGCTTCATGCCAATACTGCAGGTTCCTGCCGCGTTTCGCCTGATGATGCAAGGTCGCAAGGGCCAGGGCGAAGGTGATATCACGCCTTTCGGCGCGCAAATGACTGCACTGTCCGCCACCATCGGCACCGGCAACATTGCCGGGGTGGCCACCGCGATCGCGCTGGGTGGGCCGGGTGCGCTGTTCTGGATGTGGATGACCGCTCTGTTCGGGATGGCGACCAAGTACGCCGAAGCGGTGCTCGCGGTACGCTTTCGGGAACAGGACGAGAAGGGCAACTATAGCGGCGGGCCGATGTACTACATCCGGAATGGCCTGCATAAACGCTGGCACTGGCTGGGTGTGGCCTTTGCTATTTTCGGTAGCCTCGCCGGATTTGGTATTGCCAATACCGTGCAGTCGAATTCCATCTCCGAAGTACTAAGCACTACTTTCTCAATCCCACCGCTGCTTACAGGCCTGGTGCTGATGGTGCTTGTTGGCGCGGTAGTGTTGGGTGGCGTCAAGCGTATCGCCGATGTTTCCAGCCTGCTTGTGCCTTTCATGGCACTGGCTTATGTGGCGATGTCATTGATCATCATTGCACTGCACATAACACACGTGCCGGCGGCGATTGCCACCATCGTCACCTATGCATTCACCCCGACAGCAGCGACCGGCGGATTCGCTGGCGCTACAGTGTGGGCGGCTATCAGGTTTGGCGTTGCGCGGGGCATATTCTCCAATGAGGCCGGGCTGGGCAGCGCGCCCATCGCCCACGCCGCCGCACGTACCAACCAGCCGGTGCAGCAGGGCATGATCGCGATGCTGGGGACGTTCATCGACACACTTGTCGTGTGTACCATGACGGGGCTGGTGATCGTGATCATGGATGTCTGGCCCAGCGGCGTCAGCGGCGCGAGCCTGACGACGGCCGCATTCTCAAGTGCGCTGCCCGGCGGCGAATACATTGTGGTGGTGGGCCTGTGCCTGTTCGCGTTCACTACCATGATCGGGTGGTCTTACTACGGCGACCGCTGCATCGTGTTCCTGCTGGGCGCCAGGGCGATTACGCCGTTTCGCGTGGCATGGGTGCTGGTCGTTCCGCTCGGCACGACCATTCATCTCGATACCGTGTGGTTGATTGCCGATACGCTCAACGCGTTCATGGCGCTCCCCAATCTTATTGCACTGCTGCTGTTGAGTCCGTTGGTGTTCAGCATTACACGTGCGTATTTCGAGAACCCGCCGACTGATAACAACTGATCTTAAATGCATGATCGTTTGCGCATGAAACTCCGGAGGATTAGCAATGGGTAAAATTCTGACAAGCGTTGCGCAATGTGTTGAGGAGACGATCGCAGTCGTGGGCCCGCATCTGGTGCTGGGCGCGCCGCTGGGGTTGGGTAAACCGGTGCAGTTGATGAACGCGTTTTACCAACGGGTCGCTGCGGATAGTTCATTGTCATTGCATATCGTCACAGCACTTTGCCTCGAAGTTCCCAAACCGTCGAGTCCAGTTGAGGAACATCTGGCAGGCCCGATCATGCAGCGACTGTTTGGAGATTACGAGGAACTGGCATTTCTGGCTCCATACCGCGCCGGTAATCTGCCGGAAAATATCCAGGTCACGGAGCTCTACTTCAAGGCCGGTTCCATGAAGGGCCGCTCCTTGCCCCAGCAAGCGTACGTGTCCAGCAATTACACGCATATCGTGCGCGACATGGCGGCACTTGGCGTGAATGTGATGGCGCAACTGGTTGCGGCGCGGGAGTCCAATGAGGGCTTGTCGCTCAGCCTGTCGTGCAATCCCGACCTGACACTCGAACTGATCGACATGGTGCGCGAACCGCATCAGCCTTTCATGCTGGTGGCGCAGATTCACGATGACCTGCCCTTTATGACGCTGGACGCCGAGGTGTCCCCTGCGGCGTTTGACCTGATCGTGCGCAATCCCGAGTACAACAAGACGCTGTTTGCGGTTCCCAATGCCGCAGTGCCGCTGCAGGATTACGCCACCGCGCTGCACGCCAGCAGCCTGATCGTCGATGGCGGGACGCTGCAGATCGGCATTGGCGCACTGGGTGATGCCGTTGCCAGGGCCTGCATAGTGCGCCAGCAGGATAATGCGGCCTACCGTGCACTGGTGCGCGAACTCACCACGACACCCTGTGACCTGGCGATCGATTGCGGGCCTTTTGATAAAGGGCTTTATGTCTCCACGGAAATGTTCGTCAACGGCATGATGCACCTGATAGAACACGGCATCGTCAAACGCAAGGTGTACGACAATCTGCTGTTGCAACAGGCCATCAACGACGGTCGTATCTCTCACCACATCGATGAGCAGCTGTTAGCCTACGGACGCACTCGCGGCCTGATACCCGCGCGCCTTGATGGCGCGTCATTGCAGCAATTGCAGTACTGGGGCATTGTCCCGGCCGATGCCGCCATCGCCGGCAGTGCGCTCGTAATCAATGGCCAGTCGCTCGCCAATGACATGGACGATCCGCAGGTGCGTGCCGCCTTGCTGCTGGCGGTGCAGGACAAATCACTGCGCAACGGCCGAATCCTGCACGGCGGGTTCTTTCTCGGCCCGCGTGACTTTTACGACAAGCTGCGCAGCCTGGACGATGAGCGCCGCGAACAAATTTGCATGACCGGCGTGCGCCGCACCAACCAGTTGCTGCTCGACTATCCGCTGTACTGCGCCCAGCGTCGCAATGCGCGCTTTATCAATACCGGCATGATCGTGTCCCTGAGTGGCGCCGTGGCATCGGATGCGCTGGAGGACGGGACGGTGATCAGCGGGGTAGGGGGGCAATACAATTTCGTCGCGATGGCCAACGATCTGCCGGGGGCGCGTTCGGTGCTGTGCATACGCAGTACCCGGGGCCATGGCAAGCAACTGCAATCCAATGTCGTGCCGTTCTATGGCCATACCACGATCCCCCGGCATCTGCGCGACGTGGTGGTTACTGAGTACGGCGTGGCCGATTTGCGCGGACAGAGTGACTCCGAGGTGATCAAACGCCTGATTAATATCGCCGACTCACGCTTCCAGGAATCGCTGCTGGCGTTTGCGCAGACCCACGGCAAAGTGTCCGCTGACTACCAGATTCCGGCGTTCGCGCTCGACAATACGCCGGCCAGGCTGCAAAAAGTACTGTCGCCTGGTCGCCACAACGGCCTGCTGCCGGACTATCCGTTTGGCACTGAGCTTACCGGGCAAGAGCTCGCACTCGGCTCGAGCTTGCGCGCGGTCAAGGCGCTGAGCGATGAGCCTGCCCACTTCATCGCCGCCACGTTCAAGGCGCTGTTGCACAAGGCTGATCCGCACGCTGCCAAGCCGTTTCTGGAGCGTATCCAGCTCGAACACCCGGAGAGCACGAAGGATTTTGTGATCCAGCAGTTGTTGTTGCTGGAACTGGAAGAGCGGGGGTTTTTGAAGGTCAGTTGAGGATAGTCATTTTGCTTAAGATGACTTTTGCCAGTGCGATCCAGAATTACGCACAATTGTCTGAAGGAGAATGCGACGTGTGCTTATCACTGGGACACGCCAAAACCGCACATCCATGTGCAGGCTCGGGTGGCGACATCCATGTCGCCACACGGTCCCAGCGGTAAGCACACGTCGCATTCTCCTCTCCACTATTGTGCCAATATTCGAGATTTAAAAGCTCGATTGCTATGCCACTGGTGGACCCCTCTACATCTGAGTATGCTAACCGTATGACAACCCCGCCCAACGACAAACTCATCATCGCCATCTCCTCCCGGGCGTTGTTCAATCTTGACGAAAGCCATACGGTCTACGAAAAGGAAGGCTTGCAGGCTTACTCCAAATACCAGGTCGCACGCGAGGAAGAACCCCTGGAGCCGGGTGAGGCGTTTCCTCTGGTCAAAAAATTACTCCGCTTGAATGACAGCCTTGCCGAGGATGCACGGGTCGAAGTCGTACTGTTGTCGCGCAATAGCGCTGACACGGGCCTTCGGGTGTTCAACTCCATCCAGCACTATGAACTGGACATTTCTCGCGCCGCGTTTTGTGGCGGCGAGAGCCCCTGGCGCTACATCAATGCGTTCGGCTGTAAACTGTTTTTGTCCAACGAGGCACAGGATGTGCGGCATGCACTGGAATGTGGCGTCGCGGCCGCGACGCTGGTATCGCGCCGCGGCGGGGCCAGCGACAGTGGACAGTTGCGCTTCGCGTTTGACGGGGACGCTGTGTTGTTTTCCGATGAGGCGGAGCGGGTCTACAAGCGCGACGGGCTGGAGGCCTTTACCGCCAGCGAGAAGGCGGCTGCGCGCGAGCCATTAGGCGGCGGACCGTTCAAACCATTTCTCTCCGCGTTGCATCACCTGCAACAATCCTTCCCTCCCACAGAAGCGCCGATCAGGACCGCGCTGGTGACCGCCCGCTCCGCGCCGGCGCATGAGCGCGTGATCCGCACGTTGCGCGCCTGGAATATTCGTATCGATGAATCTATCTTTCTCGGCGGCTTGAACAAGACCGAGTTCCTGAGGGCGTACCAGGCGGATGTTTTTTTTGATGACCAGCAGACCCATTGCGACTCTGCCAGTCCCCATGTTGCAACGGGGCATGTGCCCCACGGGGTGGCCAACCCTTGATAGCGATCAGGCCGCGCGATATTTCCTGATTGCTTGGCAAAGCGACTGTTTAATGTCTATTCTGCATAGCGAAGGGAAGCGCGTCTTCAACGGATCGCACTGTTTCACTCGGAGGTTGGCATGAAGCTTCAGCAGTTGCGTTATATCTGGGAGGTGGCGCACCACGATCTCAATGTATCTGCCACCGCCCAGAGTTTGTATACGTCGCAACCGGGTATCAGCAAGCAGATTCGTTTACTGGAGGATGAACTGGGCGTCGAGATTTTTGCGCGCAGCGGCAAGCACCTGACCCACATTACCCCAGCGGGCGAGGACATTATCAAAGCTGCCGAAGAAGTGCTGTTCAAGGTGAAAAGCATCCGCCAGGTGGCAGAGGAGTACGCTGACGAGAAGAAGGGCAGTCTGTCCATCGCCACAACGCATACGCAGGCACGTTACGCGCTGCCTCCCACGATAAAAGCCTTTATCCAGAAGTACCCCGATGTTTCGTTGCACATGCATCAGGGCACTCCGCTGCAAATTTCCGAGATGGCCTCCGACGGCAGCGTGGATTTTGCCATCGCAACCGAGGCGCTGGAGTTGTTCGCCAACCTGATCATGATGCCCTGTTATCGCTGGAATCGCTGTATTCTCGTGCCGAAAGACCACCCCCTGGCGCAGGTGTCGCCACTGACGCTGGAGGATGTTGCCGCGCAACCCATCGTGACTTACGTGTTTGGCTTTACCGGGCGTTCCAAGCTGGACGACGCGTTCATGGCCAAGGGACTGGTGCCCAGGGTGGTGTTCACCGCCACCGACGCTGACGTCATCAAGACCTATGTGCGCCTGGGCCTCGGTATCGGCATCATAGCGGCCATGGCCTATGACGCGGCGATTGACAACGACCTCGTTGCGCTGGACGCCAGCCACCTCTTCGCCAGCAGTGTTACGCAGATCGGCTGTCGTCGGGACACGTTCCTGCGCGGCTACATGTATGAATTTATCGAAGACTTCGCCCCCCACCTGTCGCGCGATCTGGTCACCGATGCGTTCGGTTGCCACAACAAGGCCGAGCTCGCTGAACTGTTTTCACACCTGGAATTGCCCGTTTACTAACGCCTTCTGCGATCATCGCATCGGCGGAACTGCGTCAGTCAAAACGCGTTTTTAGCACTGCGCCCGTATCACTGCAGCTGCGGGACTTGTATCAGCAGTCCCGCAGTGTTTAGACTGTCGCGCTCAAATACCATTGCATCCCGCCTGAGGAGATTGATACGTGGAACTGGCCTGCCTGGACCTGGAAGGGGTGCTTGTACCGGAAATCTGGATTGCTTTCGCTGAACGCACCGGGATCGCCGAACTGCGCGCCACGACGCGCGATATCCCCGACTACAACGTGCTGATGCGCCAGCGACTCGCGCTGCTGGATCAACATGGTTTGAAGATCGGCGACATACAGGAAGTGATCGCAACGCTGGCACCGCTGCCCGGAGCAATCGAGTTCGTCGACTGGCTGCGCGAACGCTTCCAGGTAATCATTCTGTCGGACACCTTCTACGAGTTCTCGCAGCCGCTGATGCGCCAACTGCACTGGCCGACGCTGCTCTGCCACCGCCTGGTCATCGATGACACAGGGCGGGTAGTTGATTACAAGCTGCGCCAGCAGGATCCCAAACGCGCGTCTGTGAAGGCGCTGCATAGCCTCAATTACCGCGTGCTCGCTGCCGGTGATTCCTACAATGACACCACGATGCTCGCCGAAGCCGATGTCGGCTTCCTGATTCACGCGCCGCAGAATGTGATCGACGAATTTCCACAGTTCAAATCGGTCGACTCGCTGGCAGAGTTGAAGGTTGCTTTTGTCGAGGCTAGCAGTGCGTAGACGTTTTTGGATGGGTTTAGGTTACGAGGAGAGGATGCGAGTTGTTTTACTGGGACCGTGTGGCGACATGGATTCCCCCCGAACCGGCTTTTGGCGTGCCCCAGTAACTTTCCCCTGAACAAACAGAGGTTCTTAGGCTAAAATCTGCCGAAGTTCATCAATCCTCAATCGTGACCAAACGCCTCCAGCACCGCGAGAAACTTACCCACCTTGTCGTAGCACTCCTGATACTCCTGCTGCCAGTCGGAGTCGGCGACAATGCCGCCACCACCCCAACAGCGCACCACGCCGTGATCGCATAGCAGGCTGCGGATCGCGATATTGCTGTCCATGCGACCGTCCGCACTGACATAGAGCACGGACCCACAGTAGACATGGCGTTCATGCGGCTCCAGCTCCGCGATGATTTCCATCGCGCGTCGTTTCGGTGCGCCAGTGATCGAACCGCCCGGAAAACTGTCGCGCAGCAACTCCCAGGCGCTGCGATCGGCGCGCAGTTCACCGCTGATGGTGCTCACCAGGTGGTGCACGGTGGGAAAGCTCTGTACCTCGAACAGCCGATCGACATGGATGCTCCCGGGCGTGCAGCTACGGCCCAGGTCGTTGCGCAGCAGGTCCACGATCATCAGGTTCTCTGCGCGGTCCTTGTGCGAGGCGCGCAGATCCCGTTGGGCCTGTGCATCCTGCTGCGGATCGCTGTGGCGCACCCTTGTGCCCTTGATCGGCGAGGTTTCGACGTGGTGACCGTGCAGCGACAGGAAGCGCTCGGGCGACAGGCATAGCAGGGTGGCTTCCTCGGCGAGCGTCAGGTAAGCGGCGAAGGGGGCTGCGGCCACGGCTCGCAGCGCACGGTATGCGTGCCAGGGATCGCCGCTGTAGCTCGCAGAGAAGCACTGCGTCAGGTTGACCTGGTAGCAATCACCGGCCTGGATGTAGGCCTGTATCTGCTCAAATGCTTCACGGTACTGCTCGGTGCTGAGGCTGGAAGCAAAGGATGATGTCAGTGTGAAGCCGGCAGCGCCGCGTTTGACGGGCTGACGCAATCGCGCCAACAGGTCCTGGCGCTGCGCACGCCCGACACGGGGTTGCGTCACGAGTGTAGCGCGCTGCAACAGATGGTCCTGGATCACGCACCAGTCGTATGCACACAGTTGCACAGCAGGAAAACTGCTGGATTGCGCTGGCGACTGTATGTTGTGCAGCCCCTTGCCAAGATCGTAGCCGAGGTAACCGAGCAGGCCGCCGCAGAAGGGAATGTCAGAAGAGACCTGCTGGACCCCATGGTAATGCTCAAGGTGAAAGCGTTTGAGTTCGGCAAAATACGCCTGGCAGGCGCGCTCGTCGGCGCCCTGCACCAGACGCGGTACGGTGTCGCACCACGGCTGGGCGGTCAGGATGTCGTAGCGCCCGGTACTCGCATGGGGAGAGCTGCTGTCGAGCAGCGCAGCGCGCGGCAGGTCGCGAATCCGTTCAAACAATTCGCAGCTATCCGGGCAGTAGGGGATTTCCTGCAGGTGGACGGACTTGCTCACGCACCGCAACTCGCGGCGATCGCGACGCCATTTGCCGCTGGATATCCTGCTGTGTGAGGGCGCCGCATAGAGCCTGGAATTCCAATCAGTCGGAAGTGTGTAGAGCGCAGTTTAAAGTCTTAATCTGCGGTGAAATAACAAGCATCTGCGTTGAAATGGCGTTTAATTTCGCCGGTTCTGTCGCCGCTCCTGAATTGACTTTGCAGGCGTTGCAAATTACTGTAACGCCCGCGATTCAGGCCGCTTCGCATCGTAAGCTCGACTGCTATCACTTGCAACCGGCATGGCTTTTGCGAGCAGGTTTTTGCCAGGCCAATACATACCTTCCATCGCCCCGTGAGACACCTTTGGACCAAGGACTATGACGACGAAGAACAGCCCTACGCTCATCGCATCGCTGGAAAATCCCTTTGCCGAGAACAAGGAGCGCGTGTTCCAGGTGCCGGGCCAGATCGCTGCCGCCCCGGGGCTGTATGAAGAGTCGCTAAAAGCCGGCTGGGAATTGCAACAGCGCCCCTACCAGACGGCCGGCGTCAAGAACATCCAGCGCCAGCACCAGAAAAACCGCATGACCATCTGGGAGCGTATTCGTTACCTCAGCGACGAAGCGCCGACCGTGTTGTACCAGAACTGGGGCCCCAACCTCGACGGCGCGTCGCTGGTGACGGCCATCATCAAGGTCAACGGCCGTGATGTCGCCCTGTATGGGCACGACTTTACCGTGCGCGCGGGCTCCATGGATGCCACCAACGGTGCCAAGCTCGCCCGCTTGTTCGAGATGGCGGCCAAGCAGCGTATTCCCGTGGTCGGCATCAATGACAGTGCCGGTGCGTTTATCCCGGCCGGCGTCGGCGGGCTCGACGGCTATGCGGAAGCCTTCGCGGCGCTGCGCCGGATCAGCGGCATCGTCCCCAGCATCATGTGCATGTTCGGATTTAACGCCGGTGGCGGCTCCTACCTGCCGCGCCAGGGCAGTTTCCTGATACAACCCAACGACACTTTCTTCGGCCTCACCGGGCCTGGCGTGGTCAAATCCGTACTCGGTGAAGACGTGACGCCGGACGAACTGGGCGGGCCGGGTGTACACAGCCAGTCGGGCGTAACCGATTTTGTCGTCAAGGACGAAGTGGAAGCGCTGCGCAAGGTGCGCGCATTGCTCAATTACCTGCCCGGTCACAACGGTGAGCTCGCACCGTTCCAGGCCAGCTCCGACCCGGTCGATCGCAAAACCTGGGATATCGACATCCTGTTGAAAAAGGCGCTCAACTCGCCGACGGGATTCAACACACCCATCGATATCTCGATCATGATCCAGCAGCTATGCGATCACGGCGACTTTCTTGAGATCCAGCAGGATCGCGCGCGCAATACCGTCACCGCGCTGGGCCGCATGGGCGGCAACGTCATCGGTTTCGTGGCGAATAACTCGGCGGTGGCGTCCGGCCAGATCGATATCGACGCCGCCTACAAGAATGCGCGCTTTATTCGCTTCTGCAACCTGTACAACATCCCGGTGATCTTCCTCGAGGACACCACCGGCTTCCTGCCCGGCAAGGACCAGGAAAGTCGCGGCATTATCCAGGCCGGTCGTGCCCTGCTGGATGCCATCGTGGACCTGCGCACGCCTCGCTTCCTGGTGCTGGTGCGCAACGCGTTCGGCGGCGCCTACGCCGCATTCAACAGCTTTCCCGTCGGTGCCGACTTCGTCGTTGCGCTGCCCACCACGCGCGTGGCGGTGATGGGCCCCGCAGGCGTGGAATACGTCTACAAGGATGAACTGCGCAAGATACGCGGCTCTGTTGCGGCCAAGCTGCAAGCGGAGACGCAAGCCCAGGTTGCTGCCGGTTTGTCACAGGCGCAGGCGCAGGAAGCGGCGAAAGAGCTGCTTGCGGGATGGGTCAAGGCGGAGGAGGCGGCGCTGGCCGAGCGCTATGCCAGGGAGCTGATGAACCCGAACGAGGCGCTCAGCCTCGGCTCGATCTCGCAGATCGTGATGCCCTCGGACCTGCGCCGGGTACTGACAGAGAACATGGCATTTTACCTGCGCCGCTACCGGCCCGAACCGCTGCAGTCCGTGCAGCGTGAATTCCACTAGACCGACAAGCTGCACTCAGCAAAGGAAGACAGGCGTGTCCAACGAATATTATCTGAATAACCCTCTGATCCACCGCGACCGCAAACTGGGTCTCGGGCAGACCGCATGGGAGCAGCAGTTTGACTGCACGCACATGCGCCCGTTGATTATCTGTCGCGGACCGATTCGCAAGGAAGCGATGGACGTGTTCACCGAAATGGGCATCACGCATTTTGGCATCCTGCTGTCGGAGAAGGATTCCATCGTCTACCGCAATGCCATCGCGCCGGAGTTGCGCTCGCTGACTGATCCGGACCGCGTGCACCGGGTGCCCGACTACAGTGGCGCAAACAAGGAAGAGCGCGAACAGCGCATCGCGCAGATCATCAACATCGCGCGCGAGAACAATTACAACGCCATCTTCGCCGGCTACGGTTTCATGGCCGAGGACGAGATGATGGTCGCGGCGATGGAAAGCGCCGGGCTCAATTTCATCGGCCCCTGCTCGCGCACCGTGCACGATGCCGGCCTGAAGGACGAAGCCAAGCGCACCGCACTGAAATGCGGCGTGTCGGTGACACCGGGTATCGATAACGGCACGGCGCTGACCCTGCTGAAAAAACACCCGGACGAGGCCGCATTGCAGAAGCTGGTTGCCGAACACGGCCTCGCGCTCGACGCCAGCGTGCTGACGGATAAAGCCATCAGCCTTGAAGACAAGGCCGATGCCGTGCTGGCCGCGTCGTATAAAAAGGGCATCGACCTGTATACCGTCGATGAACTGTGCGCGACGCTGACCGAAGCCGTGGCGAAGATGGCGGCGGACTATCCGCAGAACCGCGTCCGCCTGAAGGCGATCAGTGGCGGCGGTGGCAAAGGCCAGCGCATCCTCGGCATCGGGGAGTCGGCGCGAACAGCGGAGATGGTGCGCGAGATCCTCAACGAGGTGAAAACCACCGGCGTCGGCGACAACAAAAACGTGCTGGTTGAACTGAATATCGAAACCACCCGGCACCAGGAGATACAGGTCATTGGCAACGGCCAGTGGTCGATGTCGATGGGCGGCCGCGATTGCTCCCTGCAGATGCACGAACAGAAGCTGCTGGAAGTCTCGGTCACGGTAGAGTCGCTGCAGCGCGCGTTGACGCAGGCCAAAGCGAGCGGCCAGGCGGAAGAAGCGCGCGTTCTTCAGCAGGACATCGCCACGCTGACCGCGATGGAGCAGGAGGCGGAAAATTTCGGCAAGGCGGTCGGCCTGGATTCGGTCTCCACCTTCGAGTGCATCGTGGACCGCGACAAGCATTTCTTCATGGAAATGAACACGCGTATCCAGGTGGAACACCGCGTGACCGAGCTGTGCTACGCGCTCAAATTCACCAACCCGCACAATCCGGCGGAATCCTTCGTCGTCGAGTCGCTGGTGGAGGCCATGGTGTTGCTGGCTGCCCACGGCGAGAAACTGCCCAGGCCGGAGCGCCTGGTGCGCATGAACGACAGCGTCGAGGCCAGGCTGAACGCCACCAACCAGGCCCTGCAACCCCACGCCGGTGGCGTCATCGAAGCCTGGAGCGACGCGACCCCGGGCGAAATTCGCGATGACCAGGGCATCAGCCTGCACAATCCCGACACCGACGTATTCATGAAGTACACCCTGGCCGGCGCATACGATTCCAATATCGCGTTGTTGCTGACGGTGGGCGAGACGCGCCTGGACACCTACCAGAAAATGGCCGAAGCCATTCGCCAGACCCGCATGCGCGGGCGCGACCTCGCCACCAATCTCGAGTTCCACTACGGGTTGGTGAACTGGTTTATCGGCCAGAATATCAATGCCCGGCCCACCACGCGCTTCATCGTGCCGTACCTCACGGCAGTGGGGGAGTTGAAACAGCAGGCCAATAACCTGGACCTTGAGCACGCCTATGCGCAGCTGTGCAAGACGGCACTGGCGGAGCTGGAGGGCAATGCGCGAACCGCGCTGGCGGAGACGCTGCAACTGAAAGAATCACTGTTGCTGCGCCCGCTGACCAAACTGCTGGAAGAACCGCATATCCTGAGTGGCTGGCTGAGCCTGAACCGCGATTGCTACACCGTGATTGACGGCAAGCTCTGCTGGAATGAAAACCCGATCGAACTGCTTGCTGACACCTACCACTTCCTCAACATGGATTTCATCGCTGGCGACGCACCGCCTGCGGCGGCAATGATCTGGGATCACGACAATGCCATCCTGCAGGACGCACTGGCGTTTTACACTGAACTGGATGAGCGCCTGGCCGTTGAGGACTGGACGGAGCTGTGCACCGCGCTGGAAGCCAGTGACCCGCCCGCTGGATGGGATGCCGAACTGTGGGGCCGTGTACGCAGTGCCCATCGCGGCTTCCAGGCCGGTGCGGATATCCTGGCGATACTGCCCAGTATTGCCGAGGCCACGGGCTTCTATGCGTTGACCGTC
Organism: Haliea sp.; assembly: GCA_016704305.1. Classification (GTDB taxonomy): domain Bacteria; phylum Pseudomonadota; class Gammaproteobacteria; order Pseudomonadales; family Halieaceae; genus Marimicrobium. The sequence goes on along the minus strand of JADJAL010000002.1, from coordinate 70,794 downwards.
AATCCCGACCTCAGTATCCAGCTTCCCGAGCGCCTCTCGGACACGACCCTGCAGGCTGCCATGGCCAAGGTACTGGTGCCGCCCCCGCTGGCGCGCTCCGATGAAATTCTGTCAATCAGCGGCGGTATGTTCTATTCCCGCGAGACACCCGCGCACGATGTGTATGTGCGCGAGGGCGATCACTTCAATGCCGGCGACCCGCTGTTCATCGTGGAAGTCATGAAGATGTTCAACAAGGTGTACGCGCCGTTTTCCGGCACCATCGCCAAAGTGCTGGTGGAGACCGATGGCAGTATCATCAGCAAGGGGCAGCGATCTTCAAGATAGTGCCCGATGAAGTGACAGTAGAAGTTTCCGCCGAAGAAATTGCCGCGCGCCGAGCGGCAGCCACCGCTGCATTTTTGCAGCAGTTGTAACGAGGACGACATATGATTACTGCCCTGGACCACATTGCCATCGCCGTACCGGATCTGGAAAAGGCGATACAGCGTTTTGTTACTGATTTTGGCCTGCCCATGGGTGGCACTGAGGATGTGGAGGCGGCGAAGACGACCGCAGCCTTTTTGCCACTGCCGCCCACCAATATCGAGCTGGTGCATCCACTCAGGGGAGAAGGCCCCATTGCGACCTACCTGGAAAAGAAGGGTGGCGGGCTGCACCATCTTTGCTTCCGCTCCGACGACATCGACGCCGATGTCGCCCGGCTGCGCGAGAAGGGCTACCAGTTCCTCGCCGATGCGCCGACGCCTGGCGCGCACGGCTCGCGCGTCATCTTCATCCATCCGAAAAGCTGCGACGGCGTGCTGATCGAGATCAACCAGCCCGCCGAGGAGCATTGAGGTCCAGACCATGAGCGACACGATTTACGACCGCAACAAGGCCACCCGTGAAAACTGGGAAGCGCTGGTAACGAAGCAATCCAAGGGACAGGGGCCTGATACGCTCGCCTGGCACACGGCGGAAGACATCACCGTAAAGCCTCTGTACACGGCAGCGGATATCGAAGCGCTGGAATACACGGACACGATGCCGGGGATGTCGCCTTACGTGCGCGGCCCGCAGGCGACCATGTACACCGGCAGGCCGTGGACGATACGCCAGTACGCGGGTTTCTCCACCGCCGAGGAATCCAACGCGTTCTATCGCAAGGCGCTGGCGGCGGGCGGGCAGGGCGTCTCTGTCGCCTTCGACCTCGCCACGCACCGCGGCTATGACTCGGATCATCCGCGCGTGGCGGGCGATGTCGGCAAGGCCGGCGTGGCCATCGACTCCGTCGAGGACATGAAGATCCTGTTCGACGGCATTCCGCTGGACAAGGTGTCCGTGTCCATGACGATGAACGGCGCCGTACTGCCGGTTCTGGCAGGCTATATCGTGGCAGCCGAGGAGCAGGGCGTCGCGCAGGCAGACCTGACTGGCACGATCCAGAACGACATCCTGAAAGAGTTCATGGTGCGCAACACCTACATCTACCCGCCGATTCCCAGCATGAAAATCATCGGCGATATCATCGCGTACTGCTCCACGCATATGCCGCGCTTCAACACCATTTCGATCTCCGGTTACCACATCCAGGAAGCCGGTGCGAATGCCGCGCTGGAACTGGCGTACACGCTGGCGGACGGCAAGGAATATATCCGCACGGCGATTGCGGCGGGGCTGGGCATTGATGACTTCGCGCCGCGCCTGTCCTTCTTCTGGGGCATCGGCATGAACTTCTACATGGAGATCGCCAAGATGCGCGCGGCGCGCCTGTTGTGGGCACGCATCGTCGCCGGGTTCAAGCCGCAAAATCCCAAGAGCTCGATGCTGCGCACGCACAGCCAGACATCCGGCTGGTCGCTGACCGAGCAGGACCCTTACAACAATGTGGTGCGCACGACGATAGAGGCGATGGCCGCCGTGTTCGGCGGCACGCAATCGCTGCACACCAACGCGCTGGACGAGGCGATTGCGCTGCCGACCGAGTTCTCCGCGCGCATCGCGCGCAACACGCAGTTGATCATCCAGGAAGAAACCGGCATCACCCGCGTGGTCGATCCCTGGGGCGGCTCCTACATGATGGAGAGCCTGACGCAGGACATCGCCGACAAGGCGTGGGAACTGATCGAGGAAGTCGAGGCCGCAGGCGGCATGGCCAGGGCCATCGAAACTGGAATGCCGAAAATGCGTATCGAGGAAGCCGCCGCGAAGAAGCAGGCGCGTATTGACCGGGGCGAGGATGTCATCGTTGGCGTCAACAAGTATCTGGTCAAGGACGATGGCAATGTCGAGGTGCTCGACATCGACAACGATGCCGTGCGCGAGTCCCAGGTGGCGCGGCTGGCCGCCATTCGCAGCAAGCGTGATGAAGCAGCAGTCGAAGCTATACTGGAGGACATTTATCAGTGCGCGGTCAGCGGGCAGGGCAACCTGCTGGCGTTGGCGATAGAGGCCACCCGGCGCCGCGCTACCGTAGGGGAGATTTCCTTCGCCATGGAACGAGAATTCGGCAGGTTCAAAGCCCAGGCGCAGACGGTCTCCGGCGTGTACGGCGCGGCGTTTGAGACTGACAGCAACTGGCAGGGCATCAGCAAGGATATCGAGGCTTTTGTCGCCGAGCACGGCCGTCGGCCGCGCATGCTGGTGTGCAAGATGGGCCAGGACGGACACGACCGGGGCGCCAAGGTGGTGGCGACCGCGTTTGCCGATGTCGGCTTCGATATCGACCTGTCGCCGATGTTCTCCACGCCGGAAGAGGTCGCCCGGCAGGCGATAGAGAACGACGTGCACGTGGTGGGTGCCTCTTCGCTGGCGGCCGGCCACAAGACACTGGTGCCGCAGTTGCTGGCCGAACTGAAGAAGCAGGGCGCGGAAGATATCGTGGTGATTGCCGGTGGCGTGATTCCGCGGCAAGACTATGACTTCCTCTACAAGGCGGGCGTCAAATGCGTCTTTGGGCCGGGTACGCCGATCCCACAGTGCGCGCGTGAAGTGCTGGATGCGGTAAAAGCAGCCCAGGCCTAGATGTCCAGCTTCGATCTGCAGGGACTGCTCGGCGGCAACCGCCGCGCGCTCGCCAAGGCGATCACACTCGTTGAGAGCACGCTCGATACACACCGCGAGCAGGCGCAGGACATTCTCGAACAGGTACTGCCCCACAGTGGGAACAGCCTGCGCATCGGCATCACCGGTGTGCCGGGCGTGGGGAAATCCACGTTTATTGAAGCCTTCGGCCTGCACCTGATAGCGCAGGGCAAGCGCGTTGCGGTGCTCGCCGTCGACCCCAGCTCGCCGATTGCCGGTGGCTCCATTCTCGGCGACAAGACCCGCATGGAGGAATTGTCGCGGCGCGAGGAAGCCTTCATCCGTCCCACGCCAGCGGCAGGTGCGCTGGGTGGCGTTGCGCAAAAAACCCGTGAAACCATGCTGCTGTGTGAAGCCGCCGGTTACGACGTGATCCTGGTGGAGACCGTCGGTGTCGGCCAATCCGAGTACCAGGTTGCCGGCATGGTGGACTTCTTCATGGTGCTGATGCTGCCCGGCGGCGGCGATGAACTACAGGGCATCAAGAAGGGCATCATGGAGCTGGCCGATGCGCTGGTGATCAACAAGGCCGATGGCGAAAGCGCGCAACTGGCGATCGCCACGCAGCGCCAGTACAGCAGCGCGATGAGCCTGCTGCGCCACAACAGCTTCTGGACGCCGCGCGTGATGACCTGTTCAGCGCTGACCAATTTCAATATAGACGCCGTGTGGAGCATGTTGCTGGAGTACCAGTCCGAGGCGCTTGCTACGCAGTCGGTTGGCAAAAAACGCACCCGGCAGAACCTCGACTGGATGCATGAGTTGCTGAAAGAAATGCTGCTGCTGAAGCTCGCGCAAAACGCCAAGGTGAAATCGCTGTTGCCCGCGCTGGAACTGGCCGTGGAGCGCCAGGAGATCACTGCATTTGCAGCCGTGCGGCAAATCATGGATCAGTTGTAAGCGGCGCCCGCGCTGATGCGTTTTCATCCGCTGGAAAAGTTGATCAACCTGCACGATAACTATGTCCGGCAATTCAAGATAGATAATCTCCAGCTGCTACTGATGCAGCAACTCGGCGAACGCTACCTGCTTGAAGCGTATTGCCCACATCGAGCCCACCCGCTGAACTCCGCCTGCATCGACAACGGTGTTTTGCGCTGCCCGCTGCACCAGTATGCATTCTCGCTCCGGGATGGGCGGTTGCTGCATGCGACCGAAGAACCATGCCGCGCATTGCGCATGTTTGAGCTGGTGTACGCGGGGAATGAAGTTGGGGTGATGGTGGAAGAATAAGTCAGCGTTCTCCCGATAGTGGACCTCAAGGGATTGGATTGGAAGCCATCCCACATCGCCTGCAAGCATGCATTCGCCCGCCTTCCACTCTAACTACGAATACAGCTATGCTGGCGGAAACCTGATAACAAGGAGAAGGGCATGAATTGGGACGCCATCGGAGCCATTGGTGAGATCGTAGGTGCAATTGCAGTGCTCGCTACCCTAATCTATCTTGCCATCCAGATCAGGCAAAATTCAGCCATACAACGAGCACAGACTCATCAGCAATTGGCGCTTGAACGTGTAAACGGTGTGCGGCTGATTACCACAAACAAGGAACTTCGCGACGCGGTGGGCAAGGCTCGATTCGGAAAGCCTCTCACTGAGGATGAGCAAGGCATTTTATTTTGGATGACTGTTATGCACCTTCGAGAGTATGAAAACGAGCTGTACCAGCACTCACAGGGGATGATTGAAGACGACGAGCTTGAAGTGCAAAAAACATTGTTGGAGTTTTCCCATATGCAGATCGAAGCTGTAGAGAAAATAGCGTTGCACTCGTTCACACCGAAAACACAAGAGGTACTACGCGCACTGGCACGAAAAAAAAGCCAAAAGTCGCATGGGGCGAACGAATAGCGAACAAAACCATGTCCTGCCAGGCTTTCAGCAACCGTTCCGTGAAGGCGATCTGGTAGAAGTCGCCAACGTCACAGAGTATGTTCAGGCGGCTGACTTCCCGCACGACTGTGCTGTTGAAGGCGCATGGGCGTCGACCAAAATGAGCGCGCTGTCTGTTTGAGAATCGATGCTGTATGCATTGTGCGAGGCAATCGTCATAGTGCCGGAGGGCATAAGATGTGGGATCAGCTGAGTTTCGTCATCAAGCGTTTGCGAGAACGCCTATGGATCAAGCCGCTTATCGTATGCGCGCTGTCCATCGCGACAGTTTTTCTGGCCGATCTCATGGACGCGACCGAACTCCAAAGTTTCCTGCCGGAGGTCAACGAGGAATCGACTGAAACTTTGCTCAAGCTCATGGCGTCGAGCATGCTGATGATGGCCACGTTCGCCGTGGCTTCCATGGTGGCCGCTTATGCATCGGCAAGTAGTTCCGCGACGCCGCGCTCGTTTCCGCTGATCATCGGCGATGACGTTTCGCAGAATACGCTGTCGGTGTTTATCGGTGCGTTTATCTACAGCGTAGTAGCGCTTATCGCGCTGATGAACGGGCTTTATGCCGGAAGGGCCAGTCAGTTTATCCTGTTCTCACTGACGCTGGTTGTGCTCGTCGTCGTCATCATCGCATTTATCCGGTGGATCGATAATATCGCCCGGCTCGGCCGACTGGGACATACGATCGATAAGGTGGAAGCGACAACTGCTGAGGCGATTCGCAGGCGACAATCGGCACCGCGGCTTGGAGGAGTCGCCGTGCTCTGTCCACTGGAGGAGGGCCGGGCGATCTTCGGGAGTGCTATCGGTTACCTGCAGCATATTGATACCGCTGCACTGCAAGCGCGGGCAGTGAAGTCACAACTGAACGTTGTCGTGGCGGCGCTGCCCGGCACGTTTTGTACTCCAAACCGACCTATCGCGTGGATCAGCCCGGATGCGTCGGGCAGCGTGTCCGACGAGGACGCGAAAGCAATCGCTGCGACGTTTTTCATTGGCGGCTCGAGGGTATTTGATCAGGATCCGCGATTCGGACTGCTGGTCCTCTCTGAAATCGCGAGCCGCGCGCTTTCGCCTGCGATCAATGATCCGGGAACCGCCATTGATGTCACGGGTACGCTTGTTCGCCTGTTCGTGTTGTGGGAAGAGTCTGGCAAGGTGGATGATGGTTCCACGGTGCAGTTCGACCGCATTGCGGTGCCGGAATTGTCCCTGGCAGACCTGTTCGACGACGCGTTTACCGGGATAGCCCGAGACGGCGCGGGCACTGTCGAAGTAGTCATACGGCTGCTCAAAGCCCTTGAAGCACTCGCAGCGAGCGGGGATGCTGTGATGCGCGAAAACGCGCTGCGCCACGCCCGTCTCGCGCTGGACCGCGCCGAACAGGCTCTGAAGGTTGCCCACGATCTGACAGTCGTCCGCGAGGTCGCCAGGTTCGCTGTGAAGTAATTACGCCGACACAGCCTGGAAAAACTTAGCTGCGCGACTAAAACCCGTAAAGTGCTTTCAGGTCCGGGTCCTTGTCAGCGATCAACCGCGCCAGGTCCACCATCACCTTGCACTGCTTCCACGACGCATCGTCCTGCATCTTGCCTTCGACCATCACCGCGCCGCTGCCGTCGGGCAGCGCTTCGAGTACGCGTTTGGCCCAGGCCACCTCGCCGGGTGGCGGGCTGAACACGCGCTTGGCGATCTCGATCTGGCTGGGGTGCAGCGACCAGGCGCCGACGCAGCCCATCAGGAAGGCGTTGCGGAACTGGTCCTCGCAGGCCAGCGGGTCGTCGATGGCGCCGAACGGACCGTAGAAGGGCAGGGCGCCGACGCTGACGCAGGCGTCGACCATGCGCCCCATCGTGTAGTGCCACAAATCCTGCTGGTGCGTGGCGCGCGCGGCGTCGGGATTATTCGCATCGGGATCATCGCGCACGAGGTAGCCTGGATGGCCGCCGCCGATGCGCGTGGTTTTCATGCGGCGCGACGCGGCGAGGTCTGCCGGCCCAAGGCTCATGCCCTGGATGCGCGGGCTGGCATTCGCAATCTCCTCCACGTTGGCCACGCCCAGCGCCGTCTCCAGCAGGCAGTGCAGCAGGATCGGTTTCTTCAGCCCGGCGCGCGCTTCCAGTTGCGCCAGCAACTGGTCGACGAAATGGATATCCCACGCGCCCTGGATTTTGGGCAGCATGATCACGTCGAGCTTGTCGCCAGCCTCGGTGACGATGCGCGTGATGTCATCGAGGAACCACGGGCTGTCGAGGCTGTTGATGCGCGTCCACAACTGGGTGTCGCCAAAATCGTGGTCCCTGGCGATGCGGATAAAGCCTTCGCGCGCCGCTTCCTTGTTGTCGATGGCGATAGCGTCTTCCAGGTTGCCGAGCAGGATATCCACGCGTTTGGCGATGTCCGGCGCCTTTTCGACCATTTTCGGATTGCTGGGATCGAAGAAGTGGATCATGCGTGAAGGCCGCACCGGAATGTCGCGCAGCGGTTGCGGCGCGCCGAGCGCCAGCGGTCGGAAAAAATCTCGGGGACTGCGCATGTTTACCTCCGGTGGTGTTGTCTATTGAGCGTTTCTAATTTGTTGCCGTTTATTTTCCCGTGGCAGACGGGGCAGAGCACAAACGCTGGCGCAGCGCGGCGTACTGCTCAAACAGGTTCATGTCCTGCGCCTCCAGCTCTGCCAGCAGCGCCTTTTCTCCGCCGAGTCGCTCGATGCCGAAGCTGCCGAACTCGTCCTGCAAGCGCTTGTGCAGCCAGTACGACTGGTAGCGCCTGCGCCGCGCCGCGAGTTGCTGTTGCGAGCGCAGCAGTTCGTAGTGCTGCTGCATCACGTCAGCCAGTGCTTCGACACCCGTGCCACTGGCGGCACTGGTGGCCAGCACGGGTACCTGCCAGTGGCCGTCGGGGTGCGTGCGCGTCAGCGCGGCGCCCAGCTCTGCCAGCGTGCGGCGGGCCACCGCGCCCATATCGTCCTTGTTCACCACGAGTATGTGCGGCACCTCGAGGATGCCGGCTTTCAGGAACTGCACGCTGTCGCCCGAGCCGGGTTGCGCCACATAACAGGTGGTGTCGCACAGCCGGGCGATATCCACCTCGCGCTGGCCGACCCCGACGGTTTCAATCAGCACAATATCAAAGCCTGCCAGCAGCACGATGCTCATCGGCCAGACTTCGGCACTGAGTCCGCCGAACTGTCCGCGGTTGGAGAGCGAGCGCACGAACACGCCGTCGTCGTCCGCACTGGTCTGCATGCGCACGCGGTCGCCCAAGAGCGCGCCGCCGCTGATCGGGCTGGACGGGTCCACCGCCAGCACCGCGACGCGCAGGCCACGTTGGCGCCACACGCGTATCAATGCCGCGCTCAGTGTCGATTTGCCCGCGCCCGGCGGGCCGGTAATGCCAATCAACTGCCCCGTTGCGTGGTCCTGCGCGCGTTGCAAATGCGCGAGCAGTGCGGTGGCTTTTGCGCGCGCATCCGGGCGCCGATCATCCAGCAGGTTGAGCGCGCCGGCGATCGCCGCGCGATCACCGCTGGCAATGGCGGCGGCGAGTTCTGCAGCGGCGTTCGCTTCAGGCAGGTTCATGGCGTTCAGGCGGCAGGATCAAGTCCGTTGGCGGCGCGGATAATCGTCACCATCGTGTCCATAATGACGTTCATGTCGATGTCCTTCGGCGTGAACACGGCCTTCAATCCCTGCGCCTGCAGGCGGCGGGCATCCTCTGCGGGGATAATGCCACCGATCACCAGCGGTATGTCGGCGATGCCGGCCGTTTTCATTTCACTGAGAATGTCTTCCACCAGTTCGAGGTGGCTGCCGGAGAGCACGGAGAGTCCGATCAGGTGCACGCCTTCTTCCTGCGCGGCGCGCGCGATCTGCGCGGGCGTCAGGCGGATGCCTTCATAGACGATCTCAAAACCGGCGTCGCGTCCTTTCACGGCGATTTGCTCGGCGCCGTTGCTGTGGCCGTCGAGGCCCGGCTTGCCGATCAGCAGGCGCAGGGGACGTCCCAGTTCTTCCCCCGTGCAGCGTACACGTGCGCGCACCTGTTCGAGCGCATCCGAGCCAGCGAGGTTGAGCGGTGCAATATCGATGCCGGTCGGCGCGCGGTATTCACCGAACACCTCCCGCAATACGGCGCTCCATTCACCCGTGGTGACGCCCGCGCGCGCGCACTCTATGGAAGGCGGCATGATATTGCTGCCACCTGCGGCAGCGCTGCGCAATTGTTGCAACGCCTGTGCGACTTTTGTGCTGTCCCGCTGCGCGCGAAACGCCTGCAGCGATGCGATCTGCTCACGTTCAGCGCGCTCATCCACTTTCATGATGCCGGATTCCTCACCGGCAGTGAGGGGCGATTCCGCGGATTCCTGGTAGCAGTTGACGCCGACAATCTGCAGTTCGCCGCTTTCGATGTTGCGCATGCGCCGCGTGTGGCTCTGCACCAGCTCGCGTTTCACATAGCCGTTGTCGATGCAGGCCACCATGCCGCCGTGCGCGTCAACCTGTGCGATCTCCGCGAGTGCACCGTCGATCAGTTCCTGCACCTTGGCCTCGATCACGGGCGAGCCATCCAGCACATCGCCGTACTCCAGCAGGTCGGTTTCCAGCGCCAGCACCTGTTGCATGCGCAGCGCCCACTGCTGGTCCCAGGGGCGCGGCAATCCCAGCGCCTCGTTCCACGCGGGCAGTTGTATCGCCCTGGCTCGCGCGTTTTTCGACAAGGTCACCGCCAGCATTTCCAGCACGATGCGCTGCACGTTGTTTTCCGGCTGTGATTCCGTCAGTCCCAGCGAGTTCACCTGCACGCCGTAGCGGAACAAGCGCTGCTTGGGATCGCTGACGCCGTAGCGCTCGCGCGCCAGCGTGTCCCACATGCGACCGAACGCACGCAATTTGCAGGTCTCCTCGACGAAGCGGATACCGGCGTTCACGAAGAATGAAATGCGCCCGACGACAGCCGGAAAACGCTCTGCGGGAATCTGGCCGCTATCTCTTACCGCATCGAGTATCGCGGTGGCGGTGGACAGCGCAAACGCCAGTTCCTGCGTGGGCGTGGCACCGGCTTCCTGCAAGTGGTAGCTGCAGATGTTGGTGGGGTTCCACTTGGGGATGTGCTGCACGGTGTAGGTGATCAGGTCGGTGGTCAGTCGCACCGACGGTTGCGGCGGAAAAATGTACGTGCCGCGCGACAGGAACTCCTTCAGCACGTCGTTCTGCGTGGTGCCCTGCAGTGCCGCCGGGTCGACGCCCTGGCGCTCCGCCACCGCGATATACAACGCGAGCAACCACGGCGCGGTGGCGTTGATCGTCATCGAGGTGTTCATTTGCCCGAGCGGTATCTGGTCGAACAGCGCTTCCATGTCGCCAATATGGTTGATCGGCACGCCGACTTTGCCGACTTCGCCGCGCGCCAGCGGATGATCGGAGTCGTAGCCGGTCTGGGTGGGCAGGTCGAACGCGACCGAGAGGCCGGTCTGGCCGCGGCTCAGGTTGGTTCGATAAAGCTCGTTCGAGGCGCGCGCCGATGAATGTCCTGAATACGTGCGCATCAACCAGGGGTGATCGCGTTTCACTGTTGCCTGGCTCACAGGGTGCTCCTCAGCGGGGACGGCGTTTGACCAGCAGGCGCCGCTCAATTTCAAATATTTTGTCAGTAATCTTGTCTTTGCCCAGCGCGCGTTTGTCATCTTCCTTGATGAACAGGTCGGCACCGTACTTTTCCAGCGCAGTAGCGGCGCTGATGTTTTTCACGCCGATCAATTGCATCGTAACGACACCGTAGCCTGCCGTGACAAGCTCGTCACTTGGCAGGGTGCCCGGCACGTTACCCGGCACATTCTCCACGGCTAAAATTCTCGTGAGCGCACCCACCGTATCGCCCGCGAACGCCGGCTGCGTATGGTACCCCTCGGTGAAGCCCAGCTCCCACACTGCGTGTTCGCTGACATCGCGGCTGGCGAGTCCCTCCAGCCAGGCGAATACCAGCCCGCCGTACACGATCGGCTCGCCGCTCATCTTGCCAGACAGCGAGCTGGAGAACCGGCGATCGAAATGCAGCGGATGGCTGTTGCCGACGCTATAGGTCAACGCCATGTGCTCTTCGGTGATCGTGCGCCCGTTGGCGTGGACAATGATGTCGCCAGCGGTGAAGTCTTCAAGGTAGGTATTGGGGCCGGTAAGGCCAGCGGCTGGCGATGTTGCAACCAGCGGCAAGTGAAGTGTCGGCGTATCGTCGCCGGGAAATGCCACGGTGACCTGTGGGGCAGGGGTGGTGGGGCGGCGCTCGCCGCGCCATCCGACCATGATTTTACGCTCGTACTGCAGCACCACGGCGTTGTCCTGGTTGACGCCCACCGTGCGGATACGCGTGATGCCCGGCTTGTCCGGCCCGCGGTCCTTGCGCTCCAGCACCCTGGTGAAACTGCGCAGTGTGTCGCCCGGGTATACCGCGCGCAGAAACTGCACCTGGTAGTAGCCGAGGTTGGCGATGGCTTTCTCCGAATCGTTCTGTACACCGAGGGACAGGATGACGTTGAACACCATCTGCGGGCTGGCGGGCAGATCGGCAAAACCGCATGCGCACGCATACTGTGCATTGAGATACAGCGGGTTCGCCTGCATGAAGGTGCGGGCAAACTCCAGCATGTTGCTGCGCGTGAAGGTGAAGCCGCGCGGGTGCTCGAATACCTGTCCGGGTTCCAGTTCATCCAGGTAGCGCCCGTACTGCGGATAACGCACCCGGCTCAAGTCAACGGCAACCTCGGCGGCGAGTTCAGCCTGTGGCGATAGTGGAATGCTAATGGTCACGCCTGAGCTCCCGCATCCGCGTTCTCGATCAGTGAACGGGCGATCACCTTGAGCGCCAGTGTCTCCTCCGCACCTTCGAAGATCGACAACACGCGCGCATCGGCAAAATAGCGACTCACCGGCGTTTCTTCGGCATAGCCCATGCCGCCGTGAATCTGCAGCGCCTCGCGCGTGAACCATTCGGCGGTTTTGCTGGCGAATAACTTGGCGGCACTGGCCTCCATGTCGCCAGCCCCGCTATCCATCAGCAGCGCCACGTCGTAAGTAATCTGCCGGCACGCCAGCAGCAACGCCGCCATGCGTGCCAGCTTGACCTGCGTAAGTTGGTATTGCGCGATCGGTTGCGCAAATACCACGCGCTCCTTCGAGTACGAAATTGCTTTTGCAAAAGCGGCGCGCATCAAGCCCACTGCGCGCGCTGCCGTCTGGATGCGCCCGCCGGCAAATCCCGCCATCGCGTAGTAGAAGCCGTTGCCCTCGCCACCACTGCCACCGAGCATGTTTTCCGCTGGCACAAACAAATCGTCGAAAAACAGCGCAAAAGAGTGCATCCCACGATACTCCATCGTGGCGATGGCCTGTCCAGTCAGTTTGCCGCCAGACTCCGGTGTCACCTCAAACGAATGTCCATCGCTGGAGGGTTTTTCGACGAGGAACATCGACAAGCCGCGGTGACCGAGCGTCAAATCGGGACTGGTGCGCGCCAGCACCAGCAGCACGCCGGCCTTGCCGCCAAACGTACACCAGGTCTTGGCGCCGTTGAGCAGCCAGCCGCCCTCCGTGGCTGTCGCGCGCAGCCGCACGCCGGCCACGTCGGAGCCGTAATTCGGTTCGGTGACGGCTACCGCGCACAGCGGTTCGCCGAGCGCGATCTGTGGCAGCCAATGGTGTTTCTGTTCTTCCGTGCCGCCCTTGAGCAGTGCGCGCGCCAGGATTTCCGGCCGCGTGATCAAACTGCCGGCTGCACCGAGGGAGCCGCGCGACAGCTCCTCGGTGACGACGATCATCCCGAGGGTGTCCTCCTTGTCATCTTCCTGCAACCCGCCGTAGCTGGCGGGAATCGAGAGGCCGAACATGCCCATCTCTTTCAGTGGCTCGAGGATTTCGTCGGGGATGATGAGGTCGTGGCGATGCACTTCTTCTGCCAATGGCGCCACAACCTCGTCAGCAAAGCGACTGAAGCTGTCGCGCATCATCGTGTGGTGCTCGTCCAGCAAATCGGGACCGAGGTCGCCATTGCGGTCCAGCACCAACTTGCCGATGGCGGCGATGTTTTGCGCCGCCAGTTGCTGTTCGAGAAACTCAGCCGCCCGAGTATCGGCGGTGACTGTGCCGATTGCCGCATGCGTCAGACCAAAATCCGCCGGTCGTGTGCGCAACCGGTTCAGCGTGTTGGAAACCGCTTCGGCGCAGAACAGGTGGGCCAACCGCGTGGGGAAAGCGCTGCTGGCGGCCGATTCGTCTGCCAGGCGTTGGGCGTGGTTGAGCATGAAGCGCGCTGCGGTGCATTCGGACCAACTGACCGCCAGTTCGTACAAGGCGAGCTGGTGCTCATCCAGTCGGGCAGGAACCACGCGGCCTGCTTCTGTCATGCGCGCTTTCAACGCAGAGAGCGCATCGTTAATTAATTGGGTCGTTGCGGCGAGTACCGCAACAGCCTGCTCAAGCTGTTGCCGGTTGGCTAGGGAAGCTTCTGACATGATGGATCCTGCGTTAAGACGTTGTACATGCCGTTGCGGGAGATTGCAGGAATCTGCAGGCTCTGAAACGGTTTAATCATTCAAACCACGGATATTAAAGCGTTGGTCTGCCTTAAACAACCTGCAAAAGATACGCGCAAGAGCATGCGACGGTTCATTCCTCCCGCTCAAACCCATCCGGGATACCAGTGCGCAGCAGGCCGGTGCCTACGCGGACGAAGCGTCTCACCAGGCTAAAGGTACGGCGCAGCGATTCCGTCAGTTCGCGCTCCAACGCGTTCGGCAGCAGGTGCCTTAGCGTCTCGGCGGTCAGTTCGTCGCGCTCGAAATCGATCGTGACACGTTCCAGACCGCGCACCGCTGATTTGGCTTCCAGCACCGACTGCGCGCTGGCCGGATCCGCGTCGGCCACAGAGCGCAGCGCGAGGCGCAGTGACTCGCAGACAGCAGCCCCGAGCGCCTGCAGGCGGGTGCGCGCCTCGTCACTGATGCGCGTCTCGCGTGCCGCATGGCGCAGGTACAGCGGAATCATCTCCTTGTCCACGAGATCACCGATGGACTCCAGATAGTCCGCCGCCTCGACCAGCTCGATGGCGGAACGCGTTACGTCGCCCGGCAACTCCGGCTGCAGCAGTTTTTCCAGGAAGCCGATAATCGCGGTATGGTGCTGGTTGATCAGCAGCTCGCTATTGTGCAGTGTGTCGAAAGCGTCAGTCTTCGCATTGAGCAGGGCATGCACTGCCGCATCCAGCTGATCGGCGACGCGTTCGCCTAAACGCACCACTTCCTGTCGCGCCGCATCCACCGCCAAGGGCGGCACCTCGAACAGCACCGTGTTAAGCGCAGGCGTGAGGTCCTCCGTTTCCTGCGCTGCCGGCTCATCACCGACGAAGCGCACAATCAGTGCTGCCAGCAGGTTGGTGAACGGCAGCAGGAGCAGCACCGTGCTCAGGTTGACGATCAGGTGTACGTTGGCGACCTGTCGCGGCACCTCGTAGGCCAATTGTTCGGCCAGCGCCAGCCCTGCTTCGGCACTCGGCGACATGGCGCGCGTGAGCGCCTCGAGCGGACCGATCAGCGGCAACCAGATGAGTACCAGCAGGAGCTTGAACGTGACCTGGCCGACAGCCGCTTGCAGTGCCGTGCGCGGCTGTCCGATGGCGGCGAGCAAAGCCGTGATGGTCGTGCCGATATTGGCGCCGAACACCAGCGCGATGCCGGCCTCCAGCGGAATCAGCCCCTGCGAGGCCAGCGCGATGATCACGCCCAGGGTGGCAGTTGACGAGTTTACGACCGCAGTGAAGACGGCACCCATCAGGATGCCGAGCAGCGGATTGGTCATCGACGCCATCAGCTCCAGGAAGGGGGGGTAGGTGCGCAGCGGCGCCATGAAGTCGGACATCAGGCCCAGCCCGATGAACAGCACGCCGAGGCCCATGATCACGGAGCCAGTCAGGCTGGCAATTCGTCTGCTCTTCCACAGCGAGAGGCCGAAGCCGAGGGCGGTCAGCACGTACGACAGGTTGCTGATGTCAAACGCAATGATCTGGGTAGTGACTGCCGAGCCAACGGCGGCGCCCATGATGACCGCGAGCGCCTGTGACAGCGTCAACACACCCGCCGACACGAAGCCGATCGCGATCAGGGTGGTCACGGTGGACGACTGCACGATCGAGGTGATGCCCATGCCGGTGAGCAGCGCGCTGAAGCGATTGCGGGCGAGCCTGGCCATGATGGTTTTCAGCCGCGATCCCGCCATGGCGCGCATCGCAGTCGACATCATCGTCATGCCGTGCAGGAACAGCGCCAGGCCGCCGGTAAGACCGATCAGCATGCTGACAAGCGGCAGCGATGCATAGTCCAAAGCGTAGTCCATCAGCGCAGTGTCGCCATGACAAGATGCGCGCTCACAAGACCTCTGGTATCACATTGCGCGCCTGCTGGTCAGGCACATAACCCTTGGGCTTCTTGTCGCGCTTGCCGAGCTCCGGCTTGCGAAATGGCAGCTTTTCGTAAGGGATAAGGCTGAGGAGGTGCGAGATGCAGTTGATGCGCGCGCGCTTTTTGTCGTCCGAAGGGACGATCCACCACGGCGACTGCGGGGTGTCGGTGACGTGGATCATCTCGTCGTAGGCTACCGAATAATCCCACCAGCGGCGGTAGGAGGCGATGTCCATCGGGCTCAGCTTCCATTGCCGCATCGGGTCGTCGATGCGCTGCTGGAAGCGCTTTTCCTGCTCTTCCATACTCACGGTCAGGAAGTACTTGATCAGTATGATGCCGGAGTCGATCAGGTAAGCTTCAAAGTTCGGTATCAGCGCCAGGTAGCGCTTGGCTTCGCGCTCGGTGCAAAACCCCATTACCCGCTCGACACCCGGGCGGTTGTACCAGCTGCGGTCGAAGATCACCACCTCACCGGCGGCGGGCAGGTGCTTGAAGTAGCGCTGCATGTAGACCTGGGTTTTCTCGCGGTCATTAGGGGCGGGCAGCGCCACCACGCGAAATACGCGCGGACTCACGCGTTCGGTGATGCGCTTGATCATTCCGCCTTTGCCCGCCGCGTCGCGGCCCTCAAAGACGACGACGACGCGCGCGCCGGTCCTCACCACCCATGACTGCAGGTGCGCCAGTTCCACCTGCAGGCGATCGAGTTCCTGCTGGTAGTTGCCGGAGCTGGCCTTCACGCTCGCTTTGTCGGTTTTTTTGCTGTGTTTTTTGGCCATGTGTCGCGTTCCGTGAGCGTGTTCGTGGCGTGGCAGGATGACGGGCCAGTCTAGCGATGAGCCCATCAAGTCGCAATGCGCTTGCCCACGCACTGCCCCCTTGGGTATCCTTGGCGGCCCCACCGACACAACACAATTTTCCAACCAGGAAACCACACCATGTCCATCAGGCCACGCCGTTCATTGCTGTATATGCCAGGGTCCAACCCCCGTGCGCTCGACAAGGCGCGCTCGCTGCCAGCCGACGGTTTGATTCTGGACATGGAGGATTCGGTAGCCCCCGATGCCAAAGCGCTGGCGCGCGAGCAGATCGGCGCCGCGCTGGCGCAGGGTGGCTACGGGCACCGCGAGCTGATGGTGCGCATCAATGCGCTGTCGAGTGAGTGGGGCGCTGCGGACATCGCCGCGATTTGCGCGTATCCCACAGCACCGGATGCGGTGCTGATCCCCAAGATTGACACCGCCAGCGATGTGGTCGCGGCCATTGAGGCATTTGAGAAAGCGGGCTGCCCCGACAGCGTCGCGATGTGGATCATGGCCGAAACGCCGCTGTGCATACTCAATATTGCCTCAGTCGCCGCCGCGCACCCACGGCTCGCCGGTATGGTGATGGGTACATCCGACCTGTCCAAGGACACACGCGTGCGGCATACCCGGGATCGTCTCGGTTTTATCACCGCGCTCAACCTCTGCGTGTACGCGGCGCGCGCACACGGGCTGTCCATTATCGACGGCGTACAACTGGATTTGCAGGATGAGGAATTGCTGCGCTACTCGTGCGAGCAGGGACGAGACCTGGGCTTTGACGGCAAGAGCCTGATCCATCCCAACCAGGTCGCGGCCGCCAATGCCGCCTTCGCGCCGGACGCGAAGGAAATTGCCGCAGCCCGCGACATAATAGTCGGCTTTGAGGAAGCGATGTCACTGGGGAAGGGCGTGGTCGTGATCAATGGCCGCCTGGTAGAGAACCTGCACGTGGAGGAGGCCAGGCGGCAGTTGGCGCTGGCCGAGGCGATAGCACAATTAAATGTGCAGTGAACGCAGTTCCGGATCCTCGACACTGTAGCGCCACAGTTCGTCAAACAACTCCAGGTGGCGCACTGTCGACGCCCGAGAATCCGGCTCGTAAAACGCATCGTGGTCGCTGCCGCCCGGTTTAAACAGCACGCCGTCCCTGTCCCGTATTACAATGGTTTCGTTATTCCACTGCGGATGTTCCGCGAGCTTGCGGATGTGCACCACGCTCGGCAGGCGACGCGCCAGTTGCAGTAATTTGTGTCCACGTGTCACCAGCGAGCGGGCGTCACTGACCAGGATTCGCACCTGGGCCTGGCGGCTGCGCCGCGCCAGTGCGCTGATTGCATCCACCAGCGCGCTGTTGTCGAAGGCGGCGTGATCCAGTTGCGGACTCTGGATGGCGAGGTGGCGCATGGCGCTCTCGCAGAGCGCAACCGTATAGCGATCAAACGGGGTGGGGTAGGCCACGCCGGTGATAAATTCAAGGCTGAGTTCATTATCGGACATGGAGACACCCGAGGTTCACCAGACGTGTTAACAATGCTGCAGTATCCGCATCGGCCAGCGCCGTGTCCAGAATCGCGCCCGCCAACAGCC
This sequence comes from Haliea sp., assembly GCA_016704305.1. GTDB lineage: Bacteria > Pseudomonadota > Gammaproteobacteria > Pseudomonadales > Halieaceae > Marimicrobium. Next base: position 52,995 of record JADJAL010000002.1, on the reverse strand, counting down.
GGCCGTCGCACAACACCAGTAGCGCAGGCAGCGCGGTCGGCGCGCAATTGAAGCTCTCGCCGTTCGCGAAGACCGTCAACTGTTGCGCATCTTGTTGCCATGCCAGTTTGGCGGCGGGGGAGAGCGCTACCGATCGCGCGCCGTCCTGCAGCAATGCCAACGCCTCTGCGACATCGTCCTCGTCCGGTTCCACGTCGTAGCGTGGCTCGGTGACCAGTTCGCCAAACCACTGGCTCGGTACCGCCTGGTCCAGCGCGCTGCGCAATTGCGCCAGTGCTGCCTGCACATCGTCTGCATGCAGTTCGCCGGGACGTGTCGACGCGGCGCGACCGGCGTCGCCATAGAATGTGTCGGCGGTGATCTGCAACAGTAGTTGGTCCGTCCAGCGCGACAGCAGGTCACTGATTCTGGGCGCCCTGAAGCCGATCGAGAATGTCGTGCACTCGCCCTGCGCAATGCCCCAGTGCGCGACCCCGGGGGGCACGTACAGTATGTCGCCGGGGCCCAACAGGTACTCCTCGCGCTTGTCGAAACTGTGCAGGATGCGCAGTTCGTCGTGCGGCAGGAGCGGGGAATGTTCGTCGCAGCGTTGGCCGATACGCCACAAGCGTTGGCCTTCCCCCTGCAACAGGAACACATCGTAATTATCGTAGTGCGGGCCGACACCGCCGCCGTCGACCGCGTAGCTGACCATCACATCATCCATGCGCCAACGCGGAATGAAATCAAACAGCCGCTGCAGCTCGGCGACTTCCGGGATGTAGTGATCCACGGCCTGCACCAGGAGTGTCCAGGGATTGTCGCGCAGAAAATCGGCTTCGCTGAACGGGCCGTGTTGCAATCGCCAGCTGCCGTTGCAGTGTTCAATAAGCCGCGACTCCACGTCATCTTCCAGCGCGAGTCCGGCCAGTTCATCACTGCTGAGCGGCGGCGTGAAGCCGTTTCGAGTATTTTTGATCAGCAGCGGTTTGCGCTGCCAAAATTCATTCAGGAAGGCATCGCGGTCCAGGTCGATCTGCCACTTGCCGCTCATGACAGCGCCTACTTGATCGCCCTGGCCTGTTCGACAGCATTCCCGATATAACTCGCCGGCGTCAGCGCCAGCAGCTCGTCGCGCGCCTGTTGCGGCAGGTCCAGCGTGGCGACGAACGCCTGGATCACCTCACGGCTCATGTCCTGCCCACGGGTCAGCGCCTTGAGTTTTTCATAGGGTTGTTCGATGCCGTAGCGGCGCATCACGGTTTGTATCGGTTCCGCCAGCACTTCCCAGGCGTCATTCAGATCCTCGGCCAGGCGCTGTTCGTTAAGTTGCAGTTTGCCGATGCCCTTGAGGCTGGACTGATAGGCAATCAGGCTGTAACCAAATCCCACGCCCATATTGCGCAGCACGGTGCTGTCGGTGAGGTCGCGCTGCCAGCGGCTGATCGGCAATTTTGCAGCCAGGTGCCCCAGCACCGCATTGGCCAGGCCGAGGTTGCCCTCGGCATTTTCAAAATCGATGGGGTTGACCTTGTGCGGCATCGTTGACGATCCCACTTCGCCGGCAACCGTGAGTTGCTTGAAGTAGCCCAGCGAAATATAGCCCCAGATATCGCGATTGAAATCGATCAGGATGGTGTTGAAACGCGCGATGCTATCGAACAGTTCCGCCATGTAGTCGTGCGGTTCTATCTGGGTGGTGTAGGCATTCCAGCCAAGGCCCAGTCCTGTAACAAACTGCTCGGCGTTGGCCTGCCAGTCCACCTGCGGGTAGGCACTCAGGTGGGCGTTGTAATTGCCCACTGCGCCGTTGATCTTGCCGAGGTATGGCACTTGTTCGAGTTGCGTGAGCTGTCGCCGCAGGCGGGCGACCACGTTTGCCAGTTCCTTGCCCATCGTGGTCGGACTCGCGGTCTGGCCGTGCGTACGAGAGAGCATGGGCGTGGCCGCGCAGCTGTGCGCCAGAGTGGCCAGGGCGGCTGCGATATCCTGCATGCACGGCAACATCACTGTGTGCACGCCATCGCGCAGCATCAACGCGTGCGACAGGTTGTTGATATCCTCCGAGGTGCAGGCGAAGTGCACAAATTCGGCGATGGCCTCCAGCTCAGAATTTCCTGCGAACCGCTCCTTGATGAAATACTCGACCGCCTTGACATCGTGGTTGGTCGTGTTCTCGATGGCCTTGATACGCGCGGCATCCTCCTCGCGGAAGTTGTCGACAATGGCTTCGAGCTGCCGATTTGCCGCAGCGGAGAATGCCGGCACTTCGACAATGCCTTCGTGCGCTGCCAGGCACTGCAACCAGCGCACTTCCACCAGCACGCGGCGCTTGATCAGTCCGTACTCACTGAAAATCTCGCAGCGCGGCTGTTTTGCTGCCATAGCGCCCGTCGATGGGTGAGACTGCGGTGAGTGGCGACAGATCCATGAGGTGCTCCGTTTTATTGTAATGCGCGAGTTTACACCACGCCCAGACTGCGTGACAGATTCTGCGAGGCGTGCAACAGCTTTTGCGCTGCAGCAGCAAGCGCCAACGACGTCCCCGAGTTGACGCCACAAAAGGCGGCGCGAATGCCCGCGAGCAGCAATGCGCGGATGATATCGGCGTTCTTGGTATTCTGCAGGTGTTGCGCACTGCCTGTGACCTTGATGCGAAACTTCTCATGGCTCAGCGTGTCCTGGTAAATCCCGGACAGGCTGTGGCAGAGCTCGTTGACATTGTTGGAGAAATGCTCGGCGCGAAAACTGGTGTGTTCCAGCCGTGAGCGTACGATCGCAACCATGTCGGGATTGGCGACAAACTTGCGCTCCAGGTAAATCAGGCTGAATACATAGCGCACCAGGTCCTGGTTTTCGCGTGCGTTTTTGTCGGCCAGCAGGTTGCTGAGATTATGCAGCCCGAGTTTCACGCCGCCGATGCCACCGAATAGATCCTCCGCGCTCTCCGGGCTGAACACAAAGACACTGTTGATGGACGGTGTCAGGAATTCCATCGGGTAGCTGCCGGTTTTCGATATCTGGTCCACCAGGCGGGCGGCCTGGGCAATACCTGCCAGCGCAACGGCCTGTTGCTCCAGATTTGTCAGTGTGTTCGTGCTCATTTACGGTCCTGTTTGCTCAATGACACCGCCGCCGAGGCAGAGATCCTGCTGGTAAAAAACCACCGATTGTCCTGGCGTTATAGCACGCTGCGGTGTGTCGAAATCCACACGGCAGCCGAGCTCTGAAGGAGGGTGGAGAGTACAGGCCTGGTCTTGCTGGCGATAGCGCACCTTGGCCATGCAGCGCAGAGGCAGTTCTGGCGCGACGCCACACACCCAGAAAATCTCGCGCACGTAAAGCTGCGATTTGAACAGCGCGGGATGTTCATTGCCCTGGGCAACCAGCAGCACATTGTTTCGAATGTCCTTGTCTACCACGTACCACGCAGCTTCAGCATGGCGGGCGAGTCCGCCGATGCCCAGTCCCTGGCGCTGGCCAATCGTGTGGTACATCAGGCCCTGGTGGGTACCCAGCACTTCGCCATCGAGACTGCGAATCTCGCCAGGTTGTGCCGGGAGGTACTGTTGCAAAAAATCCTTGAAGCGGCGCTCGCCGATAAAGCAGATGCCGGTGGAATCCTTTTTCCTCGCCGTGGCGAGTCCCGCCTCCAACGCCAGTTGCCGCACGGCGGGCTTTTCGATTTCTCCGACCGGAAACAGCGACTTTTCCAGTTCGGCATGCCCCACGGCGTGCAGAAAGTAGCTCTGGTCCTTGTTCGGATCCAGGCCTTTCAGCAGCGCGGCTTTGCCCTGCGCCAGGCCGCGTCGGGCGTAATGGCCTGTCGCGATCAAGTCAGCGCCCAACACGAGGGCGTAGTCCAGAAAGGCCTTGAATTTGATTTCGCGGTTGCACAGGATATCCGGGTTGGGCGTGCGTCCGGCCTGGTACTCCGCCAGGAAATGTTCGAACACGTTGTCCCAGTATTCGGCAGCAAAATTCGCGCCGTGCAAGGGAATGTCCAGCTTGTCCGCCACTGTCTGGGCGTCGGCGAAATCCGCTTTGGCGGTGCAGTATTCGGTGCCGTCGTCCTCGTCCCAGTTTTTCATAAAAAGCCCTTCCACACGGTAACCCTGCTGTTTTAGCAGCAGTGCGGCAACCGAGGAGTCAACGCCGCCGGACATGCCGACGATGACTTTAGTGGTGGAGTGGGGGTTCATGTATTGAGTATCAGGTCCAGCGGGTAACAAACACCCTGGCGATGTCGTTCGATAACAGCCAGGGCCACGGGGCTGCGCATTCTAGCAGATCGGGCGAGGATTTCCTCGTAATCCAGCCAGTGCACGGCGTGGATATCCGCATCAATGACCGCGTTCTCGACGCGCTCCAGTGGCGTGGCCAGAAACGTGGTGCGGTAGTATGTGATGCTATTGGTGGGAGCCCGGTACAACGCCATGCACAGCACACCAGTCAGTTCCACCCGCCAGCCGGTCTCCTCCAGTGTCTCACGCACGGCGGCATCGCTGATGGACTCACCGTCGTCAAGGTGCCCGGCAGGTTGATTGAACACCAGTTCACCGCTGAATTTGTCGCGCTCCTCAACCATCAGGTATTTGCCATCCCTGTGGATGACACACGCGACAGTGATATGCGGAACCCATGCATTCATTTACGCCTCCTTCCGGGCGAGCCTGGTGATTTAGACGATGCACGTTTCGCCGAAGAACTATGCGTCCCCGGCGCTTTCTTTTTCGCGGACATCGCGGGTGCCTCTACGCTGAGTTCACGGTACTGTCCCGGCAGTAGATCTTCAAGCGACCACTCCCCGATAGTCGTGCGCACCAGTCGCAGCGTGGGGAAGCCCACTGCGGCCGTCATGCGCCGGACCTGGCGATTGCGCCCTTCACGAATGGATAGCTCCAGCCAACTGTCGGGTACGGTCTTGCGCACGCGCACCGGCGGGTCTCGTTGCCACAGGCTCGGTGGGTGGGCGCGCCGGGCATTGGCGGGCAATGTCGGGCCATCATTCAGCGTGACACCCTGAGTCAAGCGCGCAATCGCGGCGTCATCAAGCGTGCCTTCAACCTGCACGAGATAGGTCTTCCATAACTTGTTCTGGGGATTGGCAATCTGCTGCTGCAGTCGCCCGTCATCCGTTAGCAACAATAATCCCTCAGAATCAAAATCGAGCCGCCCTGCAACGCGGCAGCCGGGAGCACTCAGGTAATCAGCGAGCGTGGGTCGGCCGCGGTCGTCAGTAAACTGGCTGAGCACATTGAAGGGCTTGTTAAACACGATCAGCTTTGGCATTGGAAACTCGTCACCGGTATAAAATAATAAGGGGTGGCGCGCGAGCGAGGGCGCGCAACCGTGTTACACTTTCCGCCGTTTTCTCAGGAGGCGCGGCACTCACACCTCCTGATTTCCAAGAACCCCGCAGCAACGGAGCATATTATGGGCTACAAGCATATTCAGGTTCCTTCAAAAGGTGACAAAATCACCGTCAATGAAGATTTCAGCCTGAACGTCCCAAACAATCCTATCATTCCCTATATCGAGGGAGACGGTATCGGTATCGATATCACGCCAGTCATGATCGCTGTGGTTGATGCCGCAGTCGAGAAAGCGTATGGCGGCAAAAAGAAAATTTCCTGGATGGAGATTTACACCGGTGAAAAAGCCGCAGAGCTTTACGACGGTGACTGGTTTCCCGAGGAAACGCTCGAGGCGATCAAGGAATACCTTGTTGGCATCAAGGGCCCGTTGACCACACCCGTGGGTGGTGGCTTTCGCTCGTTGAACGTCGCACTGCGCCAGGAACTGGACTTGTACACCTGCCTGCGCCCGGTGCGCTGGTTCGAAGGTGTGCCGTCGCCTGTGAAGAATCCCGGTGATTGCAATATGGTCATCTTCCGCGAGAACTCCGAGGATATCTACGCCGGTATCGAATACCAGCCGGGCACGCCCGAGGCGCAGAAGATTGTCGATTTTCTGATCAATGAGATGGGCGCCACCAAAATCCGCTTCCCGCACAATGTGGGTATTGGCATCAAGCCGGTATCAGAGGAGGGCACCAAAAGACTCGTGCGCAAGGCGATCCAGTACACCATAGACCAGGATCTGCCTTCGGTGACGCTGGTGCACAAGGGCAATATCATGAAGTTCACTGAAGGCGCGTTTCGCGACTGGGGCTATGAGCTTGCACAACAGGAGTTCGGCGGGAAACTGATCGACGGCGGTCCCTGGGTTTCCATCACCAATCCTCACAATGGCAAGGAAATCGTCATCAAGGATGTGATTGCTGACGCCATGCTGCAGCAGATACTGACCCGGCCCAAGGATTACAGCGTGGTGGCCACGCTGAACCTGAACGGCGATTACCTGTCAGATGCGCTGGCCGCCCAGGTCGGCGGGATCGGTATTGCACCCGGAGCCAACCTGTCCGATACCATTGCGCTGTTCGAGGCTACGCACGGCACCGCGCCCAAATACGCCGGACAGGACAAGGTAAATCCCGGTTCGCTCATCCTGTCTGCGGAAATGATGCTGCGGCACATGGGGTGGAATGAGGCGGCCGACCTGATCATCAACGGTATGAATGGCGCGATCCAGAACGGTACAGTGACCTATGACTTTGAGCGACTGATGGACGGGGCAACACTCCTTAGCTGTTCGCAGTTTGGTGAAGCAATCGTAGCGTCCATGTAGTCAGTCATTCAGTCAGTTATGGAGTTGCTCAAATCGCAGCTCATGTAGTTGGAACGGATAGCGCGGTAAAATAAGGCTCGTAGTAATACGGGCCTTTTTTACTCTCGACATCCGACCCGCCGCATTGCACGCGGACACCGACACCGGCAATCTGCCTGAAATTGCGCACCCGATAACAGAGGTTGCGTTGTTCTGTGTTTCCCAACCCTTGAAAAATCGTATAATGGCATCCATACAGGTCTTTGGTTTCAACATTGTTATCACGAGCGTGTCTGTGAAGGTCATCCATCTTATGGGTCAGTGCGTATGAGCAAGGAGAAGGAAAATTCTTCGAGCGGACTTGCGCTGGAAGAATCCAAGCCGCAACTCAAGCGCCCGTCGCTGTTCAAGGTCGTGTTGATCAATGACGACTACACACCGATGGAGTTCGTGGTTGAAGTGCTGGAAATCTTTTTCCGTATGAACCGGGAGCAGGCGACCCATGTTATGCTGACCGTGCACACACAGGGCAAAGGTGTATGCGGCATTTATACGCAGGATATTGCTGAAACGAAGGCCGCCCAGGTAAACCAGTATGCCCGGGAAAATGAACATCCCCTGTTATGTGAAATCGAAGCTGTGGAGGGGTAGATCCCCGGAGCGTCATTATGCTGAGTAAGGATCTGGAACACACGCTGAATGACGCCTTCCGAGGCGCCAGGGCGAAACGTCACGAGTTCATGACGGTCGAGCATCTGTTGCTGGCACTGCTGGATAACAACGACGCCATCCGCGTGCTGAAAGCCTGCGGTGCCGATATCGGCAGCATGCGCGGCGACCTGGTGGAGTTTGTGGACGCCACAACGCCGCTGATCCCTGAAGAAGAAGAGCAGCGCGACACACAACCGACGTTGGGATTCCAACGCGTGTTGCAGCGCGCGGTTTTTCATGTGCAGTCGTCAGGCAAAAGCGAGGTGACCGGCGCCAATGTTCTGGTAGCCATTTTCAGTGAACAGGAAAGCCAGGCTGTCTTTTTCCTGAAAACGCAGAGCGTGGCGCGCCTGGATGTCGTCAACTACATGACCCACGGCATCTCCAAAGTGTCCAATGACGGTGAATCGCCCGAATCCGGCCACACCGGCGGTGATGAAAACCGCGGTGAGGAGGGCGAGTCCAATCCCCTGGATAATTTCACCACCAACCTGAACGCCGAGGCAGCTGCAGGGCGTATTGATCCACTGATAGGTCGTCTCGATGAAGTGGAACGCGTCACGCAGATACTGGCGCGCAGGCGCAAGAATAATCCTCTGCTGGTCGGGGAGTCAGGCGTGGGTAAAACCGCCATTGTGGAAGGGTTGGCGAAGAAGATTGTCGATGGCGACGTGCCCGATATCCTCAAGGATAGCGTGGTGTACTCACTGGATTTGGGTTCACTACTGGCCGGAACCAAATACCGCGGTGATTTCGAAAAGCGCTTTAAAGGCATGTTGGCAGAGCTGAAGAAACGCGATAAGGCGATCCTGTTTATCGACGAAGTCCATACCATCATCGGTGCCGGCGCTGCATCTGGCGGTGTCATGGATGCCAGCAATCTGCTCAAGCCGCTGCTCAGCTCCGGGAAACTGCGCTGCATCGGGTCCACCACCTTCCACGAATACCGCGGTATTTTTGACAAGGATAAAGCCCTCAGTCGCCGCTTCCAGAAAATTGATGTGATGGAACCCAGTGCCGACGACGCCTACAAAATACTGAAGGGCCTGAAATCCCGGTTTGAGGAGCACCATGGCCTGCGCTATACCGACAAGGCACTGCGCGTTGCGACAGACCTTGCCAGTCGCTACATTAATGACCGCTTCCTGCCCGATAAAGCGATCGATGTGATCGACGAGGCAGGTGCCTTCCAGCAATTACTGCCCGCCTCACGGCGCAAGAAGGTGATCGGTGTGAGTGAGATCGAGGCGGTGATTGCGAAGATCGCCCGGATACCGCCGAAAGCTGTCAGCAGCAACGATAAGGAAACGTTGCAGAAGCTGGAGAAAAATCTGCAGATGGTCGTTTTCGGCCAGGACCAGGCCATCACCAGTCTGGCGACATCCATCAAACTGGCGCGCGCGGGTCTGCGGGCGGGCGAAAAGCCCATTGGCTCATTCTTGCTCGCAGGGCCTACCGGCGTGGGCAAAACAGAAGTGACTCGCCAGTTAGCGCGGTTGCTGGGCCTGGAACTCATTCGCTTCGACATGTCGGAGTACATGGAACGGCACACTGTATCTCGCCTGATCGGCGCGCCGCCTGGCTATGTCGGCTTTGATCAGGGCGGGTTGTTGACGGATGCGGTGACGCAGCACCCGCATGCGGTAGTATTGCTCGACGAGATCGAGAAGGCGCACCCGGACGTGTTTAACCTGTTGTTACAGGTGATGGACCACGGAACGCTGACCGACAACAATGGACGCAAGGCGGATTTTCGCCATGTCATTCTGGTGATGACCACGAACGCCGGCGCGGAAAGCATCAGTCGCCGCACCATTGGCTTTACGAGCCAGGACCACAGTACCGATGGCATGGAAGCGATCAACCGGATGTTCACCCCGGAGTTTCGCAATCGCCTGGACAGCATCGTGCAGTTCCAACCGTTGGCCGAGGATGTCATCCTCACCGTGGTCGATAAATTCCTCACGGAATTGCAGGCCCAGCTCGATGACAAGCGCGTGACGCTGGACGTCGATGTCGAGGCTCGCCTGTGGCTGGTGGAAAAGGGCTACGATATCCACATGGGAGCTCGTCCCATGGAGAGGGTGATCCAGGAGCACATCAAAAAGCCGTTGGCGGAACTGGTGCTGTTTGGAGCGTTATCGCAGTCAGGTGGTACAGCGCTGGTCAGGGTCAACGCTGCGGAAAACAGGCTGGAAGTAACGGTAAGCGAAGAAGAGGCGGAACTTCAGGACAGCTAAACGAACTTATCGCTCGCGGTAGGTGATGCGTCCCTTGGTCAGGTCGTAAGGCGTGAGTTCCACCCGTACCTTGTCACCGGTTAAAATGCGGATATAGTTTTTGCGCATCTTCCCTGAAATGTGCGCGGTCACAACGTGGCCGTTTTCCAACTTCACTCTGAAAGTAGTGTTAGGCAGGGTATCGATGACCTCGCCCTCCATTTCAATTTGGTCTTCTTTTGCCATTAGGCGGCAATCCTCGTTTCAAAAGAGCGGGCATTTTGCCTGAATCCCGGTGCCAGCGCTAGCGTAATATACGGCGCGCTCAGCGGGCACCGAAGGGGACCGTGCGGCGTCACATCCGAGCAGGGAGAGACTCAAGATCAGGGCGGCTGGAGACTCAGGATCAGAGGGGGTAGAGACTTCAGATCAACGTCGCCCAGCGGCTGTTTTGATACACCTGCAGCGGGCGATAGTCGGCTTTGTAGGACATTTTCTGGCAGTCGCGAATCCAGTAGCCGAGGTAGAGATACTCGAGGCCCATTTTTCGCGTCTGTTCAATTTCCCACAGAATGGCGTAGACGCCGAGGCTGCGCCGGTTCACTGTCGGATCAAAAAACGTGTAGATGGCCGACAAGCCATCTTCCAGCGTGTCGACGACAGCGACCGCGATAAGCCTGCCTTTGTCGTAAAAGCGGAAGTAGCGCGTGCAGTTCCAGACACTGTTAAGGAATGCCTCGTACTGTTCGCGGTCAGGGGGGTACATATCACCATCGGCATGCCGCAAGCTGATGTAGCGATGGTAGAGATCGAAAGCTTCATCGTCATTGATCTGGTCCGTGCAGACAATGCGCAAATCCTGGTTGCGCTGCGCAATACGCGATTGCCCGCGCCTGGGTTCGAACGCGGCGACCGGAATGCGGGCGGGCACACAGGCGTTGCACTGCGCGCAGTGCGGCCGATAGATATGGTTGCCACTGCGGCGGAACCCCAGCACTGAGAGTTTGCTGTACAGTTTCTGGTCTACCGGTTGGCGGGGATCCACAAATAAGGTGGTGGCTTCCTGATTTTCCAGGTAGCTGCAACTGTGCGGGTAGGTGGTGTACACCTTGAGATCTCGGAGGGATGACGTCAAAGCAAATCTCCACAATTGGCCGGTAGCTGCCAGATATCGCGGTCAGGTTCCACATGGATAGTTTGCTCAAGACGCTGTTCGAAGTCCAGCCTGTTAATGTTTCGGGCGCCCAGCGAGTTCAAATGCCCGTTCTCCACCTGGCAGTCGATCATGTGGAATCCGCCGCGTTTCAACATGAAAACCAGCGCAACCAGCGCAACTTTTGACGCATCAGTTGCGCGGCTGAACATCGATTCGCCGAAGAACACCCGGCCAGCGCCACGCCGTACAGTCCACCGACCAGGGCTCCGTCGGCGTCGGTGACCTCTACCGAGTGCGCGTATCCCAGTGTGTGCAAACGTCCGTAGGCCGCGACCATGTCGTCATCAATCCAGGTACCACCCCCTTGGCGACGCAACTGCGCACATGCACGCATAACCGTGATGAACTGCTGATCGACAGCAAGACTGAAGGTATCCGACTTAAGCCTCCGGCGCAGGGAGCGCGAGATGTGCAATTCGTCGGGAAACAGGACGGAACGCGGATCGGGGGTCCACCACAACACGGGTTGCGGCGCTTCGTACCAGGGAAAAATCCCATGGCGATAGGCGTCGAGCAAGCGCCCGGTCGAAAGCCCGCCCCCGGCAGCCAGCAGCCCATTCGGGTTCTCCAACGCCTCACAGGTCGGGGGAAACTCGCTGTCGCTGTCCAGGTACGGAACTCGTCGCATGCGGATGGCCGATCAGAGGGCGTCGAGATACTTCTCCGCGTCCAATGCCGCCATGCAACCAAAACCGGCAGACGTGACCGCCTGACGGTAGACATGGTCCGCCACATCACCCGCGGCGAACACGCCGGGGATGCTGGTGGCAGTTGCATTTCCGTTGGTGCCACTGTGAATAGTCAGGTAGCCGTCCTTCATCTCAAGCTGGCCGGCGAATATATCGGTGTTGGGTTTGTGACCGATGGCGATAAATACGCCGGCCAGGTCCACCAAGTCGACGGTGTTGTCTTTCACGGCTTTCACGCGCATGCCGGTGACACCGGTTGCATCGCCCACGATCTCATCTAATGTGTGGTTCCACAGGATTTTGACTTTGCCTTCTTTCTGTCGCGCAAACAGCCTGTCCTGCAGGACTTTTTCCGAGCGCAGGCTGTCCCGACGATGCACCAGAACCACTTCGGAGGCGATATTGGACAAATACAGTGCCTCTTCCACAGCCGTATTACCGCCGCCGATGACTGCTACTTTCTTGTTGCGGTAGAAAAAACCGTCGCACGTGGCACAGGCACTGACGCCCTTGCCGGCAAACGCCTCCTCGCTAGGCAGGCCGAGATACTGGGCAGATGCCCCGGTGGCGATAATCAGCGCATCGCAGCTATAGTTGGCCGTACCGCGAAGCTGGAATGGGCGTGAACTGAGGTCCACGGATTCGATATGATCGAATACCACCTGCGCGTCAAAGCGCTCCACGTGTTCCTGCATCTGTTGCATCAATTGCGGGCCCTGCAGGTCGGCCGGGCCACCCGGCCAGTTTTCAACTTCGGTGGTGGTGGTCAACTGCCCGCCCTGCTGAATACCGGTGATTACTATCGGTCTCAGGTTGGCGCGCGCGGCGTACACGGCGGCGGTATAGCCGGCGGGGCCGCTGCCGAGGATTATCAGGCGGTGGTGTTGCATGTCACTCATGGAGTTGCTTCCTGCTCAAGCTGAATTACCGCCGGACGGCGGGCCAATCCGTTCTGTATTGGGGCCGACTATGGTACTTTAAACCCCGGCTTCCGACAAAGATCAGAGGCAGTTTAAATAATCTGCATAACCTTTTGAAATAAAACACAAATGAGCGCACAATTACTTCTTGCTATGACCTCGATAGCGGTGTCTCGCACAGGCAGTTTTCCGCTACACACACTTCGCAAGGACGATCAAGGCCGTGCCCGATAGTACTAACACAAGCAACTTTCTCGGCTCCAGGTTTCGCGAGGGTGCGTTTATCGGTGTGACAGCCGTGTGTGTTTACCTGCTGATGGCGCTGCTCACGTACAGTGACAGGGACCCCGGTTGGTCGGCCACCGGCAGTGGTGCACCCATCCATAACCTGGGAGGGCCGACGGGCGCCTGGTTGGCGGATGTCTTCTTTTCACTGGTCGGTTATGCCGCATTTCTGTTCCCGGTGCTGCTCGCTTACCGCGCGGTCGTGCTGGTGTTGCAGCGCCACCCGGAAAAGAGCTTCGACTGGACCACGTTTGGCATCCGCGCGCTCGGCCTGGTGTTGGTAATGATTGCCGGCACCTCCCTTGCGGCGATGAATGACTCCGGATCCTCCGGGTTACCGCAAGGAGCGGGTGGCATTCTGGGACAGGCGATCAGCAGCGGTTTTACGGTAGCGTTCAGTGCCGTCGGCAGCCGCCTGATCCTGCTGGCGATCTTCCTGTTCGGCATGACCATTTTTACTGATCTCAGCTGGCTCCGCCTGCTGGAGCAGATCGGGGCGTGGAGCATCAGGACCTTCACCAGGGCCAGGGCCCGCTTCGAAGTCGGCTTTACGGATTTTCGCGATGCCCGCAGGCGGGAGAAGGCGGTGGAAGCACGCAAGCTGGTGATCACCGAGCATGTGGAAAAAAACCGGCAGCGACAGCCGCCCAAGATCAAATCGTTGAAAGCGCCGGTGGAAAAGAGCGACCGCATCGAGCGGGAGAAGCAACAGCCCTTGTTCGAGGCGCCGGCGACCGGCGATTTGCCGCGGCTGGAATTGCTCGACGAGATGGTGAAAGACCCCGACAAAGGGTTCTCCAATGAGGCGCTGGAGGGTTTATCGAAATTGCTCGAACTGAAACTGCTGGATTTTGGCGTCTCGGCCGAGGTGGTGGCGGTATACCCGGGGCCGGTCGTCACGCGCTTCGAGCTGCAACCCGCCGCCGGCGTCAAGGCTTCGCGGATCTCTGGCCTGGCCAAGGACCTCGCCCGTTCGCTGGCGGTCATCAGCGTGCGCGTGGTGGAGGTGATACCCGGTAAATCCGTGGTCGGCATCGAAATTCCCAATGAACACCGCGAAATTGTCAATTTCCGGGAAGTGCTGTCGTCCAAGGCGTTTGAGCAATCCAAATCACCGCTGACGCTGGCCCTGGGCCACGATATCTCGGGTCTGCCGGTGGTAGCTGACCTGGCCAAAATGCCACACTTGCTGGTCGCCGGCACCACCGGTTCGGGCAAGTCCGTCGGCGTGAACTCCATGCTGCTGAGCCTGCTGTTCAAATCCGGGCCGGCGGATGTGCGCATGATCCTGGTCGATCCGAAGATGCTGGAGCTGTCCGTCTACGACGGCATTCCGCACTTGCTCACGCCGGTGATTACCGATATGAAAGACGCCGCCAACGGCCTGCGCTGGTGCGTGGCGGAGATGGAGCGGCGCTACAAACTGATGGCGTCATTGGGCGTGCGCAACCTGGCGGGCTATAACCGCAAGGTCGAGGACGCGCTGAAATCGGGTACGCCGATATCGGACCCTCTGTGGAAACCCGATGCGATGTTCGCCGCCACCGACGAGGAGCAAACCCCGCCCGATCTCGAACGGCTGCCCAGCATCGTGGTGGTGATTGACGAATTCGCCGACATGATGATGGTGGTCGGCAAGAAAGTGGAGCAATTGATCGCCCGTATCGCCCAGAAAGCGCGCGCCGCTGGCATCCACCTGGTACTGGCGACGCAGCGCCCGTCAGTGGACGTCATCACCGGCCTGATCAAGGCCAACGTCCCCACCCGAATCGCCTTCCAGGTCTCGTCCAAAATTGATTCCCGCACGATCCTGGACCAGGGCGGGGCAGAGCAGCTATTGGGCCACGGCGACATGTTGTATCTGCCACCGGGCAGCGGCGTGCCGAATCGGGTGCATGGCGCCTTCTGCAGTGACGAGGAAGTGCACCGTGTTGTGGCCGATTGGAAGCGACGCGGCAAGCCTCTCTACATTGAAGGCCTGCTCGACGAAGGCAGCAACACGCCGGTGACTCCTGGCGAATTGCAGTCCGAGGCCGCCGAAGATGACAGCGAGAATGACAGCCTGTACGACGAGGCCGTGTACTACGTGACGCAGAGCCGTCGCGCCTCCATATCGTCCGTGCAGCGCAAGTTGCGCATTGGGTACAATCGCGCAGCGCGCCTGATCGAGGCAATGGAAGCGGCGGGTGTAGTCTCCGATATGGGCACCAACGGCCAGCGTGAAGTGCTGGCGCCTCCCCCTCGTGAAGCCTGAACCGGCAACTGGAAAAACGATGATGAAAATTCTACTCACCCTGTGGCTGGGACTCATGCCGCTGCTGGTGTCTGCCCAGACTGACAGCGACGTCAACGAACTGCTCGCTGCCCTGGAGCCTGTCAAGCGCCTGCAGGGCAGTTTCACGCAACAGCAGTACGGGCAGGATAAGCTCCTGTTGGCGGAATCCAGCGGCCGGTTTCGCCTGTTGCGACCGGGCTATTTCTCCTGGGAAATACTAAGTCCTGACCAGCAGTTGATAATCGCGGGCCCTGAGTATCTGTGGCATTTCGATCGCGATCTCGAGACAGTCACGCGCCGCCCGGTCACTACCAATGCCGATATGACACCGCTGCAAATCCTCGGTGGCGACGAATCGGCCCTGCGGGAAAAGTTCCATGTCGAGCGCAAGCCAGCGCCTTCGGCCGAAGATACCTTTGTACTCACGCCGTTATCACCGGGCGTCGGGTTCAAGCAGCTCACGCTGTTCCTGGACGGGGCGCGGATAACGGGCATGGAAATTCGCGATAACCTGGACCAGGATGTGGTCATCAAGTTCGCCGACCTGGACAGTGAAAGTGCACTCAGCAGCGCGGATTTTGCGTTCACGCCGCCACCGGAGGCCGATCTTTTCTATTATGACGAGTGATCTGTTCAGCGCGCCGGATACAGCCTCCTCACAGGAGGGCACTAACGGCGCGCAGGGTTACCAGCCACTCGCTGCCCGCCTGCGACCGCGCACGCTGGCGGACTATGCCGGGCAGGACCACATCCTCGGGCCGGGTAAAACGCTGCGCCAGGCGATCGACACCGGCCAGTTGCACTCAATGATCTTCTGGGGCCCGCCGGGCGTGGGTAAAACGACGCTGGCAAGGATCGCTGCGGAGCATGCGAACGCGCATTTTCTGCAGTTGTCCGCCGTGCTGAGTGGGGTCAAGGATATCCGCGAGGCCATCGCGCAGGCACGGCAGCATAAAGTCCAGAGACGGGACACCGTGCTGTTTGTCGACGAGGTGCACCGTTTCAACAAGGCCCAACAGGATGCCTTCCTGCCCTACGTCGAGGATGGCACGGTGATTTTTATTGGCGCCACCACCGAAAACCCGTCTTTCGAACTGAACAATGCGTTGTTGTCCCGGGCACGCGTGTATAAGTTGCGCCCGCTCGAGGCACAGGAACTTGAAGCGGTATTACTGCGCGGTTTGGCCGCACTCGCGCTCGACATCAGCATGGATCAAGGATGCCTGCAGTTGATTGCACAGCAAGCCGACGGTGACGCGCGCCGGGCGCTGAACCTGCTGGAACTGGCAGCGGATCTGGCAGAGGAGGGTAGGATTACCGCCAGGACGCTGGAGGAGGTGTTGCAGGCCTCGTTGCGGCGCTTCGACAAAGGCGGCGACCTGTTCTACGACCAGATCAGCGCATTGCACAAAGCTGTTCGCGGCAGTGCACCGGACGCGGCGTTGTACTGGTTATGCCGCATGCTGGATGGCGGCTGCGATCCACTCTACATTGCGCGCCGCGTGGTACGCATGGCCAGTGAGGATATCGGCAATGCCGATCCGCGCGCGCTGACCCTGGCACTCGAAGCCTGGCAGGTGCAGGAGCGGCTGGGAAGCCCGGAGGGTGAACTGGCCATCGCACAGGCCATCGTCTATCTGGCCTGCGCGGCCAAAAGCAACGCTGTGTATGCCGCTTTCAACGCGGCGCGGGCTGACGTGGAGCAGTCGGGCACGGACGAGGTTCCGTTGCACCTGCGCAATGCGCCGACAGCGTTAGTGAAAAGTATGGAGCATGGCGCAGAGTACCGTTACGCCCACGATGAGGCGGAGGGCTACGCCGCCGGCGAGAATTATTTTCCCGCATCGCTGCGGGACAGGCAGTACTATTTCCCGGTGGATCGCGGGCTGGAGCAGAAGATCCAGGAAAAGCTCAAATACCTGCGAGAGCGGGACAAAACCAGTACACTACGCCGCTACGATTAAGACGGTTTCGCACGCATGAAGTATCTTGTATTCATCGCTCTCGGGGGAGCGTCCGGAGCTGTATCGCGGTATCTACTCGCGGACTGGGTGCACCGCTTCTGGGCAGGAGCGTTTCCCCTCGGGACACTGGTAGTGAACATGCTGGGCTCATTTGTTATCGGCATTCTCTACGTATTGATTGTGGAGCGACACTTGGTCCACGCCGATTGGCGGGGTGTCTTGATGGTGGGTTTCCTTGGCGCCTTCACAACCTTCTCGACGTTCTCGCTGGAGACAATCGCGCTGTTCGAGGCCGGCCATGCGGTCCAGGCCGCAGGTTATATGGTTGGCAGCGCAATTGTCTGTGTCGCAATGGCGGGACTCGCCATGCAGTTAACCCGGACACTGGTTTAACCGCTGGTCCAGACGCATTTTTTAATACTGGTACAGGAATTATCAGGATGTTGGATATCAAAACGGTCAGGCAGGACCCGCAGGGCATTGCCAGCGCACTGGCGACTCGCGGCTTTCACTTCGACGTAGAGCATTTCACCGCGCTGGATGCGAGGCGCAAGCAGGCGGACATCGACAGCCAGAACCTGTTGGCCGAGCGCAAAAGCGCGTCGAAGAAAATCGGGACTCTGGTGAGCCAGGGCATCAGCGTGGATGAAGCCAAGGCGCAGGTAAACGTTACGCTGGAGAAAATCTCGGCGCAGCTTGACGCGCTGACAGAGCAGGCGAAACAGGCGCAGGCTGAGATCGAGGAACTCCTGCTTGCGACGCCCAATGTGCCGGCACTGGAGGTGCCGCGCGGCAGCAGCGAGGCGGACAATCTGGAAGTTGCACGCTGGGGCGAGCCGCGACATTTTGATTTCGGGGTAAAGGATCACGTCGCGCTGGGTGAGGGCCTGCACCTGCTGGACAGCGAAACTGCCGGAAAAATAACCGGGTCCCGTTTTACCGTGATGTATCGGGACCTGGCGCGACTCCACCGTGCTTTGATCCAGTTCATGCTCAATCTGCATACCGAGGAACACGGGTACGCAGAGGTATATGTGCCGTACATCGTCAATCGGGATTCCCTGCTGGGTACCGGCCAGCTACCCAAGTTTGAGGAGGATCTGTTCAAGTTACACGCTGATCAGGACCTGTACCTGATTCCGACAGCGGAAGTCCCTGTGACCAACATCGCGCGCGATAGAATCTTTGAAGACGCCGAGCTTGGCGCTGGCGGCATCCGGTTTGCCTGTCATACGCCGTGCTTTCGCAGTGAAGCAGGCAGCTACGGCAGAGACACCAGGGGGCTGATTCGCCAGCATCAGTTCGAGAAGGTGGAACTCGTGCAACTGGTGCGCGCAGATGAATCGGAGAACGCACTGGAAGCCCTGGTAGGTCATGCGGAGGCCGTCTTGCAACGGTTGGAATTACCGTATCGCAAGGTCATCCTCTGCAGCGGCGATATCGGTTTCGCTGCACAGAAAACCTATGATCTGGAGGTGTGGCTGCCAGCCCAGGACACCTACCGGGAAATATCTTCCTGCAGCAATTTCGGTGATTACCAGGCGCGCAGGATGCAGGCGCGCTGGCGCAATCCGGCTACCGGCAAACCAGAACTGCTGCACACCTTGAACGGCTCTGGCCTCGCCGTGGGACGCACCCTGGTCGCCATTATGGAAAACTACCAGCGCGCCGACGGCACAATCGCGGTGCCCGACGCGCTTCAGCCCTACATGGGCGGCCTCGGCATTCTCGGGGGATAAGACCTTGGAGTTTCTCCCGGTTTGCCTGCGACTGACTGGAACACCGGTCCTGCTGGTGGGCGGAGGGAATGTGGCTACGCGCAAGGCGCGGCTGCTGCTGCGGGCGGGCGCTGGGTTGACCGTCGTGGCGCCGACGATCACCGCCGAACTGCAGGCGCTACTGGCTGAAAACACCGGTGTGTGGCAGCAACGGGAGTACCGCGAGGCGGATCTGCACGGCAGGACTCTGGTGGTGGCGGCCACGCCCGACAAGACGGTGAACGAACAGGTGTTTCGCGATGCCGTGCGCCAGTCCATCCAGGTAAACGTGGTCGATGCGCCGGAGCTGTGTACGTTTATTTTTCCTTCCATAGTCGACCGTGATCCACTGTTGATCGCCATCACCAGTAGCGGACGCAGTCCCGTGCTGGCGCGGATAATGCGCCGCAAGATTGAGGCGTTGGTACCTGCCGCATACGGGAAACTGGCAGGATTCGCCGGACGCTTTCGCGACCTGGTAAAGGGCGCGATACCGCAGGACACCGCGCGCCGGCTGTTCTGGGAACAGGCCCTGGAGGGCACGATCGCTGAGCACGTGTTGGTCGGCAGGGAGAGCGCGGCCGAAGAACAACTGCGCGAGCGCCTGCAGGACACCGGGGCACTTTACAAGGGCGAGGTGTATCTGGTGGGCGCCGGGCCAGGCGATCCGGATTTGCTCACCTTCAAGGCGGCAAGATTATTGCAAAGCGCGGATGTCGTACTCTACGACCGTCTGGTAGCCCCGGCCATTGTCGATATGTCCAGACGCGATGCACAGCGGATCTATGTGGGCAAGCGCCGCGCCGATCACAGCGTGGAGCAGACAACCATCAACCAGTTGCTGGTGGACCTGGCCCTGCAGGGGAAGCGAGTCGTGCGACTGAAAGGCGGCGATCCCTTTATATTTGGCCGCGGAGGCGAGGAGATCGAACTGCTGGCCAAACACCGGATTCCTTTCCAGGTAGTGCCTGGAATAACTGCCGCCAATGGCGCCGCCTGCTACGCGGGTATTCCGCTGACACACCGCGATTATGCACAATCCGTGCGCTTTGTGGCGGGGTATCTCAAGGGCAATTCCGTGGAGCACGACTGGAGTTCGTTCCAGTCGCCCACTGAGACGCTGGTGTTTTACATGGGGCTGGTGGGACTGCCGGACATATGCGCGCAGTTGCAGGCGCATGGACGATCACCCGACACACCGGTAGCGTTGATTGAGCGAGGTACCACCCTGGAGCAGAAAGTCTTGCTGGGCACCCTGGCGACGATGGTTGACGTCGTAGCGCGAGCCCAGCCCTCAGCACCGACGCTGATCATTGTCGGGAATGTGGTACGCCTGCATGCAACACTGTCGTGGTTTGGCGAGGTGGAGGTTTAGTTCACGACCCTCTTGTCATGGTTCAGTGCCACGCTTTGTTGTTTCAGCAATAGCGCGTCAATGAGTACGTGCCCGGCTTCCTCGAGCAGGACATCATCAGCTTCCTCTTCATCGACGCCGTCTTCATCTGCTTCCAGCTCCGCATCTTCATCCAGCTCATCAGTGGCCTCGTCGTCCACCTCCAGGGCCGTCAGCAATTCCTCTCCCGCTGCCTTGCGCCGTTTGTTTTCGATACTCAGGGCTTTGGCTTCCTGGCTGTCGCGCAGCGCGATACGTGCGGATTCTTTCAGCGGCAGCTCTTTGATCTCACGAGTCTGCTGCGCGAGAGTGACCTGGTCTTCCAGGAAGACGAAATCGGGATTGAGGCCGCTGCGCTCGTGAAACTGCGACTGCAGGGCGGGCAATATGGCAGCCAGGTCGCCGTAATCGCTGTGCTGTATCGGACTGATGTTGTCCCAATTCAATGCGTGATCCAATGCGCTCTCGCCAATTTCATCGGTGTTGTAGATAGACGGAAACTCCACGTCGGGCACCACTCCGCGGTGCTGCGTGCTCTCGCCGGAAATACGGTAAAACTTGCTCTCGGTGATCTTCAACTGGCCTTCGGTGAGGGGGATGAGCGTCTGCACGGTCCCCTTGCCGAATGACCGGTCGCCCACGATGATGGCGCGCTGGTAGTCCTGCATGGCTCCTGCAAAAATCTCGGAGGCCGAGGCGCTCAGGCGATTTACCAGCACTACCAGTGGACCTTCGTAATAGGGGCCTTTCAGGCGTTTGCCATCTCGCCACACGCGCCGGGAGGAATGACGGATCTGCACCGTTGGACCGTATTCGATAAACAGGCCCGTCAGTTCATTGGCTTCCTGCAGGGAGCCGCCGCCGTTGTTACGCAAGTCAATGACAATGCCGTCAACACCCTCGTTCTGCAATTCCTGCAGCAGGTTTTTGACGTCCCTTGTTGTGCTTTTGTAGTCGGCTTCATTGCGGCGCATTGCATCGAAATCAATGTAAAACGCGGGAATATCGATCACCCCGATCTTTATGACCTGGTCACCCTGGGGAATTTCAAGGATTTTTTTCTGCGCGGACTGTTCCTCAAGCTTCACTTTATTGCGCACAATCGTGATGACTTTGCGCTCGTCGGTAGACTTTGATTTTGCCGGGACCACCTCAAGGCGCACGATCGTGTCCTTGGGCCCGCGTATCAACTCCACGACCTCATCCAGTCGCCAGCCGATTACATCTTCCAGCGCGCCGTCCTCACCCTGGCCCACGGCAACGATCCGATCGGCCGGGTGCAACTCGCCCTGTTTGTCCGCCGGCCCCTTGGCCACCAGGCTGCTGACCTTGGTGTACTCGTCTTCCATCTTCAATACCGCGCCGATACCTTCCAGCGACAGGCTCATATTGATATTGAAGTTCTCGGTGGAACGCGGCGACAAATAATTGGTATGCGGATCGTACAGCTCGGTCAGGGCGTTGGCGTAGATCTGGAAAACGTCCTGGCTGTTGTATTGCTTGACACTTTTCAGCTGGTTTTTATAGCGCTTCTCCAGGGTGGGCACGATCTCATCGACCGGCTTGTCGGCCAGTTTCAGGCTGAGCACCTGGTTCTTTAACTGCTTGCGCCAACGATCGTCCAGCTCTGCTTCGTCGGCAGCCCACTTGCGATTTTCCAGATCGAGGGAAATGCTTTCATCGACGGTAAAATCCATGGCCGCCACCGCCTCCGGCAGGGTAGTGATCACCTTGTCGAGCCTATCCTGCAAACGCTGATGGAATCGGTTAAAGATGGCAAAACCCGCGTCGACCTTCCCTTCCTGCACTTCGTCATCCATCAGCGAACGATACTGCTCGAACTCGGCTATATCGGACTGGAGGAGAAACATCTTGCTGCTGTCCAGGCCGTCAATATAGTTATCCAGGTGTTGTGAAGACAGTTGGTCGTCGTAATCCAGCTTGGCGTAATGACGCTCCTGCAGTTGCTCGACGATTTCGACGATGGTCGCTCGCTGGGCATCCGTGTATTCCATCAAGCTCCAGGCGGGATTTGCCAGTGAGCCAAACAACACCGCAGTGAAGGCCAGGAGGCGCGCGCCCTGGATGTATCGCAAAGGATTCAAAATAGTGTCACCTGATATGGGCGTTGTCGGAAGTGTTGTGGGCGGCGTTGCCGGTGCTGTTGCCGGTATTTTGAGCACAGCACGCTGCGCGTCCAAGTTACGCACTATTGATTCAGCTTTTGGCATAAAGTTCATTCGGGAAAAGACCAGCTCAATGTCGCAACTCGACTATCTATCAGTTATATAACAACAGCTTAGCAAGTATAGGTTAAAGCACGGTCAACTATATACCTAGTTCAAGAGGCAAAAAAGCGGGAATAGGTCGCAAGAAGATTGATCACACCACACAATAATGACACTATCTGTGTCAATAACTACTCCGAGTGGACAGGAGACCCACCCATGCTCGTTGACTACGTTCTTTACGGCAGCGAACACTCTTTGTTTACCGGCAAGGCGCGCGCGTACCTGCGCTTCAAAGGACTGCGCTGGGAGGAGAGGGTCGCTAGCCGGGACGTCTACCTGAATATCATCCGCCCGAAAATCGGTGCGCCCATCATTCCAGTCCTGGAAACGGCGGCGGGCGAGTACGTACAGGACACAACCGACATCATCGATTTTCTCGAGCAACGACATCCGCAAGCGTCGGTGTACCCTGCAGGGCCGGTGCAACGACTGGTTGCCCTGTTGCTTGAGTTGTACGGCGACGAGTGGCTGCTTATCCCGGCGATGCATTACCGCTGGAGCGTGCTCGATCAGCAACATGACTTCGTCATGTCCGAATTTGGCAAACTCAGCGCACCCACGGCGAGTTACGAGGAGCAAATCGCCATTGGCGCAAAAACCTCCCGGCCCTTCAGCGGCATGGTGCCCGCGCTGGGGATTACCGCGCAGACCATACCCGGCATTGAGGCGGGCTACCTGGAATTCCTGGCGCAATTGGATCAGCATTTTGCCAGGTTCGATTTCCTGTTGGGGTCTCGCCCCAGTATCGGTGACTTCGGGTTCATGGGTCCGCTCTACGCGCACCTGGGTCGTGACCCGGTCCCCAAGGCGCTGATGCAGGCGCGTGCGCCCCATGTGTACGCCTGGGTGGAGCGCATGAATAATCCGCAGCCGCTGGCCGGGGAGTTCCTCGCGGATGACCGCATACCCGAAATACTGCTGCCGATCCTGGCGACGATGTGCAAGGATCACCTGCCGGATGTTCTGGATGCTATCGAGCACAACAGCGCCTGGCTGGAAGCCAATCCCCCAGGGGGCAGTATCCCCGGTTTCTCGGCATGCATCGATTTACCTTCGGGTCCGCCACGGGCGAACGGTGCATCAGTAGTTACGCCCAGTGGCTGTTCCAGCGCGCCTGGTCGCACTATCAATCGCTGGCGGGTGATGAGAGGGCGAGGGCCGATACACTGCTGGAATCCGTGGGTGGCCTCGCTGCGATGAATGTTCCGTTGCGACATTGGCTGGAGCGGCGGAAAGGGCAGTTGGAACTGGTTGCGGGGCAGTTTCCTGCGCCGCATACATTGATAGGAGTCAAACCTGTGAAATTCGGACTTGTACCGGTCAACGTCGGTGTCAAAAGCGTTGAGCAAATCGTCGGTCTTGCGCAACTGGCGGAGTCAGTGGGTATCGAATCGGTGTGGACCTTTGAACATGTGATGGTGCCGCAGGACTACGCGTCCAAATATCCCTACAGTGCCGACGGCAAGATGGGCGCGAGCCCCGAGACCAACTTTGTCGACCCGTTGATCGCGCTGGCCACGATCGCCGCACACACCAAAACCCTCAAGCTGGGCACGGGGGTCAATATCCTGTCCCAGGCCAACCCACTGCTGCTCGCAAAGCAGGCGGCCAGCCTGGATTTTGTATCCGGGGGGCGCTTCATGCTCGGTGCTGGTATCGGTTGGCTGCGCGAGGAGTTTGACGCGATGGGTGTGCCCTACGAGCGCCGCGGAGCGCGCTTTGACGATTACGTCGCCGCGATGAGAAAAGTCTGGTCCGGTGATGTGGTGGAGCATCGCAGTGAGTTTATCGATTGGTCCGGATTCAAGAGTTACCCCATCCCCGGTAAAGCCGGCATCCCGATCATCGTGGGCGGCAACAAGGGGAAAATTTATGAGCGCGTGGCGCGCCACGGCGACGGCTGGTTCCTGCCGGTGGATAATGCCGGCGCGTTGGCGGAACAATTGGTGCCGCTGGCCGCAGCCTGCGCAGCCATAGGCAGGAACCCGGCGGAGATCGAGATCTCGTGCATGTGGAACATGCAGGGCGGTCTGGACGCAATAAAGGCCTTCGAAGCTGCCGGCGCTTCACGCATCATCGTGCCGGTGCTCGCATTGGGCAAGGATCCGGTTGCCGGTATCACGCGCCTCGCCGAGGACATCGTCGCCAGATGTTGATGCCGACAATGTCACGAGGCAGCCACACGGCTGACGCGACAGTGCCCCATGTCTTGTACACAAATGGCACCTATGGTGTCATTTGCGGGAGCGACGCACACCGACTGTGGTGCACGATTCACCGCCAGGACGCGCATAAAAATGGCTAAACAGAACGTAGAAAACGTGGCCGATGGTCGCCGCCTGCGCAGTGAACGCAGTCGACAAGCCATCATCGACGCCATGCTGAAACTGGTGGAGGAGGGTGTGCTTGTTCCCACCGCGCAGCAGGTATCGGAGCGCGCAGGCGTAGGAATCCGCTCGGTGTTCCGGCATTTTTCCGACATGGAGAGCCTGTTCGCCACGGCCGATGTCCGAATCCGCGAACAGTATCAGGGGCTGTTCAGCGGCGGCGATCGCGCAGGCTCGCTGGAGGAACGTGTGGTGCATGCGGTAGAACAGCATGCGCTCGCATTCGAGGCGATTGGCAATCACCTGCTTACCACCAAGGCGCAGCTGTGGCGTTATCCGATACTGCGCGAGCAGTACGCGCGCGCGCAGCGCCAGTTGCGCAAGGATCTTGACGACTGGCTGCCGGAATTACAAAACCTGCCTGCGGATGAGCGTGAAATGGTCGATGCGGTTGCATCGTTTGAACACTGGCACAGGCTGCGCGAACACCAGGGCCTGAGTAAAAAGTCCAGTGTTCGCCTCACTGCCGATCTACTGCACAGGATTATTTCACGCACCTGATCCGAGAGAAACCCTCATCAACCAGAGGATGCAACCATGATCGAACTGTATACAGCTTCCACGCCTAACGGCCATAAAGCCTCCTGCACGCTGGAGGAACTCGGCCTGCCCTACGAAGTCCATGCGGTGGATCTGGCGAGCGGTGAGCAACGCAGCGCGGCGTATCTGGCGATCAATCCGAATGGCAGGATTCCCGCTATCGTGGACCGGGAGGCCGACAACCTCGCGGTGTTTGAGTCCGGCGCGATCATGATTTATCTCGCCGAAAAAGCCGGCCGATTATTGCCGACTGACCGCCCCGGCCGTGCACGGGTGTTGCAATGGCTGATGTTCCAGATGGGCGGAATCGGCCCCATGATGGGACAGGCGAACGTGTTCTACCGCTACTTCCCGGAAAAGATCCAACCTGCCATCGACCGCTACCAGAACGAATCGCGGCGGCTGTTCGAGGTGCTGGACCGGCGCCTGGGCGACAGCGAATGGCTGGCCGATGACTACTCCATCGCCGATATCGCCAACTGGTGCTGGGTGCGCACGTACAAATGGTCCGGAGTCTCCAGGGATGGCCTGGACAATCTCGACCGCTGGTTGTCAGCCATGAAGGAAAAGCCCGGATTATGCCAGGGTGTGCAGGTGCCGATGAAAATAGATAACCTGCTGGAAGACGAGGACGCCGCGAAGCAGTTTGCACAAAATGCGGGGAAAATCGTGCAGCGATGACTGGCAGCGGAGCGCAATAGCATGACCGAACAGTTCAAGGAGCAGGGTGGCGCTGCGACCATGGATCCCGGCGCGGCGCTGCGCCTGGCAACGTCCGTATTGATGACACGGCTGTGCACGCCACAGCGACTGGCAAAGCAACGCGCCAGCGTCGAAAAAGCCCGGATTCGATCGGGCAATCCGCACGTCGTTGAATACTTCCACCAGGTTGAGGACGGTTACAGCCACCTCGCTGCGCAGGTGCTGCACGCACTGCTCAAGCGCTATGACATCCAAATAGAATGTCACCTGGTCACAGGTCCGCGGGATAAGAATGCCCCCGAGCCACAATTGCTGTTGCAGCTGTCACGCTACGATGCCTTGCATGTTGCGGTGGAATACGGGCTGGAATTTCCATGCCACGACGCCGCACTGAACCCCCAACTGGTGCAACTTGCCGAGCGCATCCTCGCAGCGCAGGCCAGCCACGATTTTGTCGAACGCGCGGCAACCGTCGGCCGGGCGTTGTGGGCGGATGACGAGGCGACGTTGCAACAGCTGGCCGCGCAATACGGTTGCGCAACCGTCGCCACTGCGAGCGAGCGCATTGCTGCGGGCACCGCGAGGCGCGAGGAGCTCGGGCATTATTCAGGCGCGATGTTCTACTACGGCAAAGAGTGGTACTGGGGAGTAGACCGCCTGTATCACCTGGAACAGCGCTTCGCCGATCTCGGCATCGACCGGGAGCCCGCTGCGCCACCGCTGGTGCCGAGGCCCGGCATAGAACCCGCTGTCCTCAAGGATGTTGGCAGGCTCACGCTGGAGATCTATGCCTCGCTGCGCAGCCCCTACACGGCGATCAGCTTTGATAGAGCCGTCGCGCTGGCGCAGGACACCGGTGTCAATCTCGTGGTGCGGCCGGTACTACCCATGGTGATGCGCGGCGTGCCCGCCACCCGGCAAAAAGGCATGTACATCTTCTGGGATACCGCGCGGGAAGCACGCGCCGCCGGCGTGCCCTTTGGCAATTTCTACGATCCGATCGGCGATCCCGCGCGCAACGGTTACTCCCTGTATCCGTGGGCGGTGGAGCAGGGCAAAGGCATCGCCCTCATCAGCGCCTTCCTGCGCTGTGCGTTTGCCGAAGGCGTCAACATCAACAAGGAAAAAGGCCTGCGCAAGGTGGTCGAGCAGGCGGGCCTGGACTGGACCCGCGCTAAACCGCTGGTGGGCAAACCCGGTTGGGAGAGCCCGTTGGAAGCCAATCGCATGGCGATGTACAACGCGGGCCTGTGGGGTGTGCCCAGCTTCCGGCTGCTCGATGAAACCGGCAAGGAGTTGTTGGCTTTGTGGGGGCAGGACAGGTTGTGGTTGTTTGCGCGGGAGATTCAGCGGCAACTGTTGGCACGGAAGTGAGGCAGGTTCGTGATGAACCGCAGTGACGCGTAGGGTTCGCCAACGCCCCCGGCGCATGCTCTGCACATGCCCGTTCGCTCAAAAAGCTCATTCGCTCTTCGGGCATGTGCAGAGCAAGCGCCTGGCTGCAGTCGCCGCTGCCAGTATTGGTCTCGCTGGATCTCGCACGGCAGCGTCAGGAGGGGACAAGCCTGCAGAGCGAATGCGCTTTTGAGCGAACAGGCTTGTCCCCTCCCTGACGCTGCCGCACCGCGATGCCCAGCCCCGGCGTCCTGAATACATAGCGCCACGAACACTACCGAACCAATCAAAACAAATTCGGATAATCCCGCCAGTAGTACTGGAGTTTTGAGTCATTCCAGTTGCGATAAATCGCCGCCCAGTCCAGCCCCGGAATGCGCCAGCCATGGTGCGGCTCCAGGTTGGTGGAAAACACCGGCGCACCGTGATCGCAAAAACGCGTATCGACGCTGATGCGCACCGTATCGGCGGTGGTGTTGGGTTCCGCCTTGTGCACCGTGCAGGAGTGGAAGATCAGCACATCGCCAGCTTCGAAATCCGACACATGCCAGCACGTTTCATCCGGATAGATTTCGCACTGCACGCCGCCGACACCCTGTGTCCGAAACACCGGGCGCACGCCGCGCTCGTGCGATTTCGGCAGCACCTTGACCCGGCCCATGGCCGCCGTGACATCGTGCAACGCCACCCAGAAGCCCGCCATGGTCGGTCCCGCATGGTGCGAATGCGCGTCCTGGTGGGGCGGTGTCTCATAGCCGATCTTGCCCGGTGTGGAAATGCGCGCCATCTTCATCGGGTAGACGAATACTTCGCGCCCGGAGACGATTTCCATCAGCTCCAGCAGGTGTTGCTGGTGGAAGAAGCTGTGGAAGCTCTCCAGCGCCTGGATTTTAGGGTAGATCTCATCCCACGCCGGATCTGTTTCAAAGAAGGGCTCCGCTTGCAGATGCGGTGCGAGCGAACCCCGACGCCCAATGTGGGGCGTGGCAGCGCTCAGCAGGCTGCCCAACAGGTTCTCGCAGGCAGCCAAGGGTACATACTGTTTGATGTACAGGTAACCCCACTGCGCGAAACGTTCACGCAGCACATGCGGGTCCTCATGCGCATGGGAAACAACGAACGGTTGGTTATGGCCGGTATTCTGGTTTGTGCTGTTAATGTGAAATGCCTCCTGCCCAAAGCAAGCATGGTATTGCTGTTGCCTGTGTTTTTTGTTGGTGTTCCTACTATTGACAGTTACAATGCCACAAGGTTTTTTGGCGCCAATATTAAACCACAGGATGTTTATGAAAACTCGAAACATCATTCAAACGCGCCTCAGGAATTTTTACCAGGCGCGCAATCCAAACTGCTTACGTATCAAACTTTTGAAGAGGAGGTAAGAGATGCACACACGCCTGAGCGACGAGGACCTGGCCTTCCAGGCAGAGGTTAGGCAATTCCTGCACGAGGCCTGGGACAACGAACTGGCCGCCACCTGCAGTAACAGGGCGACCATGAAGCAGGGCGTGGAGGAGTGGCAGCGACGCCTTTACCGGAAAGGATGGATGGCCCCGCACTGGCCGGTGGAACACGGTGGTACAGACTGGACGGTCACGCAATCGTTCATCTACAACTCGGAACGCGCCGCCGTCGGTGCGCCCGAAGCCGTCGCGTTCGGCGTCACGATGGTCGCATCGGTCATTATCGCCTACGGCAACGACGCGCAGAAGGCCCGGTTCCTGCCGCGTATTCTCAAAAGCGAGGACTGGTGGTGCCAGGGGTATTCAGAACCCGGAGCGGGTTCCGATCTCGCGTCATTGAAAATGCGCGCTGACCGGGACGGGGACGAGTACGTGCTCAACGGCAGCAAGATATGGACCACCTACGCGCAGTACGCAGACTGGATATTCTGCCTGGTGCGCACGGACAGTTCCGGTCGCAAGCAGGAAGGGATTAGTTTTGTTGATCGATATGAAGACTCCCGGGATCACAGTGCGAGCAATCGACACCATCGATGGCTTCCACCACCTCAACGAAGTCTTCTTCGACAATGTGCGCGTACCGCTTGAAAACCGTATAGGCGAAGAGGGAAAAGGCTGGACATATGCCAAATCGCTGCTGGTGCACGAGCGTCTTTCCATTGCCGAGGTGGCCGATTCCAAGCGCAATCTTGCACTGCTGCGCGAAGAAGCGCGCGGCGAAGTGAATGGCGGCACAGCGCTGCTGGATGACCCGCTGTTCGCCAAGCGCCTGACCGATATCGAGATCGAACTGATGGCGTTGGAGTTCACGGAACTGCGTGCACTGGCCGCAATTGCGGAAGGCAAGGCGCCGGGGCCGGAGTCTTCACTGCTCAAACTGCAGGGCACGGAGATTCAGCAGGCGATACAGGAATTGCGCATGGATGCAGCCGCCTACTACAGCGGGACATTGCAGGGCGCCCTGAGTGCAACGCAACTTGGGCATGAAACCGCCGATATGGCACAGAAGTCGTACTTCCGCGGGCGCGCCGCCTCCATCTACGGCGGTTCCAACGAAGTGCAGAAAAACATCACTGCGAAATATGTGCTCGGCCTATAGGGGGTGATCAGCAATGAACTTTAACCTGAGTGAAGAACAGAGCCAGATCCAGGCCAGCATCGCGCGCTTTGTCGCGGAAAATTACGCGTTCGACCAGCGCAATGCGGTGGTCGCACTGGAGCACGGTTACAACCCCGGACACTGGCAACAGTTTGCCGATCTGGGTTGGCTATCCATTCCCTTTGCCGAGGAGCACGGCGGCTTCGGCGGCGGGCCGGTGGACACCATGGTGTTGATGCAGGAGTTTGGCCGCGGTCTTGTCGCCGAGCCTTACCTGGCCACGGTGCTCCTGTTCGGCGGTTTGTTGCAGGCCGGTGCCAGCGACGATGTGCAGGGCGAGAATATTCCCCGCATTATCGCCGGGGAATTGCAGGGGGCCTTCGCCTACCTGGAGCGCCATAGCCGTTATGTGATGTCCGACATTGCCACGCGTGCCGAGCAACGCGGCGGGCAGTGGACAGTCAACGGCGAAAAGACCGTGGTGCTCAATGGCGGCGCGGCCCAGAAACTGATCGTCACCGCGCGCAGTGCCGGTGCGCAAGCGGATGAGGCCGGCGTGACGCTGTTGCTGGTGGACGCGGCCAGCGCAGGGGATCACGCGCACGGTGTACCGCATGACGGACGGCCAGCAAGCCGCCAATATCACTTTCGACAATGTTGTCGCCGAAGCTGTTATCGGCAAGCCGGGGGAGGGTTATGCCCTGATGACGCCAGTTATCGACGCCGCGCGCCTGGCAGTGTGCGCCAACGCGCTGGGTGCGATGGAAGCACTCAATGCGCAAACCGTCGACTACTGCAAAACGCGGGAGCAGTTCGGTGTCAAAATCGGTTCATTCCAGGCCTTGCAGCACCGCATGGTCGATATGTTGGGCGCCTGTGAGAACGTGAAGTCCCTGTTATATCGCGCGGTATGTGCAGCGCAGGACCATAGCGAGGATGCCCGGCGCAGCCTGCTCGCGCTAAAGGTCATGGTCGGTCGGGCCGGAAAGTTGATCGGCGGCGAGGCGATTCAGCTACACGGGGGCATGGGGATGACCAATGAACTCTCGGTCGGGTTCTTTGTAAAAAGGCTGATGATAATCAACACCCTGTTTGGCGATGCGGATTACCATCAACAGCTGTTTGCGCAACTGGTGAACGCGCCTGCTGCGGCGGCCCTGTCGTCCGGCTCGGAAGCCGCCTGAGAAGACAAACTTCGGGATAGCCAGGGGTGCTCGAAAGCTCCCCTGGCACACCGCTTACAGGCCCTGACTGGTCTGTATAATCTCCTTCGAACCTGCTGGCAGGGAGAACGCAGTACCGTCCTCACCCAGCGTATAGTCCGGGTAAATCTCCTCCACACCTTCCAGAAATGCAGCGTCCATGCCCGGCAGGATCAGCGGCGGCACGATGTGGTAGTAGAGCAGGTGTCCCACCCCGGCGTCCCTGGCAATTTCCGCCGCTTCCACCGGCGAGGCATGGTAATTCTGGATATCCAGCATAATCTTCGCGAGGCCAGTTGCGCCCACATTCGCCGCAGTATCTCCCATCAGGCCCACGAGGTTGGGTGCCAGCGCTTCATGCACCAGCAGATCGACACCTTTGGCGAATTGTTCAAGATTGGCTGATTTGGACGTGTCGCCGCTTATCAGTACTGATCGATCCTTATACGAAAACAGCTAGCCGACAGCCGGCTTGACCGGGCCATGATCCACCAACAAAGCCTGGATTTTGACGCCATCCTGATCGTATACGGTTTCCAATTGTCCCGGCGCAGGCACCTCGAACGGTTCTGCGACCATGCCGAATCCGGAGGGCGGCGCTACTGCATCCCCGTGGTGCGCATTGCGGCCCTTTGAATCCTGTGTGTACGCCAGGTTGAATCCATTCACGATTTGCTGCACACCCTGGGGACCAATCACGGGGAGCGGCTGCGTATTCGCACCGTTCACCCAACGGATGGTGGCCATCTCGCCCAGTCCGTCCATGTGGTCGGAGTGAAAATGGGTGAGTAAAACGGCTTCGATGTTGCCTGGCGGGTAGCGCATCCTGAGCAGGTTGCGCAGGCCGTTCGTGCCGGCATCGACAACGAACATATGCTCGCCAGCCACCACGGCCACACATGGTCCGGAGCGTTTTGGGTCGGGCAGGGGGCCGCCCGCGCCGCACAATGCGACATGCAGGCCATCGGCAAAGTCGGCGGTGGTATCGCGGGTCATTGCCGACTCCGCGCCCCTGGCCATGATGCGCATCGCGATGTCCGCGCGCTGGGTGTAGATGATCACACCGATCAAGGCAACAGCCGCGAGTATTAGCGTGGATTTTTTCATCGATAGTCTCCTCAAGGGTTAGAACATTCGGTTAGGGTGTCTTGCCGGTCAACCGTTGTAGCAGTCGATTCATACCACCTATCCAGCGATCATAGTCGGATGCCTTGCGTTGCATGTAGACCTTCACTTCCTCGTGCGTGAGAATCAGGAACGCGTCGCGCCGCAGATGCTCCACCACAATAGCAGCTAACTGGTCCGGCTCCATCATGCCGTCGTTGCTGGCTGCGCGGATGGCGTCATTATCCACGTTTGCCGTCATCGCGGTGCGCACCGCCTGCGGGCACAGCAAAGACACCTTGATACCCTGGTGCGCGTAAGTCAGCGCCAGCCATTCGGCAAAACCCACGGCGGCATGCTTGGTTGTGCCATACGCCGCACCGCCGATCTGGTTCAATAATCCCGCTGCCGAGGCCGTATTGAGGAAATAACCCCCGCCGCGCTGGATCATGCGTGGCACCAGATGGCGCGCCGCGTAGACGTGCGACATCACGTTAACCTGCCACGTAAACTCCCATTCCTGGTTCGGCGACTGCTCGCTGGCACCGCCCATCACACCAGCGTTGCTGCAAAACAAATCAATGGGGCCGACGTCTCGTTCGGTCTCCTCGATGATGCGAATGATGTCGTCTTCGCGGGTGACATCCGCGGTCATCGCAATGCAGCCGAATTCCTGCGCTGTCTGCAGGGCATTGCCGGCATCGATATCGACACTGACGACCGCCTTCGCACCTTCGGCGACAAACTGCTTCACCAGCGCTTTGCCGATGCCGCTACCCGCACCGGTCACGACGATAATCCTGCCTTCAAGTTGCATGGTACTTTCTCCTGTGTGCTGCAATTTTTCGCGCAGCCAAAAGTAGCCTGTTACAGGCGAGCTGTAATCGGCGCTGTAGCGACGCGGAAGCTGTCTCCCATCAATTTGCTGCCGGCGATATGGTGAAAATACTGGCTGGCAATCAGGTCCGCGAAATAGCGGGCGCTTGGATAATATGCGATATACACCCGATCAAACCGGGCAAACTCCTCCAGTGCGACCGAACGGCCCATATGCAGCGGTCCATGGCGAAATACCGCCATCCGCGACAACAGCTTGTCACCGTATATTTCGGCGAAATCCTGATGTCCGGCGGCGCCGTATTTGATCAGGTTGAACATCACCAGTCCGTCCCGGTTGACTTCGTGCAGCGCGCGCAAACGACTGACACGGTTGCGCCATGGTTGAAATTCCGGTGCGGTCTCAAACGCCAGGGAATTTTGCAATGGTTCGATACGCCACCTGCCCAGCAACAAGTCCTTCATACGGCGCCGCAGCAACCACTGGGGTACCAACAAACTGGCGCTGCGATTGCGCCGCATACCATGCAGATAGCTGTCCGCGAACAATCGACGCGCCAACACAGCTCGGGCATCGACGCGGCTCTGCTCATAATCATCCCGGGACGGGAACTCGAATAACAGCACGCCATCCCATTCCCGATTGTCCAGGTGTAATGCGTTCACGGTGAACGCTGCCTGGCCTGCATAAATCAGCCGCGCCTGGCTGAATGACTGCAACTGGAGCGCAAATCGCCTGGCAGTCTCCACGACCCTGTCGCCCGGTTTGAGCTTGAAGAACACCATGACATGGAATGCGTCTGTGGAGTGCAACGGGCGCTGCATGTCCTGCGCAAGATCATGGCGGATGTAATGGTACCGGCGGTGTTGCCAGAACATGGCAATAGCGACCAGCGTCAGTATGAGCAACATTATTTCCTGCATTTCGCCCTGCGTTCGCCTCTGCCTGGGTGAGTGTAATTATCCGGTGGAGAAATCTTTGCCGTCGTTTTGCGCCATGCACATAGTTGTCTCGTGCGTGCGCGACGGCGTCAGGATATTTCAATTCAGGTAATGCGCCAAATTAAACGCGCGCCATTGTACAGCGCATGCGCGGAGAGTCTGGAGAGTTACATAATGGCATAGAATGTGTCAATATAACCGAAGCCCCGAGTGGACTTGTGCGGCGGCGTCGTGGCCGTGTCCGGGAGCAAATAACAATCGGGCTGCCCGTTGCCTGGAGGGCGACAGCGCGCGAAAGTACGCCGCACCTGCATTAAAAATTACATTTCGATAGCAACGAAATAGTAGGAGCACACATGACAACACCCGAAAGACTGACCCTGATCGGCGGCACCGGTTCGCCCTACACCCGCAAAATGGTGGCCCTGCTGCGCTATCGTCGGATACCGTACAACATCATCTGGGGAGATCCTGCCGCGACGCTCGACGCGATGGAACTGGAGAAGCCGAAGCCCATTTTCCATCCCACGTTCCTGTTCAGGGACAGCGCAGGCGCAATGCAACCCGTGTGTGACTCCAGCCCGATCATTCGCCGCCTGGAAAGCGCATACCCCGGCCGCTCGGTGCTGCCGAGTGATCCAGCGCTGGCGTTTATCGATTACCTGATCGAGGATTTCGGTGACGAGTGGTGTACCAAATACATGTTCCATTATCGCTGGTATCCGACAGAGGATGCCGACAATGCCGGAACACTGCTGCCACTGGGCATGGATGTCAGCCTGCCATCGGACCTGCTCAGGCAGTTCAAGGAGATCTTCACGCAACGGCAGGTGGGACGCTTGTACGTGGTGGGTTCCAACGACACCACAGCGCCGGTGATCGACGCCAGTTTCCGACGCTTCCTCGCCGCCATGGAGGCGCACCTGGCGACGCAACCGTGCATGTTGGGCAAGCGTCCTGGCGCCGGCGACTTCGCGCTGCATGGCCAGTTGACGCAACTGGTGGGGTTTGACCCCACACCGCGAGCGATCGCGCACGCAGTGTCGCCGCGCACCGTGGCCTGGGTGGATCGCATGGAAGACCAGTGCGGACTGGAACCACAGGAGAGCGACTGGACGCCGCTGGAAGACATGCCGCACTCACTCAAGGACTTGCTCAGCGAAATCGGCAGGGTCTATGTCCCGGCGCTGCTCGCCAATGCCAATGCGGTGGAGGCGGGCGAGAAGACCTGGGAATCAACGATTGATGGTGCAAAGTGGACACAGCAAACCTTTCCCTATCAGGCCAAATGCCTGAAATGGATCAACGAACAGTACCGCGCACTGACCGGCTCAGACCGCGCCCGGGTGGATGCGGTGCTGGCCGGGACAGGCTGCGAGGCAGCACTGGCCAAACCCTGAATCAACCACCAGACAGCATTGAGAGCAGGAAGAGCGCATGAGTGAATTACCTATCAGCAACCGCGTCACCGCAATGACCGGCACGGACTATCCGATCATACAGGCGCCCATGGGCTGGATTGCGCGGGCGCAACTCGCCTCGGCAGTGAGTAATGCCGGCGGGCTGGGGATCATCGAGACCTCCTCCGGCGAGCTCGACAATATCAAGGCAGAAGTCGCGAAAATGCGCGCCCTGACCGACAAGCCCTTCGGCATGAACGTGGCACTGTCGTACGTCAAGGGCAGCAACATTATCGACTTCGTGATCGAACAGGGCATCAAGTTCGTCACCACGTCCTCGGGTAGCCCCAAAGTCTGCACCGCCGATTTCCAGCAGGCGGGCATCAAGGTCTTCCACGTGGTGCCGACGCTGGAAATGGCGATGAAAGCGATGGACGCTGGCGTCGATGGACTGGTGGTGGAAGGCGGCGAGGGCGGCGGTTTCAAGAATCCCAGCCCGGTCTCCACGATGGTGTTGCTGCCACTCATTCGTTCGCGGGTGGACGTCCCCATCATCGCCGCTGGTGGCATGGTCGACGGCCTGTCCATGGCCGGCGCCTTCGCGATGGGAGCGGAGGGCGTGCAAATGGGCACGCGCATGTTGTCTTGCCTCGAATCGCCGGTGCACGGCAACTGGAAACAGGCCATATTGGACGCTGCGGAGACCGATACCGTTTTCTTGAACGAACAGTCGCGTCCTGCGCTGCGCGCCCTGCGCACCGCGCGCACTGCGGCGCTGGCGCCACTGGGTAAATTCGACACGCTGGAACATATGATGAACCTGCAGGCGCTGTATTTTGGCGGCGATATGGAAGCGGCGATCCCTCTGTGTGGGCAGGTGTGTGGGCGTATTGATTCGATCAAGAGCGCCCGTGAGATAGTGCAGGAAACGATGCGGGGCTTTCGGGAGATTGTGCGTGGGTTGGCGCAGCAGTACGTTTCCTGAGCGTTCTCGCTTTTCGTATTGAGTGCGCTGGAGGGCAGGGCGGCGCGGCGGTTGGGTGGTACATGCCTACTGGTTGTTGATGGTCGTTTTTTTGATTCGAGTGCGCTGCAGGGCTGGCCGGCACTTGGAGGGTACATGCCCAGTCGCTCAAAAAGCTCATTCGCTCTCTGGGCATGTACCCTCCAAGCGCCTTACGCTGTAGCTGGGAATCGCGTAACACGGCAATCGCGCAGCAGGGAACCGCAGGCTCTAATGCTGGAATGTGGCACAGCAGGAGTCCGAGAGGGGGCAAGCCTGAAGAGCGAATGAGCTTTTGAGCGAACAGGCTTGCCCCCTCTCGGACGGCTCGCAAAACAAGCACCCAATTTCGCAGTTCTAAATCCAAGCGGCATTACGAAGTCTATAGTTACCGGGATAGTTACAGGGATAGTCACCGGGATAGTAACCCTCACACCCAGCGTCATATTTCTTCACGAGAGGATCAACGATGAGCGACGACACGGCAGTGACCACACTGGAAGTGCGCAAGGACAAGTGGAGCGAAACGCGAATTGTCCGGGAACCGCTGGCGACCCAACTGGCAGAGGGCGAAGTGCTGCTGCGCGTCGACAGTTCGCACTCACTGCCAACAATATCTCCTACGCCGGCGCCGGCGATTTGCTCGGGTACTGGGGCTTTTTTCCGGCAGAGGAGGGCTGGGGTCGTATTCCGGCGATGGGCTGGGGCGAGGTGATCGCTTCGGCACACCCGGGCATTAAAATCGGCGAACGCGTGTGGGGATTCTTTCCGTTCAGCACGCACCTGAAAATTCTTGCCGGCAATAGCAGGGTGGAGCAGTTCCAGGATATCTCTGCGCATCGGGCCCAGTACGCACCTGTTTATGCGCGGTTTGATCGTGCATCGGCCAATCCGCTGTACGACGCAGCACGGGAGGATCAGGACAGTTTGTTGCGCGGCCTGTTCCTGACCTCGTGGCTGGTCGAGGATTTCATGCACATGCACAAATCCTTTGGTGCAAGCACTTGCCTTATCACGAGCGCATCCAGCAAAACCAGTATTGCGCTCGCCCATTGCGTGAAAAAGCGCGGCGATATGCGCAGTGTCGGCATAACATCCAAGGGCAATGTCGCGTTCTGTGAAAGCCTGGGCTATTACGACGAGGTGGTGACCTATGACGCCATCGCGTCGCTGGATGCCACGCAACCAGTTGTGATGGTGGATATGGCGGGGAGTGCGGCCGTACTGAGTGACCTGCACCATCACTACCGCGACAACATGAAACACTCGTGCCGCATCGGCGCGACGCATTACGAGGAGATGGGTGCAGTGGACAATCTGCCGGGCGCGACGCCGGAGTTCTTCTTCGCCCGTCGCACATACAGACGCGCAGCGCCGAACTGGGCGCGGAGCAACTGATGATGAGCATGGGGGCGGAATACGCCGCGTTTCGCGCCGGTAGCGGTGCCTGGTTGAAAATACACCGCAGCTATGGGATTGCAGCGGTCGAGCAAACCTATCAGGCAGTGCTGGCCGGCAAAACAGACGCCGCCAGTGGCCAGATTGTGTCGATGTGGCCAACAAAATAGTAATGCACCCTCTATTCGCTATTGATTCGGGCAGGGCGGCTCATACTGAGCCTGCACCCGGTTGCCGCAGTAAAGCCTAGAGCAGTTCCTCCGCCATCAGGGTCAACGCTTCAGGCTGCTCGGTTGTCAACAGCATCATGTCCAGTGAGCCGCGCCGCTCGGCGGCTTTCCAGCGACTGAGTCGCTCCCTGATCCGGGCGGGTGATCCAATCAGGTTGGTTCTGTCGATCAGGTCAAGGGGTACCGCCTGCGCGGCCTTGTCCTTTTCTCCCGCCAGATACAGGGTCTGGATGCGCTCAACCTGCTCCTCATAGCCCATGCGCTTGGCAAATTCGGCATAAAAATTCTTGCCTTTGGAACCCATTCCGCCCAATTGCCTGGCCAGGGTGGGTTGCAGCATCGCCTGCACCGCTGCCACATCGTCGTGCACGATGACATTCACGAAGCTGCTGACCGTAAACTCCGGGCGGTTGCATCGCGCGCCAGT
This sequence comes from Haliea sp., assembly GCA_016704305.1. Taxonomy (GTDB): domain Bacteria; phylum Pseudomonadota; class Gammaproteobacteria; order Pseudomonadales; family Halieaceae; genus Marimicrobium. The sequence continues at coordinate 14,498 of JADJAL010000002.1, read as the reverse complement.
TTTCGCAAATCCTTCCTGCAGGAACCGATCGACGATAGTCGCAGTATCGTCAGGATCAACAAACGATAGCAGTACGCCATCGGCAATTTCCGCCGCCAGGCGCAGGCCACCCGGGCTGATGGACGCAAGGTAGATCGGCTGTTCCGCATTGGGGTATGCAACACTTTTCAAAGGCTTGCCGGCACCGGTCGCACGAGGGCCCTGCAATGGCAAATGATAGTGATACCCATCGTGCTGCAGGACGTCCTTGCGTTCCAAAATCTTGCGAATGATCTCGACGTACTCCCGCGTGCGCTCGAGAGGCGTGTCATACGCGACACCATGCCATCCCTCTGATACCTGTGGGCCAGAACTGCCGAGACCCATCAGGAATCGGCCTCCCGAGAGGGCGTCCAACCCAATTGCCGTCATGGCAGCGGAGGCGGGGGTGCGGGCTGGAATCTGCATGATCGCAGTGCCCACTTTCAGAGTGCTCGTATGTGCAGCGAGCCAGGTTGCGCTGGTTACCGCGTCGCAGCCGTACGCTTCAGCTGCCCATACCGAATGGAAACCCAACGTTTCCGCCTGGCGAACCACATCCAGGTTGATGCTCGGCCTGGCGCTGAATGCGGTCTGGATGAGCCCAAGTCCCAATTTCATCTGAGCGAAGCTCCTGTCGAATGTCAGTTGAAGTGTACCAGCTTCAATTGCTGAGTCTGTTTATGCCTGCTCGATATTGCCCGTAGCGGGATTGCTTAAGCATTCGCCATACCAAAGGGTTTGTAGCCGAGCAGTGCGGTAGCAGGGGCATTTGTTGACTGGACAGCCTCTGCGTGTCTGCCCGATAGACGTTATTAGCCCCTGTGGGTAACTGTGTGCCCAAATGCATTATTTAACATAATATATATTATGCGCATATGTAATAAGTCAGGCGGAGTTGTGGGTAAGTGGCTTTGAGTCTGGATTTATAGGGTTTTTTGTCGATTGCGGGCCCTCGCGAACGCGCGGGTAAATCGAGTCGCGGAGCTTAACTAGGCGTCTCCGGTAATCGCGATGGCTCCTGCGGCCAGCACACCGATGGATGTGGTTTGTCTGTTCATCTGTCATCCTGTTTCAAGTCATGCTAACGATATGACACTGAGTTTCGAACACTACCTTTAGCTCACCCTTGCGGAACGCCATGTCGTGACTGAACAATGGACTCTTTGATCAAAGCCGCAGCGCGTGCGCTCGCTGCTGGTGACGCGCTCGACGCCCTGAAGTGTGTCGCCCTGCGCGAGGACCCGCCAGCCCTCGCTCTGCGTGGTATCGCTATGGCGCAGCTCGGCGAATACCCGCGCGCACGCCAGCTGTTGCGCCGGGCCGCGCGCTTTATGGGTGATCGCGAGGATGTGGCGCGTGCACGCTGCGTCGTCGCGGAAGCCGAGGTGGCGCTGGCGATGCGCGATCTGCGCGGGTGCGGGCGCACATTGGCGGCCGCGCAGGCGGTGCTCGAAGCCCGTGGCGATCACGCCAACGTGCAACATGCCCGCTTGATTGCCGTGCGCCGGCTGCTCCTTCTGGGTCGCGCGCAGGAATGCGCCGCCGCGCTCGCAGACATAGACACCCATGAATTACCACCCGCACAACGGGCAGTAGCCGAGTTGATTGTCGCCGAACTGGCGCTGCGTTCGCTGCAAACGGCAACCGCGCGAGCCGCCCTCTCCCGCTCCCGCGCGGCCGCCAGGATGGCAGGCATCGCGATGCTTTTAGCCGAAGTAGATGAAGCAGACGCTGCGCTGGCTCGACCCGCGGCACGGCGGGTCAGCGCTGGCCGGGAATATGCGTTGCGCCTGCATGAGGTTGAGGAACTTTTGCGCTCCGATGTGCTGGTGGTGGATGCCTGTCGTCGCGGCATTCGAACCGGTACGCAACTGATACCACTGGCGCGCCGACCGGTGCTGTTCGCGCTGGCGCGTGAACTCGCTGCTGCATGGCCCGGCGTCGTCGACAGGCAGACTCTTATTACGCGTGTGTTTCGCACCCGTTTTGCCGATGATTCGCACCGCGCCCGGCTGCGGGTGGAAATGGCTCGCCTGCGCGCACTCATTGCGCCGCTGGGCAGCGTGGAGGCGCAGTCCGGTGGCTACGCGCTCACGGTGCGGGGCGGGCGCGAAGTCGTCCTGCTGTTGCCTCCGATCGACGGTGAGCGCGCCTCGCTGCTGGCCCTGCTCAGCGACGGCGAGGCCTGGTCGACCTCCGCCCTCGCGCTGGCGCTCGGTGTCAGCCAGCGCGAGATCCAACGTGCGCTCATCGAATGCGAAAATGCAGGACAAGTGCGCTCGATAGGACGTGCTCGATCACAACGCTGGCTGGCGCAAACGATCTCCGGATTCGCGACACACTTGTTACTCCCCGGTGCTATCACGCTTGATTAGACTGCATTCACAGTGCTACTTCGAGGCACATTCAAAGGAGACAGACATGAACGCGAAGCAGATCAACCCGAAGAAATCATCCCCACAGCAACCCGCGCAGCCAGCCGAGATTGCCCGTGAATTCGGCCCTTTTCCCGGTGCCGACTGCATTCACGGCGTCACCTACGACGGCCAACAGGTGTGGGCCGCTGTCGGGCCCAAACTGCTCGCGGTTGATCCCGCCAGCGGAGACATCCGGCGCACTCTGGAATGCCCTGGAGATGCCGGGACAGCGTTCGATGGAAAACACCTGTACCAGATAGTAGAAACGCGAATCGACAAGATCGATCCTGCGACCGGCGAGGTGCTGTCGTCGATACCCGCACCCGGTAAAGGTCGCGACTCCGGTATGGCGTGGGCTGAAGGCAGCCTGTGGGTAGGGCAACACAGGGATCGCAGGATTCACCAGATCGACCCGGCAACCGGCGCGATTGTGCGCACGATCGAGTCCAATCGCTTCGTAACCGGTGTGACGTGGGTCGAGGGCCAGCTGTGGCATGGCACCTGGGAAGGCGATGAGAGCGACATCCGCCGCATCGATCCCGACAGTGGCGCCGTGCTTGAACGGCTTGATATGCCGACCGGCGTCGGGGTCAGCGGGCTGGAGTCAGACGGTGCGAACCTGTTCTTTTGCGGCGGTGGGCCCAGCGGCAAGATTCGCGTTGTGCGCAGGCCTAAAGCCTGATCAACCGCGCTGCAACGCCGTATCGAGTTCCTGCACCTCGGGGCGGCGCCTGCGCTGTGTTCTGACGGGGATCATGCCGCGCATGGCTTCGAGCTTGCCGAAGCAGAGCAGCTTGTCCCCCGCTTCCAGCACTCTATCGGCGCGCGGATTCGGAATCACTTTGGCGCCCCGGTACAGTGTGAGCACGTTGACATCACTCTCTGTCAAACCGGTTTCATCGATTTTCTGGCCGACGAATTTTGAGCCGTCCGGCACATAGATTTCACTCACGCCGTAGCCTTTGCTGACAGTGAGGCGCTGCCTGACGTCGATTTCGGGAAAGTCCACCTGCGCCGATATGTATTCGATGACAGCGCCCGCCACGTCCAGGCCAGTGCAGGCTTCTATCCCTTCCAGTCCCGGCGAGGAATTCACTTCCATTACCTGAGGCCCGTCCTTGCCTTCCAGCATATCGACCCCGGCCACCTGCAGGCCCAGTATCTGGGTGCAGCGTACGGCCGTCTCACGATATTCTTCACTCAGTTCAATCGGCTCGGCGATGCCGCCGCGATGCACATTGCTGCGAAACTCCTGCCCCTGGGCCACGCGCCGCATCGCCGCGACCACGCGATCACCCACGACAAAGGCGCGAATGTCGCGCCCCTTGCTCTCCGCGACGAACTTCTGGATCAGCACGTTCTGCTTCTGGCTCTGCAACAACTCGACGATGCCCTCCGCCGTCTTTACCGACTCGGCCAGCAGCACGCCGATGCCCTGCGTGCCCTCTATCAATTTGATAACGACGGGCGCGCCCCCTACCCTGTCGATCGCTGGCAGCACGTCCTTGCGGTCGCGCACGAACGTGGTGCGAGGAATGCCGACATGGTGGCGACTGAGAATCTGCAGGCTGCGTAATTTATCGCGCGAGTTGGTGATGCCGTGCGCGGTATTGGCACAGAACACATCCATCTCCTGAAACTGGCGGACGACGGCAGTCCCGTAGTAGGTGATAGAGGCGCCGATGCGCGGCAGAACCGCGTCATAGTGCGTCAGTTGTTTCTGGCGATAGTAGAGGTCGGGCGACCCCCTATCGAGATCGATGGCAAACTTCAGGGTATTGAGTACATCGACCTGTTGATTGCGCTGCAGCGCGGCTTCCTTCAATCGACGGGTGCTGTACGCATTGGGCGCGCATGACAGGATGGCAAGCTTCATTGCGGATTCCTCTGGGCACAAACTTGGTTGAACGGAAGGGGCAGCGCATTCTACCCCCTTGGCGTAACCACGTCTAGCCAATGCCGGCAAAAGAAAAAAAAATTTAACATGCCGGAATGCGCTCAAGTCTGGCTTTCATTTGTGCTCAGGTTGCGTGCTTTCACGCGCGTGCGGGCTTTACTTTGCAGATAGGAGCCGTCCGGGTAGATGACATAGTTGTCGCGGAGCGCGGTGCGCCCCAAAAGGACGCGAAATGTCATGCTGTCGCGATCGGTTAATGTCACCTCTGAACGAATCACGTCATCACCGATCCGGATGAGCGTGTCTATGACGTAGCGCAGCTCCTCATGTCCCCCGGAGTCCCGCACGACGCGCTGCTCTTTCACGGGTGCTTCGCACTCCACGACGTTTTCGGTGTTCCCCTGCTTGGGATGAATTGCAAATCTAACCCAAGGTTTCTCGTCGCGCATGAAAGGCGTCAACGAAAATGCATGCAATGCGCTGGTGCGCGCACCCGTATCGATCTTGGCCTTTATCCTGGGTATGTTGAACTCGGGAAAACCAATCCACTCGCGCCAGCCCAGTGCCTTTTTGCCGTTCAATGTGACTCGCCCAGCTTGTGCCTGTACGCCGCAATCACCAGAGAATTTCCCCGGCACCGAGTACATACAACCGGTCTGCCACCAGTTTTCGAATCTGCTTCGCATCGTTAAGTTGCAGTGCCTCAGCCACAATTGCGCGCGCGCTTTGCAAACTGATGCGCCGCAGCAACCATTTGATTTTTGGCAGCTGCGCGGCGCTCATGCTCAGGGTGCGCATTCCCATGCCGACCAGCAGTACCACTGCGATCGGGTCAGAGGACATCTCACCACACACGCTGACCGGAAGTTGGGTGTCGGTGGCGATCTCAATGACACGGGCGATTTCATGCAGCACGGCCGGATGCACATGGTCGTAGGAGGCCGCGACGCGGGGGTTGTTGCGATCGAGCGCAAGCAGGTACTGGCTCAGGTCGTTGGAGCCGATGGAAATGAAATCGAGCTGCTCGCGCCAGGACCGCAGTTGTGAAATCGCCGACGGCACTTCCACCATGATGCCCACCGGCGGGCATTGCACGTTAACGCCCTCGTCCGTCAGTTGCAGCAGCGCATCCTTCAGCCGTTTATGAAATTCAACCAGTTCCGAGGTGCTGCCCACCATGGGCAGCATGATGCGCAGGTTGTCCCTGCCCTCTGCCGCACGCAGCATCGCTCGAATCTGGCTCATGAAGAGCGAGCTGTTGTCGAGGCAGAAGCGTATACCGCGCCAGCCCAGCGCCGGGTTTTCCTCGCGGATGGGAAAATACGGCAGCGGCTTGTCACCGCCAATATCCAGCACCCGCATGTAGACGGGCTTGTCACCGTAGGCCTGCAGTATCTGCCGGTAGACGGCAAGCTGTTCATCCTCTGACGGAAACGTATCGCTCACCATGAAAGGGATCTCGGTGCGATACAGCCCCAGGCCCTCCGCACCGGCCTGCAGCCCGGGCGAGATGTCAGCCAGCAAACCGCTATTCGCATACAACCGAATGGTCGTGCCATCCTGCGTAATCGCCGGCAGGTCGCGCAGTTGCTGCAACTCGCTCTTCAACTGCTCCTCGGCTTTGAGGAACCGCTGATACTCCTGCAGCACAGAGGCATGCGGCCGCACGATCACGCGCGCCGCATTGCCGTCCACCACCAGCAGATCGCGGTTATAGAGGCCCCTGATTTCGCCCACGCCCATCACAGCCGGTACGCCCAGCGCATTCGCCAGCACCGCGGTGTGGGACAGGTTGGAGCCCTGGAAGCAGACGATGCCAGCGAGGAATTCCGTGGGTACGCGGGCAATATCCGACACGCTGACCTGCGCGCCCACCAGAATCGTTCGCGTCGTCGGAAGCTCGCTCTCATCGTCGTTGTGCAACCCGCGCCAGGTGCTATAGAGCTTGTTGCCCAGATGCCGGATGTCCTCATGCCGCGCGCGCAGGTAGGGGTCTTCCATCGCGAGAAAGACGTCGGCGTGATGGTGGATGACGCGTTTCAGTGCACCAGGCAGGTGATGGCCGTCCTGTATCAATTGCGCCACGCCATTGACCAACGAGGGATCCGAGAGCATCAGGTAGTAGGCGTCGAAAACTGTCGCGACATCCTGCGACAGCAGGTCACCCAGCCCCGCCTGCTCGCGCTTTACGTCAGCCAGAACAGCATTTACCAGGTCATGCCACTCGGCAAGCGTGGCGTCGATATCGTCGCACGGCCCATCCGTGGCAGAGTACAAGTCGACATCGTCACACAACCTGACCTGGCCAATCCCGACACCGGGTGCGCCCTTGATGCCCGACAGGGTGCGAGCGCTGCTCTTGTTGATGTCCTGCCAGATCGATTCAGTCGCGACGACCAGTGCCAGTTGGCTGCCCAGCGTCACCAACACCGCCGACTCGTCGTCGGACAGCTCACGGGCCTCCCGGCTCTGCGCGACCAACACACCGATCACGACGCCAGAGCGGACGATCGGCACGCCGAAAAAACTGCTGTACTGCTCTTCCTGCGTCTCCCTGACGCCGTAGAACGCGGGGTGCCGTGCCGCATCGGCGATATTGATCGGATGCCGTGATTGCGCCACCAACCCGACCAGGCCCTTGCCGGCCGGTATGCGCACATGGCCCACGGCGGCCTGGTCGAGTCCGCGACTGGCCAGCAGCGCCATATCGCCGTGCTCGTCGGCAAGATACAGGCTGCACACGTCGAGATTCATGTAATGCTGGATGGAATCGACGATCACGGACACTTGCGCCGATGGTGATTCGGCTTCCGCTGCCGCTTGTACAATGCGCGTCAGGTCGAGAATTACTGACATGTCCCCTGCCCTTATCCGTCGATGCGGTTTTGTGCGTTGTTGATGCTTGCCCGATGCTTGCTAGCTGCCTGAAGGGACTATTTCCTTGCGTGTCACCTGCCGGATAACTACGCTAGGCAGGCTATCTCTGCTCGAGCCATAACCGCTTTTAACAGCACAATATCTTCGGGGAATATACCACATGATCAGGACGCTTCTACTATGCGCCGGCGGGCAGTACACACGAGGCAACGGGGAATTGGTGCAGCAATGGCGGCAACAACCCGACGGCATATTGTGGCTCGACATCCAGGATGAGGTGACACCCGAGGTGCGCGCGCTGCTGCAGGGTTTTGGCTGTGATGAGCTGGCCATCAAGGATTGCTCAAGGGCGCGTCACCCTCCAAAGGTCGAGAACTTTGATAGCAACGCTTTCCTGGTGTTTCGCGGGATCAGCCAGATCGACGAAGCCCTCGACCTGGTGCCTCAACAGCTAGGCGTCTGGGTGGGCTCCAACTTCCTGATCACCGTGCACAGCGGGCATGCAGTGAGTGTTGAACATTTTCTGGAAAGTGCCGCGCCCGACAATCTGTTGCAATCGCCCAGCACGCTCGCGCTCGGCTTGCTCCACTACGCCAAGGGGCGCTACCTCGAGAAACTGATGGCGGCAGAGGAGCGCATCGGTGACCTGGAAGACCAACTGCTCGGCGAGCAATCCAACGAGGCGCTAAAGGAGCTGGTCGCCTATCGCACGCGTTTGCGCAAACTGCGCCGTATTTTCAATTACCATCAACGCATGGCGGAAACCATCCTGAACGATGGCTGCCCGCTGCTCGGTACCGGCGACGACGGCTCCTACCATATACGGCGCAACCTGTATGACCGCTGTGAACGTGTATCCAGCTTATGCACGCTGTACTACGAACTATGTGGCGACCTCGTCGAAGGCTATATCTCGCTGACATCACATCAGCTTAACAACACGATGAAGATCCTGACGATCATCACCGCGATATTCGTGCCCATCACGTTCATCGCCGGACTGTACGGCATGAACTTCGACAACATGCCAGAATTACATTATGAATACGGGTACTTTTTTGTGCTCGGTGTGATCTTCGCTCTCGCTGTCGCGATGATTGTGTTGTTCAAGAAGATACGCTGGTTGTAAGGGTCGCTCGAAGTGTGCGGATTTTTGATCGCGATACAGCGCCGGCGGACGATCCCGCGGCTACCCTGCTTGTTCGAAAAGCTTACTCACCGCAGGGTAGCTGCGGGATCGCCCGCCTACCATCCCAGCGCGTCGGGATGTCCGTGAGCACTCGGAAAGAGTCCCTGCCCGGGACAAGCCTGCAGAGCGAATGAGCTTTTTGAGCGAACAGGCTTGTCCCGGGCAGGGACGGGTCGCCGAGCCGGACTCATGAGACGGTGACACATCGCCGGCAGCCGATTCTGGTGTCACCCTGCTTGTTCGAAAAGCTTACTCACCGCAGGGTGACACCAGAACCGGCTGCCTCTCTCCGTGCCGCTCGCAGGAACTCCAGCTTAGCAGGAGGCCTGCCCGGCACCTCAATCCGAGATCGGCCACCGCTTGTCACTGGTGTAAAACGCAAAGCGTTTTTCGATCATGTCGCGGGTCAGGCCGAACTCAGCGAGATTGTATTCGTGCTTGCCGTGTTTGCCCTTGGGATTGGCATCCACATGCGCCTGCATCGCCGCGCGTGATTCGGCGCTGAGCGGTAATTTAAACGCGCTGTACACTTTTTCCACCACCGCCATCGGCGCATCGACAAACTCGCGCTGGGAGCAATCCACGAACAGTTCCGCTGGCAGTTTCGCCCGTTGCGCGAGGCCCTGTTCCAGCGACATCGCGTACCACTCCATCACGGCCTGGCCGACTTCGGCCGCATCCAGGTGGCTGAGGTCGCCGGCATACATGCCCATCACCACCTTGTTCATACTGTTGATGCTGGGCACGACCAGTTGCGGGTCGCGATGGCACCATATGAAGCGCGCATCGGGGAACACCTTCAGGATTGCGTCAATGCCCCACATATGCGCGGGCGCTTTCAACATCCACTGCTTGCCGGGATTGCGCCAGTTCAGCATCTGCATCTGCTTCTTCTGGTAGGCGTAGAGCGGTTCAAGATCGCGTTGCAGCAGCCAACTGCGGTAGGGCTCCAGCATGATCTCGAAGCCCAGTTGCACGCCATCAAACGCATAGGCATGCAACAGCACGCACTCTTCCGGCGTGTCGGCGTCGATGTAGTGAATTTTCGCAAACTCGGAGTTGCGGGTTTGTTCCAGCGCCTTGACCAGGTAGGGATAGCGCGGGTCCTGCTGCCCCGGCTTGCTGTCGGGCCACGGGTCGGGGAACTGCACTTCCCACTGCAGAAGGCCGCGATTGTCCGGCGCGGATACCAGCAGGTTCAACAGCGCCGAGGTGCCGGAGCGCGGCAGGCCGGTCACAAAAATCGGCGCTTTGATCTCCTGCTCGGCTATCCCGGGTATCGTCGTGCAGGCGTTCTCACACTTGAGTCGCGTCGCCCGCAGCATCCCCAGTCGGTCGTGACAGCGCTTGCGGCCTTCGGGCTCCTTGACATGGCGATCAAACGTCTCAATCAGCACATCGCGACCCTCGCGATACGGCAGCTCGCCGAAGTCGTCAAAGCCGGTCTGGCGCTTCGCCTCGGCAATCATTGCGTCGGCATCGTAATTCACGGTCACGTCGGTCATTGCAGTTCCGCCAGTTTCGCCACGCGGGGTTTCAGTTCAGGATGCTGCTTGGCACCGATCCAGCGCCAGCACATCGTGCCCATGCTATGGCCTGCGGTTTCAACCCAGTTCGGTACGCCAGGATCGGTGTGTGACACCACGATGCGAACGCTGCCGTCCTTGTTGTAATGGGCGGTGTGCTTGTTGATGTGAATCGTGTGGTGGCGGTAGTCCAGCGACTCCATCCACCAGTTGTCGAGTTGGAAATTCCAGGTCTGGCATTCGGGAATCTCTGGCGCGTCGATGATGAACACCTCATCGTCGGCGAGTTGCCAGGCGCTGTGGAAATAGAAAATGTTCGGGTCGCCTCCGATCAGCTGGCAATAGGCCTGGTCCGCCGGAGGCAGCTCGTTCAGGGTCGGCAGGAAACTTTCAGACCAGTTCTCGAACAGCGTCGCCGAGCCCTTCACGAAGCCGATGGCGCCCTGCAGGCCGCGCTCGAGCTTTTCCGCGCTGAATGCGTCGGGACGATCATCCTTCGCGCCGATGCGCTCGATCTTGAGGTCAGCGGCTTTCTCGTTGATACGATCCTGGAAGGTCTGGCGCACGTTGATGGAATTGGTCTCGGCGCCCATCGGCAGCCAGTTACCGGGCTGCTTGTTGCGGCTGATGATCAGCTCCAGTTCGCCATTGGGGCCGATCTCCATCTGCCGGGTATCAATATGTCCGGTGACTTCCATCGTGCCGCCAGAGGCGTACTTGTTGATGATGGTGCTGAAGCCCAGGTAATTCACGCTGCCGCGATTACCGGTGATGCGGTAATCATATTTGGGGCTGAGCGGCGCGCTCTCGTAGCGATTGTCCGGATTATCGGCGCCGAGCTTGATGGTCTCGTGGGCGCCACAGCGCAGCTGCGGAAACAGCGGGTCGCGAAATTCCAGGAAGCTTTCCAGGCCGCCGCGCAACAGCCGCGTCAGGTAGCGGTAGCCCTCGGCCTGGTTAAACGCATCCTGCGGAGCCTTGAGGCTGCGGACGATCTTGCCCGCGTCTTTCAGCGCATCGCAGAACTGGTCCCAGGAGGTTCCGTCGACGACTCTTTTTTCGGCATCTGTGGACATAGTTTTTCTCTCTCAGGGTGCGGAATAATTTGCCGCGACAGTGATACCAAACGCCTTGTCATGGTGCAAGCGCAACACCCCATGCGGCTCATGTGTCTGCGGATAGAACACGGAGAGTCTATGCCATTGAACCACGAACGTTAACTGTCGGACGGGGCGCAGGTGCGGATTAATCGGATCGCGATAGACGCCGCGCATGGCTACCCTGCTTGTGAAAACTTACTCACCGCAGGGTAGGGAACCGCCCGCCGCGTCGAGAAGTCAGTTCAGCGCTCGGAGGAGTCACTGCACGGGACAAGCCTGCCGAGCAGTTGGCAAGGCCGGACGGCCGCCGGGCTACCCCCGGAGCCAACCCGCACCCCGGCAGCGCTCGGAGAGAGCCGCCCGCCTGCAGAGCGAATGAGCTTTTTGAGCGAACAGGCTTGTCCCGGGCAGGGACGGGTCGATTGTACGTACTCGTTAACTAAGTCACTTCTGATCGCGATACGGCGCCGGCGGGCGATCCCGTGGCTACCCTGCTTGTTCGAAAAGCTTACTCACCGCAGGGTAGCCACGGAACCGCCCGCCTACCTTCCTCGTGCGCCGAGAAGTCAGTGCATTACTCGGTGAGTGTAAACTCGGCTTCCAGCCGAATATCCCGCGAGGAACTACCGACGCGCGCGCTGTAGGCACCGGGTTTCGCCACCCAGGCATTGGCTTGCGGGCAGAATACCTGCAGCGCGGACATCGGCAGTTGCAGCGACACCTGTTGGGTCTCGCCAGGCGCAAGATGCGGCTTGGCAAATCCCTTCAGGCTCTGAGGCGGCCTGTCATCGCCAGGCTCGTGATCAGCGATATACAACTGCACCACTTCTGCGCCCGCGACGTCGCCGCTGTTGGTAACGGTGAATTCCACGGTCAGTGTTGCCTCGGGCGTCAATCGGTCTGCGCTGAGTAGCAGATCAGCGTAGTCGAAGCGCGTGTACGATAAACCGTGGCCGAACGGAAACAGCGGCTCGATACCGTACTTGTCGAAGTGTCGGTAACCGACCATCAATTCCTCGTCGTAATACACCTTTCGCCGGTCTCCCGGAAAGTTGCGCGGCGTGGCGTGCGCAGGACTGTCGCGCAGTGAACGCGGAAAGGTCACCGGCAGTTTGCCGGAGGGGTTGTTGTCACCGAACAGGGAGCGGGCAATTGCCGCGCCGCCTTCCATGCCGGGGTACCAGCACTCGAGGATGGCCGGCACATCGTGGACCCAGGGCATCGCGATGGGGCTGCCGTTGATCAGCACCACCACGGTATTGGGATTGACCGCTACCGTTTCGCGTATCAGCTGTTCCTGTTCGCCCGCCAGTTCGAGCTGCCGCCGGTCCTTCACCTCGGAATCCAGCCCCGGTCGGTGGCTCAGGCCCACGAACAGCACGGCGACGTCCGCGTCTTCCGGCTCGGCGACAAACTCGAAGCGGTGGTGATTTTCCTGCCGCAATCCAAGGTAAGGCGTAACCTCGTAGGGCGGCCAGACACCGGCACTGCCGCCCCACAGCGGCAGGCAATTGCGCTTTTTCAATTTGGGACCGATGACGGCAATTTTTCGGATGTTGGCACTGGTGAGCGGCAGCAGCCCGCCGTCATTTTTCAGCAGGGTAATGCTCGCCTCGGCCATCTCTCGCGCCAGTTGCTGGTGCGCACGGGTATTGCGCGCGCCGCGGTGCGTCGGTGGATCCAGATGCCCTGTGGCGACCATCGCGTATAAAAGACCGCGCAAATTGTCATCCAGCTCGGCCTCAGTGAACTCGCCCCGGTCATAGCTGGCCCTGAGCTTTTTAGTGTTATAGCGAAAGCCCCTGCCTGGCATTTCCAGGCTGAGCCCGCCTTTGACGCACGCCGCGCTATCCCTGGTGCTGCGCGCAGCAAACCAGTCGGTGACGACGAAGCCTTTGAAGCCCCACTCCTGCCGCAGCTTGGTCTTCAGCAGGTCGGCGTTTTCGCTGGCCGGGACACCATTGACGGCATTGTAAGCGGCCATGATCGACCAGGCATCGCCCTCCTCGACGGCGGCCTTGAATGCCGGCAGGTAAATTTCCTGCAGCGCGCGTTCGCTCACCTCGGCGCTCACGCGCATGCGGTTGGTTTCCTGGTTGTTGGCGGCGAAGTGTTTGACGCAGGCGGCCACGCCCTGTGCCTGCACCGCTTTGACGATCGGCACCACGAGGCGGCTGTTGAGATACGGATCTTCACTCAGGTACTCAAAGGTGCGCCCGTTGAGCGGGGTGCGGGTGATGTTGATCGCCGGGCCCAGGATGGTGCCCCCGCCGACGGCCTTGCACTCCTGCCCCAGCGCCTGGCCGAAACGCGCCATCAGGTCGACATCCCAACTCGCCGCCTGCGCGATGCCGGAGGGAAAGGCAGTGCAGCGCTTGCCGCTGAGTGGAAACCACGCGACGCGGCCCATCGGTGAGCCGGAACGGCCGGATACCGAGGCGCTCCACTGGCTTGGTCTTCCACAGGCTCTTCCCGGCGCACAGCGACAGCTTCTCATCCAGCGTCAGGCTCTGCAGCAGCGTGGTTACACGCTCCTGCACAGGGACTGGGTCGGTCACAACACGCCCTCTGCAAGTTGTTTCACAGCGTAGTCGCAGGCCCTTGCGGTGAAGGCCATGTAGGTCAGCGAGGGATTGACGCAGGATGCCGACGTCATGAACGAGCCATCGGTGATGAACAAATTGGGCACGTCGTGTGCCTGGTTGTGGGCGTTCAGTACGGATTCGCGCGGGTCGGCGCCCATGCGCGCGGTGCCCATCTCGTGGATGCCCTCGCCGGGCATGGACATGTTGTCATTGCCCAACAGCGAGAACACCGCGCCGGCGGCTTTGAGCAGGCGATCCGCTTGCAACTTGGCATCGCGGCGCAGTTTGACCTCGTTGTCGCTCCATTCGAAATCAAACACCACCTGCGGAATCCCGTAGCGATCCACCTTATCCTTGCTCAGGTACATGCGGTTGGATTCGCGCGGCAGGCATTCGGTAAAGCCGGCCAACGCAAAGATCCACGGTCCGGGCTTGCGCAGTGAGTCCTTCAACCCCGCGCCAAAGCCCTTGGCGTTGAAACCAGCCTGCCAATCAATACGCAGCGTCGCGGTCTGGTAGCCATAGCCGCGCACAAAATCGGCGTCCTCATCCTGGCCGTTGAGATTCCTGAAGCGTGGGATATACAGTCCGGTGGGCCGGTTGCCGTGGTAGTAGCTGTCCATGTTGTCTAGGAACAGACCGGCACCGCTGAGGCCCAGCGTGTGGTCCATCATGTAATGCCCGAGGACACCGCCGCTGTTGGCCAGCCCGTTGGGGAATTCCTCGCTGGCGGAATTCATCAGTATCTGCGTGCTGCCGACGGTGGACGCGCAGAGAAACACGACCCGCGAGCTGAACGCCATGCGCTCTTTGCTGACCGCGTCGATCACGTGCACGCGGGAGATCTTGCCGGAGGCCTTGTCATACTCCAGCCGCTCCACCACGG
>JADJAL010000001.1 GCA_016704305.1 Haliea sp. | reverse complement strand
CGCGCCTGATCGCCGCGGATGTGACCGTTCGATTTTCCACTGGCGGCATCGAGGGCGTGGTCAGTTCAACCGAGGCCCAGGAACGCCAGGCACAGGTGTTTTACCAGCAGACCATCCTCAACGCATTGCGCGAAACCAACGACGCGTTGACCGGCTCACAGAAAAAAATGGACCAGGCCCAATTGCAGCGCAAGCGCGTGGAAGCCCTGCGCGAGTTTGCGCGCCTCTCCCGATTGCGCTTCGACAAGGGTGTCTCCGGCTATCTCGAGGTGCTGGTGGCTGAGAACGAATCCCCGATACTCGCAGACGAAATGGCCTTCCTACCCGAAGCCTTGATCTGCTTATCTTCCTGCATCACTGCTCTGCGTATTTGCACTGAGCGAGGGATTGGGTGTCGGGTGTGCGAATTCGCTCGCGAGTATCGGGTGGCCCGCATAGGGGAAGCGGGTGAATTCGCACACCCGGCGCCCAAGCCCGGCATAGCCGAAGTCAAAGCCAAAGAGGCAACGATATTCAGCCGAGCAAATGATTGCGCGAACCACACGGTAGGTTTATGCGACTAGAAATCCTTGCGCACGGTAAACCAGACTTCGGTTGAGCTGTAGTTGTTCGCCAGGATATTGCTGTCGTCGCGAATGTAGAGAATTTCAGGGTTGAGCGACCAGGATTTCGCGAACTCCCAGGTCAAGCCTGCGCCGGCCTCGTAGAGGTCATCCTCCCGATCTCCATAGCCCAGCACAGTGTCAGCGGCGTCCACATTGAGTTGTTCAATGTTGTAGCGGTCGTGCTGCCACCAGCCGAACAGGAAGCCGCCGAGGGTGTCGGTGATCGTGAAATTCAGAGACGGCGACAGGCTGACGAAATTGGAATCGCCGTCCGGTCGGTCGTCCGTGGCAAATTCCCGTCCGCCGGCGGCCACCAGGCTGAAGCTGTGCTTGCCGTCGAACAGCGAATGCGTCCAGCCCGCCGTTAACTCGGCGATGTTGCGGCTGCGTTCGCGCAGCGGACCACTGGGGTAATCGCGGCGGCGGAATTCGAAGCCCAGATTAAACTGGTCGGTGGAGGAGAATGCATTGCGCCAATCGGTATAGATGCCGTAGTCATTGCGATAGTCGCCGTTGCCGCGATAACTGTTGCGACCGCGCAATCCTACCGCCACGTTGTTTTCCCCCAGCGTGCGATTGACAGCGCCATTCCAGCGCAGGTCCTTGTCGTCCCTGCGATCATCGTTGTCGTAGTAGTCCCGGTAGCGGTAGTCCAGGCTGCCGTTGAGCGCGTAGCCGTCGTCGAGTTGGTAGTTCAGGCCGCCGCCGAGGCGGGCGTTGAGGAAATTATCGTCGGTATCGCTGCCGCCAAACTCGTCAGTGCCATCGGTGGCATTGACGGAGTAGTTCCCGAGGCCGGTCATCACATAGGCAAACGGCGACAGGCGTTCGCCGGCGGCGTAGCCCTCGGCTGCGCGCGCGTAAATTTCCACTTGCTGATGCAAGTCGGCGGGTAAGTCATCAAAGCGCAGTACGGTCTCGAACTCGATCTTGGCGGCGGCGGGTAGTCGCCCAACGCCAGGTAGGCGCGGGCCAGTCCGAGGTGGGCGTTCTTTGAGTCGGGGTCGGCGTGGAGGCTGCGCTGGAAGAACGTCACCGCATCCTCGGCGCGGTTGGTGCGCAGCGCGGATTCGCCCAGCAGGATATTGAATGCAGCGTTGTCCGTGTTCTGCTCTGCCAGTGGCAGCAACAGCTCGTACGCCTCCTGGTAGTTGCTCGCTTGCACCAGTTGCTCAGCGCGCGCGATGTCATTCGGGTTGGCGCTGCTGGCAGTGGCACCCAAAAGATTGGCAAGCGTGGCGAGAGCGAGCAGGGCATAGCGCGGGCGGGTCCGGCATACACTGCGATGTCCATTGCGGCTTAAACGGGGTGTATGCATCGTTTTTATCCTGTTGGCAGTGTGGCGATGTACTCTCCGTGAAACATCGCCGCCAGCCATTTTATATCACCTGCATGGGGTCGAAGCTACCCGGCGAGTTACATTTTATTTTTAGATTGTCTTGGGCTAGAAGACCTGTTACAAATTAGCGCCGGCAGCTGCGCTGGACACAAATCTGTCTCATACATCGAATAAACTGCAGGACACATTCGTCTGCACCGATAGCGCGTTTTATTTTAAGCGGTAGTCCAGATGAAAAAGTAGCTGCAAGCGTTGTTAGAGCAAGCGCTCCGTGGCTCCAAGACCAGGCTCCTGGTCGCAACTCATAGGAGGAGATATGGCTACGACAGAACAAAAAATGCCGTTGATGACGCTCACCGCGATGGTGGTCGGTGGCATGGTGGGCGCTGGCGTGTTCTCCATCCCCCGCAACTTCGCAATGGCCACCGGTGTCTACGGCGCGTTGATCGCCTGGGTCATCGCCGGCCTCGGTATGTTGATGCTGGCCTTCGTCTTCCAGACGCTGGCCAATCGCAAACCCGATCTCGACGCGGGTGTTTATGCATACGCCCGTGCAGGTTTCGGCCCTTACCTCGGCTTTGCCTCCGCCTTCGGCTACTGGGCCAGCGCCTGCGTCGGCAACGTGTCGTATTGGGTGCTGATCAAGTCGACGCTCGGCGGCGTGTTCCCCTTCTTTGGCGACGGCAATACGGTCAGTGCCGTGGCGGTGTCGTCGATCGGCATCTGGGCCTTCTACTTTCTTGTGATGCGCGGTACCAAGGAAGCGGCGGCGATCAACAAGATCGTTACTATCGCCAAGATAATTCCGCTGATCGTGTTCCTGGTGTTGATGATCTTTGCTTTCAATGCGGATGTTTTTGTCGGCAACCTGTGGGGCGGCGTGGCCGCAACCCAGGAATACCTGCATGCCCACGGAGACCTGATACCCGTGGAGGCAGCCACACCCGTAGTAGGGGATTACGGCAATTTGTTTGAGCAGGTCAAGGCGACGATGCTGATCACTGTGTTCGTGTTCCTCGGCATCGAGGGCGCGAGCAACTACTCCCGCTTCGCGAAACGCCGCGAGGATGTGGGCACCGCAACCGTGGTTGGATTTCTCGGTGTGCTGGCTCTGTTTGCGTCGGTGTCCATCCTGTCTTTCGGCGTGATGCCGCGCGAAGAGATCCAGGCGCTGAGCCAGCCCTCGGTGGGCGGTGTGTTGGCGGCTGCAGTCGGGCCCTGGGGTGCGACCTTCATCGGCATAGGCGTCATCGTCTCTATGCTGGGCGCCTACCTGGCATGGTCCCTGATGGCGGCCGAGGTGCTTGCAGTCGCGGCCAAGAAGGGCGACATGCCGGCGTTCCTGGCCAAGGAGAACGCGGCCCAGGTGCCGACCAACGCGGTTTTGATGAGCACACTGTTGGTGCAGGCAGTGTTGATAGCGACGCTGTTCTCGGCCGATGCGTTCACTTTCGCGCTGTCGCTGTGCAGTCACCTGTCGCTATTGCCCTACCTGCTGTCTGCCGGCTATCTGCTGAAACTGGTGCTGACGCGCGAGACCTACGCGCCCAGCGATGCACAGTTTCGCAAGGACATGCTGGTGGCGATTTTCGCGACCATCTACTCGATATTCCTGGTCTATGCCGGCGGCATGAAGTTCCTTGTGCTGTCCTTCCTGATCTATGCGCCAGGTACACTCTTGTACTTGAAGACGCGCCGTGAGCAGAGCAAGCAGGTATTCACCACATCCGAGTGGGTCGTGTTCGCGGTATTTGTTGTCGGCGCCTTGTATGCGCTGTTTGGCTTGATCACAGGCTATCTCACCATCTGATTTAACGAGAGGAATTTGCAATGGCAAAAGTGAAGACAAAGGCACAGACAAAGACAAAGTCGGATTCAAAGTCAAAGACCAAAGCTAATACGTCGGAGACGAAGTTCGGCGTGCATTCGGAAGTGGGACAGCTACGCAAGGTGATGGTTTGTGCACCTGGTCGGGCGCACGCTCGGCTGACGCCGTCGAACTGCGACCAGCTGCTGTTCGACGATGTGCTGTGGGTGGAGAACGCCAAGCGCGACCACTTCGATTTTGTCACCAAGATGCGCGATCGCGGCATCGAAGTGTTGGAGATGCACAACCTGCTGGCCGAGACAGTCGCCGTGCCGGAAGGCAAAAAGTGGATACTGGACAACCAGGTGGTACCCAACCAGGTGGGCCTTGGCCTTGTCGACGAGCTGAAAAGCTACCTCAATGGCCTCGGTGATCGCGACCTGGCCGAAACGCTGATCGGCGGCTTGTCCACGCTCGATTTCCCCGAGACCGCCGGCGGCAAGGCGCTGAAGACCATCAAGGAGGCCGCGGGCGCCACCGAATACCTTCTGCCGCCGCTGCCGAACACGCTGTACACGCGCGACACCACGTGCTGGATATACGGTGGCGTGACGCTCAATCCGCTGTACTGGCCGGCGCGGCATGAGGAGACCATCCTCACCACCGCGATTTACAAATTCCATCCCGACTTCGCGGGCAAGGTCAATGTCTGGTGGGGCGACCCCACGCAGGACCACGGCCTCGCCACGCTGGAAGGCGGCGATGTCATGCCAATTGGCAAAGGCAACGTGTTGATCGGCATGAGCGAGCGCACCTCCCGGCAGGCCATCAGCCAACTCGCCGCCACGCTGTTTGCCAAGGGCGCTGCCGAGCGCGTTATCGTGGCTGCGATGCCGAAAATTCGCGCGGCCATGCACCTCGATACCGTGTTCACATTCGCTGATCGTGATTGCGTGCTGCTGGCGCCGGATTTCATGAACCAGACGCGCACGTTCTCCTACCGTCCCAGCAGCCATCCCAGCGGTGTCGAACTGCACGCTGAGAAAAAGCCGTTTGTTGACGTCGTGGCGCAGGCGCTGGGCTTCAAGAAATTGCGCGTCGTCGAGGCCGGCGGCAGCGACTACCAGCGCGAGCGCACACAGTGGGACAGCGGCGCCAACCTGGTCTGCGCGTCGCCCGGCGTGGTCTATGCGTACGACCGCAACACCTACACCAACACGCTGTTGCGCAAGGCGGGCGTCGAAGTCATCACCATCGTCGGCGCCGAACTCGGCCGCGGCCGTGGCGGCGGCCACTGCATGACCTGCCCGATCATCCGGGACGCCGTGGATTTCTGATACCCCTCGGCTACTATTGCGTGCAAGAGCACACAACAGAGCTTGATCGAGAACTCCATGGCCACGCCCATGACTGACACGCCTTCGCAACCACGGAAGGGGGGCTTTGGCTTTCCCAGCGCGGTGACCACGCTCGCCATCGTCACGGTGCTGGTCTGGATCGCCGCACTGTTCGTGCCCGCCGGGAAATACGACACCGATGCGGACGGTTCGCCGATCCCCGGCACGTACCAGCGCATCGACTCGCCGCTGGATTCGGGCGAGCGCCTCGAGCAACTGGTGCTCGCCCCGGTCAATGGCATCTACGGCCTGCTGAGTCCCGTACGCGGCATTGTGGATACACGGACGGTCGGTCGCCTGTTCGGGCAGATTGGTGTCATCGTCTTCATCATGGCGATCGGTGCGTTCATTTCCATCAGCTTCGCCACTCGCAGCCTGGAAGTGGCGGTAGCCGCGCTGGCCAATCGCTTGCGCAGCCGCGGTTGGATGTTGATTGCCGCCATCATGATGTTGTTTTCGCTGCTTGGCTCCACCATGGGTTTTTCGGTGGAGACGTTCGGTTTTTACGCGCTGTTCATACCGCTCATGGCCGCGCTGGGCTACGACAGGATGGTCACGGCATCGATGATCATCCTCGGCGCCCTCAGTGGCGTGATGGCTGCCACCGTGAATCCATTCTCCATCGGTGTTGCCTCGGGCGAGGCCAATGTGGGTATCGGAGATGGCATCACGCTACGCTTGCTGCTGTGGGTGCTGCTGAGCGCCATGGCCATCGGCTGGGTATTGCGCTACGCGGCGCGGGTGCGCCGCGACCCTGGCGCGTCACTGGTGGGCTTTGATGAATCCGTACAGCAAGCCGCGGCGACTAACAGTGAAATCCTCACCGGCACCCAGAAATGCGTGCTTGTCATCACGGCGCTGGCTTTCGGCACCATGATCTTCTCCGTCATCCCGTGGTCCAGCCTCTTCGCCAGCAGCACCGGCCCGGCCGATGATTACATCACCCACACGGTCGTCGGGGTGCAGCCATTCTGGTTCGAACTCAACTGGTGGTTTCCGCAGCTCGCGATGCTGTTCATTCTTGCATCTGTGCTGGTCGGACTGGTTGCGCGGATGAATGAGAAGGAGATCGTGCGCCTGATCGGGGCTGGTGCCGCGGACATGATGAATCCCGCCATGGTCATGCTGTTGGCGGGCGGTGTATCGGCGATCATGACCAACACCCAGATCCTCGACACTATTCTCCATGCCATGGAGCAGCTCATCACCGGCGCATCGGCGGGCGGCTTCGCTATTGCCGCGCTGCTGGTGAATGTGCCGCTGGCGTTTCTGATACCCTCCAGCTCCGGTCACGCGGCACTGGCGATGCCGCTGCTCGCGCCGCTGGCCGATTTCGCCAGCGTCAGCCGGCCCCTCACCATCACCGCGTGGATTCTCGGCCACGGTCTCGCTCTCATGGTGTCACCGACCAGTGTCGTGCTGGTGGGCGGGTTGGCGATTGCCAAGGTTGATTATGATAAATACCTGCGTTTTGTCTGGCCGCTGCTCGTCGCACTCCTTGTTGTTTCATGTGTGATCCTCGCCATTGCCGCCACAGCGAGCGGCGCCCGGTAAAATGGCCGCGTCTTGACGCCGTTTGGACAACAGCGAAGGCGTCTGGTGCGTGGTGGCGGTCTTGCTGCCTGCGCAGTGCTGGCCGGCTGCGACCTCTCTTTGCGCCACGGACTCTTCAATGAGTGCGCGCTCGAGATGCCGGATGATCTGCGCGAGCACAGCCTCGTCACCGCCGCGTGGAACGGACTGGATGCCAGCAAGGTGGGGACACGCACTGCCACGTTTTTGGCGACGGCGATTCGGGCAGCGGGCTCTGGTACAACCCGCGGATGGACCAGCTTTCGCATCCGCTTGGCTATCTGCAGCGTGAGTTCTATATCAATGCGTCCTGTGCAGTCGAGGCGCACGGTCGCGCCGACAGCAGCTTCGTCGAGCGCCTGCTGATGCAGTGTCGCGAGATGGCCCCCGGATTCCGGGTCATGCTGTTTGGCTTCGACTGGGCGCGGGATGAGAACGGAGCGCCGCTGCAAGCGCATTCGACATTTCACGTCCCTGATGACTATGTGGCCGCGCTGGCGGCGCGCCATCCGCAGCATTTCGAGTGGGTGGCATCGATCCATCCGTACGATCCGCAGGCGCTGGAGCGGCTGGCGAGTGCCGCCGCGCGTGGCGCGCGGGCGATTAAATGGCTGCCCTCGGCGCAGAATATCGACCCGGCCGATGCGCGCTGCGATCCCTTTTACGCCCGGCTCGCAGCCCTCGGCATCCCGTTGATTTGCCACAGTGGTGATGAGCGCGCCGTCAAGGGATTCGGTGAACAACTGGGCAACCCGCTGCGCCTGCGGCGTCCACTGGACGCCGGCGTCACGGTGGTGGTTGCGCACTGCGCCTCGCTGGGCAGTGCGCATGACGGGGCGGGCGAGGTGAGCAACTTCGACCTGTTTGCGCAACTGATGGCGGAGGAGCGTTATCGCGGTAATCTTTACGGCGATATTTCCGCTATCACGCAGTACAATCGCATGCACGTGATCGCGGCGCTGCTGGAGCAGCGCGACTGGCACGCGCGCTTGTTGAATGGCTCAGATTATCCGCTACCCGGCGTGGTGCCCCTGGTGTCGCTTGAGGCGCTGGTGGATGCACAACTGCTCGATGCCACCGCCATCGAGCCACTAGCCCGGCTGCGCAAGTACAACGTCCTGCTGTTTGACTTCGTGCTCAAACGCAGCCTGCGCCGGGACGGCCAGGTGTTCGCGGGGTCGGTGTTCGAAACCGCGCCATTGTTTGCCCGCACGGCCTGATACGCACAATCATCGATTCGACAAAAGCAATGTTGCGCCCGCGAGGGCGCGCAGTGAAATCCCCTTGAGGAGAGCAGGAATGAATGTAGACATGTCGCGCGCCGGTTGGTTCGCCACTGGCCTGGTGACGACGCATCAGCGCCCCACGCTGTGGTTTGCGCGCTGCATGCTGCTGCTTGTTGCGCTGGGCCTCACTGCTTGTGGCTCGCTGCCACGCAATGGCGTGCCGCCAGAACTGATGTCCGAGGCTGTTATCCCCGGCATGCCGAACGTGCGTGCGCCAGCCGGTGCGCCCAGCCCGTTGATGGAGCAGGACAAAGCAGTATCCTTTGAACAGGAGTCGGAGCAAGACTTTCCGGTGAACGCCGAGGGTGTCGTACTGTATCCACACCTCGCCTTGTCGGGCGGTGGTGCCAATGGTGCCTTCGGTGCCGGATTTCTCAATGGCTGGTCCGCCACGGGTACGCGGCCGGTCTTTAAAGTTGTCACAGGTGTGTCCACCGGTGCGCTGATGGCGCCTTTTGCATTCCTCGGCCAGTCCGGCGACGCCGCCTTGCATGAGTTCTATACCACCACGCGATCACGCGACATCTTTGCGTTGGGGGAGTTCACTGCGATTATCAGTCAGCTGCTGTTCGGCGAGGGTATCGCCGATACCAGCCCGTTGACACTACTACTTGAACGACACGTCAATGAGGCGGTGTTGCAAGCCGTAGCGCAGGCGCACCAGAACGGACGACGCCTGTACATTGGTACCGTGGACCTCGATTCACAGCGCTTCGTCATCTGGAATATGGGCCTTATCGCCAGCAGTGGCCACCCCGATGCGCTGCCGTTGTTCCGCAAGGTCATGTTGGCGTCAGCCTCCATTCCCATCGCGTTTTCGCCGGTCTTCTTCGATGTTGAAGCCAACGGTCGTCGCTATGATGAAATGCATGTCGACGGTGCCGTGGCCGCCAATGTGTTTTACGGTGGGGCACTGTTCAGCTCGCGTGAATTGCGCCGCGAGGCTGGGCGGGAGAAATCGCAAGAGGATATCTATGTTATCCACAACGGCCAGTTGGCGCCTGATACCGCGACCACCAACCGTACCATTACCTCGATTGCCTGGCGCTCCTTCCAGGCGGCCAGCACCCCGGCGGTGGTGGGCGATCTCTTTCGCATTTATGCCCATGCGATGCGCGAGGGATCGGAGTATCACTGGATCACGATTGATGAAAACGTGCAGCTGACCAATAACGAAACCTTTGATCCGGTGGCAATGCAAAAGCTCTACGATATCGGCTACGCGGCGGCATTGGCAGGACCGGTCTGGCAGAGATCACCTCCTGGGACGGGAAGAATGCCGGGGCGGTGGGGGTCGGTTCCTCCCTGATATCGCAGCAGCGCCGCGGGTACTGGCTTCTCGCGGCGCTCCTGTAGCGGCCCTCGGGCGTGAATTTGAATCTGGAATCTCGCGCCCGATACCTATACGCTATGCCCGCAAGGGGCAGTCAATACAGCAGACACACTATGAATAAAAAACGATGGGACGCAGTGGGATTCCTCATGGTGTGTGCCCTGCTGTGGCTGGCAGGGTGCAGTAGTCAGCCGCCACAACCACAGCCGTCGCTTCCTGAAAAATATGGCGCGGCAAACGAAATACTCTTCACTGCGCTCGGGCAGGTCGGCGTGCCGTATCGTTACGGGGGCAGCACTCCCGATAGCGGGTTCGATTGCAGCGGCCTGATCCAGTACGTCTATGCCGTGAGTGCCGACATTAAAATGCCGCGCACCGTCGCCGAGATGAACCGTCTCGATGCGCCGACCGTTGCAGTGGCCAACCTGCAGGCGGGTGACCTGGTCATCTTCGCGACGGAGTCACCCAGTCGCCCCAGTCATGCCGGTATCTATGTCGGCGAGGGCCGCTTCGTGCATGCGCCCCGTAGCGGCGGCGTGGTGCGCATGGATTTTCTCAGCGCTTCCTATTGGCAGCGCAGTTACCTGTACGCCAAGAGGCCGCTGGCTGCCTATGGATATTGATTGGTTGAACACCAGCGGCAGGCAGCAGGTCGCGGGAATTCAACAGGTGGAATCCTCTGCCGTGGTCCAGCCTATCGGGCTTGCACAGCAGCGACAGGTGGAGGAGCGCACAGAGGAGCACCCGGCGCTGGCGGAGCGTATTTTCGCGCGGCGATTTGATCGCATACCGGTGCTGTTTGATCTCAAGGGACGCGCGGCGGGCATGTTCAAAATCGTCGGCAAGCACCGCGTCATACGCTATAACCCGTGGATTTTTGCCAAGTATTACGCCGAGAATTTGCGCGACACCGTGCCGCATGAAGTGGCGCACTACGTGGTGCACGAAGTGTATCCCCGGCGCTCAACCAAGCCGCACGGCCACGCCTGGAAGAACCTGATGGCGGCGTTCGGCGCCGATGCGGGAGTCACCTTCAATCTCAGCCTGGACGGCGTGCCGCAACGCAGCCAGAGAACGCATCGCTATCAGTGCGGCTGTCAAGTACACCAGGTCTCGACCACACGGCACTATCGGGCGCAGGCGCGCAGGGTGCGCTATCACTGCTGTTCCTGTGATGGCCTGTTGGTGTACGCACCGCAGGATGTGTGCGAACACGTCTGCTAACGTGCAGCACTCAAAAATATTGCCTCCGGGCCGAAAAGTGATGCGCAGAACAATTCACTTCTTACAGGGACCCTGCAAGTGATGCCGTTTTCCGCTATACCTGACCGCATCTTCTACTGCATCAGCTATGCAGTATTCGCAGTTCCGCTGATGCTGTTTTATGCGTTTTTTATCCCGCCGTTCCAGGTGCCCGATGAATCCTCGCACTTTGCCCGGGCCTACCAGTTGACACAGGGCGAGTTCTTTCCGACCAAACAACCAGACCCGGATGCACCGGGTGAATACACCGTGGGCGGCACCACGGATCCTGGCATTTACCTCGCCGCGGGGAAGTTGACCTATTTGCAGTTCAACTCTGCGAAGAAGTATTCCATCAATAAAGCCGCCGAGGTGAATCGATACACGTGGCGCGATGGAGAAATGCGCGATACACGCAGCGTCAGGTTAACGCGCCGACGTTTTATGCGATTCCCGCACCCGGTGTCGTGCTCGCAGTACCTGGACAAAAGCATTGTCCAGACCTTGACGCCCGCCCCCCGATAAAATGGATTTTTCGCGTTTGTCGAGCTGTATTGCCCTGCTGGCGTTGCGCCGGGATTTGGCGTGATGTTTGTGTTGCCGCTGATGCTGCCGATGACAGTGGAAGCAGTCAGGATGCCACGTGTTTTGCGATAGCTGCATTGTGTGTCGCTTTGTTGTCCCGGCTCAATACTGAATTGCCACAACGCAATCGCCGGCTTTGTTTGCTGTGGTCCACCCTGCTCATGATAACGGTCATCGCCGCCAGAACCCCTTACGCTGCCCTCTCGCTGTTCTTCCTGTATTTTGCCTACTCTTTCAGGGACCGACCTGCCATCGTTGTCGAATGTTGCGTGGCATTTGCCGTGACCTGGATCGGCACCATTTTATGGGCGCTTTACGTGGCGCTGTATGTGTCCGTACCTTTTGGCCTGGAAGGTGCGAACTGGGGCGAGCAGGCTCGTTTTGTATTGCAGTCACCGCTGGAATGGTTGGGCATACTGGCAGAGAGTTGGCGCCAGCGTTGGGATCTTTACCTCATTTCATTTATAGGCCTCGTCGGGCATTTGGATACCAAATTTCGAAATATATATCTCAGCCTTACGGGATTGACATTGGCCTTGCCTTTTTTCATGAGCTATTGGTTCGAAAGGCGCACCTTTTTCCGCAGCATGAGGGAACAGGCGCTGGTGCCCGGCTTGATTGTGCTGGCAACGATAGCCGGGATATTCCTGGTTTTGTATATTTCCTGGAGCCTGCTGAAAAATCCGATCATAGAGTAGCTCCAGGGCAGGTACTTTATACCGCCCGCGCTTTTCTTGGCTCTGGGTGCCGCACTAAACCGCGCTCATCGGTAAAGGCCAGCTTGCGTATCGTTGCTTGATGCTGGCCTTTGCCGCGGGCACGTTGATCCTCACCCCGTACGTGATCATGGAGCGCTATTACTGGTAGTTGATTGGCGTTGTCCCGCTGGCTGGCAAGCAGGGGTTTCAGGACTGTGGGTTCCTGCCAAACACGGAAGCGCCTGGAGATGACAAAATTAAAGACCATTGCGACCAGGAGCTTATTGCGACGGCCACCACCGGATACGCTCGACACAACCGAATTCAGGATTAGAACGGCGTAGATACCGTAATTGAGGGCGGCGCCGAGACCGTTGGTGACAATAAAGCGAAACCACTGATCAACCAGTGCCCGCGATGACGTAGCGTGCTTATCTGCCAGGAGCTGGTGGCGGAACGTATAGATACGGTGCAAAACCAGGTGATGGTCGCCGCGGCAAGATAGCCGAAGATGCGACCGGTAAGCAGGCCAACGCCGAACCAGGACACGAGCATCTGTAGCACCGAAGCATCGACGATAAACCCGACAGTGCCCACGAGGGCGAAGCGATACAACCCCCCGGCAATTTTCACCTGATGCGCTCACCGCGCTTGTAGGCCGAACTGGTGAACAGAAAGATAAAACAGGCGTTTGGTTTCACGGCGACCCAAGGCCACGGAATCAGTGATCAGGCTCGGCTACTAAACTGACAAACCCAACAGTATCAGGCCGACTACTATGGAGGCCGTGGGAACATGCGGCACCAGGCCAGACTCAGGAATGTCGACACGAGCGGTATTCCGAGGATGATCGCTAACAACCAGCACACTGCGAATAAAATACCGTAAAAATGCAGCGGCCGTTCTTTCCTCGAACAGGCGCAACATGATCAAAAGAATCCGTATGCCATCGCGATAGGTATTCAATTTGCTCGTTGAGCCTTCCGCTCGCGCGCCGTAAGGCGTTACGACTTCATCTACGGGCATGTGCAGCTCAAGTGCGTGAACAGTGAGCTCCGTTTCGGTTTCAAATCCCGTTGCAAGAGCGGGGAACGATTTCACAAACCGGTGGCTGAAAACGCGGTAACCGCTGAGGATGTCGCGATCTCGCGCCGACCAAAAAGCGTACCCAGCAGCCAGGTGAGTATGCGATTGCCCCAAACGTGGCCGGACCGATAGGCGGTAGTTTGCGTGCTGGCGTGACCTTCAACCATGTCCAGCCGATTGTGTCGCAGCATCTCGACCATCCTGGGTGCGCTCGCGGCATCATCAGTAAGTCCCGTCGCCGTCGACCAGTACGTATATTCCCGGCGTCAATATCGGCAAACATCCTGCGCACGTGACATGCCCCTTACCCTGGTAGCGTTCGTCGCCAATCAGGGCGCCGGCTGAGCGTGCCACGGCGACGGTATTGTCACTGCAGTTGTTGGCGTAGACGATGGCTTGTCGGGTCGCCTTCGCGAACCCCGGCGATGACGCCGGCAATGGCCTCGGATTCGTTGTAACACGGGATCAGTACGGCGATATGAGGTTCGGGGGTGTGGTCAGGTTCCATAATCAGCGATATACAATGGTTCAGGAAGTGGCAGGTTGCGGTGGCTACGATACCATCCCGGTGTCGGTAGTTGTGCCAGAAGTCGCAAAATAGTTTCTACGGGTTACCAATACCTAGTTCCACACCGCTGAATCCATTGTCGCGTCCTTCAGGTCAGCCTGCGCCACCACCGCCCTGTCCGCGGACAGCCCCACTTCATTGACCAGGTAGGCCTTTACCGCCACCGCACGCTGGCCTGCAAGCGCGGTCAACTCGTCATCCGGCACGGTGATGCTCTCTACCACACTGTCGTACTGTTCGCGTGGCGTGGGCGCAGTGGGCGTGTCACTGCGCGCGGGAAGCGCGGAGTACAGGTCTGTGATCGCCACTTCCCATTCTGGTCCCCGCGCTTTTATGTCGCCAGACGTCAGGCCGCGTTCAAGCAACAATGCTTCAGTGTATTGCGCTGCATCCGTTCGCCGTCAGCTGATGCGTTGATGCTGCCGTTGATCGTCAGCGACAGGTTTGGTCTCTGGCTGAGGGCGGTAGCCAGCTCGGTTAAGCTTTCCTTGCTGCGCTCAGCCAGCTCAGCGGAACCAGCGGGAAAGCTGATGCGTTGCAAATCCTCCTCCGTACTCACCAGATTGGCCAACAGCGAGAACGGTGCCGTGATCGCCTTGGTCAGCAGATTGATAATGGCGTCGGTGATTACACCGCCAAAGTCAAACCCCGGATTATTGACGTCGCCTGTTACCGGTATCGCCATGTCAATGACGCCAGTTGGCATCTGTCAGGATGGCGAGCGCGAGTTCCAGCGGCAGGTCGACTGCCTTGTCGCTGGTAATTTTTTCACCGAGCTTCAGCTTTTCCACCCGCACCGCATTGTCGCCCTGCAATTGGTTGTTCTTGAGTGCGTAGTGCAGGTTCAGGTCGAGCAGGCCGCGCTCAATCACATAGCCGGCGTAGGTGCCGGAGTAGGGCGATAGCAGGGCCATGTCTACGCCGTCAAACACCAATGTCAGGTCGAGGTTGGTCGGTGTAGCCATGGGCGTGACTTCGCCCGTGAGCGTGACGGGTGCATAACCGTCCACCGAGCCGACGAGTTCCACGGTAGCGGCGGTCGCGGGGTCGGAACCCAGGTTGCGCACCTCCCCGCGCAGGTCACCGATCACAGTGCGGAACTGGATCGGCAGCGATTGATCCATAAAATCGATTGAACTGTTGCTGATTTCGATCAACGGAAGTCTGAACGTCCAGGGTTTGTCCTGTGTCAGGTCCTCGGCAATTTCCTGCGCTTGCTCCCCCACTTCCGCCTGCCAGATTTTGGACGCGTTGATTGAGCCGTCCTCATTGATATGCAATCGCCCAGTGTAGCTGTTTATCGTCAGTTTTTTCAGCACCAGGTTGTGCTCGAGCATGTCCACGGCCAGGCCATCGATGCGCAACA
Organism: Haliea sp.; assembly: GCA_016704305.1. Taxonomy (GTDB): domain Bacteria; phylum Pseudomonadota; class Gammaproteobacteria; order Pseudomonadales; family Halieaceae; genus Marimicrobium. The sequence continues at coordinate 173,712 of JADJAL010000001.1, read as the reverse complement.
GGTCAAAGCCTGTGAGCTGGATTTCGGCTTCTTGCTGGCGCGCGGAGAAATCGCGAATGTTCCCGCGAGCGTCACCATGGCAGGCGCAAACTCCTGCAGTGCCACCTGTCCCTTGATCTCGACCTCGCCACCCGTGATTGTCGCCTTGAGGGCTTTGGGCAGGTTGGGGTTTACCCAGGTCAGCGGCAGCCCCTGCAGCGAGAAATCGATACTGCCGTTGCCCGCCTCCAGCGCCAGTGTTCCACTGGCTGAGATGCGCCTGTTCGTTGATCGACAGCTGAAGCGACATCGATGTGTCTGCGGGACAACGGCCAGCGCAGGTTCTTAATCGACGCATCGAGCGGCTGTATCTCAAGCAACTGCGGTTCCGTGAATTGGAGCGCCAGCGCACACCGCTATTGCGTAATTGCGCTTGCTCCAGCGTCAGCGTCCACGGTGTTGCAGTCGCGGCAGCGTCCTTGTCCTCGGTACTCGCGGGCAATTCGATGGTGAACAGGTCCTGCAGGCTGATGCGGGTCCCTCCATCCAGCCGGCCACGGCCAGCGCGTCCAGTGTTACGGCGCCCACTGTGATGTGGCTGCGCTGTCAACCGCGATTGCATTGATATCGAGCGCGTTGAAGTCGACGGAGGTATCGGCGAGTTGTGCAGGCGATTTAGCGGCGATGGAAACGCCGGAAACACCGACGCGGCCGTTGCTGATACGGTAGTTGAGCGCGTCCTTCCAGTTGAGGTGGTATTCGGCCTCGACCAGCAACCGGCCGTCCTTCAGTTCAAACCCCAGCCATGGTTCACCATACTCCCACAGTTTGCGCAGGTTGAGGTCGGACAGGGCCAGGCGTCCCGTGCTCTGGCCCAACGGGATGGATACCTCGCCTTGCCACTGTAATTTGCCACCGTCTTCAGCCTCGACTTCGACGCTGAATGGTTGGCCTTCCTCGAGTACCGTGGATACATTCTTTGCGCGGATCAACAATCCGTTCCAGCGGCTGCTATAGGCGCTTTTTCTCGCCTGGTCAGTGACGACGATGGCCTCCGAGTGCAGTTCAAGATCACGAACGGTAACGCCGGGGAGCGCGCCATCTTCACTGGTGGGCGATTCTGCAGGCGTGTCTGTCGCGGCGCTGGCCAGCAGGTCGGAAAAGTTGTACTCAACGTCTGCGTGCCGCGTGAGAGCGACAGACAGATCGCGAACGCGGATCGCATCGAGTACCCAGCCGGGTTGCCACAGGCTTTCCAGGACAGATCGATGGATGCCTCGCTGAATGCGATGAAGCGTTCACCGTCGGGATCGTTCAGCCGCGCCTCGCTGATATCAAGACTCAGCGTGAACGGATTGAACAACACCCAGCCAGTCTGCAACTCCCGGCCGTAGGTGTCCTGTAAATACCGGTGTGGCAGCAGATTCAACGCGGGTGATATCAGCACCAGAGCAAGTGCGAGGTATGCAGTATAGAAGATGGCGACAACACGTAGAAATATTCGCACAACAACAGGTCTCATCGTGTGTGGGCTTGGGCCCAATATAGTGCATACGGCAGCGGATGCCCACCGCGTGAAAATGGATTGACTCAGAGCCCCTTGCGATAGGTGTAAGGCGTTACCCCGGTCCAGCTTTTGAACGCGCGGATAAAGGCGCTCGATTCGGAAAAGCCCGCGCGGTGCGAAATTTCCTCGATGCTAAGGCCCTGCTTGCCGAGGAAATGCAGGGCCGTATCCCGTCGAACCTGGTTCTGGATGTCCTTGAACGTGGTGCCTTCGGCTGCGAGTCTTCGCCGCAATGTTTGCGGATGCACCTGCAATGCCGTAGCCACGTCATTCAGTTCAGCGATGTCGAGCAGCTGCCTGCGCACCAGGTCGCGCACGCGCGCCGTCCAGCTGTTGATCGCGTAGTCCTGGGTGAGCATGATCAGTGCCGGATGCCTGAGAAAGTGCCGGAGTGATGTCTCGTTCTGCGCGATGCGCTTGTCCAGCACGCTGCGCGACAACACCAGCTGTGAGCGCGCCTGCTCGAAGATAATCGGGTTGCCGAGGAACATATGCCGGTAATCCTGGTCCGGGGCCAGTGGTGCGGATTCGAACTGCACACTCTGTACCGGCAGGTGTTCCTGCACCAGCCAGCTGGCGAAGCGGTGCGTGTTGAACAGCAGCAGTTCGTGCAGGTAGGGCTTGGATGCGCCGCTGTCGTCCTGCGCCAGCAAAAAAATGCGCGCCAGCTCGCCATCGTCCTCCAGCACCGGGTGCACACCCATTTCGAACAACTGGTAAAAACGACAATAGCGGCCAAGGGCTTTGCCCAGTGTTTCGCAACCGATCACGGCATGGCACATCATCGACCAGCAGCCGACAGGCAGTCGCCGGGTGCCGTAGCCCAGCGTTTCATCGTTCATCGCCTGCATGGTGCTGACCTGCAGGTCGGCGAAACGCTCGATGGAAATCCGCGCATTGCTCTCCAGCATGAGGCGCGGGGAAATTCGGTGTTTACGCAACAGGCTGATCGGATCCAGTCCGTGGGCGACCGCGTTTTTCAACACGGCGCGAGCAAAATAGACTGATATCGACAGGTCGCGCATTGCGATGTCAGGCTTTGCTGAGCTGCGTCGTGAGGAGAATGGGCTTGCTGTCGAGCGATGCCACCCGATTGCGCCCACCGCGTTTTGCCAGGTGCATGGCCCGGCTGGCCTCGTGCGACAGCTTGTCCAGTTCGGCCTCGCCCACTGCGCCCGCCACGCCCAGGCTGACGGTGACCGGGATGCGCTGCTGGTTCACCACCAGCGGCCGCTGTGCAATGTCCATGCGGATGCGCTCCGCCAGCACACGGGCACCGTCGAGATCGGTATGGGGCAGGATCAACAGGAATTCGTCGCCGCCGGTGCGGGCTACGACGTCGCTGGCGCGGGACAGCCGTTGCAGGCATCGCGCGACCAGCCTGATGACCTGGTCCCCGCATCATTGCCAAAATTCCCATTCACCTCCTTGCAGTGATCGATGCCTGTCATCACAGCCGCGGTGGGCGACCGCGACCGACTGGCTTCTGCCAGCGTGACATGCAGCGCGTTTTCCAATCCGCGGCGGTTGAGCAATTGGGTCAGCGGGTCCTTGGTGGCGAGGTGCGACAGGTTCTGTTGGTACTCGATCAGCATGCTGGCCATAAAGCCCATGGCCACCAGTACGTAGGCCGAACTGTAGCTGCCAAAAGTGACCGCCTGCGCCAGTGCAAAATTGCCTCGCGCCAGCCACATGTAGAGCGCGCTGGCCACACCCAGCACCATCATCAACGCGGCGACGGCGATAATGCCGTCGCCCACATTGTCCTTTTTCCAGCAGCGCCAGCCGCACAGTACGCCCGTTGCGAGGAAAAAGAACGCGGCGCTGGCCACTTGCACGCCGAACATCTCGCGTGGCCGGAGAAAGAAAACGCTGAGGCAGGCGACCAGCAGATCATTCCCAGCGCTACCCGACCGCGCGTGAATCCCGCGCGCTGTCCAGCCGCCATGAACAGGATGTAACTGTTGAGAATGGATGCGACGGAGGGGATGTCTATCACCATGGGTATGGCCGACCCCGCTGCAGCGCGAACGCTATCCAGCCGAGCAGCGCGGCCATGAAATACACGGCGTACAACCCCAGCCCCGGGGAGTGGTTGCCGACATCGCTTAGCACGTAGACCACCAGCATCTGCGCGCAGGTAATCAGGAAAATCAGCCCAAAGTACATGACGATCCAGTTGTCAGGGTGAATCAGTTCCATAGTCCATCCGATATTTACCGCGCGGTGCGGCTGTCACGTCCAGTCAATTTATTTGTCGGGGTAGGTCATTGTTGGCTTACCCCGTGCTCACCATACTGATCGCCGCTCACTTTTCGACGTCCAGGGGATACACCATGTTGCAACGAGCATTTACTGAAGAACAGCAGATGTTTCGCGATGCCTATCGCAAGTTTCTCGCCGCAGAGATTGTGCCACATATGGAGGGTTGGCGTGAGGCCGGGATTGTCGATCGCGCCGCATTCCGCAAAGCCGGCGAACAGGGCTTCCTGATGGTCTGGCCGGATGAAAAGTACGGCGGCATGGGCGACCCTGATTTTCGCTTTGAGCAAATTATCATCGAGGAGACCAACTACGCGCGCGCGGGCGACTGGTTCAATACCCTGCACAGTCGCCTGGTGGGACCCTACCTGACGCGCTTTGGCAACGAAGAGCAGTGCCAACGGCTCCTGCCCAAGTGCGTGAGCGGCGAGAGTATCCTGGCTATCGCGATGACGGAACCCGATGCGGGCAGTGACCTCGCAGGCATGCGCGCGTCGGCGGTGGAGAAGGACGACCACTGGGTGCTCAACGGCTCAAAAACATTTATTTCCAACGGCATCAAGGCCGATATCGTGATCGTGGCAGCAAAGACAGACCGGGACAACAACCCGCATCATATGACGCTGTTCATTGTCGAGCGCGGCATGCCGGGGTTCGAGCGCGGGCGCAACCTGAAGAAGATGGGGATGAAGGCGCAGGATACCGCCGAGCTGTTCTTCAATGACGTCAAGGTGCCCAAGGCCAACGTGCTCGGCGAGCCGGGGCAGGGGTTTATCTACCTGATGAAGGGGCTGGCCGAAGAGCGCCTGCTTGGTGCGGTGGGCTATCTCGCCTCGGCGCAGTTGTCGTTTGATCTCACGCTGGCCTATGTGAAAGAGCGCAAGGCGTTCGGCAAGACCGTATCGGCGTTCCAGAACACGCAGTTCCGCCTGGCGGATTTGCGCACCCAGCTGGATTTTGCGCAGGCCTACGTGGACCAGTGCGTCGTCGCCTTCAATGCGGATCAACTGACGGCCGTGGACGCCGCCAAAGCCAAGCTGGCTACCAGCGAGTTGCAGGTGGTGGCGGCGGATATCGGCGTGCAGTTTCACGGCGGCAACGGTTATATGGACGAATACCCTATTAGCAGGCAGTATACCGACGCGAAGATTTCCACCATCTACGCGGGCAGCTCCGAGGTGATGAAGATCATCATCAGCCGGGATTTCCTGGGCGCGGATTACTCGCCGTTCAATACCCGTAACTTTTAATATCTCACCATCAATCGCAATCCACTGACCAAGCAGGAGAAAATATATGGACCTGAAAGATAAAGTAGCAGTCATCACCGGCGGCGCATCTGGCCTGGGCCGCGCGACCGTCAAACGTTTCGTCGCTAATGGCGCGAAAGCGGCGATTTTCGATATGAACGCGGAGAAGGCGAACCAACTGGTCGAAGAGTTCCCCGGCAAAGTGATCTTCTGCAACGTCAACGTGACGGACGAAGCCTCTGTCGTCGCTGGCATCGAGGCCACGATGAAGGCGTTCGGCGCCATCCACATCTGCTGCAACTTTGCCGGCACCGGCAACGGCATCCGCACGATGGGCAAAAACGGCCCGTTCCCGCTGGCCGAGTTCAATCGCATCATACAGATCAATCTTGTGGGCACCTTCAACGTACTGCGCCTGTGTGCCGAGAAAATGGCCGACAACGCCGTGCTCAATGATGACGGTGGACGCGGCGTTATTATCAACACGGCATCCATCGCAGCTTACGAGGGCCAGATCGGCCAGGCTGCCTATTCCGCGTCCAAAGGTGGCGTCGTCGGCATGACGCTACCCATCGCGCGCGACCTGGCGGTGCTCGGTATCCGTGTGAACACCATCGTGCCCGGCCTGATCGCCACGCCGTTGATGATGGGTGGTGCCGAGGAGATGACCCCGGAAATCGCCGAATTCCTGAAGCCGCTGGCCAGCCAGGTGCTGTATCCCAAGCGTCTGGGCAGGGCGGATGAAATCGCGCAGTTGGCGCAGCAGATAGTGGAGAACGATTACATCAACGGCGAATGTATCCGTATGGACGGCGGCATTCGCATGCAGCCCAAGTAAGCTGCCAGCTTGCTGTAACGCGTGCGCGCCGGAGCCTCCGGCGCGCCGCAGTATGAACGCATAGGAGAAGTGTATGGGGCCGCTGCACGGCTACACAGTGATTGAACTCGCCGGTATCGGGCCCGGTCCGATGGGCGGGATGATGCTGGCGGACATGGGTGCGGAAGTCATCTGTATCGATCGGGCCGCTGGTGCCAGCTCGCTGGTAATGAAGGACGTCAGCGCCCGTGGCAAGAAATCGGTGGTCCTCAACCTCAAGGATCCCGGCGGACTCGAGACCCTGCTGCGCATGGTGGAGAACGCCGACGTACTGATTGATCCCTATCGCCCCGGCGTTTGCGAGAAGCTGGGTTTTGGACCGGACGTGTGCCTGGCGCGCAACCCCAAACTGGTGTTCGCGCGCATGACCGGTTGGGGACAGGATGGGCCGCTGGCGCAAAGCGCCGGGCACGATATCAATTACATTTCCATTACTGGCGCGCTGTACGCGATGGGGCGCAAGGACGAAAAACCCGTGCCGCCACTGAACCTCGTCGGCGATATGGGCGGCGGCGGCATGCTGCTGGTCAACGGGATCCTGGCCGCGCTGCTGGAAACCGCAAACTCCGGCCAGGGACAGGTTATCGATGTGGCGATGGTGGATGGCGCGGCGCAGCTGATGTGGATGTTCCACAGCTTCCAGGCGTTCGGCATGTGGGACGCGACGCGGCGCGAGTCCAACATGCTCGATGGCGGCGCGCATTACTACGGCACCTATGAGTGCGCCGATGGGGAATGCATTTCCATCGGTTCGATCGAGCCACAGTTCTATGCGTTGCTGATGACTTTGGCGGAGCTGTCACCGGACGATTTTGGCGCGCAGAATGATCAGTCAGCCTGGCCGCTGATGAAAGAGAAGCTGGCTGCGGTGTTCAAACGCAAAACCCAGGCCCAGTGGTGCCAGATCATGGAAGGCACCGATGTGTGCTTCGCGCCGGTACTGAATTTCATGGATGCGCCGCAACACCCCGCCAATGTCGCGCGCAGCACCTATATCGAAATCGATGGCGTGACCCAACCGGCGCCGGCGCCCCGTTTCAGTCGCACCCCGTCACAGGTGCAACACGGTGCGCACGCGGCGGGGCAGGATACCGATGCCGTGCTGAAGGCGATGGGTTTTGCGGAGCAGGAACTGCTGAGCCTTCGAACAGCCGGTTCCATCAATTGACGATTAATCACTAGAGGGTTTGCGCTATGGGCAACTATTCAACAGTACTGGTCGAGCGACACGGTGCAGTCGCCGTCGTCAGCCTGAACCGTCCGGACAAGCTCAACAGTTTTGATGGTGCGTTGCGGCGCGAGCTGTTGCATGCGGTGCGCGAGGTGAACGACGACACAAGCGTGCGCGTGGTGGTGCTCACGGGTGTCGGCCGCAGCTTCAGTGCCGGTGCCGACCTCGGCGATATGCCGGCGGATAAAACCCACTTTCGCGTGGAAGACCAGCTCAACGGCGAGTACAAGCCGATGCTGATGGAAATCTTTGCCGCACCCAAGCCCTGGATCAGTGCGATCAACGGCGCCTGCGCCGGTATCGGCAGCGCCTTCGGCATGGTGTGCGACCTCACGGTGATGGCGGAAGACGCCTACATCTACCAGGCCTTTGCCGCCATCGGCCTGGTGCCAGACGGCGGCGCGAGCTGGCACCTGGTGCGCACGCTGGGCCGCAAGCGCGCCTACGAAGTGATTGTCACCGGCGAGAAGATTCGCGCCGACAAGTGCCTGCAGTGGGGCCTGTGCAACCGCGTGGTGCCCGCCGACAAACTGCTGGCGGAGACGCTGGCGTGGGCAACTGAAATCGCCGGCAAGGCGCCGTTGTCATTGCGCTATGCGAAACAGGCGCTGAATGCCGCCATCGAAGACCCGGTCAGCGACACCATCACGAAAGAGGCCAGCCTGCAGCACATCTGCATCACCAGCGAGGACGCGCAGGAAGGCGTGATCGCCTTTATGCAAAAACGCGCACCGGAGTGGCGGGGACGCTGATTCCGCACCCAGCGGAGCCATGAATGGATAGCGAGATCAGGCCGGAACTGCAGGCATTGCGCGAGCGCATCGCGCGCACGCTCGACGACGCGCGTGACGCGGCGCGCAGCAAGCGCCACGCCAGGGGCTACCGCACCGCGCGGGAAAATGTCGCCGATCTGGCAGACGAGGGCTCGTTCCAGGAGTACGGCCAGTTGGCCGTCGCGGCGCAGCGCAGCCGCCGCGCGTATGCCGACCTGCAAACCAGCACAGCGGCCGACGGCATCATCACGGGTACCTGCACGATCAACGCCGCGCTGGTCGGGCCACAGCGCGCCCGCGCCGGCATTATCGTCAACGATTACGCTGTGCTGGCCGGGACGCAGGGCTTCTTTCATCACCGCAAACTGGATCGCATCTGCGAACTGGCGCAGGAGCAGTCGTTGCCGCTGGTGATGTACACCGAGGGCGGGGGCGGGCGGCCGGGCGATACCGACGTCAGCACGCAGATCGCCGGACTCAATATCAAATCGTTCCGCAGTTGGGCGGCGCTCAGTGGCAAGGTGCCGCGCATCGCCGTCAACAACGGCTATTGTTTTGCCGGCAATGCCGCGCTGTTTGGTTGTGCGGATTTTTGCATTGCCACCCGCTCGTCGTGGATAGGCATGGCCGGCCCCGCGATGATCGAAGGCGGTGGCATGGGCAAGCACGAGCCCACGGCCATCGGTCCGATCGAGGTGCAGGAAAAGAACGGCGTGGTGGATATCGTCGCCGACGACGAGGCGCACGCGACACGCATTGCGCGGCAGTTGCTGTCGTATTTCCAGGGATCGGTAGCGACGTGGGAGAGCGCGCCTCAGGAAAGCCTGCGCGACGCCATCCCGGAAGACCGTCGCTGGGGCTACCCGGTGCGGCGCATCATCGAAACGCTGGCCGACACCGGCTCCTTCCTCGAACTGCAGCGCATTTACGGGCGCGGCATCATCACCGGCTTCCTGCGGCTGGAGGGCAAACCGATTGCGCTGATCGCCAACGACTGCCAGCAGCTCGGCGGTGCCGTTGATGCTGTTTCGGCGGAAAAAGCGGCGCGCTTCCTGCAGATCTGTGATGCCTTCTCACTGCCGGTGTTGTCGCTGACGGATACGCCGGGTTTCATGGTGGGGCCGGACAGCGAAGCGCAGGGTGCGGTACGGCGCATGTCGTCGCTGTTCCTGGTGGGATCCCGGTTGCGGGTGCCCGTTGTGGCCATCTTCCTGCGCAAGGCCTACGGTCTTGGCGCGATGGCGATGACCGGTGGCAGTTTTGTCGCGCCGGTGTACGCCGCCGCGTGGCCTACTGGCGAGTTCGGCGGCATGGGCCTCGAAGGCGCCGTGCGGCTGGGGTACAAGAAGGAGCTGGAAGCCGAGGAGGATCCTGTCGCGCGCGAACAATTGTTCCAGCAGCTGGTGGCGCGCATGTACGAGGTGGGCAAGGCGTCGGAAGCGGCGTCCTACCTGGAACTGGATGCGGTGATCGATCCGGCGGATACGCGCGCCACGATTCTGCGGGCGCTGGCTGCGGCGAGAACGGTTTAGCGCCGGGCGCAGTCAGTGGCTCAACAACCTGCGCGACATTCTGCGCGACAATCAGCGGGTGAGCGTGTTACTTGCGCCAGGGCAAGTCCATCACAGTGCCATCCGGGAGTTTAATCGTTCCCCCGATCGGCATTGCCGACACAAACTCACTGTCCTCTTCCGCGAATATTTGATGTACTTCGTCCGCCGGCAGGATCAGCGTGTCGCCGGCCCGGTAACGCACTTCGGTCGCCCCGACTGTCGCCCGCCCACTGCCCCTCAGGAACAGGACGACCTCTTCTCCATTGTGACGGTGCGGCGGCGTTACTGATTGCGCATCCATGCGACCGTGCCACATCTCTACCTGCTGTGCGCCGCTGGCCGCCGTGGCAGTACCCGCTATGTGATTGCCCTGCATACTGTGGATTTGTTGTTGCTCCCTGCGAAATACCGGCATAAGTCCTCCTCCCAAAAGTTGCAGCCGATTCTGGCAATGGCCCCTGGCGACACAACGCATGGAGTGGTCGAGCGGGCCTGCGCGACAAGAATTATGGCACGTGGCGACGGCGTCCGAGCAGCGGCGGGCGGTAATGCCGTGCAGGGCTTAGTTGCGTTGGGGGTTGACACATACCAACTGGTCGGTACTATGAGGCCCATGAACGCAAAACCCACCACATCCAGTCCACCCGTCGGCGCGCGCGAAAAGTTGCTCAATGCCGCGCTGAAGATGATTCGTGAAAAGGGTTATGGCGCGACGTCGGTGGATGCGTTGTGCGCAGAGGCCGGCGTGACCAAGGGCGCATTCTTCCATCACTTTAAAAGCAAGGAAGCGCTGGGCGTGGCGGCCGCCGAGCATTGGTCGGCTACGACCAGCCAGCTGTTCGCGCAGGCGCCTTACCACCATCACGCTGATCCGCTGCAGCGGATATTGGCCTACATTGATTTCCGTACCGAGTTGCTCAATGGGCCTCTGGCTGAAATTACCTGCCTGGCCGGCACGATGGTGCAGGAGAGCTATCAGTCCAGCGATGCGATTCGCGCGGCGTGCAACGCCAGTATTGCGGACCACGCCGCGACTCTGGAGGCGGATATCGCCGCAGCGGCAGCGCACTGCGGCATGCTCAGGGAGGTGAGCCCCGCCAGTCTCGCGCTGCATACGCAGGCCGTGTTGCAGGGCGCTTTCATCCTGGCCAAGGCCAGTGGCGACACGTCGGTAGCGGTTGAAAGTACCGCGCACCTAAAGCGCTATTTTGAACTGTTGTTTGGCTGCAGCAGCTCACTCAAAGCAGTACCTGATCAAATCAGTACCCCAACCAAAGGAGACACACCATGAACTACGTTGACGGTTTTGTGATTGCAGTGCCCACCGCGAACAAACAGAAATTCATCGACCACGCCGCGACGGCTGACAGCGTGTTCATTGAAATGGGCGCGCTCCGCGTCCTTGAATGCTGGGGCGAGGACGTGCCTGACGGTGAAACCACGGATTTTCGTAAAGCGGTAAAGGCGAACAGTGATGAAAGCGTTGTTTTTTCGTGGATCGAATGGCCGGACAAAGCGACTCGCGATGCGGCGATGGCAAAGATGATGGACCCCGGCTTTGTGGACCCGCGCATGGACCCGGCGAAAAACCCGATGCCGTTTGATGGCAAGCGCCTGATCTTCGGCGGTTTCGCGCCGGTGGTGGACATCCAAAAATAAGGAGGCGGGTATGAGCAATAAACACGGTGACCACATCTGGTACGAACTGATGACCAGTGATGCCGACGCCGCGCAGGCGTTTTACGCCGCGGTGCTCGGCTGGACGTTCAACAGCACCGGCCAGGACGCGCTGGATTACCGCCAGTTTTCCATGGCGGGCGTGCATGTCGGCGGGGTGTTGCCGCTGACTCAGGAAATGCAGCAGGGTGGTACACAGCCTTGCTGGCGAGGATATATCGGCGTGGAGGACGTGGATCGCATGGCTGCAGCGATCACGTCCGCGCACGGCAGTGTGTACATGGAGCCGCAGGACATTCCTGGCGTGGGGCGCTTCGCCTACGTCGCGGATCCACTGGGTGCGATGTTCTATGTGATGACGCCGACACCGCCACCGGGAGGTGGCGGTAGCCAGTCGTTTGCCGCGACGGAACCAAAAATCGGGCACTGCGCGTGGAACGAACTGGCCACCAGCAATCCGGCGCTGGCGTTTCACTTTTACCATGATCTGTTCGGCTGGGTGAAGGACGGTGACATGGACATGGGGCCGTTGGGAAAATACGAATTTTTGCGCCACGATTTCCTGATTGGCGCGATGATGCCGTTGATGCCCGGGATGCCGACTTCGATCTGGACCTACTATTTTCGCGTGCCTGATATTGACGCTGCAGTCGCCGCGATCAATGCGCACGGCGGGCAAATCGTGCAACCGCCAACGGAGATCCCGGGCGGCGACTTTTCCCTGAATGCAATTGACCCGCAAGGTGCCGCCTTCGCGCTGGTCGGCGCGCGAAATTAGCAGCGAGGCAGCCAAATGTCATTGGAATTACTGGCACACCCTTTTTCGTCCTATTCGCAAAAAGTGCTTATTGCGCTGTATGAGAACGCGACGCCATTCGAATTCCGCATGCTGGATGCCGAGCATCCGGAGAACGGCGCGGCGTTGATGGCGCACTGGAGCATCGGCAAGTTTCCGTTACTGCTGGATGCCGGGCGCGCGGTATTTGAGTCAACGATTATTATCGAATACCTGGCGCGCCATTACCCTGGCACTGTTGCGTTGCTGCCGCAGGATCCAGAGGCGTGCGCAGAAGTGCGGTTGCTGGATCGCCTGTTCGACAGCTATGTGATGGCGCCAATGCAGGCTGTCGTGGATAACGCGTTGTGTCCGGTTGCGCAAAGGCATGAGCCAAACGTCACGCGCGCCCGCGCCGCGCTCGAGCAAGCGTACGACTGGTTTGAGCGGCGCCTTGCAGGGCGTCGCTGGGCGGCGGGCGACGACTTCACGCTGGCCGACTGCGCCGCTGCGCCAGCACTGTTTTACGCCGATTGGGTACATCCGATTCCGGCCGGGAATAGCGTGCTGCGCGGGTACCTTGCGCGACTGCTCGAGCGCCCTTCATTCGCGCGTTGTGTCGATGCAGCGCGTCCCTATCGCCCCCTGTTCCCGCTGGGCGCACCTGATCGCGATTAACGCGCAACTTGCAAGGAGACATTCGATGACCGCAACAGCAGATAACGGCTGGCAACTTTCCGTCACGCACCATATCGCTGCGCCTCCTGAAACCGTCTGGCAGGTGATGACCGAGCGCCTGTCCGAATGGTGGTGCCCGCGCCCATGGCGCACGGAGATTGTTGAACTCGACTGGCGCGCAGGGGGGCGTTGCACGACGCTGATGCACGGGCCGGACGGCGAACAATCCGGCGGGGAGGGCATTTTCCTGGAAGTCACGCCGGGAAAACGGTTTGTATTCACGGATGCCTTCGCTAAATTGGGCGGTGATTTCCGGCCGCAGGCGGCATTCATGGTCGGCGGCATGGAGATTTCCGCCGACGGCAGCGGCACGCGCTATTTTGCGTGGTCGCGCCACTGGGATGAAGCGACGTGCAAGCGCCATGCGGAAATGGGCTTCGCCGAGGGGTGGAATGCCGTTGCCGGCCAGTTGGCTACGCTGGCCGAGGGTGGGACAATCGACTGAGCGGCTGGGCGCCTGGCCAACCCTGGTAACCCGGACAACATGGACAACAAAGAGAATAACCTATGAAGAATCTGTTTAACGTCAGCGGCAAGGTGGCGGTAGTGACGGGCGGCTCGCGTGGCATCGGCGCGATGATCGCGCGCGGTTTTGTCGAAAACGGCGTGAAGACCTATATCACCGCGCGCAAGGAGGAGGAACTGCGCGCCACGGAACGTGAACTGGGCGCGCTGGGACAGTGCATCGCGATTCCCTCGGACCTGTCGACTGTGGCGGGTGTCACCGCGTTTGCCGCCGCGATAACGGCAGCGGAGGAGCGCCTGCATATCCTTGTGAACAATGCCGGCGCCACCTGGGGTGCGGAGATTGACGACTTTCCCGAGAGCGGCTGGGACAAGACCATGGACCTCAATGTCAAATCCCTGTTTTTTTTAACGCAGCAGTTGCTACCTGCGCTGCGCGCGGCGGGGAGCAAGGATGACCCGGCGCGGGTCATTAATATCGGTTCGATCAACGGTATTACGCACCCGCATATGAAGAACTATGCCTATTCCGCCAGCAAGGCTGCCGTGCACCAGTTGACCCGGCACCTGGGCGCTGACCTTGCGCCGCAGGGCATCAATGTCAACGGCATTGCACCGGGCTTCTTTCCCAGCAAAATGACGGCGCACCTGTTGCCGCACGAAGCGCAGATGGCCGCCGGATTTCCCTGTGGACGATTGGGCAATGCAGAGGATGCGGCAGGTACCGCCATTTACCTGTGCTCGCGCGCCTCTGCCTGGGTGACGGGGCACACGTTAGTGCTGGACGGCGGTGCCGTGGCAAATGCCGGATGAACGCGCTGCTCCTGTCACGCGCTAGAGGCGATGGCTGACATGGAGTACACCGAACTGGACGTTGGCATCACCTGTATCGATGCCGCTTATGGCAGCCACGGCATGGCCTGTTTCTACCTGATGGAAGAGAACGGTGAATGTGCCGTTCTGGAGACGGGTACCAGCCACAGCGCACCGCGCCTTTTGCAACTCCTGCACCATCGCGGCATAGCGGCGGAGCAGGTACGTTACATTATCCCCACCCATGTGCATCTGGATCATGCCGGTGGCGCCGGGACGCTGATGGCGGCACTGCCCGCCGCGCAATTGCTTGTGCATCCGCGCGGCGCCAGGCATATGGCCGACCCGAACCGCCTGGTCGCGGCGGCCAAGGAAGTGTATGGCGCGGACCTGTTTCATACACTGTATGGCGACGTGGCGCCTATAGACGCCGCCCGCATACGACCAATGGACGATGGGGAGCGGGTCTCGCTGGCGGGTCGGCCGCTGGAGTTTCGCCACACGCGCGGCCATGCCGAACACCATTTTTGCGTCTGGGATGCCGCCAGTCGCGGTTGGTTCAGCGGCGATATGTTCGGTGTCTCCTATCCGTGGTGTCGTTTTCCAGAGGGCGACTTTGTATTGCCGTCCACGACACCCAGCCAGTTCGATCCTGAGGCGTATCTCGCCTCGTTGGCGCTGTTGGCCAGCTACCCTGTGCAGCGCGTCTACCTGACACATCATGGCGAATTGCCCTACAGCGCGGAAAAATCGCAGTCACTGGCCCGCCAGGTCGAGGCGTACTGCGAGATTGCCAGTGACGATTCATTGGATGTCGCAGCCTTGCAGCAACGCCTGACGGACTATTCGCTGGAGTTGCTGTCGCGTTTCGATAGCAGCGCCGATGAGGCCCTGCTGCGCAATCGCCTGGCCGTCGATATGCAGCTGAATGCGCAGGGCTTGCAGGTATGGCGACAACGTCGCGCGAACGCATAAGCAGTCCGGAACACGCGTGCCCGGTTTACTTCGTAATCGGGTTGCGTGATGCCCCGGAGAACACTGTGGATACCAGCGGACTTGTGTCGCAACTGCCTGAAATGTAGTGCAATTCGTACAATAAACATCCTATACTTGATCCAAGTCAACCCGTAACAACGTCTCCGCTTTAGATTGGCTCATTTTTTGCGCGGTTTTTCCCTGCGCCGAGAGAGAAAGGCAACCTGAGGCTGCGGCAATACAATAGGTCCGGAGTAGATCAATGGCTCGCGTCGCACTCATAAAACTGTTCACCGGTCTTAATCTCGCCCCTGCACAGCTCTCCGGAGAGCTGCTGCGCGCCGGCCACAAATCGAAAATCATTTACTTCAAGAACTACGAGGATCACCTGGTCGGGGAAGCCGGGAATTATGAAGTCGCGGAATTCTCTGGCCGCTTGTATTCCATTGATGGCCGCGAGCTCATCTGGAATTGCTACAAGCCATTTTCAGATACGGAGTTCGAACTGTTGATCAATGAGCTGCGGGATTTCGCGCCCGATGTGATCGGCTTCAGCTTGTACTCCGGGATAATCAAGGAAAGCGCACAGGTTACCCGGAAACTAAGGGAACACTTTGACGTGCCGATTATCTGGGGCGGCGCTGGGCCCACGCTCGAACCCGAACTGTGCATTCCGCATGCAGATATCGTCTGCATCAATGAGGGTGAGGAAGTCATAGTCGACCTGGCCAATCGCATCGATGCCGGTCTTCCGTGGGACGACATCGAGGGCACCTGGGTCAAGGCTGCCGACGGCACGATCATAAAGCACAAGGTCCGCCCCAATATTCCGTTGAACGCTATTGCGATTCCGGATTGGAAGCGCGGCAATTATGTTCATATCAACGCGGATCAGGTCAAGCGCGGCAGGTTCCCGCAGAACCTGGGTAGGGAATACCCGATTATGACGCAGCGCGGCTGCCCGTTTTCCTGCTCGTTCTGCATCGAAAGCCGCTACCAGGAAATGTTTGGCAAGAAAGATTCGCTGCGGCGTCGCTCCGTGGATGTCGTGCTCGAAGAACTGCGCTGGGCCAAGCAATTCCTGGATATCGAAACCATACTGTTCTACGACGATGTATTCACCGTGAATCCCCAGTGGCTGCGAGAGTTCCTGCCGCGCTACAAAGAGGAAATAGGCCTGCCCTTCTGGTGCTACACCTACCCCACAACGCACAATGTCGAACTGTTGAAATCGCTCAAGGCAGCCGGTTGTATCTCGATTACCATGGGTGTGCAATCCGGTAGTGAACGTATCCTCAGGGACTATTACAACCGCCCCACCAAGATGACGCGGGTTATCGAGGCAGGACGGGAAATTGTCGAGGCCGGGATTACCGGATTCTTCGACCTTATCACGAGCAACGAATTTGATCGCGAGGAAGACCTCAGGGCGACCTTCGAGTTCCTGTTGGAGTTTCCCAAGGAACTCAAGTGCGTGGCGTTCGGTGAAATGATCAGTTTTCCGACCTACAGCTTCTCGGTGATGAGTGAGCAAAACCAGATCGCCAAGAAGGATCCCAACAGGATTGCGGTAGCCGTTGCCGACCAGCAACCTTCCCAGGAAGTGTACGACTATTATCATCGCCTCTATCGACTCACTCGTACGAAATTGCCAGTGGATACCATTAGGGAAATCGGTCGGGACATCCGCTATCGCCGTGATCCCAAGCTGATCGATCCATTCCTGAATCCCGAGAAGATTCCGAGGTTTACCGGGCTCTCTGCCTGAGGCACTCCCCGGCCCGATCTGCGTTCTCGGTTGCACCAGAAATGTGCGCGCCGAGCGGTTTTTTTGCACACGACATTCTTTTGCGACATATCCCGGTATATGCTTTACTCAAGTACCCGCCAAGCCCCCGGAGCTTTTGCGCCGAGGGATTTTGATAGCGATTCTGTAATTGCGAACATACGCAAGCGTGAATCAATTCAATTCAAGACTGGAGAAAGTTATGCACAAACTACCCCTTAAACAATTAGTGATGGCGGCATCCCTGATGACCCTCGCTGCCTGTGGCGGCACGCCATACACCCCGGTCGCGCAATCGGGCGACCCTATCGACGTCAATGCGTACACCCAGAAGGTGGATACCTTTATCGTGCTGTTGGATACGTCCGGATCGATGAAAACAGAGGACGAGGGACGCCCCAGGATTTACAACGCCGCGGATTGGACTGCCAGTTTTGGCAAGGCTGTTCCAGCGATGAACTTCAATTCAGGCATCGTCACCTTCGGCAAGGGCAACACCGGCTCCTGCATTGGCTACGGCATAGCCTCCAACCTTTACGGGCCGGCGCCGTTTAATAATGCAGACTTCACCCAGGCGCTTGGTTCGCTCAAGTGTGCGGCCAGCACGACCCCGATTGCCGACGCCATTGATGCAACGACAGAGTTGCTGGTTGAAGATACCGGCCGCACCGCCGTGATCATCGTCAGTGACTTCAACTGGAATGATCCGGATGCCGTACAGTCATCGCTTGAGGCGTTGAAATCGCAGCACCCCAATAACATCTGTGTGCACACCGTAAAAGTCGGCAACGACACTACCCACGATGCGATGATTGCCAGCATCACTGATACCGCCGGATGTGACAGCGCAGTGACCGCCGATTCAGTCGCCTCGGGTGCCGCACTGTCCACCTATGTCGCCGATACGCTGTTGACTCCCAAACCGGGATTGGAGTACACGACGCACACTCTCTCCGCCGAAGTGTTGTTTGACTTCGACAAGTACAACTTGAAGGAGCAGGGCAAGGCAGAGTTGCAAAAACTCGGCCAGGTGATTGTGTCCCAGGGCTTGGCTGTGGGTGATATCAACGTGGTCGGCCACACCGACAGTATTGGTTCCGATGCGTACAACCAGGCACTGTCAGTGCGACGCGCCATGGCCGTGAAGGACTTCCTTGTCAGCAAAGGTATTTCTGCCGATGTCATTGACGTCATCGGTATGGGCAAACGCCAGCCCATTGCCAGCAACGATACCGCTGCAGGACGCGCCCAGAATCGCCGAGTGGAGATTCAAGTCGGCACCCAGAAAGCCGCCAAGTAACAGCCGCCTCACTTCCCCTGTACCCTGCTGCCCGCATCCGGGCAGCAGGGTTTTGCTCTTTCCAAGCGGGCTTTGCCTGGCCTCACTTCGCTTATTAGCGGCTGGACACATCCAGCATACTGCTCAAGCGCTACTTCCTTCTTCGTAAATCCAGTGACACCCAGCCGGATTGCCCGCCAGGTTCAGCGCTCAGTCAACCAGCTGACTCAACCACGTCAGTACACCATCTTAGTCAACCACAAAGCGCATCCTGAATTTATTGAATGAAAGAGGTGAATGGTCCACAGTACGCCGTTCGTAATTGCTTCATTCATTATGCTGTCGCCTTTGCAGAGGAACCCCGTGTATGACGTCGCCGGCCGACACAGATTTTGTGGACGTGCTCATTGTGGGCGCTGGTCTGTCCGGGATTGGCAGCGCCAGGCACCTGCAGCAAGCGTGCCCCGAGCGCAGCTTTGCGCTGCTCGAAAGTCGCGATGCCCTGGGCGGCACCTGGGATTTGTTCCGCTATCCCGGCATTCGCTCCGACAGTGACATGTACACATTGGGTTACTCTTTCAAACCCTGGCTGGAGCGCAAGTCGCTCGCGGATGGACCCGCGATCCTGCGCTATCTGCAGGAGGCGGCGGCGGAAACCGGTGTCGACAGGCACATTCGCTACCGCCACACAGTGTGCAGTGCCAGCTGGTCGTCAGCCACTGCCCGCTGGACCGTGGTCGCACAGCGCACGGATACCGGTGAGCGGGTCGAGATCAGTTGCCAGTTCCTGTTGATGTGCAGTGGTTATTACGATTATGAGCAGGGCTATACGCCGGACTTCGCGGGCACGGCGGATTTCCGTGGCCGCATCGTGCACGCGCAGCACTGGCCCCAGGATATGGATTATCGCGGCAAGCGCGTCGTCGTCATTGGCAGTGGCGCGACGGCCGTAACGCTGGTGCCTGAATTGGCCAGGGATACAGCGCACACGATTATGCTGCAGCGCTCACCCACCTATATTGCCTCGGTGCCGGAGGAGGATTCGACAGCGGCGTGGTTGCAGCGTTTTTTGCCGGGTTCCTGGGTATACCGCATCACGCGCTGGAAACGCGTGCTGTTCCAGATCTATGTGTACTCGTTGTCGCGGCGGCGACCCGCGCTGGTCAGGAAATTCCTGTTGGACCAGGTGCGTGAGGCGTTGGGCAAGGATTACGATATCAAGACCCATTTCACACCCTCCTACAATCCCTGGGACCAGCGACTGTGCGCCGTGCCGGAGGGCGATATGTTCAAGGCCATTCGCGAGCAGCGCGCCGAGGTGGTGACTGGAGCAGGTTGAACGGTTTACCGAAGGTGGCATCCGGCTGCAATCCGGCAGGGAACTGGCGGCGGATATTATCGTGCTGGCGACAGGGCTGAACCTCAAGTTCATGGGCGGCGCGCAGCTGAGCGTCGACGGCAGGGCAGTCGATCCCTCGCAACTGTATGTGTATCGCGGCATGATGTTTGGCAATGTACCCAACCTGGCACAGGTGTTCGGCTATACCAATGCATCGTGGACGCTGAAGAGCGACCTGACCGGCGATTTTATCTGCCGCCTGCTGAACTATATGCGCAAGACCGGGGCATCCGTCGCGATGCCGCGCCTGCAGGAGGGAACGGTTGAGGAGGAGCCCATGCTCAACCTCAATTCCGGTTACGTCCTGCGCTCGGTGGGCCAGTTTCCCAAACAGGGCACCAGGCTGCCGTGGCGCCTGTACCAGAATTACATCCTGGACTTTTTGCAGTTGCGCCTGCGGCCCCTCAGGGACAAGGTGCTTGAATTTCGCTAGTGAGTCCCGCCCGTGCATGCCAGATTGCAACCACGCCCTATGAGGAGACATAAAGATGATTAACGCCAACATGCCCTATCAGAAACGGTACTGCGACGTGCTGGGAAAACGCATCGCGTACGTCGAAGTGGGAGAGGGCGATCCGATTGTGTTGCTGCACGGCAATCCTACCTCGTCCTACCTGTGGCGCAACGTCATTCCGCTGTTGCAGGGCAAGGGGCGTGTTATCGCGCCGGACCTGATCGGCCAGGGCGATTCCGAGAAACTGCCGGCGAGCGATGGGCCTGATCGCTACACCTTTGACGTGGCCTATCGCTATCTCGATGGACTGCTTCAGGCGCTGGGCGCGAACCAGAACGTCACGCTGGTGATCCACGACTGGGGCAGTGCGCTCGGGTTTTACTGGGCGCATCAACATCCCGACGCGGTGAGCGGTATCGCCTACATGGAAGGCATTGTCTGCCCGCTCAGTTGGGACGACTGGCCGGAAGGCGCGCGCGGTATCTTCCAGGGGTTTCGCTCCGCCAAAGGGGAGAACCTGGTGCTTGAACGCAATATGTTTGTCGAAGCGGTGCTGCCGAGCTCCGTGATGCGTGGCCTGGGCGAGGAGGAGATGCAACACTACCGCGCCGCCTTCGGTACACCGGATGACCGCCAGCCAACGCTGAACTGGCCGCGCCAGATTCCTATCGACGGCACGCCGGCCGCGATGGTGTCTCTGGTCACCGCGTATGGAGAATGGCTGCAATCCACTACCGACCTGCCCAAGCTGTTTATCAATGCCGAGCCCGGTTCCATTCTTACCGGGCGCCAGCGGGAGTTCTGCCGCAGCTGGCCCAACCAGCGCGAGGTGACCGTCAAGGGGACGCATTTCATCCAGGAGGATTCGCCGGTGGAAATCGGGCAGGCGGTTGCGCAGTGGATGGATGCGCGTCGCGCGGGAGGTGCACTGTGATGCGGCTGCACGGCGCGTCCGGGTCCCCCTTCGTGCGCAAGGTGCAGGTGGCGCTGGCGCTGAAAGGCCTGCCCTATGAGCAGATTCAACAACTGCCTTTCACCAGGGATGCCGAGTATCGCAAGATCAACCCGCTTGGCAAGATACCGACGCTGCAGGACGGGGGTCTGACGATTTGTGACTCCACGGTGATCTGCGAATACCTTGAAGAAGCCTATCCGCAGGCGCCGCTGTATCCGGCCAATCCAGCAGACAGGGCCAGGGCGCGTTGGCTCGAAGAGCTCGGCGGTTCGCGCGTGGCGGAGTTAGCCGCAGGGATTTTTTTCCAGCGCTTCATGCGCCCGATGGTGCTCAAGCAAGAACCGGATGAGGAACTGGTGGCAAAAATTATCGACCGGCAATTGCCGCCGCTGCTCGACTACTTGGAGGCCGAGCTGCCCGCGCAGGGTTTTATTTTCGGCGCCTTCATGATGGCGGATATGAGCCTCATGAGTCCGTTCGTCAACGCCGCCTACGCCGGCTACGCCGTGGATGCGCAGCGCTAGCCGATCTTCACGGACTTCATCGCGCGGGTAAAGGCCCATCCTGTGGTGAGTGAGGTGTTGGCAGCCGAAGCAGCGACAATGGGTTTTAGCTAAGGGGCACCGACGTCATCTCGCACGCCACGCGCCAACGCATGCAGGCACGCACCGATCCGCACTGATCCAAAACCACCGACACCCAACCGACCGGAGGCTTCACCTGTTGTGAGCACTACAATTTGTACGTTAACGGAAATCACCGATGCCAGTGCCGGCGGCAAGGCTTACGGCCTGGCGCGCCTGGTGGCGATGGGCCTGGCGGTGCCGCCCGCCTTTGTGCTGCGCAACGCCAGCGCCGGACACTTTCCCGAGAATATGGACGAGCACTATTTGGCTCTCGGTAGCGCTGCAGTTGCAGTGCGTTCTTCGGCGCTGGGTGAGGACGGCGGCGACGCCTCCTTTGCTGGCCAGTACGACACCGTGCTCAATGTGCGTGGCACGCAGCATTTGCGCGAGTCGATTGCACACTGCGTGGCATCCGCTGCGCATGAACGCGCGCGCAGCTATCAGCAGGACCACGCGGGTGGCAGTGCAATCACGATGAATGTCGTGGTGCAGGCGATGGTGAACGCGCGGGTGGCCGGCGTGGTATTTACCGCAGACCCGGTCAGCGCCCGTCGCGACCTGCTGGTGATCGATGCCGTCGCGGGCCTTGGCGAGGCGCTGGTGAGCGGCGAGGCGACGCCCGATCATTACGCGGTGCACCGCAGCGGCGAGATTGTACGGCGGCAATTGACCGGCAACGAAGCGCTGCTCAGCGACAGAGACATCACACTCATAGCAACGCAGGCACGCGCCGCCGCAGCCAGTGAAGGCCAGGTGAAATGATGCCCGGTGCAGTGTGCCCGTTGACCGGTTCGTTTACCGGCTGGGGCATCGATTACGGCCTGCAGCACATGCAGGTGGCGGTGGGCGCGCGGCCCGGCATCGTCAAGGATTGGCAGGTTACCGCCTGGGCGTACGGGCACCTGTTCCTCAACCTGAGTGGCAATGTCGTGATGTCATCTGCCGTGCTCGGCTCCACCGTCGAGCAAACCGCGCAGTCGTTGTGCGGGCGATTGGTGCCCGAGCTGAAACCGTTTCCGCCACAGGCTCTCTGGCGGCGCGTGTTGAACACCGCAAAACTGCTGCGCTACTGCCTGCGCGCGCCGACCGTGGTTGAGCAGTTCGCGCGTGAACTGCAGGAATTTCGCATCGACGAGAAACCCGACAGCATTGCGATGTGCGAAGAGCTGGTCGGCAAATCCGCATTTTTTGATCACGCGATGGCCGTGCACATTCAATCCTCCGCGTTGTCCGGCTTCCTGTGTTCCATTGTGGAGAACATGGTGTCGGGTCGCTCCAACGACAGCACCCAGCAGGAGCAGGGCGAGACAGTGCGACTGCTCGCCGGCGCCAGTGGTGTCGAGAGCGCCGTGATGCTGGAGGAGTTGGATAAGCTCATTGATCGCATCGCCGCGCACCCGGATGCGCAGCAGCGCTTCCAGCAGGCGTCGATAGCCGATGCGCTCGCCTGGCTGTCTGGCGCGCCGGACATTGCGCCGGCATACGCTGCGTTCCTGCGTACCAACGGCCATCGGGGGTATCGTGAATTGTGCATGCGCGATCCCGCCTGGCGCGATGAACCAGCACCGTTGATCCAGAGCATGCAGGCGGCGGTACATGCCAGGCTGGTCACCGGCGGCCATGCGCCGCTGCAAACGCACACGATAGACTGGCCCAGCCTCAGTCGCGGCCTGCGCTGGGCGTTGCCCAAGGCGCACGACGCGATACGTCGCCGCGAGCAGACGAAATCGCAACTGGTGGAAGTCGCGCACCGTTTCAAGCGCGGCTTTTACCACCTGGGTCAGTTGTTGCAGTCGCAGGGCGCGCTGCCGGATGCGGATCTGGTGAATTTCTTCAGCGTTGCCGAGTTGCCGGAATTTGTTGCCGCGCCGAGCGCGGAAGCAGTGGCCAACGCCGTGGCGCGCAGGGAGGCATTGGCCTACCAACAGCGCTTTGAGTTTCCCGGAGATTTCCGTGGGCATACCGCGCCGTTGGAGGCGCGCACCATCGACAACAGCGATGGCGTATTGCACGGCGCCCCGCCTCGCGCGGCGTGGTGGAAGGCATCGCCCGCGTCGCCCACACGCTGGCGGAAGCGGCACAGTTGCAACCGGGGGAAATCCTGATTACGCCTATCACGGACATCGGCTGGACGCCGTACTTCAGCCTGATTGGTGGGCTGGTGACGGATTTGGGCAGCGCCGTGTCCCACGGTGCCGTGATTGCGCGCGAATACGGATTGCCCTGTGTGGTCAACACGCGTGGCGGCACGCGATTTTTTGTCACCGGAGATCGCATTCGGCTGGACGGCGACCAGGGCAGGGTGGAGCGGTTGTGATGGCGTCGGCGGATTAACCAGATGGTCGGTTTACACGCATTAAAAAGGCCGCGACCTGACGGGCGCGACCTCTGTTGAACAGCAGTCTGGAGCGAGTGGGAACTAGATAGGATCGAAGCTGTATTTCTGTCCGCCCAGTGTCGCCTGGTACATCAGGCCGCCCTTGGCGATGGTGAAAATGGCCATGCCCTTGCGAAACCCCAGCGATTTGGTGTCCGCATTGTTTTTCCCGCCGCTCACCCCCTGCGGATACGCCACCGCCGGTATTCGCAGAGGCACCGGCGCCGGCGGTAATGGCCACCGCGCTGGCATCCGCGCTGAATTCAAAATTGCCGGAGATAAAGTTGTCGAGGGCCGCCTGGTTTTCGAAGAAGATAATCTGGCTGAACGCTTCGCCGCCGAGTTGAAAACCGATCGTCAATTGGGTCATTTTCGAGGTGCCGATCACCTCGCCCCCTTTATAGACGCGACCCGAACCGTGGGCGCCGCCGATACCGATCCCGCCCTTGCCGATCGTGGGGAACACCGCAAAACCGATACTCTTGTCAAAGTAGGCGCCGCTCTCACCGGCATTCTTGAAGCTGGTGATGGCGTCGTCGTATTCATCCGCATATGCCGTGTGGCTGGCCAGGATCGCAAGGAGAAACAGCAAGGAGGCTCTAAGTAGCGTTTTCATAGTGGGATTCCTTTATCTGAAGTGGTGGATTCCGGCGTTTGCGCCGCCGCCAGCAGCATGGCAAACGCACCCGATAGCGTCAAGCGCAAAGAACCCGCACCTGACCCGAGGCGCGCAGGCGGGCTGGGCTTGCTGATTGCTTCCCTCGCTCTGGCGCGCAGTGGTACATTGTCGCCGTCACGCAAGCACCAAACCCCACGGATTCACCGGCACGTGTAGAGGGAACGCCATGTTCGCCAGATTGTTAACTGCAACCCTTTTCTCCCTGTACGCATGGCTGTTCGCCGTGGGTGCGATGGCCGCTGGCCTCAAAGTCGGTATGTCGGCGGATTATCCGCCATTGGCCTACCTTCAGGATGGACACATTGTGGGCATTGAAGCCGACAGCGCCAAGGCCGTGGGCGCCATCATCGACCAGGAAATGACGCTGGTGAATATGCCGTTCGACCAACTTATCCCCGCGCTACAGGCCGGGGACATCGACGTCATCATGTCGGGCATGAGTGTCACGCCCGAGCGCAGCGAACAGGTCCTGTTTACGGATTCCTATATGGATGTGGGACAGATGGCCATCATGACGACGGACAAGGTCGGGCATTTCTCCCAGCCCTGGGCGCTCTATAGCGAGGGCGTCCGCATCGGTGTGGAGCCGGGAACCACGGGTGCGGATTTTGCTGCCCGTGAGCTCAAGGATGCAAAGGTGACATTTTTCGATGACTCCACCGCGGCTTTTGCCGGGCTGCGCAGCAACGAGATAGACCTGTACATCCACGACGCCCCCACCAGCTGGCAGTTAGCGACCTCGAACGAAAATGCTGACCTTATCAGCCTGTACAAACCGCTCACCAGTGAGAAGCTGGCCTGGGCCGTGCGCAAGGACGATGCGCGTCTCGCGGCAAGGCTCAACGATGCCCTGCAGTTGCTCAAACGCAACGGCACGATAACGTACATATTCAATCGCTGGATTCCTGTCACGGTGGAAGTGCACTGAGTGGCCTGTGTGTACGCCGGTAAACCGGTGCATTCCCGGCGTAGGGTTGGCTAACACTAAACAAGGTTGCTATCGATGATCCCAACGGATTTGCACAACCTGACCAGCGACTGGTTGTCGGACGCGTTGCAGGCGCCCGTCACGGGTTTCACAGTCGTCGATGCGCACGCCGGTACGACAGGGCGCGCGCTGCTGGAACTCAATTATGGTGAAGCCGCCGACTTGCCGGCCACGGGTCTGCCGGCCACGGGTCTGCCCGCCACAGGTATGCCTGCCAAACTCTTCGTGAAGCTGCCGCCTGCCGACGAACTGCAACGCCTGTTCGTGACCTCCAGTGGCATGGGACGACGCGAAGCGCTGTTCTATGGCAGCCTGGCGGCGGAGTTGCCGGTGCGCTTGCCGCGCTGCTATTTTGCAGCGACGGACGAGGAGGGCGCGGCCTACATCATGCTGCTGGAAAACCTCGTCGACAGTGGCTGCACATTCAACAACGCCAGCACGCGCTATTCACTCGACTATGTGCGGCAGATACTCGCTGCCTTTGCACGCCTGCATGCGGCGTACTGGGCGTCACCGCGCTTCGCGACCGACCTGGCCTGGGTGCAACCACCCCTGCAACACGAGATCGCCGTGCAACTGATTGCACAGGCGCTGCAGACGTACGCCACCAGCATGCCGCCTGTCTTCACGGACATGGCCGAACTGTATCTGGCGCAGGCCGATGCAATCCACCAGCTGTGGTTGCGTGGGGAGCCAACGCTGATACACGGCGACGTGCACGATGCCAACCTGTTCTACGATGCCAACCAGCCGGGCTTTCTCGACTGGGCCATGGTGGCGCGCGCCCCGGCGATGCGTGATGTGGGATATTTCCTCGCCGGTACGCTGACGCCGGAACACCAGCGGGATTTTGGGCGCGACATGCTGGCCTACTACCGCGAGCAGCTCCTCGCACTGGGCGTGGCAGCACCGCCAGCCGCGCAGCTGTGGCAGCAATACCAGTGGCATGCGGCGTATGTCTGGGTGGGCGCGACCGTGACACTGGCGATGGGTGATGCGTGGCAGCCAGTCAACTATGTGATGGCCTCGCTGCAGCGCCTGCACGCTGCGATGGAAGCACTCGGGTCGGTGGCGGCCATTCGCGCGGCCCTGGCGGTCGCCGATTAGTTTACACCGGGGAAATGGTACTCATGGCCCCAGAGGTCGCCTTCAACGCTGATAGTGGGTACATGGTTCTCCCAGTCGATCAGTAAACCGTCGTAGCCATACTCCACCGCGATCCCGCCGGGCGCCAACATGTAAATCGAACACATATTGTCGTTCACATGGCGGCCCAGCGTGGCAAGGAAGTGCACGCCGGCCTGTTGCGCGCGCCGCATCGCCTTGCCGACCTCGTCCAGCGTTTGTACTTCCACCATCATATGCACGATACCCAGCGGATGAGGGCCGTTGAACAAGGCCACGGAGTGCTGCCTGGGGTTATTGGCGTGCATGAAGCGAATCTGCAGGCCGTCCATTCCGGGTGGATACAAGGTGTCGGTGAGGCCGGTACCAATAAGTTGCGTGTAGAAATCGGTGGCGGTGTCGAGGTCTGGCGCCGGCAGTACAAAGTGGCCAAATCCCAGGTCGCCGATCTGTTGGTAGCTGGTCACGAAGCCGGAGACGCCGGTCGGGGAGGCCAGCGGTACGTAATCCAGCAGGCGCCCCCAGTACAGCTCGAGCGTATTGCCCGCCGGATCCAGCACCGTCGCAAATGCGCTGACGCAGCGCCGCTGCGCATCCTCGGCTGCGCCGGGCGTGACAGCATGGCCGGCGGCCGTAAGTCGGTCGATCGTCGACTGCCATGCCGCTGCAGAAGGGAACTCAAGACCGGCCGCGATCAACTTGTCAGCGTCAGCCGGTTCGATCATGAAGCGGAAGGGGTGCTCATCCATGCGCAGGAACCGCGCGCCGCCCGCGTCCTTGCGCTGCGCGTCCATCAGGCCCAGCACGTTGGTGCCAAAATCCATCCACGCCGCGACATCCGCAGACGCAATTCTCACGTAGCCAACGGCTGAAACTGACATAGCAATACTCCTGATCCCAATGGTGTGGTGTAGCCCCGCAGGTGCGAGTCGGCATTCTGCCGGTGGCGGTACTCCTAAAGCAACCTTTGTGACACTCCGATCCAGATTCGTGGCAGCGGTCGGCTATCAGCGGATTGAACCTTACAGGTTTGTGCCAGCGATCGGCCCCGGTCGGGGAAGCCGTTTCGCCTGCTTCCCCGATACTCGCAGACGAAGCGGCGTTCACAACCGGAGCCTTGTTCCGAGCGTTTTACCAGCGCTGCGATACAGAGGATGGCACAGCGGAAGTGTCGGATATTGGTACGGAGCCAGGGCTTGGGCATCGGGTGCGCAATTCGTCAGCGAGTATCGGGGAAGCGGGCGAATTGCGCACCCGATGCCCGAGCCCGGATCGAACACCCGGATCGAACACCCGGATCGAACGCCCGGATCGAACGCCCGGATCGAACGCCCGGATCGAACGCCCGGATCGAATGCCCGGATCGAATGCCCGGAGAACCGAACCCCAGACCCAACCCCAGACCCAACCCCGGCGCACTGGACAGGTCAACAATGTGTACTAAACCGTTAAGCGCTCGAAAGCTGATCTGAAATGTCATTACCAAGTGATCCAATGCGTCATTGAGTGACCACAGAGGCTCACTGATACTGGCACCCCGATCCCATACCCCTAACAAGGAGGGCTGTGACTGTGTCGCAACCGGAAATCCTCAACCAGGCGTTTGAACTAGGTTATACCTACACCCGCTCCACCGGCCCGGTCGTCGGTCGATTCCTGACCGAACTCAAGAAGCGCAACATCGTCGGCATCAAGGCAAGCGACGGTCGCGTCGTCGTGCCGCCGATGGAGTATGACCCCGATACCGCAGCGGAACTCAGTGAGTTCGTGCAGGTGGGCCAACAGGGCGAGATCGTCAGTTTCGCCTGGGTCAAGGAGCCGCGCGCAGCGCATCCAATGCAGGTGCCGTTTGCGTGGGCGATGATCAAACTCGATGGCGCCGATGTGCCGATGATCCACTGTGTCGCGGCAGCGGCGGAAAGTGATATCGCCACCGGGGCGCGCGTGCGCGCCGTGTGGGCCGATGAAACCATCGGTTTCATCACCGATATTCGCTGCTTCGAACTGGTATAGGAGAGAACAGCCATGAGCCAGGAAAAAAACATGAGCGATGACCAGGACGTAATCACCGGCATCAAGGCGCCGGTCTACCTTAAATACAACTTCACGGCGGGGGCGGCTCCGGCGCGCTTCCTCGCCCAGATCAAGAAAGGTGTACTCACAGGGCAGCGTTGCCCGAAGTGTTCGGCAGTTTACGTTCCCCCGCGCGGCTCTTGCGCCTCGTGCGGTGTTGCCACTGAGGAAGAAGTGGTGCTGTCGGACAAGGCGACGGTGCAGTCTTTTACTATTGTTTCGATACCGATTCCGGGCAACCCGATCCAGCCGCCTTACATCATTGCCAACGTGGTGCCCGATGGTGCCAACATCTCCTTTATCCATCTCCTCAGCGAGTGCGTGAACGAAGAGATCCACATCGGCCAGCGTGTGCAGGCGGTGTGGAAACCCGAAGCCGAATGGGATTACGCCATGGACAACATCCGCTACTTCAAACCGCTCGACGAGGCCGATGTGCCGGTCGATCGGATCGGTAAACTACCTGTCACCGGCTTGGAGGGCTGATTAATGAAACAAATTGCAATAGTAGCCTACCAACAGACTGACAGCGTTTCCGACGCCGGTGCGGTCAATGAAGTTGAGCTGATCATGCCGGTGCTGGCGCGCACCTTTAAACAGGCCGGATTAAAGAGCGCGCAGGACGTGGGATTCACCTGCTCCGGCAGTTGCGACTACCTTCAGGGCGCGGCCTTCGCGTTCGTCGCCGGCGTGGACGCGCTGGGCGCGGTGCCGCCGATCAAGGAATCGCATGTCGAGATGGACGCAGCATGGGCGCTGTATGAATCCATGTTGAAGATTCGCATGGGGCATGCGGACTCCGCTTTGATTTACGGTTTTGGCAAATCCTCGCCGGGCGAACTGCCCATCGTGCTGTCGCAACAACTCGATCCGTATTACCTGGCGCCACTGTGGGTCGACAGCATTTCGCTGGCAGCCATGCAGGCGCGCATCATGCTGGACCGTGGCCTGATCACCGAGCGCGACATGGCCGAGGTGGTGTCGCGTTCGCGCCGCAACGCGATGAACAATCCACACGCCCAGTTGAGCGGGGATATTTCCCCGGAAGACGTGCTGGCCGAGGAGACCTATCTGTCTCCGCTGCGCAAGGCTGACTGCTGCCCGGTGTCGGACGGCGCCAGTGCAATGATCATCGCCACCGTGGAACAGGCGAAAGCATGGGGCCTGCCGTATGTGATCATCAGCGGTATCGACCACTGCATCGAGACCCACAACCTGGGCATGCGCGATCTCACGGACTCGGTCTCCACGCGCATTGCGGCCAACCGCGCCGGCATGAATGCGGGCAAGGTGGATGTGGCGGAGTTGTATGCGCCGTTCAGCCACCAGGAAATCATCCTGACGCGCGCGCTGGGCCTGGACGAGGGAACCAGCGTCAATCCCAGCGGTGGTGTGCTCGCTGGCAACCTGATGATGGCCTCCGGCCTGTCGCGTATCGGTGAAGTCTTTAACCGCATTGTGAAGGGCGAGGCGCGCCGGGGCATCGCCCATGCGACGTCAGGCCCTTGCCTGCAGCACAACCTGGTAACGGTCCTGGAACAAGGGGAGAACGCATAATGGCTAATTTGGCAGCGGTGGTCGGCATTGGCCAGACCAAATACACTACCAAGCGGACCGATGTTTCGATTGCCGGGCTGGTGCGCGAAGCGGCGGTCAACGCCCTGAAGGATGCGGACCTCACCTGGAACGACATCGACGCCGTGATCGTCGGCAAGGCCCCCGATATGTTCGAGGGTGTCATCATGCCGGAGATTTACCTCACGGATGCCCTCGGCTGCAACGGCAAGCCCATGCTGCGCGTGCATACCGCAGGGTCAGTGGGTGGCTCAACGGCGTTGGTCGCGGCATCGCACGTGCAAAGCGGCACGTTCAAGCGCGTGCTGACGGTGTCGTTCGAGAAGCAGTCCGAATCCAACGCGATGTGGGCATTGTCCAACCCGCAACCGTTCTCCACCCACCTGAACGCCGGTGCCGGGGGTTATTTCGCGCCGATCATCCGCGAGTACATGCGTCGCTCCAAAGCGCCGTATAACGTGGGCATCAAGGTGGCGGTGAAGGATCGCCTGCACGGCGCGCGCAATCCGCTGGCGCACCTGCAAAAGCCGGATATCACGATGCAGGAAGTGGAGGACTCTTTCATGCTGTGGGACCCGATCCGCTTCCTCGAATCCTGCCCCTCGTCAGACGGTGCCTGCGCGATGGTGATTGCGAACGAGGAACTCGCGACCAAGGCGCCCAAGCCGCCGGCCTGGATTCGCGGCGTGGCGATGCGCTCGGAGCCGACCATGTACGCCGGTCGCGACGAGGTCAACCCGCAAGCCGGTCGCGACTGTGCCGCGGACGTCTACAAACAGGCTGGCATCACCAATCCGCGCAAGGACCTCGACTGCGCCGAGGTGTATGTGCCGTTCAGTTGGTACGAGCCGATGTGGCTCGAAAACCTCGGCTTTGCGCCGAAAGGCGAAGGCTGGAAGCTGACCATGGCAGGCGCTACCTCGCTGGATGAGGGCGGCGATATTCCCTGGAACTGTTCCGGTGGCGTACTGTCCTCCAACCCGATCGGCGCATCCGGTATGATCCGCTTCGCCGAGGCCGCGCGCCAGGTGCGCGGCGATGCCGGCGCGCATCAGGTGGAAGGTGCGAAACTGGCACTGGGCCATGCCTACGGTGGCGGCGCGCAGTTCTTCGCGATGTGGGTAGTGGGTTCACAGAAGTCGTAACGTGATGGGGTCAGAGCCCTTTTTCACCGGGTTCTGCCTCATAGCCGTTGAGATTCAACAAGAATAAAGGGCTCTGACCCCTTTTATGGGAGATAAATAGAATGGCCAAGCACTTCAACATTGCCGACCTGTACGAAATGGTGGCAGACAAGGTGCCCACCCGCAGCGCACTGGTGTGCGGCGAGCAACGCGCCACTTATGCGGAACTGGAGCAGCGCGCCAACAAGCTGGCCCACTATCTCACCGGGCAGGGTGTGAAGGCGGGTGACCATGTCGGGCTCTACCTCTACAACTGCAACGAGTACCTCGAGGGCATGCTGGCGTGCTTCAAGATTCGCGCCGTGCCCATCAACGTCAATTACCGCTACGTAGAGGATGAACTGCTGTACATCTTTGACAACGCGCACATGGTCGCCTGCATTCACAACCAGGAATTCATCCCCCATATCGATACAGTGCGCAAGTCGGTGCCTGACCTGAAAACATTTATCTATGTGCAGGATGATTCGGGCTGTGATCCCGCGTTGATTGGCGCCGTCGAGTACGAGGCCTCGATGCAGGGCCAGAGCGACAAACGCGATTTTGCCGAACGCGCGGATGATGACTTGTTTATTCTTTACACCGGCGGCACCACCGGCATGCCCAAGGGCGTGATGTGGCCGCACAAGGCCGTGTTCTTCGCTGCGATGGGCGGTGGCGGCTGGTTCCACCCGGACGGCGCGATCACTGAACCCGAGCAGATCGCCGGGCGCGTCGCCGACTTCGCCATCGTCGGCATGGCGCTGGCGCCGCTGATGCACGGCGCCTGCTGGTGGTATGCCTGTATCCAGCTGCTGGCCGGAAATTCCGTGGTGTTAAATCCTGGCCGCTCGCTGATTGGCGAGGATGTGTGGGATATTGTCGCGCGGGAGAAGGTCAATTCCATTTCCATCGTCGGCGATGCGATGGCCGTGCCATTGCTGGATGCGCTGGCAGCACACCCCGGTCGTTGGGACCTGAGCTCCGTGTTCAATATCGGCTCCGGCGGCGCCGTATTCTCCGAGAGCAAGCAGGAAGCGTTCCGCCAGAATTTCCCCAATGTCTTCATCTCCAACTCGTTCGGCTCCTCCGAGAGCGGCAACATGGGCTTCGATGGCGGCGGCAAGAAAGGGCAGGGCCTCGGCAACGTGGTGAAAAGCGAGTTCATGTCAGTTATCAGCGATGTCGCAGGCGAACCGCATCGGCACGTGGAGCGCGGCGAGATGGGTATCTTCGCGCGCAGCGGCCACATCCCCGTGGGCTACTACAACGATCCTGTAAAAACCGCGAAAACGATTGTCACCGTGGACGGCAAACCCTGGCTGCTGCTGGGCGATGAGGCGCGCCGCGAAGACGACGACAGCATCACGGTCTACGGTCGTGGTTCCAACTGCATCAACTCCGGCGGCGAGAAAGTGTTCCCGGAAGAAGTGGAGCAGGCATTGAAAGCGAACCCGGATATTTTCGATTGCCTCGTGGTGGCGACGCCGGACGAGCGCTTCGGCAGCCGGGTGACCGCAGTCGTGGCGCCGCGTGGTGACGCGAAACTGTCCCTGGGTGAGGTGCAGGAACACGCGCGCAAATTTATCGCCGGTTACAAGGTGCCGCGCGAGTTGCACGTCGTCGCGGAAGTGCCGCGTGCGCCGAGTGGAAAGCCGGCGTATCCCAAGGCGCTGGAGATTGCGCTGTCGGGGAAACACAAGGTCGCCTAAAGGGGTCAGAGTCGAATGGCACTTACTTAAGCTGAAAAGCAGTACGTGGCGTCAAATCAGTAGAGCTTGACGGGACCGTCTGAGGCCATGGTGGCCGAACCTATGGACGTATTTACGGCGGGTCCTGACAAGCTCTACTTGGTTTGGCGCCGATCTCGGACAGAGTGCCATTCGGGTCAGAGTCCTTTTCCGTTGGGGATGTGCACGGAATTGGCATCGTGGCCCGATGGGTGCACTCTCCCACAGGGTTCGAAAGGCTGAGATACTCACCCTGTGAGAGAGTGCACCCACCGGGCCTGAGGCTGCAGGCTTGGTGTCATTAGCCAAAAAAAGGTCGCTTTACTTTTGTTGCCTTTTCCTGCTTTTCGCGAGATGCCAGGGGCTGGTTGGGTGAGGTCTCCCGTGACGAGTATCTCAGCCTTTCGAGGAGCGGGGGACCTCACCCAATCAGCCCCGGGATCGTGCAACAGGCACAGGACGACCGCAGTCGCATAAAAAGTTTTACAGTCAAACACACCCAACTACCAACCGCAGCAAAAGGTAAAACACCATGGCCGAACTGGATATCAGCACCAAGAACTGCATCGTGGAACAGGAGGGCAAGGTGCTCATCGTCACCCTCAACCGCCCCGAGGCGAAGAACGCATTCAGCCCCGAAATGCTGCTGGGTTTGTACAGGGCATGGCGTCGACTGGATGAGGACGACAGCCTGATGTGCGCCATCCTCACCGCGAATGGCAATACCTTTTGTGCCGGGATGGACCTCAAGGCCGGCGCCGATGGCGATCATCGCTCCACCGAGGAGTTCATGGAACTGATGGGCAAGGTGCCGAACGTGCACTGGCAGGCGCTGCTGCGCGACAACCGGCCCAACAAGCCGTTGATACTCGCCGTGGAGGGCTACGCACTGGCCGGCGGCACGGAGATATTAGCGGGTACAGACATCCGGGTCGCCGCCGAGGACGCGACGTTCGGCGTCACCGAAGTCGCTCGCGGGCTCTACCCGATGGCGGGCTCGAGCATTCGCCTGCCGCGCCAGATACCCTATTGCCTCGCTGCGGAAATGCTGTTGCTGGGCCGCCACGTCACGGCGCAGGAAGCGTTGGACTGGGGCCTGGTGAACCGTCTCGTGCCCAAGGGCCAGGCGTTGGCCGCGGCAAAAGAAATCGCTGCGCAGATATGCGAGACCGGGCCCCTGGCGCTGAAGGCGATCACGAAGTCGCTGCGTGACATCCAGACGGATGTGAGGGAATCAGACGCCATGTTGCTGTCGGACGAACTCGCCAACCCGGTATTCGCCTCCACCGATGCGAAGGAAGGGATGCGCGCGTTCAAGGAAAAGCGCAAGGCCAATTTCACCGGCCAGTAAA
This sequence comes from Haliea sp., assembly GCA_016704305.1. Classification (GTDB taxonomy): domain Bacteria; phylum Pseudomonadota; class Gammaproteobacteria; order Pseudomonadales; family Halieaceae; genus Marimicrobium. The sequence goes on along the minus strand of JADJAL010000001.1, from coordinate 139,216 downwards.
CACGTGCCTGTAGTTTGGGGTCAGAGTAAAAATGGGCTATCGGATGCTGTTGCGAATTCCAATACCATCAACCCATTTTTACTCTGACCCGAAATTCTGGACCCCAAATTCTGCTAACCGTATCCCAGGCGACAACAACTTCCAGAAACGCGAGCATAACCATGACTGAACGAGCCGCCATTTTCGACGAGATCGTAACCTCACGCCATTCGCTGCGGGCGTTTTTGCCTCAGCAGGTGGACGCAAAGACACTGGCCACCATTTTCAACGTAGCGCAGCGCGCGCCCAGCAACTGCAACAGCCAGCCGTGGGTTGTGCACGTGGTGTCCGGTGCAAAGCTGGAAACGCTGCGCAGGGAAATGCCCGAGCGTTTTGCCGCGGGCAATTTCAGCATGGACTTCCCTTACGACGGTGTCTACCAGGGTGTGTACAAGGAGCGACAGTACGGTGCCGCGCAGGCGCTGTATGACGCGGCCGGTATTGCGCGCGAGGACAAGGCGAAGCGCAACGCGCAGTTCATGCGCAACTTCACCTTCTTTGATGCGCCGCACGTTGCCTTCCTGTTCCTGCCCGAGCCTTTCGGCCTGCGCGAGGCCGCCGACCTCGGCATGTATGCGCAGACGTTGATGCTGGCGCTGACCGCGCACGGGCTCGGCAGTTGCCCGCAGACCGCGCTCGGTTTCCAGGCGGATTTCGTGCGCGAGCAACTGGGGATCGACGCGAGCAACAAGCTGGTGTTCGGCATATCGTTCGGTTACCCCAACCCGGACGATCCGGTGAACGCCTGCCTGACCGATCGCGCCGCGTTGCCCGATGCGGTTAACTTCCACTCCTGACACGCCAAAGGTAACCCTATGACCGATCTGCTCCAGACTGACAATCGCGACGGCGTGCTGGTTGTCACCTTCAATCGCCCCGGCAAGAAAAACGCCATCAATACCGAGATGTGGGCAGGCCTGCGCGACACATTCAGGGCGGCCGCTGCCGACGACGACGTGGTCTGTGCGCTGCTGTGCGGCGCCGGGGAGAATTTCTGTTCCGGCGTCGACCTCGCCAGTTTTGGCGATGCCAGGGAGGGCGAGGAACACCCGTTCGAAGCGGCAGCGCGGGCGGTGGTGGAGTTTGATAAACCCCTGGTCGCGGCCGCGCAGGGCGTGGCGATTGGCGGCGGCGCGACGGTGTTGTTCCATGCCGACATTGTGTACGTCGGGCAGAGCCTGCGCATGCGGTTGCCATTTGCCAGCCTCGGCGTGGTGCCGGAGTGGGGCAGCAGCTACATGCTGCAGGCCAATATCGGCGCGCAGCGCGCGGCAGAATTGTTCTACACCGCGCAGTGGATCGATGCCGAGAAAGCCGTGCAGTGCGGCATCGCCGCCGCCGCGTTGCCCGATGCCGCGCTGTTCGAGCACGCGCTGGCCAAGGCCCGTGAAATCGCGCAGTGGCCGGTGAATTCCCTGCGCGAAATAAAGCGCTCGCTGCGCATGCACCATCTGCCTGCCATCGATGCGGCCATCGTCGCCGAACAGGCCGGGATGAAACGCCAGGTGGGTTCCCCGGAAAATATCGAGGCGATAATGGCCTTCATGGAAAAGCGCCCGCCCAACTTCAGGAAGCGCTAGCGAGGCGAGTACAATGCCAGCATGATTTAATGCCAGATTAGTCGCCTGCAAACACCGTTCAAAACGATAACAAGAGGTAGACCATGAATGCCTTCATCCGCACCCGTAAATACTTTCCGCTAGCCGCGCTGGTGACCCTTGCGCTCGCCGCCTGCAGCGACAGCAACGACAGCAAACAGGCTCCCGAGGCGAGCGGTTATTCCGCCGACATCGTCTGGACGCAGTATGGCATCCCCCACGTCACCGCGCAGGACTACGGCAGCGCTGGCTATGGCGTGGGTTACGCGTATGCGCGCGAGAATTACTGCACCATCATGCGTGAATATGTGCGCGCCGCCGGTGAATCCGCGCGCTACCTCGGCGAGGACGGCGACCTGAACGCCGATCTGGTGATGAAGTTGTACAACAGCGACGCGCGCGTGGAGCGCATGATCGCCGAGGACATCCCCGGCTACATCGTTGAGAATCTCACCGGCTATGCGGCAGGACTCAATCGCTATCTGGCCGAGACCGGCGTAGACAACCTTGCCGAGGGCGATGAGGGGTGTCGCGGCGCGCCATGGGTGCGTGACGTCGACCTGCGGGATGTCGTGCGCATGGTGCACAAGGCGGTGCTGGTGGGCAGTGCCGGCCCGTTGACGGATTACATCGTCGCTGCCGAGCCGAGCGCTGACATGGCGCGCGTGACGGCGCCAGAAGGTGTGGCGCCCGCCGCGCTGATGTTGGCTGGACTCAGCCAGGCGCAGTTCGATGCGAACCTGCCACTGCCCAAGGGCGGCGCGCTCGGCAGCAATGCCTACGCGATAGGCGCGGATGCCTCGCAAACCAATTCAGGGATTTTGTTTGGCAACCCGCATTTTCCGTGGGCGGGACCGCAGCGCTTTTTCATGTTCCACCTGACACTCGGTGACGAGTACGACGTGATGGGCGCGGCGCTCGGTGGACTGCCGGCCCCGGTGATTGCGTTCAACCGCGATCTCGCCTGGTCGCACACCGTCAGCACCGCCTCGCGCTTCAATTTTTACGAGCTGACGCTGAATCCGGAAAACCGCATGCAATATCTCTACGACGGGCAGTACCGCGACATCACCAGTGAGACGGTCAGCGCCCAGCGCCTGGATGAAAGCGGTGAGTTGGAGACGGTGGAGCACACCTTCTACTTCTCGCACTACGGCGCCATCGTCAACCTCGGCGGCATCAACAGCCTGCTCGACGGTTGGCCCACGATCAACGGTTCGGTGCTCAGCTATTTCGACGCCAACCTGGAAAACCTGCGCGGACTGAACCAGTGGATCAACATGGGCAAGTCGCGCAACCTGGGCGAATTTAAAAATGCGCTGCGCGATATGGGCATCCCATGGGTCAATACGATTGCGGCTGACCGCTACGGCGATGCCTTCTATGGCGACATTTCCGTCACGCCCCATGTGACGTCGGTGCAGTACAAGAATTGCGTGCGCGGCCCGCTGCAGACGGCCGTCACGGGGTTTGGCTACCCCACGCTGGACGGTTCGGACCCCGAGTGTGAACTGGGCAGTGACGAGGGCACGGCGGCGAAGATATTCGGCTATGACAGCCTGCCCAAACTGGAGACGCGCGAGTACGGCGCAAACGCCAACGACAGCTACTGGCTCTCCAACCCGCGCCACCTGCTGGAAGGCTACTCGCCGATTATTGGCAAGGAGCGCGTGGAACAGAGTCGTCGCACGCGCGCGACGTTCTCGCAGGCGGAGAAACGCCTCGCCGGTACCGACGGTCTCGGCGCGCCCGGTTTCAGCATCAACACCATCCGCCAGTTGCATTACAGCGCCGACAACCATGCCGCCGCGCTGGTGCTGGATGCGGTGCTGGAAGTTTGCCAGGACTGGCCGGAGGACGCCTTGGCCGGCATTTCCCAGGAGTTGATCGCCTGCGAGATTCTGGCGAACTGGGATCGCACGCACCGCATCGACAGCGTGGGCGGCCATGTCTTCTACGAGTTCTGGCGCGTGATGCGCTCGACGCCCAACATGTGGGTGACACCCTTCGATCCCGCCGACCCGGTCAACACGCCGCGCGACCTGAACCTGGACGATCCCTCGGTAGTGACCGCCGTGCAGAACGCATTGACGGCGGCGGTGGTGGCGCTCAACACGGCCGGCATCCCACTGGACCGCCCCTGGGGCGAGGTGCAGTTCGTGGAGAAGAACGGCGAGCGCATCCCGATCCACGGCGGCTCCGGCGACATGATGTTCAGCGTGATCACCTCCAACCTGGTCGAGGGCGAGGGTTACTCCAGCATCCGCCACGGCAACAGCTACATCCAGGCCATCACCTGGGACGAGAGCGACTGCCCGGATGCCTACGCGATCCTGACCTACTCGCAATCCACTGATCCGGCATCGGAGCATTACGCCGATGCGACCAAACTGTATTCCAGCGGCGGCTGGATCGACATGCCGTTCTGCGAAGCGGATCGCGATGCGCAGGAGATTGGGCGGGTGACGATTACGGATTGACGTCTGGTTGCCATTGGGCGACCCGAAGCGTGAAATGGCAGTGGCGTCGGGGTACACTCTGGCGCCACAGGCCGCCTCCCGTGATTGCTGGCAAAGCCTTCTTCACAATGACCGCATGCCTGGAACGAGTGCCCGTTCGATTTCTAATGGTGGGATTTCCGTGGTAGACAGCTTATCGATGCACAATGGTCCTCAAACTGATGCTGCGGTTACGGGCTACTTGCACCCACTCTTCGCGCAGTCCGTCACGCAACGCGGCGCGCCGCGCGAGCTTGTGCATTGCGGTGGCTGGATTTTGGAAAGAACCATACCAGGAAGTAGTTACCTGGACGGCATGGGCTGTTATCCATTGTTTGCTTGCCGGGATTGGTCGCTGCTACACAGGGATGTCGCGGAGTTGCGCGACGACCTGGTGAGTTTGTCGCTCGTTACCGATCCGTTTGGGAACTACACCGAACGCGATTTACGCGAATGCTTCCATGATCGGGTAGTTCCGTTCAAAGAACATTACGTGATTGATATGCAAAAACCGCGCGAGAAGGTTGTCTCGAAGCATCACAGGGAAACCGCGCGCAAAGCCCTTAACAAGCTTACCGTGGAAGAACATCCCGATCCGCCACAGTTCCTGGATGGATGGATGGAGATATATGGGCATGCGGTGAACAGGCATCGGATTGCACCACCGAGACAGTTATCGAGAGAAGCATTTGCCCTGCAATTGGCGGTTCCCGGAGCCAGGTTGCTGTATGCCACGCATCATGGAGAGTTGGTCGCTGCAGCGTTGTATTTCTGCCATGGGGGGGTGGCGTACGGACATATTCTCGGATGCAGCCCCCTTGGTTATGACCTGTCCGCGCTTTACGCAATAATCTGGACCGGCCTGGACCTGCTTGCCGATCAGGCGCGCTGGTGCAACCTGATGGGCGTGCCCGGGTTGAACGAGAGTGGCGCCGAGAGCATTCGCCAACATAAACTCGGTTGGACGCAGGAAACACGCACCGCGTATTTTTGCGGGCACATTTTCAACCCTTCCAAGTACGCTGAGCTGGTGGCCGCCGCCAAGCCACCCGAGACCAGCTATTTTCCCGCCTATCGACACGGTGAGATGGCGTAACACCGATCGGGGCCGGCTGCCCATTCCCGAATCAGGCAGCAGTGATTTCCACCGGCACCCCATTCACCACGCTGGTGCCAGACGGCACATCCATCTCGTTATCATCCACCAGATCATTCGCGGAAATGCCTGGAGTCAGCGTGCTGGCCACGGATTGCTGCGTGTTGCGGTAGGTGTGGCCGAAGCCGTGCGGCAGGCTGACCACGCCGGGCATGATGCCATCGCTGATCGCAACTTCCGCCGCGAATTCGCCGACGCGTGAGCGTATCCGCGCCATGCCGCCATCGGTGAGCCCGATGCGCTGCGCATCCTGCGGATTGATCAACAGCGTGCAGCGGTTCTTGCCGCGCGCGTAGTTGTTCAGGTTGTGCAGCCACGAGTTCATGTCGCGAATATGGCGGCGGCCAATCAGTAGCATGCGATCGCCCGGGCCTTTTTTGAGTGCTGCGCGCAGGCGCGGGAGATCGCCTGTGATGATATCGGGCGCAATATCGATGCGTTTGAATTTGGTGGCCAGCAGTTCCGGAAAGCGCGGTTCCAGCGGGCCAAGGTCTATCCCGTGCGGTTCCTGTTTAAGTTGCGCGAGCGTCAGTCCGTTCCCGCAAAACTTGTCGCCATACGGTCCCGCCCGCAGCATGATGTCGAGCAGGCGCTCGGGGCCATCGTGCCCGGCCGTTTTCTGTTTGATGTCTTCCACCGATAAATGCGCGAGTTCCGGTGCGTTCGCCTGCAACTGCGCGATCATGCCGTCGAGCATCATCGCCTCCAGGTCCGCCCGCGTCATGCCATGCATGCGCGCAGTGACTTCGTTGATGATCTGCCACTGGTCCAGCGCGCCCTCGGGCGGCTCGAAGGTCTTTGGCGAGTACTGCGCGAAGTTGCGCACGCAGGTCGAGGTGAACATAAAATCGTAGTTGCTGTGCTCCAGCTGCGTGGTCGAGGGGATGATGATGTCGGCGCCGCTGGTGGTCTCGTTGATGTAGAAATCGAATGCGACGACAAAATCCAGTTTCTCCATCGCCGCGTGGATACGCTTGCCGTTGGGCACGCTCAACACCGGGTTGCCCGCGACGGTGATCAGCGCGCGCACCTGGTGCTCGCCCTGCAGTTCCATTTCCTCCGCCATCAGCGAGGCGGGCAGCATGCTCATGTACTCGGGAAAGCCGCGCGCCTTCGATTGCCAGCGGTTGTAGCCCAGTTCTGGCGGCGCGGCCGCCGGGTCGTTGTGGGCAGTGGCGGGGCGGGGGAACATCGCGCCGCCTTTCGCGTCCAGTCGCCCCGTCAGGATGTTGATCACATCCACGAGCCATGACGCGAGCGTGCCAAACTGCTGCGTGCACAGCCCGATCCGTCCGTACAACACCGGGGCGCTCGCAGCGCAGAATTCCTTCACCAGTTGGCGCAGTCGCTGCGCGGGAACGCCGGTGATCGCCGCCACCGCGCTGGGAGAGAAGGGCGCGCTGAGCGGTTCGAGCTTTTCTATGCCGTCAGTGAAGTCCAGCAGTCGCCCGGGCTTGACCTGGTGGGTAGCAAACAATTCGTTCACGAACGCCATCAGCAGGAACGCGTCGGTGCCGGGGCGGATGAAGATATGCTGGTCAGCCACGTCCGCCGTCTCGGTGCGCCGCGGGTCGATAACGGCAATCTTGCCGCCACGCTGCTGTATCGCCTTCAGGCGGCTGCCGATGTCCGGGGCCGACATCAACGAGCCCTGCGACACCATCGGGTTGCCGCCCATGCAGACGAAGAAATCGGTGTGGTCGATATCGGGGATCGGGAACACCCAGCCGTTGCCGTACAGCAATTCACAGCTTAAGTTCCTCGGCTGCTGGTCGACGGAGCCTGCGGAAAAGAAGCGCTCCGTGTTGAGCAGCGTGATGAACATCTGCGTGTAGATCTGCGTGCTGAAGTTGTGGCCGTTGGGATTGCCGTAGTACATCGCAATCGAATCCTTGCCGTATTGCTCGCGAATCGCGGCGAGGCGCTCCGCAGTTTCAGACAGCGCTTCCTCCCAGCCGATTTCCTGCCACTGGCCGTCCACCTTCTTGACGGGTTTGGTCAAACGCTCCGGATCTTCGTAGATGTAGCGAAAGGCCTGTGACTTGGCACAGACGTAGCCTTTGGAGCGGTGATTGTCCGGGTCGCCCTTGATGGAGATAACCTGTTTGGCCTCCGTGTCCACCTCCATCACCAGTCCACAACTGGCTTCGCAGGTGGGACAGCTACGGTAGATTGTCTCAGTGGTCATGGCGGTGCCTCGCTGGGATTTTTATGTTGTATCGATTGCATCGATCATAGCTGAAACTATAGGTGTAAAACTATTGGCCGGTACGCTGGGTAGTGGATTGGTTTAAATTTGATCGCGCGACGGAGAACGTGACTTGTGGCGCTCGCTGGGACACGCCAAAAGCGCACATCCATGTGCAGGCTCGGGTGGCGACATCCATGTCGCCACACGGTCCCAGCGAGCACCACAAGCCACATTCTCCTTCATCGGGCATCTCCAGTTTCTCCAGCCGAGCCATTACGCTATGGTGTGATCCAAAAGCGCTAAAATTCCGTATCATCACGTCACGCATACCTCAACCACAGCAAAGGACACTTATGAAATTCGCCTACCACGCCACCATGTGCCCACCCGACCAATACCTGCCCCTGGCCTTGGCGGCGGAAGCGGCCGGCTTCGACACATTTACGTTCCCCGACAGCATCTGCTATCCCAAGGAGGGCTCCGACGTCTACCCGTACAACGACGACGGCACGCGCGAATTCCTGGATGGCGTGCCCTTCCTGGAGCCTTTCGTCGCTATCCCCTATCTGGCCGCGAAAACCGAGAAGCTGCGCTTTACCACCTCCGTGGTGAAACTCGCGATTCGCCAGCCGGTGATTGTCGCCAAGCAATTGTCCAGCCTCGGGGTGATGATCGGCGATCGCTTTGGCTTCGGCGTGGGCATCAGCCCCTGGCCGGAGGATTTCCTGGCCACGCAGATTCCGTGGGACAAGCGCGGCAAGCGCATGGATGAAATGATGGAAATCGTCAACGGCCTGATGAGCGGCGAGTATTTCGGCTATGACGGCGAGATATTCCAGCTCGACCCGATCAAGCTCTGCCCGGTGCCTGACCACCACATTCCGTTGCTGGTAGGCGGCCATGCCAAGCCCGCGCTGCGCCGCGCCGCGCAGTTGGGTGACGGCTGGATTTCTGCCGGTTCGTCGGTGCACGAGCTGCAGCAGATGATTGGCCAGATAGAAACCCTGCGCAAGGACTGCGGCCGCGATAATCTTCCGTTCGAGTACCACGCGATGACCGAAGCCGCCTACACGGTGGATGGGCTGAGCACGCTGGTGGATGCCGGTGTGACCGAGGTGATAATCGCGTTTCGCAACCCCTACGACGCCGAGCCGGACACGCAGACCGTCGAGCAAAAAATCGGCATGATCAACTGGTACGCGGAAAACGTGATAGAGCCTTATCGCGCAGCTGCAGGACAAACACGGTAAGCGCGGGCAGCATCGTCAATGTCACCACCGCGGCGCCGAGGATGCCGAACATCACGATGGCGCCCACACCGCGGTAGAGCTCAGTGCCTGCGCCTGGGATCAACACCAACGGCGCAAGGCCTACGAGTGTGGTGATGGTCGCCATTGCGATCGGGCGCAGGCGCACGTCCACGGCCTCGGTGACGGCGGCCACCGCCTCCATGCCGTGTTGCTCCACGTTCTGCACGGCGCGATGCACCACCAGGATGGGGTTGTTGACCACCGTGCCCATCAGGATCAGGAAGCCCAGCATGGAAATCATGTCGAACGGCTGCACGACGGCAGAGTCCAATCCACGGCAACAGCGCGCCGACGCCATTGAGCAGCGCCAGGCCGACGATGCCGCCAGCGATGCCCAGCGGAATCGAGGTCATGATCAACAGCGGGTAGCCCCAGTGCGTGAAGATCGCCACCAGCAGCAGGTAAATCACCAATAGCGCGACGAGGTAGTTCCCGGCCAGGGTCTCGCGAGTGGCATCCAGCTTGGTCTGCCGCGCCCGAGATGACGACGTCGACGTTTGCTGGAATAGCGCCGCGTTCGCGCAGGTAATTCACCAACTCGTTCTGTACCGTTTCCACCCCGGTCTCCAGCGCGACACTGCGCGGCGGGATGATGTTCAGGGTGACGGTGCGTCGTCCGTTGACGCGGCGCAGTGCATTGGTATCCACCGTTTCGACAATGTCCGCGAGTGCGCCCAGCGGCAGAACCTCGCCGCTTGGGGTATACATCGGTATCTGCGACAACGAGTCCAGGTCGACATTGCGGCCCGCCTCGCTGTACAGGTAGATATCGATCTTGTCGTCGACCATGAAAAATTCATCGACATAGCTGCCGTCCGTCAGCGCCGAGACGATGAAGCCGATATCGTCGCCGGACAGGCCGAGTTCCGCGGCGCGATCCCAGCGCGGGCGGATCTCTATCATCGGTTGCGCCAGCGCGAGCGAGGGGGGCAGGCTCTGGATGCGCGGTTCGTCGAAGATTTCACCGGCGCGCTGGTAGGCGGCCTGTGCCACCGCATAAAGCGTGGCGAGATCGGTGCCCGCGATGTCGAGGTTGATACTGCGTGTGCCGCCCTCGTTGCTGCTGATGATCGAGCCACGCGCGGCAAAGGCGCGCATGCCGGGATACGCGCGGACCCTGTGGCTCATTGCATCCATCAAGGCCTCGGTATCGGCGGCGTCCACCGGTTCCGAGATGATGCGCATCGCGTCGGCGCCGACGCGCAGGTTGTAGTAGGCGATCGGCGGCATGTCGGTCTCCCCGCTGTGGAATGGCGCAGGATCGGCCTTCAAGTGCGGCAGCAGGGACGCTTCGACATCCGCTGCGATCTCCGCCATGGTTGCCAGGCTGTAGCCTGGCGGCGCGTTCATCGAAACGAACACCTTGGGCTCCTCGCCCTCGGGGAGATACTCGGCGGCAGGCGTCAACCACCAGATCACACTGCCGCTGAGCAGTACGGAAATGGCGATGCATGAATATCTGCTCATCGGTGTGGCGAGCACGGCACCGACCACGCGCATGGTCGCGTCGTGCGCGCGCCTGCCATGGTGTTGGCCGATGCCTGGGCCGTCGTCGTTGCCGCTGGCAAAGTCGAGCCGCGCAGCCGCCGTCGGCAGGACGGTGACCGCGACCACCATCGAGGCGAGGATCGCCGCGGAGATGGCGATGGCGACATCGGAATAGAGTTGGCCCGCTTCCTGTTCGACGAACGCCACGGGCACAAACACCAGCACCGTGGTCATGGTGGAAGCAAACACCGCCGGCCATACCTGCCGCGTGCCTTCAACGGCGGCGCGAAAACGCTCGACGCCCTTGCGCCGCTCCAGCGCGATGCTCTCCAGCACCACGATGCTGTTGTCGAGCGTCATGCCGATGGCGAAGGCGATGCCGGCGAGCGAAATGACGTTGATGGTGCGCCCGGCAAGCAGCAATCCCAGAAAGGCGACGATGACACAGATCGGGATGCCCACCACGCCGGCGAGCGTCGCCTTGAACGAGCGCAGGAACAGGTACATCACGCCGGTTGCCAACAGCGCACCCAGTATCAGGTTTTGCCAGACATTGGCGACGGACTCTTCCACGTACACCACGTCATCGGCAATACGCTCGATCTGCATGCCCGCGGGCTCCAACACCTCGCGGTTGATGGCGGCCACTTCCCGGGTAATCTCGCGCTTGGTATCGATGACGTTGGCGCCAGTCTGCTTGCGCAGCGTGAGGAACAGGTTTTCGTTCCCGTTGAAGGTGGTCACCGCGCTCTCTTCGAAGTGGTCCAGTTGCACAGTGGCGACATCCGCCAGCCGTATAACGGTATCGCCACGGCGTGCCAGTACCAGCGAGGACAGTTCGCGCAGGTCTTCGAAACGCCCGACGGTGCGCAGCAGGTACTGGCGTTTCCCGGCGTCGATGCTGCCACCTGAGCGGTCGCGATTGCGACTGCGCAGCGCCTCGCGCACGTCAAGCAGGGACAGCCCGCGTTGCGCCAGTCGCGCCGGGTCGACCAGGATCTGTATCTGTCGCTCGACACCGCCCCAGATGCCGACCTCGGAGATGCCACGCACGCCCGCCAGGCGCGGGTTGACGGTGTCCTCGACAAAATCCAGCGCCATGGTCATGTCGATATTGCGCGGGTTGCCGGGCAGCGGGGTGATGCTGAAGAACATGAAGGCGTTGTTGGAAAAGGAGTTCGCGAAGATGCGCGGCTCATCCACGGCCTCCGGGTAGGAAGGCACCTGGCTGAGCGCGTTGTTCACCTGTATCAGCATTGCCGTGATGTCAGTGCCGAGCGGAAATTCCAGTTCGATCACCGCCATGCCGCTGTTCGCGGTCGCCACGATGCGCGACAGGTTGGGCAGCGTGCGCAGGTATTTCTCCTGCTCCACCAGAATTTCCTTTTCGACATCCTGCGGTGTCGCCCCCGGCCAGGTGGTGCGTATGCTGATCACGCGTATGTCCAGGTCGGGGATCATCTGCACCGGAATTTGCAGCGCCGCCACGATACCGAGCACGCAGACGATCAACACCGTCACCGTCATCAGCGTGCCGCGCTGGATGACTTTCTCGAACATGGTGTTAGCTGGACCGCGCGGGAAGCAGGGTGACGCGCTGCCCGTTCTGCAATGCCTCGTTGCCCTGCACGACGACCTGCGCACCGGCCTTCAAGCCCTCGAGAATTTCAACCTGCCCGTCGAATACGACGCCAGTCGCCACCCGCGTTTCGCTCACCTGCAGCCCGTCGGTGCCGTCCTTGACCACCCACACGACGACCTGGCCATCGGGGAACTTCAGTAGCGCATCGCGCGGCACCGTCAGCCCGCGGCGTCCGGTGTCCAGTGTCAACTGCGCGCGCGCCGACATGCCGGGAATCATGCGTGGATCGGCTGTGTCAGGCTGTACGCGCAGCAGGAAGGTGCGAGCGCCGGGGTCGGTGACCGGTACAATCGTGGTGATAGTGGCCGGCTGCGCCGCGCTGGAATTGTCGCCCAGGCTGTACGTGACGGGTGTATCTCGAGTGACATCCGCCAGATAGTCTTCCGACACAGGAAAGTCCATGCGCAGTTCCTGCGTGGCAACCAGCGTCAACACCGGCTGCCCTGGATTGACCCATTCACCCAGTTCGGTTTCCTTTGCGCTGACAACGCCGGTAAAGGGCGCACGCAGTTGATGGCGTTCGAGGATGTGCTTCGCATGGCCGGCGTCGGCTTCGGCGCGCTGCAACTCGGCGCCGTCCTGCGCGACCGCCGCTTCCAGATCGCGGACAACCGATTTGGCGATGCTTTTCTGCGGGATCAATGCGCGCGCTTCCTCGAGGCGCCGCTGCGCATCCGCCACGGCAAGGCGCGCGCTCGCCGCGCTGGCCTGCGCACTCTGCCACTGCCGCTCGGCCAGTATCGGGTCCATTTCCAGTAGCACGTCGCCGGCCTTCACCTGACTGCCGGCATCCACATGCAGCGCGGTTACCAGTCCGGCGGTGGCGGCGGAAAGCCGGGCGGAGCGCGGCGTTGTGACGGTGCCGTTCAGCTTTATGACCCTCTGGATCGGCTGCTCGGTGACAGTGTCGATTCTGACCGGTGCGCCCTGGTCAGCTTGGGACATCGCTAGCGCTGCAAAGAAAATGCCCGGCAGTAGTAGCGTCTTACTGATGCGGTGAGCGGGAAATGGAAAACGGGACACGCTGGGCACCTGACTTCAATGGGAGACAAGGAGTATACGTGTTGCTCACGGTTGCACAAAATCCGTGACTTCAAGATTAAAGCCGGACAGCGCGTTGAACCGTATCGGCGTCGACATAAGGCGCATCTGGCCGACGCCCAGGCGTTTCAGGATCTGCGCGCCAGTGCCGATCACGCGATAGTTCTGCACACCGGGCAAACTGCCGGGCGTTGCGACACTGGCGAGCGCCGGGAACTGCAATACGTCCGCCAGTTGCTGCTCTGCGGTGATGTGTTGCCCAATCAAAACCACGACACCGTTGTCGGCCTCGGCAACGTGCTGCATCGCGCGGCGGTAGGACCAGCCCGGCTCACCGTCGAGGCAGGTGCCGAGCACATCGCGCAGCGTGTTGATGGTTTGTACGCGCACCAGCGTCTCGCGTTGTTCGACGATTGTGCCGCGCGTGAGAGCGTAGTGAACGGTGTCATCGATCAGGTCGAGGAAGGTGTGCAGCTCAAATGCCCCAAACTCTGTCTGCACTGTTTTGCTGTCGCGCAGTTCTATCGATTGTTCATGCAGCGCGCGGTACTGGATCAGGTCGGCAATGGTGCCCATGCGCAGGCCGTGCTTCGCGGCGAACGCCTCCAGTTCCGGGCGCCGCGCCATCGTGCCGTCCTCGTTCATGATCTCGACGATCAAAGCGGCCGGCTCAAAACCCGCCATGCGGGCCAGGTCCACGCCGGCCTCGGTATGGCCGGCGCGGCGCAACACGCCGCCGGGCTTGGCGACCAGCGGGAAGATGTGTCCGGGCTGCGAGATATCCGCAGGTTTGGCGTCCGCGGCCACCGCGCTCTGCACAGTGTGCGCGCGCTGTACGGAACTGATACCCGGCCCGCGGCGCTCGGCGGCGTCTATCGACACGGTGAAGTTGGTTTCGTGCTGCGAGCGGTTGTCGCGCACCATCAGCGGCAGGTGCAGTTGCCTGGCGCGCTCCACCGTAATCGGCATGCAGATCAGCCCGCAGGCTTCGCTGGAAAAGAAGGTGATGATCTCGGGCGTCACGGCCTCGGCTGCGACGATCAGGTCGCCTTCGTTCTCGCGATCCTCGTCATCCACCACGATCACCACTTTGCCCGCGCGGATATCATCGAGGATATCAGGGACGCTACTCAGTGCCATGTTTCAGCCTCCTACAGCAGTTCGATCGCCACCGCCGTGGCTTCGCCGCCGCCGATGCACAGTGCCGCGACACCGCGCTTCAAGCCGCGCTGTTGCAGCGCGTACATCAGCGTGACCATGATGCGCGAGCCGGAAGAGCCGATGGGGTGTCCCTGCGCGCAGGCACCGCCATTGACGTTCACTTTCGCGGCATCCAGTTGCAGGTCTGCAATGGCCATCATTGTGACCATCGCGAAGGCTTCATTGATTTCGAACAGATCCACGTCGGCGACAGTCCAGCCGATTTTACCCAACAGTTTCTGGATCGCGCCGATCGGGGCGGTCGTGAATTCACCGGGCTCCTGGCTGTGACGCGCGTGCGCCAGCATGCGCGCCATCGGTTTCAGGCCTTGCGCCTGTGCCGCTGCTGCGCTCATCAGCAGTAGCGCGCTGGCGCCGTCGGAGATAGAGCTGGAATTGGCGGCTGTGATCGTGCCATCGGCTGCAAATGCGGCGCGCAGGGTCGGGATTTTCTCGAGCACTGCCTTGTGAGGCTGTTCGTCGTCGGTGACGACCATCTCGCCCTTGCGGGTCTTGACCGTGACCGGCGCAATTTCCGCCTTTAGCGAACCGTCCTCGATGGCGCGCTTGGCGCGTGACAGCGATTCGATTGCAAACGCATCCATCTGCGCGCGCGTGATGCCGCGTTGATTGGCGGTCTCCTGCGCAAAGCTGCCCATCGCGCGGCCGGTGTAAGCGTCCTCCAGGCCGTCCATGAACATGTGGTCAAACACGTGCTTGTGCCCTGAGCCAACACCGCCGCGCGCGCCCGCCAGCATATGCGGCGCGCGACTCATGCTCTCCATGCCACCGGCGATCACGGCTGTGTTGGTGCCTGCAATAATGCTGTCATAGCCGAATATTGCCGCTTGCATGCCGCTGCCGCAGGCTTTGTTCACGGTCACAGCCCCGGCGGATTTGGGAATGCCGGCACCGATGGCGGCCTGGCGCGCGGGGCATTGCTTGAGGGCGGCCGGGAGCACGCATCCCATGAATACCTCGTCGATGTCGTCGGCGTTGACACCGCTGCGTGCCAGCGTGGCGGCAATCGCGGTAGCGGCCAGCTCCGTTGCCGGCACGTCGGACAAGGCGCCCAGCAATCCCCCCATGGGAGTGCGGGCGCCGTCGATGATAACTACTGAATCATTGCTCATGCTGGAACTCCTGATTGTTGCAATTCATGCTGCAATTCGTGGTGCTGGTCGCGCTGCAATTCGTGCGGCAACTGTAGCGGCAACTCTGGCGGCAGCGGCCATTCATGTTGTGAACGAAAGGCAGACAGAAATGTGTGTGGCAGATGCGGAGAAAAACGCGTCAATTTAGCCACATACGGCAGCTTTTCTCAAGTTTGGCCGGTCACATTCGGGTTGAACAGTTTTCCGCGCACGGCCTGCCGGTACTGCAGCGGGCTCATGCCACTGTAGCGGCGAAACAGTTGCGAGAAGTAACTGACGTCCTGTATGCCCTGTTGCCATGCGATGTCACTCACGGTCAGGTCGCTGTGTCGCAGCAGATCCTTGGCAGCGGTTATACGCAGGCTTTGCAGGTAGGTAAGCGGTGACATGCCAGTGGCGCGGCTGAAACGGCGATGCAGCGTGCGCGCACTGAGCTGCGCCTGGCTGGCCAGTTGCGCCATCGTGACCGGCGTGGACAGGTTGCCCTGCAGCCATTGCTGCACCCGCGCCACCACTTCGTCGTGGTGTGAACTGTCGGCTTCGTTCTGGTAGGCAGCGGCGCGAAAACTGCGGCGAATTTCCGGTGAAAACTGGTTCTCGATCGCGGTGGCGATGCGCCGGCCAAACCATTCGTCCACGATGTGGACCATCAGGTCGGCGATGGAGTTCACGCTGCCCACGCAGTAGATGTTGTCGCTCTGCGTGATCAGGTGTCGCGTTTTCAGGTCCACCGCGGGATAGCGTCGGCTGAACGAGTCGAAATACTGCCAGTGCGTGGTGGCAGCCCTGCCATCCAGCAGTCCCGCCTCCGCCAACAGGTAACTGCCGGTGCCCACGCTGCAAATGCGGGTGCCCTGGGCCGCGTGCGCACACAGCAGGTCCCGCCAGACTCGTGCGGCCTTCACGGCCGGCAGTGGATTGCGCCAGATAGCCGGTAGTAGCAACAGGTCCAGGGGCGGAAGTTCACAGAGCGCGATATCAGGCTGCAGCGCGATACCACTGCCCAGCGTCAGTGGCTTGCGATCCGGGCTGGCCAGCAGGAAACGCACCTTGGGGAGCGCGCGCGTGCCTGCACTCGCCATCTGGCTGGCGGCCTGCAGGATTTCCATCGGGAGCGTGATGCTGGTTGCCAGCGCCTGGGGATACAGGGCAGCGGCTGCCGTATACATGGGGTGTACCTGTGGTGAGCGGACTGTCCAAATTACCATAAAAACTGACCGGATCTTCATGGTGAACGCCCAATGGCAAACGTACACTGTGCTCTGGTGTGTGAAACGGCATGGCATGACAACGATGGGCAGGCAGCGTTTACCGGTGATTGTAGGGTTCGGGGGCGTCAATGCCGCGGGTAGAAGTTCGGGACACCATGCCTATTCCCGCATGACCTATTCCGCGCAATCCGCCGCACAGCGCACACGCACCCTGCAGTCCCTGGCGACGCTGATGGGCGGCAGGGCTGGTGCAACGCGGGAGCAATACATACTCGACCACACGCTGGTGCGGCGCATCGAAGACGAGCATTTCGATGTCAATGCCGTCAGCTGGAACCAGCGCCTGCCCATCCTCAGCGACGAGAAACCAATCAACTTTGATCTGGATCGGAAATTCCTGCCCGATAGCATTCCGCCGCATTGGGTCGTAACGCCCACCTCGGTGACCCATGTCAATGTGCAAATCGCCGGGCAACAGGAGTTGTTGCTGCCCACCCGGCGTGAATTCGACGTGAAATCGGCGGGGCAACTGCCGCGCGGTTTTGAGCCCGGCAAACTGTACCCCTCGCGCAACCATCCGCGCGGCTTGCAGATGACGGTGTTCGCCGCCTCCGATGCGTTGGGATGCCTCGGCCTGGATTGGGAAGACATTACCGGTCGCGTGGCCGTGGACCAGATCAGTGTCTACGCCGGCAGTGCCATGGGACAACTGGATGCGTCCGGGGCCGGTGGCATGCTCAAGTCGCGTTACAACGGCCAGCGTGTCACCTCGAAACACTGCCCACTCAGCTTCGCCGAGATGCCCGCCGATTTCATCAACGCCTACGTGCTGGGCAGTTTCGGGTCTACCGGGGCCAGCCTCGGCGCCTGCGCCTCGTTCCTGTACAACCTGCGCCATGGCATTGACGATATCCGCAGCGGTCGCGCGCGGGTCGCTTTCATCGGCGCCGCCGAAGCGCCGATCACGCCGGAAATCATGGAGGGCTACTCCGCGATGGGCGCACTGGCGACGGAAAAGGGCCTGCGCCAACTGGACGGGCTGGCGGCGGACCAGGCGCCGGATTTTCGCCGTGCCTGCCGGCCGTTTGCGCCCAATTGTGGTTTTACCATCGCCGAGTCGGCGCAGATGCTGGTGTTGTTTGACGACGCGTTGGCGCTGGAGCTGGGTGCGACTATCTTTGGCGCTGCCACGGATGTGTTTGTCAACGCCGATGGCCACAAGAAATCCATTTCCGGACCGGGCGTGGGTAATTACATCACGATGGCCAGGGCCGTTGCCGCCGCTCGCGCCATTGTCGGTGATGCGGCGCTGCGCCAGGGCGGCTTTGTGCAGGCACACGGCACCGGCACACCGCAAAACCGGGTCACCGAATCCGAAATCCTCAGCCGCACCGCGCAGGTGTTCGGCATCGAGGATTGGCCCGTGTTGGCCGCCAAGTGCTATCTGGGGCACTCCATCGGCGCGGCGGCGGGCGACCAGATCGCCACCACGCTCGGCATCTGGGAGCATGGCATCCTGCCTGGCATCGTCACCATCGACAGCATTGCCAGCGATGTGCGCCAGGATCACCTGGCCATCAGCAACCAGCATCGCGAAGTGGACCTCGCGCAGCAGGCCTACGCCATCATAAATTCCAAGGGCTTCGGCGGTAACAACGCATCGGCGACGCTGCTCAGCCCTGTCACCGCCCGGCGTATGTTGCGGATGCGTTATTCCGAGCGCGAATGGCAGGGCTGGGAGCGCGCCAACGAGGCGGTGCGCGCGCGGCAGCAGGCCTATGACGACGGCATGATCGCCGGCACGGTCGATCCGATCTACAAGTTCGACCACGGCGTGTTGCACGATAGCGATATCGGGATGAGCTTACAGGCGCTCACCATCGGCGGTTTTGAGGTGCGCCTCGACAGCGTATCGCCGTACCACGATATGAAAATCGACTGAACACGATTAACCCGGACGTCTCCTTGAATTCCCCCACGGCGCTTGCCGCCCCGATTCCACTGCGCATTCCGAACCTGTCACAGCCCCTGCACCTGTATCTCCACGGTGAGCGCGATCAATACGTGTCCCGCCGCTTGCGCGAGGAGGGTATTTGGGAACCTTACGAGACATCGCTGTTGCTGGAACTGCTGCGCCCCGGCGATGTGTTCGTGGACGTGGGCGCGAATATCGGCTACTTCTCCGTGCTGGCAGCAAGTCGGGTGGGCGAGCAGGGTGCCGTGTTCGCGTTTGAGCCGGACCCGGACAATTATCGCCTGCTGCTGGCCAATGCCGCGCTGAACGCGCTGCAGCAGCGCATCACGCCGGTACAGGCAGCATTGTCGGATGTCGCAGGCGACGGGCAACTCTTTATCAGTGCCGATAATCTCGGCGACCACCAGGTCTATGCCTCGGAAGAGGCACGGCCCAGCGTACCCATTGTGCTGTACAACGGTAGCCAGTTTTTACAGGATGGGCTGGAGGGCCGCCTGCAACGTCTGGACCTCCTCAAGGTCGATACCCAGGGTTCAGAGTACCAGGTGATCGCCGGGCTGCTGCCGCTGCTGCTGCAGTTACCGCGCAAGCCGCGCATCCTGATTGAACTCACCCCGCACTCGCTGCGCCGGGCGGGCGCCAGTGGCCGCGCACTGATCGAACTGTTGGCACAGCTGCGCCAGCCGATGTGGATCATCGACCACATCGAGCACCGCCTGCACCTGAGTACAGCCGAAGAACTCGCGTTGTGGTGCGACAACTGGGATAAGGTCGCCGAGGCGCGCGGGTTCATGAATATCCTCGTGGGTGAGATGGATTGAGTGCACTGGTTGCCAGCGCCTCTGTTTTAGTGAATCAGCCCAGTGGCGGAGCGAAAAAGCCAAGCCCTGTCGCCGGAAGCGCCAAAAGCGCACATCCATGTGCAGGCTCGACTGGCGACATCCATGTCGCCAGACGTTCCCGGCGACAGGGCTTGTTTTCTCGCTCCTTCAGTCCACTGCCTGATGCTCGAACCAGCCATAACCATTGAGTTGTGACGTGCAACACCCCAGCAAAATGCTGCTATCATTGCCGCACATAATTTCCAGCAGCGCGTTTCCATGAACGATACCCTGCGGTTCCTGCAGCAGCGCAATTCCGCCGCCAAATTGACCGAGCCAGCGCCTTCTCCCGAACAGATGGAAGAGATTTTCCGCGCTGCCTTGCGCGCGCCCGATCATGCCTGGCTGCGACCCTGGCGCTTCATCACGATAACCGGCGCGCGCCGCGCGGCGTTCGGTGAATTGCTGGAGCGCGCGCTGGTTGAGCGCACGCCGGATGCCGATGATGCCGCGCGCACGAAGGCGCGCAACGCACCGCTGCGCGCGCCGCTGCTGGTCGTCGTCGTCGCAAGACTTCAGGAGCATCCGAAAGTCCCGCCGCAGGAGCAGCGCTATTCCGCCGCGTGTGCCGCTCACGCGCTGCTCCTGGCGGCGGAAGCATCCGGTTTCGCCGGTATCTGGCGCACTGGCGGGGCGGCGTTCGACCGCGCGGTGATGACTGGGCTTGGCCTTGCCGGGCACGAAGAGACGGTCGGGTTTGTGTACATCGGCACCCGGGACGGCGGCGCCAAATCCATTCCGCAACTGGCGACGGCCGACTTCGTGTCGGCCTGGTAGTTTTAATTAGATAGCAGGAGAGCACTGACCATGTCCCCAAGTTTTGAGACCCTTGAAGTATCGATTGCAGAACACGTTGCCACCGTGCTGCTGAACCGCCCCGACAAAGCCAATGCGATGAATGGCACGATGTGGGATGAACTGCAGCGCTGCTTTGAGTGGCTGGATCAGGAGCCGACTGTGCGCGCAGTGATACTGGCGGGCAACGGCAAGCATTTTTGCGCCGGCCTGGACCTTGGCGTGTTTGGCGACCTGGTAGGTTCCTCATCCGATCCCGCCCGGCGTGCAGAGCAGCTGCGGCGCACCATATTGCGCTTGCAAGGGAATCTCACGGCCATCGAGAAGTGCCGCGTGCCGGTGCTCGCCGCCATCCACAAAACCTGCATCGGCGGTGGTGTCGACATGACATGTTGCGCCGATATGCGCTATGCCACTGAAGACGCTTTTTTCTCCATCCGTGAAATCGATATCGGCATGACCGCTGACGTGGGCACGCTGCAACGCCTGCCGAAAATCATTCCCGACGGCGTGGTGCGCGAACTGGCCTACACCGGGCGCAATATGGACGCCGAGGAAGCGCGTGCAGTCGGCTTCGTGAACAGGGTCTTTGACAACCGCGAGACGATGATGCGTGAAGTGACCGCCATCGCCAGGAATATCGCGGCAAAATCACCGCTGGCCGTGCGTGGCAGCAAGGAAATGCTGCTGTATTCCCGCGACCACAGCGTGTCCGAAGGTTTGAACTACATCGCCACCTGGAATGCCGGCATGATGAGCCAGGTGGATTTGCAGGCGGGTATCACGGCACAGATGAGCAAGTCGCACGCGGTGTATGAGGATTAGCGCCATTGGGACCAGGGCAGCCAGATAATAAACAGCATGGCGCGACGACCGCCGTTCGCGGCAGCACGTAAGCCAGCGCAATCCAGGGAGTAATCGATGACGCTTTTATCCCGGCTTAACCGGCCGTGGCTGCATTTTATTGTGCTGGGCTGCCTGCTGTTCTACCTGCAGGGCAGGTACCTGCCAGCGCCCAAGCCGGTGGTCGGCCCACTGAGCGCCGCGCGCATGGATGCATTGCAACAGCAGTGGATGGCCAGCGTCGGTCGTCCACCCGACGCCGGACAGCTCGCGTTCATGGTGGCAGCCGAACTGGACCGCGACATGCTGTTCCAGCGCGCGCTCGAGTTGGAGTTGCACCTGTACGATACGGTGGTGTACCAGCGCCTGCTGCTGAACATGCGCTTCCTGCAGATGGGAGAGGGCAAGTCCGATGACGAGATGTACCAGATGGCCCTGGCGATGCGCCTGCACATGAGCGATGAGGTGATCAAGCGGCGGTTGATACAGGTGATGGAACAATTGCTGTTGGCGAGCAATCCGCCAGCGGCGATTACCGAGGCCGAGCTGGCCGCTGAGTTTGATCAGCGTCGCGAGGAGTTGCGCAGGCCGCCGCGCTACTCCATAGAGCATATCTATTTCAATCGCGAGCGCGAGGCCGAGGCCGAAGCCGTGATCGCAAAAATCCAGCAGGACAAGCTCACGCCCGAACAGGCGCGCCAGCTTAGTTCACCGTTTCTGCCAGGCTATCAGTTTGCCGCGCAGACACCGGATCAATTGGCGCGCCACTTCGGCACGTCATTCGTCGAAAACCTGCAACAACTGGATCCGCAGCCCGGCCAGTGGGTCGGCCCCGTGCGCTCCACGTACGGGCTGCACTACGTGTGGTTAGCGGCATTGGAGCCCGCCCGCGATGCCACCCTGGACGAGGTGCGTTTGCAACTGCAGCGCGACCTGGAGTCCCGCGCCACGGACGCCGCGCTGCGCGAGAGTATTGCGGCGCTGCGCCAACACTACGAGATCAGGCAATGAAGCGTTTGCATATCCTGTTCGGCCTGGTACTGGGTTGTTGCCTGGTGCAGAGTGTCCATGCCCACCGTTTCGCGCCCTCGCTGTTGAATGTGCAGGAGATAGCGCCACTGCAATATAACGTGGTGTGGAAGACACCCGCGCAGGGTGTCAGCAACGTGCCCCTGCAACCGCTGTGGCCCGAAGCCTGCGAAGTGACGAACGCCAGCGCGCCGCAATTGGAGGACACCGGCGTGGTCAGCAGTTGGCAGTTGCAATGCGCCGCGCTGGGCGACGATGGACTGGTGGGCCAGACCCTGGGCGTGTCAGGGCTCGGCGCGAACCAGGCGTCGGCCATGGTGATGGTGAGTTTGCTGGATGGGCGCCAGTACCAGCAGGTACTCAATACAGAGCTGGGAGAATTTCTCATCCCCGCCGTATCCAGCGCCGGCAATGTCGTCAGCGATTACACCCGGCTGGGCATCGAACATATCTGGGGTGGCATCGATCACCTGTTGTTTGTCTTTGGCCTGCTGCTGCTGGTGGGTGGCGGTAGTCGTCTGCTATGGACGATCACCGCGTTCACCATCGGCCACAGTATTACGCTGTCGCTGGTGACTCTGGGGTTCTTTGATTTCCCGGTGGCCCTGGTGGAATTTACGATTGCCTTGAGTATTTTCATCCTCGCCGTGGAACTGACACGGGTCGACAAACACGACGTGCTGTGGCGCAATCCGTGGTGGCTCGCCGGCGGCTTCGGCCTGCTGCATGGGATGGGCTTTGCCGGCGCGCTCGCCGAGACGGGATTGCCACAGGACAACGTGCCGCTGGCGCTGTTGTTCTTCAACGTCGGCATCGAGGTCGGGCAGATTGCGTTTATCCTGGTCGTGCTGGCGCTGTGGTTTTTTCTCCGGCGACCGCTTGCCCCATGGCAGGCCAGGTTGCGACCGGTGCCGGTGTACATCCTTGGTGCGCTGTCGGCGATGTGGTGCATCGAGCGCGGTTTGGCGGCGCTTCTCGCATGAGACTGCCCTGAGTGCAAGGCTTGCGTCGAGCACTGCGGGGAAATGTCCAGACGACGGGATCTGAACTAACTGGCCATCACCCGTCGCGACGGCGTTTGGGTCGCTCGCCACCGCGCCGGCGTCTCGCCACTCCAGCGCCGGAAGGCGCGGATGAACGTGCGGGCATCGGCATAGTGGAGCATCTGTGCGATCTCACTCACACCGCGATCCGAGGTTGTCAGCAGCCGCTTTGCCATTCCAAAGCGACATTCATCCACCAGCTGCTGGTAGCCGAGTCCGAAAGCCTGTAATCGACGATGCAGCGTGCGGGGATGGATCGAGAGCAGGGTGGCGACGCGAGTTGCCCTGGCGTCACCGCTGATCAGCGCCGCATGCAACACATTGCGCACCTGCTGCGGAAAGTCGTCGGGGTGCTGCGCCACCAGCAAGTCGATCTGCTTTTGCACCAGTTGACGCACTTCCGCGTGCACCTCCGGCAGCGCCTGCGTCAACCAAGTAGAGGGAAAGAGTAGGGCGTCCTGCTCGGCATCGAAGCGCAATCGCACTTTGAAAAACTGCCGGTACGGCGCGACATTTTCCGGCTTTTTACGTGCGCTCCAGACCTCGGTTGGCGCCCAACGCGGTCCACACAATTCACGCATGATATTAAACAACACCGCCAGGGCTCCTTCGCTCACGAGGTCGTTGCCCTCGACCCAGCCCTGGACTATCCGGTAACCGAGAACCGAAACACTACCGTGCTCCTCGACACTCAACACCGCTGCGCGTGTGTGAAGATGAAAGAAGCTGTTCAGGTTGTTCAATGCCGTGGATACATCCGGGGAATACTTCACCAGCAATCCCACCAGCCCCAGGGAATGCAAGCCCGCGTGTTGGCCTGTAAGGAGTCCGAAATGCTCGCAGTCAGTCACTGCAGCGCAATGCGCTATGAGACGGCTATGTGCGCTGAAGGAAATTGTGTTATCGGGATCATTGAAGATGTCCACATCAACCCCGGCTTCCGTCAGCACCGTTTCCGGATCCAGGCCCAAACTGCGCAGAACCTTTGGCACGCCCAATGCTGTTCCGATGCGCACCATAGACTCTGCAGGTTTGAGCGCTTCTTTTCCTCTGTGCATTGTACCTAACTGCCAATGTCTTGATTTCAATCAAACACAATACAGTCTCGTGTCCATAAATGTCTATTACGTGTCCGAGTTTGCACCTCCGCCCCGGGGAGGTGGTTGGTATGATGAAGCGATAATGCAACAGGCTGCCATGATCCGTTGGACTATACTCAGGCGACCAGTTCTGGGCATCCGGCGAGCAGCGTCGCGGCACTGTTCACTGCGGTCGACACACGCCTGCCGTCACTATTCGAGCCGCCGAATTGCCTGGTACGCCGGGGAGAGTTTATCTCCACAGCGAAGCAAGGAATAACAACCATTAGAAAGTCAGTCGTGGCAAAATCAGCAGCGGTGGTGGCCGCCTGCTGCGGCAACGGCTGGCCGGTGGACTGAACGCAGGAGTTTTTATGGGCAGTGTGGAATCATTTTCGGATGGCTTTTCAATTCCGGACGAGCGCGCGGATTATTGGGCGCGAGCGGCGATCGTGGGTCGGGCCTGGGCCGCGGCGGTGACCCGGGGGGAGGACGCAACACAGCTGCAAGCGACCGCAGCGGAAGTGTTGGCGCAAATCCAGCCGCTGGAGGGCTTTTTCGCATTTCCCGGGCCGCGGTTGATGCATCTGGTGCAACAGCGTTTGCTCAGCGTGGATGCGGCCGGTTTTGCGCTGGCGCAGCGCATCAATGGCGGACTCGCCTCCGGCGCCTATCGGCACGATACGGCGATGTGGGAGCCGGGCGAGGAAGTGGATGATTCACTGTCCGAGTACCTGCCTCCTGCGCTCGATGGGCACAGGGAATATCGTCCCTACTTCGAGGTGCTGGCGGTCGCCGCGATGGACCCCGCGCACGCCGAGCAAAACCGGCGCGAGTTGCGGCGCCTGCGACGCGACGATGATCCCTTCACCTACGAGGTGCTGCATGTAAACAGTTTCGAAGACGCCATCCTGGCCGTGTTGGCAAACCCCGACCTGCAATCAATCATCATTGGCGACGGTTTCGGGTTCCGCTCGCACCACGAGACGTCGGGATTGCGTGATGCGCTCGCGCGCGCGATACCCTTTGATCCCCAATCGCTGGACGTGCGCGAGTATGGCCTGAAGCTGGCGGGCATCGTGAAAAAGCTGCGCCCGGAGCTCGATGTTTATTTCCCTGACCGAGCGCGGGCCGGAGCTGCTCGCGGCGCATGATGAGGCGGAGTCCATACGGCGCATTTTCTACGGTCGCGAGGAAGTGATGGAACTGCATCTGGCGCTGCTGGACGGGGTGGGTGAGCGTTATGAAACGCCGTACTTCGACAATCTGAAGCGCTACAGCCGCAAGCCCATCGGCACCTTTCACGCACTGCCGGTCGCGCGCGGCAAATCCATTTTTCGTTCGCACTGGATACGGGACATGGCGGAGTTCTACGGGGTCAACCTGTTCATGGCGGAATCCTCGGCCACCAGCGGCGGGCTGGACAGCCTGCTGGAGCCCACCGGCAACATCAAACGGGCGCAGGAACTCGCGGCGCGCGCGTTTGGCGCGGAGCGCGCGTACTTCGTCACCAATGGCACCTCGACCTCCAACAAGATCGTCCTGCAGGCGCTGCTCGCGCCCGGCGATATCGTGCTGATCGACCGCAATTGCCACAAGTCGCACCACTACGCGATGGTGCTGTCCGGCGCGCAACCACTCTATCTCGAAGCCTACCCGATGACCGCTTACTCGATGTATGGCGCCGTGCCGTTGCGCAGCATCAAGCAGGCGTTGCTGGCGCTCAAGGCCGAGGGCAAGCTGGAGCGCGCCCGCATGGTGGACCTTACCAACTGCACTTTTGACGGGCATATGTACAACCCCAGGCGTGTGATGGAGGAGTGCCTGGCGATCAAGCCGGACCTGATCTTTGTGTGGGACGAGGCGTGGTTCGGGTTCGCCCGGTTTTCGCCATTCCACCGTCGCCGCACGGCGATGTTCGCGGCGGCCGAGTTGGGCGAGCGCTTCGCCAGCGACGCGTATCGGCAGGAATACGCGGCTTTCCAGGCTGCGGCAGGACAACTGGATCCCGCCGATCCAAAACTGCTGGACATGCACCTGTTGCCCGATCCAGACCAGGTGCGCATCCGGGTGTACGGCACGCAATCCACGCATAAATCGATGTCCGCCCTGCGGCAAGGTTCGATGATCCTCGTGCACGACCAGGATTTTCCGCTGGTGCACGGCGCGTTCGAGGAGGCGTACTTCACCCATTCGTCGACGTCCCCGAACCTGCAAATCATCGCCTCGCTGGACCTGGCGCGACGACAGATGGAACTGGAAGGCTACGGCCTGGTGATGCGCGCCACGGACCTGGCGCTGCGCATCCGCCGGCAGGTCAACGGCAACCCGCATATCTCCCGCTATTTCCAGGTGCTCACGCCCGAACAGATGGTGCCGGCGGCACACCGCGAATCCGGCCTGTGCGACTACGGCCCGCCGCACTGCAACTGGCAGGAGATGGCGAGCGCCTGGGACACGGACGAGATCGCGCTCGACCCGACGAGGCTCACCCTGGTCTGCGGCACCGCCGGCTATGACGGCACAGCATTCAAGGGCCTGCTTGCCGAGCGCTACGATATCCAGCTCAACAAGACCTCGCGCAACAGTATCCTGTTGCAGACCAATATCAACAATACGCGCAGCGATGTGGCGCATCTCGTGCGCGTGCTGGCGGAGATTGCACACGATATCGACAAGCAGTTGCGCCGCGGCGGTGCGGCGGCGCGCGCCGAGTTCGAGGCGCGGGTGACGTCGTTGATGGGGGATGTGCCGGATCTGCCCAACTTCAGCCGCTTCCAGGCGGCGTTTCGCGAAAACGTGGAGAGCGCCACCAGCGAGGGCCACATGCGCGAGGCGTTCTACACGGCGTATCGCGGCGAGAATTGCGAGTACCTGCCGGTGAATTCACCCGAGATGGACCGGCGTTTGGAACAGGGGCCGGAAATCGTGGCGGCGGACTTCGTGATTCCCTATCCACCTGGCTTCCCGATCATGGTGCCCGGACAGGTCGTCACCATCGACACCATTACCTTCATGCGCAAGCTCGATGTGAAGGAGATCCACGGTTACCACGCAGAGCGTGGACTGCGTATCCTCAAGCCGGAGAAACTCTCCGCGCGCAAGCAATAGACGGTCGATTGGCAACGTTACCCGGAGGCAAACGCAATGTGGCATTGGTTGGTTGAGACTCTGCGCGGCAATCCGGAGATTGCCATTTTTCTCACCCTTGGGCTCGGCTTCTGGGCGGGCAAACTGAAGTTTGGTTCGTTCAGCCTCGGGGTAGTCACCAGCACGCTGCTCGCCGGCGTGCTGGTAGGGCAGCTCGAAATCACGATCTCCGGACAAGTCAAATCCACGTTCTTCCTGATGTTCCTGTTCGCCGTCGGCTATAGCGTGGGGCCGCAGTTTTTTCGCGGCCTGAAAGGCGACGGCATGCAGCAGGTGCTGTTCGCGGTACTGCAATGCGCGGCCGTGTTGCTCACTGCGGTCGGCATGGGCTATTTGCTGGGTTACGACGCCGGCGGTACGGCCGGGTTGTTGGCTGGCGCCAGTACCATCTCCGCTGTGCTGGGCGTGGCCACCGGCAGCATCGGCCAGTTATCGATCGAGGCCGGCGACAAACAGGCGATGCTGGACGCCATGCCGGTTGCCTACGCGGTGACGTACCTGTTCGGCACGGCCGGGTCGGCCTGGGTGCTGGCCACGCTGGGCCCCAAAATATTGCGTGTCGACATAGCCGAGGAGTGCCGCAAGTACGAGGCACAGATGGGCGGCACGCTCGCCGACAATCCCGACCGCCTGACCGCGTATACCCAGTTCATCCTGCGCGCCTACCGGCTCACGGATGCCAGCTGGGTCGGGCGCACGGTGCGCGAGTTCGAGGCCAGCTTCGAAAACCAGCGCGTGTTCGTCGAACGCCTGCGCCAGGACGGCCAGTTGCTCGACCCCGCGCCCGATCTGCGACTGCGGGAAAATGCCGTGCTCGCCATCGCCGGGCGGCGCGAGGCGGTGCTGGAGCGCGCGCTGCAGATCGGCGAGGAGGTCGACGATCGGGAATTGCTGGATATGGAACTGGAGCGCCTCGATGTAGTACTCACGCGCAAGGAACTGGTGGGACAGACACTGCAACAGTTCAGCGCGGGGTGTGCTCGCCGAGAGCCTGCGCGGGGTGTTCCTGCGCCGCGTCCTGCGCACCGGCGTGGAGCTGCCAGTCACCTGGGGCCTGAAGCTGGAGCGGGGTGACACGCTGACCCTGGTCGGGCCCCGCGTCCATGTGGAGAACGCGGCGCCGCTGATCGGTTATGCCGACCGCGACACCGACGAGACCGATATGGTGGTGATGGGAATCGGCATCGTGATCGGTGCGCTGATCGGCGCGCTCACGTTTGAGCTTGGCGGCGTGCCGCTCAGTCTCAGTACCAGCGGCGGCGCATTGATTGCCGGCCTGGTGTGCGGCTGGCTGCGCTCGGTGGACCGCACCTTTGGCCGCATTCCCGAGCCGGCGCTGTGGGTATTCAACAACATCGGACTGAACGTATTCATTGCTGCGGTGGGAATCAGCGCGGGTCCGGGG
This sequence comes from Haliea sp., assembly GCA_016704305.1. Taxonomy (GTDB): domain Bacteria; phylum Pseudomonadota; class Gammaproteobacteria; order Pseudomonadales; family Halieaceae; genus Marimicrobium. The sequence goes on along the minus strand of JADJAL010000001.1, from coordinate 110,488 downwards.
TTCGTCGCCGGCCTGAAAGCCCAGGGGCTGGAATTGTTCCTCGCCGGCATCGTCGTTACCACAGTACCGCTGGTAGTCGGCCTGCTTGCCGGCAAGTACCTGTTCCGTATGCAAGCGCCAATCATTCTCGGTGCCTGCGCCGGCGCTCGCACCACCACGGCGGCGCTGGGCGCGATTGAGGCGGAAGCCAAAAGCAAGGTGCCGGCACTCGGCTACACCGTGACGTATGCCGTCGGCAATACTTTGCTGACGGTGTGGGGCGTCGCTGTCGTGTTGCTGATGAGCTGACGATCTGATCCTGGACGCGGTCAACACGCGTCTTCTCGTGGAGTAATCAAACATGCAATCCGCGACGTTTCTTCTGGATTTTATGCGCGGCAACCCGGTGTTCACGCTGTTTACCGTGCTGGGCTTCGGCTATCTGCTCGGCCGCATCCGTATCGGCCCCATTGCTCTGGGCCCGGTGGCGGGCGCGCTTATCGTGTCGCTGCTCCTCGGACAGTACGGCTTCAAGATGAACGAGGGCGCGCAGTCGGTCGGCTTCGCCCTGTTCATCTTTGCTGTTGGTTACCAGGCCGGGCCGCGCTTCTTTGAGGTGCTCATGACCCAGGGGCTGCAGTACCTGCTGCTGGCCGTGTTCGTCGCGGCCGTCGGCGTGGGTGTCGCCGTGGCCTGCGGCAAGGTGCTGGAACTGCCCTTCGGCGGCACGGCCGGGCTTTTGGCCGGCGCAATGACCACCACGCCCACGCTGGCGGCGGCCCAGGAAGCGGTGCGTTCCGGTCTCGTCGCCCTGCCGCAGGGCATCAGTTCCGACGTTGCGCTCTCGACCATCGCGTCGAGCTACGCCATCACTTACGTTGTCGGCCTGCTCGGCATCATCGCCGCGGTCCGGTTGCTGCCGTTGCTGTTGCGCATCGACCTGGCGGCGGAAGCGGCCAACATGGAGCAGTCCGAGCAAAAGCCGGGTGGCGGCCAGTTACAGGCGCGCGCCTATCGCGTGACGCGCCCCGACATATGCGCACTCACCGTGGCCCAGGTGCGCGCGCGGCTGTGGGATGCACTCGCCGTAGTGCGCCTGATGCGCGACGGTGCGTGGCTCACACTCAGTGACGACGACCACCTGCGGCTCGGCGATGAAATCCACGCCTACGGTGACTCGGACTTCTTCCGCGGCGTGACCGAGGCATTCGGCGAGGAGATCCCGGTCTCGGCAGAGATCGACCTGTCCTCCTCGTTTACCCATGTGGTGATCGCCCGCCGCGACGCTGTCGGCAAGCGCCTCAGGGACCTGAATCTCGCGCGCGGCTACGGGCTATTTGTCAACGAGGTGCGCCGCGACGGGGTGCCGCTGCCGCTCAGCGGGCAATTGAGATTGCAGCGCAGCGATGTGCTCAGTGTGATGGGGCCCAAATCCGCCCTGCCCGAGCTCGCAACGATTCTGGGGCCGGTGGAGTCCGGCGTCGCTGAGACCGATATGTCGACGTTTGCCTTTGGTATCGCGCTGGGCGCACTCATCGGCGTCCTCGCATTCACCGTGAAGGGCATACCGATCGGACTCGGCATGGCCGGCGGGCTGCTGGCTTCTGGCATTTTGGTGGGCTGGTTGAACGCGACCCGACCGACCTTCGGCCGCTTCCCGGAGGCCGCGCGCTGGATCTTCATGGAGTTCGGCTTGATGCTGTTCATCGTCGGCGTCGGCCTGCAGGCCGGCGAGCAGATCGTGGAGGTGTTCCTGCAGGCAGGTCCTGGCCTGGTTGTCTCCAGCGTACTGGTGGTGTCGTTGCCGCTGCTGCTGGGCTATGCGTTTGGTCGCAAGGTGCTGCGCCTGCCGCCTGTGCTGCTGATGGGCGCCCTCACCGGCGCGATGACCAGCGCGCCCGCGATGAGCCTGGTCAATCGCGAGGCGAACAGCTCGATACCGGCATTGGGCTACACCGGGACCTATGCCTTTGCCAATGTCCTGCTCACGCTGGCCGGCACTATCATCATGTTCATCTGAGGAAACACCAAATGGATACCCTGAATTTGCGGCAGTACGAATCCCTCGGGCCGTTCGAGATCAAGAATGAACTCGCCGCGCTCGCGCAGCAGGCCGGCGTCCAACTCGGCGTCAGCTACCTGAACGCCGGGCGCGGCAACCCGAACTGGGTGGCCATGGAACCGCGCGAAGCATTCTTCCTGCTTGGCCAGTTCGCGGTGTCCGAGTGCCGCCGCGTGATCGATCTTCCGCCCGGGCTGGGCGGCATGGCGAAGAAACCCGGCATCGCCGAACGGCTGAATGCGTGGCTTGCCGGACACGCTGATCTGCCCGGCGCCGGTGTGCTGTCTGAGATGGTGCCGTGGGCAGTGGCAAAGTTTGGTTTTGAATCCGATGCCTTCGTGCACGAACTGGTCGACTCGATTATCGGCGACAACTACCCCACGCCCGACCGTATGCTGGTCCACAACGAGCAAATCGTGCGCGAGTACCTGCAGTGGGCGATGTGTGGTTCGCCGCGGCCGGCGGGCACCTTCGAGCTGTACGCGGTCGAGGGCGGCACCGCGGCCATGTGCTACATCTTCAAGTCACTGAAAACGAATCGCCTGCTGAACGCGGGAGATACCATTGCGCTCGGCACCCCGATCTTCACGCCCTACCTGGAAATGCCGCACCTGGAGGATTACGACCTCAAGGTCGTACACGTCGAGGCCCACCAGGACGACCGTTTCCAATTTACCGACCGTGAACTGGCGAAACTGCTGGACCCGAAGGTCAAGGCCTTTTTTCTGTGCAACCCCGGCAACCCCAGCGCGGTTGCGTTGAATGACGCATCCATCGCCAAAATCGGCAAGATTCTGGAGAAGCGGCCGGACCTGATATTGCTCACCGACGATGTCTACGGCACCTTCGTCCCCGGCTTCCGTTCACTGCTCGGCGCGTTTCCGCGCAACACCATCGGCGTGTACTCCTACAGTAAATACTTTGGTTGCACGGGCTGGCGGCTGGGCGTCATCGCGCTGCACGAAGATCATCTGCTGGATGAATTGATCGCCAAACACCCGAAGAAAGTATTGAAGCAACTGGACAAGCGCTACGGCACGATGGTGCTCGAACCGCGCAAGGTCAAGTTCATCGACCGCATCGTGGCCGACAGCCGCGATGTGGCATTGAACCACACCGCCGGCCTGTCGCTGCCGCAGCAGGTGATGATGAGCCTGTTCTCGCTGTACGAACTGATGGACGTGAAGAAGTTGTACCAGCGCGCCTGCCTGAGCATCGTCAAGAAGCGGGTCGAGGCCACCATTGCGGGACTCGGCATCGAAGTCGCGCCCAATGAGATGTTCGACTACTACTACGGCGTCATCGATTTCGAGTTCTGGCTGAAAAAATGCTGGCGGCGCCGAGGTCTTCGCCTGGATCCGCAAGAATGTGCATCCGCTGGACATTGTTTTCCGCCTTGCGAAGGACTACGGCATCGTGCTGCTGAACGGCGGCGGCTTCGAAGCGCCGGGCTGGTCGGTGCGCGTCTCCTTCGCCAACCTCGAAGGCTATGTGTACGACGATATCGGGCGCGCCGTGCGCGAAATCGCCCTGGTCTACCGGGATGCCTACGAGGCGGCCCTGGCCGCCGATGCAAAAGCGGCCCGCAAGAAGAAAAGCGCGAAGCCCGGTGCCGGTGTGAAAGTCGCCAAGCCTGTCAAAATAACGAAGCCTACCAAAGCGAGCAAGCCCGTCAAACTTGCCAAAGCTGCCAAGCCTGGCAAGGCCGATAGGCCTGCCAAAGGCGCGAAATCCGGCAAAGCGAAAACGCGCGGTAGTGGCAAGTGAGGCATCGCCAGATCATTGGACTCGAGTTCGCGACACTGCGATCGAGTGCGCGTACTTTCAACAGACTGTCACCCTGCAAACACATAAGGAGATTCACCATGAACCCCATTCGGAAATTCGCCGCCCCCGCTCTCGCGCTGTTGGCTGCGTTGTCGGTGAATATCGCAACCGCCGCGGACCTGCCCAGGATTCATGTGATCGCCACTGGAGGCACCATTGCCGGCGCACAAGCCAGCGCCCAGGACTATGGCTACAAGTCCGGTGCGTATGATGTCGACACATTGATCAACGCTGTGCCGAACCTTGGCAAGCTCGCCAGCATCAGCGGCGAGCAGGTCGTCAATATCGGCAGCCAGGACATGAATGACGATGTCTGGTTGCAACTGGCGAAGGCGCTGTCCGCGACCCTGGCCAAAGACGACGTGGACGGCGCATTGATCATGCATGGCACGGATACCCTGGAGGAAACCAGCTACTTTTTGAGCCTGGTGACCAAGAGCCCCAAACCGGTGGTTATGGTCGGCTCGATGCGCCCCGCCACGGCGATCAGCGCCGATGGTCCGGGCAATATCTACAACGGCGTGGCGGTGGCGGCCGACCCGAAAGCCAGCGGGCGCGGCACGCTGGTCAGTCTCAACGATGAATTCCATTACGCGCGCAATGTAGTGAAGACCAATACCACCAGCGTGCAGACGTTCGAGAGTATCAACCGCGGGCCGGCCGGACTGGCGCACACCGGCACCGTCGAGTGGTTTGAGCCGATGGACAAAAAGGTCGGCGCGCAGACGGAATTTTCCGTCGAGAGCCTGGACAAGCTGCCACGGGTTGACATCATTTATGCACACGCCAACATGAGCGCGGACCTGATCGAAGCGGCGGTCAAAAACGGCGCCAAAGGTATCGTCGTCGCCGGCGTAGGGGATGGCAACATGACATCACCAGCGTTGGAAACGCTGAAGAAAATCGCCGCGTCTGGTGTCGTGGTGGTGCGCAGCACTCGCCTGCCACAGGGCCTCGTCCTGCGCAATAATGAGGTCAACGACGACGAGATGGGCTTTGTTGCATCGGGCGAACTGAATCCTGCCAAGTCGCGCGTGCTCCTGCAGCTCGCACTGACCCTGACCAGTGATCCTGGGCGCATCCAGGCGATGTTCTATGACTACTGAGTGCGAATCGCGCTCACGCGCGGCATTGTGAAGTCCCCGTGGTAACATGTGCGGACGCCAGCGAATGCTGTGTAGCCAATAAAACAATTTTGATACCAGTGATCTGGTGGCGGGCAACTGACCCCGGCCGGGTTGTACACCAATATAGAGCCAATAACAGGCTCGGTTTTAGAGCACAGTAAACCCATGCGCAGTATTCGTATCTTTCTCCTGTCGCGGCGACGCCTCCTGGCGCGCAGCCTGACTCTGGCACTACTTGGCTTGCTGGCAACGCTATCGACAGCCTGTTCCGACAAGAATGCCACGCAAGCGGTTGTTCCCGAGGTCTACTTCGCGGAAGTGGTGCAACGTTCCGTGCCTATTTACATGGAAATCGTGGGACAGACCCAGGGCTCCCAGGATGTCGACATCCGGGCCCGCGTGGAGGGCTTTCTCGATACCATCAATTTTGTCGAGGGCGCCTATGTGCACACCGGCGACCTGTTGTATCAAATCGACCCGAAACCGTTGCAAGCGGCGCTCGCCCAGGCGAAGGCCAACCTTGCCACCAGCCAGGCGCGTCTGGACCAGGCCACGGTCACCGTGAACCGCATGAAACCGCTGGCCGCGCAGCAGGCCGTGAGTTTGCAGGAGTTGGACAATGCCATGGCCACGCAGAACGCGGCGATTGCCCAGGTCGATGCCGCCCGCGCGGCGACTGACAAGGCGGAACTGGACCTGGGCTACACGCGCATCACCTCGCCGATCGACGGCATCGTGGGCATTACCGAGGTCAAGGCGGGAAACCTGGTCGGTAGTGGCGAAAGCACGCTGTTGACCACCGTCTCGAAGGTAGATCCGATCATCTTTCGCGGGGGCATCAGCGAAGCCGATTACCTGAAGCTGGCGCGTAGCAAGGAGTCGCGCATGGCCTCGCATGCCGGCGCACCGATTGGCGCGGAATTGATCCTGGCGGACGGCAGCATATTTCCGCAGCCAGGCAGCCTGGAAGCCATCGAACGCGCCGTAGATCCCACCACGGGCACCCTGTCGGTACAGATCGCCTTTCCCAACCCGGAGCGACTGCTGCGGCCGGGGCAATATGGCCGGGTGCGCTTTGCCTCCGAGATCAGGAACGATGCGTTGCTGGTGCTGCAGCGCGCCGTGCAGGAATTGCAGGACCGTTTCAACGTCTTCGTCGTCGATGCTGATAACAAGGTCAGTCTGCGCACCGTCAAGGTCGGTCCGCGCGTGGGCGATCTCTGGGTGATTGACGAGGGCCTGCATCCCGGTGAACGGGTCGTGGTCGAGGGCTTGCAGCGCCTGCGTGACGGCATGACCGTTGCTGCCGCACCCGTGGCTGCGCCCGCGACCACGCCAGCCGATCCCGCCGCCACTGATAAAGTCGAGTACTAGCCCGTGGGCGCATTTTTCGTCAATCGTCCCATCGTCGCCATGGTGATTTCCATCATCATGGTGTTGCTCGGCCTGGTCGCGATGTCCAGCCTGCCCATTGCCCAGTACCCGGAAATCGTGCCGCCGATGGTGCAGGTCACCACGACGTTTGTCGGCGCCAGCGCCACCGATGTCGAGGCGTCCGTCGCCACGCCGCTCGAGCAGAAGATGAATGGCGTCGAAAACTCAATCTACATGAAGTCGACCAACGCCAATGACGGCACCCTGACATTGAAGGTCACCTTCGAGGTGGGTACTGATCTCGACACGGCCAACGTGCTCACGCAGAACCGCGTGTCCGAGGCCATGCCCTCGTTGCCGCAGTCGGTGAAAAATTACGGCGTATCGGTGAAGAAGTCGCTCTCGTTCCCGCTGCTCGTTCTGACCCTGAGTTCCCCCAACGGCACTTTTGACAATAACTTTCTCTCGAACTATGCGTCCATCAACGTGGTGGACAGCCTTGCACGCATCCCCGGCGTGGGCCAGGTCAACCTGCTCGGCGGCAGCGACTACGCGATGCGCATCTGGTTGCGCCCCGACCGGATCGCCAAACTGGGCATCACGGTGCCGGACATCGTCAACGCGATCAACCAGCAGAACCAGCTCAGCCCCGCCGGCCAGATTGGCGGCCCACCCGCGGCGCCGGGTACGGAGTACACCTACACCGTGCGCACCGAGGGTCGGTTGCTGAATGAGGACCAATTTGGCGAGATTATTGTTCGCTCCAATGCCGATGGCAGCCAGGTGCTGCTCAAGGATGTCGCCAGGATCGACCTCGGCACCATGCTCTACAACTCCATCGGGCGACTCGACGGCCGCGACGCCGCCGTGCTGACCGTCTTCCAGATACCGGGCACCAACGCGCTGGAGATCGCGGAGCGGGTCAAGGCGACGATGAGCGAATTGTCGACGCGTTTCCCCAATGACCTGCAGTACGGCGTGTCGCTCGATACCACGCTGCCGGTCAGCGAGGGCATCAGCGAAATCGTGCATACGCTGTTCGAGGCGGTGGCCCTGGTGATCCTGGTGGTGTTCATCTTCCTGCAGAATTGGCGCGCCACGCTCATACCGCTGCTCACCGTGCCGGTCTCGCTGATCGGTGCGTTCATGTTCTTCCCGATGCTCGGCTTTTCGATCAACGTGCTGTCGCTGCTCGGGTTGGTGCTGGCGATCGGGATTGTCGTCGACGATGCCATCGTGGTGGTCGAGGCGGTGATGCACCACATCGAGCAGGGCATGGAACCGAAAGCAGCGACGCTGCAGGCGATGAAGGAGGTGTCGGGCCCGGTGGTGGCGATCGCGCTGATCCTCACCGCGGTGTTCGTGCCGGTCGGATTCATCCCCGGTATTACCGGCAGTTTTTACCAGCAGTTTGCGATCACGATCGCAATCTCGGTGCTGTTGTCCGCGTTCAATGCGCTGACACTTTCCCCGGCGCTCGCGGCGCTGTTGCTAAAAGCACCTACCGGAAAACGCACGTTCCTGACACCGTTCTATGATTGGTTCAACCGCCTCTTCGGGCGCGGCACCGAGCGCTACGTGGGATTCACGTCCGTGCTGGTGCGAAAAATGTCGCGCAGCCTGCTGTTCATTGTAATTCTCGTGGGACTGACGATAGGGCTGGTCGGCCGCATTCCGGCGGGTTTCGTACCCGAAGAGGACCAGGGCTACCTGCTGGTCAACGCGATGCTCCCGGATGCCAGTTCGCTGGAGCGCTCGGACAGGGTCATGAAGAAGGTCGAGTCGGTTTTGGCCGGCAATGACGCCATCGAGGCGTATATCACGATCACCGGCTACAGCCTGATCACCGGCGCGTACTCCTCCAATATGGGTTTTTTCTTCGTGCAGCTCAAGGAATGGAACGAGCGCACGACACCTGAAACCCATGCCAGTGGCGTCGCCGAGGCGCTGAACCGCGAGTTTGCACGGCAGGTCCCCGAGGCGATGGTCGGCGCCTTCGGTCCGCCGGCGATTCCCGGCCTCGGCACGGGTTCCGGATTCACCCTGCAGTTACAGGACAGGTCTGGCGGCACCCCGGAATATCTCGCCGAGCAGGCACAGGCGTTTATCGCGGCGGCGAGCGCGCGCCCGGAGATTGGCCGGATATCCACGGTATTTCGTGCGAGCGTTCCGCAGATTTACGCGGATATCGATCGCAGCAAGGTGCTGAAGACGGGTGTAGCCCTGGAGGATGTGAATACCACGCTGGGCGCGCTGCTCGGGAGTTCCTACGTCAACGACTTCAACCGTTTTGGCCGCGTCTATAAGGTGTACGTGCAGGCCGAGCCGGAATTTCGCCAGGACGTGTCGCAACTCGGGCTGTTTTTCGTGCGCAGCGCCGCCAACGACATGGTCCCCCTGAATACGCTGGTATCGACGCGTCCCACCAACGGCCCGGAATTCACCACCCGGTTCAACCTGTTCCGCGCGGCGGAGATTTCCGGTACACCGGCAACCGGCTACAGCTCGGCCCAGGCGCTGGCCGCGCTGGAAGAGGTAGCGGAGGCCACGCTTCCCGACACCATGGCATACCAGTGGTCAGACATGTCTTACCAGGAAAAGGCATCGCCCAATCCACTGCCGTTTTTCGCGCTGGCAATTCTGCTCGTATTCCTCGTGTTGGCCGCGCAGTACGAGAGTTGGGCGCTGCCCTTCAGCGTGCTGCTGGGCACGCCGTTTGCCGCGTTCGGCGCATTCTTCGGTCTCTGGCTGGCCGGGCAGTTCTCCTTCAGTTACGTCAACAACGTGTTTGCCCAGATCGGCCTGATCATGCTTATCGGGCTGGCGGCAAAGAACGCGATCCTGATCGTGGAGTTTGCCCGCATGCTGCGCGAGCAGGGTAAGGATATCGTGCCGGCCGCGCTGGAGGCGGCGAAACTGCGCTTCCGCCCGATCCTGATGACGGCGTTTGCGTTTATTCTCGGTGTGGTGCCCCTGCTGACAGCTAGCGGTGCCGGGGCCGAGGCGCGCAAAGTGATGGGCATGACCGTATTCTCGGGCATGCTCATCGCCACCTTGATCGGCGTGTGCCTGATTCCAGTGCTATTCGTCGCGGTGGAAAAGGTGCTGCAGGCTGTGCAGGGTCGAAAGGCGGGGGTGCAGCCCACTCCGCAACCACCGGCGAAGGACGTGCACTGACATGACAATCAGGACGATGACTGTCCGCACTCTGCGTCGGGTTGTGCCTCTGGCCCTGTGCCTCTCCACTGCCAGCGGCTGTGTATTGGGCCCGGATTACCAGCGCCCTGACGTGGTGGAACCCGCCGCGTTTCGCGGAGAGGCGCCTGGCGCGTCGGCGACGTCGATTGCCGATGTCCAGTGGTCGAGTATCGCCACCGATCCGGTATTGCAGGACCTGATTAATACGGCACTCGCCAACAACCTCGATTTGCGCATTGCCACGGCGCGGGTCGAGGAGGCGCGCGCTCGCTACGGCATTGCGCGCTCCTTCCTGTTGCCCGAGGTCGGCGCCAGTGGTGGCTACTCGTCGGAGCAGATGTCCGGGTCGGCTGATCCGGCCGATTCCAGTGGTTCGAATCGCAGCTACCAGAACTGGAATGCCGCCCTGCAGGTGTCCTGGGAAGTCGATCTGTTCGGGCGCGTGCGTCGCCAGAGCGAAGCCGCATTCGCGGAGTACCTCGCGACCGAGCAGGGCCGGCGAGGCGTGCTCGTCCTGCTGGTCGCGGATGTCTCCTCAACGTACTATTTTCTGCGCCAGCTGGACCTGCAACTGGAGATCGCCCAGCAGACAGCCGCCTCCAACGAGGAGACGGTGCAGTTCTATGAAAAACGCTTGCGCGGCGGCATTTCCAATCGCCTTGAGCTGGACACGGCAATCGCCAACCGGGCGCGCACCACGGCTTTGATTCCCGACCTCAACGTGCAGATCGCATCGGCCGAAAATGCATTGAGTGTGCTGCTGGGCCTGCCGCCTGGGCCGGTAAAACGTGGCGAGTCGGTCACCGCGTTGCAGTTACCAGCGACGATACCGGTTGGCCTGCCGGCCCAGTTGCTGGAGCGGCGGCCCGACGTGATGGAAGCGGAGCAACAATTGGTCGCGGCAAATGCCCGGGTGGGTGCCGCGAAAGCGGCCTTCTTCCCCAGCATCTCGCTCACGGGGTTGTACGGTGGCGTTAGCGGTGACTTCTCCAACCTGTTGAGCAGTGATGCCGAGGTCTGGAGTGTCAACCCCAGTGTGTTTGCACCGATTTTCCAGGGCGGGCGGCTGAGGAGTAACTATGAGGCGAGCCAGGCGGTGTACCAGCAGGCGTTCTCGCAGTACCAGAATGCTGCCCTCAACAGTTACCGCGAAGTCGCCAACGCGCTGGTGGCTGTAGAAATGCTGGGCGAGCAACGCATGACGCTGGAGACGGGAGTCGCTGCGTTGCAGGACTCCGCGATGCTCTCACGCTTGCGCTATAATGCGGGCCTGGCTACTTACCTTGAAATTCTCAACGCCGACCAGCAGTTACTTGACCAGAGGATACTGCTGGCAAAAACCGAGGGCGAGGAACTGCGCGCGTACGTGGAACTCTACCGGGCGCTGGGCGGCGGCTGGCAGTGACAAACCACTGGCCTGTTCGGTTCGCAGGCCCGCACAATAAGGCGGCATCTCGCTCGCTGTCCGCAACGGTATGTCCGCGCTGATGATCGGGTGGTGGACGCGGTGCCGTGTCGAGCGGAGGCACATTGCCCCGCTCGACAGTTCGATCACCGTGCTTTTCCTACATCGGTTACACCGCCATCGCGTTGTAGATATCCGAGAACAGAACAGCCCGTTCATTGATCACTACAGGGGTGTGCATCCGGCGCGCGATTCCGTGGGCCGAGACAATGCCACGGACCGATTCACAGCGTGCCTCCACCACGATCATGTGCTGCTCACCGTACTTTTGCATTCTGGCCAGTACCTCGCCAATCGTGGCCATTTGAAAGACCTTGAAATCGATAGCGTGCAGGCGATTGCGCGGTGTCATCACGAATTCAACGGTGAGTTCATCGCGTCTCAGTCGTGAAACGCCCATCTTTGTCATCACTTTTTCCGATACCAGGTCCTCCAGTGAGATCAGCCCCCGGAAGGATTCCTGCGCATCGATGACCAGGAACATTTTGGTATGCGTCCTGCGCATGATCTCCCGCGCGTCATCAATGGAAGTGTTCTGCTCGAGTATCATCGGCAGTTGCCGGGTGAAATCGGTAAGCACCTCTATTGCGGGGCTCTGCAGCGTCAGTTCGCTGAGCGATGAAGGCCGTTGGATATCGCGAATAGTGGTTGTGAATAGCGGATCAATTGTTTGCAATCCAGACATAAAATATGCTCCTGACCGGGCACGGCAATGCGCAACGCGCCAGTACCACGCCGGTCGAAAATGAGTGTTGTTTACGGTGTTTTGGGAAACTACATCAACACTGGGGAGGAGCGCGGGCCTGGCTGACGGTAAACGCAACGTCAGGTCCGGGTACGGAGATGTGTAAGCGGGTGAAGGTGTTGTTTTGCGGCAGCGTGCCGACCCATTCGGGCGCGCGATTGATGTCCGGGTTGTCACCCTCGGGATAGCCGGGATAGTTGTTCTGGATGCCGACTGTAGCGAGCGTTGCGCCTGAGATGAAATCGTCTTGCGCCGCGACGTTGCTGCTGACGGGTTGTTGCGACGCCAGAACCGCCAGCAGAAAAACGAGAGCCGTGTTCAGGAGCCGTTTGGTAGCGCTGATCTTCACGTATGCAAAAGGGGTTGCCCGCCTCCGATAGCGCCAATGCGACGCTGCGAGTTGCGAGTATAGGCCATTGTTAAGCGGTTTTCAGTCTGTCAGTGTAAATATAGTTTGGCACTTTTGTGACGGGTTGATTGTGGTCGGCGCCTTATTCGCACTGAAGGCGGTAAACAGGTACCACATCGATAGGTGCTTCACATCGCCAGGATCAGCAGATACCCGACGGAGTAGGTCACCATGAGGTGCGGTGTGAGCGCAGGTAGCTGATAAACCCCAGTCCCTCGATCTTGCTCATCATCAACACGCCTGATGCAGATCCGATAGCCAGCAATGATCCGCCGACTCCGACGCAATAGGTAAAGCCCAGCCAGTCAGTTATCGGCATATCGAGGTCCGATTTCAACACCGCAGCAGTCAATGGCACGTTGTCGATGACGGCGGAGAGGCAGCCTATCAGGAAGTTTGCGACACTGGGCACAAACATATCGTAGAGCTGGGCTATGCCATGCAAAGCACCGATTTCTTTCAGCATGCCGACTATCAGCAGAATGCCGAGGAAAAACAGCAGTGTATCGAACTCGATTTTGCGGATGTAATCGATGATCGGATCCTCTTCTTCCCCACGCGTCATGAACCGCGCTAGCAGGAACACGATGGACAGGCCAAATATAAACACCAGCAAGGGTGGGACATGGACGAATAAATTGATTACCAACGTCATCATGATGGTCGCGACAAATATCACCGCAACCCAGACATCGAAGCGCGATGCTTTCGAGACCGAGCGCTGCGGCGTGAGTATTCCCTCGAAGCCCGGCATCAAGAGTACAGCGAGCAAGAGGCAAGCGAGCAATCCGGGCGCAACGATGACAAAGAGATCGCTGATGCCCACCTTGCCGGATGTGAAAATCATCAAAGGTCGTGACATCGCCGGTGATCAGGGCCGCGCCGCCTGAGTTAATGGAAAACACCGCCAACACGGCCAGTTTGATATTGCTCTTGGGAGGTAGCTTGAGTGACTGGATCAGCGCAATCGTGACCAGCGTCGTGGTGATGTTGTCACAGAAGGACGAGAGGCAGAACGCGAACAGGGCCAATGCCGGTAGCAACGCCTTTTGCGGCATCGCATCAGGGAGCAGGCGGTATACCAGTGATTCCACCATGCCATGCTGGTTCAGGTAGGCCACGAACGTCATCGCGGCAAACAGGAACAGCCACAGGGAGGCAATGTCGAGAATATTTTCGGAAAAGGCCGACTCGACGATCTGGTGGTTGGGCGAGCAGAGGAACAGGAGTAACCAACATAGTGTGCCCAGGAACAGCGTCGATTTGGCCTTGTTCAGATGGATCACGTCCTCGAACACAATGGCGACAAACGCCAGTACGGCCAGACACACCAGTATTACATTCAACATTGCGATTTCCTTGTGCCACCAGCCCCCACAGCTGCAGCGGCGGCGATCTTACAGGGGAATACCACCGGGCCGATAGCGGGAAAATGTCACAGGGACGTTGTAGGATAGGGCACACGTTTGACCCCAACCACCCGAGGACATTCCAATGGCAGACACCGGCTTGCAACTTCGTACCAGGATCACGGACGACAATGTCCTCGAACTCAGTCTGGTGGATACACCCATTCCGCAGCCCGGCCCTGATGAGGTGCTGGTGCGAATCGAAGCCACGCCATTGAATCCATCCGACCTTGCGCTGCTGTTTGGGCCGGCGGATCTCGCCACGGCCCGGCTGTCCGGCACCGCCGCCAGGCCTGTGGTGACAGCGGATGTCCCCGCCGACATGATGAAAATGGTCGCCGCGCGAGTGGGGCAATCGCTGGCGGTGGGCAACGAGGGCGCCGGTACCGTGATCGCCGCCGGCGCATCCGAGGCGGCGCAGGCGCTGATCGGCAAACGTGTCGGCGTCATAGGCGGGGAGATGTATGCGCAGTACCGGTGCGTGAACGCCTTCATGTGCCTGCCGCTGGAGGAGGGCACGACGGCAGCGGAGGGTGCGTCCTGCTTCGTCAATCCGCTAACGGCGTTGGCGATGGTCGAGACGATGCGCAGGGAGAATCATTCGGCACTTGTGCACACGGCGGCGGCTTCCAACCTCGGCCAGATGCTGAATCGACTCTGCCTCAAGGAGGGTATCGCGTTGGTCAATATCGTGCGCAAGCCGGAGCAGGAAGCCGTGCTTCGGGCATTGGGAGCGCAGTACATCATCAATTCAGGGAGCGAGCACTTTTACGACGAGTTGACCGATGCCCTCGCCGCAACGGGTGCCACGCTGGCCTTTGACGCCACCGGCGGCGGTAAGTTGGCCAACCAGATACTGACCTGCATGGAAGCCGCGGCGGTACGCAATATGACTGACTACAATCGCTACGGCAGCGATGTATTCAAGCAGGTGTACATCTATGGTGCCCTCGATCGCGGTCCCACCACTCTGACGCGCAACTTTGGTTTTTCCTGGAGTGTGTCCGGGTTTTTGCTCACGCCCTTCCTGCAAAAAGTCGGCATTGAGAAGCTCCTGCAAATGCGCGCCAAAGTCGCGGCGGAGATAAAAACCACCTTCGCCAGTCACTACACCCGGGAGGTGTCGCTGGCCGGCGCCCTGGCTCTGGATGCGATCGCGGTGTACGGCCGGCAAGCGACTGGCGAGAAATACCTGATCAAGCCGCAGGAATAGGATCCGCTAGCGACTGACTTCCAGTGACCAGGGCTTGAACTCGGCGCAGCCGAGGGCCTCGTATTCACGCTGGTTCCAAACATCGGCACCGGCGTTGGCGAGCAGGAACAGTTGTACATGCAGCGCGCAGCGCGCACGCACGTCGGGCAGGCTGTTATCCCGGGCCAGACGCTGCTTCAGCATCGCCACGGTCATGGGTTCTTTCACCATGCGCAGCCCGCCGCCTGCGGCTGTATCCAACAGCATCAGGTTGGGTCCAGGGTTATTCCAGGGTTGCCACAGCGGCAGTGCGCCGCTGCGGCCGCGCCCGGGGTCGCCTTTCCTTGCAAACTCTGACCAGTAGCTGCGCATCTGCGCGCCGAGGAGGTCACGCCCGGGTGAGTTGTCGCTGTTGTACAGGCCGGGCACGGCGATGCCGTCTTCAAAATCATTGAAGATGTAGGCGACCTCGAGGCCGTGCGCCGCGCCCAACAGTGCGCTGTAGTCCACCAGAAAATTCTTGCCGCCCTCATCCCAGTCCCAGCGGTAGGCGAAGACCGGTTGCGGGCTGTTGGCGGCGCACGCTATTGTAGTGATCGGGGTCGCGGAACACCTGGTAGAGCGTTTTCTTTGGCAAAACCGTGCCATCGCGAAAGCCCTGCGGCGCAGTGTACATGCCGGCGCCACCGCCGATGCCTGCAAGTATCTGCTCGGCGCTGCGCGAATACATGAAGCTGCGAATATCCTCGGCGGACATCAGTAATTGCACGGCCCTGGCCCCTTGGCGTCGGTCGCGAGGCCGGCGTGTTGCAACTGCAGGGAGAGCCATTCGCGGGAGCTGAGTTTCATCCCTGGTTTGGCGTCATCGTGAAAATTCTCTGCCCGCCAACGCGGCGTGGTGCTCACCGAGCCGCTCTGTGAGATCGCCCGGTGGAACAGGCCTTTTGCCAGCGGGGAGGCGAGCAGTGCATACACATTGCGGCCACCGGCAGACTCGCCAAAAATAGTGACGTTGTTCGGATCACCGCCAAAGTTGGCAATATTATTTTGTACCCACTGCAACGCGGCGATCATATCCAGGTTCGCATAGTTGCCGCTGGCGTCGAGTGGGTCGCGGCCCTTGCCGCGCAGCGCCGGATGGCTCATCCAGCCGAAAAAGCCGAGTCGATAGTTGATCGTGACCACCACGACCTGCTCGCCTGCGGCAAGCTTGCTGCCGGGGTAGGTGTTGGCGGTACCGATGGTGTTGCCGCCGCCGTGAATCCAGAACATCACCGGCAGTTTTTCCGTGCCTGCGCTGCTGTTTGCGCGCGGCGCCCATACATTCAGATAGAGGCAGTCCTCGCTGCCGACTACGGCACCGCTATCATCGGGCAGGCCATCGAGCGGACCCGATAATTGTACGCAGGGATCTCGAAACGCGGTGGTTTCCCGCGCCTGCGTCCAGGGTTCTACGGATTGCGGCGCACGCCAGCGCAATTCGCCAAGCGGAGGAGACGCGAACGGAATGCCTAGCCAGGCGAAGGTGTTGTCTGCGTCGCTGCTGCCGATCACAGTGCCTGCAGTCGTGTCGCGTGCTGTGTCGGGGTTTGCCGATCGCACTACCGGTTCGCGTGCGGGCGATGGCCAGAGATACACCGCGAGCGCCGCAACAGCGATCAGTAGCAGAATAACGACGCTCTTCTTCACGGCCGGATTCCTGTGTCAAATGGGTGATTCGCGTTGCGTTAAACTCTTTATGGCTCGGAGGGTATTTGGTGCCTAGGGATTTCCCGGCCAGTCTTCCATCGGTATAAACGGATAGAACGCCAACGCGATGCCTTCTTGTATATTGGTTTCGTTATCCAGGATATTGCGCCTGCGTATATAGCGTCCGGTGGAGGAGCGACTGTCAATTGCATCGGTGGCGTCGATGCCGCCGCGACTGGAGAATACCGGCTCCAGCTGCATGTTGTAGATGCTGACCTGCAAGGAGACCACGGCAGCCAGCATGTTCCAGTCGAAATCGGCACTGACGCCGTCGCCAGGGCCCTGCAGAGTCGGTGTGCGGGACACGCCATCCCAGCGCGCCACATGCTTGAGTCCGCCGCTGAAAGCGACCTCGAGTTCCACCAGATCGGTGAAGATGAATGCGTCAAGTTTGGTGGATGCCTGCATTTCGTCCCGCACCTGGTGCATGATCAGGGAGAACGTCTTGCGGTTGAGTTTGCCGCTGGTTGGGTCGATCGGATTGCCGAATGCGCGCACTGCGGTGTTCCAGTGTTGCTCGAATTCTCGCTGGGACAGCACTTTGAAGCCGTTGTCCTTCAGGTACTGGGCGACACTGGCATCGATGCGCGGCGCTTCCTTCTCCAGGTAATTGCGCGATTGCGAACCCAGGTTGACGTGGGCAATTACCACGGTTTTTATCGGGTTGGCATCCAGTTTGGCCTGGTCTATCTGGAACGGGAAGGTGGTCGGGTTGTGAGTGGGTGTGCCGCTGCACGCGACCACAAGTGCTGATGCTGCGAGGAGGGCGGCGAGGCGACAATGGGATACGCAGTGGGATAGTAGACGACGCATGTAAAATTCCGATCCATAATGGTGGCGGTCATGGTAGCAAAATCTGTAACGGGACACAGCGATAAATGGCGACGGACTTGTATGTGAAACAGGCCGGTGAAGGCCCGGCAGTCGTGCTGTTGCACGGTTTGTTTGGTGCCAGCGCTAATCTCGGTGCGCTGGCGCGTGCACTGCAGGCGACGTACTCGGTGTTCAGCGTGGATCTGCCCGGACACGGCAGATCGGCCTGGATTGCAAACCCGACATTGCCTGCGATGGCCGAAAGATTGCGGCATTGGATGGATGACGCGAGCCTGTCGCGCGCGCATTTCGTCGGCCATTCGCTGGGGGGCAAAGTGGCAATGGAGTTGGCGCTGCAACAGCCAGGGCGGGTGTCGTCATTGGCAGTGGCAGATATTGCCCCCGTTGCATACCAGGCCCACCACAATGGGGTGTTTGCCGCGCTGGAAGCGGTGGCCTCGCGTCCGTGCACCAGTCGTGAAGAAGCGGGCGCACGCATGGCGCAGCACCTCGACGAGGACAGCGTCATACAGTTTTTGTTAAGCAGCTTGCAACGCGATGCGCAAGGCTATTATCACTGGCGTTTTGATCTGTCGGGACTGCGCGCGGCCTACCCGGCGCTGTTGGCTGCACCCGCGGGTGGCCGGACCTATGCCGGCCCGGTGCTGTTTATCAAGGGCGGCGCGTCCGAGTATATCCAGCCGCAATTCTGGCCGGTTGTGCAGCAACTGTTTCCGGCGGCAACCCTTGAGGTCATGCCAGGCTGCGGCCATTGGCTACACGCAGAGAAACCGGTACTGTTCAACAGCATTGTCACGCAATTTCTGGTATCGCTGGAACAGCGTCAGTCCGATGCACCAGACAACAATCTGCAAGAGAACTAGACAGCTGTGAATTTCACCCTCGGGGATGTGGTTTTAGTGTTCGCGCTGGGCGCGTTGTGCCTGCATTTTTTGTCGGCGGTGCGCGTACGCGAACTGGCTGTACAGGCGGTGAATCGCGCCAGTGAGCGCGACGATTTCCAGTTGCTGGATCAGTCCGTGCATGTGCAGCGTATTTCGATGAGCCGCGATGAGACAAGGCGTTGGCGCATCTGGCGGCAGTACCGCTTCGACTACAGCTATGACGGCGTAGAGCGCCGCCAGGGCTTTGTGATCATGCTGGGCCAGCAGCTGCAGTCAGTTGTCGTCTCAGAGAGAAGTCCGACCCTGCATTAGCAGTTGAAGCGCTATTTTTTGATCTGCGATTCCAGCATGTTCGCCACTTTCTGGCCGTAGGGCGGCAGGGTGCCGGCCAGTTTGGCCATGTCTACAAATCCTTCGCGGTAGACGCCGCGCGCGTGGCTGAATGAGCGGAACCCATCGCGGCCGCGGTAGTTGCCCATGCCGCTGTGTCCGCTGCCACCAAACGGTAGATCGTCACATGCCACATGCAGCGCGATTGCGTTCCGCCGCCACGCCGCCGGAATGTGTTTCGTTGATGACCTTGTCCTGTTCCGCCTTGTCCCTGCCGAAGTAATACCGCGAGAGGGCGTTCGCGGCGTTGATGAAATCGATCAGTCCTGCAATTTGTCGTAACTCTTGATGTTCAGCAGCGCGCCGAAGATCTCATCCTGCATGCACGCCAGTGCGTCGTCGGGTTAACCACCAGGTGCAGCGCAATTTTATGCTCCTTCTTGCTGGAGAACTCCTCGCCGGGTGGGCATAGCGGAACCGAGCCCCCTGTTTCGTAGCCTCGGTGATGTAACCCTTCACGCGATCGAAGTGGCGTTCATTGATGCAGGCGACGAAATCCGGGTTGCCCTGTACGGTGGGATATTGCTCGGCGATCACTGCCTTGCAGCGATTGATAAACGCTTCGAGGCGACTCTGGGAACGAAGCAGTAGTCCGGGCTGACGCACAACTGGCCGCCGTTCATCGACTTGCCGGTGATGATCCGCTCCGCCGCCTGGTGGATATCGCAGTCTTCACCAACGATGACTGGCGACTTGCCGCAATTCCAGCGTGACCGGCACCATGTTCTCCGCCGCCGCATCACCAGACGCCCGATGCTGGTCGCACCGGTGAAGATCAGGTGGTCCAGCGGCAGCGCGGAGAATGCCGCGCCCACCTCCGGCCCGCCGGTTACGACGCTGATTTCCGATTCCTCGAAATACTGCGCAAATAGCTTATGCATGATGTCGGTGTGCGGCGTGTACTCGGACGGCTTGATCATGGCCCGGTTGCCCGCGCCCAATACATCGGCGAGCGGGCTGAAGATCATGTTCACCGGCACGTTCCACGGCGTCATGATGCCGACCACACCCTTGGGTTGATAGTGCACATGCGCCTTCGCCCCCAGGAAGTTCATCGGCATGAAGGGCGTGCGCTTCTCCGGCTTCATCCATTTTTTCAGGCTTTTTCTTCACGAACTTCAGGCTGCCCACCGAGTTCATCACATCGGTCATCAGCGTCACGTATTTGGAGCGACAGCCGAAGTCCCGCTGACGGCCTCGCAAGTGGCTTCCTTGTTGTCGACGAGAAGGGCGATGCAGCGATCAATGCGGTCGATGCGGGTTGCGAGCGCGACCGGCCCTCCGCGCGAAAAGGCGCGGCGCTGGTGTCGAGTATCGCGCGCAGTTCGGTGGCGGCGGAGCTGTCCTTTACTGATGCATTCAGCCGGATTCTCGTGGTTTGGTCACACCGTGGCAGTTGCTGCCGCTTTGCGCGTGCTGCGCCTGGGCTGCTGCTCGCTGCGTCGCTCTGGCAAGATTTTGACGCCGGCGTCTGCAGCAGCATGTCCGCGCATTTCTCGGCGATCATGATGGCTGGCGCGTTGGTGTTCCCGGAAACAATGGTCGGCATGATGGACGCGTCCGCGACGCGCAGGCGCTGCACGCCGTGCACGCAGTCGCTCATCGACCACGGCCATGCTGTCGGAGCCCATTTTGCAGGTGCCTACGGGGTGATACACGGATTCTGCCTCCGAGCGGACATAGTCGAGGATTTGTTCATCGCCTGCGCCAGCGGCCCCGGCCGAAACTCCGTCCTCTGGATTTGTAGCAGGGCGGGGCCAGGAAAATTTCCCGTCTCGGCGGAATGCGGCCACGATGGCGCTGCGATCGTTTTCGGTATCCAGGTAATTGGCGCGGATGGCCGGCGCTGCCGCAGTGGTCCGCGCTGCGGGACATGTACGCTGCCGCGACTTCCGGTCGCAGGTAGCACCCGGTTGCTGGTCGTGCCGGGCGTGGGTTTCAGGTTGCCTTTGGCGTCCGGTTCGCTGGCGGCCGGGGCGAAGTGAATCTGCGCATCGGGCCTGCCAGCCTTTTATGCGTGCGCAAAAACACCCCGACCTGGAGCCGCCGGGTGAGCGAGCAGGCCGCGGCCTTTAAGCAGGTATTTGACGATGTTTTTGAACAACGCCAGCGGTCGGGTTTCCTCGTAAAAGGTGGGCACGCCGTCCAGCCCCTGCTGGATGTTGATGGTCAGGTGATCCTGCAGATTCTCTCCGACGCCCGGCAGATGCTGCCTGACCTGTATGCCCAGTGCTTGCAGATGCGCCTGGTCGCCGATGCCCGACAATTCCAGTAGCTGTGGCGAGTTGATCACACCGCCGCAGAGAATGACCTCGCCACGGGCATAAGCGCGCTCGACCGGCGCATGCTTTTTGCCGGTGAGGCGGTATTCCACGCCGACGGCCGCGTCATTTTCGATCAGGATTTGCTGGCACAGGGCGCCGGTGATGATGGTCAGATTGGGGCGATTCTGGCACTCCTTCAGGAACGTGCGTGCTGTGCTCTGGCGCTTGCCCTGCGAATATTGGTCTGGTAGTACCCGACGCCCTCCTGCGTGGCGCCGTTAAAATCAGGGTTATAGGGGAGTTCGCTCTGTATTGCCGCCTGAATATAGATATCGGCGAGATCCAGTTTCTGCTCGTCAGCCACGTCTTCCACCCACAGCGGTCCGCCGTAGCCGTGGTAGTCGTTGGCGCCCTCGGCTTTGTGTTCCGAGCGTTTGAAGTAAGGCAATACGTCTTCGTACGACCAGCCGGTATTGCCGAGTTCACCCAGGTGATCGTAGTCCTCACGTTGTCCGCGAATGTAGACCATGCCATTGATGCTGCTCGTGTTGCCGAGCACTTTGCCGCGCGCCAGGCGATGGGCGGTGGTGCATGTTCGGTTCTGGCTCGGTCTCGTAACACCAATTGACCTTCGGGTTCTTCATCAGGAAAGCGAAGCCCAAAGGATGTGAATTGGGGGAAATTGTCCTGCCGCCTGCTTCGAGGAGCAGCACCTTGCGGCTGGCTTCGCGCGACAGGCGATACGCGAGGGCGCACCCAGCGGAGCCGCCCGACAATGATGTAATCGTAAGTTGAACGGGGATCTGACCAGGTTGCATCCTTTTTATCCGCACTGATGCAGGAATTTTCGCGATGGTATGCGAAGCGCCTGTTGCCGGAAATAACGAACGTCAAAAAAGTGATTATTGTTCATTAATTCCAGTTGGTCAAGGCGGCGGTTGCGGCAATGTCGGGACAAGCGGTTCAGCGCACTAAACTATGATGATCCCATGGTGGCCAGGATACTGACGCGGGGGAGCAGTGTATCCACCGTTTGGCATACGCCGCACCTCCATGGGAGAAGTGGCGCGGGTGGGTAAAATGTCGCGCGGCTCCATTTACTGTTACTTCAGCGCCAAGGAGTCTCTGGCTCGAGGGGATAATCAGGCGTCGGCAGGAGGCGTTCCTCAATCGCACGGAAGCGCTGTTGGAGAAAGAGACGAGGTTGGTGGATAAGCCCACGCTGGCAGTTTTGGCCGGTCGCGAGGATATGCAGGAGGGAATATTCGCCGCACTGGCCGGAGAACCGGAGACCCTGGCCATGATGTTCCTGACCCCTCGCTTCTATCACCGCAGTGTATCTTTCTGGCCACTGCATGTGCGACTTGCGCAAGAGGCGGAGAGGTTGCCGCTGCGTTGGACGTCGTCTTCGTAACCGACTTCATCGTGCGCCTGGCAGTATCGCTCCTGTCATGTTCCCTGCCAATCGAAGTCGATCTGAGATCCCGAAAATCCCGCATGCCTATTTGCAGCAGGCATTGGGGGATGGCCCCTGGAGAATGGCCTTAATGCACTGTGCTGTACATTGCGGGAACGTGGCGCCGGACGCGAGAGCATTTATTTCAGTAACTTTGTTTCCTAATCGAGAGATTCTGTAACACCTCTGTCAGACATCATTTTTCCACAGAATCTGTGGATAACTCCAGTGAGTAAATTGTTCAGCAGGCCTTCAAACGCCACGTATCTGGTCATTGTTACAAATTGATTAAAAGTAGTCAATGTGATATTAATTATAAAAACAATAAGTTATATTGATATCGTGAGTATTCAATTGCAAAGAAAATGCTAACTGCGTGAAAGCGTGCCCGCATCACACAGTGTGCATAACATTTGCGAAGGTGCTACTTCAAGTAACTTCCGCATTTATTTTGGAAACACCTGCCAGGTAAACAGGGAACATTTCTTTTCGGCAATTATAAAAGCACTAAATTTGCAGCATTTCTGTAATCGTCAAGTATTTTTGTGGATGTTACCGCCATGTGACACTGCACTGGTTGCGGCGTGCCCTGAGGCAACAATGTGACACTGGGGGACCGAAAGTTCAGTCGCCGCAGTAAATACAGCCGCTGGTGCAGGTCTCGCGGATTTCAATTTTGCTGAGTTGAGGTAAGGCCGGTTTGAGCTGGTGCCAGATCCACTTGGCAATATTTTCACTGGTTGGATTATCGAGGCCGGGTATGTCGTTAAGGTAGTGATGATCCAGTTGCTCGTAGAGCGGTTTGAATTTTAATTTCAGTTCAGCAAAGTCCATGACCCATCCGGCGGGCTCGGGCGCATCACCGATTACGACCAATCGTACGTGGAAGGAGTGACCATGCAGTCGAGGACACTTGTGCCCTGCAGGCACATTGGGCAGGCGGTGCGCAGCCTGAAGTGAAACTTTTGTAGATTTCCATGTGCGTGTGCTCGAGTTTTTAACTGTGAGTGGGCGGATCTTCGGTGCGCGTCGCACTAATCCCTTGTGTTCCCAGGCTGTGCACCTCGTGCGTATTTTACTACTAAAAATCAAAGGCTTTTAAAATCACCGTTTTTTTCGGAATTTCCCGAACCAGGGATTGACCACTCAAGCAGAATCTCTATAATGCGCGTTCTCGGATTTTGGGGTGGTTAGCTTAGCTGGGAGAGCATCTGCCTTACAAGCAGAGGGTCGGCGGTCTGATCCCGTCACCACCCACCAAATTCCTGAGAGTTTGCCTGCCGTGGAGCGGTAGTTCAGTTGGCTAGAATACCGGCCTGTCACGCCGGGGGTCGCGGGTTCGAGTCCCGTCCGCTCCGCCACTATGTTTTAGTATCTGTTGGAAACTACCCGTTGCTAGTACTGGTTCGGCTTGCCGCCGATGACGTTAGCAATTACAGGCTACTTATATAGCCTTTATTCAACCAGTCGATAGGCACAACCTCCGAACTCCACCCGATACCTCGCCTGCATTTGATCGGTATCGTTGTACCAGCGCCGGTCGCGCTTCTTCCGATGAAGCACATCTAACGCTGTATCAGCTCATTATATTGACCACTAATCCGCATGGTTAAAGCGTTGCAATGGTGCGGCCAATGCATAATCTGGCAACGTTGTAGTTCTTGCTGGATAAGTTGAAATTATTCACCGGTAACGTGAAATTGCCGTGTGCAGTTGTGGACTCGACGTATCGTTTGCTCCTATATTCGCTGACAACGTAAACTAAACCCCGTTTCCGAAATGTAAGCGGATGCAAGGAGCATTTAATGTCCCTCACCAAGCCGAGGCAGCGCCGCAAGCGTGATCCGGAGTCGACGCGGGTCTCGATTCTGGATGCGGCTACAACCGTGCTGGCGCAAGACGGTGCCGAGGGCCTCAGCGTTTCCAGCGTCGCGAAATTGGCTGGCGTCAACCGGGGTACGGCGTATCAACACTTCCAGGTCAAGGAGGACCTCATACGCGCCACGCTCGACAGGGTAAGCCAGCAACTGCTGCATGCGGTATTTGAGGGGTGGGATTACGAGGGGCCACGACCAGTCGATTTTCCGCAAACCGATTTGGCGCACTTACCCGATGTGATCGAAAGTATGGCGGCCTTTAACCAGCGACTGGCCGAGTACGCCATCGATAATCCCGAGATTGGTCGGATATGGTTGTACGACGTGCTCTCGCGCAAGAATCCGAAGGAGGATGTCTTCTACAAGCGTTTCGAGCTGGCGCTTAAGGAAATGGCGCTGAGCGACGCGACGTACGATGACATAGACACCGAAGTGCTTGCAGTGCTGATGCTCACCGGGTATTTCATGTGGCCGGTATGGGCGCGCTCCCACGCCGGCACAAAAAAGGAACGTAAGGTCATGGCGCAGCGATTCGCCAGTGAAGTAACGCGCCTTTCCTTGCGCGGCGTGTTTCGAGGCGCCAACCTCAAACTGGCGTAGATGAGTAGAACCACGTATCGGCGTCAATACGCCGCTTTGTACCTGTAGTCTCGTGGCTTGCGTTGACAAGATTACGGGGCGCGCCCACAATCACTTAATAAACGACGATGGTGATTAGTGTGGCAAAGGGGGCTCCAGTTGGCGGGACGCGGCGCAGACGTCGAAATCCTGAGGCGACGCGCGAGGAAATACTCGCCGCTGCGCGCACTGTGTTGGCCTCGGATGGTCCGGATGGACTCAGCTTGTCCAAAGTCGCACACCTGGCTGGGGTGAACCGCGGCACAGCCTATCAGCATTTTGAAACCCGCGAAGATTTGATCAAAGCCACTGTTGCCTGGGTCAGTGAGCATCTGTCCACCACTGTTTTTGGCCAGGCAGACGAGGCTGGCAACCCACCGGACCCGAGTCTGCGCCCGGTCTATCAGGTCATCACCACGCTGGTCGATTTTGCGGTAGAAAACCCGGAACTCGGGCGGATCTGGTTGTTTGAAATACTCTCCTCTGAAAATCCGGGCGATGACCGATTTTTCAAGCAGTTCATGACGGCGACTGAATCGCTCGCCAGGAGCGATTTAAGCGAAGACGGAATCGACGCGGAAGTGCTGTCGGTAATGATGCTGGCGAGCTATTTCCTGTGGCCTGTATGGGTGCGCGGCCGCGCCAAAACCAAAAAGGAACGCCTGGCGATGTCGCAGCGCATGCGCCGGGAAGTGTTACGTTTGTCGCTGCATGGCACATTGCGCGCGCAGGCCGTACCGCAATTGCAAAAACTGCTCGACGAATAGTTCGTTATTCCCGACCTCACCGTGCTGCGGAACACCTCTCTCTGCCTGTTGGCCGGGCACGCCGGGCGCGTCAAATTGACTGTGACGGAACCCGAAACAGACTCGGGCGCGAGCGACCAAAAACAGTTGTACAACAGTGATGACTATGAATTAAGCTCAAGGCCACAAATAACAGTAAAGTGAGGCTTATCCGCATGAAACACCTACCCGTGGTGAAATTTTTGTTGGCGACGTCCACGCTTGGGCTCGGCCTGTCCTTACCCGTAACCGCTGCAGAGGGCGATACGCAGCCCGCAGCAAAAGGCTTTGCGCTCGAGGAGGTCTACGTCACCGCCCGCAGGAAGGAGGAACGCCTGCAGGACGTGCCGATCTCCATGACGGTGTTCGACCAGCAACAACTGGATAACGCGAACATTACCAATGCCGGCGACCTGGCCAATTTCGTGCCCTCGCTGCAGGTCAATACCCGGTTCGGCGGCGACACGACAACGTTCGCCATTCGCGGGTTTTCCCAGGAACTGCGCACGACATCTTCCGTAGGTGTGTATTTTGCCGAAGTGGTCGCCCCGCGCGGTGCCAACACCCAGAATTCTGGTGACGGCGCGGGTCCGGGCGATTATTTTGACCTGCAGAACGTACAGGTGTTGAAAGGCCCCCAGGGCACACTGTTCGGTCGCAACTCCACGGGCGGTGCCATCCTGATCACTCCGCAGCGTCCGACCGAAGAGCATGAGGGCTACTTTGAGGCGTCGGCTGGTAACTACGACATGTGGCGCACCCAGGGTGTTATCAACACACCGGTAAGCGACCGGGTGCGTCTGCGCCTCGGCGTGGATCACCAGGAGCGCGCCGGCTACCTCGATAATTTCTCAGGCATTGGCCCCAGCCATTTTGCGGACACGGACTACACCGCCATACGCGGCAGTGCGGTGGTGGATATCACCGACACTGTCGAGAACTACACGATAATGCGTTACACGCATTCCGAGAACAACGGATACCCCGGCTCGTTGTTCGACTGCAAGTCCACCGCCCCCCTGGGGATTATTTTTTGCAACGACGACCTGGCCTCGCGCAAGGCCACGGGCAATGACGGTTTTTACGATGTCTACAGCTTTGTTCCGGACCCGGTGAGCGAGCAGCAACTGGCGCAGGTCATCAATACCACGAGCTGGGAAATCAACGACAATTTCTCTGTCAAGAATATCCTGGCTTACGCGGATTTTGAGACCAAGAACCGCAGCGCGTTGTTCGGCACCAATTGGCAGTATCCCCTTGGCAATGGGACGTTCCAGCCTGTCATATTCCAGATGGTGGGCACGAATGATGACTACCCGACGACCGACCAGTCCACGTTTGTGGAAGAGCTGCAGTTGCAGGGCGCCAGCTTTGATGACCGGCTCAACTGGCAGACCGGTTTGTACTATGAGAAAAGCGAGCCGGATGGCGACTACGGCGCGCAATCCCCAGCCATCATCAGTTGCGATCTGTCTACCGCGAGTTCGCCCAACCCCGCAGATTTTCGCTGTAACAACCTGATATCGCAGGGCACGCTGCAATCTACACGCGGGGGTGCCACGTATGAAAACATGGCCGTCTATGCCCAGGGCACTTACGATATCACCGAGCAGTGGGACGTGACCGCCGGCGTGCGCTACACCGACGACAAGACCACGGGCAAGGTGACGGATACGATCAATTTCTTCCCTGTCGATTCCGTAAATGGCGGGTACTTTCCTTCCAACAGGCAGCTGGTCACCGTCAGGACGCCCGAGTCGCAGAGCACGGAACCGACGTGGTTACTCGGGGCCGGCTATCATCCGGGCGACGACATACTGCTCTATGCCAAATATGCCCGCGGTTACCGCCAGGGCAGCATCAACCTCGGTGGCTCGGACGGGCTGGATACGCATGATCCGGAGTCCATTGACAGCTACGAGCTGGGCGCCAAGACCAGCTTTTTCGGTCGCTTTCCAGCACCTTCAACGTCGCCGCTTTCTACAACGATTTGAAGGACCAGCAGATACAATTTGGCTACTTCAAAACCAGCGGCGTAGGTACAACCGCCATTGTCAATGCAGGCGCATCAACGATTTGGGGTGCGGAAGCGGAAGCGACGGTCCAACTTTTGGAGAGCCTCATCCTCAGCGCGAGCTACACCTACCTGAACACGCAAGTGGATGAACTGGTGTTGCCGCCATGCCCGCCCACCATTTGTAGCCCGATATCGACACCTAATGCCACGACTGCGGAAGGAGAGCCGCTCCCGTACTCGCCGGAAAACAAATTCGTGATCAACGCGACCTACCTGCTGCCGGTCGATCCGTCGTGGGGTGAGATGAGCGCATCCGCAACGTACGCTTACATTGACGACATGCAGGCTGTTGCGGAAGCGGTCTCGATCTACGCCACGCTGCCTGACTATTCGCTGGTCAACCTGACGTACGACTGGAAGGGCATCATGGGCAAACCGTTCGACATGTCGATTTTTGCCAGCAACGTGTTCGATGAAGAATACATAACCTCCATCTCTGGCACCTATGAAAACGGCGTCGAAACTGGCCAGGTGAGTGTTCCCCGTATGTACGGTGTGCGCGTTCGTTACAACTGGGGCGGTTAAGCTTTTCGTATGTCCCCAACGCTTTCGAAAGGGCATCCGTTGAGGCGTCCTTTGAGGCGCCCATTAAGGGTAGTCCAGTGGGCCACAGGCAATATCGGCGCGCGCTCGCTGCGCGCCGTCATCGAACACCCCGGGCTGGAACTTGTCGGCGTCTACGTTCACTCGAATGAGAAAGCCGGCAAGGATGCCGGGGAACTCTGTGGGCTGCAATCGGTAGGCGTGATTGCCACCAACAGCATCGAGGCGATACTCGCGCTGCGCGCCGATTGCGTGCTGTATATGCAGCAGTGGTGCAATGTGGACGATATCTGCCAGTTGCTCGCCGCAGGCTGCAATATCGTAACGACGCGCGTGGAGTTCCATCACCCGCGAACACTGGATCCTGCCGTGCGCGAACGGGTCGAGGCGGCCTGCCAGCGCGGCAACAGCTCCATCTATAGCACCGGATCCAGCCCGGGATTCATCACCGAGGCGGTGCCGTTGGTGCTGACCTCGATTCAGCGCAGGCTGGACGCGCTGACGATCGATGAGTTTGCCGACCTGAGTCGCCGCAACTCACCAGACCTGCTGTTCAATATCATGGGTTACGGCAAGCCTCCGGCTGCGTTTGGCGAGGAGAGCCTCGCGCATATCAAGGCAGGTTTTGCTGCCTCACTGGGGCAACTGGCGGATGCGATTTCGATGCCGCTTGACGATTTTGAAGTCAGCGGTGAAGTCGCCACGGCACGCCACGACGTGACCATTGACGCCGGTGTCATTCCCGCCGGTACCGTTGCCGCCCAGCGCATCACGGTGGCGGGCATGCGCAATGGTCGCCCGCTGCTGATCATGCGCATGAACTGGTATTGCACTAAGGACATCGACAAGGATTGGGAGTTGGGCGCTACCGGCTGGCGCGTGCAGGTCGAAGGCGATACGCCGCTGGACGTGACCCTGCGGTTCCCCATGCCTCTCGAAGAGTTCGCCGCCACGACGCCGGGTTATACAGCACATCGCGCGGTCAACGCGATAGCGGTCGTGTGCGCGGCCGCGGCGGGCATACGTACCACGGTAGACTTGCCACAGGTGATC
Organism: Haliea sp.; assembly: GCA_016704305.1. Taxonomy (GTDB): domain Bacteria; phylum Pseudomonadota; class Gammaproteobacteria; order Pseudomonadales; family Halieaceae; genus Marimicrobium. Next base: position 81,171 of record JADJAL010000001.1, on the reverse strand, counting down.
GCCGAGCTGGGCTGATGGAATCATCGAGTGCGCACCCAGCAGGTCGATTTCAACTACAGGACCCCATCTGGATTAATTGCGAGCAGCCCCTATGAACATGCAAACAGATAAACAACCGCATGCCTGGCCAGACAGCTGGCTGACGCTGGAACACGGTGTCCGCACCGGTCGTTACACTGATCCGCGCTTTGCAGCTCTGGAACACGAAAAGCTTTGGCTCAACGTGTGGCAGTCGGCCGCGCGCCTCGATGAGATTCCCCAGCCCGGCGACCACACTGTCTACGATATTGGCAATCAATCCGCGCTGTTGGTGCGGGTCGATGCCGATACCGTGAAGGCCTATCACAATGCCTGTCCGCACCGCGGTACCGCGCTTGCGGAATGTTCCGGCCATTTTGATCGCGGACGCATCATCTGCCCGTTCCACGGCTGGCGCTGGAACCTGGAGGGTGAAAACGAGTTCGTGCTGGAGCGCGAGAATTTCCGCGGCGGAAAGTTGCAGAACAGCGATGTCGCGTTGCGCGAAATCCACCTCGAAATCTACGCGGGTTTTATCTTTATCAATTTCGCTAAGAATCCGCCGTCCTTCGCCGAATTCATCGCACCCGTCAGGAAACTGATTGACGGTCAGGTGATCGCCGACGTGCATCATATCTGGTGGAAGTCAGTCAAAGCACCAGCCAACTGGAAAGTGGCCGTGGAGGCATTCCTGGAAGGTTATCACGTGCCCGCGACGCACCCGCAACTGGAAGTCCCGGCAGCCGATTTTATTTACGGCGACGATGTCAGCGGTGATTTCGCGTTCGCCCACGACAACCACGGATATGAAGTATTCCCCCACGGGCATGGCCGCTTTTTCGGTGGGCAGAGCACGCCGATGGCCGGCAAGGTGCAAACGCAGGGCGACCCGGTGGACGCAATGGCCGCGCGACTGAATCTGTTGGTCGAGGGCATGGACGCGATGATACTCAAGGAAGACGTCGACGTGGTGCGTTCACTGAAAGGCAAGCCCATCCCGGAAGATTCCACGCTCGGCGGAGAGTACGTTAAGGGCTTGTACAGCGCCGCCGCCAAACTGCAGCGGCCCATGCCGAGGCCGGAACGCGAGGTTCTGGACATGTGGGGCGGTGAAATTTTCGTGTTCCCGAACCTGCTGATATTGCCGCAGGCAGGCAATGCGATGATGTACCGCGTGCGTCCAGACGGGTTTGATCCGAACAGCTGTATTTTCGAGATTTATTCGACCAAAACCTATGGCGTGGACCAGCCCATTCCCCGCGCCGTGGTGCAGGTGATGACCGATGCCAGTGATCCCGAACAGTTCCTGCCGATACCGCGCCAGGATTTCTCCAATATCCCGCGCATGCAGAAAGGCCTGGCGACCATCGGCTGTAAGCAGATATGGCTGGCCAGCTATTACGAGATGATGATCCTGAACCTGCATCAGGAAATGGATCGCTACCTGCAGGCCTGAGCCGCTACCCAAACAAATGGATCTATCTTTGGCTCAGTTCGGCGCGTAACTGGTGCTTCAGCACCTTGCCTGTGGCGTTTTTCGGCAGCGCGTCCTGGATTACAACCTGTTCCGGCATCTTGAATTTCGCCACCCCCCGCGCGTCGAGGAATACGCGCAGGCTGGCGACATCGGGATGCACAGCGCCAGTCGCAACAATCACGGCGCAGGCGCGCTCACCTGTTTTTGCATCGGGCAGGCCCACAATCGCAATTTCCGCGATATCAGGATGGACGCTCAAAATGTCTTCCACTTCCTTCGGTGCGATATTCTCGCCATTGCGAATGATGATGTCCTTGAGCCGGCCCGAAATCACCAGATAACCGCCGTCCACCCACTGCCGGATCGCCAGTGCGGTAGTAGCCCTGCGCGTCGAAGACCTCGGCCTCGTCCTCGGGATGACTGTAGCCGACCAGCATCTGCGGGCCCTGAGCGCAAACTTCGCCACTGTCGGCAACACTGTCGGCGCTAATCCCTGCGCCATTGTCTGCGCGAATGCCCGCATGATTGCCGCCACTGAGTTTGATGTTCGCAAGTCCGGCCCTGCCGTCGGTCTCCGCCGCATGCGCGACATCGCCCCTGTCCATGACACCCACTGTCGTGACCGGCACTTCCGTCGAGCCGTAGACGCGTGTCACCACGGCGCGCTCAAAATACGCCGCCGCTTCGCGAATCAGTGACGGTGGTACCGAAGCGCCGCCGCACACGAACAGCTTGAGATCGGGCAGGCGTGTTCCTGCTCGCCTGGCGGCGGCCAGCACCTGGACCAGGAACGGCGTGGCACCGGCGAAATGCGTGCAGTGTTCGGCTTGCAGCAGATGCACGGCGTCCTCGGCATCCCAGCGTTCCATCAGCACGGCTGTGGTGCCGAGCAGCAGCGGGCATTCAAACGCGTAGATGGAACCGCCGATATGGCTGATCGGCGAGCCGACAAGGAATGTATCTCCGGGCGCTATCTGCCAATGTGTGCCGAGCTGCCGGATAAGTGCATGCAGCGAGTTGTGGCTGTGCATCACGCCCTTGGGGCTGCCGGTGGTGCCGGAGGTGTACATGATCATGCGCACCGCGTCCGGTTCAAGCGTGGGCAAAGGGCAGGCCGTGATCGCGTGGAACAAAGCGTCATAGGCCAGATGCGGCCCGCAGTCGCCCCTGACGACAACGACTTCCGGCGGTGCAGCCAGTTGCGCGACAACCGCCTGCAGCATCCGCGCACACTGATGCCCGCGAAATTCCTCGGGAATAAAAATCATGCAACTTCCGACATCCTGCAACATGAAGCGCAGGTCATACTCGCGCATGGACGGCAACACCGGGTGCGCGACCATCCCGGCCAGCGTCGTGGCGAGGTAGATGACGGCGGCCTCGTGCCAGTTCGGCAACATAAATGAGATCACGCTTCCCTGGGGAAAGCGCTGTGCCAGCACCTGTGCCAGCGCGGTGGCACTTTGCTGCAGGTCGCGTGCGTTCAGGCGCACCTCGCCGTCGATGACCAGTACGCGCTCCGGTGCGTCCGCCGCGGTACGTGCCAGCGCGTCGGCCAGCGTTGCACGCACCCAGTGACCCTGCGCATAGGCTGACCTGGCGCGCTCTTCATCCCAGCGTACCGAGCGGCCGGCGATGCTGCGCCTTGTGCCCGTCATGCGCTCGCCACGCGACAAAATCCTGTGGATGACATTTCCTCTCCCGGCCTATGAATAATCAACAGGGGTGATTATAATACAGCTCACTGTGGTTTGCTCCCTGCGACGACTCGCCGAGCAACAGGATAAGAAGAACGAGGGTATCGACGATGGAGGTGGCGATTGTTACCGGCGCGGGCAGCGGCATTGGCCTCGCTACCGCAAAACAACTGCACGGCATGGGCATGGCTGTCGTGGGCGTGGGCCGCAGCGCCGACAAACTCGAGGCGCTGGCGCGCGAGCTTGGCGATCCGCAGCGCGTCGCGACGCTGTCTGTTGATATCACTGCTGACGACGCTCCGCAGGCGATTGTGAATCTGGCGCTGGCGCGCTTCGGGCGCATCGATTACCTGATCAACAATGCCGGTATCGGCAGCCCCAAGCCGCTGCATGAAACGGATGACGCGACGCTTGATCATTTCCTCGGCATCATGTTGCGCGCACCGTTTCGCATCGCGCGCGATGTGATTGCGCATATGCAACCCGGCGCCGCGATCATCAATGTCACGTCGACTTACGCAGTCGTGGGTGGTCGTCGCGGTGGCGCGTATTCCGCCGCCAAGGGCGGGCTCACCGCGCTGACGTTGCACATGGCCTGCGAATACGGCGCACAGGGCATTCGCGCCAATTGTGTCGCGCCCGGTGTCACGATGACGGACATGGTCAGGGAGCGCCTGAATGACAAGGCGTTTCGGCGCGCGAACATTGGCACGACACCGAATACCCGCCTGGGTACGGTGGACGATGTGGCCAGCACGATCGCGTTCCTGTGCTCGCCGGGCGGCGCGTTCATCAATGGGCAGACGATTGTCGTGGATGGCGGTTGGTCATCGACGAAATACCTGTCGCCCGAAATTTTAAACGCCGATTGAACGGCGACTGATTGATACTCACGAGAGGGCAGCATGTCGAAAAATCTCCTGCAGCTTGATAATCGCATCGTTGTTGTTGCTGGCGCCGGTGGTGGCAGCCTGGGCACGACGGTGACACGCATGGCGGCACAGGCCGGCGCGACTGTCATCGGCGTCAGTCGCACCCCGGCGAATCTCGAGGAACACCTCGGGCCGCTGATAACGCAGGGGTTGTCGGTTATCCCGCTGGTCGCAGACGTGGAGACCGACGAGGGCGTGGCCACCGTGATGGACTGTGTGCGGCGGACGAAGGGCGCCCTGCACGGACTGGTCACTGTGGTCGGTGGCGGACCTCCCGCGAGCTGGGGGCCGTCGACGCGTGTCTCGCGCGGCAACTGGGATGCGCTGTTTTCCAAAAACCTCGATTCCATGTTTTTTATCAGCCAGGCGGTAGCAGCTGAGTTGCAGGCGCAGGGCAGGGCGGGTTCGCTGGTGGCGATCTCCTCGATCACCGGTCTCGGGCCCATGCCATACAACGTGGGTTACGGCGCGGCGAAGGCAGCCGTGCTGGCGGTGGTGCGCACGATGGCGCTCGAATTCGTAGCGTCCAACATCCGCGTCAATGCGGTGGCGCCCGGCGCGATGGTGGCGGCGTCCTCGATGTTGCCGCCCGACCCGGAACTGGAGCGCCGTGCGATTCCGATGGGACGCAAGGGCGACCTCGAAGAGATCGCGGGGCACCGTGCTGTTCCTGTTGTCCGATATGTCCACCTATATGACAGGCCAGTGCCTGACGGTCGACGGTGGCATCCGCCTCAAATGGTCGCACCTCGCAGAGGACAACACACCGGTACTGGTGACCAATGCGGATTTTCTCAAGGCCATGAAAGGTGAATGACGTCATCGCGCGCGGCGGCCTGACGTTCGCCGTGGCGCTCGGCTGCCTCTGCGCATGACGAGCAGCGGACGCTATACAGCACCCACCGCGTCGCGCGTCGCCGACGGCTGGACCTTGCAGCCGCTCACGCCGCCGAGTCGGTTGTTCGGCGCCAACGGTTTGCGCACAGGCCCCGACGGACGGCTGTACGTGGCGCAGGTATCCGGCAGCCAGATCAGCGCCGTGGATGTTGCCACCGGCGTCGTGTCAGCGATCAGTCCGATGGGTGGCGATATCGTCGCGCCGGATGACCTGGCATTTGATGATGACGGCAACCTGTATGCCACCGAAATCACCGAAGGCCGGGTGAGCGTGCGTTCCCCGAACGGCCAGACGCGTGTGCTGTACGGCGATATGCCCTGCGCCAATCCCATCACCTTCCACAACGGCCGCCTGTTCGCAGGTGAATGCCGTATCGGCGGGCGCATCCTGGAACTGGATTTGCACGGCGGCGCGCCGCGCGTGCTGCTGGACAATGTACCGATGCCCAACGCGATGGCCGTGGGGCCGGACGGCATGCTGTATATGCCGGTGATGGGCACCAACGAAATCTGGCGTGTCTCACCTGAAGGCGGTACACCCGAAGTTATCGCCGGCGATCTCGGCGTACCGGACGCGGTAAGTTCGATCCAGCGGGAATATCGTTTCCACGCAGGTGGCGAGTGGCCAGGTGCTGCGTATCGACCCGCGCACAGGTGAGCGCACGGTGCTGGCGGATATCGCGCCCGGCCTCGACAACCTGGCGTTTGTCGGCGACCGCCTGTTCGTGTCCAGCATTTCCGGGCAGATCAACGAAATCGTCGCGCCGGGCCAGGTGCGCTCGCTGCTGCCCGACGGATTTAACTGGCCGCTGGATCTGGCGGTAGACGACGACGGCGTGCTGTTCATCGCCGACGGACCGTATTGCTACACGCTGCAGTCGGGGGGGGCGCCGCAGGTTGCCGGCATGTTGTTCACGCCGGGCTGCCCGGGCTACATCCGTGGCGTTGCCGCTGCCGGTCGCGGCGCGATGATAGTTACCACTGCCAACGGCGTTGTTGCGCGCTACCAACCCGCCAGCCAGTCGCACCAGGTACTCGCCAGTGGCTTCGATCAGTTATATGGCGTCGCACTCGCGCCTGCGGACACGGTGATATTCGCCGAGCTTGGTACGGGCCGTGTGCTGTCCGCGTGCGCGGGCAAGATCGAAACGCTGGCCAGCGGCTTGCAGCGCCCGATGGGTGTCGCGCTCGGTGCGGACGGCACCTGCCTGGTCTCCGAAAGCGGCGCGGGCCGGGTGGCCAGGCTGCATCGCGGCGGTGTCGATACGGTGCTGGACGGCCTGCAACAGCCGCAGGGTATTTTTGTGCGCAACGATTTGCTCTACGTCGTCGATACCGGCGCAAAGGAGCTCATCGAGTGCGACCTGCGCAGCGGTGTCCGCCGCACGATCGCGAGCGCACTACCGGTCGGCGCGCCCGCCGGCGTGGTGCCCAAGTTTCTCGGCGCGATCGGCGATATGTCCGGCCCCATGGGACCCTTTGCAGGCATCACCGGGACGGCGGACGGCACGCTGTACCTTTCTGGCGATGCCGACGGCAGCATTCTCGCGCTGCATCCTGGCAAACACTGACAATCAATCACATCACGCAATCACATAACGCAATCACATCACGGTGGAACCACGTATGAACGACAAAACCCTGGATTGTTCGGATCTTGAGAAACAAATGGGCAAGCCGATAGCACCGGCGCGCATGAAAGAGCCATTGAATAACACCGATTTCCGGCGCTGGGTGCAGGCGATGCACTATCCAAACCTGCTGCACTACGACCATGATTTTGCAGCCGAGGGCCGTTATGGTCGCCTCGTTGCGCCGCTGTCATTCGCGGTCGCCACGGATGACGGACACGGTGCCGGTCCGGCCTGTGTCGGCTTTATTCCCGATTCGCACCTGATCTTTGGCGGGGACGAATGGTGGTTTTACGGCCCGCGCATTTTTGGCGGCGATGAAATCGTGAACGAAAAAATTCCGTTCGACTATGTGATAAAGCAAACCAGCTTTGCCGGGCCCACGTGCTTCCAGCGCGGCGACAATAACTACTACAACCAGAACGGCGATTACATCGCCAAGCAGCGCTCGACGTCGATTCGTTATCGCCGCGACCTGGCCATTGAAAAAGGTGCGCTGGATGCCACCGACGATCCGGTGTGGAGCGAAGACGAGCTGAAAGCGCTGGAAATAAAGAAATACGAATTCATCAAGATGATGCATGACCTCGGCCACGGCAAGCGCTACTGGGACGATGTCGCCGTTGGCAGTGAGCTGCCCGTGCGAGTGATGGGTCCGCACAGCATCGCCAGTTTCGCGACGGAGTGGCGCGCCTACCTGTTCACCGTGTGGGGCGGCACGCATCGCCCCGGCATGGACATGGCGGCATTCGGCTTCACCGAGGAGTTTGCGGGCCACGAGAACGACCCCGTGATGGAGCGCGACAATCCCGAGCTTACCGACGGCGCGTATTTTGGTCCTTCGCGTGGCCACCTGTTCCCGGCGTGGGCACAGCGCGTGGGCATGCCGCGCGGCTATGGTTACGGCGCATCGATGGGCGCATGGATACTGGATTACCTCTCCGGTTGGGCGGGCGAGTGGGGCCAGGTGGTGCACTGCAACTCCGCCTATCGCAGCCCGGCGTTCACCGGTGATGCCACCTTCATGACCGGGACAGTGATCGACAAACTGGTGGACGCGGATGGTCGCAACCTGGTGCAGGTCGATTGCAAGATGAAAGACCAGAGCGGCACCACCATGGCGACCGCTAAAGCGGAAATCGAATTGCCGAAGAAGTAGCCGGCGCAAGCGGAGATATTGCAATGGCCTCACTGTCGGGCAAGGTCGCCGTCGTGACCGGCGCCAGTCGCGGCATTGGCAAGGGCATTGCGCTGGCCCTCGCCAGCGAAGGCGCAACGGTCTACGTCACCGGTCGCACCGTGGCAGCGGGCGCGCATGCACTGCCGGGCACTGTTGCCGAAACTGCAGCGGAAGTGGACAGGCGCGGCGGCAAAGGCATCGCCGTGCAGGTGGACCACGCGCAGGACGAGCAGGTGGCCGCGTTGTTCGCGCAGGTGAGGGCAGAGCAGGGCCGCCTCGATCTGCTCGTGAACAACGCCTTTGCACTGCCCGACACGCTGATAGAACCGGCGCCCTTTTGGGAGAAGCCGCTCAGTTACTGGGACATGGTGGATGTCGGCGTGCGTTCGAACTACGTTGCCGCCTCGCACGCTGCGCGGATGATGGTGCCGCAGCGCGGTGGCCTGATCGTCGCCACCTCGGGTTACACCGGGATCGCCTATACCTACGGCGTGGTCTTCGGCCTGTGCAAGGCGGCGGTCGACAGGATGGCGCGCGACATGGCGATTGAACTCAAGCCGCACAACGTCTGCTCGCTGTCGCTGTGGATGGGACTGACGTTCACCGAGCGCGCCGAGCGCGCGCTGGCAGAGAATCCCGCGATGGCATCCAGCACGGTGACGAATCCCACCGTGGGGTCATCCACTGAATTTCCCGGGCGGGTAATCGCCGCGCTGGCGACCGATCCGAACATCATGGCACGCTCCGGCGGTACATTTATCACCGCCGAACTTGCACAGCAGTATGGCGTGACGGATATCGACGGCAGCATGCCGCCATCTTTGCGCGCACAGCGCGGAGCGCCCATCTACGCGCCGATCAATTAAATAACAGGAGAGCACATGCCAGAACTGAGATTCGATGATCGCGTCGCTGTCATCACCGGCGCGGGGAGGGGGTTGGGCCGCGCGTACGCGCTGCTGCTCGCCGCTCGCGGCGCGAAGGTTGTCGTCAACGACCCCGGCGTCAGCATGAAAGGCAACGATATGGACGCCGGCCCGGCGCAGGACGTCGTTGCACAAATTCGGGCGGCCGGTGGCGAGGCGATCGCCTGCACCGAGTCGGTGGCCACGCCGGCGGGAGGCCAGGCCATTATCGATGCCGCGCTCAACGCTTACGGGCGCATCGACATCCTCATCCACAACGCGGGTACCGTGCGCGGCGCGCCGCTGAAGGAGATGACACAGGAGGATTTCGATACCGTACTCGACGTTCACCTGCGCGGCGCGTTCCATGTCGTGCGACCGGCGTTCGCGCTGATGTGCGCGGCGGGTTACGGACGTGTGGTGCTGACCACCTCCATCGGCGGCCTGTACGGCAGTTATAACCAGGCGAATTACTGCGCCGCCAAGGGCGGGCTGATTGGGCTTTCCAATGTCATTGCATTGGAGGGCGCTGCAGAGGGCGTGAAATGCAATGCCATCGTGCCCGCTGCTGTGACGCGCATGGCAGAAGGGCGCGATACCAGCGTCTACCCGCCGATGTCACCGGAACTGGTGGCGCCTGCGGTCGCGTGGCTGGCGCATGAATCCTGTTCCATCACGGGTGAGATGCTGACCTCGATAGCCGGTCGCGTGGCGAAGGCCTATGTCGTCGAAACACGCGGCGTGTACCAGAGCGCGTGGACTATCGAAGACGTGGCGCGGCAGATGGATGCGATCAGCGACAGGCGCGATCCGCTGATCCTGTCGCCCGTGCCCAACGGCCATGCCGAGCACATCGGCTACAGTTTCGACATGGCCAGGAAGGGAGGCGCGGATTCGCAATGAAGGACGGTGCTATTGCTGCTGATGAGACTGCGACGCTGGCCAGGCTCGCGCAACTGCTCGACCGCCAGGATATCCTCGACTGCCTGGTTCGCTTCAGTCGCGGTATGGACCGTTTCGACAAGTCGCTGTTCCTCAGTGCATTCCACAGCGATGCGATCATCGCCGCAGGCGAGTTTGTCGGCAGTCCGTTCAAGCTGTACGAGTGGGCCAGGAAATTGCATGAACGCGGGCAGTCGTCGACGCACCACAACCTGCTGAACCACAGCTGCGATCTCGCCGGCGATACTGCGCACACCGAGACGTACTACCTGTTCGTCGGTCGCAATCGCGATGCGAGCAACTGGATGGCCGGTGGCCGTTACATCGATCGACTGGAGAAGCGCAAAGGGCTGTGGAAGATTGCGCTGCGCACCAACGCAATCGAGTGGTCAGGCATGGTTCCCACCATGCCGATTCCGTTTGCCGAAGTGGCGGATGCCCAGCTCAATGGCGTGGCAGCGCGCAGCAGCAAGGATATCTCCTATCGACGGCCGTTGGTGAATCGACGCGAGCTGCATATTCCTGCCGTACCGGAAAACTGACCGCGCCGGACCCAGGCGCGTCCTGCCCACAACGAGGTGTTCCTATGAAGCACGAAAAGGCCCTGGCGATGCTGGTCGATAAAGAGGCCATCCGCGAACTGGTGCTGCTCTACAGTCGCGGTGTCGACCGCAAGGACGGCCAGTTGCTGCGCACGCTGTATACCGCCGACGCCACGGATACGCATGGCGATACGTTCGATGGTCCTGCGGATAAGTACGTGGATTTCCTTGAGCAGGCGTTTCCGTTCATGCGCTACAGCGGGCATCACGTGTGCAACCACCTGATCTCGGTCGACGGTGATGACGGCGAGGGCGAAGTCTACGCCCTTGCCTATCACGCCATTCCCGATGGCAAGTCCGGCTGGATGGAGGACTTCATGGCGGTGCGCTACCTCGACCGCTACCGTCGCGAGCAGGACGGTCGCTGGCGTTTCGCGAAACGCGTGGTGACCTACGACCTGAAAGTGCGGCGCGCGCTGGACACCGTTCCCGCAGCGGCGGATAGCACCGCGGATGCCAGCTACGCCGAGTTGGTTAGCCGCCTGTTTGCACGCGGCGAACGCGCCTGAGTTGCCGCAAGCATCGGCAGATATCGGTGCTGCGAATTCCATCGCGTGGGAATTCGGCGAAGAGGAACTGCCGGCTGTACCACGAACTCACGTTTGAGATGCTGCGGGCTTACTTTCCATCAGCTCAATCCGCACCCCGTCCGGGTCGGTGCAGAACACCAGCGGGCCGAAGGGCGAGTCGATGCGTGTTTCTGCATGTACCTTGCCCCCAAATTCCTGGATGCGCCCCGAGGTCGCCTCGAGATCGTCCACCATCAGGGTCATGTGCGTGAAACCGCGCTGGTTCATAGGGACACGTTCCGCGGTTCCGGACACTTGCGTGCCTGCAAATCCCAACAGTTCGATAGTGACATCGCCGCAGCGCAGTTGCTGCACCCGCAGCGTAGCGCCGGGCTGCTCGATCAGCGCGTCGAAGGGCGCGCCGATCTCCGTCACCTTCATCAGTGCCGTGAAACCCAGCGCCCCGGTGTAGAAGCGCGAGGAGCGCTCGATGTCGGCGACACAGATGCCGATGTGCCTGATGGTCACGTTTGCCATGTGTCAGCAGCCCGGAGGCAGTTCACACGCGTCCCCGATGCCGTCGCCATCACTGTCGAGCTGGTCCGGGTTGGCTGTGCCATGGCAGTTATCGAGGTCATCCGGCGCGCCGTCCGCATCCAGGTCGACCGCGAAGAACTCAATCAGTTCGGGCCCTGCCTCCACGATGACACGGCCGTTGGTAGACAGGCTGCTTTCCAGGAACAACCGCACCACACCTGGCACACCGCTGCCAGCAGTGCGCTGGACCGTGATGTCGCTGGTGCCGCTGGTGCCGTGCATGATGAACTCACCGCCTTCACCACTGATGGCGAGACTGTTGCCACTGGTGGGCCCGATGCCGGTGGGCGTCAGCGCCCAATTGCCGTTCTTGCGCAGCCAGAAGGAGCCGATACTGGAGTCGACGAGGACTTCCCGGTCGCGCACGACACTCAGGTTCCTGCCCAACCGGTCCTTGGTCGAGGTGTTGGAGAAGGTCACGATCTGGCGGGCGAAGCCATTGCCCGCTTCATAAATGCTGATCTGCCCATCATCGGCAGACACCTGCCACTCGCCCGAGAATACCGTGTCACCGGCCACCACCAGTGGACCATCATTATTTGCGGTTGCGCCCGCCACAGCCACCCGACTCGCCGCCTGGGCCGCAAGCCGATAGATCCAGATCTGTGAGACGCCGTCCACGGTTACGCGCAGCGCAAGCAGGTCTTTGTCGATCGCGACGGCGCGCACGTGGGCAGTTTGGGCAGCGGAGCCAGCGAAGACATCCACGGTAGCGAGCAGTGTCCAGCCCGTGTTGGCCGACCACTCGAACGCGTAGACGATATCGTCTTTCGTCCCCGTGGCGATACTGCCCTTCTTGAACACTGCCGCATGCTTGCCGCGCATTTTGGGCAGCCCTGCGGTGGGCACAGGTTGGCCGTTGACCAGCGGCGGCGCAACGGGTGCCCAGCCTCCAGTTTGATGGGTGAACGCGTGCAAGGTAGCGGTGTTGTCCAAGGCCAGCACGATACCGTCGCCGACGGCAGCGGCTTTGGAAAGTCCTGTGCCTGTGGGACCCGCGTGGAAGGGCAGTCGGTCGAGGCCACTCCAGCCGTCCAACGGGTCCAGCGGCAGTCTGTCGATGTTGTCGTTACGAAGGTCATCGTCCGTGTCTTTGTCCAGGGGATTGGTACCGTTGGCGATTTCGTTTTCATTAGTGAGGCCGTCGTTGTCGGTGTCGGAGTCACAGGCATCGCCCTGGCTGTCCTTGTCTAAATCCTGCTGCCCGCTGTTGGCGATCAAGCGGCAGTTGTCTGACTGATCAGACACGCCGTCGCCGTCGAGATCGTCAAAGTGCGTGGGGTTGGAGTCTTCCCCATCGTCATACCCATCGCCGTCGGTGTCGGGGTTCAATGGGTCACTACCGATCTGCGCCTCCTGGGTGTCGGTCAACTCGTCGTTGTCATCATCCGCGTCACAGTCGTTGCCCTGGTCGTCCTTGTCGGAGTCGGCCTGGTCAGGGTTATACAGTGCTTCGCAGTTATCGCCGTAATCTGACGCGCCGTCGCCGTCGGAGTCCTGGATATTGCCAGGGGCGGTAAACACGCTCTGCTCGGCCGGTCGCGTGGTCGGGCCATTATCGAGGGCGGTGAGCAGGGTGGTCGAGGCGGCGATGGCGGTAGCGAAACCATCGCCGTCCTCGGGCCGCCGGGAAATTTTGTAGGTGACAAACGGCCAACTGCCGTCGTTGGCGCGATCGTGACGCGCGACCAGTCCGATTCGCATGCCAAAAATAAACAGCCTGGGCGCGCCTATGAATGCCGTGTCGCCGGTGAGGGCGACAGCCGTGCCAAAGCCGGAGTCGGCACCGCCTGACAATTCCGCCGCCACTGGCCAGTAGTTATCCCCGTCGTCCTCAAACACGTAGGCCCGGTCGATGCCGGGCGCACCGACCAGGATGCGCTCGCCCTCTGCCGAGATGGACGCGCCAAATTGCGAGTTTGGGCCCGGGCTCGCCAGGGTGCCAGCCGCAGTCCAGGTGCCTGCGCCAGTGCGGCGGTAAACGTAGACCGCATTGCCGTCGGGCGCCCCCACGATGCCGAGGTCACCCGCCAGTGCGAGGGTCTTGCCGAATCCGTCATTCGCGGCGGGTGAGGAAAACGTCGTAACAAGGCTACCGGTACTGAGGTTAAACATGTCCGCCCTCCCGGGCACCGAACCAGCCCGGCCCACCAGCAAATTGGTCGCATCCAGTGCGACGGCGGCGCCGAAACGCTCCTGCAAACCGCCGTACGGAATGATGCGTAGTGGCGCGAAGCTGGTGCCGTTGTACTGATAGAGATGTACGCGGCCGGAGCCAGTGATTGTCGGGGCGGGACAGCCATTATCGTTACAGCTGCCGGTTGAGTAGCTAAACACCTCCTTGATCACCTCCGGAGAGCCTATTGCGACCCGGTTGCCGTGGATGGCCAGGGAGGTCCCAAACCGCTCGACGCCCAGTGGGTTCAAGGGTGGGTTGATAGTGAGATTACTAAAAGGGGTACCGTTCCACGGGCCCGTGACGAGCACGGGGTTGGCAGTGAAGGTTGTGGAGACGCTTGGCGGCGTGAACATGCCGCCGGGGAAAATGCTGGCATTGCCACTGGGCGTGCCGGAGCCGACAAGGGCAAACTCGGTGCCGGCTGCTACCGCTGTTGGCCAGAGGTATGAATAATATTCTGGAAGACCGTTAAGGGTATTCTTATACGGAATTTTGATGTATGACCGGTTGGATATGTCAGGGTCCGCCGCCCATGCCGGCAGGGCGCAGGCTGCCAGCAGCAAGGATACAGCGCGTATGACCCGTCCACGGGAAACGGCCCGATCTGTCGGATGATTGAAGACGCGGGACGGGGCGTTAGCAGCCGAGTCTACTGTGCGCATTCCCAGATTCCTTCCGCGAGTGCTTTATTATTCGTAAATCGCTTTCCTCACTTAGTGTGGACAGGAATCGCCGCTAAGGCAACCGCGCAGTGGTGCTGGTAGCAGCGCAAGGTAAATCATAAGAACGAGGACTGCCACCACGGTCACTATGTGGCGCGGTTGAAGCGATGCGCCACTTCCAGTTCCGCGATGTGGTACATGGAAGGCGGAATCGCTGGTGGTGAACAGCACCGGGCGCTTGCCGCCGCAATCGGCGATGGAGGCGCCGACCGCGTAGGGCAGGCCGGTACCGAGGCAGCTGAAGTTCTGGTTCCACACCACGTCACGCGGTTTGCCCTGTAAATAGGTCCAGGTGAGGATGACGGTACACCAGGTCTGTATCTTTACCCATTGAACTTTAGTAAAGATTTATTTATCTTTGCTATGGTGATCTTGGAAAAGAGGAAGTGCAAAATGCCGAAAGTTAGCGCAAAAAGACAAATCACGCTGCCCATCGATCAATGCAGGGAGGCAGGAATTGAGCCGGGCGATGACTACGAAAGTTATGTGGATAATGAAGGACACATAATAATCATTAAGCAAGTGGCGGGGTCGGCGAAAGGTTTGCTAAAGCGTGTTGCCACTGACAAACGATTCACCGATGAACAATCCCTGCAGAGCAGTGTTGCGCAGTGATTGCGATCGATACCAATGTACTCCTGCGATATTTGTTGAACGATGATAAAGCACAGGCGAAACGGGCGAGCGCGCTGATTCTGGGTGACACTCCTGTGCTCATCACAGATGTTGTAATGGTGGAAACTATTTGGACACTCAAAGGCAAGCGATACAACCTGGATAAGGAAGCCATCATCAAGGTCGTGCACTCCCTGTTCGCAGAGCCCAATATTGTTTTTGAAAATGGGCCGACCGTCTGGCGAGCGGTAAGCGATTATAAGAACGCCATATCAATTAAATCGGGCGGAAAGCGCAAGGAAGCTGATTTTCCCGATGCGCTCATCGTCAACAAAGCACGCCACATAGCAGAAACGACTGGATTGCCGTTTGAGGGCGTATACACTTTCGACGCGGCTGCGCAACAAATACCGGGAACCGAAAAGCCATAGTGATTGGTTTGTGCTGCTAGTCGGGCGTGCAGATCACTGCGCGCTTTAACTATTTCAGCGGCGGAAGGCCTGAAAACCGCGGGCGAGAATTCATTGCCCGCCGCCGATGCAGGAGGCGGGCAGTGGGATACCGCTGAACTATCGCTAAATTATTGCTGCCCTTCCGCGTACCAAGTCCGGAACCGCGCATAGTTAGCCGTATCCAGGTTCTCATTGCCGCCATGGTTGATCACCGGGTCGATCGGCACGTGGATCACCGTCGGCTTGCCGCTGGCGAATGCCTTCGTGATGGCCGCGCCCAACTCTTCACCTTTTTCCACATACATGCCCTGGCAACCGAGGCTCTCGGCGAGCTTGTCGAAGCGCACATCTTTGCTCCAGTGCACGCCGGGCTCGGTGGTATTGCCGTGGCCGAAGGTGCGCTTGTAGACGCCCACTTCAAGGCCCCAGGCGTTGTCGACTGCCACCACGGTCACTATCGGCAGGTTGAAGCGATGCGCCACTTCCAGTTCCGCGATGTGGTACAGGAAGGCGGAATCGCTGGTGGTGAACAGCACCGGGCGCTTGCCGCCGTCGGCGATGGAGGCGCCGACAGCGTAGGGCAGGCCGGTGCCGAGGCAGCCGAAGTTCTGGTTCCACACCACGTCACGCGGCTTGCCCTGTAAATAGGTCCAGGTGAAGACAACGGTACCGCCGCCGTCGCGCACATGGATCGCGTTCTCGGGCATCGCTGCGGTCGACTCGACCACCCACTGGCCGGTGTGCACGCGGCCGCTGGGGGTAGTGAAGTCCTGCTTCGCAAGCGCGGCGAGGCGATCCTTGTCCTCTTTTATCCAACGCTTCAGGTCTGGGTGCTCGGCCCGTGGGCTGTCTTTCAATGCCGCCGAAAGCTGGGGCACGACGGTGCGCAGGTCGCCTACCAGCGGCACATCGATGGGCCGGTTCTGGCCGATGGCTTCCGGGTCCAGTTCGATGCTGATCCATTTGCGGTCGACGTTGCCCTCGGCCCACAGGAAACCGCGACCGAAGTGCATGGGCTCGCCGATTTCGGTGCCGATGGCCACCACCACGTCGGACTTGGCGACGATCTCGTCGGCCACTTCCGCGAACAGGTAGGGGAAGGTGCGCTCCTCAATACCCTCGATAAAAGCGTTGCCACCTGAGGTCTGCAACACGGGGCAGCCCATCAGCTCGGCCAGCTCGCGCACTTTCTGCCCGGCGCGGCTGCACTGCACCGCGTGGCCGGTCAGGATGATCGGGCACTCGGCGTTTTTAATCAGCTCGGCGGCCTTGGCCACCATCTGTCCGTCGGCGCCGGGTTCCACCAGGCGGTAGGCGGCAGGGGGCAGGGCGGGCTTGACCTCGATATCCTGGTTGATGACGTGGGACGGGTACTCAATGTACACGGGCCCGGGGGTGCCGGTCTGGCACACGCGCAGCGCGTGGCGGATGATTTCGTCGGTCTGCTCCGCGTACTCAATGCTGGCGCTCCACTTCACCGGAGTTCTTGAACAGGTCCTCCTGCTGGATGAACTGGATGCGGCCGCGCCGCACCCGGCGCTCGGTGATCCTGGCGCGCTGACCGCCCAGGTAAATTACCGGCGAGTTCTCGACCAGCGAGTTCATCATGGAACCGGAGGCGAGGGCGACGCCCGGGCCCAGCGTGGCGATGCACAGGGCCGGGGTGCCGTTCATGCGGGCGTAGGCCTCCGCCATGAAACCCGAAGACAGTTCGTGGTGCGGTGTCACAACGTCCCACCCGCGTTTTTCGGCGGCGACGAAGAGGTGCACGAAATTGGGGTCGGGTATGCCGAAGACTGCCCTGATGCCCTCGGCCTCGAGGAGATCGAGGATGCGCTCGTAGACTTTCACGGTCGTGCGATCGGTGGCGGGTGGGTTGGTGTCGGGCGCTTTCTCGTCTGCGTACATGTTCTCTTACCTTGTAGATTTATTTTGAAGTGGAATGTTCGTTCGCCTACTTGTCGTCCAGCAGGCTGGGATAGCCGCGGCCCATATACTCCGACAACACGCGGTGGAAATTGGTGACCTTGCGCTCCTGGTGCGGGTTGGGCAGCGGGCCGCGAAAACCACGCGATTTCATGCCTTTTTGCACCCACTCCATGTTGGAGAAATCCTGCGCCAGCACCGGGCCCCAGTTCTCGGGGGTGGGGTCGGCATACACCCATTCCGTCTTCGGCTCCTGCCCTTCGGGGAAGCGCTCCAGCGCGTAGGATTCGAAAATGCATTTGTTGGGGTCGTCGCCGTACGGGCGCGAGCGGTAGCACAGCGCGAAGGTCACGCCCTGCAGGATCGTCTGGTTGGGGAACAGGCTCCATGCGAGGCCCGCTTCCGATTGTTGCTCAACCGTCATCTGCGGCCAGATCACGCCGCGCGCCGCATCATCCGCCCTGGCTGACGCCAGCCAGTGTTTCACCACATCCGGGCCCGAAGTGCCCTCGGGCAATTCATCGACCAGGCGCTTCGCGGCATTGACCAGCGTGTCGGTTGAACCGGAGTGCAGCAGCGATTCGTAATTCTCGCGCGCCAGTTCATAGGAGGTGATGCGCGGGTCCGAGCCCTTGGCGCCGCCAGCGCGCGTCACCCCGGTGCCACCGGTCTTCCTGAGTTCGGGATCGCGCTCGTCAAAGCCGCTGACGCCGTGCGCGCCATAGGCCTTGCTGTAGGCGTAGAACTCGCCGTACTTGAGCAATTGCGAGTGCGTGCCTGCGACGTGGTAAGGCTCCATGAACGCTTCGATCGCGGTTTTCCAGTTGCAGGGATAGATCACCCACTGCCGCCACTTGTAGCGCATCTTGTCGAACTCAAACGGCGCCAGGATGCGGTCCACGTCGCCGAGGAAATCAAGCAGCGGTTCGCAGTCCGGGTCCATGTTGATGTACACCCAACCACCCCAGGTATCGACCTTGAGCGGGGTGAGGCAGGTGCGTTCGGGCGTCAGCGCGCCTTTCCAGTCCTGCGGGTCGAGTACAAAGGTGTTCTTGCCTTCCAGGTCGTAAGTCCAGCCGTGGAAGCCGCACACGAAATGCTGCTTCTTGCCGCGCACGCCGTTCACGTTGTCGGGCGTATTCACCAACTGGCGGCCGCGATGCGGGCAGACGTTGTAAAACGCGCTCAACGTGTCCGGCGCGGTGCGCACCACGATGATCGATTCGTCGAGGATGTTGTAGGTAAAGTAATTGCCGACCTCGGGGATGTCCTCCAGGCGGCCGGCCATCTGCCACACCTTTGGCCACAACAGGTCGCGCTCGGCCCGGGCGTATTCGGGTGAGAGGAATGCCTCCACCGGATACGTCAGCGGTTCAGCCAGGTCTTCAGCAGTGATGTTGATGTGCTTGTTCATGATGGCCTCCTATTCTGTTGCCGAAACGGTGCGCGCGTTGCCGGGCTCGGGCACAGGACCAGTCCGTCAAGCGCACCCTTGTCCCGCCAGTCCTGCAACAGTTTCTCGAATGCAGTCCAGCCCAGCCCGTAGGTCTCGCCCAAAAAGTTGCGAAACTTTTGCCGGCCGTCACTGCCGGTGATCGTTTCGCTCTCGTTATTGTAGTAACTGGGCGTGCATTCACGCTGGAAGTCCGTCAGGTCAATCGCGACGTCGCGAAAGTGGCTGACGTACGCATCCTGCGCTTCCCGGCTCGGTTCGACAGCCGCCACGCCGCGGCCCAGGGCCTCGCTGATGATGTACGCACAATGGATTGTCTGGCGATGGTACTGTTCTGTCGTACTGGCATTCAGGCCGCCCTGGTAATAGCCGATGAAAAACAGGTTGGGGAAGCCGTGGGTCATCATGCCGTGCAGCGTTTTGTAGCCGTCGGCCCAGTGGTCGTAGATCGACACGCCATCGCGACCTTCAAACACCTCAAAGCCCCAGCGCCGATCGAGATCGCTGCTCACTTCGAAGCCGCTGGCGAAGACCATGCAGTCAACTTCATGCTCGATGCCATGCGCGATAAAACCTTTTTCCGTCATCGCCTCGACGCCCTTGGTCGCCGACACGTCGATCAATGTCACGTTTGGAAGATTGAACGTATCGTAGTAGTCGTCGTTGGACAGGGGGCGTTTGCAGGAGAAGCGGTAATACGGCTTCAGCGCCTCGGCCGTCTGCTGGTCCTTCACCATCGATGCAACGCGCTGGCGCATGCGCTCCATCACGCGATAGTCCATCTCTTCGCGCCGTGCCATGAACTCTTCCATCGACAGCTCTGGCCAGCCTTGCGCTGCGAGTTCGGCGGCAAGGTTGCGATTCACCTCGGTCCAGAAGTCACACACGTGGTCAATGTCGCCCGGCAGGAAGCCCTCGATCGCACCGCGCTGGAAGTTGGCGTGGCGCTCTGCCTGCCAGCCCGGCTTCAGCGTTTTCACCCACTCGGGGTCCGTGGGCGGATTGATGCGCTGGTCCACCGTCGAAGGCGTGCGCTGCAGCACGTATAGCTGTTTGGCGTACCTGCCCAGGTACGGGATCGCCTGCAGCGCGGTGGCGCCGGTGCCGATGATACCCACGCGCTTGTCGGCCAGTTTGTCGAGCACGGGATTGCTTGAGCTGCCGCCGGAGTAGTCGTACTCCCAGCGCGCGGTGTGGAACATCTTGCCCTTGAACGTGTGGATGCCGGGGATGCCGGGCAGCTTGGGTATGTTGAGCAATCCGTTCGCCATGATCACATAGCGTGCGCGGATGTCGTCGCCGCAGTCGGTGATGATGCGCCAGCGTAGTATCGATTCATCCCAGCGCAAACCTTCCACCAACGTATGGAAGATCGCGTTGTCGTACAGTTCGAAACGCCTGCCTATGCTCTGGCAGTAGGCGTAAATCTCCGCGCCATCGGCGAATTTTTTCGACGGCATGTAGCCCATTTCCTCCAGCAATGGGAGGTAGCAGTAGGCGTCGTTGTCGCACTGAATGCCGGGGTAGCGGTTCCAGTACCAGACGCCGCCGAAGTCGCCGGCGTGGTCGATGTTGCAGACACCGGTGACACCGGCCTTCTTCAGTTCAACCGCCGCCAGAATGCCGGAGATGCCCGCGCCGAGCACCGCGACATCGACCTCACGGGTGAGGGCCTCGCGCGGCTGCACCGGCATGTGCGGGTCGCCTTCATAAACTGATTTAAAGTCGTCGACCGGCTGTACGTACTGCTTCTGGCCTTCGCGCCGCAGGCGTTTGTCCCGTTCATGGCGGTATTTCTCCCGCATGGCCGGTATATCGATTTCCCTGGCTGGCGGCACATTCGTGGGTTGACACGTCATATCCAACCTTCGGACACGTTATCGGTCTTCTATGTTTGAAAACGGCGTTGACCGTACCATCAATCAACACCGGTGTCTATAACGAAGACCCACTCCTTGTTCGCAGGTTTAGCTGCGGCTGGGCAGTTCCACGATGGCCACGCCCGACGCCGACAACTCGCCGCGATGGGTCTCGGCGCGCTGTGCGATTTCCACCAGGTGCCTGCCGTCTTCCACGAACTTGCGCGTCACGGTGCCGTCGATCCACACCGCATCGCCGTCCGGGTTGTGGCGGCGGATCTGGCACTTGCTCTTGCGCAGGAAGCCGTCGTCGCCCATCCAGTTGGTGAGCTGGTGCGTCAGCCATGAGCAGCGCTCCGGGCCGTAGTCGTAAGCGCCAGGTGCGCCGACTTCCAGCGCGAACTCCTCGTCCCAGTGCACGCGCTCGGGGCAGTCCGGCACATTGAAGCGGTTCTTGATGCCGAGGCCCGGGTGCGCCTGCTGCATCTTCCACGCGAGCTTGTTGGCGCGGATGTACAAGCCGCCCCAACCCTGCGCGTAGCAGATAAAGCCGGTCACCGTCATCGGGCCTTTCATCATGCGCGGCAGTTCCTCGCCCTCCTGCACGTCCTCCCAATAGCGTGGGGTAGCGCCGCGAATTTCCTCGGCGGCGTAAATTTTGGAGAACTCGGCCAGTTGTTCCTCGGTATAGGGCTCAACGCGGCCGCGCGCTTCGGTGTATTTGGTGCCGCGCTCGCGCGCCTCGTCGCGGTCGGTGCGGAACACCCAGCTCTCGGCCTCGGCCACCATGTCGCCGTGCTGGTTGAAGAAGTCGACGTGGTAGATCTGCTGGAAGCTGCGGCCGGCAAAACGCGTCTGGTGTTCGATGAGGTCTTTCAGGTAGGCCTGCGACGTGATCACATCGTTGCGCAGTACCGGTTTGTGCCAGGTCCAGTCCGCGCCGGCCCACATCGCGTGAATGCCGGACAGGCCGCCGCAATAACCAGAGATGATGCGGTTGGTGGAGAACAGGAAGCTGGGCAGCGCCACGATGCTGCCGTATTTGGTTTTCGCCGCGTACTCCGGGTCGGACCACAGTGGGTTGTCGTCGCCGATGCCGTGCGCGTAGTGTCGAATCGCATCGCGGGTGGCTTCGTAGTTCCACGGTTCAATCGTGTCGGTGATCTTGATGCCAATGCGCTGGCGCAGATCGTCGAGACCTTTTTCGGTGATTTTGGGGAAACGGTCGGCTGACATGGTTTTTCTCCTCGGGTTTCAGTGACTGGTACTTAGTTGGTGATAGTCAGTTGCTGGCAGTAGCGGCGAGTGCAACTGCCGCTTCGCGATCGCGCAGCACCTTGCGGTGCACCTTGCCCGCCGGTGTCTTCGGCAGCTCGCTCACAAATTCGATATGGCGCGGGAATTCGTGCCGGCTCAGACGCTCCCGCGTAAACGTTTTCAATTCGTCGACAAATTGTTGGTTGCCCGGGCGCGTGGTGACGACGAAGGCTTTCACGACTTGCCCGCGTGTCGCATCCGGCACGCCGATCACCGCGACTTCCAGCACATCGTCATGCTTCAGCAGGGTGTTCTCGATCTCTACCGCGCTCATCGTCCAACCGGCGGAGATGATCACGTCGTCGGCCCTGCCCGCATGGTAGAAGTAGTGGTCCTCGTCGATCCGCGCCAGATCCTTTGTGGTTTCCCAGCGATCGCGACGCCACAGCATCAGTTCGCCAATGACGCCGGGCGCCGCGGGGCTGCCATCGGGCATCTGCACCTGCAGTTTGAGCCCGGGCACCGGCTTGCCCAGCGCGCCCGGTTTCACGGTGTAGTCGGTGGCGCCGGGGTAGTTGACCAGCACCACGCCGATCTCGGTGGTGCCGTACATGCTGCAGGCCGGCACGTGGAAAGTCTCGTCGATGAACTCGAGCGTCGCCGGGTCGATGGGCTCGCCGGTGTACGACAGTTTCTGGAACGCGAACGTGTAATCCCGCGCCATGCCGGAATTCTTCATCATGCGATAGTGCGTGGCGGCGGCTGACATGTTGGTGATCCGGTAATCCTGCAGCGCCTTCATCAACCGCACCGCGTCAAAGCGCCCGGCGAACGTGCCTGTCGTGACGCCCAGCGCCAGCGGCGCCAACGTGCCGTGCCACAGCCCGTGGCCCCAGGCGGGGAGGAGGGGCAGAAGAACTCGTCGCCCGGCCGGATGCCGGTGCCGTACAGCGCGGCGAACATCAGCGTCACGATCGCGCGGTGCGTGTGCTTGACCGCCGCCGGCAATTCGCGCGTGGTGCCGGAGGTGTACTGGAACACGGCGAGGTCATCGGCGCGGGTGTGGGTCTGGTAGCTGCCGGGAAAGCGCTCAATGTCCGCCATCAGTTCGGCGTCGGCAACCACGACGCGCAGGCCATCGATCTGCCCGGCGATCGCGGATTTCTCCGTATTGGTAATCAACAGTTTTGGCTTGCAGTCATCGACGCGCAAACGCAGCCCGTCGAGGCCGAACAGCGTGAATAGCGGCACGCTGATCGCGCCCATCATCATCGCGCCGAACAGGCTGGTGTAAAACGGCAGTGAGGGTTCCAGCATGAATGCGATGCGATCGCCCGGCTTGATGCCCTGTTCCTCCAGCCAGTGCGCGAAGCGGGCGGAGCCGGCGGCGATAGCGTCGAAGCTCAGTATCTCGTCGGCGCCGTCGGCATGTGCAATGCGCACGGCTGTGCGACCGGAACCATCGGCGTGGCGGTTCATGCACTCGTGGGCAATATTCAGGTAGTCGCGGTCGCCGTCGAACAACTCCCACAATGCAGCCGAGCTGGCGTGCGCCTGGGCATCCGCGAAGGAGGTGTAGTCAGTGAGCTTGGACATGCGGTTACCCATTCGTCGCCGGTGAGCGTCAGGTCGCGATTCTATGCAGGGCATGATGCCACCGCAAAAATATGTTGTAAATATAGAATAACATTCTATATATTGAACAATATCAGCGATTCACATAATCGAACAAACGAACAGGTACACCGTATGGCAGGTAAATCGAAACAGCCCTCGACCCCGGGACGCCAGCTCGCCAAGGCAGTGCGCGACAGCAAGGCGCCGGCCATCTCGCGCGCTGCCGCCGTGCTGCGGCTGTTGGGCAAAAGTGAAAAACCATTGGGGCTGCAACCCATCGCACGCGAGCTGGGGCTGGTGCCGAGCACCTGCCTGTATGTTCTGCGCGCATTGGTGGCGGAGGAACTGGTGTCGTTTGACGCTGACACCAAGCGATACGCGCTGGAGGCGGGCGTGTTGACGCTGGCGCGCGGCTGGCTCCGGCGCAACGAGTTCACCGACCTCGCCCAGCCGGTGCTCGACAGCATCAGCCAGCGTTTCGACGTTACCGTGCTCGGTGCGCACATCGTTGGACTGGATCACATCATCGTCGTTGCGGTCTCGCAATCGGGCGCCAACCTGCAGCTCAGCGCGCAGATCGGCAGTCGCTTTCCCGCGCTGATCAGTGCGACAGGGCGTTGCATCGCGGCGTTCGGCGATCACACTGACGCCGACATTGAGGCCAGGTTCGGCACGCTGCGCTGGGATGAGCCGCCGACGTTCGCCGACTGGCAGGCGCAGGTCGCCGAGACACGCCAGCGCGGATTTGCGGTGGATGCGGGTAACTATATCTCTGGTGTCACCGTGCTGGCCGCGCCGGTGTGGAAGACGCGCGGGAAGTTGAGCCATGCACTGGTCGCCATTGGCATCGGCAGTGCGGTGAAGGGCAGTGGACTGCCCGCACTGCAGGATGCGCTGCTGTCTGCCGCGCAGACGTTGTCAAACCGGTTGTGCGGGGAAGTGTGAGCAAAAAAGCCCGCCAGGATAAATCCTGGCGGGCTTTCAGCGGTATCGAGAAAAACGCACCGGTGTGCGCGTGCGTTAGCTTGCTATTTAGCGGCAGCCTTTTTCTTGGCGACAGCCTTCTTCCTGGGTGCGGCGGCTTTCGATTTGGGCGCTACCTTCTTGGCGATATCCTGCAGGTTCTTCTTCAGGGCCTTGCCTTTTCTGTTTGCTTTGCGCTCTGCCGCTTTCGCCTGCGCCTTGAGTTTCTTCTCGGCGTCTCGCAGTTGCTTCATTAATTTTCGTTCAAACGCGTTGATTTTCCGGGTATCGGATTTTACGCGTGCGCGCATCCATTTTTCCGCCTGGGCTGCCAGGTGCTTCGCGTTATCGACCTCAGCTTTGAGAGCTAGCTCGGCCTTCTTCTGCATTAATTTCTCTTCGGCTGCCAGTTCCTTGGCTTTCAGTTTGGCGGTGTCTACCCATGCATCCAGCTGATCCCACGCTTCTTTGAACGCGTTGCTCAGGAAGTTACCCTTTTCCGGTGACTTCACGGCGGCTTTCCTGGCAGGTGATTTTTTTGCGGCTGCTTTTTTGGGAGCGGCTGCTTTCTTTGCGGGTGCTTTTTTTCTTTGCAGGTGCCTTTTTCTTTGCGGGTGCTTTTTTTCTTTGCTGTGGCCATATACTTAATCTCCTGTGATTGATCGCGGCATGCGCAACCTGAAAATCAAAATAGCAATAAAAGGCAGTGACGCACAACGGAACTATGACAACATTTTTTGCGTGGTGATTGCGTCAAAGTAGCCTGCGCAGCGCAGGCTGCAACACGCAATTAATCCACTTTGAGTCGAAGCAACAACTATTACTACATGAAGGAGGGCGTGTGCCCCGATTAACCCAGGAACGCGCGAAAGCCTACTGGCGCCGCAACATTGCGCTGGTGACAAAACTGTTGGTGGTCTGGTTCGTAGTC
This sequence comes from Haliea sp., assembly GCA_016704305.1. Taxonomy (GTDB): domain Bacteria; phylum Pseudomonadota; class Gammaproteobacteria; order Pseudomonadales; family Halieaceae; genus Marimicrobium. The sequence goes on along the minus strand of JADJAL010000001.1, from coordinate 55,810 downwards.
AGTTATGGCTGCGGCATACTGCTGGTCGAAGAGCTGAATGCTGTGCAGATAGGCGGTTACAAACTGGGCTTCTGGTTTGCGCAGCAGGGATCCATCTATGTTTTCGTTGCATTGATTTTCTACTACGCGAAGCGCATGGCCGCTCTCGATCACGAGTTCGGCGTGGACGAAGAGTAGGCGAGGGCGACATGGACCTGCAGACACTCACTTACCTCGTTGTGGGCGGCAGCTTCGCCCTCTACATCGGCATTGCGTTCTGGACACGCGCGGCCAACACAAAGGATTTCTACGTCGCCGGCGGCGGGATTCACCCGGTGCTCAATGGCATGGCCACCGCGGCGGACTGGATGTCGGCCGCGTCGTTCATTTCGATGGCGGGCATGATCGCGTTCATGGGCTACGGCGGCAGCGTATTCCTGATGGGCTGGACGGGCGGCTTCGTGCTGCTCGCGCTGCTGGTCGCGCCGTACCTGCGCAAATACGGCAAGTACACCGTGCCGGAGTTTATCGGTGATCGCTATTACTCGAACGCGGCGCGCGCAGTGGCCGTGGTGTGTTTGATACTCTGTTCCGTCACCTACGTGATCGGCCAGATGAAGGGCGTGGGCGTGGCGTTCTCGCGCTTCCTGGAAGTGGAGTACGACACCGGGCTGTATATCGGCATGGTCATTGTGTTTTTCTACGCCGTGCTCGGCGGCATGAAGAGCATCACCTATACCCAGATCGCCCAGTACTGCGTGCTCATTTTCGCCTACACGATTCCGGCGATTTTCATCAGCCTGCAGCTGACCGGCAACCCGGTGCCGCAACTGGGCCTTGGCAGCGCGCTGGTGAATTCCGATACCTGGATGCTGGACCGGCTGGACCAGGTTGTGACGGACCTGGGCTTTCGCGAGTACACCACCGATGTGCGCCTGAGCAGCCTCAACATGGTCGCGTTTACGTTGTCTTTGATGATAGGCACCGCCGGGCTGCCCCATGTCATCGTGCGCTTTTTTACCGTACCCAAGGTCAGTGATGCGCGCTATTCAGCCGGTTGGGCACTGGTGTTCATCGCCATCCTGTACACCACGGCGCCGGCCGTGGCGGGCATGGCGCGGCTCAACCTGATAGAAACAATGGCGCCTGAGCCGGGTGAAAACCTGGCCATCGCCGAACGGCCACAGTGGTTCAGGAACTGGGAGAAAACCGGACTACTGGGGTTTGAAGATAAAAATGGTGATGGTCGCATTGCGTACTCGGCGAGTGACGCCGACAACGAACTGACCACCGTAGACCAGGACATCATGGTGCTGGCCAACCCCGAGATCGCGCGCCTGCCGAACTGGGTGATTGCGCTGGTGGCGGCAGGCGGGCTCGCGGCGGCACTCTCTACCGCAGCGGGATTGCTGCTGGCCATCGCTTCGGCCATTTCCCACGATATGCTCAAGGGCATGATCTATCCGCGCATCAGTGAGAAGCAGGAGCTGCTCGCGAGCCGTATCGCGATGGCCGCCGCCATCGCCGGGGCGGGCTATCTCGGGCTGAATCCGCCAGGCTTTGCCGCAGGCACTGTCGCGCTGGCGTTTGGCCTCGCCGCGTCCTCGATTTTCCCCGCGCTGATGATGGGCATATTCTCGCAGCGCGTGACGCGCGAGGGCGCGATTGCCGGCATGGTGTCAGGCATTGGCGTGACCCTGTTCTATGTCTTCCAGCACATGGGCATCATGTTCATTCCCGGCACCGCGTTTCTCGGTGACACCCCGGCGAACTGGTTTTTCGGTATCGAGCCCAATGCGTTTGGGGTGGTGGGCGCACTGGTAAATTTTGTGGTCGCGTTTGCGGTGTCGCGGGTCACCGTCGCGCCGCCACTGGCCGTGCGGCAGCTGGTAGACAATATCCGCGCGCCCGATCATGCGCCGCCAGCCCATGACGTAGACCTGGTCATACACGACAAGTCGTAGTTCCGCGCCTGATAATTCATAGAATTCGACGGATTTTCCATCGCAAGTTAGAGAGCTGCCTGAATTGTGCCACTGATGTCGTCGTTGGAGGCGGCGATGGCACACTGGCAGCGCAGGCAAGAAATGTAATGGTGATCACTACCCCCAATTTTCACATCAACCAACGATGCCTCATCAACTGGTAGGACAAGAATAAGGCGATGATCCCCGCGCCCAGAAGCGCCAGAATATCCAGTGGAAAATCCGCCACACCGCCGCCCTGCAGCAGGATCGACTTGACGGGTTGGTAGAACTGGTACGAGGGGACCCAGGGCGCAACGCTGTGCAACGGCTTCGAGAAATCCGCAAGCGCCGAGGGGAGCAGGAGCGGCAGGTAAAATAGTACTCCCAGCGTTCGCGCGCTCGCCTGGGTCCTGCACAGGAATCCAACGCACACGCCAAGCGCACTGAAGCAGAATCCACCCGCGATCAAAAAAGCCAGATAGTTCAAACCCCTGGCGATACTAAAATCAAACGCCGTGAGCAAATGCAGTAATGTTGCCGCCAGAACGACGAGAATGATTCCATAGCTCACCTTGGCAAGCAGCCACTCTGTCTCGCGTATCGGCGTTTGTAGCAAACCCAGCAGCAGCCTTTTTTCTTTTTCTTCAGCTACCTGCGCTGGCAGGATGATGAAGCCGACCATTAGCACCAGCATCAGGATCCAGGTAGGTAGCATTTGTCGTTGCAATCCGCTCTCCTGCACCGGATGAATCTCGGCAATCCAGTAGTTGCTCTTCCCATCAAGAGCGCGCTGCAGCGCGTTAATGCTTTCAACGATTGTGACTGTCTTCAACGAAGTCTTCTCCAGGACGATCAGTGCGCAATGCTGCGCCGCTGTGCCGTGCGGGATGAGAACGCCGTCTCCATGCCCTTCCTTCAACCACTGCATGGCCGCTGCTTCATTACTTTGCCAGGTGACGACGATAGTAGCGTTCGCAGCCTCGAGAGTCGTAAGCATCGCTGGAGGATAGCTCCCCTGTTCAAGCAATCCGATGCGTATGTTTGGATCAACCGCTTCGTTCTCGTCTACCAGCTGCAAGGCTACAAACACAAATACCGGTATGAACAGGATCAGGAAGAGCGTTTTGTTCTGGCATGCGATGGCGAGGTCATGCAACGTCATGATGATGACGTTCCTGATCATGTGTAGAGATTCCGGTGCGTATCCGACTCGAAATACTCGCTGGGCGGGCCATCGAAAATGAGTGCTCCCTGGTGGAGTACCATGATCCGGGTCGCCAGGGATTTGATCTCCTCCGGGCGATGGGAGGTAAAAAGTATGGTCTTGCCGGACGCATGAATGCGTTTCAGCAGTTCGTGAACCTCCGTTGTCATGTCGAAATCAAGCCCGGAGGTGGGCTCATCAAGCAGGACAAGCGAGGGATTGGCGAGCAGCGAGCGCGCGATGCTGACCCGTTGCTTCAGGCCTTTCGACAGCACTCGCACTTTGCTGCGCCGATACGGGAGCAGGCTGAATTCGCGCAATGCGGTCTCAACGCTGGACGAAGGAGCGCGAAACAGGCGAGCAAAGAGGGAGAGATTGTATTCAACTGAAAAGCATTCGAAGAGGTTAGGTACTTCGGGAACAAATCCGACCTTCCTGACGATTGCACGTCGGTTACGCTGATCGATCCCGTCGATCTGTACTTCGCCACCATCAGGCACCAGCCAACCGCCGAGTAATTTCAGCAGTGTCGATTTCCCGGCGCCATTGTGTCCAACCACCGCAATGAGTTCACCTTCCCTGACCGAAAAATCGATGGCCAGTAGCCGGCGCTGCGACGTATAGGCCTTGGAAATCCCTTGTACCTGGAGCGTCACAGGACAAACCATGGTGATATGAAGCGCATTGAACCCGGCTTCATAAGAAGGCTGTCCTCACGATAAAACTGTGTGCACAGCCTTACGCTGTCATATGCGATTTGCCAGAAATACCACAAGAAGAACCAACACCACCACTACCAGTACACCAGCCATAACATTCTTCCTTCAGGTTCGACAACAGAAGCCGTTCGCAACCCGAAACGACTGAGCATGCGACCGTGCAACAAGGAAATATCGCGCGAACACGTGGACGCGTCTGTGCGGTACCGCACATTAAGCGTGATTTGTGCGTGGTGCATTGGCGGCGCGGACTGGATTACGTTGGTACGCAACCGTCCATATACTTTACATATCGGCATGGTATGTGGTGTTGCAATCGCGCTCACTCAGGGCAAGTACATGATAAGTATCAGTTAACGAGTTATGGCTTGATAATTGCGCTTGTCTTGTGAAGGCGGACTTTAAGGGAGATTTAGCGAGCCTGGTGGAAACCTATAACTAATCTCTTCGTGGAGAGTAATATGAACATCAGCTCATTGAATGGAAGCAGTAAACGCAGCATCAGCATGCAACACGCCGTTCCGACGTTGGCATTTGCAGCGCTATGTACTTTAGGCCTCGCGTCACCGGCATCAGCCGTTCCCATCCTGGGTTCGGCGCAGAGTTTTGCAGTGCTGGGTAGCGCAACGGTCACCAATACCGGTTCAACCGCTCTCTGGGGCGATCTCGGTCTCTACCCGGGTACGTCGTATACCGGCAGCGGCAGCGTTACGCAGACCGGCGCCGTGCACTTGACCGATGGCGTCGCCCAGCAGGCCCAGGTCGATGCCCTCACGGCATACAACACGCTGGCTGGTCTCTCGGTCACCAGCGATTTGAGTGGTGTTGATCTCGGTACCTACAACAGCTCAAATGCGCTGACACCGGGTGTCTACTTCTTTTCCTCGTCGGCGCAATTGACGGGCGATCTGTATCTGGACGCGCAAAACAACGCCAACGCACTCTGGGTTTTCCAGATCGGGAGTACGCTCACGACGGCCAGCGCCTCGAGTGTGAATGTGGTCAATGGCCTTGCCAATAGCGATTATGGTTTGTTTTGGCAGGTCGGCAGTTCGGCGACGCTGGGCACCAGTACCGCGTTCGCGGGCAACATCATTGCGGACAAGAGCGTGACGCTAAATACCTCGGCCACGATCCTGTGCGGCAGGGCCTTTGCGCTTAATGACGCGGTGACGATGGATACCAACACGATCTCCAACGACTGCGAAGCTGACGATATCACTGGGTCTACTGACTACGGCACCGAAGGTTACAGCGGCAGCGGTGATACTGTAGCCGTAGTGCCTGTGCCAGCCACGTTGGCTTTGATGGCAGTTGCACTCATGGGGCTGGCTTCCACCCGTCGCAGCCAGGCCTGAGAGCGGTCTTCTCCGCGATAGCCCTCACTATCGTGGGGTTGGTCTGGTAGCGCATAACACATCGACCGGTGGATCGACGTGTTATGCATCTACATCCAGTACATCCAGCCATCACCGCAGGCCGCGCACGATGCAAATCCTCACTGACATAACGCTGGTTTGTGCGCCACTCGCTATGTGCGATAGCAGACAGACATGCAAAGGCAGCAGCTCTATTCTTCCTCTCTGACGCGCTCGTGCTGTCACATTGGTAAAGAGATCTGCTCCAACGCTCTGCAGTGTAGGCAAAACCTGCAAAACCAAGTCCACTCGGAGAGACATGATTATGGCATCAGTAAACGCACTTACACGCACTACGCTGGCGCTCGCGCTGCTACTCAGCCTGGGTTGTTCAGGCATGTCGAGCCAGGATAAGAGCACTGCCGTCGGCGCCGGTGTTGGCGCGGTTGGTGGCGCGATCCTCACAGGCGGCAGCACTGCCGGTACGGCCGCTGGCGCAGTCGTTGGCGGTGTCATCGGCCATGAGGTCAAAAAGGACAAATGAAGACCATAGGATTTAACCAGGAGATATGAACATGAAATTAGCCAACACATTGAGCGCAGCCTTAGTCATGGGTGCATTGCTGGTAGCACTGTCCGCGTGCGCGCCGAAGGAAGGACCCGTCGAGGAGGCCGGCAGGAAAGTTGACGAGGCGGCCGAGCAGGCAGGTGAGAAGATCGAAGAAGCCGGTGAGAAAATCCAGGATGCAGCGGAAGGCAACGCTGATTAATCGTAGCTTTTCCAAACATAAGGAGGATCAGGAATCATGCTTCAAACTATAGCTGTCATCTTAATTGTGCTCTGGCTACTGGGACTTGTGTCCTCCTACACCATGGGCGGCTTCATTCATGTACTGCTGGTTATCGCGATAGTGATGATCCTGCTTCGTGTTATACAGGGTCGAGGCCTTTAGTGGGTCTTGCCGATCGCAAGTAGCCATCGCAATTGATCACTGCAAGCAACGGCTCCATCCACAACGCTGCCCACCGAAACCTATGCAACGTACCAGGAGAGAGTAATGCGCAACGTAAATGAAAATGTCAGCAGGGACCAGTTGATGACGGATTTTAAAACAGTGGTCGCGGATGCCGAGGCGCTGCTGAAAGCGACTGTAAACCAGGGCGGTGAGGAACTCGCCGTGGTGCGTACCAAGGCGGAACATTCCATCATGGCGATAAAATCCAGAATGGCGGATGAGCAGGCGGCGTTGGTGGCGCTGTCCAGGGATGCGGCCAAGGCGGCGGATGAGTACGTCCACATGTATCCTTGGACGGCCGTCGGCGTTGCAGCCAGTGTCGGCCTGGTGGTTGGCCTGCTCAGCAGTCGTCGCTAGTCGCGCGCGCAACCATGCCAGAAAACGCTCACATTGCGTCCAGGGGGCTGTTCGAATCCCTGGGCGGCCTTGCGTCCACTGTTGTCGCCATTGTTCATACGCGGCTGGAACTGCTATCCACGGATCTGGAGGCGGATCAGCAGCACATCCTTTCGCTGCTGGTGCTGGCGTTGGGAGCCCTGTTCCTGTTGGGAGTAGGGGTGGTGCTGGCTTCAATCCTGTTGGTGGTTGCCTTTTGGGATTCGCATCGCTTGCTGGTGTTGGCATCGCTCTGTGGATTCTTTTTGCTGGCGGGCCTGGGCACAGCGGCAGTCGCGTTGCACAAGGCGCGCAACAAGCCGCGACCTTTCGCCGCGAGCCTGTCTGAGCTGTACAAGGATCGGCAACAGCTCATTACCCGCTCATGAACAAGAAATTGCTTCGCATAGCCGAGGAACGCAACCGCCTCATCGCTAAGGCCGCGTCGCAGCGCGGCACGCTGGCGTTGGCGGTCGAGCCCTGGCGTATGCCGTTGGCGCGGGCGGACCAGGGACTGGCGGCGCTGCGCTACATCAAGACTCATCCCTTGCCCATCGTTGGCGGCATCGTTTTGCTCGCGCTACTGCGCCCGGGTAACGCGGGTAAATGGCTGGGGCGCGCTTTCGTGACGTGGCGAGTCCTGAATGGATGGCGTGGCAGGCAGCGGGTGTCCGAAGTCGCCGGCTAGCCATCGGTACGCTACCGAACAGAATAGCTTCGCTATTGCGTCTAGGATGCACTCAGAAGGGCGTGGTTAGAAAAGAACGCCCATACGAAAAATTCAACCGAGGATATAGCCATGAGCGTGGGAACCATACTTCTGATCATTGTCATTTTGATGCTGGTTGGCGCTTTTCCAAGTTGGCCACACAGCAAGAGCTGGGGCTACGGACCCAGCGGCGGACTTGGGCTGGTGCTGGTGATCATTCTTGTGCTTTTGCTGATGGGACGTATTTAACTATCTCTGGTCACCAGCGTAAGCGCGGTAGCGCACCGACAGCTTTCGATCCCAGGTGGATAATTTGATATGTGTGTGCAGGCAATATTGCCGAGCGCCGCTTATGAATGGAGATACACCATGAAAACACTACCCCGCAAACACATGCTGGCCGCCGGTATTGCCCTTTGGATAGCCGCAGTGAGCACCACGGCGTTTGCCGCGACAGTTTCCCAGGAAGTGACCGAGGCGCGGCAGGAAACCCAGATCTGGACCACTTACGCGCTGAGCCCGTATTTGCGCGCCAACGACTTGAAGGTCACCGTGCACGATGGCAATGCCACGCTCACCGGCAAGGTCGACGAGAACGTGAACAAGGAGCTGGCCAGTGAGATTGCGCTTGGAGTCAGCGGCATAAAGGAAGTCGACAACCAGATCGAGGTGCTGAGCGATTATGTCCCCGCAGTCTCAACCGATCGGTCCTACGGCGAGCTGGTTGACGATGCGAGCATCAGCGCGGCGATCAAGTCAAAGCTGATCTGGAGTAAGAACACCGAGGGCCTCGATGCCAAGGTGACTACCAAAGCGGGCAAAGTCACCGTCAAAGGCACTGCGGATTCGGATGCTGCCAAGGATCTGGTTGGACGCATGGCATTGAATACGCGTGGCGTGAACACGGTCAACAATGAGCTGGTGGTAACGCCCGCGAAACCAGGTGTGGCTGCGAATGTCGAAAGCGCCAGCGAAGAGGTTGGTGAGGAAATCTCGGATACCTGGATTACGACCAAAGTGAAGTCCACTCTGCTGTACTCCAGCAATGTCAGGGGCACTGACGTGGAGGTAAACACCAAGGCTGGCGTGGTTACCCTCACCGGCAAGGTCCACAGCGGCGCTGAACGCGCGCTGGCGATCGAAATCGCCGATAACATCCGCGGCGTGAAAAGCGTGGATGCGAAAGGTTTGACTATCTAGCAGGTACCCTTGCTGACGATGGGGCCGCGCGGAGCTTTTCCCTGCGGTCCTGTCACCAGCCTTTTTACAGCGTCCAGAGCACCACTCGCGTTCAATCGTGAATACTTTCCAACGCGCTACACCGATAAATGCAAGTTGTTGTAATCCGCAATCCCTCTCGCATAGCACTCACAGGCACTCTCCTCAAGGCCGGCACGGTCGAGGACGGTGATTTCGCCGCGGCTGTAGTGAATCAACCCGCGCTGTTGCAGCGTGCTGGCGGCAATGCTTACCGCGCTGCGCAGGACGCCGAGCATCTCCGCGAGATTCTGGTGGGTCAGGCGAAAGTGATCGAAGCGCGCGTGATCATGGCTCATCAACAACCTGCGTGCCAGGCGCGACTCAACTTCATGGAACCGGTTGCACGCGGCCGTTTGGGCCAGTTGTTCAGACACGACATACATATAGCGATTGACGATGCGCGACAACTCAGCGTGCTCTCGCAGGTTCTGCAGGAATTGTTCCGTACTCATGCGCAGGGCTGTGCCAGAGCCCTGCACCACAACGCGCTGTGGTGCACGCTGTACGCCCAGCGCGAGCGTACTTCCGAACATACCTTCGTTGCCGATGAGGCGTGTTTCCAGTGCCGCATGCCCGGTGATCAACCAGACCAACGATAGCAATCCACTGAGTGGGAAGTAGACGTTGTCACATCGCTCCCCGCGTTCACAGAGGATATCGCCCATTAACAAGTCAATGCATTCAGTGTTTTGTAGGATCGCGTCGCGCGATTTGCCCGGCAGGTCGGCCAGCAGTCGGTTGATCATCGGTAGAGGTTCGGAATCTGCCATCGCATTACTCCATGGGATGGACTCGGCCCTGTGCGCGGTCAAACACGGTTTTCACTGTCTGGTAGCATGAACATGAGGCCTTTTTGAGTCCTCGCACGTCCATGATCTCCATATTGCCCCGGCTATAGTCGATCAGTTTGCGCCGCTTGAGCGCATTCGCCGCCTCGCTGACACCTTCGCGCCGCAGTCCAAGCATATGGGCAAGAAATTTGTGGGTAAGCGGGAAGGTGTCCGATGCAACCCGGTCCCTTGTCATTAACAGCCAACGGGCGAGGCGCGCCTCGGAATCGTGGAAGCGGTTGCAGGCAGCGGTTTGGGAGATTTGCGCCATCAGTGCATAGGTGTAACGGTACAGCGCCTCTTGCAATGCTGCGTTGCGGTCGAACTCTACGCGAAACGGCGCCGATGCCATGCGCAATGCGCCGCCGCCACCCTGCACGATGGCACGCACACCGGAGACGCCTATGCCCAGGATGAAGGGCATTCCCGCCATCCCCTCGTTGCCCACCATGCCGACCTCCAGCGATCGACGTTTGTCTACCGTCGTAAGCAGCGAAATCAGGCAATCGGTGGGGAAGTAGACGTACTTGATTGCCTTGCCTGGTTCGTACAGCACTTCCCCGAACTTTAAACGAACCGGTGCAAGGTTAACCTGCAATCGCTGGTAGTCACGCGCAGGGATACTTGCCAGCACGCGGTTGGCTTGCTGTGTATTGTCCGTCATTTTGTTTGCATCCCACCACGCTTACTGGGTTTCAGTAAGGGTCGCTACCCAATGACCTTCTTTCCAATCCCAGGCGGTGCATTCGCTTTGCGCGGCGTCGACGGTGTACTGCGAGCATTGCCAATGTCCGGCAACCCAGGCTTCACCCTGAACAGTCTCGCTTTTGGTATCGTATTGGCACACCTGATATTCCTCATGCCATGTCTTGTCTTCCCAGCCTGCCGCCACGGTCATGCAGCTGACGTAACCCTCGGGCTCCGCAACCGTTTCCTTCGGTGCAGGTACCGCGGTAGTAATGACAGTGGTTGTGGTTGTCGTGGTGGATTTTGCTGGAACCTCTGCCTGCGCCGGGGTAAAGCCCAGGATTAAGGGAGCCAGAAGCACAACGGGTGTAAGCAGTCGATGTAATTGCATGAATGTATCCTCAGAGTATAGGTGCTGGCGAGCGAAAGGTTCTCGCTGCAGAGTGTCCACAGCAGGAGCGAGAGTAGCCTCCTGCAGCGCCTTTCTCTGTTCGATAGCACACATTGAGAGCGCCGCACCAGGCACGAGGATGTGTTCGGTATCGAACAGACAGTCCGCTTGCCGTATGGCTGAATGGCTATGCTGCCTTGCCGCAACTGCCTTGGCTGATTCCAGAGAGTCATCACATGACCTTGAGCACTATCCTGCTGAGCATGATTATTTTGATACTGATTGGCGCAATAGCATCGTGGCCCCGCAGGCCGAATCAATCCCATGTGTACCGCTACCAAGAGTGCGTTAGTAAGAAGGAGAAGGGTATGATGAACATCATGGAGCACGACACCCACGGCGCCACCATCCGATTTGAGCAGCACGAACTGTTGTTGGTGATGGCGCTGGTGCAGGAGGGGCGGGAATCCTTCGGGTGCAATACCGAATCCGGAAAAGCAGTGGATCAGCTTTTCAGCCTGGCTAACATACTGGTTGAAGAAGCGCGTCGAAGGGATTTGAAGCGGCCTGGGACACGCCAAAAAATCCATCTCGTTGCCGCTCCCGCTCCTGCAGCGGTTAAGAGCGCGTCCAACGCATAGTGAATTAAATAGCGACCGTTCTCACTGGGTCGGAGTGGTTATGGCTCATAACGGTCTCAACGGTGCGAGGATAACCACTTCATAGGGTGTCTGCTAAGACACCAGGTGCCCAGGCTTCAGTGCTTTTATGTTGCCTGTATTTTTGTCCGTAATGTGCGACAGCAAGCGATCAGTCTCGCGCTTGACTACCTCGTAGCATTCGCAACTCAGTGTCTCGAGTTTGGGTCGATCCAGAACTGTGATATGGCCGCGGCTATAGTCGATGACCCCCAGGCGCTGCAACTTGCCCGCTGCTTCGGTGACGCCTTCGCGGCGCACGCCGAGCATGTTGGCGATGAGCTCCTGCGTCATGGTCAGTGTGTTGTCAGACAGGCGATCCAGCGAGAGGAGCAACCAGCGACACAATTGCTGGTCAATGGAGTGATGGCGATTGCACACCGCTGTTTGCGACATCTGCGTGATCAGCGATTGTGTGTAGCGCAACAACAGCAGCATCATTTCACCATGGCGGTTGAATTCATCCTTGATGCGTTGGCCTGCCAGGCGATACGCCGAGCCGGCGCTCTGCACGATGGCACGACTGGAGGTGCTCTCACCACCCATGAACAGCGAAATCCCCACCACACCCTCGTTGCCCACCACGGAAATTTCCGCCGAGGCGCCGCTTTCCATCACATACAGCAGGGAAACGATACAATCGGCGGGGAAGTACACATGACGCATGGTATCGCCAGACTCATACAGCACTTTACCCAGCGGCATATCGATCAGTTCGAGAAACTTGAACAGGCGACCCTTGAGATCGCTCGGCATCGCCCCCAGTAGATGGTTCAGTTGTGGCGTCATGGATAAATACCTGTCGGCGTGTCACCAGGATTATCCCAGAGCGGGAACAATACGGGTTTTCGATGATTGCGTAGGTACGATAGCACACATAGCAGAAATCACAGGCACCTCTATTTCATCGCCCAGCCTTACGCCCCGACATCATTCGGGGCATTGAAGCGGCGCGCGGCCTCCTGCCAGTTGGCCACCTGCCACCAGCAATCCAGGTAGTCGGCGCGCTTTTGCTGATGCTTCAGGTAGTATGCGTGTTCCCACACGTCGCAGATGAGCAGAACCCTCTGTTGTGTGCCGAGCACGCACTGGTGATCGGGAAGAGCGAGCACCTCCAGCGTGTTCTTTTCCACGTCGGCCACCAGGAACACCCAGCCGGACGCAAAATGCGCGGTCGCAACCTCGCGAAATGCCTGGCGGAACCCTTCGATCGAACCGAAGCTTGCATTAATCGCATCGCGCAGTGGGCCGCCGGCGAACGTTTGATCGGGCGTGCCGATCAGGCTCCAGAACAATGCGTGGTTGAGGTGTCCACCGCCATTGTTACCCACTGCGGTTCGAATTGCCCACGGCACATCGTCCAGCTTCCGCAGCAGGTTTTCGATTGTCAGCCCGTGCAGTTCAGGATAATTCTGCAGTGCGGCATTGAGCTTCTCGACATAGACGCGATGATGTTCGTCGTGGTGAATGCGCAGGGTGCGCGCTTCCAAATAGGGTTCGAGCGCGTCTGCATGAAACGGCAGTGGTGGAAGCTGGAAGGGATAAGTCTGGTTTGTCATCTGTAGGCTCTCCTGAAGGTGCCGACGACCGGAATGTATCGGCGGGGTATGTGTGTCATCCGAGCACGGCGCGCACCCGGTGTGTCGCCCCGTCATCGACGAGCGCTACCACAGCGGCGCGCGCAGGCAGATCAACGCCATCGAGCTGCAGGGTGGCAAGCCCCTTGCAAACGCCCAGCGGATTCTCGAACGCGATCGCATAGTGCGTGCCCCGGTACCGAAGGTTGACCTCGAACTGTCGCCACGCGCGCGGCACACACGGATCGAGCAATAGCGTGGCGCCGCGAATGCGGCAGCCGAGTATCCATTCCAGGCCTGCGCGATACATCCAGCCGGCCGAGCCGGTGTACCAGGTCCATCCACCGCGGCCGACGTGCGGTGCCTCGGAATAGATATCCGCCGCCACAACGTAAGGTTCAACCTTGTAGCGCATGGCGTCTTCCTGCGTCAGGCTGTGATTGATTGGGTTGAGCAGCGCATAGAGTTCGCCCGCCTTATCGCCGTCCCCGAGCTCTGCGAACGCAATCACCGCCCAGGCGGCGGCGTGGGTGTACTGGCCACCGTTCTCGCGGATACCCGGCGGATACGCCTGGATATACCCTGGGTCTGGCACGGAGCGGTTGAACGGCGGCGTCAGCAGCAGCGCCAACCCGTCCTCGCGGCGCACCAGGTAGCGTTCCATCGCAGCCATCGCGTGCTGCGCCCTGGCGGCATCTGCCGCGCCGGAGATCACGCTCCACGACTGCGCGATCGAATCGATCCGGCACTCACTGCCCGCGGATGATCCCAGTGGCGTGCCGTCGTCAAAGTATGCGCGCCGATACCAGTCGCCATCCCAGCCGTGCTGTTCCAGCGCCACGCGCAACGCCTCGGCGTGCGCGAGCCACCTGGCCGCACGGGCAGGCTCGCCTCGTGCCTGTGCCAGTGGTGCGAACTGCGTCAGCACATAGTGTTGAAACCACCCCAGCCAGATGCTCTCGCCCTGGCCTTCGATGCCGATGCTGCTCATGCCATCATTCCAGTCGCCGGAGCCGATCAGTGGCAGTCCATGCGGTCCCAGGGACAGCCCACCGTCGAGCGCTCGCGCGCAGTGCTCAAACACTGTCGCCGACTCGGCGGTAATGGTTGGCAAAAAGAAGTTGTCGGCTTCGCCTTCGGGCAGGGCCGGTCCGTCCAGGAAGGGTAATGTCTCGTCGAGCACTGCCGCGTCGGCCGTCACGCTGATGTAATGCGCGGCGCAGTAGCCGAGCCAGAAGCGGTCGTCGGATACGAGGGTGCGCACCCCGCGCCCCGTTTGTGGCAGCCACCAGTGCTGCACGTCGCCTTCGATAAACTGCCTGGCGGCGGCGCGCAACAGTTGCGCGCGCGCCAGCGCAGGCCTGCTCTGCAGCAGCGCCATCGTATCCTGCAGTTGGTCGCGAAAGCCGTACGCACCGCTTGCCTGGTAAAAGGCGCTGCGCGCCCACAAGCGACAGGCGAGCGTCTGGTACAGCAACCAGCCGTTCAGCATGAGGTCGAATGAGCGGTCCGGCGTTTTCACCGTCACGGCGCCCAGTACATCGCTCCACTCATCGCGCACGCAGGCCACCGCAGCGTCGATATCCGCAGCGCGCCAGCGCTCAACCAGCGCCTGCGCGTGCTCGGTGGAGGATGCCTCGCCCAGCAGCCACAGCACATCGACCCAGGTGTTCGCCGGCAATACAAGCGTGGTCTGCAGTGCACCGCAGGGATCCAGCCCCGCACCCGTGCGGCCTGAAAGCGCCGCTTTTCCTGTCAGCGCCGCCGGTCGTTCCAGCGTGCCGTTGCGTCCGATGAATTCCATGCGGTTGCCGGTCCAGGAACTCTGGCGACCGCCGAGGTCAGTAAACGCAACCGTCGCGCCGGTGTCACTCCACAGGTTGCGTGCGAGCATCGCGCCAGTGACAGCGTCCATCTGCGTTGCCACAAAGGGCGCGGTGGTGGCACGCGATGTACCAAGCACCCATTCCACATACGCTGCCACTGTCAGATACCGCGTGCGTCCCGACAGGTTGCGGACCCGCAGGCGCGAGACCTTGATTGGATCGTCAGCGGGCACGAACTGCAGCAGATCGAGTGCGATCTCATGGCGCGTGTGCTCGAAGCGACTGTACCCGCGCCCATGGCGTACCACATACGCTCCCGTTTTATGGCGGACCGGCAGCGCCGTCGGCCCGAACAGCATGCCCCTGTCATCATCGCGCACATACAGTACTTCGCCAGAGCGGTCCTCGACGGGATCGTTGGACCAGGGCGTGAGCCGATTTTCGCGACTGTTGCCGGACCAGGTGCAAGCACTGCCCTCGGCGGAGACCTGGAAGCCAAATCCGGGATTGGCGAGCACGTTGATCCACGGTACGGGCGTGCGCTGTCCGCCCTGAAGTATCGTCACGTATTCCTTGCCATCGTCCGCGAACCCGCCCAGGCCATTGAAAAACTCCAACGTCGGCAAGTCGGGCGCGGGACCTGCGACTTCCTCACGCGATCGCGCCACGACAGCGGGGGTCAACGCCGGCGGCGGGTCTTGCTCCAGGCGGTCTATCTGCTCCGCGAGGCTGCCCTGGCGACTCAGCAGCACGGTGCGCGCTGCCAACAGCAGCGCCAGGCGGGTCTCGCCGGGGATAATGTCGGAACGCAGGACGAACACGCTGCCGCGCACCGCATCGCCGTGGATTCGAGGGCGCGACAATCCGGCTCGCGCCAGCGTTTCCAGCGCCGTCTGCAGGTCCTGCACATACGATGACACGCGCTCGTTCAGTATTACCAGATCGATATTGAGTTGTTTCAAGCGCCAGTACTCGAATGCGCGCATGAGCTGTCGCACGATACCGAGGTCATCTTCATCGTCGATGCGCACCAGCACAATCGGCAGATCGCCAGAAATGCCGTACTGCCACAGCGCGGCTTGGCCACCGTTACGGCGCGACAGCACAGCGGACGAGGGTCTTAGCGAGGCATCGTTGTAGAGCAGGTGTCCGGCGAGATGCTGGAACAACATGGCCTCGTCGCTGCTGATGCCCAGGTGATGCAGCTCCACCTGTCCCTGGGTCCAGGCGAGGGTGACAGCGCGGTCGAAGGCCGGAACGTCAAGATGCTGGTCCACCAGGTCGAGGACCTCATCGCGCGAGGCTGCGACCAGCGTCCAGAACGCGACGCGGGCCGAGGTGCCCGGCGCGAGCCGCACGCTGCGCGTGAGACTGAAGATCGGGTCCAGTACTGTCCCGGCAGTTCCTGCGGGTACAGCGCCACCTGCGGTAGCGAGCGGTGCGCGCAGTTGTCGCCCGCGCCCGACGAAGCGGGCGCGATCGGTTTCAAAGCCTCCACGTCCGACGCATTCACCCTCGACCACCGCAATATGTGCCGCCCACACCTCCGTTTCCGCCGGCGAGCGCCTGCGCCGTGTTGCCACGATGGCGCCGATGGGTGCCAGGTACTCGGTCACCACGAAGAGCTTGGAGAATGCCGGATGCGCCTCGTCGGCGGCGCGCGGTGCCAGTACTACCTCGGCATAGGAAGTCAGTTCGATAGTCAGGGTGCGGTCGCCCGTGTTCAGCAGCGTTACACGGCGAACCTCGGCGTCGCACTCGGCTGACACGGCCACCTCCAGCGTGGTGGTCACGCTGCCGTCGCGGCGCACGAACTCCGCGCGGTGCTCGCTGAACCTGACTTCGTAGCGCTCTGCCTCGACTGCGCTCGGTTGATGGCCCGCGGACCAGACCTTGCCGCTGCCTGCATCGCGAATAAAAATATACGACCCGGTGTCATCGCAGGTGCTATCGGCTGCCCAGCGCGTGATCGCCACGTCGCCCCAGTGGCTGTAGCCGGAACCGGCCGCCGTGAGCATCACCGAATAGCGCCCGTTGGACAGCACGCGCGTGCGCACCGTGGCGTGGTGTGGCGTGTCGATCACGCGGGGCAGCGTTGGCAGCACGTCCGTCCACTCCGAGCGGCCACTTTCCGGGACATGCGCCAGCGCTGCTGCAACCTCGCGCGGCGTTCGTTCCTGCAACAGCAATTCCGTTGCCTGGATGCGCGGCTCGGTATGGAAACGTTTGCGCATCAGGCCATCGAGCAGGGTGTTGGCCAGCGCCACGACCGTCATGCCCTGGTGGTGCGCCATATACGCACGCACGATGGCAAACGCGTCGCCCTCCGGCAGGCGCCGCACGGTGTAGTCCAGCGCCTCGTAGTAGCCATAGTGGCCCAGCGCATCGATGCCACGCAATCTCGCGAAATTGAGCACCGCAGCGTGTGGCTCGACCATGGCGGCCAGCGCGGTAGCGTAGGGCGCGATGACGGCATTCTCGCCCAGGCCGCGTTTCAGGCCGAGGCCCGGAACCCCAAAGCTGGAGTATTGGTAAGTTAACTCCAGATCGCGCGCATTGTAGGCCGATTCGGAAATGCCCCAGGGCACGCCCAGTTTCCTGCAATAAGCCTGCTGGTGGCCGACGATCAGGCGATTGGTCTGCTCGAGCAGGCTGCCGGCGGGTGCGCGCATCACCAGCGATGGCATCAGGTACTCGAACATCGATCCCGACCAGGACACGAGCGCCGCGCCGTGGCGCACGCGGGTCACCGCGCGGCCCAGCCGGAACCAGTGACGCGCCGGCACATCGCCGTTCGCAATCGCCACGAAGCTCGCCAGGCGCGCTTCGGACGCGAGCAGGTCGTAGCAACTGGGATCGAGACTGCCCTCGGCGACGAGGTAGCCTATCGACAGCAGCTTGCGCTGCTGGTCGAAGAGGAAATCGAAGCGCATCGCGGCGGCCATGGCGCGCGACGTCGCCGCCAGCGCCGCCAGTCTTTGATTGGACACGGGCGTGACGATATCGCGCTGATGGCTCTCGATAGCGCAGAGCGTGGCCTTGATCCACGCGGTCGTCTCCCGGCTGACCTCACCCTGTGCATTATCCGGCGCACGCGCCGTGCACTCAATGGCGGGGAGCAACCGGCTGGAGAGTGCATCCAGAGTGTCTGTCAGCTTGGAGGGACGCAGCGCGCGCTGTACGAACTCGCCTTCGAGCGCGTCGAGCAGCGGCGTGAGTGCACTGTCTGGCGAAGCGGCCAATGCTTCGCGCGCCAGCGCGATCGCATCACCGATCCCCGCCAGCACCTGCCGATCCGCGATATTGCCGGCCAGCATGTCATCGCAGGCATTCGCCAGCGTGAGCAGATGTGCCGCCAGGTTGCCGCTATCGACGGACGATACATACTTCGGATCGAGCGGCCGCAGGTCCTGCGTGTCGTACCAGTTGTAGAAGTGACCGTGGCAGCGCTCCAGCCGTGCCATCGTGGCCAGCGTCGACTCCAGTCGCTCGACGGTATCGACCGTACCGGCCCAGCCGAAGTCGCGAGCCGTCACGACAGAGAGCAGGTATAGCCCAAGATTGGTGGGCGACGTGCGGTGCGCCAGCACCGGCTGCGGTTCTTCCTGGAAATTGTCCGGCGGCAGCATGTTGTCCGCCGCTGTTACGAAGCTCTCGAAGTAGCGCCAGGCGCGGCGCGCGACCAGGCGCAGGACGCGCGCGTCGTCATCGGAAATGGGTTGGGAGTCCGCAATTTGCGACGGCTGGCTCAACCAGGCGGCGACCAGAGGCGACAGCATCCACAGCAGAGCAAATGGCGTCGCCAGCAGTGCGCTGACCTGACCCGTCGCGGCCAGCAGCAGCACTGCTGTGCCGATCAACACGCCGCCTGCCATCTGCTGAAAGTAGCCCACGGCGTCGGGCCGCCGTTCGCTCTGCTCCTGTGCGGTCACCCATTCCAGCAGGTTCCGTCGGCTCACCAGCAGTCGGAATAATGTGCGCACTATCGCGTCGCACATCGACCATGCCTGGTGCCCCAGCAAGGTCAGCAGCAGCACGGTCCGGGTGAGGGCGAGCTGCGCGTCGGCGAGCACGGCACGGAAGTGGCTGCCCCAGGCCGTGCGGCGGTTACAGGGTATGATTCCGGCCAGCACCGACGGCAGGGTTGGAATCGCCAGCATCACGATTACGAAAGTTGTCCAGATCGCGGCGGAAGGCAGCGGCAGTGTCCAGGCGAGCAACAGGGTCAGTACGCTCGCCGGGGCCACCAACGTGCGGCGCAGGTTGTCGAACATTTTCCAGCGGCCCAGCAGCGGAATGGATTTGCGAGAGCGGGCGATGCCGGCAGGGCCGCAACCAAACACCCAGGGCAACAACTGCCAGTCGCCGCGCGCCCAGCGATGGGAGCGCGCGCTCGCGGCGGCGTAACGCGTGGGATACTCGTCCACCAGCTCGATGTCCGACGCCAGTCCGGCGCGGGCGAAGATGCCTTCAAACAGGTCGTGGCTCAACAGTGTGTTCTCAGCGATGCGCCCGGCAAGCGCCGCCTCGAACGCGTCGACGTCGTAGATGCCTTTGCCGACATACGACCCTTCGCCGCACAGGTCCTGGTAGACGTCGGACACGGCCGATGCATACGGGTCGATGCCACCCGCGCCGGACACCAGGCGCTGATAATGCGAGCCTTCGAAACCCATCGGCAACGAGGAGGCAATGCGCGGTTGCAGCACCGCGTAACCTTCAAGTACGCGACCGCTGTGGCTATCGAAGCGGGGCGCGTTCAGTGGATGTGCCATCTTGCCGACCATGCGGCGCACGGCATCGCGCGGCAGTCGCGTATCGGCATCGAGAGTGACCACGTAGCGCACGGCGGTTGGAACGACGGGTGGCATGTCGTCTACATCCATGAAGCTGGTGTCGGTCGCGCCGCGCAGCAGGCGATTCAACTCGTGCAGCTTGCCGCGCTTGCGCTCCCACCCCATCCAGACGCCCTGAGCGGCGTTCCATGCGCGCCGCCGATGCAACAGCAGGAAGCGCGGCCCTGCTGGCGCCGGCCCGTACTGTTCATTCATTTGGCTGATGCCGGCGATAGCGCTACTGAGCAACGCCTCATCGCTCTCGACGCGCTCGGACGGCGCGTCGGTCCAGTCCGATAACAGCGCGAAGCTGATATCGCCATCGAGGCTGGCCAGGTGATGGATCTCCAGCCGTTCGAGGTGTGCGGTCAGCGCCTCCTGTGTCGTCAACATGACGGGCACGACCACGAGCGTGCGCACGGATGCAGCAATGCCGTCGTGAAGTTCGAGCTCAGGCAGAGGTTTTGCGCCGAAACGGCTGGTTATGCTGGTGTTCACAAGTGCCATGGCCGCGTCGATGGCAACCACGAATCCTGACAACGCCAGCACCACGAGTTGCCACGCGTCGGCGGGTATCCGGAGCAACACACACAGCGGCCATGCCATGGCAATCACTGCGAGCAGCGCTATGCCAAGGATGTAGCCGCGAATGCCGACGGCGGCACTGATGCGCGCAGGCCAGGCGCGCATCGAGGGCCGGTATCCCAGCGCCGCTTCGAACGGCCTGCGACCGGTCGCGACCAGCGCATACCCGCAATTACGCTCGCGCGCCGTGGCGCCCTGGGTCGCAAACTGCATGGCGCGATGCGCGATGTCCAGCTCCGTGTGCCCCGATCCCCGGGCAAGTTGCTCGATCGCCTGGCGGTAGCCGTCGCGGGTTGGGAAGTTGGATGCCATGAAGGACGGGTCATCGCGCAACACCTCGTCCACGAGGCTCATGCCCTCGAACAGGTCTGCCCAATCGACGGCGGAGATCGAGCGCATGCTGGTGATCACGTTGCGCACCGTAACGCTTGATGCACCCTGGCGCTGGTGCTCATCACGGATCTCGGCATCGGGCGACGTGCCGGCAGCCGCCAGTCGCGCTTCCAGCCAGCCAAGCGCGGGTGAGGCCTGCGGGTCCTGGTCACACAGGCGTTGCAGCAGCTGAACCGAAAACGTGGTCGATAACTCCATGTCATCCAACTCGCGCAGCAGGCTGTCCAGTGGTTCACTCTGGCGCCCGCCTGTGCCAAGGAGGCGGTCAGCGATCTGGTCGGCGTGGTGCCGGATGGCGCGCGCTGGCGATCGAATCGGCAGCGCGGCGCAGGTTCTCGACCAGAACCACCCGCAACGTGATGGCAATCGCCCACAGTTCGCCGATGGTGAGCGGCTGCACGCGTTGGTAGGCACAGACGAAGCTGGTTAACAGCTGGGTGCCGAAACGGCTGTCGGTATGCGCAACGAATGCCCATGCCAGCCCGAGCACGCGCGGATAGCCGGCCAGCGGTCCGGCGGCCAGTTTCGGCAGCTGCCGGTAATACCCCGGCGGCAGGTCGTCGCGGATTTCACGAATCTGGGCTTCGACAACATGAAAGTTGTCGATGAGCCATTCCGCGCTGGGCGTGATCGCTGCACCCTGCGTAATGGCCTTCGCAATGGCACGGTGGGAGTCGCGCAGCGCCCTGTGGTTGGCGCGCAGCCGCGTGGTCAGCAAGGGTACAGACGCGGGCCTGTCGGTGACACCCTGCGCGGCTGCGAGACTCGCGGCGTGTTGCTCGAGTCTCTGGACACTGAAAATCTCTGCGCGGATAACCTCAGCGGCTTCGAAGGCCGGGGTGTTGGCTGGATCGTGGCGGTGACTACCGGTGAATGGCATCAAGTCAACCGGCCTAATAGATGTGCCATAAAATTCCTCCATTCGGCCATGGCGTGGTGGCGGTCGGAATGCCTTCCAGGGTGTCGGGATAGCGTATGCGTAGGGGTGATTACAGTCTGTGCGTCAGCGCACCGATGCCGTGCTGGCGTTTGCTGTTCAGGTGGTGTGCGTTCAGGCGGCGATTAGCCTGGCGTTGGAACAGTGCCAGGGCAAGCCCCGGCACTGCATACTTATTTACAGGCTCACTTTAGCGCGTCTTTCGCGCGATCGATCGCCTTCTCGGCTTTCTCCTGCACTTTCTCGACGGCCTGCTTGGCCTTGCCGGCGGATTGATCCGCCTTGCCTTCGCGTTTCAACTGCGAGTCGCCGGTAATAACGCCTGCGGCTTCTTTAACGCGTCCTTTCACTTCATCGATTTTTCCACTACCCATGACTGATCTCTCCGGTCTCTGTGACGTTGGACGTAATGCCCAAGCGGTGTCGAACACCTTATACCGGAGACGAAAGCCGGTCTGTGCGTCACCGCACCGACGAGGTACATTCAGTTGCGGTCCAGCGCAGTTGCGGCTCAGCGACCCTGCCACTGCGGCTTACGTTTTTCCGCAAACGCTGTTGGACCCTCCTGCGCGTCCTGACTGTTATAGCATTGTTCCGAGGCTTGCCTGGCAGCATGCAACGCCTCGCTGCGGCCAAACTCCGTCGCCCGCATCACCGTCTCGCGCGCCGCCTGCACCGACAGTGGGGCACCTTCAAGGATTTCCGCAGCCAGCGCGAGGGCGCAATCCATCAACTCGCCCGGTTCCGCCAGTCGGTTGACCAGGCCGATCTCGTAGGCGCGCTGCGCGCTGATCGGCTTACCGGTGAGCAGTATCTCCATCATGATGCGCTGCGGGATCATGTGTATCAGCGGCGCCGCCCACGGTGAACTCCTGCCGACCTTCACTTCCGTCACGGCAAAGCGGGCGGTGCTGCTCGCCACGCAGAGGTCGCAGGCCTGCGCGATCATCCAGCCGCCGGCGAACGCGACGCCATTCACGGCGGCGATCGTCGGCTTGCTCAGGCGGATGTTGTCACCCGGCACCGGAAACATATCCAGCGGCGGCACCTTCAGTTGCAGTTCCATCATCTCCTTGAGATCACCGCCGGCGCAGAATGCCTTGTCGCCCGCGCCGGTCAGGATCGCAACGCGCAGGCTGGCGTCATGCTCGAAGCATTCCCACGCGGCAAACAAACCGGCGCGGATTGCCTTGCCCAGCGCATTGCGCGCATCGGGTCGGTTCAGCGTGATGATGGCGATGCCATCCTCGCGCGCGTCGAACAGCACTGCGTCATTCATGGAAAACCTCTGTATTTAATGGGTTGCCGCATCAGTAGGACTTGGGCAGCCCCAGCACTTTCTCGGCTAAAAAGTTCAGGATCATGTGCGCACTCACCGGCGCGGTGCGGGGGATCAGCACCTCGCGCAGGTAGCGTTCAATGTGGTACTCCTGCGCATAGCCCATGCCGCCCAGCGTAGAAAGAGCAGTGTGGCAGGCCTCGAAGCCGGCTTCCGCCGCCAGGTATTTGCCGGCGTTCGCCTCCACGCCGCATTCCTGACCGGCGTCAAACAGCGCCGCCGCCTTCATCACCATCAGGTTGGCGGCCTCCACCTGTGCCCAGCATTTGGCCAGCGGGTGTTGTATGCCCTGGTTCATGCCGATGGGGCGATCGAACACGATGCGCTCGCGTGCGTAGCGCGCGGCGCGCGCGATGGCGACACGGCCGAGGCCGATCGCCTCGGAGCCGATCAGGATGCGCTCGGGATTGAAGCCGTGCATGATGGTTTTGAAACCGTCGCCCTCCGCGCCGATGCGGTCCTCCTCGGGAATCCACAGGTCGGAAATGAACAGCATGTTCGAATCCACCGCGTGGCGGCCCATCTTGTGGATCAGGCGCACCTCGATCTTCGCGCGGTCCAGGTCGGTGAAGAACAGCGAGAGGCCGTCGGTCTTGCGTTTCACCTCTTCCAGCGGCGTGGTGCGCGCGAGCAGCATCATCTTGTTCGCGACCTGCGCCACGGAGATCCAGATTTTCTCGCCGTTGACCAGATAGCCGCCGTCGCGTTTTTGCGCGCGCGTTTTGAGTTTGGTGGTATCGAGGCCGGTGTTGGGCTCGGTGACCGCGAAGCAGATGCGGTGCTCGCCGCTCAGCACGGGTGGAATCATGCGCTGCTGTTGTTCCGGCGTGCCGAACAGCGCAATCGGTTGCAGGCTGAACACCGGGCCGTGGATGGAGGAGGCCGCGGCCATGCCGCCGCCGGATTCGGCGACGGCTTCCATCATGATCGCCGCCTCGGTGATGCCGAGGCCCGCGCCGCCGACATGCTCCGGCATCGCAATGCCGAGCCAGCCGTCAGCCGCCATCGCCTGGTGGAATTCGTGCGGGAATACGCCGTCGCGATCGCGTTCCAGCCAGTACTCATCCGGAAACCGCGAGCAGAGCTTGAGCACGGCATCGCGAATATTTTGCTGGTCTTGCGTGAGTATCACATGGCCTCCCTGGTTTCCGTTGCCAATCCCACTTCCGCCAATACATCCTGCGTGTGCGCGCCCAGCCTCGGCGTCGGGCCGTGCACATGCCCCGGCGTCTTGGAGAACCAGATGGGGACGCCCGGGAAGCGTACAGGGCCATTGGGCGAATCGACAGTCTCAAAAAAATCGACGGCGTTCAGGTGCGGATTGTCGAACAATTCATCGAGCGTGCGCACCGGTGCGGCGGGAATTTCCAGCGCGCGCAACAGGTCCAGCCACTCCTGCGTGGTGCGCTGCGCGAACGTTTCACCCAGCAGTGAATAGACGGTGTCGATCTGGCGCGCGCGCTGTTCCAGTGTGTTGAAGCTGTCGTTGTTCCACGGTGGCTGCACCGCCTTGATGAAGGTGTTCCACTGTTTGTCGTTGTAGACCAGCGCGGCAATCTCGCCATCCAGTGTGCGGTAGGGGCGGCGCTTGGGCGCCACCGCGCGCGGATAGTTGGCCGGCCCGAGTGGCGGGCTGAACATCGCGCCATTGGCGTGTTCCACCAGCATGAACGCGGCCATCGTCTCGAACATGGCAACCTCCACCTCCTGGCCCTCGCCGGTGCGCTCGCGGTGGAACAGCGCCATCATCGTGGCGTATACCGCGGTCAGGCCGGTCACCTTGTCGGCGATGATTGAGCCGACGAAACTGGTTTCGCCGGTCAGCAGGCCCTGGGCGGATGCCAGCCCGCAATCAGCCTGAATGGTGTCGTCGTACGCGGTGAGGTCGCGGTCGGGACCGCCTCGGCCATACCCGTAACAGTTGGTGTAGACGATGCTGGGGTTCATGGCTGCAACCTCCGCATAACCGAAGCCGAGCTTTTCGATCGCCCTGGCGCGCATCGAGTGGATGAACACGTCCGCGCCTTTGACCAGTTCGCGCAGCGCGTGCTTGCCCGCCTCGGCGGCGAGGTCCAGCACCACGCTGCGCTTGCCACGGTTCACATTGACGAACACGCCGCTCATGCCCGGCTCGGGCGCGACCGAGATATACCGGGTGCTGTCCCCGGCGGGCGGCTCGATCTTGATCACGTCCGCGCCCATGTCCGCCAGGATCTGCGTGCAGTAGGGGCCCATCACCATCGCGGTGAGATCGATGACGCGCACGTCGGCCAGTGGTCCCGATCGACTCATTTTTTCGTTCCTGCTGGCTTTCATTCTTGTGTGTCCTTGCGCGTAGCCAGTGCGCGCGGGGCGCCGGTGCCCATGTATTGCGCCAGGTTATGGTGCAGGTTGACGGTGCTGCGTTCCATGTAAGGATTGGGCAGTGTGCCCGGGAAGCCCAGCGATTTCATCCCCTGCTGCACGGCGGCCATGTTGGAAAAATCCTGCGACAACACGTAGCACCAGGCCTCTTCCGTCGGCGGGCAATACTCCCACTCCGGCTTGGGTTCTTCACCGGCAGGGTACAGTTCGTACACGGCGGCTTCGAAAATACATTTATCGGGGTCGTCGCCATACGGCCTCGCGCTGTAGCACAGCGCATTGTTGACGGCATGGCCGATCTGGAAATTGGGGAAGATCTGCCACGCCGTGCCGCTCTCGCCGACGTGCTTCGGGTCCACCGTCGGCCAGATCACGCCGCGCGCCGCATCGTCGCGGCGTGCGCTCTCCAGCCAGTGCTTGAGCACGTCGCCGGCCGGCGTGCCCTCGGGCAATTCATCGGCGAGGCGCAATGCGGCGTCGACCAGTGTCTGCGTGGTGTTGGTGTTGGCCTTCTCCCACGTGTACACCTGCATCTGCGCGGTGGAGATGCGCGGGTCGTCGTAGGTGCCGACGCGCAGTTTCGCCGACTGGTTTTCATCCATGCCCTTGGGCGCCTCGTAGCCCAGGTTGCTGTGCTTGCCGTGCGCCCTGGCCCAGCCGCGAAACGCGCCGTACTTGTTGAACTCCGGGTGCGTGGTCTGCACGTGGTAGGTTTCGTTGAACGCCTCCAGCGCGACTTTCCAGTTGCAGTCGAAGATGCCCCATTTGCGCCAGCGGCAGCGCATGTTCTGCAGCTCGAACGGGTCGAGCATCGTCGCGGCAGGTTCCAGGTATGTACGCAGTGGCTCGCACTGCGGGTCCATGTTGATCCAGATCCAGCCGCCCCAGGTGTCGACGTTGACGGACTGCAGGCCGCTGCAACTATCGGACAACGCGCCCTGCCAGTCCTCCTTGTGCGGTATGTGCGTGTTTTCACCGTCGAGGTTGTAGCGCCAGCCGTGGTAGGCGCACACGAACTGCTGCCGCCTGCCACTGGCATTGCGCGCGCCTGCGGGGGTGTCGATGAGTCGGCGGCCGCGATGCACGCAGACGTTGTGATAAGCCTTGATGGTATCCGGCGCCGTGCGCACCAGCAGGATGGAATCGTCCGTGATGTTGAACGTGAGGTAACTGCCGACGTCGGGGAGATCCTCGATGCGACCCGCCTGCAGCCAGACTTTGCGCCACAGTTTGTCGCGCTCGGCGCGGGCGTACTCAGGCGACGTATAGGCTTCGACGGGGATCATGACGGGTTCTCCCAGTGCGTCCCTGGCGCCCTCAGTGTTCTCGCTCATAAATGCCTCCGGTTCGCGTCGATTAGTTTGTATATGTACGGACATAAATAATTGCATAGTAGGATACGACAATCTATATTTTCGCTACTTGCAGGAGAATTTTCTTAAATATGTACGGACAAATATTCAGGTGATGCACGGGTGAAAGCCAGCGCGAGGAATACTGACGCTGCAGCGCCGCTGTATATCCAGGTAGCGCGCTCGCTCAAGGACGCGATCGTCAGCGGCGCGTATCCGGTGGGGTCGCTGCTGCCCACGGAAGAGGCCCTGTGCGAGCGCTACGCAGTGAGTCGGTACACGGTGCGCGCAGCGTTGCGCCTGTTGCGCGACGACCACCTCGTCACCTCACGGCGCGGTGCCGGCACGGTGGTGGCGCCGCCGCGCTCTTCATCCGCCAACAGCCAGGAGGTGATGTCGATCAATGACCTGCTGGCCTTCGGCACCGATACGCGCTTCGTGATTGAGTCCATCGGCATGGTTGCGATGGACAACAAACTTGCGGCGCGCACCGGACTGCCCGGTGGCGAGGAGTGGCTGCAGGTGCGCGGCCGTCGCCTGGCGCCGGTAGACGGCACCACGGTGTGTTGGGCTCAGTACTACATCAACCGCGCATTCGCCGCCGTGGGCCGCTTGTTGCCGCGTCACAGCGGGCCGATCTTCCCGCTGATCGAGGATATGTTCGGCCAGGACATCGTCGAGGTGCAGCAGTTGATTTCCGCCACGCTGGTGACGCCGGAAGTGGCGGCCGGCCTCGGTGTCGACGCCGGGTCGGCGGCGCTGGAAGTGCGGCGTACGTACAAGACAGCCGATGGCACAGTCGCCCAGGTGACGCTGAATACTCACCCGGCAGCCGGCTTCCAGCATGCGATGACCATGCGCCGGGTGAAAACTTGATCGGAGTAGAAATGACATGAACCTCGCCCACCTGCTGACGCGCGCCAGCCACATCTGGCCCGACAACTGCGCCATCAGTCGTGGCGCGCAGTTGCATGCGACCTATCGCCAGTTCGCGGAGCGCGCCGCACGCATCGGCGCGAGCCTGCGCCGTGACTACGCGCTCAACACCGGCGACCGCGTTGCGCTGGTGATGAAGAACCAGCCCGAATACCTGGAAGCGCTGTACGGCATCTGGCACGCCGGACTGGTGGCGGTGCCGGTGAATGCCAAGCTGCATGAGCGGGAGTTCGCCTACATTTTCTCCGACAGTGGCGCGAGGTTGTGTTTCGTCTCGCCAGAGCTGGCGGGCAAGGTGGGAGACTCGATAACAACCGTCGTCACGCCCGGCGAGGAATGGCAGCGCATGCAGCACGCCGAGGCGGCACCCGTCGTCGAGGTCGACAGGGATGATATCGCCTGGCTGTTCTACACCAGTGGCACCACGGGCAAACCGAAAGGCGCGATGTTAAGCCACCACAATCTGCGGCAGATGCTGCTCGCGTTTTTCGTGGATGTCGAGCAACTGGACGCCGCCGACAGCATGTTGCATCCCGCGCCGCTGTCGCACGGCTCCGGCCTGTACAACTTCGCGGCGCTATACAGCGGTGCGAACCAGGTGATTCCCGCGTCCGGCGGCTTCGATCCGGCAGAAATATTTGCGCTCATCGCGCATTATCCCGGCGCGTTTTTCTTCGCCGCGCCGACCATGGTCAAGCGCCTGGTGGAAGCGACGGACGCGCGCAGCGCCGATACCTCCAACCTGAAGAACATCATCTACGGCGGCGGCCCCATGTACGTGGCCGATCTCAAAGCCGCGATGGCATTTTTCGGCAACAAGCTCGGCCAGATCTACGGGCAGGGCGAATGCCCGATGACGATCACCACACTGACCCGAGCGATGCATCGCGATGCCTCCGACGCGCGGCTCGCATCCGTCGGCGTCGCGCAGTCCGTCGTGCAGGTAAAGGTGGTCGATGAACGCGGCGTGGAGCAACCCGCCGGCAGTGTCGGCGAGATCTGCGTGCGCGGCGAGGTGGTGATGCGTGGCTACTGGCAGCGCCCCGAGGCCAATGCCAGCGCCTTCAGGGACGGCTGGTTGTACACCGGCGACATGGGCGTGTTCGATGCGGACGGTTTCCTGACGCTCAAGGACCGCGTGAAAGACCTGATCATCAGTGGCGGCAGCAATATTTATCCGCGCGAGGTCGAGGAGGTGCTGCTGCTGCACGCGGCGGTGCTCGAGGTTTCCGTGGTTGGATTTCCGCATCCTGAGTGGGGCGAGGAGGTCGTCGCGTTTGTCGCCTGCCATGTTGGCTTGAATGCGACCGAGGCGGAGTTGGATCAACTGTGCCTCGATAGTATTGCGCGCTTCAAACGACCCAAGCGTTATGTGTTTGTCGACAGCCTGCCGAAGAACAACAACGGCAAGATTCTCAAGACTGCGCTACGTGATATGTTGTCGTTGGAGGATGTTAGTTCGTCCTCGACTTAGCTTCGTGCGTGCGATCGGCTCCGGGCGGGAAAGCATTTTCACCTGCTTCCCCGATACTCGCAGGAGAAAATGCTTTCCCGCCCGGAGCCTTGCTTCGAGACTCCGAACGGAGCAGTGGTGCCGGAAGTTGCAAGGAACAAGGGTTTGGGCAGCGGGTGTGCAATTCATTCGCGAGTATCGGGGAAGGGGAAGCGGGTGAATTGCACACCCGATGCCCAAACCCGCTTGCTGGCAAGAACCATTTCGGACTCAACAATCCGCCCGACATCAAAACGGCAATCGTTATTCTGAATAACCTACCTGCGGAAAACCATCAGGCAAACGTTTCCTCACCCTGCAACTTGGTGCGATGCAGCATGCGCCCGCACGCGGGATCATACGGCGTGGCGCGGTGCATCGTGCCGGTGTTGTCCCAGATCACCATGTCGCCCACTTTCCACTCATGGCGATAGCAAAACTGCGGCAGCGTTGCCCACTCGCGCAACTTGACCAACAGTTCCGTGCTCTCCTTGTAGCTTTTTCCCGCAACCTGGTAAGCAGTGGCGCCAATCACCAGCGACTTGCGCCCGGAGCGGTGCGTCCACACCAGCGGCAGTTCGTTGTCGCCTATCGACATCATCTCCTTGACCTTGTTCAGCGCCGGCTCCGGGTCGTAATAAAACAGCGTGTTCCACGCGGAATGCATCACGCGCAATTGTTCATAGGCCTGCTTGTCCTCGTCGGATAAATCGTCATAGGAGGCGTAGGTGTTGCAGAAATCGGTTTGGCCGCCGGTGGGCGAAAGTACCTTGCTGGACAGGATCGACGCGAGAATCGGCACCTCGTTCATGGTGCCGTCGATATGCCAGTACCACGAGCCTTTCAGGTAATCCGCGCGCGCGTTGGCCGAGGTATCCAGCGTGACCTTGTAGACCGTCTCGCCGGCCATCTCGGGCGCCAGCGTGCCCAGTGTTTCGGTGAACGCCACCTGTTCCTCGTCGGTGAAGTGCAGCTCCGGGAACACCAGCACGCCGCGCGCCTCCAGCAGTTCGCGTATGGTCTTGGCATGCCTGCCGCTCAGCAGTGCCTGTTTGGTGGATAGAATCTCCGTGGCGATGCGCGGTGTGAGGTCGTTGGTCCTGAAGGTCATAAGGTTTCTCGCGATTAATCCTGTTGCAGTAATTCGGTGGCGATCTTGCGCAGTTGCGCCCGCTGGATCTTGTTGCTGCCCGTCATGGGCAGTTCTTCCTCGGTGAAGAACAACACCTTGCGCGGGACTTTGTAGCTGGCCAGCGATTGGCGGGCAAACGTGCGCAGCACAGCCTCGTCCGCATGTTGGCCCTCGCGGAGGATGACGCACGACACCACGATTTCGCCGAGGGTCTCGTGTGGCACGCCCACTGAAAACACGCTCTGTATCGCCGGGTGCTCGACCAGCACCGCATCGACTTCGGTCGGCGACACATTCGCGCCGCCGGTTTTGATAATGTCGCCCAGGCGGCCTTTCCAGAACAGGTGACCCTCGGGGGTCAGGTAGCCGGCGTCGGCGGTATGGATAAATCCTTCGCCATCGACAAGCGCTTCCGGTGGCGACTTAAGGTAACCGGGCGTCAGCGTGGGACCTTTGGCGATGATCTCGCCGGTCTCGCCCATCGGCAGCGTGGCGCCGGTTGCCGGGTCGACGATGCGCACGGTGTTGCCGGGTAAAACGGGTCCGTAGCTGTTGTCGGTGTTTTCGCTGCCGCGGAAACCGCTGACGAACGTGAACGTCTCCGTCATGCCGTAGCCGCTGGGTTGCCGCCACGTCGTGTTGATCGTGGGGTGGGTGGCGAGGATTAGATGGGCGTCGACATAGACCAGCGCGGACAAGTCTGCGGCCTCCCAGCCCGGGCATTCCTTCAACCGCGCTTCCTGGTGCGGCCACGCGATCGCCAGCGAAATTCTCTCTGTTTGCAAAAGGGCCAGCGCCTGGTCGGGATCAAAATACCGTTGCAGCACGAGGCAGCCGCCGACGGTGAGCGTGCTGCCGAGCGCCATCGCAAAATTGCCCGACCAGAAGAAGCCGTTGGCGCTCCACGTTTTGACGGCGCTGTCCACGCCATACCAGTGGCCGAAGCGCCACAGCTGCAGCGCAGCGGCGCGGTGCGTCTGCTGGATGGCTTTGGGTTGTGCGGTGGAGCCCGAGGAAAAAAACACCAGTCCCGCATCCACCGGACTGCTGCAGGCTGCTGCGGCGTCGACCATTGACTGTGGGATAACGGCGCCCTCGACGAGGAAGTCCTCCCAATCCTGTAAACCGCTTCCTATTGACGCTTTGTCGAGGCACACCACGCGGCGCAGGAAGGGCAGGTTTTCATCCAGCAGCTTGCCCGGCGTCGCGGTTGCCAGTGTCGGACACAGCGTGCGGATATCGGTGACGAAATCGCGCGAGGCAACACCGGCCTCCATGATCAGAATTTCCACATCGGACAGGCGCAACTGGTATTCCAGTTCCTGCAGCGTGGAGAAGGTGTTCAGCGCCACCGTGACGCCACCCGCCATCGCCGTGCCGAACATGCTGAACAGCCATTCGGGCCGATTGCTCACCAGCAGGCCGACGCGCGTGCCGCGACCTGGGCCCACCGCCAGTAACGCCCGCGCCACCGCCTGGGATTCCGCCAGCATCCCGGCATACGTCCAGCTTCGCTCGACGCCGGCGAGATCGCGCCAGCGCAGCGCGGTGTTATCCGCAAACGTCGCGCTGATTTCGGCAATGAAGCCGGGCAGGGTGAGCGCGCCTATGCCTTGTTCGTCCTGCAGCGCGGGGCCCTGGATTTCGGACATTGCAGGCGCATACATGCGCGCCCGATCTTCCGCAGCCAGTGTTGCTACCCCGGGTTCGAGTGGAATTTGGAAGCTCTTGATCGCCATCGCCAGCACCTCGTAGCAACCGACGAGGAAAATCATGTCCATGATCTGCTGCGTGCTGTAGCGGCCGCTGAGCCGCGTCCAGGTGCCTGCGCTGATGCTGGCGTCGGCATACAGTTCATCGGCGACGCGCACGAGATCGGCGTCAATCTCGTTCCAGCCCGATGCGTCCGGGCCCGCCTGCAGTCGCGCCAGTTCGTCATCCGTGAGGCCCGCCCTGCGCCCCAGGATCACGTGCTGCACCCATTCGTACTCGGCCTGGCGCAGCCAGCTGATGCGCAGGATCAGCAGTTCGCGCTCGCGTGCGCTCAGCGTGCTGTCTGCGGCAACGTGCTTGTTGAGCGTTAGAAAGGCTTTGGCAAGCGCAGGGTAATGCGCCAGGAACCCCAGCGTGTACATGCCGCGTGCGTCGTCGCCGCCGTCATTCCAGCGCGACAGTACAAAGCTCAGTCCCGCAGGGAAGGCGCCGAGCGCGTCCAGTGCGGCGTCGTCCCAGGCGGGCGGCAACAGTGGCGTAATGCGTGGCGTGGTGTTTTCAGGCATGTATGTTCTCCCCGTTCAGGGCATTACACGGCCGCCATTGACGCCCAGTGTATGTCCGGTGACATAGCCTGCGGCTTCCGACACGAGATAGGAACAGGCGGCGGCGATATCCTCCGGCGAGCCCGCGCGTTTCATCGGTGACTGGGCCGCTTGCGCGTCCACATCCACCGGCGACGCGCGCAGCATCGGGGTGTCGACGAAACCCGGTGGAATGTTGTTCACGGTGATGCCCTTTTCGGCATACTCCCTGGCCAGCGTTTTGGTGAATGCGATGACGCCGCCCTTGGAGGTGGCGTAGTGCGCCATCATCGGCGCGCCGGTTTGCGCGGAGGAGGAGGAGATGTTGACGATGCGTCCCCAGTGCGCGGCCACCATGTCGGGAATGATGGCCTGTGTGCAGAGGAACGGCCCCTTGATGTTGATAGCCATCATGCGGTCCATCATCTCTTCGGTAATCTCCTCGAAGCGGCAGAAGCCGGTGATGCCGGCGTTATTGACCAGGATGGTGATGGGCCCGAGCTCAGCGCGCGTGCGTGCCGCGCTGCTGGCGATGTCCTGCGCGGTGGCGGCATTGCCGACGCAGGCGATCGCTTTGCCGCCACTGGCGGTAATCATCGCAACAGTCTCATTGGCGCCCTCGCCATTCAGATCCCATACCGCGACGGCAGCGCCGTCCCTGGCCAGTTGCAGGGCGATGGCGCGACCAATACCGCTGGCGCTGCCGGTGACTACGGCTACTTTTCCGTTCAGTGACATGGGCAATTATCCTCTTATGATGTTTCCGCTTGGCGTCGGCGCGGCTCGGTAAATTACTAGAAGGCTGTGCTATAGTCAACAATGCTGTTTACTACATCGTTGTTTTCTACCCGGTGAGCGCTGGTAATCAACATGTATGTTACGATGCGATTTTTTTCACCCCGATGAAACTAACCACACGGAGACCCAAAGTATGGCGACGCCGCCAAAACCCCCGCGCAGAAACAATGCCGATCCGGAATCAACACGGCGCGAGATTCTCCAGGCAGCGCTGGAGGTTCTCGCCAAGGACGGCCCGGAGAGCCTCAGCGTGGCCGAGGTTGCGCGCCGCGCCGGGGTCAATCGCGGTACCGCTTACCAGCACTTTCCCACCCGCGAGGATCTGGCGCACGCGACTGCGGAGTGGGTGAGCGAGCGTATCTATGACGAGTTCTACGGCGACCTCGAGACACTGTCCAGCGTCAACGAGGTCTATCCGGCTGATCTGGCCGTCGAAAGGCTGTCTGACTTTGCGATGAACAACCCGGAACTGAGCCGCGCCTGGTTGTTTGACGTGATGTCCACGCAGGGCACGGTAACGGATAAATTCTGGAAGAAGTACGTGCAGGAGCTGGGCGCATTCGCCAAGTCGGGCTATGGCCGTGAAGATATGGATGTCGAAGTGCTGGCCTTCATAACGCTCTCCAGCTCCCTGTTATGGCCAATCTGGGTCGGCGCACATGCCAAGAGCGCGAAGGCCCGCGATAAAATGCAGAAGCGCTTCGTCGATGAGATGTTGCGCCTCGTCCTGTTCGGCTCGCTCGTGCCAGAGAAGCATCCCGACCTGGTGAAGCGGTTTCGCGATGATGGCGAGTAGGATGCCTTCCGGAGTTCCCGCTAAACCGCGCTCAATCAACAGCACTGTTGACTGATGGCGCGGTGACATAGTAGGCTCCACCGCTTGCAGATCCTGCCGTTTCGCAGCGTTATTCGATGAAGTCTCGAGCGCGCACTCGGCCTGCCGCGCGCGCCTGAACTATTGTGAGAATGCCATGACCGACACTCCCCACCTTTTGATCGAAGAGCAAGGCGCGATTCTGATCGCGACGCTGAACCGGCCCGACAAACTGAATGCGCTCACCGCGCAGGCGATGGAGTTGTTTGAACAGGCACTGCATCACTTTCGCGACACGCCGGAACTGAAGGTGATGCTGGTGCGGGCCACCGGCCGGTATTTTTGTTCCGGCGTCGACCTGCGCAGCGGCAAGCCGACCCCGATGCTCACCGGCTCATCCATTCGCGAGCAGCACCGGCTGCGCACGATGGGCATGCACCGCATCTACGACGAAATGGAAGCCATCGAGAAACCCATCGTCGTCGCGCACCAGGGACCCTGCGTCGGCGGTGGCCTGGAGTTGTCGCTGTCCTGCGATTTCCGCCTGGCGGCCAGGAGTGCCAGCTATGCCTTCCCGGAAGGTAAATTTGGCGTGCTGCCCGCATCCAATGGCGTGAGCCGACTGGCGCGCATCATCGGCACGCACTGGACGCGCTATCTCATCATGGCGAATCTTGCGGTGGATGCCGACAAAGCCATGATCATGGGGCTGGTGCACGAGGTCTTTCCGGATGACAGTTTCGAGGAACAGGTGATGCAGTTTTGCAGTCATCTGGCGGCGCAGAACGGTGAGCAGATGGGCCTGGCCAAAATTGCCATTGAACTGGCGCACGACGTGGGCCTCGCGCAGGCGCGCAATGTGGAGCGCATGGCCAACAGCGCGTTGATGCTGGCGCCAGCGTACAGGGAAGGCATCGAGCGCTACATCAAGGGCATTGGCAGCGGCGGTGCTGACAAGTGAGCGCGGATTAAATAGCGATGAACTTTGCCTGGAATTCTGATCAAGTCGCCTTTCGCGCCCTCGTACGCGATTTCCTCGACGCTAACTTGCCCGACAACTGGGAGAACATCGCCCACGGTCCAGGCTCCGAGGCGCAGAGCATTTTCTCGAAGCAGTTCTGCGGCGCGCTGGCGGACGCTGGTTTGCTGGTGCCGCACTGGCCTGCCAGTTGGGGCGGGCGCGACGCCGACCCGTGGACGGCCTTTATCCTCGCCGAGGAGATGTGGGCGGCGGGCGAGCCGCGCGGTGGGCAGTACATGAACGTCAACTGGATCGGTCCCACGCTGATGCGCTACGGCAGCGAGCGGCAGCAGGCGCGCTACATCCCGCCGATGGCGCGCGGCGAGACGCTGTGGTGCCAGGGGTTTTCCGAGCCGGAAGCCGGTTCAGACCTCGCCTCGCTGCGCACCCGCGCTGACCAGCACGGTGCGGATTACGTGGTCAATGGCCAGAAAATCTGGACCTCCTACGCCGGGCTCGCCGACACCTGTTTCCTGCTGGCGCGTACGTCGCCGGGCAAGGGCGGCATTTCGATATTCCTGCTGCCGATGGACACACCGGGAATTACGGTGCGCCAGATTCCCAGCATCATCGGTGAAGGCGATATCCACGAAGTGTTTTTTGACGATGTGAAGGTCCCGGCCGATGCGATGCTCGGCGCGGAAGGGCAGGCCTGGGAAATCGTTCGCACGGCACTGTCTCTGGAGCGTGTGGGCATTCCGCGTTTTGCACTGGCCTCAAGAATGTTGCACCGCGCGGTGGAAGCGCTCAAAACGCAGGGTAGGTTTGGCACTGGCAGGGGAGCGGGCGCGGTGGAGCAGGCGGCAAGAGCGCACGCCGCCTGCGAAGTCGCCAGGCTCTACAGCTACAACATTATCGACCAGCGCTGCCAGGGCCAGCCGCCCGGGCCGGAAGCCAGTGCCGCGCGCGTGGCGACGGTGAATGCCGAGCGACTGGTGAACGAGTTCGTGGTGGAACACCTGCCTGACGCATTGGCAGGCGGCGATGCGCTGCTGCTGGCGCACCACCAGCGCGCGATCGTCGCCGGCATCGCCTCGGGTGCCGCCGAAATTCAATTGAACCTGATCGCCACCGAATTGCTGCAACTGCCGCGGGAGCCGCGCTGATGGAATTTACGCTGACGCCTGACCAGGCTGCGCTGTGCGGCGCGATCGATAAACTCGCCGAGCGATTTGCGTTGCCGCCAGCGGATTTTCACGACTTCGCCCTGCAGGCCCACGAGTTGGAGCGGGAACTGGTGGACGGCGAGTATTTCGATATCGCCGCGATCGAGGAATTGGGGCCGGTGTCCGCCGCGTTGGTCGTGGAGCGTCTCGCGAGGCTGCCCGGCACGGCGGAGATCGCGATTGTCGATGCTGGTCAGGCCGCAGCTCGACCTCGCGCTGCCACGGCCGCTGGGCGTGGTGGAGAACGGTCGCCCCGGGCGCTTTGTCGCGCTGTGCAACACCCTGCTGGTGATCGAGGGCGACGCCGTCGGTATCGCGCATCCCGCGCCTGGGGATGTCACGGCGGTGGAATCCCTGTTCGCGTATCCGATGGGTAGGTTGATCGGCACGCCGTCCGTGCAATGGTTGTCGCCGGAGGAGGCGGGCAATGTGCGCACCTGGCTGCGCGTCGCCTGCGCGGCCGAGATCGCCGGGCTGATGCAGGCCGCCATCGATTCCACCGTTGCGCACCTGAGCATACGCAAGCAGTTCGGGCGACCGCTCGGCACATTCCAGGCGCTGCGCCATCGCATGGCGGAGTGCGCGGTACTGGCCGGCGGCGTGCGCCGGTTGGCACTGAAAGCGGCCTGGACAGGCTCTGCCGGCGACGCGGCGCTGGCGGCGCTGCATGCGCAGGACAGTGCGGTGCGCGTCAACTACGACGTGCACCAGATGATGGGCGCGATGGGCATGACGCTGGAAGCCTCATTGCACCTGTGGACCTATCGCATGAAGGCGCTGGTGTCAGAGTTGGGTGGCCGCAGCGGGCAGGCGGCGGCGGTTGGCGAGTACTGTTTCGGTACCGGGCACGCGCGGGCGAGTTAAATCCGTTACTTGCGCTCGGCCACCAGCGCCTCGCGGCACAGGTATTTGGTCGTCGACCAGCCGCCGTCCAGCGCAATCGTCTGGCCGTTGATGTAGCTGCCTTCCTTTGACGCGAGGAAGTAGATCGTGTTGGCGACGTCCTGCGGCGTGCCGTCGCGATCAAACGGCGTCATCTCCTGGTTGACGCGCTGGAAGGCCGGGAATTCCCAGGCGGCTTCT
Organism: Haliea sp.; assembly: GCA_016704305.1. Lineage (GTDB taxonomy): Bacteria > Pseudomonadota > Gammaproteobacteria > Pseudomonadales > Halieaceae > Marimicrobium. Next base: position 18,670 of record JADJAL010000001.1, on the reverse strand, counting down.
GTCATGTCCGTCCTGATCACGCCCGGCGCCACCAGGTTGGAGCGTATCCCCTGCGCGCCGTATTGCGCGGCCATCGTCTGCGTCAGGCCAACCAGCCCCGCCTTGACCGCGCAGTAGATACCGCCGTCCAGCCCGCCCAGCGTACCGAACACGGAACCGACATTGATAATGGATGACCCGGGGCCCATGGCGGGGATGGCCGCGCGGCAGAAGCGGAAGGGCGCTTTCATGCTGATGTCGATCACCTCGTCCAGCGTCGCGTCATCGGTTTCATGCACTGGCGCCCACTTGCCTGAACCGGCGTTGTTGACCAGGCAGTCCAGTCGTCCGAAGGTGCTTTTCGCCAGCGCAACTGCCCGCTCGGCAATCCCTGGCGCGCTGACATCGCCGGCCAGGATCGCGACCTCGGCAGTGCCGGACAAACTGCTGGCAAGTTGCTCCAGTCGCTCCTTGCGGCGCGCCACGGCGACGATGTTGTAACCGCCGGCGGCGAACCTTCGCGTGACTGCGTCGCCGATACCGGCACTGGCACCGGTGACAAGTGCTACGGGTTTTTGTGCGGTATTGTCCATCGGATCCTCAACGCTGGCATTGCCGGTCGCCCCAACCTTTGGTTGTGGCGCGTGTTATATGGCGTGAGTTTATACAACGAATGCTGGCGCGCGATAACAATCCGCTGCCCGCTCACTGGAATTGCAGGTCAAGGCATGTCGTTGCGCCTGCCCAGACCATTTGCCAGTGTGGTGCCATCGCGTGTTGTTTGCCGGTACTGCTTCGGCGTCAATCCGGTCCAGCGTTTGAATGCACGCCCAAAGCTCGACTGCTCGGCATAGCCCAGCATTGCCGCCACGTCATCCAGCGACAGCTGCGCCTGGTCCAGGTACGCCCTGGCCGCGTCAACGCGCTGCTTTTCGAGCATATCGGAAAAGTTCAGCCCCGCGTCGCCGAGGTGGGCCTGCAAGGTGCGCACCGACATACCCAGCTTGCCGGCGCAGCGTTCGATAGTGCAATTGCCCGAGGACAGGGACCCGCGAACATAATCGTCGACCCGTTGTTGTATCGATGTTCGCGCTGCGTGCTTGACCTGCTCCAGGTAACCGCCGAGCAATTTGAACACCAGGCGGTTGGCGCTTGGTACCGGTTGGTCGAGTATCTGCACCGGGAATGCGATCGCCGATTGCGGCGCGCGGGTGTTGAAGCGGCAACCCAGTTGGCGCTCGAGTTCGGCGACTTCGCGTCGGCTGGCATCGACGGCCAGGTTCACATAGCTGGGGCGAAAGGCCGATCCGCCGATCAGGCGCAGCAATTTCACATCGAGCAGCGCCGCCTGGTAATTCGCCTGTTTGTTGAGGCCGAGGTCGGTGCCCACGCTCCAGCGGATCTCGGCGGTTTCACTGCCTTCCACAAGTTGCAGGATCACGTCGGGTGCATGGGTGACCGGGATAAATTCGATGAAACTGCTGACGGCTTCCCTGACCGTCGAGGCGGCCCGGCACAGCGCGGCGACGCAGCCGAATACGTCGGGATCCTGCTGCTGCGCCAATTGCAAACCGAACAGAGGATTATTCAGCGCGGTGCTGCAGTATTCAAACAGGTCGACGAACGACTGGCAGTCGATGAAGTGTTCCGGGTCGCGCATCGAGAGCGGGTCGATACCGTGCCGTTCCAGCAGCGAGACGGGATCGGCGCCGAGGCGGCGCACCATAGGGCCAAAGCCGGACAGGTTGGCGATGCGCATCTGCCGGCTGCCCGGCATCGAGTCCAGCGGACCGTCCAGGCTATAAAAATTATTAGCGCCCATTTCAGGTAATTTCCGCAGCTGCGTGAGCTGTCGATAATATCACACGAGATGTCGTGTATGAACACCACTGTTGTGTTCTAATTCCAGCCCAACCTTTGAATAAAATAATTGAGGTCGTAATGTGATGAAGGATTTTGAAGCGCTGAAAGAAGAGGCAAAGCAGTACATCCGTTACGACAAGGACAAGGCCAACAAAATCGCCACCATCACCTTCGCTCGCCCCCAGGCGCAAAATGCGATGAATGCCGGCATGCGCCAGCTGTACGCCGACCTCGTGTTCAAGGCCAACATCGACGACGACGTGAAGGTGCTGGTGATCCGTGGGGAGGGCGACAATTTTGGCTCCGGCGGCGACCTCTCCGAGCAGGCCGACATGCTCTCTGAATCCGGCGAAGACGTGGATCTCACCTGGGAGTTCGGAATCAACGATCCCGACGTGAAGTACCCCCCGAAAAATTCCTACCGCTTCCTGCACGGCCTGACCGACCACTACGCCAAGACGCGCGCCGGGAACCGGCCGCTGCAGGAGTTCAAGAAGATCAGCATCGTCGAAGCGAAGGGCTATTGCTACGGCTGGCACTTCTACCAGGCCGCCGACGCCGACTTGTTGGTCTCCGCCGATGATGCGCTGTTTGGCCATCCCTCGTTCCGTTATGTCGGGTGGGGCCCGCGCATGTGGACGTGGATCGAGATGATCGGCTTGCGCAAGTTCGAGGAGATGCTGTTTACCGGCCGCCCGTTCACCGCCGCGGAAATGTACGAGTGCAGTTTCGTCAACAGCGTCGTCACGCGCGAAAACCTGGAGAAGGAAACCGAAAAATACGCGATGGCCTGCTCGCGCACGCGGCCGACCGATACCGTGCAGGCGCAGAAGACGTTTATCGAGGTGTACAAGCAGTATCGCGGCGAGTACATGGGCAGCCTGCTGACCGGTTGGCTGGAGGGCATGTTGCCCGTGATCCGCAATGACCGGAGTTCGGACGTGGAACTCGGCGACAACGTGTTCAACGAGGGGCTGAACAACATCGTCAAGAACAACGACATGAACTACCCACCCGAGTGGCGCCTGAGTCATTCCGGCCGCAAAAAACCCTGATCCATAACGCGATGTCCTATGCATTGAACAACAAACTCGCCGCCAGGCGCGCGCCGCTGCCCCTCTCGGATACGTCGGCAACGGCGATCGATCCGGTGACGGCAAGCATCGTGCGCGGCGGCATGGAAACCGTCTGCTTCGAGGCGGCCACCTATCTCGGGCGCGCGGCGTCGTCGGCGATCATCAACCAGTCCAACGAGCGCAATGCCAGTATTGTCGACGCGCATGGGCGGCTTGCGGCCGGTTCCATCGGCACGCCGCACCTGACGTTTATCTCGCAGCTGACGGTGCGCTATGGCCTGGAATTCATTCGCGACTACGATTGGGGCGAGGGCGATGTATTCCTGGGCAACGATCCCGACCATGGCGGCGGGCACCTGCCCGATTACAACGTGTACGCGCCCGTGTTTGACGCCGCTGGCGAGTTGATCCTGATCGCGTGCCTGCAGGCGCACCAGGGCGATACCGGCGGCAAGGACCCGGGCGGCTTTACGCTGGAAGCGACCGATATATTCACCGAAGGCCTGGCGATTCCCTGCCTCAAGCTGGTTCATCGCGGCGAGAAGCGCGCGGACGTGATCAAGCTGCTGGAGCGCAATAACCGCTTTCCGTCATTCGCGGGCGACCTGGCCGCGATGATCGGCGGCGTGCAGCATGCGGCCAGGTTGCTGCGCAAGTTGCTGGACAAGCGCGGTTCGGACGCAGTCAAGGCGGCGATCAACTACTCCATCGAGCACACCGAGCAGCGTGTGCGCGAGGAAGTGGCGCGCTGGCCGGATGGTGTCTACGCGGCCGAAATCCTCATCGACCACGATACGCAGGGCACCAAAAACATCCGCGTTCATGTCACCTGCACCGTGCAGGGCGACCAACTCACCGTGGACCTCACTGGCACCGACGATCGTCCAAATCTGGTCGGCGTGTGGAATACGTTCGGCAACAGCCGCAGTTATATCCTGACCCAGGTGGTGGCGGCGATGGACCCGAGCATCGTGAAGAACGAGGGCTTCTTCAACGCTGTTGAGATGATTATTCCCGAGGGGAGCATCGCGCACCCGCCGCCCAACAAACCGGCCGCGCTCGGCTCGTTCCACCCCGCCTGTGAGATTACAGAAGCGGTTTGCGTGGCGCTCTCGCGCGTCGCGCCGGAACGCTCGGCGCCGCAGGTGTACAAGATCGGCATGCCCAACGCGGTCATCGGCTTCACCGACAGCGGGCAGATGTGGATGGACCAGGGCGTGGATTCGCGCACGATGGATACCTCTGCCGTCGAGGGGATCGATGGCTGGGGCTCCTGTCCCGCGGCGCTCGGCAATCTGCTGCTGTCGCAGGCCGAAGATGCCGAAAGCCGTTTTCCCATCGTCAATATCAGTCGTGAAATGACGACGGATTCAGAAGGCGCGGGGCGCTGGCGCGGGCAACCGGGCAGCCTCAACGTCAAGCGCGTGCTGAAGCCGACCACGGCGATGGCGTGGATGGTATCGGCGGACTACCCGCTGAGCGGTATGTGCGGTGGCGATGCCGCGAGCCCGTACTCAAGCCGCTTCAATGTCGGCACGCCCGAGGAACACAAGATTGAACTGTCAGCCAACGCGCTGCTCGCTGCAGGCTCCGTGATTGCCTATCAGCACGGCGGTGGCGCCGGCTTCGGACCGCCCCTTGAGCGCGACGCCGAGGCCGTGAGGGACGATGTGCTGGACGAAATCATCACCATCGCCCGGGCGCGGGAAAAATACGGTGTCGTGCTGACAGGTAGCGTGGCGCAGTGCGATGTGACGGTGGACGTCGCGGCGACGGCAGCGCTGCGCAGTGCGATGGGCGCGGGGCGAGCGTCAGCCGCAGGGGTGAGTGCATGAGATACCGCGTCGGCATTGACATCGGCGGCACCTTCACCGACTTCGCGCTGCTCAAGGGCGCGGCCGTCGTGCTGTACAAGAATTTGAGCACGCCCGGGGACCGCTCCGTCGGGGTGATGAACGGGCTGGAGAAACTCGCCGCGATGGAGGGCCTGCCGCTGACGGATTTTCTCGGCCGCTGCGATGCGATCGTGCACGGCACCACCATTGCGGACAATACGCTGATCGAGATGAACGGCGCGCTCACCGGCCTGATCACCACGGCGGGCTTTCGCGATGAAATGGAGTACCGGCGCGGCTTCAAGGAAAACATCTGGGACGTGCGCTTGCCGCCACCGCCGCAGATCACGCCACGGCGCCGCCGCCTGACCGTGCCGGAGCGCATTCTCCACGACGGTGCCATCTACCAGCCGCTGGATGAAGATGCGGTGCGCGAGTGCTGCAGGCGCCTGCGCGAGCAGAATGTGGAATCGGTGGCGATCTCGCTGCTGTTCTCCTTCGTCAACCCGGTGCACGAACTGCGCATCGCGGAAATTGTCGCGCAGGAAATGCCCGGCGTGCACATCTCGTGCTCGCACCAGGTGCTGCCGCGCGCGCCGGAGTATGACCGGACCAGTACGACGGTGGTGAACGCCTATGTCGCCCCCCGGGTCACGTCCTACCTGGAAAGTCTCGTGGCGCGCGTAAAGGCCGCCGGGTACCACAAGCAACTGCTGGTGATGCAGGCCAGCGGTGGCGTGATGAGCCGCCAGTATATCGAGGGCTCGCCGATTCGCGTGCTGGCCTCCGGCCCTGCCGGTGGCGTGATTGGCTCGGCGCATGTCGGCGTCGCCAAGGGTTACCCCAATCTGCTGTGCGTCGACATGGGCGGCACCTCGTACGATATTTCGATGGTGCTGGACGGCGCCGCGCCGGCTGTTGCCGGTTGGAACATGCACCATCGCTACCTGGTCGGCGTGCCGATGGTGCAGGTCGAAACACTGGGGGCGGGCGGCGGTTCCATTTGTCGTGTGAATAACGGCGAGATCGAGGTCGGCCCTGCGTCGGCGGGTGCGGAGCCAGGCCCGATTTGTTATGGCCGTGGTGGCACACAGGCGACCATAACCGATGCTCTGCTGATGCTGGGCATCCTGTCCGCGGATGCGGAGTTTGCCGGTGGCAGTTTCTCGCTGCGCCGCGAGGGTGTTGAGGCAGCGTTTGCGGCGCTCGGCAGTGCGATGGGTTATAGCGCCGAGGACGCGGCATTCGACTGCTGGCGCATCGTCAATGCCAACATGACGCAGGGCGTGCGGCGCATAACAGCGGGCAAGGGTGTCGACCCCAATGAGATGTGCATGCTCGCGTATGGCGGCAACGGACCGGCGTTCGCCGGCATCCAGGCCGAGGAACTGGGCATCAACCGGGTGCTGGTGCCGAAGGCCTCGCCGACGTTCTCGGCGCTGGGTACATTGGTCGCCGATCCCGCCATCGACGAGGAGCGCTCCTATATCGCGCCCGCCGACAGCCTTGATGTCGCCGCGCTGACAGCGCTGTGGCAGGGCCTGGTTGATCGTGCCGCGCAGTATTTCACCGCAGCAGGCTTTCCCGCGCCGCAGGTAAGCGCACGGTTCCAGATGAACATGCGCTACCCGGGACAGAATTTTTCGCTCACGTTCACCATTGCCGTTACGCAGGGACTTGGCGAGCTGTCGTTTGTCGATGACACGCTGGGCCAGCGCGGCATCGCCGCGTTCAATAACCGTCATCGCGAGGAATACGGGCATATTCGCGAGGATGAGATGCCGGAAATCACCGGCGTGCGTCTTGCCACCTCCGTTGCCACGGATTCACCGCAGGTCGGCAAAGGTTTCACTGCGCCGCAGGTGGCGGCGACAGTCGCACGCACCCGCCGCGCCAATCTGGGTGATGGCTTCCGGGAGACGGCGATCGTGCTCGGCGCCGACCTCAAGCCCGGCCATGCGGTCGTGGGCCCGGCGATCATCGAAGAGAGCTTCACCACGATAGTGGTCTACCCCGGCTGGACAGCCAGGGTGGACGACGTGGGTGATTACGAATTGACGCGGCAGTCGCTATGAGCCTGGCAAGAACATCCGCGCTGGAAGGTTACACCGTGCTGGAACTGGGCGAGAGCGTCTCCGGCGAATACTGCGGCAAACTGCTGGCCGATTTCGGCGCGCGCGTGATCAAGATCGAACGGCCGGGCTGTGGCAGCCCGACCCGTGCCATGGCGCCATTTGCCTGCCGTGGCGACGATCCCGAACGCAGTGGCCTGTACGCCTATTTGAATACCAACAAATGCTCGCTGGCGCTTGACGTGCATTCGCCAGACGGCGCGGCCACGCTCGCGCAACTGTTGCAACATGCGGACGTGGTCATCGACGATCACGCTGCGACGTGGTTATGCGCTGTTGGTTTGAACCCCGAGCGTGTGCATGAGGCGCACCCCGCATTGGTGTTGTGCTCCATTACCGCCTACGGGAGTGAACCCCCCGACGATCGCCTGCACGCGCATGACCTCAATGTGTTTCACGCGAGTGGCTGGGGCTACCACACGCCCAGTGGCGCCACAGACACTCCACAAAACAAGGCCGCCGCTGAAAGGCGCGGGCCGCTTTCTACCCAGCTATGAGGCCGGGCTGGATGCCGCGCTGTGCATCGTTGCCGCGCTGTATGAGCGGGAGGGATCTGTGCTCGGACGCTTCATCGATATTTCCAAACAGGAAGTGCTGGCCTCGCGCGCCGACTATGTGCTGGCGCAAATGGTGGCCGGTGACATGAACGTCAGCACCGCGCGCACCGCATACGATCTGCATGGGCCCGCCAGTATTTTTCCCTGCCGCGACGGCTATGTGTACATCTGGATGTCAGCGCCCGCGCACTGGGAGGCGCTGGGCAAATTGCTGGATCATCCCGCGTGGATGGCGGATTTTCCGCCGCACTGGCTGGAGCGCGAGTGTACTGCGGAGCGTGTCGCGCAGTGCCGCCACCACATCACGCAGTGGCTGCGCACACAGGACAAGCACGCTGCGGCGGAAGCCGCGCAAAAATTGGGGCTGACGCTGGTGGCGGTCAACAACGCCAGCGACCTGCTGGCCTCGCCGCAATACCAGTTTCGCGGCTATTTCAGCGCGGTGGATCATCCGGTGCAGGGGCGGGCGTTGTACCCCACCGTGCCCTACAAACTCAGCGTAACCCCGGCGCGTATCGACACGCCGGCACCGTTGCTCGGCCAGCATCACGTGCAGGACATATTGCAGCAGGTAGAGCAGCGGGTAGAGCAGCGCAGCCGCAGGCCGATGGATCAGCCTGCGCGCGCGATCTCCGGCAAAGCGCGCGGCGGTCCCCTGCAGGGCGTGCGCGTGGTGGAGCTGACCAAGGTCTGGGCTGGCCCTTGCGTGGGCAAACTGCTGGCCTTTCTCGGCGCCGAAGTGATTCGCGTCGAGAGCGAATCCGCCATCGACGTGACGCGCGTCTACGGTGTTACCGATATCAATAACGCGCCCGGCTTCCAGTCGGTGAACACGCAGAAGCTCAGTGTACAGATCGACATGAAGACCGAGGCGGGCGTGCGTCTTATCCTCGATCTGCTGCGTGAGTCCGACATCGTGGTCGAGAACCTGCGCCCCGGCGCGGTCAAGCGGCTCGGGCTCGATTACGACACGGTCAGGGCCATGAATCCCGCGATTGTGTATGTGTCCATGGGCATGTACGGCAACCAGGGGCCGCTCAGTTACCAGACCGGGTACGCGCCGTGTTTCGCCGCGCTGGGTGGCCTGAGCGCGTTGGTGGGCTACGAAGGACAGCCGCCATCGGGAATGAATATCCGCTACGCCGATTCAACTTTCGGCGCGATGGCTGCGTACGGCGCGCTCGTTGCGCTGTTGCATTGCCGGCGCGGCGGTATCGGCCAGTTCGTCGATGTGTCCGCGGTGGAAAGCATGACCAGCATGATCGGCGACAGCATCATGGACTTCACGCTTAATGGCACGATGCCCGCCAGTGACGGCAACCGACATTCCGACATGGCACCGCACGGGGCCTATCCGTGCCGCGACGGCGAGTGGATCAGCATCGCGGTGGCAACGGATGAGGAATGGGCGGCGCTGGCCAGCGCCATGGGGCGTGCCGAACTGGCTGCGGAGCCGCGGTTTGCAAGCGGCAGCGGGCGGCAGGCCAACCGCGACGAACTCGAGCAACAGCTGGCGCACTGGACGGTGAATCACGACGCATCCGAACTGGCGTCCCGTTTGCAGGACCTCGGTGTTGCGGCAGCCCGCAGCCAGAGCTCCATCGATATGATCGCCGACCCGCACCTGTGGGCGCGTGGTTTCTATCAACAGGTCAGCGACGGAAGCGGGCAAAGCAAAACCACGCTGGGTCCGGCCTGGAAGATGAGCAGGGCGGCCGTCGTTACCGACGCTGCGCCGCGCCTCGGCGAGCATAACGCCTACGTGTTCGGCGATATCCTGGGATTGTCGCGCGAACAGCAACAACAACTCGCAGAAGCAGGAGTGACACGCTGATGACTGAAACACTGTTTGCATTCGACAAGGGCAACTACCGTGAGTGCCAGAGTGCGTACCGGGGTGAGAAGAACCAGGAATACTACCTGGGAGACTACACCATCGAAGCGGGCTCGGTGATAGATGTGCGCGCGGAGAAAAAGGCCGTGGGATCCTGCTCGATCATACACCTGCGCTCGAAGACGCGGTTGTCCTTCCGGCGCACCTGGGCTCACATCAGGGAGGACGCGACCGACGTCACGGTGCTGTGGTTCGTCAAGAGCGGGCGCATGAGCATCTCCCACCAGTGTGGCCACAGCGAGGTCGAGGCCGGGCATTTCGCGATCACGAAATCGATGACGCCGTTCTACATTCAATGCCAACCGGACGAGCAGCTGCAGCATGAAGTGCTGCATGTCATCGTGCCGACGCATGTCTTCCGCCGCTTTGTCCCGCACGAGGTCAATGCGGGATTTACGATAACGGGCCGGGATCGCGAGTTTGCGCTCGCCGAGCGTTTGCTCGTCGAGGTGTTTGAAGATACCGGTACGCTGTCGGAGCACACGGCGCAACTGCTGCTCGACAGTGCGCTGTCGGTGGTGGCCGACGTCGTCAACAACAGCGTCAACAGCAGGCCGGTGCGCCAGTCGCTGCCGGACCTGCGCCTGCAGGAGGCGTTGCGCTACATCGACGTGCACCTGTCCGACCCGCACCTGACGATCACGATGGTGGCCGAGGCCAGCGACATCTCGCCGCGCTACCTGTCGTTCCTGCTCAAGCAGAACGGCACGCCGTTTTCTGAATTGCTGTGGGACAAGCGCATGGAGATTGCCAGTCGCTGGCTGTCCTCTTCAGCGCCGGGTGAAATCTCGATCGCACAGGTAGCGTTCCAGGTGGGCTTCAAGAGTCCGGCGCATTTCAGTCGTATGTTCAAGCGCGTATTCAAGAAGGGGCCGCGCGAGTTTCGCGCCGCCTGCCAGGCAAATGCGCTGCAGCTCGAGTGCAACGGCTTCAGTGCCAGCAGCAACACGCTGCAGTAATGAATGCAATCTTGTATGAACAAGCAGAAAGTGAGGTATAACCATGGTGACGATTGATGCGAATGCGCAGGGCGCTGGCAGCTGCCCGGTGGACGCAGGCAACATAACGCTGGGCGAAGTCTCGCTGGCCGACCCGGAGATTCTCGCGCGCCCCACCGCGTTCTACGCCGCGATGCGCCGCGAGGACCCGGTGCACTACGATGCAAAACTCGATATGTACCTGGTGTCGCGCTATGACGATCTGCAGACCGTGGTGCGCGACCCCGCCACGTTCTCGCTGGAGCGCGGTTATCAGGCACAGTACGCGAAGGGCTTCAATGACGAGTTTCGGGAAATCGTGATCCGCGACGGCGGCGGCTTTTTCGCCGATCCCATCATGACCGATCCGCCGTACCACACACGCATTCGCAAATTGCTGGAGAGCGCGTTTTCCGCGCACCGCGTCAAAGAACTGGAGCCGCGTATCACCGCGATTGTCGCGGACCTGATCGAGAGCTTTGCCGACAAGGGCCAGATTGAAACAGTGAGTGAATTCTCGGTACCGCTCACGGTTCGCGTGATCTGCGAACAGCTCGGCCTCGGGCGCGAGTACGAAAATAAAATCGGCGGCTGGTCGCTCGCAGTGGCGGCGCAGATCGGGCGCATGCAGACGCATGAACAGATGCTGGAGAATGCGCGGCAGATCTGCGAGCTGCAGAACTGCCTGATTGCCAATATTCGCGACCGCGAACGACAGCCACGCGAGGACATGATCTCCGACCTGGTGCACGCGCGCAGCGATGACGAGGAGAATCCGACCCTGTCATTTGAAGAGGTGGTGCCGCTGGTGCGCGCCCTGTTGATCGCCGGCAATGAAACCACCGCCACCGCGCTCAGCAACCTGCTGATGATCCTCGCGACGCAACCGGCGGTGGCGCAACAGCTGGCGGAGGCCGTGGACGACGAGCGCCTGCTGACGCGTTTCGTCGAGGAATTGCTGCGGCTTGAACCGCCGGTGCGCGGCCTCGCCCGCATGACCACCCGGGAGGTGGAACTGGGCGGCACGCTGTTGCCCGCCAATGCCCATCTGCTGTTATTGTTTGCCTCGGTGAACGACGACGAGAGCGTGTTCCCCTGTCCGCGCGAGTTCGACCTCAATCGCAGCAACATCGGCCGCCAGATGGCGTTCAGCGCGGGCATCCACCGCTGTGTCGGCCTGTCGCTGGCGCGCATGGAGCTGAAGGTGGCGGCGCGCGAGATCGTCAAGCGGCTGGAGAACATCCAGCTGGCCATCGCGCCGCAGGAGATCAACTACCTGCCGACGGTCGCCACGCATTCGATTGAACGCCTGCCGATCACGTTTACACGTCGGAGGAACTAATGGCGCAGGAACTGAATGGCAAGGTAGCGATCGTCACCGGTGCCGCCAGCGGCATTGGCCGGGCGACGGCGGAACTGTTCGTGGCCGAGGGCGCGCAGGTGCTGCTGGCCGACATCGACGCACAGCGCGGCGCGGAACTGGCGGGCGAACTCGGCGCTGCGGCCAGCTTCCGGCACACTGACGTGGCTAATGCTGCTGACGTGCAGGCGCTGGTGGACGAGGCCGTGGCGCGTTTCGGCGGACTGCATATCATGTTCAATAACGCCGGGATTTCTGGCGCGCAGCATCCGCGCTTCCTCGATGATGACCTGTCCGACTTCCACCGCGTGATCGACGTCAACCTGTACAGCGTGTTGCTGGGCAGTCGCTGCGCCGGCAAGCACATGGCGCAGCGCGGCGGTGGCGTGATCATCAACAACGCCTCCATCGCCGGCATCCTGCCGGGCCAGGCCCTGGTGTCGTACCGGGCGAGCAAGGCGGCCGTCATCCACCTGAGCAAATGCATCGCCATCGACCTTGCCGAGTACGGCATCCGCGTCAACTGCCTGGCGCCGGGCCACATCCGCACGCCGCTGACGTCGTTCACGCTGCCCGGCATCAGCGAGGAGCAGATGGTCAAGGTGCGCGACGCGCTGGCGCCTGTGTGGGATTCGAACCAGCCGTTGAAGCGCCATGGCCGTCCGCAGGACGTGGCGCAGACGGTGCTGTTTCTCAGCAGCGACAGGGCGGCCCAAATTACCGGCGTGGTGCTGCCCGTGGACGGCGGCATCACTGCAGGCGATCCGGTCAATCACCTGCGCGAACTGTTCGACGCGCGCGCGGGCGCTGGAACTGTAAATCGACCCACGCTGAAACGGAGATAACAGATGATTCACAACGAAACATACGACGTGATCGTGGTCGGCTCCGGCGCCGCCGGCACGATGGCGGCATTGCGCGCCGCCGAGCGCGGCCTCTCGGTGCTGGTGGTCGAGAAAACGCACAAATTCGGCGGCACCTCGGCCACCTCTGGCGGTGTCATCTGGGTACCCAATCACCAGCTTGAACCCAACGACGACACGTCGGAGCAGGCCTTTGCCTACCTCGACAGCCTGATCAAATGGCCGGTGCAGCGCGATCGACTGGCGGCCTACGTCGAGCAGGCGCCCAAGATGATCCACTTCCTGAAATCGCTGGGCGTGCCCGTCATGCCCGCCGCCTGGCCTGACTACTTCAGTGAATCGCCCGGCGCGCGCAGCGACCGCTCGATCGTGTGCGACACGTTCGACGGGCGCGAGTTGGGCGACAAGTTCGTGTTGATGCGCGAGCAGTACACGCGTTTCAAACTGATGAACCGCTACTCGATGGACCTGCCGGAATTCTTCTCGATCTCCACGCGTGGCGACGGCTGGATCAAGGCACTCGCGAAAATCCTGTGGCGCTACTGGGGCGATATAAGCACGCGCCTGATCGGCGGTCGCGACCGGCGCTTCACCACCGGTGGGGCATTGATGGGACACCTGTTCAAACAGCTGTTTGATCGCGGTGTCGAGGTGCGCCTGGAAACGCGGCTCGATGAACTGCTCGTCACCGGCGGCGCGGTCACTGGCGTGAAGGCCATGCACTTCGGCCGTGGGTATGAGATCCACGCGCGGCACGGCGTCATTCTCTGCGCCGGCGGCTTTGAGTGGAACCAGGAATTGCGCGAGCGCTTTTTCCCGGTGCCGGGGCTTACGCGACACAGCAGCACGCCGGAGGATGGCAATCGCGGTGAAGCCCTGCTGGCGGGCCTGAAAATCGGCGCCGACACCGAGCACACCGAAGGCGGCTGGTGGATTCCGACGATGCATATGCCGATGCCCAAAGCGTCCAACTTCGAGGAGATCCACCAGGCGGCGTTCGACGTCGGCAGGCCGCACAGCGTGTGTGTCAATCGCAACGGCGAGCGGTTCGTCGACGAGGCCTGCAGCTACGACGAGTTCGGCGCCGCGATGGTCGCCGACCAACTGAAGACCGGCGCCAATACGCCCTGCTGGCTGGTGTTCGACGCGACCTTCCGCGCCAATTACACGGCCGGTGGCTTCATGCCCACCGCGCTGATGCCGGACTGGCTGATACCGAAGGACCGCTGGGATCACTATATTTTCAAGGCGCACTCGCTGGAGGCGCTGGCGCAGAAAATCCACCTGCCGCTGCAGGCGCTCGCGCGCACCGTCGCGAATATGAACAGCTTCGCCAAAAGCGGTGTCGATCCTGAATTCGGTCGCGGTGGCAATCCCTATGACTGTATGTTTGGCGATCCGGCGGTCACGCCCAACCCGTGCCTCGGCGCAATTGAAACCGCGCCGTACTACGCGGTGCCGATCAACCTCGGCGACCTCGGTACCAAAGGCGGCCTGAAGGCCGATGCGCGTGCGCGGGTGCTCGATGGCAACGGGCAACCGATTCCAGGACTGTATGCCGCGGGCAACAACGCCGGCAGCCCGTTCGGCAACGTGTATCCCGGCGCGGGCGGCACCATCGGCCCGGCCCTGACATTCGCGTATGTCGCGGTCAATGATATTATCGAGCAGACAGCGGGTGGCCAGGTAAGTCCCGCGAAAAAATCAACACTGGAGAAAGCGGCGAAACTGACGACAGTGGAGCGCGGATAAATCCAGATAACAGTACCAGAAATACAACCAGAGAAGGCCGACCGTCCATGTCCTCACCAACCAGAGAATGGTTACCCACGTTCGAGACGTTACTGCTAACGCGAAAAGGTCGCCTGCTGACGATTACCTTCAACCTGCCGGACACGATGAATGCAGTGACCGCGACCATGCACGCGGAGCTGCCGGAAGCAATTGTGTTTGCGTCCAACGATCCGCACTCCGACGTCATCGTGCTTACCGGGGCAGGGAAGGCGTTTTCCGCCGGCGGCGACATGGCGCACATACAATCGCACGCCGCCAATCCCAGCCAGTTCGACGAAGAAGTGCGCCAGGCCAAGCGCATCGTGTTCGCGATCCTCGACATGGAGAAGCCGCTGATCTGCCGCATGAACGGCCATGCCGTCGGGCTCGGCGCGACGCTGGCGCTGTTCTGCGATGTCATCTTCGCCGCCGACAGCGCGAGGATTGGCGACCCCCACGTCGCCATCGGCCTGGTCGCCGGTGACGGCGGGGCGCTGATCTGGCCGCAGCGTATCGGCATTTGCCTGGCGAAGGAGTTCCTGCTGACCGGCGAGTTGCTGACCGCGCCACGCGCGAAAGAGATCGGCCTGATCAATCACTGCATGCCGCTGGATGAACTGGACGCGGCGGTGGAAGCTTTCTGCAATCGCCTGCTCGCCGGCGCCACCGATGCGATCCGCTGGACCAAGGTGCTGCTCAACATGGAACTCAAGCGCATCGCGACCGCGATGATGGACACCGGCCTCGCCTACGAGGGCATCACGGTGCGCTCGGCGGATTACGCCGAAGGCATTGCCTCGCTGCGGGAAAAACGAAAACCAGTGTTTGGCGGCGCGGCGCGGGATCTCGCCAGCCACTCCAACCCGGAAGAATAATCCGATGCCGCGCTACAAAATGGTGGTGATGAGCCGTCCCACGCAGGGACGCGAAGCGGAATACAACGAGTGGTACCAGAACGTGCACCTCGGTGAACTCGTCGCGCTGCCGGGATTCACCTCCGCGCAGCGCTTTCGCTACGCCCGCAGCCTGGTGGAAGGGGAGGCCTACCCCTACATGTCGATCTACGAGATTGACACCGACGATATCGACGCGGTCTTGAACAATCTACGCGACATTGCCGAGCGCAGCGGCCTGACGATGTCGGATTCGCTCGACCTGACGGATACCTCGGCGGTGGTGTATGAGGAGTTTGGGGAGGTGGTGTCCTCGTCCTTGCCGATGGCGTAGCATCCTGGCGCGCGTTTGCCTCTAGTATTACGCTCGTTGCATCCCCCGATAGCGACATTCATGGACTGGAGACAGCACGTCGCGTGGCAAAAACCAAACCCGTCAAAGACAAATCCCTCGAATCCTGGATATGGGATGCCGCCTGCTCCATCCGCGCCCCCAAATGCGTCCGTAGCTAGCCAATGGATATACGCGAACGCAACCTTGAAGACCTGCTCCTGCTGGATGAAATCGTCACTCCGGATGTTTTTACCGCCGCCAAGACCTGCGCGAGCGCAATAGCTTCACTCGTGACGACGGCACACCGCTGAACTACACGCTGGTCAACCTCAAGGACTGGTGCAAAAACACCTTCGAGGTCATCAACCAGCTCCGCATCAACACGGACAACAGCCACCACCGCTATGATCTCATCCTGCTCATCAATGGCGTGCCCAGTGCGCAGATTGAGCTGAAGACCCTGGGCGTGAACCCACGCCGGGCCATGGAGCAGATCGTCGAGTACAAGCACGACCCTGGTAATGGCTACACCAAAACGCTGCTCTGCTTCATGCAGCTGTTCATCGTTACCAACCGCGACCGCACCTACTACTTCGCCAACAACAACGCCCGCCACTTCGCCTTCAATGCCGAAGAGCGCTTCCTGCCCATCTATGAGTTCGCAGGCGAAGACAACCGCAAGATCACTCACCTCGACGAGTTCGCCGAGCCTTCCTCGAAAAGTGCGACCTCGGCCAGACCATCAGCCGCTACATGGTGCTGCTCGCAAGTGAGCAAAAGCTGCTGATGATGCGGCCCTATCAGGTCTATGCCGTGCAGCACATGGTGAAGTGCATCCACGACGACAGCGGCAACGGCTTCGTCTGGCACACCACCGGCAGCGGCAAGACGCTCACCTCCTTCAAGGCCTCCACGCTGCTCAAGGAAAACGACCACATTCACAAATGCGTCTTCGTCGTGGACCGCAAGGACCTCGACCGCCAGGCGCGCGAGGAGTTCAACAAGTTCCAGGAAGGCTGCGTCGAAGAAAACACCAACACCGCCGCCCTGGTGCGGCGGCTGCTTTCCGAGGACTACGCGGACAAGGTGATCGTCACCACCATCCAGAAGCTCGGCCTCGCGCTGGATGAAAACAGCAAGCGCAATAAGCAGCGGAAGAAGAACGACCAGCAGACCTACAAGGAGATGCTGGCCCCGCTCCGCAATAAACGCATCGTCTTCATCTTCGACGAATGCCACCGCTCGCAATTCGGCGACAACCACAAGGCTATCAAAGAGTTCTTCCCCAACGCCCAGCTCTTTGGCTTCACCGGCACGCCCATCTTCGAGGCCAATGCTTCCTTGCAGAAGATCGAGGACAGCCAGGCCTCCATGCGAACCACGGTGGATCTGTTCCAGAAGCAGCTCCACGCCTACACCATCACCCACGCCATCGAGGACGGAAACGTTCTTCGCTTCCATGTGGACTACTTCAAGCCGCAAGGAGAGAGAGGCGAAAGGCTCGCCAAAGCCGGGCGAGGCCCTGCGAAGCAAGCGGTCATCGAGGCCATTCTGAGCAAGCACGATGCGGCCACCGGCGGACGCCGCTTCAATGCCATCCTCGCCACTTCGTCCATCAATGACGCCATCGAATACCACGCACGGTTCAAGGCCATGCAGGCGGAAAAACAGGCTTCCGATCCCGACTTCCAGCCGCTCCACATCGCCTGCGTCTTTTCTCCGCCTGCCGAGGGCGATGCTGATGTGAAGCAGATTCAGGAAGACCTGCCGCAGGAGCAGGAGGACAACAAGGTCGAGCCGGAGAAGAAGAAGCCGGCGCTGAAGGCCATCCTCGCGGACTATAACGCCCGCTACGGCACCAATCACCAGCTTCAGCGAGTTCGATCTTTACTACCAGGACGTGCAAAAGCGCATCAAAGATCAGCAATACCCTAACAGCGATCTGCCGCACGCCCAGAAAATCGATATCACCATCGTGGTGGACATGCTGCTCACCGGTTTCGACTCCAAGTACCTCAATACCCTATACGTGGATAAGAACCTCAAGCATCACGGCTTGATCCAGGCGTTCTCGCGCACCAATCGCGTGCTCAACGACAGCAAGCCCTACGGCAACATCCTCGACTTCCGCCAGCAGCAGGACGCGGTGGATGCCGCCATCGCCCTCTTCTCCGGCGAGAAGACCGGCGAGCAGGCCCGCGAAATCTGGCTGGTGGACAAGGCCCCCGTTGTCATCCAGAAACTGGAGACCGCCGTGCAGAAGCTAGACGGTTTCATGAAATCCCAAGGCCTCGACTGCACGCCCTCCGCCGTGGCGAATCTCTAGGGCGACGCCGCCAAGGCCGCCTTCATCACCCACTTCAAGGAAGTCCAGCGGCTCAAGACCCAGCTTGACCAATACACCGACCTGACCGGGGAGCACAAAGCTGCCATCGAGCAGGTGCTGCCCGATCAAAACCTGCGCGGCTTCAAAGGCCAGTACCTGGAAACCGCCAAGCGGCTCAAAGAGCCGCAGAGGCAAGGGCGGCGACAAAGGCGACTCCACCGAATCGTGGACCAGCTCGATTTCGAGTTCGTGCTCTTTGCCTCCGCCGTCATCGATTACGACTACATCATGGGCCTGATCGCGAAGTTTTCGGAAAAAGGGCCCGGCAAGCCGAAGATGACCCGAAGGAACTCATCGGCCTATCAGCGCCGATGCCAAGTTCATGAACGAGCGCGACGACATCGCCGAATACATCGGCACGCTCAAGGCGGGCGAAGGCCTCCGAAGCCGCCATCCGCGACGGCTACACCCGCTTCAAGGCTGAGAAGAACGCCAAGGAACTCGCCACCATCGCCGCCAGGCACGGCCTCGCCACCGCCCCGCAAACCTTCGTGGACGGCATCCTCGACCGTATGATCTTTCGATGGCGAGCAGCTCCAGCGACCTGGGCCCTCGCTCGACCTCGGCTGGAAAGCCCGCACCCAGGCCGGAACTCGCCCTCATGGCGGATCTGCACCCCCTCCTCACCAAACGCGCCGAGGGCTGGGAAATCTCAGGACTCAGCGCGTATGACCGTAAGACGAAAGCCAACACCACGAAGGAAGAGGCAAGTCCTGGCACTGGTGCCGAAGCTGCGATTTCCGGAGTT